>NZ_JAOQNK010000001.1:3775065-5033420 GCF_025961315.1 Sphingobacterium kitahiroshimense | reverse complement strand
CGAATATATACAATGAAGACGAATAAACAACTGTTGCTATAGCCATTTTACCTGGTAAATCAAGATATAAAAAAATGAACTGTAATTTTTATTTACTACATTTACACTAATAATATTAGCAAAAAACAACATGAAACGTTCCGGGACAGCCGATTTACCTCTTCACTATGGAAAAGTGCCTGCTTGGCTTTATGAACGTATGTCGGCTTTGGGACTTTCTATAGTAGAGACAATTTTAACGGAATATGGTAAAGATGAAGTACTTCGTCGTTTGTCCGATCCATTTTGGTTTCAAAGTTTTGGCGCTGTACTCGGTATGGACTGGCATTCTTCCGGCATCACCACATCGGTAATGGGTGCTTTAAAACGAGCCATCAATCCAAATTCCACATCTTTAGGTCTATACATTTGTGGCGGAAAAGGTAAGTTATCCAAAGAAACCCCAATGGAGCTATTGCGGGTAGCCGATCATGCTGGTCTTGCAGGAGAGGAATTAGTGCGTGCGAGCAAATTGACTGCAAAAGTGGACAACACCGCAATACAAGATGGATACCAATTGTACCTGCACAATTTCATTGTGTCCGATAAGGGAAATTGGACAGTTGTCCAACAGGGAATGCATGATCATGATGGGACTGCTAGGCGTTACCATTGGCATTCGGAACAATTAAAATCTTTCATCGATGAACCGCATACCGGTATTAACGGTATATCACAGGGGCGAATATTAAACCTGACAGCTTCGGGCGCTTCTTCCAATAGACAGGGAATTCTCGCCATTGCAAAAACAGATCCTGCAAAAACAATACAAGAATTTGCACATTTGATCATGCCTAAAAGACACGATATCCAATCTTCTGATGTTGATCTTAAAAGGCTTGGCGCCTTATTATATGTAACTCGTGAACTACAGACCGACAATTTTGAAGAACTGTTGCTTTTAAAAGGTGTAGGCCCCCGCACCATGCAGTCCCTAGCTTTGGTCAGTGAGGTTATACACGGTGGTCCGGCCCGTTTTCAAGACCCGGCCCGTTTTTCATTTGCACATGGTGGTAAAGATGGCCACCCTTTTCCCGTGCCAATAACAATATATGACAATAGCATTGCTGTTTTAAGAAAAGGAATAGAAAAATCAAAATTGGGACAGTCTGATAAATTACGTACGATTAATAAACTGCATCAGATTGTTCTTCAGGCTGAGGCGAATTTCAACCCTCAGTTTGATATTCAAGAAATCATTGAGCAGGAACGACGAGATTCATGGAAATATGAAGGTAGAACTGTCATGGGAAAAGCCCAGAAACCCGACCCAAATAAACCAGGCATTCAACTATCTCTTTTTTAAACTGATACTGCACTCAATTTCCAACAAGCTTCATCCATTCTCGCTAAAAACGAATCAGATTTCCTATCAATAAAGATGGAAATAAAAAGCTCCGAAATGGGGTTTCGGAGCTAACTAAACATAAATTGACCAAAGTAACAACAACTAATTACATGTCATTTTCTACTTCTGCTCCTTCACATCATTTTATATCATTTTACCACCGTGTTCAAGGCAAATTTCAATACGATCATGTCATGATATTTGGTCTAAAACAAATATCGCATGTATAATCGTTTGCGACTTACCACAATTACTGAAATAGGTATACAAATTACTGTTTAACATGCTTCATAAAGTGTGACATCGACTACAATCTATTAATAGTCGATGTCCTTTTCCATATTGATTCCTTTACCAATGAAATAAATAAGCGGTTTGTACTTATATTAATTATGCATAAATAGATTTGCTATCAGGATTTATCACTAAATTTAAACTATGCGACCAGATATAAGTATTAAACGTATCTATGAAGAAACCGATAGTCATGACGGTTATCGAGTTTTGGTGGATAGACTATGGCCAAGAGGTCTTACTAAAGAAAAAGCTCATATTGACGAATGGGCTACTGAGATTGCACCTTCTATCGCAACCCGGCTCGCCTATGCTCATGTTCCGGAACGATGGGACACCTTTAAAATCCAGTACAAAAACGAACTCCTAAACAATGAACAGTTAATTTCTTATCTGGATAAATGGGATGAGCATCCCATCATAACATTACTTTATGCTGCTAAGGATAAAGAGCACACGCATGCGCTTGTATTGCAGGAATATCTGATATTTTGCTACAATTCCCGAAAGTAATTTTAATAATAAAATCATCATAAACCTAAAACCTACACCCAATGAATAACAAAAGCATCGATTTTGGAACACTTGCCATACATCAATTGCATACTGATGGTCACCATTCTCATTTAGCACCCATATATGCCAGTTCCACTTTTACTTTTGACAATGCCGAACAGGGTATGCGAAGATTCTCCGGTGAAGATTCTGGTTATATTTACTCCCGGTTTGGAAATCCAACTACTGATGCCACAGCTCAAGCTATAGCCGATCTTGAAACCTGGAAGATCTTAAATGAAGACGGAACGCCAATGCGCGCCAGGGCACTGTTAACCTCAAGTGGACAGGCGGCGATGTCTACCTTATTTATTTCTTGCTTAAATGCCGGAGATGCACTATTGGCTACGCCTTCTCTTTATGGTGGCACTCATGAATTTATCACGAAAATGCTCCCTAAATTTGGGATCAAAACCTATTTTTCGGATATGACAGATGTTACTGAACTGGAAGCACTTTTGAAAGCAAATCCCGAAATTAAGCTTGTTCATTTTGAGTCCCCCGCTAATCCAACGATGCAATGCATCAATATTGAACGTGTTGTTCAGATTTCAAAAAAATATCAGAAGCTAGTTTCTGTAGACAACACTTTTGCAACGCCTTATTTACAACAGCCGTTTAAATATCAGGTGGATTTTATTTTTCATTCCACTACAAAGTTTTTAAATGGACACGGTAGTGCAATCGGTGGTGTCCTGATTGGCCGTGATCTAAATGCCATGCAGACTTACGTGCACCAGACACATAAATTACTGGGTGTAAACAGTAATCCATTTGATGCATTTTTAGTTTTGCAGGGAATAAAAACGTTACCATTAAGAATGGAACAGCATTGCCGAAATGCCATGGATGTGGCCTATTTTCTGAATAATCATCCGGAGATTGCTAGCGTACATTATAACGGTCTACCGAGCCACCCAGATTTTGAAATTAGCAAAAAGCAGATGCGACATGCGGGATCCGTCATGAGTATTGAGCTAAAAGGTGGATATGAAAAATCAATTGATTTTGTCAATAAGCTACAGATATGTACACGAGCAGTTTCAATCGGCACCGTAGATACTTTGGTCTCGCATCCGGCCTCAATGTCCCATGCAGGTATACCTCGGGAAATCAGACTGAAAACCGGTATTACGGATGGTCTTATCCGCATCAGTGTTGGGCTGGAGTCCATCGAAGATTTAATTGCAGACCTCGAACAAGCTTTGCAATAAACTGAGCGGATCAGAATTTACATCAGAACCTTTTTATTAGATTTTTATTTTTAGTCCTATGAGATATTTCACACTGTCCTTGTTTTTAGTATTTACATACTGTAATCTGTTTGCGCAACGAAGCGACCCATGGTATGCATTTTACAATCAAGACAGTACTCTTATTGGTTTTAAAGATGGACTTGGCCACATGAAAATCAAACCAAAATTTGAAGGTGTCACAAGAGCAAATCGTTTTGATGACATCCTAGCTGCTACTGAAAAAAATAATGGTCAATGGAATTCATTCTATCTAACAAAATCAGGCCGTAAAATTGGTCACGATAGCTTGCATATCATCGACAATGGCGCCGATTGTGAAAGTGAGGGGTTTATCCGATTTAGAGATCCGCAAACCTCTTTAACAGGTCTTTTTAACCGGAATGGCGATATCGTCATTCCCGCGATTTACAGTGGCTTGACTCGCGTTCATAATGGTCTTCTGGTTGCTTTAAAAGGAGCTACAAAAAAACGCGTCGGAATAGACAGCTTAATAACTTGGGTTGGTGGTGAAGAAGTACTTTTAGATACCAGTAATAACGTTATAATTGCAGATTTTGAATACCAACCAACCCTAAATTTTTTCTCTCTTCAAAAAACAAAAGAATCTTTAGATGATCCCTCTCGAATTTCTTTTGTCGGAACTGACGGTTTACATTATTCCTTTATTAATTTTCAGAAAGAATTTGAAAATTGGTTAAAGACAGATTTACTCGTTGATTTAACAAAGTCAAAATTATTAAAGGCAACTTATTCACAAGTCACTTGGGAAACGTCCATTGCATGGGAAGCATCAGATAAGATCATGTTTATGGAACGCAATTTTGATCTTATAAAAAATAATTTGATGGAAACTACAAGCTCAGAAACGGACTATTTCATTTCTGCAGATGGCTTAAATCCTTTTATGTTCGATGCTCCAGAATTTCAGAAATATTTTAATAATTGTGGTGAATCAAAAGATTGGCTATATCCGACCATGTCTATAATTATATCCCATAAGAACAAAAAGGATTTGGTTCAGGATCATCTTGAATTCTTAAGAACAGATGAAGGGTATAAACTTTTATGTGTCACCATCAGAAAAGGTCAGTTAAAATAGCTTACACATGCAGACCTATATTACGATTTATCTTGAGGTGGAAAGAAAAATGACCTCGGACTAATTTTAAAATAAATCCAGACTGCTTTTGCCATTTTAATCAATTCTCCAAAGGACAAATTACGGGACCGAAATGCGAGCGTCAATGATAACGAAAAACTAACAGCAAAATTAAAAAAACCGATAAGTCCTATACCTAAAATGCCCCAGATCCACATATCTGTAGTCAGCGACATGTCATTCCCAAATAATCCTAAAGCTAAATTTCCACTGGCAAAAGTAATATGCCTAATATCTAAATTAAGACCTAAAAACATACCGACTGAAGCTGTTGTTCCCATAAAAACCCCGAACCAGATATTAGAAACGATCCCGGCCCATTTCTTTTCGTAAAAACGGGCAACTTTTGCAGTTTTCTCCTTACCAAATATTTTCTTTAACACAGGTTGTTCCTCGATTCGATAATAAACTGAATTGTGTTTATCTCGGTTAGAGATACTACCCGCAATAATTCCTGACAAAAATAAAAATACACCTGCTATACAGGCATGCAGAATCATAGGGGTTTCTGTCGGATTAAGATCATTGACCAAAGTCATCCATTTCCCCGCAGCGGCATTATAATGGAAAAGCTCTTGTATACCCCATATTAAAACCAGACTAACAGGAAAAGCCATAATCACATTACCTACAAATGCAATAAATTGGGAACGGAACAGTCTTGCAAAAAATACGGCAAAATTCCAATATCGATGTCGCTTTTCATCTTGTCCAGATGCACCATTCTCAATGGCAGCAACTAAAGCAGACGCAGTCATAGCGGGTTGTTTTGTCGCCAATGTTGCGCCAAAGAGATAAATAGCTGTAAACCCGATTGCATAATTTATACTATAAAGTAATGCATGTCCGAACTCACTTGTCTCTACTTTTCCTAAAAACAATTTCAGAATACACATAATACCCACAATGATTCCACCACCACATGCAGACCGAAACATATTCCAGTATTCTTTCTTGCTTGATGTAATATAATGTTCTCCCGTCTGTGCGGTATGGTGTGTAATTTCATAGGCTAATAGCTGTGTGCTCTGTCCAACTAACTTCCGTACATTACTCTTACGGCAGTTGTAACCGATCAACGTCTGAGCAAAAGCAATACTTTTATCAACCTTTTCCTGCTCTTTATCAATAACCAAAAAAGAAATAATCGCTTTAATTCTTTCCAATTGTTGCCGGATCCTTAATAAAGATTGATTGACTTTAATCGAGATGCCAAAACGATGAGAGTTTGCAAAGGCAGTATCAATATAATTTTCACATTGCTTATGCAAAACCAGGATTTGTTTATAAGCAAGATCATCGGAGGTCATAAAATGCAAGTTACCCGCTAAAAAACGATCGTTAAGTTCGCTAAACTCACGCATGATGGCAATAAATGGACTATCAAAATTTTGAAATTCAGGAACCATCTTGTTGACATCTGTTTCCATTGCCCTACCTGTAATACGTTGAACCAAAACTTCAAGACCATAGAGAATCTCCTTGATTTCAAAGTTTACATTGCTCTCGTATAATGAATTGAAATCACATATCTGATAGAGTCTTTGCAACTGATCATTGGGAATGACCGCAACCCAATCTGCATCTTGCGAATGATAGAAAAGCTGATTTAACACATATTGCAATGTTGATTTGGGAGGTTGTGAAGGAAGATATTTCTCCGTTATTCTCTTTTTGATCTCATACCTAAAATCGGCATAACTGATAATTCCGGTATCTGAAATTAATTGATCAAAATCTTTATGATCTATAACTCGACGCACATAAGAAGAAAAACTGAACTTGATGTCAGGTGAAGCTTCTAAATAAATCAATAATGGCGCAATATCGACCTGGTAATATAACGATCGTCGCTTTGGTCTAAAGAGATCTATTAATTCAGCCAAGAAGTCCAGATCGATGTAGGCTGGATCACTAAGTTGAGCCTCGAATCTCTCAAAAAGTTGTTTTATCTCTTGACTGGCATTTACTTTTTCTCTCATGTAGAACAGCTTGAAATTGCGTAATAATAAAATTAGAGTATGCTGATGCTATTTACATTATAAAATACAGCAGGCATATGGCTGTTAAAAATTTCTCTTGTACTATTGGAAATTTCTAAAATGGTAAAACCTAAAGGCATCGTAATAATTCGTATACTTTTCATTTTTTACATTTCTTCAATGATAATGCCACTTTATCATTGCGTACAGAGAGCTGATATGTTCCTCATCATCATATTACGAGTTCTCTCAACTGACCTTATTGCTTAAATATACTACACAAATAATCAAATTGTGAGGAAAATAGTTAAAATCTGTTAAAATTCATGATCAATTATATTAATCGGCATACTAAATGCGTTTAGTATGTATTCATAATTTAGGTTAATAATTGGTTAGTTAAAACGCCTGGAGTTCCCCGCTTCAGGCGTTTTTTAGTACACCATGTAACGTTTTCTTTTAGAAAATTTAACGCTATCCTTAATTTTTGCTAGATCAAACAATAAAAATCACTTTGTCTAATTAATGGTTAAAACGAACCAAAAGGTATAACCATTTAGTCCAATTTGATGAAAAATATTTATATTGCAGCTTAAACAGTATAAATCGAAACATAACCAAAACCGTGTTTCAATAAAGCTATAAATTATGAATCACCTTCATTTGTCACGCATGCGTTTTTACATTCTTTTTTTCTTTGGGCTATTTCTATTTACCGCTTCTGAAACCAAAGCGGCCGAAAAGGATGGTCAGCCTATGTTCTGGACTTGGTTAGATTATAGACCTACAAGCAATTTTGATTCCTTATGCCGTGAAATGCAATATCTAGGTATTGACGGAGTGATGCTCAATGCACCATCACCCGACGATTACAGAGTTGCTATCCCGATAGCACATAAGTATGGGATTAAAGTTGTGGCTTGGTTATGGACCATGAATCTAGAACATGATCGCGAGAAGATATTAAAGGAACATCCGGAATGGTTCAGTGTAAACCGTAACGGAAAAAGCCTGGCAGATACAACAGCATACGTCGGTTATTATAAATTTTTATCTCCAGTCTTACCTGAAGTCAAAGACTATATTAAAAAGAAAATTGAATCATACTGTGCTGTAGAGGGCTTAGATGGTATATCGATCGATTATCACCGCTATGTAGATGTTGTGCTCCCAACTACACTTTGGCCAAAATATAATATTGTTCAAGATCGCGAATATGCGGCCTGGGATTATGGTTATCATCCCGTCGCAATCCAAAAATTTAAGGATCAATATGGCTATGATCCTAGAACACAAAAAGATCCTTCCAGTGATCTTAAATGGAGACAATTCCGTTGTGATCAGATTACAGATGTGGCTAATATGATCGCAGACGTGGTACATGCCAGTGGAAAAATTATGGCAGCATCGCCATTTCCAACCCCTAAAATGGCATCCCGTATGGTAAGACAAGATTGGGGAAAGTGGAATCTGGATATGGTATTCCCAATGGTATATAGTAATTTCTACACGGAAGATGCTAGTTTCGTCAGAGACTGTACAATTGAAAATGCAAGAGATAAAAATAAAATGACCAGCTTATATTGTGGGCTGATGGCTAGTAATAGCGATGCTATGTTTACAGAGATGGACGAAGCTTTAAATCATGGTGCACAGGGAATCGCAATTTTTACGGTAAACAGCATCCGTGATCCTAAAGTCAAAGAAAAATTTAAAAATTATACTGCACAGGCAAAAGCAAAAAAAGCGGCTAACAATGGAATAATGCCTCTTGTTGGGACGAATAAGGTTGAAAAAGATCCTTTCAAAAAAGAAGGTATTATGAATTTGATCACAGCTAAAATCCAAAAGATGGTATCTGGTTCAGAAACTGCAACCAGCCTTCCTGCGGTAAAATTATCAAGTTTCAAAAAAGTAGCTTCCTATGATGTTACAGAACGTTATTTGGTGTCTGATAAAATCAGTAATAAAAAATTCCACGTCACTTTTTATTTTTATGGAGGTATCCTATCAGGCTGGAATGTAGATGCAGTAAAGGAAACAGTGTAAAATTTACTCATCCAAGAAATCGGAACATATTTCAATATCGAAAAGGGTTGATCATTGCTATGATCAACCCTTTTTAATTTAACTCAAGTGGTAACTCTGGTTCTTGAATTCCATAGAAGTATAATATTTATATTTCTCATTATCCAGTGGATAATCCCAACAACCCATACGATGAAAGATTTCACCACCAAAACCCGTTTTAAATCGGTACAATCCATACATCGGATGTGACTCATCTGCCTGCGGAGCAACTCCAAAAAAATCATATTCAGTACAGCCTTTTTCTTTTGCGATTTGCATAGCACGCCATTGCAATGCATAGGTTGCCATATAATTTCTATTTTCTGTGGCTGATGCTCCGTAAAGATATGTCCCCCTGTTTGCTGACACGACTAAAAACATGGCTGCTAACGGTTTGCCTTCGACCTCAGCAACTAATAAATGAACTTCTGCCGGTGAAAGGGTATCATTAGCACGAGCAGAAAGTACAATTCTAAAATAGCTGATATCATGTAAAAAGAAATTATTCCGCACTGCAGTCTGTTTATACAGGTCATACCAAATCGCTAAACTATCCATACCAAGAGAGCGAATGTTGACTCCTTTTCGCTTTGCTAAATGGACATTATAACGCGTTTTAGCCTTCATTGCACCTAATAAGCTATCTTCATCTTTTCTCAAATCCATAAAAATGGTATTTGAAGGTAAAATATCGGTATTGGCTTTTCTTAAGTTCCAATTATTGGTATTAAAATTAAAACGGATTTCCTGAATTTTTTTATCCGGAACTCCTAACCAGTTGCCATTGATATCATAGCAGTCATCGTCTTTTGCCCAATGTGATTCCCAAGATAAATCATAACGAATCATAATGCAGTTTTTAGGTAAACAAGATCTTAAACTCTCGGACAATTGCTCCAAGAAATAGCCTTGATTTTCAACTGATGGTTCGATCTCTGGTCCATAGGGAACGTAGGCAATACTGTGCTCCTGATCGATAGCCTGAATCAAAATCAATAGATCTCCTATAAAATAGGCACTGTCTTCGGAATCGACATAAAGATCTGCTATCTTAGTTTTAAAATTAAATGCTTTTGAAGTTACACCCTGTAACCTTTTTACTTCAGACCAATAGGCCGTTTGCTGAATGATTGATGTTTGATAAATCTGTTTAATTTCTTTGTCTTCTATTTCGGCAATCATGACGTTTTTTAATATTAAATCAATGGGCATTGAAATTTGAAACTTCCGTTTTCAAATTTCAATGCCCAAAACGACAAACATAACCATAAAGATTAAAGACGGCAAGTCCATTTGTCAGGGACTTGTTAAAATGAAGCATAATTATCAAAGATGCGAGATCTTCTTGCTGACTTCAAATAAGAAAAAGGGTAAAGTTAAGACTTAAAAATTATGAGCACTCTTCAAATTGGCTTAAAAATTCAATAACGAGCGAAGAGTACTACTGAAATAACCCACAGTTATTTGAACAATTCCATTAATTCTGCAATATTAACTTTACCGAAGTAAGCCGTTACATCATGCTTTTCCAGTAATTGTGCAAGGTGGACAGCCTCATGTTTTTGTCCGATCAATATATTCTCCAGCTCCTCAATTGGTTTTGATGCAAAAAAATCTCCAAATATCTTCGCCTTTTCAATATACCCTTTATGGACATCTAAATGTATTTCAATAAATCCAGCAGGTATCTTTATGGCTTTCTTAAAATTGTAATTAGGAGAAAAGCCAAAATTCCATTCCCAGGTACTGTACTTTTCTGCTACCAATTTTTCGATCCCCAGAATATCTTCATCCGTTAGTTTATAAATCTTAGCTTCAGGATTATTCTTTCTCATCTCCTCAATCAACAATTGCTTGAAAGCTGAGACTGTCATATCTTGTGGTAAGTACTCATTCAGATTAATTACACGTGCACGATTGGACTTGACAGCTTTATCTATAAACTTCAAAGGATTAACTTTTAGCGCATCGCCCAGTACCTCCATCTGTGAACTAATCAATAACGTACCATGTTGGATCATTTTTCCATTTTTTGCAAGTTTGGCATTTCCACTAAATTTCTTCCCTTCAATCAACAAATCATTTCTCCCCTCCAATTTTGCAGGTATGTTCATACTATTTAACAACGATACGACGGGCTGAGTAAATGTCGAGAAATCCATAAAATCATTTTCGCCCAACAAGATGTGAAAAGAAAAATTCAGATTCCCAAGATCATGATAAACCGCTCCTCCACCTGACATCCTTCGAACGACCTTTATTCCTTGAGCTTGAACATAATCCAAGTTAATTTCAGCTAATGTATTTTGAAATTTGCCTATGATAATTGAAGGTGCATTAATATACAGAAGGAAAATAGCTTCTTTTGGGTATTTATATAATAAGTATTCTTCCGATGCTATATTAAAATAAGCATTATTAGAAGGTGAATCGATAATCAACATAAGATTGAAATTTTAACAAAAATAATAAGTTTTTGACAGAAAGACGATGCCGGGCCTTCAGTGCTTTATACAGGATCAAGTCTGGTCAATAATACCTTCATAAATAAACAGTTTTAATCTCTAACAATGAAATAGCTTCAATAATTGAAAAAAGGGGAACATGGATTAAGAAAAATATTAAATGAAACCATTATATTTACAAGAGAAGAGCTATTAAAATAACGTTAAATACTTTTCCACGAAGTGTATTACGCTGCTTTTTTTATCAACTATACTTCGTTCAGATTACATTAGAGAAATAAATGATTAGAATTTTATTGCAAAATAATAGATCGTGCATATTAAAGAAATAAGGGATGCCAGAAGAAACAGAAAAAAAAATAGCGATCTTAATTGATGCTGATAATATCTCCTATAAAAAGATAGAAGAGATATTGAATGAAGTAAAGCGATATGGGATCCCTACTATCAAGCGTATTTATGGAGACTGGACTAGTCCTTATGTTGAAAACTGGAAAGACAGTCTTTTGACTCATGCTATAACACCTATTCAGCAATACAGTTATACACAGGGCAAAAACTCGACCGATTCGGCTTTGATCATAGATGCCATGGATATCCTACACTCGGATCGGGTAGATGGATTTTGCATTGTTTCAAGTGACAGTGATTTCACACGTTTAGCAACTAGGCTACGTGAATCAGGAAAACTTGTCATTGGCATAGGAGAAAGAAAAACACCAAAACCGTTCATATCTTCATGTGATAAGTTTATCTATGTGGAAATTCTTGAGAAAGAAGTTTCAAAAAAGGCGGTAAAAAAGAAAAACAATAATACCAGTCCGACGCCATCACCAATTGAACGGAATAAAATATCAGCATTGGATGAAGAGACGCTCGAACTATTAAAAGACACTGTAGATGATACGGCTGATGAAAGCGGATGGGCATTTTTAGGGGAAATTGGTAGTTTATTTAATAAAAGAAAACCTGATTTTGATGCCCGTAATTATGGATATGAAAAAATATCGCATCTTTTCAAGGCTTATAAAGAAGATTTTGAGATTGAAGAACGGAATACTGAAAAATCAAGAATAAAGAATTACTACATTAGAAATATCATTAATAAAGTCACACCGGCTACTCCTGCCGTCCCGAAAGCGGAGCATCCTACTCCTAATCAATCAAAAACGACACAGTCTCACTCCAGTTCCGCGCAAACAGGACATAAAGGACATAATCAAGGAAAGCAAAATAATCCGGGGCAAAATAAAGTGGCAAATACACCGAATTCCACCAAAACAGAAAGTGTATCTAGTCATCAAGGAAAGACTGTGAATACGCAGAATCCCCCTGATCAAGCAGAAAATATCTCCGGAAATCAAAAACAAGAAAATACAAAATCAAGTTCTGCGAAATCCAAAAGTGCGACCAATAATCAGAAACAAGGGAAAGGGCAAGCTCACACTGAAAAAGCTGAAATTACTGTAACTAATCAAGGTAATGCAGACAATAATGCTTCAGAAGCTACTCAAACAACTGATGGAACACCTTCAACAGTAAAAAATACAACAATAAATTTAGAAACGGCAATCCTTCCCTCTAAAGGAAATCAGATCACTGCAGAAGATGTTACTAAAAATCAGATTAGGATCACGAAGGATCTAAAACAATTGTTCCCAAATAAGACAAAAAAAATCCGAATTCTTATTGATAATGAATATGAGTGTTCCTTTTCTTATAGAAGAGATCGTTCACATGTGCTCAGTCTGGGAACTGCTGCCGCACAAGAGTTGGAACTTGAAGCAGGAATATCCATTAAAGTTACAAAACTAGGCGAAAACTCTTATCAATTAGAGAAAGTGATTAAAGAAAGTAACTAAAATTACTGCAAATCATGTAACATTGTTAATGTAACACAATTAATAATAATTAGTTTATCTTTTGGCGTAAAATTTGAAATAACTTTTATTCATAATTTAGATTAATAATTGGTTAGAAAATGCCTAAGGCTCCCAACCTGAGGCATTTTCATTTTTAAACCTTTATGCTCAGGTTCAGAATATTCTCAAATACTCCTCTAACCCTTAATTAAACACCTTTTAATCTAATAAATTAAAAGCTTAACATAATTTTAATTTAGGATAATTAACAAATTACTAAACGAAATATTAAAAATCAATATCATAGTTTTATTGTTATAGTATATAAATAAGCCGTGCATAAATGATTTCCAAAACCGAAGTGAACTTAGAAGTACACAGTATGTATAGGGCAATATAAAAAGTTATGAGCTAACTTCCGGAACAATCAAATACCTAATGGATTACCAATAGCATTAATCCATTCGTAAAACAGGACAAAGACATGACGTAGGAAATTTATGGCAATCGTAATTCAGTTAGGCTATGTGCACTTGTAAATTCATCCGGATAAAATCCTATTTTTAGAACAGCCCAGAAGCCTTGATTTAATTTAGCAAAAAAAAGTGTAACGAAACAACAAGACCCTGTACTTACTAACAAACAGAAAGGAACATATCCTTAAGCAGTAGGTTTATGAAAAGAAATAAGGCATTACTAATTAAAACATTTGCAAAAGCATAATATGCAAGCAGACTCTTTAATCGAAAAAACATTTTTAAACCTAGTAGAGGTTCACAAAGGCATCTTGCATAAGGTCGCTCGATTGTACATGGACAGTTCGGAAGATCGGGAAGATTTGCAACAGGAAATCATCATACAATTGTGGAGATCCTATCAGAACTTTAAAGGAGAGAGTGCCTTTTCGTCCTGGATGTACCGGGTGGCTATTAACACAGCCATTTCCTATTTTAAAAAAGAAAAACGAAGAAGTGATGTGTATACTTACGACAATATAAAAGAGCCTGAAAATGAAGATTACAATCCTGAAAAAGATAGACAGCTAGAGATTTTTTACCAGGCGGTACAGGAACTAAATGCGGTGGAAAAAGCTTTGATCTTTTACTTTATGGAAGGACTATCGCATCGAGAGACAGGTATACAGCTCGGTTTAAGTGAAGGAAATGTACGTGTAAAATTGAATAGAACGAAAGAAAAATTACAACAAATCATAAAAAAAACAAATTATGAATCTTGATGAATTAAAAACGGCATGGAATTCCGAAAGCACAAATGATGTGCGTATTCCATCAAAAATAAAACAGCTCGGGCAGGCTAAGCATCCTTTAGATAAACTAAAACGGAAAATGAAAAATGAATGGTATATGCAGATTATAGCTATCCTATTTTTACTATTCTTTCCACAAGTCATGCATATCCATCCATCGTTGTATATTATTTATTACACATCTTATGCTTTGCTGGTTATAATCTCAGTTTATTATCTCAGCCTTTTCCGTTTATTTTACAATAAGATCAACGATTATACAGCCGATACAAAGGATAGTCTATTGGAAATATACTATGAGCTTAAAATTAATATTGAGCGATACCATGCCTTTGGTTTTCTTTTACTTCCCGTAGCACTTGTGGCTATTGCATTATATGTAAATACAATTAAATTAGAAAGAGGTGAAAGTTTTCCTGCAGAATCTCACAGCGATATCATATCGTTTATCATTCTTACATTGGTTGTCAGTTTTACATTTATTTTATCCATTCTGGCTTGGACAAAATATATTTATGGTCCCTATGTTAAACAATTGAAAAAAATTTTGGATGAACTGAAAGAAGAAGAACTTAAAGAGAATGAATTTAATATAAATCATTCGAATGAAAATATACAAAAAGACGGTAGGCAATAAACGATATCAAAAATCAATTACAGAAAAAAGCATTTGCTGAACGGCAAATGCTTTTTCCATTATATGTTGACATCTCGATTACACCAATTGTTTTAGTGCAATTTCATATGCTTTTGAAGACAGATGTATTTTGGATTCTGATATTGCTCTAATCCGATCTATAGCTTGCCCGATAACACGAGATACATCCGAAAATAACGCATCATCAGAAATTTCTACATTGGGTTGCATCAGATAGGCGAACACACGAGCCATACCACAATTTGCTATAAAATCTGGAATGACAGAGACTTGAGAATCGGCATATTCCATGACCGGTCCATAAAATATTTCCCGATCTGAAAAGGGAACATTCGCTCCAGAAGCAATCAACTCCAATCCGTGTGTGACTAATTCGCTTACCTGTTCTTTTGAAACCAAACGAGAAGCAGCTGCCGGAATAAAAATAGATGCACCCATACGCCAGATCTGGCTATTGACTTCTTCAAAAGATAACAAATCTGGGCTTGCTAGTTCATTTCCTTTACGATTTAAAAATAGTGCAGTGATCTCGTCTTCTGTAAAGCCCAACGGATTTATTAAACCTCCTGCCCGGTCAATAATGCCTACAATCTTAACCCCTAATTTGCTTAAATAAAATGCAGCCGCCGCGGCTACATTCCCCCATCCCTGTATAATTGCACTTTTACCAATACAATCGGTATCGTAACATCTGTAAAAGTGTTTAACAGCTTCTGCCACACCATAACCAGTAATCATGTCAGCAATTTTGTATTTGCGCTTCATATCCGGACTGTACTGCGGGTCTTCCAAAACTTTAGAAACACCGTACCGCAACTGCCCTATCTGATGAATTCGTTCATTTTCACGCACATTAAAATGTCCATTCAATACCCCCTCTTGCGGGTGCCAAAGGCCATACTGTTCTGTCAAAGGAATAACATCATGAATTTCATCGACATTCAGATCACCGCCTGTACCATAGTAATTTTTAAGTAACGGAGTGACCACCTTAAACCATCTATCCAGTACTCCTTTTTTTCGTGGATCTGAAGGATCAAAGTTAATTCCAGATTTAGCCCCACCGATTGGAGGTCCAGAAACTGTAAATTTAACCTCCATGGTTTTAGCCAATGATTCAACTTCATTTTTATCTAACCCCTTTCTCATGCGTGTCCCTCCTCCTGCGGCACCTCCACGCAAAGAATTGATAACCACCCAGCCTTCAGCCTCTGTTTCCGTATCATTCCATTCAAATACGATCTCAGGTCTTTTACGCTCAAACGCCTGCAGCAGATCTTTCATGTTTTCCATATTCTCGCTAATCTATGATTATAAATTTCCTCGCTTTGCCTGTTCACGTTCTATTGCTTCAAACAAAGCTTTAAAATTTCCAGCGCCAAAACTTTGAGCACCTTTACGTTGTATGATTTCAAAAAACAAAGTTGGTCGATCTTCTACTGGCTTAGTAAAAATCTGTAAGAGATAACCTTCATCATCACGATCAACAAGTATTCCGAGGTCTTGAATAATTTTTATTTCTTCATCAATTTGACCGACACGATCGGGTAACATATCATAATACGCTTCTGGTGGTGCTCCTAAGAATTCAACACCTCGCGCTTTCAGCTCTTTTACTGTTTTGACAATATCTTTCGTCGCTAATGCAGCATGCTGTACACCTTCACCTTCATAAAATTCCAGATACTCTTCAATCTGCGATTTCTTTTGTCCCTCTGCAGGCTCATTGATCGGAAATTTCACATATCCATTCCCATTACTCATCACTTTGCTCATTAATGCAGAATATTCGGTATTGATCTGCTTATCATCAAAAGAAAGTACATTAACGAAGCCCATAACCTGCTGATACCACTCGACCGTTTCATTCATCTTGTTCCAACCGACATTTCCAACACAATGGTCTATATATAGCAAGCCTACTTCTTCTGGCTGATAATCACTTTCCCATGCTTGATAACCTGGTAAAAATACACCGTTATAATTTTTACGTTCTACAAATAGATGAACCGTTTCTCCGTAAGTATATATACCCGAGGTAACTGCCTCTCCATATTCATCAGATAATACCTGTGGCTCCTGATACACTTGAGCACCTCGCTTAGTTGTTTCTTCAAAAGCTTTTGTAGCATCATCTACCCAGAGGGCAAGAATCTTAACACCATCACCATGCTTTTTAACATGTTCTGAAATGAGGTGGTCTGATCGTAATGCAGTAGTCAACACCAGACGAATCTTACCTTGTCTTAAAACATAGGATGCACGGTCCCGTACCCCCGTTTCTGGACCTGCATATGCTTCGGACTGAAATCCAAAAGCCGTCTTGTAAAAATGTGCGGCCTGCTTCGCATTGCCCACATAAAATTCAATATAGTCAGTACCGTTAATGGGCAAAAAATCTTGCGCCAAAGCTATTTTTTCAGCAAAAGTCTGTTTCATTTTAGATTTCTTTTATAATTTATTATTAACTCAACCAGGATTTAAAATATTCTTGATCTTCAATTTCCAAAGCTTCTTCTGTCAGCATTAATGGTCTAAAAGGGTCGATCATAACCGCTAATTCATCGGTCTGTTTCTGACCGATACTTTTCTCCACTGTTCCAGGATGTGGACCGTGAGGAATTCCTCCAGGATGTAGCGTAATTTGACCACGCTCTACACTTTTACGGCTCATAAAATCGCCATCTACATAATATAGAACCTCGTCGGAATCCACATTGCTGTGGCTATAAGGAGCTGGAATCGAGTCCGGATGATAATCATATAGACGTGGACAGAAACTGCAAATAACAAAACTGTCGGTTTCAAAGGTCTGATGTACCGGTGGCGGTTGATGCAATTTCCCCGTAATAGGCATAAAATCATGGATTGAAAACGCCCAAGGATAGTGATAACCATCCCAGCCAATGAAATCAAAAGGATGACTACCATATATATACGGATATATTAATCCCTGTTTTTTAATTTTCACTTCAAAGTCACCTAATGAATCATTAGTCTCTAATTGTGACGGTTTTCTAATATCGCGTTCATAAAATGGCGCATGTTCCATCAATTGACCAAATTCATTTCGATAACGCTTTGGCGTACGGATCGGCGAAAAGGATTCAATAATAAATAATCGATTCTCAGATTGATCAAAATGAATCTGATAAATCACACCGCGAGGAATAACAATATAGTCACCATATGAAAATGGAATCTGACCATAACCTGTTTTAACGACACCTGATCCCTGATGAATAAAAATAATTTCATCCGCTTGACTATTTTTATAAAAATAATCCGTCATAGATTGTCTAGGAGCTGCTAACGATATATGCAAATCATCATTGACCAGAACCGGTACCCGACTTTCCAGATAATCGTCTTTCGACTTTATAGCAAATCCTTTTAGACTCGTGTGTTTCAAATGCTTTCGCCGTGCTATTTTAGGAGACACATCATAGGGTTCTCCAATCTGTTTAACTAATGTTGGCGGATGACAGTGATAAACCAACGAATATGTGCTTGAGAATCCGTGTGTAGAAACCAGTTCTTCGGAATACAAAGCACCATTAGGTTTCCGAAATACGGTATGCCTTTTAGAAGGAACTTTCCCCAATTGATGATAAATTGGCATAAGTAAATAAGTTTTAAAAAGTGAAATGATATATATAGTGAAGCATGGATCAAACGAATGACACAAGCACAGATAAATAAGAAAAGAGGAAAAATTTAATACTGCGCAAACACCACAGCAGCGATCAAGGCCTTCAAGAAAGCACTCATTCCGAAAATGACTCTTACATATGTGAGTCTGCTGGTGTTCATAATTGGATTTTTGTTTATATCAAATATAATATTTTAATTTTTAATAATTCATAAAAAACAAAGAAAGTTAACCCCGAACTTCCTATATTTAACCAAATTACATCAAACACGGTGTACAAAAATTCTTTTTTAACGTTGAAAACGTACATATAAATAAAAGAGAAAACCGATTTCAATACTATATTCATGACATTATGAAACTTGTTACCTGTATTCTGGAAGATAGTGAACACCTTGCTTTTTTAATTGGTACATCTATATATCCTTGTGGGAATGTTGATTCTAAATTTCCAGATTCTATGGATAAATATCTCCATGCAGCTTTAAGTATCAAAGCCGCCATGAAGGATGCCTATCAAAAGCTTTTTAGTTCAAAAAATGAAGAAACACACCATACACTTGCTAACACAATATTAGAAGCTCCCATACCCCGTCCAGGTTCTTTACGCGATGCTTATGCATTTCGTCAGCATGTAGCAACCTCCCGTAGAAACCGTGGTTTAGAGATGATTCCTGAATTTGATCAATTTCCTGTCTTCTATTTTTCAAACCACCGTGCTATCTACGGTCCAGGCGCTGTTTCCTGCATGCCCAAACATTTAGACAAACTTGATTTTGAATTGGAAGTTGCTATTGTTATTGATAAACAGGGTAAAAATATACCTGCATCAGAAGCGGACTCTTATATTGGTGGCTTCATGATCATGAATGATATCAGTGCCCGAACATTACAGATGGAAGAAATGAAACTTAACTTGGGGCCTGCTAAAGGAAAAGATTTTGCGACGGTGATAGGCCCCTGTCTAGTTACAGCAGATGAATTGGAAAAATATCGTGTTGATCCGCCCATGGGCCATATTGGCGTCTGCTATGATCTTGAAATGACCTGCTCAGTTAATGGAAAATTAGTATCCAAAGGAAACCTGCGCGATATGAACTGGACGTTTGCTGAAATCATAGAACGTGTATCCTATGGTGTTGAAGTATTTCCAGGAGATGTCATCGGCTCAGGTACTGTTGGTACTGGTTGTTTTCTGGAGCTTAATGGGACTGCGAAGCTGCATGATCCATCTCATAAAGAACAATGGTTACAGATCGGCGATCAAATCGTAATGGAAATTACCGGTTTAGGTCGATTACAAAATTATATTATCGCCGCAAATAATTAAGAACACTAAATTAAATAAGCTACTCAACATATGACTACAGAAAAAACAACAGTAATAGATCCAGTTGAACAACAAGCAATATTTGATAATCTTATCAAATATGCGGTAGCTCCGCGTCCTATCTGTTTTGCAAGTACAATTGATGCGGCAGGAAATGTCAACCTGAGCCCTTTTAGCTACTTTAATTTTATGTCTCAGCAACCCCCTATCTGTGTTTTTTCACCATTGCGGCGAATGCGCGACGGTTCTACTAAACATACCTTGGACAACATGCTAGAAGTACCAGAGGTTGTTATTAATATTGTGAATTATTCCATGGTGCAGCAACAGTCTCTCGCAAGCACCGAATATGGAAAGGGAATTAATGAATTTGATAAATCAGGTTTTACAGCTATTGCTTCAGATCTGATCAACCCTCCACGTGTGGCAGAATCACCAGTTCAATTGGAATGTAAAGTTCATGAAATTATCAATCTCGGTGATGGTCCGGGAGCAGGAAATCTCGTCATTGCAGAAATAGTCCGGATGCATATTCATGAAAACTTACTAAACGATAAAAATGAAGTCTCACAGGAATCACTTGATCTCGTTGCCCGTTTAGGTGGGAATTGGTACAGTCGCGTAACAAAAGAATCACTCTTCGAAGTTCCAAAGCCACTCCGCAATTTAGGAATCGGAGTTGACGCACTTCCTGAACATATCCGTTTTTCGGATATTCTTACGGGAAATCAGTTAGGTCGATTAGCAAATGTAGAGCAATTACCTGTATTGAATGACGAGAAGACTTTATTAGTAAATCCTGAAATTATAGCAATCTGGGAACAATCTCACGAAGATCTTGCCCTAAGACGTAAGTTGCTCCAGATGCATGCCGCAAAACTGTTAGACCAAGGTGAATTGATTTCAGCTTGGCAAATTCTTTTATTAAGAGTCTAATATTAAAATACGGTTCAAAATACCTACTGCCATGAGATATCAAACCAATAGCTCATGGCAGTTCTTTATTACTTAGCAGTCCTGGAAAGATTTATTAGTATCCCTGGATACATTTTTAAATTTCGTTCTAATCGTAGAAATGCATTACTTAGGTCCTAAAAGCAATGCTATTTGGTCGTTTTTAGCTAAGTTAATGCCATCCAAAATCAATTTACTCCAATGTTGATGATCTTGAATAATTTCCAGCAATCGATTTTCAATTTGAGTTGCTAACAAATGATCTCCATCATGAATAGCCAATTCCAGTGTTTCAATATAAGCAAGCCAATCTTCGGGATAGTTATGTGTTATATTCTGATAAATCTCACTAAGTGAAACATCCGGTTCTTGACCTGTTCTTCGGTCACGAATAACTTTATAAAGCTTATTTTTTGATTTTTCGACCTCATTTTGCTGATGCACGATTGTTTTAGTTTCTGACACAAAGGCTCCTTGCTCATAAGCTTCTTTATCTGCTGCTCCACAAAAAACCGAAACAATCTGTTTCCCTACAGCCATGTCATAAGTTCCCCATTCTGGATCAAATAGAATCTGACAGGATCTACTATCGACAACCTGACATGGGGAAAAGGTAATCAATTGATTTTTTTTATCCCGCTGTTCTATAGACTGAACAACTCCTCTTACCTCAATTCCAGAAGTAAAGATAAGTGTGGTGTGCTGCCCTATTTCAATGCCATATTCTTTTAGATCAGCAGCATCAAAATCTTCCAGTGCTTTGACTGCTCCTAACAGATACCCAACAGGAGACCCAAATCCATCAGCGTGATACGTCTTTCCATGACCAGAAAGCTGTCTATCTGCATAAGCTAATGCCGTTGGACCAACAGTCTTGATATATTCTATTTCACTCCCAGCAATACCTGTCTGAAAAAGTCCGGAGACCTGCAATCCGGAGCTATACACAATCGTACATAGGTTCTTACAAGCAATAGCCTTTTCCAAACCAACTTTTCCCCCTACCCGAAATGACATGGTATTGGCAAATTGATCTAAAACCTCTCGCAACTGATTAAAATCTTCCGTAACAAACAATTGAGGTTGTGGCTTCGTAATATCGTATGAATACGCTAATGCGTTTAAGGAATAAGGTAATTTGGGGACTTCTTTACGCATACAGGACGCACTTTCTCCAATTGATGACAAAAGCCCTGCACCATAAATTTTGGGATCATCTACTGTTCCGATTAGTCCATACTCAACCGTCCACCAATGCAATCTACTCAATAATGCCATTTCGGAAGGTTCACCCATATTTTCTTGTATAGCAATAAGCTTTGCTTCTGCACTTGACAGCTGCTCTTCGGTTGCACTACTACTTTCTTTAAGGATAGAAAGGTTTCGAATTGCCTCGTACAGTTCAAAATCTTTCTCTGAAAACATTGCCTTTGTACCAATCTCCCCAAAATATTGCAAATATGCCGCATACTCAGGCTCTCCAATGATCGGAGCATGTCCAGATGATTCATGAATAATATCTGGTGCAGGAGTATATTCAATATGTTCAATCTGACGTATATCTGCTGCTACCACGAGTACCCGATAAGCTTGAAACTCCATAAAAGCTGCAGGAGGAATAAAACCGTCCACTGTAGCCGCTCCCCAACCCATATGTTTAAGACTGTCGTTCATCGTTTGCAGATTTGGGATTTCCTCAATCGTTAATCCTGCTTTATGAAGCCCTGGAATATAGGGATAATATGCAATATTACGAAGATATGCATAGTTCTGACGCATGACATAGCGCCACACAGCCTGATCAATTGCCGTATAACGATCATATTGTTGCGGTACAATAAAACGTTTCAGATGTTGGGGTAAGCGATTTAATACTGGGTTGCCGTAAGTTTCCATTTATAATTGAGCTATAAACAAATTTAACTTATTTTCTTGAAGATAAACGATAGCATATGAAAGAGTTAGGTGTAGAAAAATCTATTTACACAAGCAAAAATGACAAGATTAGCAGTAAAATCTTGTTCTTTTTACAATCTTCTTTGCACTAAGTTGAAATCATCTAACTAAAAGTCCGAGTTAACTCAAATTTTCGCAAAAATTAATGATTCTAATATCTCCTAAACATATGCGCTTGCCCGTGTGCAGCATGCTATATTTTAAAATGCAAAAAGCTCATATTAGATCCCATCATACTTTGTAATAGTCATCTTTTCTAATTGCATACAGAACGTTAATACGGTTGGGTTCACCATGATAAGCCACTTCTTCCAAAGCTATTTTTTGTGCCCCTAATCTCTCCATTGCTTTTTTTGATCTTTCATTATTATTCCCAACATGAAAATATACAGTATCCACATGATCAAATATATAGTCGAGCATCATTTTTTTTACTTGAGGATTTACACCCGTGCCCCATGTCTTTGGACCATAAAAAGTGTAACCGATGAAAATACTGTTATCATCGGAACTATAATTGTAAAAACGTGTACTTCCTAAAATTTCATCGGACAGTTTATCCTGGATTAGGTAGGCACCTTTACTGATTACCGCACCTTCAAAGAAATTTTCAAACACAGGTCTTTTATACCGATCTTTATTAGGGTGTTGCTCCCATACTTTAGGATCATTAGCGACAGCGAAAAGCCTTTCAAAGTCATTATCCTGTAGCGGAACTAGTCTGATCTTACTATTTTCGAGTGGTGCTTGAATAGAAAATGGAATCATTGCATATATATTTTAATAACAGAAATTCAATTGGGTAAGCTTTGCCTCTATAAAAATGAGCTCCCGAACAACAAATTAATAAAACCATTCGTTAATTCAACAGGGATCTATGAAATATTTCTGGAAATTTATTATTTTCGTTTTTTTTCCGGCAGGTTATGGTTAAATAATAAAAGAAGGGCTAAAAATCTAAATAACAGACTGTTTTTTACCGTGTTTTAATTGCATTACAATAATTTCACATATTTTGTCAACAGCAACTTTATCAAAATTATATTCTAAACAATAAAACTAAAACGGTATCATAACTAGACCGTTTTGCAAAACGGTTCAAAAAAAGTGATTCATCGTAATCATTTTGTCACAATCTTAATATTTTTCATACTGTTGTAGAAATTATCCTATTTTTACACCTCCTTTACAACTCTTTTTAGAAAAGAGAAAAAGGCAGAATAAATAAAAATACTCATTAGAGATAATAAAATTAAACTAAATACCAAAAGGCGGATCATACTTGAATATGATAACCATAATATATGAATACAACTCTCCCGAATAAACTTTACGCTGCAATTACCGCAATCGGAGGTTATATCCCTCAAAATAAACGAACAAATTCTGACTTAGAAAAATTATGTGATACGAATGATGAGTGGATCATCAAAAGAACTGGTATCAAAGAACGCCGCATCTTAGAAGAAGAATTAGCGACTTCTGACATGGCCGTTCGTGCGATTCAGGATCTCGTAGCAAAGTATGGTAAAGATTTAGCTGAAGTAGATGCAATTTTAGTAGCAACTTCAACTCCTGACATGCCCATGCCTGCGACTGCGAACATCATCGCTGAAAAACTAGGTCTTACAAATGTTTGGGCTTTTGATATAAACGCTGCTTGTTCTGGTTTTCTATATGCGTTGGATATGGGTGCTTCACTTGTTGAGACAGGACGATACAAAAATGTACTTATCGTAGGAGCCGATAATATCAGCACTTATGTCGATATTCATGACCGTTCAACCAACATCCTATTCGGAGATGGTGCTGGAGTTGTATTATTGCAACCTTCGACAGAAGGAGGTGTTATGGACGCATACTTGAGAAGTAACGGAGATGGTCGCGCTTTCCTAAATATTGAAGCAGGTGGAACTCAATATCCAATAAGCTTATCGGATAATGATACACAAAAAAGATACTTACGTCAAGACGGTAAAACCGTATTTAAACAAGCGGTACAATCAATGAGTGATGCCTGCACGCAGGTCATGCAGCGCAACAACTTAACCGTTGAGGATATCAACTGGGTGGTACCACATCAAGCAAACCAACGTATTATCGATGCTGTAGGTCGCTCATTAAATATTCCTGAAGGCCGTACCTTAAGTAATATTGAGTACCTTGGGAATACAATCGCAGCGACAATTCCATTATGTATCTGGGAAAATGTAAAACAGATGAAGACTGGAGATCTTGTTATGTTAACAGCTTTTGGGGCTGGTTTCTCTTGGGGCGCAAGCTTATTCCGTTGGATGATATAATAAACTCACATTAGTAAGAAATGATATATAAAATAGGTCCGCTAACTGTAGCAGACCTATTTTTTTGTTTTATTTTTAATATTTATAGTTAACTCTACCAATAAATCATATATAGCGCAGTCGTTAACAGAATGATCAACAATGCACCAATGACGAAACCTGTATGTGGCTTGAACATTGTTCGGTCCACTTCCAATCCTTTTGATACAACACCATTTCGCTGATCGATTAAACTAATGATCAACATACCCATAATACAGATGACAAATACAAAACCCATGCGGTCTAAAAATGGAATTTCGTACAGTCCTGACGCTTTATTTAAAACAGAAAAACCAGTCGAACTTAAAAACGACAGATCTGCAATATGCGGTAAAAATTTAAACAGAACAGATAAAATAAACCCGCCTATTGTTGCAAATAAAGCTGCATTTGAAGTTGTTTTCTTCCAGAAGAATCCCAAAATGAACATCGCAAAAATACCTGGTGAAACAAATCCGGTATATTCTTGAATATATTGAAAACCACCTTTACTATCTATCCCTAAATGAGGTGCTATGATCACCGCAAGTACCATCGAAAATATAATGGTTATTTTACCGACATTGACCAATTGCTTTTCGCTTGCTTTTTTATTGAATACCTTCTGGTAAATGTCCAATGAAAAGATAGTTGCAATACTATTCGATTTACCAGCTAATGAAGCAACTACTGCTGCAGTCAAAGCGGCAAATGATAGACCTTTTAAACCCGAAGGAAGTAAATTTAATAATACTGGATATGCACGATCTGGATTTACTTCACCATTCTGAAGCATTTCAGGTTGAAATAACCCATCCTTCCATAACACATACGCAGCTATTCCCGGTAAAACAACAATAATCGGCATCAAAAGCTTGAGGAATGCTGCAAACAAAATTCCGTTTCTAGCAGTTTTAAGATCTGCACCTAAAGCTCGTTGCGTGATATATTGATTACAGCCCCAATAATTGAGGTTTACAATCCACATACCACCAATCAAGACCGTAAGCCCTGGTAAATCCAAATAATTCTCGTTATCCTGATGTAGGATCATATGAAAATGATCCGTGGCCTTAGTAGCCATAATCTGATATCCTTCTAGCACCCCTTCTCCACCGTAATTTTCTGCCACTAATTTCAGCGCCAAATACGTGGTTGCCAGACCTCCTAGAATCAAGAAGAAAACCTGAATAACATCTGTAAACCCAATAACCCGCATGCCTCCTAATGTAATAATAACAGCAAAGCAAGCGATAGCATACATACAGACCTCCAAATCGAAACCCGAAATGCTACTAACTGCGAGTGCTCCCAAATACAAAATTGAGGTTAGATTGACTACTACGTACAACATCAACCAAAATACAGCCATAATCATGGCAACCGTGCCGTTGTAGCGTTGATGCAGAAATTGAGGCATCGTAAATATCTTATTTTTAAGATATACCGGAATAAAAAAAACTGCAACAATAATCAATGTCACAGCTGCCATCCATTCATAAGTAGCAATAGCAAGCCCCATCTTAAAGCCCGAGCCGCTCATACCGATAAACTGTTCGGCAGAGATGTTAGATGCAATCAAAGAAGCGCCGATGGCCCACCAAGTTAGTGAGCCTTCTGCTAAAAAATAATCTTTAGAATCGGTACCATTGAGTCTGGTCTTCTTTTGCCGATAGACCCAAATACCGTACCCCGATACGATGATAAAGTAGATGAAAAAAACCAAATAATCTTTGGTCGCCAAGATATTATTCATATAATTAGAAGTAGGTTTATAATAAATGAATAATGTGCTATATATAACGGTTGATCAAATTCTCCATAAACTCCTGTTGACCACTGATCAACTTAGGTTCTCCCTCATTGATAGCATAAGCACGAAGATCTTCAAGAGACAGTTTACCTTGCTCAAAATCTGCTCCAGCACCTGTATCAAAACTGCTATAACGCTCTTTTCTCAATTCTCTATAAGGGGAATTTTGAAGTAAATTATCTGCAGTAACCAATGCGCGTGCAAAATTGTCCATACCACCGATATGTGCATAGAATAAATCCAAAGGATCTGTAGAATTACGTCTCACTTTAGCATCAAAATTGACACCTCCACCTTGTAATCCTCCTGCTTCAAGAATAATCATCAGTGATTCTGTCAATTCGGTTAAGTCGGTTGGAAATTGATCCGTATCCCATCCATTTTGATAATCACCACGGTTTGCATCAATTGATCCCAATAAACCAGCATCAGCAGCAACTTGTAGTTCATGTTGGAATGTATGGCCCGCTAATGTGGCATGATTTACTTCAAGATTAAGTTTAAAGTCATCCATTAGATCAAATTCACGAAGAAATCCAATCACTGTTGCGGCATCGTAGTCATATTGGTGTTTTGTTGGTTCACATGGCTTTGGCTCAATGAAAAACGTACCTTTAAATCCATTTTTACGTGCATAATCTTTTGACATATGTAGAAATTTCGCTAAATGCTCTTTCTCTCTTTTCATATTTGTATTAAGCAAGGACATATACCCTTCACGGCCACCCCAGAATACATAATTCTCACCGCCTAATGCAATCGTTGCATCAATTGCCGCTTTAACCTGAGCACCTGCATGGGACAAAACATGAAAATCAGGATTGGTAGATGCTCCATTCATGTAGCGATGGTGACTGAATAAATTTGCTGTTCCCCATAGCAATTTCACACCACTCTGTTGCTGTTTCTCTTTTGCATAAGCAACAATCTCATCAAGATGGCGTTCATTTTCATGAATATCATCGGTATAATCCACTAAATCAACATCATGAAAACAGTAATATGGCAACTGCATTTTCGTCATAAATTCAAAAGCAGCATCCATTTTATCTTTTGCACGCTCCATGATTGTTGCTTTCTTATCCCATGGAAAAAAATGCGTTTGACCACCAAATGGATCTGCCCCATTACCATTAAAAGAATGCCAATAGGCACAGGCAAATTTAAAATGCTCTGCCATGGTTCTTCCTGCGACAACACGTGTCGGATCATACCAGCGGAAAGCCAACGGATTGTCTGAATTTACACCCTCAAATTGAACTTGTTCTACATGTTTAAAGAACACATGATTTCCTGTCAAAATTTTCATCTTATCTTAATTTATAGTTTGTCTTCTAATAATTGTTTCCATTTAACATATACTTCTTCATATTGCGAAGTATGTTCTGGTTCGATTATTTTGTATTTTCGAAGCCCCTTAAAAGCTTCTTGTCGATCCGCAAATATGCCTATACCCAAACCGGCCCCTAAAGCAGCTCCAACACTACCATCATTATCATATAGCTCTACGGGTGTGTTTGTTACCCCTGCAAATGCTTCTTGAAAAACAGGGCTCAAAAACATATTGGCATGACCGGCTTTAATGACTTGCGGTGTGATCCCGTTTTCCCTTAACAGATCTAATCCATAGCGGAAGGAAAATGCTATTCCTTCTTGTGATGCCCTCCAAAGATGAGCCGTGCCATGTCTGAGGAAATCTAAATTTTGGATATGTGCTCCTATTGTTTTGTTATTCAACATCCGCTCGGCACCATTTCCAAAAGGCAGAATATTTACCCCTTCAGATCCAATTGGTATACGTGAAGCTTTCGCATTCATACTTTCATAATCATTTCCGTTACCAGTGACCTGACTGATCCAGCTATTTTGTATCCCTGTCCCATTGATGCACAATAGCACACCCAATCGTTCCGATTCGAACTCATAATTAACATGCGCGAAAGTATTTACTCGAGATTGCGGATCATGTGCTCTTTGATCAGTAACCGCATAGATAACGCCAGAGGTACCTGCAGTGGCAGCAACTTCTCCTGGTTCAAAAACATTCAAGGATAATGCATTGTTGGGTTGATCACCGGACTTGTAACAAACCATTGCTTGCGGTGATAATCCCAGTTCATTTGCTACATCCGAACGAAGCGATCCGTAATTAGAAAATACGGGTTGTACTTTAGGCACCAATTCGCGATCAATACAGTAAAAAGTTAGTAACGTATCTGAAATTTGCTGTTGTTCAAAATCCCATAGAATTCCTTCTGATATCGAACTTACATTTGTATTGATTTCACCAGTTAAGCGCATGCTCAGATAATCTCCAGGTAGCATAAACTTGTCTATTTTTTCATAAACATTTGGTTCATGTTCTTTCACCCATGCTAATTTTGAAGCTGTAAAATTACCTGGTGAATTGAGATGACTGTTCAAAAAACCCTTTCCCTCTAGTGCAGAAAATGCATTTTGACCTATATTTACAGCACGACTGTCGCACCAGATAATGGCATTACGTAGGGCGCGTTGCTCTTTATCTACCACTACTAGCCCATGCATCTGATAAGCGATACCGATAGCCTTAATATCCAAAGGGTCGTATAATCCAGATGCATTTGCTTTTTTAATGGCCAATTGTGTATTTGTCCACCACAGATTAGGGTCCTGCTCTGCCCAACCACCCTGTAGGGATATAATTTCTGCTTCCGTTTCAGGAAAATGACAAGAGATAATTTTCTTATTTGTAACTGCATCAATAACAGAAACTTTGATCGAAGATGTACCTAGATCTATTCCTAATAATAACATATTTATTCAAAATTATTTTTATATACCATTTCATCTTAACCTGGTCAATTAAACATTCGTACAGAATCAAGTAAATTAATATACCTCTCCAACGCTAGTCGTTTCTTTCGATCGTATTTTTTAAATTAAATGGCCTCTTTATTAATTTATGCTACTTCTATTTGAAGATTAAATTACTGAGGATATAATTTGGATCTGGTATGTTAGTTTAGAATCGTATAATACTATGTTTCTATCCCTTGACCAATATTATTGGTTTTCTACGTATCGCATTTATGCAACTCGTTTCTAACCTATAAATTTCAACAAATCAACTTTCGTTTAGAAGCTATATATTAACTTATTCTGACGCTATTTTAGCTTCTTTCGGAAACAACTTAAAAGGATTACTACAGTTCTTACGATACGACTCTAACCCTTTCACTAAAATGCATTAAAGTTTCATCTTGTCTAATCATAAGTCAAATCAGTTAATATATCAAAAGGTTTTCCACAATCGGTAAAACCGGTTTAAATTACAATTGAACAATCAGCGGTTTATTCGCAGTTACTTTCATTGTTTTTACTTTATTTTTATAACGCACTGTTACCTTTTTAGTCTCTATGGTATATAAAGTAGCTGAAGTCAGTACTCCATTTTCCCACTTCATATCCACAACCAGTCCGTTACGTGCCCGCAATCCTTTCATTTCACCCGTTGCCCAAGTCGGTGGCAATGCTGGTAAAAGATGAATCTCCTGATTATGGCTCTGAATCAGCATTTCGGCTATACCAGCAGTACCTCCAAAATTACCGTCTATCTGAAACGGAGGATGCGTGTTGAACAGATTATTTAATGTTGTTTTAGCTAGGAGCTCCTGCACATTTTTTCCAGCCTCATCGCCATACAACAAACGTGCATAAAAATTAATCATCCAAGCTCGACTCCATCCCGTATAGCTTCCCATACGGTTACCTTCATTCTCATTATAAAAACGACGACGGGCTATCGTTCTGCGTGCAGCTTCAAAAATTTCAGGGTCATTTGCATTAATTGATTTCCCGGGATATAAACCAAAAAGATGCGAAATATGTCGGTGCCCCGGTTCAACCTCTTCATAATCCTCTATCCATTCCTGAATCGTGTTATAGCGTGGACTAATTTTAACCGGAGGTAGTTTTTTCATTGCATTTTTCAAGCGATCAGAAAAATCAGATTTTTGACCTAAAATTGTTTCTGCTTCCACACATGCTTGAAATAATTCATTGATGATCTGTACATCCATGGTGGCACCATACGTTAACATAAACTGCTTTCCATCAGCCATGCGATATTGATTTTCAGGAGAGTTCGAAGGAGCTGTGACCAAATTTCCATTTTTATCTTCGACAAGATAGTCCAACATAAACTGCGCTGCTTCCTGCATTGACGGGTAAGCCTCTTTCTTCAAGTATTCTTTATCCTTTGAAAACAAATAATGATCCCATTGATGTAGTACCAACCATGAAGCTGCGATAGGAAAAGTACCCCATCCAACACCATCCGTTATCGCGGTACGTCCGAATAAATCCGTGAGGTGGTTCATTGTCCATCCCGAAGCATTGTATGTTTTCCGGGCGGTGACACGACCGGGTTCACGTAAAGCCGAAATAAAGTTTGAAAAAGGTACTACCGTTTCAGAAAGATTACACACCTCTGCTGGCCAATAATTCATCTGGATATTGATATTGGTATGAAAATCAGAACTCCATGGCGCATTCATATCCTGATTCCAGATACCTTGTAAATTAGCAGGAAGTACACCTGGCGCACGGGATGATCCCATCAATAGATAGCGTCCATATTGAAAATATAGACTAATCAGAGACAAATCCAGTTGACCGTCTTTCACCATTTTTAGACGCTCATTGGTGGGCAACAGAGAGGGGGTACCCATATTAAAAACCACACGGTCAAATAATTTACGATGATCCCTTACATGACGTTTCTCAGCCTCGTCAAAGGGTAAATTTTTAACCTTATCGATGATTTCCTGACAACGTAAAAATGGATCGATCGTACGATCATAATTTAATATCGAGAAATTATAGTCGGTCGTAGCGGTAAAATAGAACAACACCTCATCGGCATCTTTCACAAAAAATGAATTGGCTGTCGCCACTAGGCTACCTCCTTTGTTTACGCCTCGCATCAAACCTGCAAACTTCATATGTAGACCTGGTTCACTCGCATCTTTATGAGGCAGATCTGCAATCTGTCCCTGTATGCGCAGTTCCTTTTCACTCTGTGGCATCGCAGTAGCATCCTGCTCCCTGCCGTACGATAAACGGAAAGTAAGTTTACCCGGTTTATCTGCCGTCAAGCGGATGACGATCACATTGTCAGGAGCCGAGACAAAAACCTCTCTTTTATACTGTACCCCATTCAATTGATAGTGGACAGTTGTAATACCACTTTGAATATCCAATTCACGTCTATAATCTGTAATCTGTTCAGGTTTATACCGTTCGTTCGCAAAATCAATCTGTAGTTCTCCAAAAGACTGGTAAGAGCGTATTCTTAACGGGTCGCTTTTTAGGTATTTTTCGGATAGCGCAGCAGCTTTTTCAATTTCACCAGCGATCAATAACGCTTGTATTTCTGGCAATTTTGTAGCAGCATCCGCATTTGCATCTTGTTTGGTACCTGCCCATAAACTTTCCTCATTAAGCTGTATCGTCTCTTTATTATAATCTCCAAATACCATAGCACCCAAACGGCCATTTCCGACAGGCAATGCTTCATTCCAGTTTTTAGCAGGTTCTTTATACCATAAAACATGATCCTGATGTTGCGCCCTTACATCCACAACAATCATAAAGAAAAGCAAGAAGGATAGCCATACTTTCACTGATGTAAAATATGGGATTAACTTAGTTGAAAACATATAATTTATTCTAAAGATCAAACAGCACAAACACCTCTAAAATATCCCGTTGACTCGGCCAAACCTGCCAAAGGATTCTCCATATCTTTTTCATGTTCCAAGCTACACTTACCGCTATAGTTCACCTTACGCAATGCTTTTATAAATAAAGGAATATGAATGACTCCACGACCAAGCTCACAGGTAGTCCCTTCCGCAGTTGCTGAAGTGACATTTTTGAGGTGTATATCAAATATTCTTTTGTGATATTGTTGTAAATCTTTGATCGCATCCTGTCCATCCCGCGTATCATGTCCCATATCAAAACACATCCCCAGGTTAGCATCTAAATCTTTGATCAGATTATAAATCACCGTAGCATTCGGATACAATTTATCTTCAGGACCATGATTATGAATCGCAAATCGGATCCCTGTTTCCTTTGTCTTATTGGATAGATAGGTCAAATCTTCTTTATTCGGAATACCGATGATTAAATTAACTCCTACACGTTTAGCATAATCGAAAGCATCGTCGATTGCTTTTACCGAAGTGGTGTAAATCGGACCTACAGCATAACCCTTAACACCAGATTTCTTTAGCTTTTCATGAAAATTACTAATTTCGGCTGCTGTACTCTTAAAAGGAAGATGAAAATCTTTGATGCATAGGTATTTAATATCCATCCGCTTCATCATACTTAAAGACTCGTCTAACTTAAAATTGACAAAACTATAACCTGCAACTCCCAAATGGAAGCCATCTTCTTTTCCTTTTTTTACTAAAGTAGTTGCTTGTGCCTCCAATTGAAATGTACTGGCTAAGGCTAATCCAGATATTCCCAAAAATCCCTTTTGGAGAAATGCTCTTCTTGCGTTCATAATAATCTCGGTATTACTCGAATGGTTTAATTGATAGTGGTCATACCTGCTGTCGACCTAGTTTTAAAGATATTAATTTAACGCTAAATAACCGATAAATCACAATAATTTTACGCTCCAAAAAAGTATAATAGCGTTACAACGCTTCATACAACAATTGCCTAACATTTGCTTATTTAACTTAATTTCAGTATCTTACATAAATGTGATTAAAAAATGAGATTACGCTACGTCCTCGTTCATTGATAACGACATCTCTCCTTCTATCTTTCTGGCTTTAGGCAGATCGTCTGCACTTAGCGATTCCTGCTCTTCGTAGTGAGCGGCATCAACTATTTTTTCATTTTTATATTCAGTATGAAACAAAACATTATGGTCATCTATCCGAAGAAGACCTCTACTCCGGTCCATGTTCATTATAGCATTACGCAACAAGGAAATTTTAAAACTATCACCTGCGCAGTACCCGGTATCGAGGAGATTCCAACCTGGCTGGAACTACGCAAATTTGAACTTGTTGCAATGAAATATAACGGCAATTTTGAACTTCTATTTGAACATAGGAAGTATGAAAAAAATATGGATACTGTACTCTTTATGGACAAAGTATTTGAAAGCATCATCGCTGTTTCAAATTAATTTCCGACAGGACTATTACCTTTCGTCTTATATCCTAAAATAAAGTTTTTAAAAGATATCATCCAATGATTGGATGATATCTTTTTTTACGATTATACTCAAAACAAACATGCCTACCATTAAAAAATGGCAGGCATGAAAGATATAAAGAGCAGTTCGAAATGATTGTCAAAAAGTGCTAGTATGTTCTAAATTCACTCACAATTTCTTGACTGGTCAATTTTTTATTATAAACCTTTAGCTCATCTAAAATAGCATTTTTTAAGCTGATCTCGGACAGCGGAAAAACTAAGGTCTGCACTTTCTTATACTTGATTTCTTTACCATTATTCTTATCCTTATAAGGCATCACCACATCAAAAGGTTTCATATCCTTGATCAATTTACCGTTCACATACAATTGTGTACCGATATAATCACCTGTGATGCTTACCTGACTCCACTCATTTATAGGTAAAGTATAATCAAAATAGTATTGATAACCATCACGAGCATATCCAAGACCTTTACCATCACTGAAAACTTTTGCATTTTTCGATACAAACAGATCACCAACTAAATTTGTCTCAGGTTTGATCCAGAAAGACACCGTATACTGTTCACCAATTTCAGCAATAGGTAAAACCAATTTACTTGTTTCACCCGTAAACTTAAGACCACTATCTTTTATCCCCTTTTCAAATTGAGTCCCCGTAGTGCTAGCTTCTTTCCATTCGTTATTCATTTGATTGCGCGTTTGCGAATCAAAATTCAGGTGAACAATCACAGGATCAAGAGCCGCATAATGACCTCTCATATTTAGACCTGGAGCTTCAATGACTGATTTTTTCTTTTGATTGAAAGTAAATAAACTTGTGTGTTGATCTGCTGCTCCCCACATTTTCTCAGCTAGTACCTGTATGGCCGGGAACACACGGTTATGCACATCTTTTTCCGATATCCCATTTCCTGCGATATCATTCCAAACGGCAAACATACCACCATCAACGATCGGATCACCTTTTTCAAAGGTGATATCACCAATCATTCTCGGCTCCCAATTATTATACAGGTTGTCGGTATTGAGGTAGTCGTAATAATAACCCGCAGCCGGTACGATATATAACCAACCATCAGGTGTACTGATCTGTTGGTAACCCAATTTTTTCATCGCGATAGGATCGGCATAACCATTGTACCACATGTTTAATCGTACATCCTTAACCCGAACAGGTGTTGTTCCTTGAGCATGTGTCAAAGCACCCCAGGCACGTACTTTCTTACCATTATCCTGCACCACTTTGATCACGTAATCGGTGAATTTTCTAAATTTCTCAGATTCACTTTTTGCGTACTCATCTGTCCCGATATGTACCTCTTCACCAATAAATACCGGATTAGGACCTTTTGTATATTCATCAAAAATATTTTTGACCACCTCATAACTTTTTGGATTATCCAGATCAAGATGATCCATTCCAAACTTACGGCTCCCTACTTCAGGAATAGCATGGCTAATTGCCAATGAATGGGCAGGCACATCGATTTCCGGAATAATAGTAACCCCATAACGAAGCGCTTTTTTCTGTAACGCGATAAATTCAGCTTTGGTATAGTGTCCATCTTTAGAGGCAAGATTTGGATAGCGTTCATTTTCTAACCGAAAACCTGCATAGGTTTTATCCCAATCGTAGTTAAAATACTGTTGAAAAGCATTATCGTTGAGGTGAATATGAAAATTAGACATCTTGTAATAAGACATCATCTCCACATAATCATTTAAGAAATCGATCGTAAAAAATTTACGTCCCACATCCAGCATAAATCCCCGCACTTCGTATGTAGGATAATCACGAGAGAAACCTTTCTGTATGCTCAGTTGTTTTTTATTTTGAGCAAGCAATTGAAGTAATGTTCTCGTTCCGAAAACCTTACCATTATAATTTGGAGCCTGAATACTGAAGACATCATCAATTTTTAGCGAATACCCTTCATTGCCCAAAGCCTTATCACCTTTAGATCCAATAAAAATATCACCCGCTTTTGGTTCTCCAGTTCGCACAGGCAGATCCAGTCCGATCAACTTTTTGAGATCCTCTTTTAAAAGCTGTGCAGCTTTTGACGACTCTTCATTTTGTTGTTCCAGTACGATCGCTGATTCAGGACGCAATTGGAATACGCCATTCACACCATACCACTCGCGCAAGGAAGGAATTACGAAAGGTTGTTCCCCCACTCCTTTATCACCATATACACCTTTGATGACAATATCTTTCATCGGAATTTCACCAAAAGCCCGATCCGATTTACGGACGATCTTGTAGAGTACATTAACTTTTTTATCGATCAGAGGTTGCGATATCTGACCATTTAGGTCAATCACCACTTTATTATCGGACCCGATCAGGGAGACTTCATATCCTTTTATCTGCGGGACAACCAGCTTGTTATTCTTCAGAGTCGGTTGAGAAAAGAGGGGACTTAATTTTGTAACAGCAAGGCTATCGAGCTGTTCCTGTGCAAAAAGACCTCCAGCAATAAGCTGGAATGCCAATATTGCATAGATTTTTTTCAATTTCATAATGATCTTATGTTCTTTAGATTTGATGTCGCTAAAGTGCAAAAAAATTATTTAAAAGTGGGAGATTCACCATTTAAGAGCTTACAAATAAATCTTTATCATTGTAAAATCATGTTATAGCGTCGTAATTTTCATATTCTATTTCTTTACAATTCAAATATAAACCAAGACCTTAAAAACCAAAATCTGTTTGAAATCATCGAACATAGCGAAAAAGCTCTAAATTTTAAATCTCATTGCTATCAAAAACTGTCTGGGCCTTAATTCGAAATAACTTTGTATAAGCTCATAATCTGAAGAAAACTGTTGCAAATAATTCCTATTATTCAAAATATTGGATGCTGTTAACTCTAAATCTGTACGCCATCGTGTTAGCCTAAATCGATAGGTAGCATCCATAAAATATTGACTCTTTTGTGCCTTGACATTATTGCCATATAAAGAATTGGACAACGTGATCAAATATCGATCATGGGGTGCAAATACAAGGTTGAAAAAATGATTGTTATACAACAGCTTATTGCTCAGCCCATCGGCCAATCTATTATGCGTGCGCCCCAGAGAAATTCGATAATCTCCAGAAATCATGGATGAGGACGAATTGATCAACTCAAAAGTGAATGATTGACTATTTACATGTTGTTTGACCAACTGCTCATTGAGCAAATAATCTGAAGTACTCCAACTTAGGTTTCCACTCATCTTAGCAACAGTTTTGATGCTTATAAATAATTTGGAAACTCCTCCTCTTATCCCCTGAGACAGACTCTGTGCATCTTGGTTATTAATACCGGTGGTGCTGCGTCCCAGACTATCCAATGCGGTACTAAACATATAGTCGCGCCAGCTCATCCTGACATTATAACCCAGATTGGCAAAATTGGCCTTCAACGTGTTTTTATACTCGTAATTTATTCCAGTATTAAGATTTTCATCTTTCAGTAAGCGTGCATCATACTTTTGGATACTCCGATACTGACTAATGATGTAACCATTATAGAAGTTGCCAAGCCCACCAAAGTTTCTCCCTCCGCTCAGGTTTGTACCGAGACTGTTTTTACTGTTAAGCAGATAGGTCATCGAGGCAGATGGGTTCCAACTGCTCCGGAATTCATTTTTCAAGCGCTGTACCCCTTGCTGTTTGACATTATAGTAATATTGACTGAATGGCAGATTAAAACTGTATCTAAACTTACGCACTTCTTTTCCAATTTGGAGCGCCATACGCAACTGCATCTGTGCGCTATTCATATCATTGAAATAACCGGTGTCCAATTTGCGAACGTCTTCCTGATCTTGTATCTCGATATGACTGTTCAACTTACTGCTGTTATAGTTCAGATGAACACTGGGCGAGAATGTCCATCTTTTGATCTTACGTGATAGACTCAAGCCGTTTTCAAAATTAAAGCTCTTAAAACGGACGATCTGCCCCATCCGATCATATGGCTTCCCGTCATTGATCAACGATTCAAATTGACCTGGATTGACTGAAAGACGTTGGGGTGTACTGTGCCACTCTATCGTGGAGGTCATATTGACCAACTGTTTACCTATAAAACGACCAAGTGAAAAAGAATTAAGAAAGGCTTCGTCTGAAAATTTTTTGTCCTGATGTATAGGGGTGTCTTCATTAAAAAGGATATTTCCGACACTGTTGTTCCATTGCTTACGATAATTGGTACTATTCCTGAAGTAAACGTTGGATTCATTCTTCTCGACCATTACCCCAATATTTAACTCATCAACACCATAACTATTGTCCACGACTTCTTGATTTTGAATCACTTCCTTGTTTGTAAAGTACTGTGTCGTAGTTGTTCCTTGACGCTTTCGATTATCATGGAAGTAAGAAAAATTGCCTTTTACTTCGAGACCACACTTCAACTTTTGAATCATATTGCTACTCACTAGAAAAATTTGATTGTCCAACCATTTTTTCTGATCGAAACCCGGAGTGGCCACATCGCGAATAGAAAGATAAGTCGGACCATCGGAAAAGCTAGATCGGGCTGAAAAATACCCGGTACCTGAATAGAATGGTTTTAACTGATGTGACACATCGTCGCCAATATTGTTTGTCTGAAACGAATTGAGTGTTTGAAAGGTCTTTGCAAACGACATCGGCGTTATATTGGCATCCCAAAGCGCTGGGGTGGCACCCAAACCAATTTTCCCTGTACCTGTAGTGGTGAATTTCTTAAGCTGCAGATTAAGTGTGGCGCGATTGGAAAAAACCAACTTATCCAACATTTTAATCGGTTGATGATTTTCAAGAATCTGTACTTTCAAAACCGCATCTGCAGGAAGGTTTTGATTGATAAGGCCGTAACGCCCACCCATCATATCCAAGCCATTGACACGATACTGTTGGATGGGTTCGCCTTGATACAAGATCTGACCACCACGCATCTCGATACCTGGAAGCTTTTTGATGATATCGGCAATAACACGATCTTGCTTTCCAGTAAACGAAGCAACATTATAATTGATTGTATCTTTTCGATTGTAAACGGGTACATCAGCCACCTTTACCTCCTTGATTTTCCTGACCTCTCCTTTTAAAATATAAGCATAGTTAGCGCTAGCATTGACAACATGTACGCTACGCTTGGAATAACTAAGATGATTAAAATCCATCTGTACTGAATCTACATCGGTGACTTTGATCGTCAATTTGAAGGCTCCACCTGCATCACTTTTTGAAAACCCCAACAACGCTGCAGAACCGATCTTTTTATAGGATACCGAAACATTAGCGATCGGTTTTTGATTTTCGTCGAGTAATTTCCCCGTAATAACAGTTTGGGCAAAGGCATGAACACTAATCAATATAAAAATGACTGTAAAAAAGAGCTTATCTCTCATATGGATCTTTTTGCTCATTAAATTAATGCCGCTCGATGTGGTTATTATCTGTTTTCATTTCTGCACGGATATTGACTTTACTTGCGTCAGATAATCTAGCACCGGTTAATAGCGCATATTCGGCCATCGTGTTTCTTAAGTTTTTACGCGCTTTATAAAAAGATTCTTTAGTTGTCTTTTGAAGAGCAAGATCTGGACGTAGTTGATCGAAAGTAACGGAGACGCTATTTACTTTACTTATGTAAGCTATATCGAATGTAAAAAACTTATCCTGATCTGATATGGACAACACTAAACCAAGAAGTCCACAAAACTTGTAAGGTCCATCTGAAATAGGAATATCCATGGTAAACCACGCTGTCCATTTTCTCCCTCCCCAATCTGCTGTTGCTTTTTGACAAACAAAATCATGTATATGAGCAGTGTCCGGATGCATTTCCCATTGTAGATCCCCCTTCTTTTCTTCGTAATAGGACAGTTCATTATTCCAATCTAATTTGATCCCGTTGACAGGTTCATAGGTAGCAATAACATCTCCCCGCTTTACAATCAAAAAGTTATTGGGCTCTATACGACCATAAGTGTAGACAAACATATTACGACCTTCTTGCAGCGCCAATGCTGAATCGCTTCTAAATTTTGACAGGGTCTGAAAATGACTTTCTTGCTCACCGATAGTCAGTTGTGTAAAAACACTTCTTCGCGAGGCACTGGAGGTACTATCGTTCTGATAGGTAAACTTATAAAGTATCTTCGTATCAAATTTCACAGGTTTGACCTGAGCTTTAACAGTGAATTGAAACAATAAAAAAAATAGTGGAAAAAATATTATTTTCATAATGCATGATATTACAGAATGGTCAAACTAATTCTTGACTATTCTTATTTGATTCAGAAAGATCCACTGGTGGTTATTAAAATTTAAGTTTATACTTAAAGATAAATAAATGGTTTCAAATATTAAACTAATAAATTAAATCAATCGATTGCGTAATTTTCAGCGCAAATAAATAAGGTTCAGTGATATTACAGAGAAGGAATTGCTTTTAGCCTAAATAAAGCTAAAACTATTATGATAATGGCGAACTGATTAAGAAAGTGGATTTTCTATCTTTGGGAATTCCCTAATTCAGGATAAAAAAAGATGGTTTTTGATTATTCGAAAAGTGTAAAAGAGATGGATAATCCTGTCTGACTATCCATCTCTTTTACACTTTACAAAAAGAACATATGGCGATGAAAAAGTAAACCACTGATTTAATTCTCCATAGAATTACCTAAATAAAACCAACTTGCTTCCTGAACGTGCTTTACTTTGGTCAATTCAAAAATCAGTTCTTCAATCTTATCGTCACTTTTACCAACGGTGGAAAGTTTTACATTTAATATGACTGTGTTTGCATTCTCGACAGATACATTGCGTAAGACAGATCGTAGCAAATATGTATGTCTATTCTCAATCTGACCAACAATATGACTCCGGATATCCGTTTCATCTTCAACTTTACAGGTTACTTTGATTAAATAAAAGGCTTCCTGTACTTTTCTGCTTTTATACGATTTTAATGCTCCTAACCAATCACTAAAAGGTCCCATTGCAATATGAGTAAACAGGATCGCGCCGGTCACAATAGTAGCTTCGATATATAAGGCCATACCACATAACGTGCCGACCGCGGCCGAACACCAAATCGTTGCAGCGGTATTGAGTCCACGTATCGTCAATCCATCTTTCATGATAACACCTGCGCCAAGAAATCCTATGCCCGTCACAATCTGTGCTGCAATACGTCCTGGATCGCCACCATCGGCACCATATAGGTATACAGACAACAACATGTATGCTGCGGCTCCAATGGATACCAGCGCATTTGTACGTAGTCCTGCGCTCTTGTCCCGCCACTGACGCTCTGCTCCTATTGAAAGTCCTAAGGCAAATGCGATGGCAATTCGCGTAATAAAATCGACCGAATCTAAATAACCAGTTTGTATGAGTAAAAATTGAATGTTCATGCTTGTAAAATATCTTTTTAAAGTTAGTCTTTACTTCTTTAAGAAGATATGAAATCTTCACTTAAAAGAGCTTTATCCAATTATTATGATTTTATGTTAATTTCTACTTTCTATTGAGTGCGATCAATAAACTTCTGAAAGGATCAATGACCACGCCCATCGACCATACTTTGTATAAATTCGTTTATGTTTAAGTAGCACTATAGCAATCAAATCTTACATACACAAAATTGTTTTTAGATCATTTTTATTAGATTTAACCCATGAAGATTATAATATTTGATTTAGACGGAACATTGTTAGATACGTTACAAGATTTGGGTGATAGTTGCAATATGATCCTTGAGCAATATGGTTATCCAACTCATCCTCTTGAATCTTACAAGAAATTTGTAGGGAATGGTGTCCGAATGCTTATCGAAAGAGCACTGCCTCAAGATGCGAGGACAGACGATACTATACCCCACCTACTTTCAGCATTTAAGAAATATTACGAAGAAAAAGCCGAGAGCCATACTAAACCATATGCCGGTATTATTCAATTATTACAAGATCTGCAATCGTCAGGTTATTTGATTTCGATTGCATCTAATAAATATCATGAGGCTGTCCTGCCATTGGTGGCAAAATATTTTTCAGAGATTTCATTTGATCTGATATTGGGTCATCGAAATGGACATCCGGCTAAACCCAATCCTGATATTGTATTCGATACACTCAATATACTGAACGTAAAACCTGATGATTGCTTTTATGTCGGTGATTCGTCGGTCGATATGGATACTGCCAAAAATGCTGGTGTGCAAGCAATCGGGGTCTCATGGGGCTTTCGCGAAGTCGAAGAATTAAAGCGACATGGAGCAACATTCATTATTGATAAACCGAAGCAACTGCTGGATATTTTGACATCATCGTCAATATCGCTGCAATAATTAAAACCATAAAAGCCACATCGCTACGTTGTATCACTAAGAGTTAGACTCTTTTTATTCACAGTCAACGCGATGTGGCTTTTCATAAGTGTATAAATAATTAGTATTTTAAAACTATCTCTATTCATGCACTATGATTCGATTTTTTCAATATTTCTATAAGGGGCATCTAACTAAAAGATGAGATCTTTTCTCCTACTTTCGGGCATCACTTTCAAGAATTCCATTTTCCCATTTTTATAAGTACCTTCAATAACAGTGTTTTTAAAAGCATGTACTTTAAAATTCACATCCCAGTCTTTTGGCCAAGCCGGCAACATATAAATCTTATCTCCGTCACATTGAACCAACATTTCCTGTAAGGTATTCATCATATTGCCAACACCGTCATAATCTGGTTTCCAATCGTGCGGGCTATCCATGTATCCTTTAAATCGAAAACCTTTTAGATATGCACCGCTACGGGCTTTAATATCTTTGGCAGCTTCTGTGGCAAGACCCAAACGAGCGGCAAAAATTCCTGTTTGATACCAGCATACCCGACCTGGATTGGGCATATTGAAATAGGCTCGCTCAACTTCTTTAATATTGGGTTTATGGATCCCATAAATCCGAAATGGAAATAAACAATATAAATCCGGTGCTTCATAATTTGTTCTTTGAGGATTATAAAAAGCGGCATTGTCCACCACAACATTCCCAAGACTATCCTTTTTCTTCGGCAGATCGGGAATAGTGGACAGCATAGTAGTCCAATTCTGTTTATCTTCAGGAGTTAATGTACTTTGAGGTAGTTTTAAAAGTTCTTCTAATACATAATGTAGTCCGGCAGTAGAAGGCATATCATTGACAACATCCGTCCAATATGTTTCTAATCCGTGGCTTGGAAAAATATGTAACTTGCCCTGCTCATCTTTCTTAAAACGTGTATTGTAAAACTGAAGTGCTTTTCGTGCCCAAGGCAACGCTTTTGTTTTTAAAAATGCTTCGTCTCCAGTATAGTGATAATAATCGAGCATCATCACCGACATTTCTAAACATTGCTGCCATATATCTTTTGTATATTCTTCAGAATATACATCGGATTCCAATCCAAAATCGCCCATTCCCGGTAAGCCGAATGTACTGATACATTCCTGCATATAGATTCCTGATGCACCATAATATTTGTTTGATCTGGCTTCAAAAGTCTTCGCTTGCTTGATATAAAAATCAAAAAACGGTTTCATCATGTCAAAATTACCCTGTGCAAACTGTGGCAGGTATAAAAAGCGCACGTTCTGCCACCAGTAATTCACGCCATAAAATCGATAATCTGCCGAGTAATTCTTTTGACGTACATCAGGTCCATAATAGGCATACTTTGGATCTACATTAAAAATTCCTCCCTGAAATCGAGCAGGAAATTCATTTCGCATCTGACAGGCCATCTGATATTTAGACAGAATATAAGTCTGGGTGTACGTTGATAGACTATCAGAACCATTATTGATATCAATCCATCCTCTATTCCAAAAATTTGTCCACCACCTAGCGGTTTGTTCATAGGCTTTTTTAGGACTAGGAGACTGAGCAATCCATCCAGCAATTTCCTTTTCCCAAGTTGCCGGATCAGGCGTTTGCCGGGTATAGCCGGCTATCCGAATATCAATGTTTTTTAATGGTCTCTTGGTGTGTAAAACGCTATCAGAAAGACTTACTAAACCTGAAGCTTTGATATAACCTCCAAAAGTATTATCCTTCAAGGGATCAATAATCTGATTCGCATAGTCTTCCATTCCTTGTTTCTTAATGTGCACAGGCACACTGCTGTAAGCATTCCGATGATACCATACAAGGGCTTGTGGTTTTTTAAGAAACACATCTGCAGATTCCCAGGCTTCTGCCCCGTCCGGAACTCCGGTTCTATAGAGCCAGGTAGAAGCAAGTTCTTCCATATTGAGCTCATGTTTATTTTTTCTCCAGTTTTCCAAAGTCACCTTCACCTGAACTGGTTTTTCACTGTATCCAGAAATATACATTACAGGAGAGTTTGCATCAATAAAGATCTTTAAATTTAACTCCTCTCCTTTTTTCCCGGCTAGAATTTTTAATGTTCCTTCTTTCAGATTCAATTCCTGACGGAAGGGCTTCCCTTTAAAAAAAGGACTCTCTGAAAAGGAAATCCTGACCCCTCCTAACTTTAACAGCCGTTGTAATTCAGAATGTGAATCATTACGCGAGAGATATAATAATAGATCGCCATTCTCTTCTACCCAGACGTTACTCCCTAGACTTCCATTACCAATTGGAACATTACCTGTTTCGTTGATGGATGGTGTATTAAAAATGATTTTATAGTTATTCTTCTCTTCCTGCGAAAACGCTTCGAATATCAGCAATTGAACTATAAACAAGATGGTTAGTCGGAGTCTACTCATTTTTAAAAAATATTTTGAATACAAACTGCAGATAGCACAACTTTCTTAAATTATAGAAGATCGTTCAATCAATGTGTCAATACGAATTGATCTATTAATAGCTTGCCTAATCAACTTTTAAAATAAATAGATGCTAATTAGCTGCAATTGGTTATTATTAAATTGTTTTTCTTCCTATAAAGCTATAGAGTAAAGTCATAAAGTATGCATTCAATATTAACATGAAATGCATGCATTATTAACTTTTTTAGAAAAGGGCTAAATGACTTAGTAAATGATGCTTAATAATTTATCAAAGAGCCAAGAAGAATTACTTTTATAATTTAAACTATCTTTGTAAGACAATCTCTTAACACTGTCAAAATGGATTTTGAAATCTTATTGAAACAAATTGATTTTATAAAAGAAATCGATAAGGTCAAATACATACAACGGAAAACTAAATTGTTCAATAGTAACCGTAATGAAAATGATGCGGAACATAGCTGGCATCTGGCGATGATGGCATTGATTTTGGCTGAACATGCAAACGAACCAATTGATGTATTGAAAGTGGTAAAAATGGTTCTGATCCATGATATTGTTGAAATTGACGCTGGAGATACCTTCATCTACGATATGCAAAAAAATCATGTTAATACAGACCAAGAAAGACTGGCTGCTAATCGGATTTTTGGACTGTTACCTCAAGAACAGTCGAAAGAATTTATTGCAGTATGGGAAGAATTTGAGGCAGGTCTAACTCCTGAAGCTAAGTTTGCGAGAACAATGGATCGATTGGAACCTCTCTTGCAAAACACTTCAAATAATGGGGGAACCTGGAAAGAGTTTGATGTTGATTACAGTAAGGTATTCGAAAAAAAGAAAATCATTAATGAGGGATCTACTACGATATGGAAGTATGCTGAAGAACTCATCAACGAAAGCGTGGAAAAGGGTATTTTAAGAAAAGATTAAACTGCAAATAACTCATTTATTCTACTTGGTCGGTGGAACGTTTTAAGGTAAGAACTGTGATTTCGGGCCACACGCCCACCCTGCCTTTCAGACCATGATAACCGAAGCCTCTATTGACATATAAAAATTTTCCGTCTCGTTGGTACAGTCCTGCCCATTGTTTATAAAAGTACTGGATAGGACTCCATTTAAAACCAAAAAGCTCAATTCCAAACTGCATACCATGCGTATGACCGGCCAAGGTGAGGTGAACATGTTTAGCGTGATCTACAGTAACTGCATCCCAGTGTGATGGATCATGAGACATTAGGATCTTAAAGGAATCGGCAGGTATAGCAGCTGTTGCTTGATTGAGATTGCCAAACTGATGGAAACCGCCTTTGCCCCAATTCTCCACCCCCACTAATGCAATACGTTGTCCATGCTTATGCAGTAAGACAGCTTCATTAAGTAATAATTTGAAACCCATCTCACTGTGTATTTCTTTAACACGCATCAGATTTGCCTCTTTAAGTGATGTACTGGACCATTTGGTATAATCACCATAGTCATGATTACCTAAAACAGAATACTTCCCATAAGGGGCTTTTAAGGTGGTAAAAAGATCAATCCATGGATCCATCTCGGAAGCCATGTTGTTGACGAGATCTCCTGTAAATAAGAGCAGATCACTGTTTTGGGCATTCGCAAGATCAATACCTTTCTGTACACCTTTGATGTTACTTAAACTACCAGAATGGATGTCGGACAATTGTGTAATGGTAAAACCATCGAAAGCTTCGGGTAAATCTGAAAAATGCAAGATCTCTTTTCTAACCCTATAAAAATGACGACCTCTAGTCAGCCCGAAAATAATCGCCAAAAAGACTATGCCAGCAAGTACTGCGACAAGTTCACTGACGTAAAAATTCCTAGGCGGAAAACTACGGAATAGTCGACCAATATCTTCCAATAATAGAATCGGAACAGAAAATAATTTTGGAATAAAGATAAGCAACATCGCTGTGATCAAACCCGATGCATAACGCTGAATATCGCTAATACGTTTCCGCAAAAATATAGTGACTATAATAGCACCCAGTACAACAATATCAATAAGCCAATAAATGACATGGATCAGCGGATTTGAAAAAAGTGTAATTATTGCCTGATAAAAATAAATATCTCCTATGAGGAATAGTAATAAAATTAAAATAAGTCTCTGTGCCATATCGAATAATATTATATAGAGTAAGGCGAATGATGTGCCAAAACATAAAATGAGTTCCAGAACATTTATTCCTATTCGACAGGTATGCGTAAAATTACTAATGTACCGCCACCTTCTGGAATTTCTGTAATAGAGACACTTGCTTTTTTACCCAATAATTGTATTCGCTCGTGACTGATCGTACCTGATAATGAACGGTGTGCAGGATCAAAATTACTTTTTTCAGTTTTTCCACTATCTGCAATCTTTACTTGTAAGATATCTTGTTCTATCTCAAAATGAATACTAATATCTCCTAGACCTTCTTCCAAATCGATCCCGTGAAGTATCGCATTTTCTACATAAGGCTGTATAAGCATGGGCGGAACCATAATTGCTCCCAGATCATGTTCGATTGGTTGTAATATAGTATACCTAAATGCATCTTCATAACGCATTTGCTGCAGGCTTAAGTAGTTTTCTAACGTTTCAATCTCCTCATCTAGAGGTACACGATTTTCGCGGCTGAGCTCCAAACTGCTACGCAATAATCGACTAAAACGGTTGAGGTATTTGATGGCAATTTCTTTTTTATCCAACCGCACAAAACTCTGTACAGCTGCTAATGTATTAAAGATAAAATGGGGTTCCATCTGTGTGCGTAACAATTGTTGCTGCAATAGTATTTTTTCTTTTTCTTGAAGAAAACGACGTTGACGAAAACTATAAAACAAAAACAATATGGTGACACCAAGGAGGATAATACCTAAAACAGATACGGCAAGCCATAAACGATTTTGTTGCAATTGCAGTTTATTAATTTTTATACCTTCATTTAATTTATGAATAGAGCGATCTTTAGTCTGCAACTGATGAAGAGCATTCATTTCTGCAACAGCTTGTGTATTTTCTGTCTGATAGATTCCTTTTTGTAATTCTGCTGTTTGAGTCAATACCGCTATGGCTTCATTTTTCTTTCCCTGTAAATTGTACAATGATGCCAAGCTTTGCTGATAAACGAGATCACTGTCTGCGAAAATTAGTCCTGTATGTTTTTCCTTTAGAAGTTTTGCTTTTTCAAGAAATTGTGAGGCTAATGTTGCGTGTTTTTGAGCCGTATAAATAGCTGCAATATTGCAGTAATCGATAAAAAGATTATTAATTTCGCTCGAAGTTGCCTCTTCATTGTACAGATATCCATCTGATTTAATTTTAAGCAGCTGATAATGAAGTAACGAATCAAGTTGCGTATGTTTTTCAAAATATTGAATTTTAGAATCGTATAGAAAACTAATATTATATTTATCAGGGTTCTGCGCATGTAGTACTTCCAGTTTTTGAAGATAAAAAGCCATACTATCTGCTGGTTTCTGGCGCTTATTCAAAGTCTGTATCATTTGTACCAGCACACGTTGTCGATTAATATGTCCTTGTGGCAATGAATCTGCCATAGGCAAAGCATCACGGTTCATTTTTTCAGCTAAGTCATATTGAAAGCTTAGGAGGTTACTTTGTGCTGCAGATAGTAACATAGATGTTTTTGCTATAAATGACAGATCTACCGTTGAGTCTGCTAAAACAATTGCGGCTGCTTTGTTATAATAATAACTGGCTTCTTTCATGCGGGCACTCATGCTCAAAACATTCCCCATCCCATTGTATATAAGTGCCTTATTCTTAAAACCACCATCTATAGGATCTATCAGTTCAAGTGCATCTTCAATAAGGACACGAGCAGAATCATTGCCCTTCATACTGTAAAGCCTTGCCAATTGATATTTAACGGTTGATGATTGTATGGTATCATTTTTCACAATGGGGTTTCGATCGAGTTTTCGCCAAACAGTAATCAATGAATCTCTATTGGTGGGATTAGCTCCTACTTTTTCCAAATCCTTTATCTGAACCGAAATGGCATCATCAGATTTTGCCAACAAAACTTTCTTGTTATTGTCTTTACAAGATGAATAACCTATAACCATCCATAAATAAAAAATAAGTAGCTGTATACGTATCATTTTTTCAAAAAAAGTTGGGTTAATATCGTATTCTTCCGTCGTGTAGAGATTGGAATCTCTTCTTTATTTTTCAGAACAATATATTCGGATCGGTTAATGCCTGAGATATATTGCTGATTAACCAAATAAGACTGATGCGTGCGTAAGAAATGTGGAGCTGGCAAAAGTTCCTCGTAATACTTAAGAGGTCTTGAGATAAGCTCCTTATCACCATTACTTAAAATGAAAAGAGTATATGGACCATCACCTTTACAATAGACAATATCACTAACAGAAACAATGCGTGTGTTATTAATGGAATTCAAAACAATACTTTCTGGTAATTCACCTATCTGGATTGAGGTCTGTGCTAAAGACAATTGTTGCATCCATTGCGGATTATTTTCCCTTCGACGACGATATCGCTCTAATGCCTCCTGGAGCTCTATCTCATCAATAGGCTTGAGCAGATAATCGAGTGCTCCGTACTTGATGGCCTTTATAGCAAAATGATTATATGCAGTAATGAATATTATATTTTGTGGAATGGGCGTTAATTTTTTCAACAAATCGAATGCTGTTCCATCTTTGAGCTGAATATCCATAAATATTACATCTGGTTGCTTTTCTTCAAGCAACTTAATGGCTTTATGTACGCTGTCTGCCCAACCCACAAGTTCGGTATTGGTTTCTTGCTGTATCAGGTAAGCGATCTCTTTACGAACTGCAGGCTCGTCTTCTATTATGGCAACGGTTATCATCTTTTCACTTTTAGCTATTGTAAAGATAGTATATTGTAAGTGCTCTAAAATAAATTCATTTTTTAAATTTAACGATATAGCAATAAGAAATAAACATTTGGAAATAGTTTAAAGATCAGCATCGAGATTGGAACGATCATTTTTTTAAGTTCTATTCTCATGAGATGATAATCGAATAACGTATTGAATAACAAAAGCGCCAGATCTTTATTAGATTGGCGCTTTTGTTATCTATTGAACTGGATACTTATGTTTCCTGATCAACAACAGGACATACTTATTTCAATATTTTAAAAGATTTAGCTTGTTTCTTTACTTTAAAAAAAGCAAATGCACATAAAATCGACATTGTAGTAAAAAGCAAATCAATAAATAAGATATCATATGATTTTGTTTGAAATGTATTCCAGATCCAGAGATTTGTGGTGATACCATTTACAATCGGTACTGCCAAACACAAAATGGTTGATAAGAATAGGGTATGCTTGTTTACTTTCGTTAGATCACGCAGTATTAATAAATAGATGATCATCACTAACCAACTATAAAAATAAAGACTATAGATAAAACTCTGATTTACGACAGCTGAAAATTTTATGACAATAAAGGTAAATGCAGTAATAGGAAGCATACTCAATGACATGGATATGAAAAGATTGGCTGCCCAAAAATTAAACTTCCTTTTATATGCAGGAATATTAGGTTTTTCCCGTGCAACCAGCCAAATCATAATGCCTGAAATAATGACGACACAACCCAGTAAACCCAAAACGAAATAAACGATACGCAAGGTTCTGCCTCCAAAATCTCCAAAATGAAGGTGATAAACCAAACTCTTAACCCAATCAACATATGTTGCATCTGTTGTAGGTGATTTCACTGATGAAGGTTTTCCTTCAGCGGCTTTCATAAGAACGTAACCAGATCCCGCAAAACTAGCGCTGGGTTTAGGTTTAGTTTCTAAAGCAATTTCCATACTTTTATCTCCAAAATTTCGGATATAAAGTCTCGAAATGTCCGATTCCGGCCATTCATTCATCCATTGGTTTACGAATGCATTGACATCTAATTTTTGGGCTAAGGGTTGATAACTGTAAGTTGGCGCCATCGTTCTGTTATACTGAAGTTCCTGATATAATTTATCCTGATCACCATTGTAAATAAATTTACTAAATGGTGAAATCAATACATAATTGACGATAAGAACAACTCCTGTAATGGCAAATATCAATTGAAATGGAAATCCGATAACACCCAAAACAGTATGCATGTCGGTCCAGACTGTTTTCCATTTACTCCAGGGTCTAAATAAAAAGAAGTTATTTTTAATCTTATCCCAATGAAGAAATAAACCTGTAATCAAGGCAAACAGAAACAAAAATGAAACAATTCCTGCCAGGAGGTAACCAAATGGAGTTCCCAATCGAATTGGAATCTGATTGAGTGGAGCTAAGAAATGTAAGCGATATAAAAACTCACCCATATCATAACCTTCATCATAAGAACTCTGTGTTTTGTCTACAAATGAGTGTAAAAAATAGGCAGAATCTTCATTTTTTGCTCCCCGTCTCTTACGACCTTTTGATTTTTCGGTTTTGGGTTCAGGTTTACTGATCGTTGTATCTTGTGACACACTCATATTAACATAAGTCCCGTGTCCTTGCCTCAATAAATAGAAGTCGAAATTTCTACCTTGGAGATTATATTTTGTTCCCATCGAATCCAATATATAATTGAAGTCAGCAGGAGATTCTACATTGCTAAGTGATTTACCTTTTTGCCATGCGGCGATATCATCTTTAAAAAAAGAGAAAGAGCCTGCAAAAAAGATCACATAAAGCAGTGCTGCGATAACAATACCACTGATCGTGTGGGTATGAAAGTAAATATTATATTTTCTTTGATCCATGGTATAAACTTAATGATTGATAATATAAGGTAGCGAAAACAATAAAGTAAGGCCAATATAAGTTAGTGCCAACCGCCACAATTTAGGTTCTAAAAATGCCCAGAATAATAAAAATGCCCAAAGTAAATATCCGGTAAAGAAGGCCGTAGCAATTACATTTTCTGGTGGAAATAATGCTGTTAATAATACATGAAAACTGATCATGACCGTATAACCACCTAGGGTTCCCAACAAAATACGACAAAGCCTTATCCAGGGAGATTTTGTTAAATATTTTTTATTAGCAGGCATATATTAATGGATAAATACTTCAATCAGAAATGAACATAAATAAACTCCTAATACTACACGATAACCAAAGTAGGAAAAAGGAAAGAAAAAGACTACTAGACAGCCCATACACATCAGGATAACAAAAAAAGCAAATATTCCACTGGCTATACCTACAGCATAAATCAAGCAGGCAGTAGCTATTAGGAACAGAACTATTGCTATTGTACGTGATTGTTTTTTTCGATCGGCAAGATAGGACCAAAGTTTGGATTTATTCTTCCATGCAATACGTTTGGAAGTATTCATCCATAACATAAATGCAATAAACAATATTAAACATACTGTACTTATCATAATGAGAAAAGCAAATTAAAAGATAGAACTTGGGAATCTCTTTGAGATTCCCTTATGCTCTATCTGTTATTGATATGAAACAATTTTTTATACTAAAATATTTATTGAATACGTGTGACAGCAGTTATTGATCCCCCCTCAACTTTCAAACCCTGTGTTGCTACTGCAGTAGACGCATTAACTTTATATACATAACTCACCGCATCTGTTAATGCAACTCCAATAAAAGCATTTCCATCTTTTGCTGTATAATTATTATATGAAATCTCCTTAATTTTACTTAGTTCAGGCATTCCGGTTACATCTTGGTATGTTTTATTATAAACATCCAGTATACCAATACGTTTTCCATCTGTATACCCACCTTTTTCTGCTTTTGTGGTCATCTGAACAACAAATTTCCCCTTACCTACATAGATCCAATTTGTAATGTTTTTTCCCCCGCTGATAGCTTCGATATCGATATAATATCCTTTATCAAATTCAGTAGTTCCAGATTTTATACGTAAAATAGCAGAAGGTTTTTTAGAGGTAATAGCTCCACCTTTTGTGGCTACTGCCGAAGAAAAAGCATAGACATCCCCTTGCTCATCAACGGCTAATCCATCTCTAAAATAACGACCGATATAACTCATGCGATCATCTTTTATTACCTTTTCCAATTTCATTTCGGGGTATGAATAGACCGCAACATAAGCACTATCAGGATAAGCAGTATCAAATGCGGCTTTACAGCAAGCCTGGATGGACATATAAGGGGCATATACTTTATTTCCGACTTGTTTTATCCAAGTGAAGAATGCTGACTCTCCGTTTCCGGCAACTTTTTGTACATTTATTGTTCCTTCTCCTGCTAACAAGAGATTATCGGTATTCAATCGATAATAATTTACCAACGGATTAGTCATAGCACGCGTAATTTTCATCATCACGATATCCTCATTCACGGGTGCAAAAGCCTGTACAGTTTCTGTCACAAAATCAGAAAGCTTGTTTAATCTACCATCCAATAAATTATAAACGGCTACTGCTCCAGGGTTACCTTGGCCGTAAAGCATGGAAAAAAACTTATTGTTGTGTGTAACGTAATAACGATAGGTACCATCTTGTTCCACACCCTGCCCTGCAGTGGTTACTCTTCCCGATTCCAAATCTGGTGCAGTCAATAAATAATCTGCCACACCTGTCGATGCAACAGGAGAAACTGCCAGCACATAATTGCCCTTGACTGTATCAAGATCTATTTTATCCTTATCGCTACATGACACTGTCGTGCTTGCTAAAAAAGCGATGGCAATCACGGTTTTAAGTGTATTATTCATGCTATATGTATTAATATTTAAAATTTACTACTTGTTTATTTATGATCACGCTGAAAATAATAGCGTAAGTTAATGGCGAAAGAGCGTCCAGGTTTTTGCAAACTAAAATTGTCATAAAGATTTGCGTTCGCCAAATTGCGTCCCTCAACACCAATATTATATTTACCAGAACCTAAGCTATATACAAGATTAACATCGTGGCTTAACTGTTTAGGAATCTGTTTTTTATTGGCAGATGAATTTCCACGACTAGGCCAATACAGCCAAAAATCGTGTACGTACAATAGATTGTAACCGACCGTTAGCTTGTTATTTTTCCCACCAAAATCATGGAATGAAACATCTACATTGGTATTTCCAAATAGATAAGGAATATTTGGCATCTGGTCATTATAAACAGGGCTCACTCCTGTATACCCAGGTTCATACTTTTGCTTATTTTGTAAGTACTGGTAAGTCAATGAACCTCCAAAATTCAAAAAGTTTTTATAAGAATAATGTACATCTAAATCTCCTCCACGTGTGCTCACACCATCGCGGTTATCAGCCACCAATTTCGATTGATTATTATTCAATCTATTATAAATAAAATCAAAAGAATAGCGATATATCAGATTTCCAGCTACAGAAAAACGATGATCATCGCCCTGTTTCCACCCATATATAGCACCCAAATTAATATTGTGACTGCGTTCGGGTTTGAGGTTACCATTGGCTTCTTGATTTTCCAGATCACCAAAGATCTCGTAGGAAGTCGGCATTCGATTGGTCATTTCATAAGAAGCTTTTATCTGTAGATCCCGCTGAATAAAATATGTAGATGCGAGTCCATACCCGAAGCGGGTAACTGAAGCGGACTCAGCTTCCTCAAGTTTATTATTCTGTGTGATCATTTTTCCAAAAACTGTTGTACTCCAATGATCTTTGACATCATAACTATAGCCTAAACCCATCACGTTTTTGATAGAACGTTGGCCTTGTTCAAGATTACTATTTTGAGGATTGAGTTCATCCTCTCCTTTACGGTTAAAAGTAGTCGCGACATTACTTAAAGAAAGAGACTGACGATCAGAAAGTCTATAGTTAGCTGCTAAAGATGCAATACCTTCATTGTTTTTATAAACATACAGCTGTCTACTACGCTCCCCATTGGTACCCATTTCTTTATAATTACCGTACCAATCGTACCTTCTATTCAGCGTATCAATATTCTGCTCCTTACCAAAGTTGTAGTTAGCGTTTAAAGTAACATCCAGACCTTTTATCAAATTATTTTTCTGATATTTTAAAGTCGGCATAACTGTATTTCCGCGACGGTGCCAACCTCCAAATACCGAAACCATACGGGCTCCGGTTTGGATTTCTTTGTAGTTCTGCCCCAAAGTAAGACCTAGCAATAATTTGTCTGCATAACTTTTATTGGACACGCCAACCTGAGCTACTAAAGCCTCATTATGGTACTTATCATGAAACCGCTTTACTTTAACATTTTCTTTCGATTCCCAAGTATTGATATTAGAGACTAATGTTGTTACGGTATAATCGTTGTCTGAGTAATTTTGATAGGCATTTAACAATACCGTAAGACCGTTTTTATTGGTTACACCTGCATTGACAGCTGTTCTGTGGGTATTAAAAGAACCATAGGAATATGAAGCATCTACAAAGGTGCGTGCTTTAGTAGATGTAACAATGTTAACAGCCCCCCCTAAGGCATCAGAACCTAACCAAATGGGAACAACACCTTTGTATACTTCTACTCTTTCTGCTAAATTGATCGGTATATTATTTATTTGAAAAGAAGTACCGAAATTGTCCATTGGAATTCCATCCAAAAAGAAACGGATATGATTACCGGAGAACCCGTTAAGTGTCAGACTCGTATTCGAACCCACACCACCTGATTCACGTACACGTACGCCAGATACTTTATCCAGTGCATCTGCAATATTTAATGTGGAATTATATAATTTTGTTGCATCTATCGCTGTAACATTGAAGGCTTGACGATTTATCTCTTTAATTTTTGTAAGCCCCATCACTTCTACTTCATCGATCCCTTGACTATCATCTTGCATTTCGATAAGAATAGGACTATTGAAGTAATTGGACAAAACCACTTGCTGTCTATTGACCGTGATTTTACCAACGGCAGTTATTTGGATATCAACAGTAGATTTGTTAATTGTAAATGAAAAATTTCCATTTTTATCAGCACGAATAATTTGTTGATCTATTTTTACTGTTGCGAAAGGAACCACCTCAGTCGCAGATCTTACCTGGCCTTTATAACTATTGGTTTTATTTTGCGCTACGCCATTCAAAACGCATAACGACATACCAATAGTCAATATTATTTTGCTATTTTGCATTGTCTTTTAATTGTAACACTTTTAGGGATATACTACATGCTTAACGTAGTAGTAAAGGCAGCCTAATTACCGTTAGACTACCTTTGGCGTCATTCTAGAATTACCGTTCTAGATGACGCTTTTTCTTTTATTTTACTTGAAAACTTGCGGTAAGTCCCTGCCAATTCTTATTGTAGGTTTTATCGTTCCAAGTTCCTGATTGATCGGCCATATGACTGTTTTCGATTACGTAAGTACCAGCCCAGATAGCCTCTGCCTTAATTTTACCTTGACTATCAGTCTTATAGTTTTTGCTCCAACCGTTTGGAGACATCACTAAAACTTCTTTATCAGCGACTGGACTATTTCCACGTAACAACTGAATTTCTACCAGATCATTTGTTTTAAAGATTTTGTTTTGGAAGATAAAGTGAGCAGCTAACGGTATTGCTGCATATGCAGCGTCTTTACCTACTTGAATTTGGCTTTGCGCTAAAAATTCGTATCGTGTGGTGCCTCCAAGTTCTTTCGCAGGGTGAGAAACAAAGATCTGATAAATACCATCTTTAGCAGGTACAAAACTAGCTTCTAAATAATCTCCTTTATCAGTAAGTTTTAGTTCAACCTTATTCTCAGAATTTACAAGATTCAGTTTTAACTGATTCAAGTCAGAATACCAGTCTTTTGTTTTTTCAATTTCTCCAGTTGCATATTCTCCGTAATAAACCCGGATGGTATGAGATTGATTTTTAATACCCACAGGATTACTTTCAATCCAAATCGCGTGAGCTTGAACTATTTGGTTACCGCCAAAAAGTAAAATCATCGCAATTAATAGTTGCTTAACGTAGTACATTGTTATTTAGATTAATTAAAGATAATGGACAAATATACAAACATTGACAAAATATCCAAGTCAATTTATTAATTCTATTAAATGAATTTGTATGCGGAGTATAATGGTTTAGTGGATTGGCGCCCGTAATTACCTTTGAGCAATGAAGTATTAAGAAATACCAAAATATCATTGTATGAAAATTGATTACTCATTTCTATCTTCTGTAATTGTCTGAAAACAATCACAAAACCAGAGAAAACAAAAGAGGTTGTATCTGATGATACAACCTCTTTTGTAACGTTTAATAAAAATCTATGGAACCCCTTATAATGAAAGTATCCATTTAACAATTTCATTCGCATCCTCTTGCTTTAATGATGGATGAGCAGGCATGGCTACCTCACCCCAGACACCGCCTCCACCATTGATGATTTTCTTAGATAACAACGATAATGCGTCCTTATTATCTTTATAGTGTTTAGCAACTACAGTATATGCAGGACCAACTGATTTCTTGTCGACACCGTGACATGCCTGACAATCAGAAGCTAACACTAAAGCTTCTCCTTTTGGTGTATCTGATCCTTCTTTATGCCCCAATGCTCCGTTTGCTTTATCTAAATCTTTATAAGTCGTATCACTTGGTGATTTTTTTGCCGAAACATTTTTATTAACACGTTTTGAAGCTAATTCACCTGCATTATAATCGATTCTTGATATTGCTGCATCTGCATTTTTACTGAACCAACCGTTACCATATTCTAAAAGATATATTCTTCCATCAGGACCAACTTCCATATCAATCGCAGAAGCTAATTTTGTATGTGGCATAAATGGTTCCATTTTATCAAAGTCTCCATTTGGTAACATAGTGACTGCTTTGATCCATCCTCTAACCCAATCGTAAATAAATAGCTTGCCATCATAGTAATCTGGATACCTCGTTTCTTTTGGATAAAGATCCGAATAGTATACCGGCCCGGCCATCGCATTACGCCCTCCTGAACCCACCTGTGGAAAATCTGTTGATTCTGCATAAGGATACCATATAAAGGCCGGTTGTGCGGCCGGTAATTCTTTTATACCGGTATTATTCCGGGAACTATTAATTGGCTTTTGAACCTCAAATGCCTGTCCACTAACTCCAGTTTCATAATTATACGGATTGTAGGCATAATTATTACCTACGAAAAATGGCCACCCGAAGAAGCCTGCCTTACGCGCTTGGTTTACCTCATCATATCCGCGAGGACCTCTACCTAAACTATCGGTATTGGCATCAGGTCCCACTTCTCCCCAATACAAGAATCCATTTTTCGGGTCAACAGATATCCTATAGGGGTTTCTATTTCCCATCACGTAAATTTCAGGTTTTGTATTTGCCTGTCCCTCTGGAAATAAATTTCCTTTTGGAATCTGATATGAACCGTCTTTTGCTATTTTTATTCTCAAAATTTTACCACGCAGATCATTGCTATTTCCAGAGCTACGTGCGGCATCATACTGCTCATGTCCAGCCCTATCATCCCGCGGTGAATAACCATTGCTGACAAATTTTTGATCCTTTTCGTCAAATGGTGTTGAGTTGTCTCCTGTGGATAAATAAAGATTTCGGTCTTTATCAAACGCCAAAGAACCACCAGTATGGCAGCAGATATCTCGTTGTGAATAAAACTGAAGCACAATCTTTTCGGTTGCGAGGTCTAACTTATTATTTTTGAACTCAAAACGTGACAGACGATTAACAGATGTATCTTTTGGACTATAAAAAGCGTATATATAATGATTATCTGCGAAATCCGGATCTATTGTTAACCCCATAAAGCCTTCTTCTGCATTAACATTGGGTGTTTCAGTTTTGTGATAAACATCTAACAGTCCCACTTGAATTACCTTTTTTGTTTCTTGATTGTAATGAAGCAATTCTCCCCGACGTTGTGCTACTAAAATATCCAAATTAGGAAGTATGGCCATTTCGGTAGGTTCAAAGAACTCGCCTACAGCCAATGAAACTTTCGTAAATCTTTCCTCTTCTGGAACCCGCTTTGTTTTAGCCTTACCATAATCTAATTCGTAATTATCTCCGATTGCATATTCGATAGCACCTAAGATGTGCTTTAAGAATAAAGGGTCTGAATAATCTTCATCTTGATGACCTAAACCTGTATAAAAAGAACGGCCACCATCAAAATCATGATACCAGGCCATTGGTGTCTCGGCCATTTGTTCTGGATTTGCATATACCTCCTTATTGATATTCATTAACACATGGGTAGCTTCATAACGTTTTTTAAAGACATACCACTCATCTGTATGTACCCAAGTATCGGGAAGCATTTTTGTTGCTGGATGTTTTTTATCAACCACTGTTAATTTTCCTTCTTTGACTTCAGGATGAGTAGCAAAGTATCCACCTACCAACCTTCCATACCAGCCCCAATCATACTCGGCATCGGCAGCTCCGTGAATACCGACAAAACCTCCTCCAGCTTGTATATAACGCTCAAAATCAGCTTCCTGATAATTATTCAAAAGATCACCAGTCGTATTTAGGAATACCACAGCTGAATAATTTTTTAACGAATCTTCATTGAACCAATCTGCATTTGTTGTTGTATCAACATCAAAGTTATTTTCGAGTCCTAACTTCTGGAGGGCAATATTTCCTTTTTCAATAGAATTATGGTGGAAACCTGCAGTTTTACTGAAAACCAATACTCTTGGTTTTCCGGACCTCTTTTGATGGCAAGAACTCAAAACTGATATAAAAATCAATAGTAAAGAAATCTTAGACAAAAGTGTTTTAATCATAATAAATTTTAATATTATCGGTTGTACTTACTTTAATTTGTATTCTTGACATAAAGATGCAATTATAACCCCACTCATACTAGCTTTATTTTAGCCAATATATATATTATTTTGCTGATCCATTTTTAGAGGCTATTTTACCAGTAATATGAATATTTAGAAATCATAGCTTAATATTAACCGCAACAGTCAGTATATTCACTTTGTTACACAAAATCCTTTTAGCAAGCACAAAAATTACTATATTTAAATTTTTAAACCTAGTACTCCATATGAAATTAAACTATTTGAAGTTCGGAACAACCGGCTTATGCTGGTTATTTGGAACGACATTATTACTAGCCCAACAGCTAACCGATCAATCGGAAATTAAACTTAATGATCTTACTGCTTTCAATGCTGCAGGAAAATCTTGGACTATTGCTGAAAAAGTAATCTCTGACCCAAGAAATGAGAATGAATTGAAAGCTACAAAAGGATCCGGTATCCTTGTTAACATCACTTCTAATAAAATGAAGGGATCTGACTTGTTAACAAATGCAGTTCATGGAAATATAATTCTTGAACTGGATTACTTAATGGCAAAGAACTCAAATTCAGGAATCTACCTACAGGGAAATTATGAAGTTCAACTTAAAGATTCTTGGGGAGTGCTGCAACCCATGTCGTCTGACAATGGCGGTATATACGAACGTTGGGATGATGCTAGACCAGAAGGATCCAAAGGTTTTGAAGGTTATGCTCCTCGTCAAAATGCAAGCAAAGCACCGGGTCTATGGCAACACTTAAAAATTGCATTTCAAGCGCCTAAATTTGATGCTACAGGAAAAAAGACTTCAAATGCTAGAGTTTTAGCTGTGGAACTTAATGGTGTTTTAGTTCAGGATAATGTTGAATTGTTTGGTCCAACTGGCGGAGCAGCCGATAAAGAAAAGCCGTTAGGTCCACTGCGTCTTCAAGGCGATCATGGTTCAGTTGCTTTTCGAAATATTAAAATATCAAAACTTCCCGAAGAACAGATTAATGTAAACAATAGAGGTGGTGGTGACGCTGACCCTATTTATATAGATGCACCTTCTAATACCATGATTAGAAGTTTTGTGAATTATGCCCCTAAGTTGCTTGCTGTACACGCAATATCTGTCGGCAGTCCTTTAAAGACACATTACAGCTATGATTTGGACAATGGTCTATTATTGCAGGGATGGCATGGCGAATTTATTGATGCCACTCCTATGTGGGACGGTAGAGGAAACGGTACTTCTAGAGCCCGTGGAGCAGTAACATCTTTTGTAAAGAAAGCTACTCCTGCTTTAGCCCAGCTGGCAACTGTTCAAACCACATGGCCTACTGACAGTACTGGTAGTGGATTTAAAACCAAAGGTTATGTTATCGACAATGAGGATAGACCAAAATTTAAATATAATATATATGGCGCTGAAGTCACCGATCTCATCACGGTTTCAAATGATGGTAAAGGCCTGAACAGATCCATAAACATTGACAAAACTGTCCCTAACTTGTATGTTTTACTGGCAAATGCAAGTTCAATTGAAGAACTAGCGAAAGGTTATTACCTCGTTGATGGTCAGTCTTATTACCTTGAACTTGACAAAGGTGCTCCTAAACCTATTATTCGAGATGCTAACGGAGGAAAAGAATTAATCATTCTCCTAGACAAACAATTAAATTATTCTATTTCATTCTAATTGAGAGAGTACAAATATTATATGAAACACACTTTTAGAATGCTAGCAATGCTAGCTTTGAGTTTTGGCTATACTGTTTCCCAAGCTCAAGAAACACCAAAAGAAGAAGATTTTTTTAAGATCATGAAAGTAAGAATGCCCGAAGGACCTGTTTTAGAGGTTGGTGGCCTGGTTACTTTACCTAATGGAGATCTAGGCATATCCACCCGTAGAGGTGATGTATTTATTGTTGAAAACCCCACCAGCAACAGACCGTACTTTCGAAAATTTGCAACGGGTCTTCACGAGATTTTAGGTCTTGCTTACAAAGATGGTGCGTTATATGTTGCACAAAGAGGTGAGCTAACGAAGCTAATTGACAAAAATATGGACGGCAAAGCTGATGTTTATGAAACTGTGTATGCTTGGCCTTTAAGCGGACATTATCATGAATATAGTTTTGGTCCTAAAATCGCATCTGACGGTTCTTTTTTCGTATCTGGAAATGTTGCTTTTGGTGATGAAGAATGGTGGCGCGCAGAAAGTCGTGTTCCTATGCGTGGATGGATTATGAACATTAGCGCAGATGGAAAAATGCAACCATGGGCTGCAGGTGTGCGTTCTCCAGCAGGAATAAATGTGATTGACGGTCAACTCTACTATACAGAAAACCAAGGTGACTGGGTTGGTTCCGGAGGATTATGGAAGGTCAGTAAAGGAGATTTTATGGGACATCCAGCCAGTTTAGTATGGACAAAAAGACCTGATTCACCGTTAAAGTTATCATCTGAATCTTTCTATTCTAAAGTAGATGAACGTCGTATCAAAAATGCTGAAGGTCGCTACATCAAACCGGAAAATAGAGTCAACGAGAATTTCAAAACGGTATTTGAGATGAAAAAAGAAATTCCAGAGATTCGTTTACCGTCGGTATGGTTGCCGCATGGTATTCTTGGTATTTCAAACTCTGAACCGGTCAAAATTCCGAAAGGCACATTTGGTCCATTTGAAGGACAATTACTCGTTGGTGACCAAGGTATGAGCATCATTTCACGTGTTTTCTTAGAGACGGTAAATGGAGAAGAACAAGGCGCCGCATTTTTGTTTAAGAGTGGTTTCCGTTCTGGTGTTTTGAGAATGGCGTGGGGACAGGATGGATCTTTATTTGTCGGTGAAACCAACCGTGGGTGGGGTTCTGCAGGTGAAGCAAATGAAGGACTTGAGCGCTTAGTATACAACAACAAGACGCCTTTTGAAATGAAAGCAGTAAGAGCTATGCCAGACGGTTTTGAGATCGAATTTACACAACCTGTTGATTTAAAATCTGCTGAAGATCTAGCTTCATACAGCGTTGAAAGCTTCATATATAAATACCATCCTGTATATGGTTCTCCTCCAGTAAATAAAGAGACTTTAAACATAAAAGGAGTTAAGGTTTCTCCTGATGGACTAAAAGCAAGAATTGTTGTCGATGGATTACGTGAACATTATATCCACACCATAAGTGTAGATGGTATTCGTGAGAAACAAAACTTTTATTCAATTGTCCATCCTGAAGCTTACTATACTTTAAATGCAATTCCATCTGGAGAAAAACTAGCAATAAGTTCACTTAGCACCAGGAATTCTACTCATGATCCTGTAGTTGATGTTACAGCTAAACCGGCAGAAAAGACAGTAACAGCAAATAATAAAACTGTTGCCGGTAAAAAAACTGCGACTGTTAAAACAAAAAACACAGAAGCGAAACCTGTTGAAGCAAAGGCTAAAGTACATGAAGTGAAAACAGTAACTAAAGCTCCTACTTATGCTGAGGTGAAGGGAATTTTGACTAGTAATACTTGCTTAGCCTGTCACAATCCTACGAAAAAACAGATTGGACCGTCATTCACTGATATTGCAAAACGCAAATATTCAAATGAGAAAATTTTGCAGCTCATCTACAATCCTAAACCAGAAAACTGGCCTGGATATGCAACAGAAATGCCGCCTATGCCACAAGTTTCTAAAGCCGATGGCTTGAAAATCGCGGCTTATATCAATTCATTGAAATAATACTTTGATGGTATCAATGTCTTAAAACAAACAAAGCCATTCTGTAAAAAGAATGGCTTTCTTTATTTTAGAATAAACTATGTTCGGCTTGTTACTTATAGATGTATTATACAAGTAGTAGTAAAATTACTTCTCGCTATGCAAAGATTTCCAAATTAAATCGTAAACCTCAGTTGCCTGTACATTGCCTATACTTAGATCAGGATCTGTAATTAAAACAGGGTGAAATTCCTCAGGTGTATTCACGCTACCATGTGAACCTTTTACCAAATTAGCATTTAAAGGTATTACATCCATAACGTAACGAAAACCTGCTTTTTTTCTCAACAGTTTATATAATGCACGAAATTTAGAAGACATAAACATTTCAACAGGATCATATCCTGGTTTTTTATGGATATCGACGCATCTTGCATAATCGGGTGCTTTAGCATCATCCTGCCAGAAATAATAAGTAAACCAACTTTCTGGATTTGCAACCAAAACAAAATCTCCTGCACGGTCATGGTCTATCCCATATTCCTTTTTACCTTCTTTGTCAAGCACTATCGCAATTCCTGCTAATTTATCTAAAATATCCTTCACCTGATCGACTATCGATAAATCATTGATATAGACATGTGCAACCTGATGATCTGCCACTGCAAATGCTTTAGAGGCTCCAGCATCCAATAATTCCAAACCTCGTTCTACACGGATCTGTAATAATCCGGCTTCCCTTAGTATTCGATTAATATGAATGGGATTATTTACAGGTACAATACCATATTCCGAAAGAATAATAATGTTCGCTCCTCTTTTTTCATAGAATTCAACCAAGTCCTTAATCAGAATATCGATCTCACCTAGTTCCTTACCGATATTAGACCAATCATTTCCAAATTTTTGCAAGCAATAATCCAAATGTGGCAAGTAGATTAAAGACAGTGTAGGATCATACAGTTCATCTGTGATCATAGATGCATCAGCAATCCATCGGCTTGATTTAATATTAGCACCTGGTCCCCAAAAATTAAAAAGAGGAAACTGACCAAGCTTTTCCTGCAAAAGATCTCTCAATGTTGCCGGTTCTGCATAACAGTCCGGAAGCTTTCGACCGTCGGCCAGATAATTAGGTCGTGGTGTAACGCTATAATCTGCATTTGAATACATATTATACCACCAAAATAGATTTGCGCACGTGAAGTTCGGGTCTTCTTTTTTTGCTCTATCCCAGATCTTTTCCGTTAATACAAGTTTGTTAGACTGCTTCCAAAACTTAATTTCCGAATCTACATGATCATACCAACCGTTTCCAACCACACCATGCTCGGTAGGTTTTTTACCTGTAAGATAGGTAGACTGGACGCTGGTAGTAACAGCCGGTAACATTGGAGCTATAGTTGCTAAATTTTTTCTTTTTATGTATTGTTCCAAAAATGGGGTATATTTTCCAATTAAATTTGCAGATAGCCCAACTACGTCAATTACAACTGTTTTCTTCATCTTATACATTTGTTTTAATTACCCACTCCAGTTCATTACTGATAGATGCAGCTATTGGTATCTTTAACTGTTCGGGCAATACTTCCCAAGTATAGGTTTCCACTTCCAAATGTTCGGTAAAAGGGGCAACTTTTTGGAGATTCAACACTTCTATAATATCTTGTTGCGTTGATTGCAAGACTCCAATATCCCGAACAGATATAGGAACATGAAAATGTGCGCGCCACTGCATCACATCCTGGTGCTCAAAATCTGCTATGGCTGGTGTTAGATCTGTATAACGAATAAGCTTGCCATCTCTTTTTAAGGCCACTACCTGATGTAGATATGTCGGTTCGTTGAATTTTTGAAAACTTTCTTTAATAGCTATACGCTGATCAGGGGACTGATCCATATTTGCTTTCAAAGCAGCAGATATCTGTATCTTCCCTACTGCAATACCTTTCTCCTTAAGTTCTTTTAATACATCGGCGTGATCTTCATAGCCAATTGCAAAATGGCATACGTCATAACAAAGGCAAAGATGTCTCTTGGTAAGAGCTTCAGCTTCGATAGCGGTAATTCCAAATGAATCTACAAGATCTGAAATAGCAGTTGGAAGCAGATCGTCTGTATACCAATCTATAAATTCTCGTCCAGTTTCAATGATTCCATCAGGTTCTGGTTCCAAGTCAAGGTGCATAACCGTACCTGTTGCATTTGCTATTGTAACTAATGCTTTTATTACAGCAACTATATTTATCGTGGCAGCATTTTTGGCTTCCGTAAAATCAATAGTCGTTTTGAACCAGTGTCTATAACTAAGCGGCGATGTCGAAATTCCACCGACCATTCCTTCTGGTAATAAGGATTGAAGAATAGTGAAAAGTCTGATTGTATAATCTTTACGTGCTTCGGTAGTCCAGTCAGGGGTATGTACATCTTCTTTGACAACAGTACGATGAAATTCTCCATAAGGAAATCCATTCATTGTAAAAACATAAGCATTATTTTCTTTTAACCAATGTTTAAATTCCGCTATATTACCCTGCTCGCTAAGTTCTAAACTCGATACATTTGATAATCTCAATCCTATTCCCAATGGCTGGCCAGGCGAAACTGATTCTTTGATAAAAGAAAAATTATCTTTTAGAGCTGTAAAATCATCATTCCAATTTTTCCCTGGATGAATATTGGTGCAATAGGTTAGATGTCCTGTATTAACTTTCATTTTTAACTAATTTAATGATCCAAACCAGCTGTCGTGCTGGTAAAATTTAAGACATAGTTACTTGCCGCTATCAATAACTGGTGATCCATGTGGTGAACTTCCTTACCTGTTCCGAGATCCGTCAATAATGTAATGGTCAATTTACCGCCAAGATGTTCCTGGAATTCAGTTAAACCGCGAAGTATTGGTGATTCTTCATCATTGATCTGAATAAATGGATTAGAAATATCAAATGATAAATGAAGCAGCACATTCAATATGCGCAAAAGCTTATCTTCTGTTAACAATCCACTTAAGAAAGAATACGTGCTATCCAAAGCTATTCCCATGGCTACAGCCTCCCCATGCAGCACACTGAAATTACTCAATTGTTCTAATTTATGTGCACTCCAATGACCGAAATCTAATGGTCTCGCCGATCCCATCTCGAATGGATCGGCTGATGCGATATGGTTTAAATGCAATTCGGCACAACGTACAATTAAGTAATCCATGGTCTCTAAATCACGACTCACCAGTTTCGCTGCATTATCTTCGATCCAATAAAAGAATGTAGGATCTTTGATTAAAGCAACTTTAACTGCTTCAGATATTCCGGACCGCCAATCTCTATCCGTTAATGTTAACAAAAACTGATCATCATTAAACACAGCCGCGGGGGGAGCAAAAGTGCCTAAAAAATTTTTCTTACCCTTATAATTTATACCGTTCTTAACACCAATCCCAGAGTCATTTTGCGAGAGTACAGTCGTTGGTATACGAATGTGTTTAATTCCACGATGTGACACTGCGGCTGCGTAACCGACAAGATCAAGCACGGCACCACCACCGATCGCGGCAATGTAAGAATGTCGGTCTATTCCATATTGATCTACTGCTTCAACCAAACGATCGAATAGACCTGTATCATTTTTTGAGGCTTCTCCTCCTTGTATAATCAAAATTTCAGAAATCAGCTGTACTTCTTGCTGATGATCGAAATAGGTTCTGATCGCTGAAACCAGATCTGGGTGTGCATCAGCAACTCCCTGATCTAGGACGAAAAAAATCTTACGCAATACATCTGTAGGATTGCTTTTAAAAAAATCTGTAAAAGTAGGGTTATCGGTGTGAAATAACGATTTAGTAAAATGTATTTTATATTCAAATTTCACACTAAATGACTGTTCTAAAAAACTCATAATTGAAAATCATTAATTAAGTAACTGCGAATGCTTTACTCAGTATAATAGATAATGGTAATAAAAAAATAATGACAAGTGCAATTTTCCAATCTGCAAATACACTTGCCCATGCAGCATTCATGAGGATCAATGCAATCACTCCTGCTTTAACGGCTTTACCTATATTGGGGCCTATCGGATTATTTATAGCTCTTAATAGGGGTTTAAAAATCATCCAAGCGAACGGAATGATAAACAAAAGAGTAATAATAATATCCCCCTTTGTTTGTGCAAAAAATAAAATGCTAGCGATAACAACTGCATAAAGAACAGCGGCAAAATAAAGCATTTTTTTACTTCCTCCATGTACTTCTCCCCGACTAATCATTGTAATAGAAGCGATGTAGATAATAGGTACAATAGCCAAGAACCACCATTGACTTACCTCTGTACTTATAATACTAACTCCCAACAAGAGGTTTAGGCCACGGCAAAGTCCCATATTAAGCGGACCTAAAAATGAATGATGTTTTGCCCATCTGTTGTAGACAAGACAAGCTAAAATAATCGCTATGGCTAATATTACTGTGATATTTCCTACGAAATAGGCTGCTATTAGTCCAACTAAGAAGAATAAAGATCCAAATACTGTGGCCTCTTTTTCGCTGATCAATCCACTAGGTATGGGTCGCTCAGGTCGTTCTATTCTATCCAGATCTGCATCAAAAACATCGTTAAAAATAATTCCACCACTATACAGCCCTATTGTTGAAATGCAAAGTAAAATAATAGGTACTGGAGAATTCCATCCTTCGGTTAATAAATATCCGGATATTGCTATACCAGCGAGTGCGTCGGCTACTGCAGTAACGACATTTGCTGGTCTCATTAATCGTATATATCCTTTTAATTTTTTCAATATGTGTACGATTAAGTAATAATGATCGAATTCTTATCTATCCTTGGTTGTTGACCACCACGCAAAATAGAATTACTTTCAAATTTTTGAGACTGATCAATATTTTTTATAGTTACAAAATCACGTTCGTCTATCTGTCCACTTTGACCAAAAGCGGTAATTGCATTCCGGTAACTCACCAATTCAATATCATCTAAACTAATACCTGATTGTTTCATCAGAGCTGCCGTTTTAGGAACAGCGAGCGGATCAGAAATTCCCCAATCGGCAGCTGAATTAATCATAATTCTTTCAGAACCATATTGTTTAACAACCTCAACCATACGTTCATTTCCCATTTTCGTAAAAGGATAAATCGTAAAAGCTGCCCAAAACCCTCGATCTAAGACTTCTTTAACCGTTTCTTCATTATTATGATCTATAATCACTGAATACGGAGAAAGTCCATGTTCAATAGCAATATCCATGCTTCGTTGCGTGCCTTTTTTCTTGTCTCTATGTGGTGTATGAATCTGTACGGGAAGTCCAGCTTCTTTAGCAAGCTCCAGCTGTAACCGGAAATATTTTTCTTCGGCAGCAGTCTGATCATCAAAACCAATTTCACCAATACCGACCACACCTTCCTTGAAAATAAACTGAGGCAGTAATTCCATCACCTGCTCGGCTAATTGCTCATTGTTCGCCTCACGTGAATTTAATCCTATAGTACAGTAATGCTTAATACCAAACTGAGAAGATCTAAATCTTTCCCATCCAATTAAGCTACTGTAGTAATCCGTAAAACTATCGATCCCTGTTCGAGGTTGTCCTAACCAAAAAGCAGGTTCAATAATTGCCACAATCCCGGCATCAACCATTGCTTGGTAATCATCGGTAGTTCGTGAAGTCATGTGAATATGAGGGTCAAAAAACTTCATTCCACTAATATCATCTAAATCAAGAGTACTTTGGTTTCTTTCGCCTAAATTTCTTTCTTGGAAATTTTCATTACAGCACATAATTCAATATTTTTTTATTTTCCTAATTCTATTAATTGGTAGATTTCTGGATGAACAGTTCTATGGGCTGCCAAGCGTTCCTGTACATAATCGTTCAAGGTATTCGCTAAAGCCTGATTAACGCGCTCTTTTAATCCAGTAATTTTTTTAACATCTTTCTCTGTAAAAAATGCTTTCAAAATCATTTGATTCCATGCTCCTTCTGAAAGCATAACTGATGGATAAGGATTATGATACATAATTGCTTCCAATACAGTACCTATATTACTACGGATTCCTTCTTCACATTTACCGACCCATTCTTCGGTATGGCTCAAGAAAGGTAAAGCGGAGTATAATGCAATCAGTTCATTCATTTCTGAAGCAATAAATAAAGTCTTGATTTTTTTCAGATATTGTTCCTTGTTCTGATCAGGTAACTGCATCAACAACCATACTCTACATAATCGGTCAATGGTCCATGCTTCCAAAGAAAAGCCAGGTAATAATTGTTTTAGATCAAAAACATCTTCGGATTGGACAACAATATTTTCTTTTCCAAGCTTTCTTGGGAGCTGGGAAAAACTCAAATTTAATTGAAGTGTTTTTTCTTCATTTTTAATCAATTCCACTTTATTGTCCAACCAAGACCATGCATCTAATTTTAGGTTTTGTTGGATAATTTTTTGAAATATATCACTTAGCTGTTTTTTCTTTTTTAAATCAATCACAAGTATAAATTTTATAAATTAACAGCAACAAAATAATTTATAGCTAATGCGCCACTAACAATCAGAAGACCAAAAAACTCTCTTGTCTTCTCAATATATGGCTTCGTTGCTTGCATACTTTCCACAATACTTGGTCTACGATATTTCATCAACCAATCGCGAACGCCATCTTTTGCAAAAAAAAGTATAACTGCATAAACTAGATAAAATACAATAGCACCAAGGTATATAAATGGATAGTAGAAATTAAACACGGCTAGTCCGCAACAAATAGAGGCCAGCATATAAATTGGAATCCACAGCCAGGAATCTTTATCGTTGAGATTTACATAGGCAAATCCTATAAAAGCAATGCAAAAAATAATATTTAAAATAATTAGCGCCATACGGTTAGGTTTATTCGATGAAATTTCATCATTACTGATACACAAATAAACAGATTATAAATCTGTTTTAATCAGTCAAATTGTAAAAAAATTAAGACGAAAGTAAAATCACAATAAGAGAGATGCTTAAACAACTAATAAATAGGTTTAAATTTCATCTTTTTCTATCCATTTAGTAACCTTGGGTGCTTCGTACCGTTCCATTTTTTCTAATAACTCTTCAATGGTATTTCCAAAAAGAAGCATGGACTTATTCTCTTCTTTCAATAAACCTTCTGCCGTCATGTGATCAATAAATAGCAGGAGGTGATCATAATAACCATTCGTATTGAGAATTCCAACTGGTTTTTTATGCAACCCCAGCTGACCCCAAGTCACCATTTCAAATAGCTCTTCGAGTGTTCCAAAGCCCCCTGGCAATGCAATGACTCCATCTGAATAATCGTGCATGATTCGCTTGCGATCATGCATGGTATCTACTGTAATTAACTTTGTAACCCCTGTATGCTCTCTTTCCTTGGAATTGAGAAACTCAGGAATGACACCTATCACTTCGCCTCCTTTTTCTAATGCACCATTGGCAACTGCCCCCATCAATCCAACTCGTCCACCACCATATACTAGACAAATACCTTTTTTCGCAAATACATGCCCGACATGAGCAGCTTGCTCCTCATAGATATTTTCTTTACCTAAACTAGAAGCACAAAAAACAACGATACTTTTAATTTTTCGCATCATAACACTTTTTTTATTTAAACAATTGAGGAACAAAATCATTGAGATATTTCCTCCAGTTGCTCCAGGTATGACCGCCTTCTGATTCGACATATTGATAGCTAAAATTCATCTTATCGAGTTTATCCCTGAAGCCGGCAACATGCTTGTATAAAAAATCCGTTTTCCCAATGGCAATCCAGTACAAGCGGTAAGCGTTGTTTTTTTGAACCTGAAGCTTGGCATCAAGATTTTCGTAAATTGGACTTTTCTTATTTTCTGGAGGAAGAATTGCAGGAGAAAATAATCCAATATAATCAAAAGTTTTAGGTTGGTTAGCTGAAATATACAAGGAATGAAAACCTCCCATTGAAAGTCCAGCAATAGCTCGATTTTTCGCATCAGCTTTCACCCGATAATTCTGTTCTGTAAAAGCTATGATTTCATTAAAATTAGCTTCCATATCTCCTGTAAAAATATCTGGAGTTACCATATCAATTTTATAAAAACCCTTAGAAGACTCCCCTGGTGCAGCCGCATTACTCGTGTGACCATTAGGCATAATGACGATCATCGGCTTTGCTTTTCCTTGCGCTATTAGATTATCTAAAATTTGTGAAGCTCTCCCTAAGGTCATCCAAGCTTCTTCGTCCCCCCCCATCCCATGCAAAAGATAAAGGACAGGATATTTTTCTTTTGAAGCCTCATAACCGGGAGGTGTATAAACGGTTAATCTACGATCTTCTTTTAGCCCTCTTGAAGTATACCATCTTTTAGCAACAGTACCATGAGGGACATTTTGAACAGTATAATTGGATGATTCTGATCCATTTACGATAAACATGCTCATGACAGAACTCACATCCCGAACCTGATAAGCGTTATTGGGATCAGTAGCTTTAACTCCATCCACAATAAAAGAATAGGTATAAATATCGGGTTTCAGATCTTGATTTGTAAACGACCATACTCCCCTTGAATCTTTAATTCCAGAATTCAAGTCATCAGTTTGCATCCAATTTCCCTGTAACTTTACAGTCTTCGCTTCTGGAGCCAAAAGTCTGAAGGTTATCTGTTTTCCGTTAATCTCGGGAGAAACAATGGTCTTATTGCCACTAAAATCGAGATTTTCTTGGGCTTTGCCAATTAGGGGCCCCAATAGCAATAAATATAAAATGGATGTGATCTTCATTTCTATGTTTTTATGAACATTAACAATACAAGCTTGACAAAAAGCTTAAGGCTAATAAGATATTGATTAACTAAACCCGCTTAATATTGGAGTATTTAAATTTAAGGAATTTCAGTGGGAAATACGAATATTTAAAATCACCATATGCTTTTAAAATGATAAAACGAATATTGTATTTCATCACCCCATATTACAGGACTTTAAGTAATAGTCAATTGAATATAAAATAGACATCACAGTTAATTACCACACACTAGCATCAATCAGATCGATCGGAACAAAATAAACGTCAATAATAGAAAACAGAGTCAATTCTAATTTTTGAGTTCTACTATCCACTATAGCAAACACGAATTTTTATTCAGCAAATCATTAATCACAAAAAAAACACTAACAATTTGACTGTTAGTGCTTTTTAACTGTTAATTATTCCAATTATTATTTTCCGATACAGAATTTAGAAAATATATTATCCAACAAATCATCGGTTGAAACAGAACCTGTAATTTCGCCTAAATGATATAATGATTGACGTATATCCATGGCTAAGAAATCAGATGTAACCGGGTTGTCAATTCCGTTGAGTACGCGTTCCAAGGATGTTCGTGTATGCTGAAGAGCTTCTACGTGACGGATATTGGTTACTAAGACATCGTCAGTATTTAAGTTAGATAGATTTACTTGATTTAATAGTTCATCTTTTAGCTCTTCTACCCCTATTTGTTCTTTTGCAGATATGTATAGCGGTTTTAAAACCTCATACTGCTTTTTCTGCTCTACTGTAAGCAAGTCAGCTTTATTAATAATTGTAACAAAAGGTATGTTCAACACTGCAACTTCTGCAATCTGCTCCTCAATATCTACCACCTCGTCTTGTGTAGGATCAAATAAATAAATGATTAAACGTGCCTGCTTCATTTTTTCTCTTGTACGCTCTACTCCTTTAGCCTCGATAACATCGATAGTTTCACGAATACCGGCAGTATCAATAAATCGGAAAGTAATTCCTTTGATATTTATTTCATCTTCAATCGTATCTCTTGTGGTACCCGCAATGTCCGATACAATGGCGCGCTCCTCATTCAATAAAGCATTCAACAATGTAGATTTTCCGACATTAGGTTTACCTGCAATTACGACTGGAACACCATTTTTCAAGACATTACCTTGTTCAAATGAAGAAATCAACTTACTCACCACTTGATTAATTTGTTTAATTAAACTTTTCAATTGATCGCGGTTTGCAAATTCTACATCTTCTTCTGAAAAGTCGAGTTCTAATTCTATTAGTGATGCAAAGTGGATCAAATCATCTCTCAATTTTTTCAACTGATTGGAAAATCCGCCTCTCATCTGTTGCATCGCAATTTGATGGGAAGCGGCAGAATTTGAAGCAATCAAATCAGCAACAGCTTCTGCTTGAGAAAGGTCCATTCCCCCATTTAAAAAAGCACGTAATGTGAATTCCCCTGCTTTAGCTGCTCGTGCTCCTTTTTTAATAAGCAAACTCATCACACGTTCAATTATATACTTAGAATTGTGGGTGGAGATCTCAACTACATTTTCTTTAGTATAAGAATTAGGACCTACAAATAGTGAGACCAATACCTCATCAATGATTTCTTCTCCATCTCGTACTGTACCGAAATGAAGCGTATGTGAAGCTTGCTTGAGCAAATTCTTACCCCGAAATACCTGGTTGGTTATTTCAATAGCATCTTTACCAGAAAGACGTATTACAGCGATAGCACCATTACCACTTGCTGTGGCTAATGCCACAATTGTTTCTTGTTCCAAAATAGCGTGTTCAGACATGATGCAAAGATAAGGATTACTACTTTAGTTCATGGGCAAATAAATTACAAATTGACGTATAAAAAACGAATAGCGAATAAATATTTTTTAGTTATTTTAATCTTTCACAAACGTGTAATCTCCATCGATCATTTATCCTATTTCTAAAGTTTGTATTAAAACTTTTCAAAATGAGTTTCAACCTATAGTCATCCTATAAGCTCATTCGGCTATTTGTTGTATGTATATTGTGCATAGCAGGTGCATAGATAACCTATTCATTGTGTCGATCTAGGCTGATGGTATAGTCAATGTTATCTACTTGCAGGCTCAATCCTATGTCGTGCTAGGGTGATCGTATAGCCATTGTTATCATCCTGCAGGCTCACTCTTATATCGTGCTAGGGTGATCGTCTTGTTAATCTTAAAAATACAAAAAGCATCACCTTTGTGGGGTAATGCTTAATATAAATGATAATAATTCAGTTATTTACCGTCGTAAATTAATTTATTTTCGATCATTCGGTTATTATATTGCTGTTCAAAAGCTTTAAATTTTGTTTCCATGGTATCTAGCACTAGGGGTGGTTGTTTCAATAAATCATGTTTCATCAACCTATCTTCTTTTAGATTGTGGAGGGAAATATTTTTTATTCCATCGTTGATCAGCAAATAATCTTTGTAATAAAAATTAAATATTCCTGAATTATTGTTGACTACAAAATTTTCCTTTGTTGGATTTAATGCATCGAAACCAAATGCAAAATATGGTTTATCATAATTCAAATAATTTAATACTGTAGGCATGATATCTATCTGTTGCGCCAATTTATCACTTCTACCTTTTAAATCTCCTCCTGGATGGTAAAGGATAATAGGAATCGCATAACTATTGGCCGCAGTCTGGTATTCTGGCAATGCACTTACCGTTGCATGATCTGCACAGATAACAAACAAGGTGTTTTTATACCAAGACATAGAAGATGCAGTTCTAAAAAATTGACGCAGTGCATTATCAGTATAACCTATAGGTTCTTGAACAGGTAAAGGTCCCTTTGGAAAAACTCCTTCATATTTTGAGGGTACTTTAAAAGGGTGGTGAGAAGAAAGCGAAAAGAAGCTTGCAAAAAATGGCTGTTTAAAGGTGTTAATTTCATTAGCCATATATTGCATAAACGGTTCGTCCCATATGCCCCAGATACCGTCAAAGTCTGCATCGTTATTGTATTCGTTTTTACCATAATAATGTTGAATACCGGCTAACTTCATATATGCAGAAAATCCCATACTTCCATTTGGAGCACCGTGAAAAAATGCTGTTTCATAACCTTTATTTGCTAACAAATTAGCAATACTGGTCGTTTTATTACCTGAATATACCGACAATACAAATGGTTCACCTACAGATGGTATTCCTGTTATAACAGAAGGCAATGCATCAATTGATTTACGTCCGTTAGCATAGGTATGTTCAAAAGTATATCCTTCCCGGATTAAAGAATCCAAAAATGGTGTATATCCTTTATACTGTCCGCCTTGAATATCTTTATTTAACTCTCCAAAATGTTCTTTTGCAAAGCTTTCCAAAATTAGAAAGACAACATTCATTTTTTTAAAAGGCTCCTTACTTTGAGGATAATGAACAGGATTATAAATTGTAGTCAGCTCTTGTTCTGTATACGTATGAATAGGTTTTAAATTAACCGCTTTTAACGTCTTCATTAAACTAAAAGGGGTATTTAATACAATATTCATCTCTTCGGGATTCGTTACATAATCTCCTGCATTACTTAATGTAATAGGCCTTGTACTATGCGCCCATCCTCCACGAACACCTCCAATAAACAGAAAAATAGCAATTAAAAAACAAGCCGATTGAATGCTATATGTAGGCCATCTAAACAGTAGTGGACGCTGCACTTGTACGAGATCATATAGCTTAATTAAAGCATAAATCAATATCGCAAATAGTATAAAAAGATACCAGTAGTCAAGGCAAAAATCTATAGCCAAGGAACCTAAATTTTTTTCATTTGCAAACTGATCAAATACCGTCCCTGTAGTTCGTTTCAAGGTAAATGGATAATAAGCAAAATCAACTAAATTTAAAGCGATTCCGATTGAATTGGTAATAATAAAAATCCACTTTGCTATTTTTTGATATAAGGTATTATACTTGAATGGTGCAGGAATAATCTGCATCAATAAATAGAGTATATTTAAATATAGTAGTGCTACGATATCAAATTTAACCCCACCCCATAACATATACAATAATTGAGCACTATTTACATGGGGAAAAAGAGCATAATTAATCCCATAAAAACCCAGTCTTAAAAAAGCATAAATTAACAACAGTATGAGAAATCTAATCAGCAAACCGAGATATGGTGCAAATGAACCTTTCAACTTTATCATATTTTCTATCTAATATTTTAAAAACTCTTTATACACTTCTTGGTAATAAGCTTTTCCTATATTGAGTAAACTATCTGTTTTTACAGGAGAATAGTCACTATTCTGTTTATAATTAATAATCTTCCCTACATTATCAAAACTCACGACTTGATCTGGTGTAATTACACCAAAAGCATCTTTAGAATTGTAAAACGCAATTTGAGGTGTGGTTGGATTCAATAAGTCGCGACTCCAATGGTATCGAGTAGCCGGAAGATTTAATTGATGAAGCAATGTAGCTACCATATCGGTCTGATTACCGATACGGTCGATTTTTTTACCTCTGAATTCGGGTTTGATTACATCGCCAAAAAATAAAAGTGGGATATGAAAACGATGCGGGTTAGACAACTCCCATTTCTCTGCAGGCAACCGGTGTCCATGATCTGCTACAACAACAAATAGGGTATTTTTATACCAGCTTTTGGTTTTGGCTTGATTAATAAAATCATAAACAATCGAATCTGTATAGAAGGCCGTGCTTCTAAATTTATCTGCATTTGATTTGGTCCCAAATTTATAACGCCCTGGCAAGTTAAAGGGTTCGTGATTGATTAGTGTAAAAATTGTTGAAAAGAAGGGGGTTTTCTCGGTATCAAAATCATGTAGCATTCGTTTTAATACAATATGGTCATAGACACCCCATGAAGCCCGTGAAACATCTACACCAAAGTTTGCATTATCGACAACTTTCGAAACACCGTGCATCAACATGTACGATTTAAAATTGTAAAACTCACTTTGACCCCCATGATAAAATGAGCCATGGTAACCTGCACTGCTTAATTCTTGACCTACGGCCGGCAAATTCTCATGTTTATCGATATACTTGATAATGCTTTCGGGTCCTTGTGCCGGAAAGGCACTGAATATTCCCACCATTCCTTTATCAGATCGATCTGCGGCCGCATAAATGTGATCAAAAAATACGCCTTGATTAATTAATTTCTCAAAATTTGGTGTAATTCCTTTTTCTCCTCCCATTGATTCAATAAGACCGCCAACAAAACTTTCTAACATGATAACAACAACGTTGGGACGTTTCGTAGTCAATATAGAAACGGATGAATCTGGATTTGCATTAAATGCTGGTTTTAAAGTCGAATGGAGCTGGGCTTCATCATTATAAAACTGATAAGGACTTTTTAACCGGGTACTTTTCGCAAAATAGTCCCGCAACAGTGCCCATTGTGTATTTACCGCAGCATGATTATAAAAGCTTTGCTCAGAAAAATAAGCTTTGCTCGGATTTAAAGTTGCTCTTCCATATCCTCCTCTTATAAAGGTAAATAGCAAAATAGCACCAATCAATAATTTAATAGCATTCTGCCAAGGCAACTTAATATTATAAAAATGCACTTTTTTGAACATCCAACGATATAAAAAATAGCCCACAACGATTCCGACAATCATTCCAAAAACTGGAAAGAATACAGGTGTTGATTCGGCAGAAGCAACGGCTCCAGATGGTGATGCTAAAAAAGCATCAATTGCTCTCTTTGAAATTTTATCGCCCCATTCCCGATAAATATTGATATTAATAAAAGAAACAACAAAATAAATAACGAGCAAAGTGATGGTGTACACATCCAATATTTTTCTTTTATAATGTACATTCGGTAAAAAAGATAAGATACAGTAGATAAGAAATGGAACTGCACAGATATAGGATACTGCTGAAAAATCTAAACTAAGGCCGTGATAATAGATTTTGAAAATCTCTGAGAAATTTTTCGATCCAATTTTATCAAAAAAAGCTGTTATAAACAGCAATCGATCAATAAAACATATGATAAGCCAAAATAAAAAGTACTGAGTTAGGGCCTTTAACTCATTGGCAATTCTATTCATTTTTAGTATTTATGTAAAACACGCAAATGTACGCTATTTCAGTAATAATAGTCTAAAATGTTATGATTATGTTATAAAAATATTACCATAAGGTCAATTTCAATTTTACAAGAGAAATGGTTGCAAAACCAACACTACAACAAGATCATACTCAACACATTAAAGCTTGATAAAATTTAAGATATACTCTTAATTATATATTTACATTTACTAATGTGGTTTTATACGCAATGAAAAGCATAAATGAGTCGAAAACCAATTTTTGAAATAGCAATATTAAACTTCTATAAAACAACTAAATTCGCTAAATTTGCAAACGATTTTGAAAAAAAATTATCATGAGTATAGCAAAAACTTACAATCCTAAAGAAGCTGAAGACAAATGGTACAGCTACTGGATGGAGAACGGATTTTTCCGTTCTACACCTGATGAGCGTGAACCGTACACAATAGTAATGCCTCCTCCGAACGTCACCGGTGTATTGCACATGGGACATATGCTGAACAATACCATTCAAGATGTATTGATTCGTCGAGCACGTATGCAGGGTAAAAATGCTTGTTGGGTCCCTGGAACCGATCATGCCTCTATTGCAACTGAAGCAAAGGTTGTCGCTATGTTGAAAGAGCAGGGAATTGATAAAAAATCATTATCGCGTGAAGATTTCTTAAAACATGCTTGGGAATGGAAAGAGAAATATGGTGGCATCATCTTAAAACAACTTGAGAAATTAGGTGCCTCATGTGATTGGGAACGCACAAAATTTACAATGGACGCTGATTTATCAGAATCAGTGATTGACACCTTCATCAAGTTCTATAAAGAAGGTTATATTTACCGTGGTGTCCGTATGGTAAACTGGGATCCACAGGGAAAAACAGCTTTATCTGATGAAGAGGTAATCCGTAGAGAGGTCAACCAAAAACTATACTACATCCGTTATCAAATTAAGGATTCAAATGAACAAATCATCATTGCTACGACTCGTCCAGAGACGATCATGGCCGATGCAGCTATCTGTATTAACCCTAATGATGAGCGCTATACACACCTAAAAGGTAAATCAGTTATTATCCCATTAATAAATCGTGAGATTCCAATCATCGAAGATGAATACGTGGATATAGAATTTGGTACAGGTTGCCTTAAAGTAACTCCTGCTCACGATTTGAATGATTATGCTTTAGGTCAAAAACATAACTTAGAAATCATTGATTTATTAAACGATGATGGAACATTAAATGCCAATGCTCAAATTTTAGTTGGTGAAGACCGCTTCATTGCTCGTAAAAAAATTGCGAAACTTTTAGAGGAAGTCAATCAGATCGAAAAAATTGAAGATTATAAATCTCAAGTAGGCTTTTCAGAGCGTACTGATGCTGCTATTGAACCAAAACTTTCCATGCAATGGTGGTGCAAAATGGATAAATTAGCTCAACCTGCATTAGATTATGTTGTAAGCGGAGAAGTAAATTTAATTCCAGACAAATTTACATCCAGCTACAAGCATTGGATGGAAAATGTAAAAGATTGGTGTATTTCTCGTCAGCTATGGTGGGGTCAACGTATTCCGGCATGGTACAATGAAAAAAACGAATGGGTAGTTGCAAAAACTGAATCTGAGGCAATTCAAGAGTTTGAATCTCAAGGTAAAGTTGCTGGTGCGATCCGTCAGGAGGAAGATGTACTCGATACATGGTTCTCGTCTGGTTTATGGCCTATGTCGGTATTCGACGGGGTTCGCAACCCTGAAAATGAAGAATTCAACTATTACTACCCTACAAATGATTTAGTAACAGCTCCCGAAATTTTATTTTTCTGGGTAGCGCGTATGATGATCATGGGACATGCATATACGGGTAAAGCTCCTTTCAAAAATGTATATCTAACAGGTATCGTTCGTGATAAATTGGGCCGGAAAATGTCCAAATCATTAGGAAATTCTCCTGATCCGATCGAACTGATGGCTCAATACGGCACCGATGGTGTACGCGTAGGTATGCTACTTTCTTCGCCTGCTGGAAATGACTTAATGTTTGATGTCTCTTACTGTGAGCAAGGTCGTAATTTTGCGAATAAAATATGGAATGCATTCCGTTTAGTTAAAGGTTTAGAGACTATAGATGCTCCTGCAACTGAAGCTCAGAAAACTGCGGCAAAATGGTTTGAAAGCAAATTTAATGCTACTTTAATTGAGATCGAAGATCACTTTAATCATTATCGCCTATCCGATGCCCTGATGTCTACTTACAAATTAGTATGGGATGATTTCTGTGCTTGGTATTTAGAGCTTGTAAAACCTGCGTATCAAACTCCTCTTGAAACGGAAACTTTTGAAGTGGTAAAGGGATTTTTCAAACGTATACTTACATTGGTTCATCCTTTTATGCCTTTCTTGTCTGAGGAACTTTGGCATGATGAACTATTTGGAGAACGCGATGCAAAAGATTGTATCATTGTTGCAGAGTATCCAACGGTTGGCGCTATCGATCAAAAAATCATTAAGGAATTTACTTTTGTTCAGCAGATTATTTCTGAAGTTCGAAATATCCGTAATACTAAGCAGATTTCACCTAAAATTGCTTTACCGTTAGCTATCAATGCAACAGAAATTGATTTTACAAACTATCAAGAAAGTATTATCAAGTTGGCTAACATTGAAAAACTAACCTTTGTTCAAGAAAAAGTAGCTGGAGCAGTTAGTTTCTTAGCTGGCAAAGAAGAATGTTATGTTGCGCTTGAAGAAAACATAGATGTAGACGCTGAACGTGAAAGAATCACAAAAGAAATTGATTATTTAAAAGGATTTCTCGTTTCTGTAGACAAAAAATTATCGAATGAGCGTTTTGTTCAAAATGCGAAGCCAGAAATTATTCAAAATGAACAAAACAAGAAAGCTGATGCTGAATCTAAAATTAAAATATTAGAAGATAGCTTAGCTAGTCTTGCTTAAATCATTTCAGAATTAAAAATTTAAGAGGGCCAATTTTAATGAAAATTGGCCCTCTTAAATTTTAGCGTTTCATCCCCATAGCCAATGCTACCCTATATTAAAAATATGTGCGTTTAAAAGACGATATAAACAATTAAAATTCAAACGCATAGAACTGAACAATATTTTCATTTATAATGATGTGTAAAAATAATTACATTCATATCCCTAATTGGAATCAAATTTGTCATCTAATTGATTATGATCATTCCAAAATAAGTATTTTACACAAAAAAACTAGATTGTTAAAAACATGAAAAAAAAAGCACTTCTCTTTCTATTTTCAATTACCTTTTTATTGGTTCGTGCACAGGAACAACCTGCAGCGTATGCTGTCAGTGATGAATACACTTTATGGAATTTTCAGAAAGGTGATACAGCTTATGTATTCGCTGACGTGGCATATGTCCGTGAAAATGCGGATACTAAATCGAAGTTGGTCGATTCTCTACAAGAGGGCGCAATGGTTGTTATTAACAGTGAGGGGTACAATGGAAGTACGATAAGAGGATTTTATGCGCCATGGTATAAAATTAGTTTTATAAAAGACAATGTCAAAAAAGAGGGTTTTATATGGTTAGGTTTACTAGCTCTCAACAGCATACTTAACCAGGAGGGCGAACAGTTCATTTATGGTTTTAAAAAATTCAGATCCTTTACTGAAAATTCACCATCTTATTATGACGCCGAACTCAAAGTTTTTGATCGAGAAAAAAACGTTATTGCGCGCGCTTCATATCAAGCTGAGGTAAATGATCAAACTGGTACCGAGACTAAGATCTTAGGAGGAATGGGATTAAAAAACATTAAAAATATTCATCGTTCTGCTTTTTTAGGTGAGGCATGTGGAATCGCTACCCAATATTACTATTTTGCATGGACTGGTCAAGAATTAATTCATTTTCCAAGCAAAATGTCTGTTTCTGATGCGGGTGTATTCTATTATGATGAAACAATCTTGTTCCCCTCCGAACATAAAGGTGATCCCACTATGATCTATAAAAAAATAGTTGAAGGCGAAAATATTGATGACAATTTAGATGAGCCGAATTACAAGGAAACAAAAAGTCAAAAGAAATACACCTGGGATGGAAAAACGTTAAGTGAGCTCATCGAAATGAGGTAAGCAATTGAAAGAAGGAATTTATTCACCTTTTTATAACCTATGTTCGCCGATGCTTTTTCTAGGTTTACCTAAAAAAGACGTGAATAAATTATTGTAGGATTTATCTTTGGCTAAACAAAGAAACAAAAGATATGATCTTAATAGCAGTATTATTACCTTGGCTTTCCTTTTTTTTAAGAGGGAAAATATTTTCTGGAATTTTATGTTTGATTTTGCAATGCACACTTATCGGTTGGTTGCCCGCGGCAATATGGGCAGTAGCTTCACGAGTTGATGGTAAAAATAAATCCAGATTTAATCAGTTTAAGCGTGAGCAACGCTTTTAACATTTCTATCCAATTATTTGGACAATAATGATTATATTTATTGGACATCATTTTAAAAATCAAATCATTATGAGCATTAAAGAAACTTTCTCGATTACAGGTGAAAATCTACTAAAGAAGATTAAAGAACTCATTGCGGATGGAAATGTGACGAAAATCAGCATATCCGATAAATCAGGAAAAGAAATCATGAGTTTCCCTGTTACTGTAGGTGCTATAGGCCTCATCTTTGCCCCTATATTTGCAGCAGTTGGTGCTATGGCGGCTTTATTGACAGAATGCAAAATAACTGTCGAGCGACAAGAAAAAGATGATAATGACCAAGACAATCAAAACACATCTCAGAGTATTGAAGTAAAATGATAGACATATGAAAGAGAGCACTTATGATCCTCTCTTTCACATTATGCTTTTTATTAAGAACTAGCTAATAACCGTATCTTTTACTTCTACTTTTACCCAATACTTACTATATTGATCAATCCCAGCTAGATGATCTGGATGTTCTTCATATTTTGTAATTGCTTCCAGATTTTCAAAGGTCAACATGATATGATATGAAAAAGAATTATCGACCACTGGTCTTGGATTAGTTTTAGCGGGTTTACCGATATGGCAAGATTGTACTCCTGGCACTTTTTTCAAAATGTCAAAAAACTTTAAAAAATCCTTATCTTCCTCTGCCGTGATTCCTTCTTTTAACCAGAAATAGACGCTATGAAATATAAATCCGGCATTGAATCCGGCTTGTGTTATTGTTGTTTCATTATTACTTTGTGTATTTAGACATGAAGTCAGTACTGTTCCACCAACGCTCGCTAGCGCTAATGAGCTTAAAAATTTCTTTCTTTCCATTTGTTTTATGTTGATTATCTCGAATATACGTAGAAAAAAAGCAAAAAACCAATCTAAAAGCCAAACTTAAAAATAGAGGTTGTATACTAGAAATAAGGCACTATTTTTGATTAATTTCGACAACATTACAAATACTTCTCCCTATATTTAGTTCTTGGAGAAAAACTGGAATATCCATCCTTCTTTGTAATAAAATTAAATGTAAAATAGTAAATAAGATATAAACATAATCACTTGTTTTACGTTATAATAATAAATTAAGGTTTATATAAAGACTAAAAAATATTTTGAATAAATTTAGCCGTATCGCATTAAAGACCCTTTTATGGATTATTGGATCTGTCATTGGACTCTTACTTCTCATTATTTTTTTGATTCGACTTCCTTCCGTGCAAAATTTTATTGCCGGAAAAGTAGCCACTTATGTTGAGGGCAAAATTGGCACGCCCTTTCATATTGGTAGCATCAATATTGAATTTCCAAAAAAACTTGTTTTAGAGAACATCTATCTGGAAGATCAATCTAGAGATACATTAGTAGCAGGTGAGGCCATCAAAGTGGACATCAATATGATGAAACTACTAAAAAGTACAGTAGAAATCCAGCAACTGGAGGCTACTGGCATTACCGCAAAAATACGTCGGTCTATGCCTGACAGCAGTTTCAATTTTGACTATATCATAAAAGCATTTGCGAGTCCTGAAAGTACCAAAGCAAAAACTGATACTTCTTCTGCTATGGTATTCAATATGGACAAAGTTATCTTTGATCGTTTTCATGTGGTATATGCCGATGACGTAATTGGCACGAGCGCTGACGTCTATTTGAAACATTTTGACACCAGGATCAAGAAATTTGACTTGACAAAAAATATGGCATTTGATATGCCAAAAGTTACTATTGACGGCTTAAGTGCATTAGTCACACAATGGAATCCTACCCAAGAAGGCGATGGCCCCAGTGTTGAAGATTTTGGAATTACTGATTCCACTGCAATTGCCACTTCTTTATTACCTGATATTGGTATTAATACGGCAGACCTGCGAAATATCAATGTTCGATATGAAGATAAAGCGGGAAAACTGAGAACAAGGTTTGCCATTCAAAAGCTACACGCGGATATTAATAGTATTGATCTTAATAAGGAAATTGTTTCAATAAAAAAGATTAATTTAGAAGGATCTGATTCACAGGTGTTTTTTGATAAAATAGCAAAAATAACTAAACCAGCCGCAGATAAAAATACAACAGCATCAGCACCATCCAAGGTTAATTGGATTGTTTCTGTTTCGGACATCAACATCAATAATACCAATGTATGGTATAAAGATGACAATCAAGCACGGATGAAAGGATTTGATTATTTCAATATTAAAATCCCTGCGATCAATACTGCGATGACTGATTTGTATTATAGCGCAGATTCAATTAGCGGATCGCTAAAATCATTAACAGCAAAAGATCACTCCGGTTTCGAAATTAAAAATCTAAAAGGTGATTTTATCTATACCAATACAGGTGCTGAGATCAAAAATCTGTATGCTGCAACTTCTAAAACATTATTACAAGATTATATTAAAATATCTTATCCTTCTTTAGAGGCTATATCGGAAAAACCTGAATTGCTTACTGTCAATGCCAACATTAAAAAGAGTCATGTTGATATGCGCGATATTTATTATTTTGCTCCGTTCTTGGATACTATGGAGATCATGCATCCGCTCATGAATAAAAAATTCAATATTGACGGAAAAGTAATGGGAAAACTGAACGATCTCAATATCCCACACTTAGATTTCAGCACATTATCGAATACAAAAGTAATTGCCAGTGCTAGACTCAAGGGTCTTCCTAATGTTGATAAGATGTCTATTGACCTTACGCTCAAAAAATTCACAACTGGCCGATCTGATATTGAACAACTTGTTGCCAAATCATTATTTCCTAAAAATCTTGAACTTCCAAATGCAATAGGGCTTACTGGAACATTTAAAGGGGGAATGCAATCATTCAACACCAATTTATCCTTAGTGACGGAAAAAGGAACTGCTAAAGTAAATGGTAAATTTGATATGGCAAAGCGTGATACGACATATGATGCTTACGTATCTATTAAAGACTTTGACATCGGAAAAATTTTGAAACAAGATTCTGTTTTAGGTATCTTATCATTTGAAGCCAACGTAAAAGGGCATGGATTAGATCCTAAAAAAGCGATAGCGAATGTGGACGGAAAACTAATCCGTCTGGATGCTTTAGGATATCAATACCATAATATCGATATGAATATGAATGCTAATGCAGGCGATATCGAAGCTTCAATTAATAGTATTGATCCAAATGTCAAATTCAATTTAAATGCTACCGCGAATATGCATGCAAAATATCCGAAAGTCGATTTTGAACTGATGGTCGATAGCATTAATTTACAGAATTTAAAGTTAATGGATGATGACTTCCGTTATCATGGCAAAATGGTCGGAAATTTTGAAACAGCAGACCCTAATTTCCTGAATGGAGAAGCACATATCATCAATTCTTCAATTGCATACAATAATGACCGCTACACTCTTGATAGTATTTCAATTATCGCTCGTTCGGATAGCAGCTCAAATCTTTTAATGTTAAAATCTGCCTTTTTAAATGCCCATTTAGTTGGTAAATATAAATTAATGGAGCTTGGTACAGCAATACAAGACATTGCACACGTTTATTATCAACCTGGAGCTCCTGTAACCATTCCAAAATACGAAGATCAACAATTTGAATTTTCTGCTCAGTTGACCAGAACAAAATTTATAAAGGACTTCTTACCTGATCTGACTGAAATGAAAGACATCACACTTGATGGTATGTTTAATAGTAAGAACAAGTTAATCCAGGCTAAGCTCGATGCACCAAAAATTGTTTATGCAGGCACAGATATTAATAGTGTGACTTTTGATCTGACAACAGTTGACAGCACCATGTATTATTCTGCTTTGATTAACAAAATAAAAGTTAGCAATATCGAATTGATCAATACGGTACTCAGTGGTAAAGTCATTAAAAATAACTTAGATTTTGGCGTTTGGATTAAAGACAAAAAAGATAAAGAACAGTACCATTTAGGTGCCCATATGAAAGTAGATCGTGGCAACTTTCTTTTTAGCTTACTAGAAGATGGATTAATGCTAAATTATGATAAATGGAATGTCGATAGTACGAATGTTTTATCCTTTGGTAAAGCGGGTATTCAAGCTCATAATTTCATTCTGGAAAACAAGGGACAGTTATTGGAAATTAAATCACAGGATAGTGTTCTGAATTCACCTATAGATCTACTTTTTAAAAATTTCAGAATTGAGACCCTCAGTAAAATGATTGCCGCTGATGACATGAATATTGGTGGTGGTATTAATGGACAAGCAACGATTTCACGCCTTGAAAGTAACCCTGTTTTTGTATCAGATATTGGAATTGATAAATTTTACTTAGGGACGGATACAATTGGAAATGTCAATATTAAAGTTAATAATGAAAAAGAAAACACGTATGCAGCCAATGTCAGTATTACTGAAAATGGCAATAACGTCAGTTTAATCGGAGAGTTTATAAGTCCTCCAACTGGAGAAGCTACTTTTGATGCTACGCTCAACATTGCTCCTTTAAAAATGAAGACAATTCAAGCTTTCAGCTTTGGGTACTTAAAAGAATCTAAAGGGGATGTCCAAGGAGAGCTTAAAATATCCGGTACGACTGATAGACCTGTTATCAACGGTGATCTGAATTTTAATGGTGCTGAATTTAATGTTGCTATGCTTAATGCGGCGTTCTTAATTGATAACGAAAAAATTAGTTTTGATAATAGGGGAATCTCTTTATCCAATTTCAACATCAAAGATAAAAAAGGCAATACTGGTGATTTGAATGGTACCATTTTAACTAAAAACTATACAGATTATGACTTTAATTTGAATCTTAAGACTGATAACTTTGAAGTTGTGAATTCGACTCGGGAGGATAATGATCTGTTCTTTGGTAAAATGTACGTTTCTTCTGATCTACGTATAAGAGGCACATTGGATAAACCTGTTGTCGATGGAAATATCAAAGTTCAAGATAAAACTGATTTTGTATTCATTATGCCGAATGATGACCCTGGTATGGTGGAGCGAAAAGGTGTCGTAGAATTTGTTGATAAAAGTGATACAACAAGAGCAAATGTTTTTGCAAAATTGGATTCACTAACAACAACAAAATTAACAGGAATCGATGTGACGCTGAATCTTCAAACTGACAAGAATGCTAAATTCAAAGTTATTCTTGACGAAGGATCTCAGGACGCCTTAAACATCCAAGGTGAAGCTGAATTAAATGCAGGTATCGATGCGAGTAACAAAATCACCATGTCGGGAACTTATACGGTCGACAAAGGAAGTTATTCGTTTTCTTTTGGGCCTGTGAAACGTGAGTTCTTATTTAAAGAAGGAAGTACAATTACATGGGCAGGAGACCCGCTAGATGCGAGAATGGATATCACTGCAGTATACAAAGTCAAGGCCCCTACCCTGGAATTGGTACAAACTCAACTTGGTGCAGATAATTCTAATCTATACAAACAGCGAGTACCATTTAATGTCAATTTATTAATCACAGAAAAGTTATTCGAGCCTAAACTAGGATTTGATATTGATCTGGATGAAAATAACGCCATTGCGTCTCAAGATGTGGTGAGTAAAGTCAATAATGCCCTTTCACAAATACGAACAGACCCTTCTGAAATGAATAAGCAGGTTTTCTCATTGATCGTATTAGGACGCTTTTTGGCTTCTAATCCATTTGAAAGTTTATCTGGTGGTGGCGGTGTCGAATCTATGGCACGTAATAGTGTGAGTTCATTACTAACGTCACAGTTAAACCGACTAGCTTCGGATTTAATTAAAGGAGTGGAATTAGATTTTGACTTACAATCCGAGCAGGATTTTACAACTGGAGTTGGGGAAACACGTACCGATTTAAATATTGGTGTTTCAAAAATGCTATTTAACGACCGTTTGAAAATCACTATAGGTTCGAATTTTGAAGTTGAAGGGAATTCAAGACCTGGAGAGCAAGCTGCGAATATTGCCGGAGATATTAGTCTAGATTATCAACTGTCTCAAGATGGTCGCTATTTCGCTCGCGTATATCGGAAAAACCAATATCAAGTAACACTTCAGGGCCAATATGTTGAAACAGGTATTGGATTTATCATCAATATGAGCTACAATAAATTCAGAGAAATTTGGATGAATTCTAAAAAATTAAATGAATATAATACCCGAAGCAAAAATTTCCGTAAACGTTTTGACGTAGAACGTATGGAAACCGACTCCGTTTACAGGGACAGCGTCCGCTTTGCAATTCGAGATAGTATGATGCGTAACGATCCTAAGAAATATAAAGAACGTTACTTGGATAGAAAACAAATCCAGCAAACCAAACCAAGCAATAAGACTGATTCAACGAATCAGAAAACAGATACAATAGGAGAAAAAGTGATTAGAAATGAAGAAAGGGAGAATAATGAAAAATAGCAATCAATTTATAGCTTTTGTTGTATTTATAGGGCTTTTCATTGCTTCTTGTTCGACCACAAAAAATTTAAAAGAGGGTCAGTCCTTATATGTGGATGGCCATGTCGATATTGAATCGGATACGATTTCCAAAGAACATAAAAAGGCCTTAGCTACGCATCTGGAACAGGTATTAATGCCCAAACCCAATAAGACACTTTTTGGATGGCGTTACAAACTAGCTTTCAACAACATGGCTGGTGATTCAGTTGGAAAAAACTTCATTCGCAGACAACTAAAAAAAATGGGTGAAGAACCCGTTTTATTGAGTGATGTAAATAGGGAATATAATGAAAACCTGTTAAGAAATCGACTTGAAAATATTGGTTTCTTTAATGCAGAGGTAAAGTCTGACACTACAATTAAGGATAAAGAAGCGACCATACACTATATTGCGACGACTAATCTGATTTATAAAATAAAATCTGTTACGTTTAATGTAGACAGTACGATACAGCTTGGCCGAGATATACTCCTATCTCGTGATAAGTCTCTTTTAAAGGTTGGTAAGCATTATAGTTTAGATGATATCCTGAATGAACGTGATCGGATTGATAATGAACTTAAAAATATTGGGTACTATTATTTCAGTCCTGACTATATATTGGTGGAAGCAGATAGTACAATTGGAGATAATAAAGTCAATTTATATGTCACTATTAAACCTGAAACACCTGTTATAGCTAAATCACCATCCAAGATAAATAATATATACATCTATCCAAATTATACGGACGAAGGTACAGGATATCAACGTGCTCCACGTAATGCGCAATTATTCGATAGTTCATATTACTTTATAGATCCAAAAAATACCTTTAGAAAACCCGTTATAGCTAACCATATCTTCTTTAAAAAAGGAGATCGTTATAATCGCGGTGCCCATAATAAAACAATCAGTCATCTTGTAAATCTAAATAGCTTCAAATTTGTTAAAAACAACTTCGTTGATAGTAAAGATGTCAAAAACGGACTAGATGTATATTACTATCTTACTCCTCTTCCTAAGAAATCTATTCGTCTCGAATTGTTAGGAAAAATGGCTTCGGTATATAATGGATCCGAACTTAATGTGAACTGGCAATTACGCAATGCCTTTAGAGGTGCCGAACTGTTAAGTCTAAATGTTTTTGGTGGATACGAAACACAGACCGGTGGAAGTGTAAGTCTAAACTCAAGCTATTATCGCTATGGTGCAGATCTTACTTTAACATTTCCCCGTATTCTTTCGCCTTTCAAAATAAATCCCAGTCGTAGATTTATACCAAAAACCTACATCAAAACGGGATTTGAATTCTTAAATAGAACTCGAGCATATACATTACGATCTCTAAAACTAGACTATGGTTATATCTGGCAGGAATCTGAAGAGAAACAACATGATTTGGGATTATTAGAGATTACATATGTACAGCCCAGCCGTATTTCAGACGAATATAAAGCCCAGATGGATACGGTACCAACGCTAAAACATGCTATAGAGCCACAGTTTACTATTGGTCCAAATTATAATTTTACTTTATCCAATATGATGAACAAAAATCTAAAAAACACCTTTTATTTTAAAGGAAATTTAGATTTATCTGGTAATGTATTGGGATTGATAAAAGGTGCCAACTACAATGAGGGTAAAACATTTAAATTATTCAACGCTTATTTTTCTCAATATATCAAGGTAAGTGGTGATGGTAGACATTATTTAAAACTAAGTGAAAATTCACAATTAGCATCGCGAGTCAGTTTAGGTCTAAGTTACTCTTATGGTAACTCCCGTGCTTTACCCTATCTAAAACAGTATTATGTGGGTGGTCCAAACAGTATTCGCGCTTTTGCTGCTCGAGCAATTGGTCCAGGAACTTTAAAACCTCAAAACATTGGGACCAATAAGTTCTATGCTGATCAAACTGGAGATATAAAATTGGAAATGAGTACAGAATATCGTGCTAAATTGGCTGGTTTTGTCCATTGGGCGGCATTTATTGATGCCGGTAATGTGTGGCTACAAAATACAGATGATGAAAAGCCCGGAGCAAAATTTAGCAAAGATTTCTTGACTGAATTAGCTGTCGGTGGCGGTTTAGGTTTAAGATTTGACTTTACTTTTCTTATATTAAGAACAGATTTTGCTATTCCATTCCGTATTCCATATTTGGATAAAGGAGAGCGTTGGGTCTTGAAAGATATTGATTTAGGAAGTAGCAGATGGCGCAAGGACAACTTAATGTTTAATCTAGCTATTGGCTATCCATTTTAATAAAAAGGAGAACGAAAGTTCTCCTTTTTATTTCCTATCATTTTTTATACAACTTAATTGCTTTCCTACTATTTATTGAGTAAATTCAAAGAAAAATTAATGTCTAAGGACCAAAATTAAAAGGCTTATGAAAGTTACAATAGTTGGTGCAGGAGCAGTTGGAGCGACAACTGCAGATAATTTAATTAGAAGAGAGGTTGCTGAAGAAATCATCCTTTTAGATATCAAGGAAGGGTTTGCTGAAGGTAAGGCACAAGATATGTCACAGACTGCTGCTTTATTGGGATTCGACTCAAAAATAATAGGTGTAACGAATGATTACAGTGCAACCGCAGGCTCCACTGTAGCAGTTATTACTTCAGGAATTCCGAGAAAACCGGGCATGACCAGAGAAGAACTAATCGGCACTAATGCAAATATTGTTAAAACAGTAGTTGATAATTTGATCAAACATTCTCCTGAGGTCATTATTATTATTGTTTCAAATCCAATGGATACCATGACATATTTGGCTTTAAAAAGCTCTGGTCTTCCAAAAAATAGAATCATAGGTATGGGGGGAACATTGGATTCTGCACGATTTAAATATCAGCTAAGTCAAAAATTAAACGCTTCTGCAAGTGACCTTAATGCAATTGTTGTCGGCGGTCACGGCGATACGACTATGATTCCTCTGATCAAACATGCCACATGGAATAGTATTCCTGTAACTGATTTTTTAACAGAGGAGGAGCAAGAAGAAATTATTCAGAAAACAATGGTAGGCGGTGCAACTTTGACATCCTTAATCGGAACCTCTGCATGGTATGCTCCTGGGGCAGCGACTGCAGCTGTCGTTGAAAGTATCGTTAGAAATCAAAACAAGCTTTTCACAGCAAGTGTATTTTTGGATGGAGAATTTGGATTATCGGATATCAATTTAGGTGTTCCAGTCATCATCAATAAAAATGGATGGGATAAAATTGTACCTTTGAAGCTTTCGGAAGAGGAAAAGCAAAAACTACACAAAAGTGCGGATGCTGTTCGAAACATGAATAATGTACTAAAAGATATTAACGTTTTATAAAAATAATATGCAACTCTTTATTAAAAATATGGTCTGCAATAGATGTAAGATGGCTGTAGAAAATATATTTAAAGAGTTGCATATCCCTTATCATGATCTACAACTAGGTGTTGTTACGTTGGACCATTCACTACAACCGGAACAACGAAAGAAAGTGAAGGAAAATCTGCATGCTATTGGTTTTGAATTAATCGATGATAGAAACACGCGTCTTATTGAAAAAATAAAATTGCTGATCATCGATTATACACGCTGTCCTTATAACTATCTGAATAAAAATTTATCAGATATATTAAGTGATCATTTACATGTTGAATACAGCTCTTTAAGTGCCCTCTTCTCTTCTGTAGCAAGTATCAGTATTGAAAAATATGCTATCTTCCAAAAAATAGAATATATTAAGGAGTTATTAATTTACGATGAACTTTCATTAGCTGAAATCGCTGAAAAGCTTAATTATTCAAGCACTGCATATCTCAGCAATCAATTCAAAAAAAACACAGGTTTAACACCAACGCAGTTTAAAAATTTAAATAATCCTACCGCTTTACGGCAAACTTTAGATCAAGTGCATTAATCTATCTAAATAAAGATACTTTAACTTTCATGAAGCACATATTTTTTCTATGTTTGGAATATGGCAATCATCCCCTTACAGATTTTACAATTACAGGAGCAAGGCACTCATATTTTAATAGAGGTCACTTTATACGAAACTACCCATTTAATGGTTTTAGATACTGGAGCTTCAAAGACTGTTTTTGATAAAAACCAATTAGAAAAAATTCACACAGACCAATTCCAATTAGAAAGTACCGATACGCTTTCAACAGGTTTAGGCACGAATAACATGGAAAGTTTTTTGATTCATATTCCTCTTTTTAAAATCCATGATTGGAAAATAAAAAATTATAGGGCTGCAGTTCTTGACCTCAGTTCTATTAACTATGCTTACGAACAGATGAATCTACGTCCTGTGATCGGAGTGATCGGAGGAGATATTTTAGCTCCTTATGGCGCAGTGATTGATTACAAAAAGAAAACGCTTAAATTACTCAAGAGAAAGTTAAAACTTAAAGAGCCTTTTATGAATATGCAGACGTAAATATAAATAATAAGATAAAGCAATCAAAACACCTGCACCGCCCATAAAGTATAAGACACTACGCAATCCGAAATAGCTTGCTAAAGCCCCTATAAGCAAACTACCTATAGGGAAAACACCTTGAAACGCCATTACATAATAAGAAATTGCTCGTGCTCTATAGATCGGCATCGCATGCGTCTGTATATACGTATTAATACTGGAGTTCTGCATCATCATAGCGAAAGAAACGATCGCCGTATATAAGAGAGCAAGAACTAAAACAGATGAATGCCCGAGTAAAAACAAGGCAGCTCCCATTAACAATGCTGCGCCCATTACTTGGTAGCGCATATTAGTCCCCGATTTTAGCCGTGCCATATTAATAGCACCTATCATTGCCCCAAGACCAGCTGCACTTTCAAACCATGAAAATGTACCTGCATCGCCATTAAACATTTCTTTTGCTACAGCAGGTAATAAAGAAGTATATGGAATCACTAATAAGCTAGAAAAAGTCATCACTATAATAAGCGAAAAAATATGGGGCGATCTTTTCAAATAATAAAACCCTTCGACCAATCCCTGCCAATTACTTCCTTTGCTTAAGCTTGCTGTACTTTCTGTGACATTCATCATCCATAAAGTAATCAAAACAGGGATAAAACTCAGAAAATTACTGCTGAAACACATCATTTCACCGTATGTACTCAATAATATACCACCAATAGCCGGACCAACCATACGCGCGGCATTAAATATAGAAGAATTTAGTGCTATTGCATTAGGCAGATCTTTTCTATTATCCACTAAGTGTACCATCAACGATTGTCTTCCTAACACATCGAAAGCGTTGATTACTCCTTGTGCAAATCCCAAAATAGATAACCACAATACTGTTTCCATCTTCAGGTACACTAATAGTGTTAAGATTCCTGCTTGAATCATTAGACCTATTTGTGTAATAAAAACAAGCTTATACTTTTTATGTTTATCGACAAAACTTCCAATAAATGGAGATAATACCAAAGAAGGAAGCAGGGAGATGAAAGATACAAAACCTAACCAGAAAACAGAATCTGTTAACTTATATACTAACCAACTTATAGCAACACGTTGCATCCAAGTGCCCATCAATGAGATTGCCTGGCCAATTATATGTAATCTAAAATTTGGATACTGAAGCGAACGAAATATCTGCATATCAATGAATAATAGAAGTAAATGAAAGGAATGATCTAAAATGAACAGTAATGACTAAGCAATATTTGTGCAGTAATTTCATTTCTGCACAAGATTAGTGAATTTTAATCGATAACTTTGCCACTTAATGGTAAATAAACCAAACAATTAACAATCAATTCAATACAAGATGAAATTTTTTATTGACACAGCAAACTTAGAACAAATCAAAGAAGCACAAGATTTAGGTGTATTAGACGGGGTAACAACAAACCCAAGTTTAATGGCTAAAGAAGGAATCAGTGGTGACGAGAATGTAATCAATCATTACAAAGCGATCTGTGCTATCGTAGATGGCGATGTAAGTGCGGAGGTAATTTCTACAAACTACGAAGAAATGATCAAAGAAGGAGAAGCACTTGCAAAGTTAGATGACAAGATTGTTGTTAAAGTTCCTATGATCAAAGATGGTATCAAGGCAATTAAATATTTCAGCAAAAAAGGAATCAAAACAAATTGTACTTTGGTTTTCTCTGCAGGTCAGGCACTCCTAGCTGCAAAAGCTGGAGCTACTTATGTTTCACCTTTCATTGGTCGTTTAGATGACATTTCTACAGATGGTTTAGGACTTATCGAAGAAATCCGTTTAATCTATGATAACTACAGTTTCCCAACACAGATCTTAGCCGCTTCGGTACGTAACAGTGCACACATTTTAGGTTGTGCTAAGATTGGAGCTGATGTGATGACGGGTCCTTTATCTGCAATCACAGCTTTATTAAAACACCCTTTAACAGATAGTGGTCTTGCTACTTTCTTAGCTGACCACGCGAAGGCAGCAGGGAAATAAAATCGATATAAAACGACTTTAAAGAAACGGTCAGAAACGAGTATGAATAACTTGTTTCTGACCGCTTTTTTATATTAGAATAATGATGTATTTTTGTATTATGAGTAAAGAGCAACAACAGGAAAAAACAGTACATGAGCGTGTCGATTTTACAACTTTACTAAAACAATATCAGCTTAAGGTTACACAGCCTAGACTGCGAACTTTGGAAGTTATATCGACTAAGAAATCAGCCATTTCACAACCAGAGCTCGAAAAATTAATCGGTAAAGAAATTGATCGTGTCACCCTCTATCGCGTTTTAGCTTCATTTGAGGAGAAGGGAATATTGCATAAAATTTTTGATCTAAATGGTACAGCTACTTACGCCCTCTGTTCGACCAACTGCTCCGAGCACAATCATCATGACCAACATGTGCACTTCATCTGCAGAAGCTGTAACTCCGTATTTTGTATGGATGAAATCACACTTCCCTCCTTCAACATTCCTGAAGGTTACAAACTTGAAGCTGTAGCTATAAATGCCCTGGGTCTATGCGATCAATGTCAGGAAAAATAATAAAAAAACAAAATTTTACTGAATTCAAAGGAAGGTACCAGTATTTCTAAAAACCTTTACTTTGCACACGCTTCTACTAAATCCTGATGCTAAGATTCTTTCTTAATCATCAACTAAAATTCAGCAAAAAGAAATCTAAATAATTGATACAATACACTTTATTAAATTTTAATAAATAAGAATTTGATAAAAACACATTTAGCAAAATATTAAAAATCGAGCAGAACCTGAAAGTATATTGTTTATCAACATCACAAATAATGATTCATTAAGCTATTTAATACTCACTATACTGGTTATCAAAATATTAAATAAGCTAAATAGAATTAAAAATACACTTAATTCTATAACAAAAACAAAGAACATTTAGATATCCACAATTTCGGATTAATATTTGTATATTGTATGTGATAAGACATCGGGAATAGCCTAAATAGCAATGGTATTATATTGCAAACTACAGTAGCCTTCTCCCCCACTTACAACACGATAAAAGTAAATAAAAACGTATGACGACAAAAAAAGAAAACCCGTACCAAGAGGTTTTAACACAGCTCATCATCGACATCTTCGAGAAGTCAAACAACAAGCCACTCAACTATAAACAAGTCGCATCAAAGCTGAACGTTCACGATTCAGATTCCAAAATAGCAATCGCCAACATTCTGACTGACCATCCGAAAAACAGCCCTTTTTTAGAGGTTGAGAAGGGTAAATTCAAACTTCGTCAACTTAAAGTTTACGTGACGGGAAAAGTCGATATGACTGCTGAAGGATCGGCTTATATTATACCTCAAGACGAATTTGAGAATGATATCTTTGTAGCACCTCGAAAATTACGTCAAGCACTGCATGGAGATATTGTTAAAGTACATACTTTTGAAAAGAGCAGAGGCCGTAAAAAAGAAGGAGAAGTTGTTGAAATTATACAGCGTGCAAAAACAGATTTCACAGGTATTATCAATCTTTCTCAAAACTTTGCATTCTTTATTGCAGACGATAGAAAGATGTTGCATGATATTTTTATACCGCTTGATAATCTTGAGGGTGCTAAGGATGGAGAAAAGGTTGTAGTCTCTATTATTGAATGGCCACAAGGTGCAAAAAATCCGATTGGCAAAGTCAAGACTATTTTAGGTAAAAAAGGAGAAAACAACACGGAAATGAATGCTATATTGGCAGACTACGGATTTCCATTAAAGTTTCCTAAAAAAGTTGAAGAAGAGGCAAATGCTTTACCAGAAACCTGCTCTCAGGATGAAATTGCAAAACGTAGGGATTTCAGGGCAATCACCACATTTACAATTGATCCTGCTGATGCAAAAGATTTCGACGATGCAATTTCTTTTCAGCAATTAGAAAATGGGAATTATGAAATCGGAGTCCATATTGCCGATGTTTCGCACTATGTTATTCCAGAGACTGAACTGGACAAAGAAGCTTACGAAAGAGGTACTTCAGTATATCTTGTCGATAGGGTAATCCCCATGCTTCCAGAGCGACTTTCCAATGGTGTGTGTTCATTACGACCACATGAGGATAAACTTTGTTTTTCGGCGGTCTTTGAGCTTGATGAAAAGGCAAATGTTGTAGAGCAATGGTTCGGAAGAACTATCATTCATTCTGATCGACGCTTTTCTTACGAAGAAGCTCAAGAAGTTATTGAAACAAAAACAGGAGATTTTGCTTCAGAGATACTAAAACTAAATGAACTTGCTTATATTCTTCGTGAGCGCAAATTTAAAAATGGTGCAATCGCATTTGAAAGTGAAGAAGTAAAATTCACGTTGGATGAGAACGGTAAACCAACGGGTGTCTATACCAAAGTAAGAAAAGATGCGCATAAACTCATTGAAGATTTCATGCTTTTAGCCAATAGAAAAGTTGCTGAATACATTGGAAAACAAGGAAAAGGAAAAAATAAATTACCATTTGTTTATCGTTTTCACGATGTCCCCAATCCAGAGACATTAACTACATTTTCTCAATTTGCTGCTCGATTCGGGCATAAGTTAACGATCAAATCTGACAAAGAAACTGCAAAATCTCTCAATGCTTTAATGACTAAAATTGAAGGCAGTAAAGAACAAAATATGTTAACATCCTTGGCAATTCGTTCGATGGCAAAAGCGATCTATACGACTAAAGGAACAAGTCATTATGGTCTTTCATTTGATTATTATACGCACTTCACTTCACCTATTCGCCGATATCCAGATGTAATGGTACATAGATTATTAGCATACTATTTAAGTGGAGGTGATAAAATCAATGCCGATCATTATGAAAAAATGTGTGAGCACACTTCACAAATGGAGAAGAAGGCAGCAGAAGCCGAACGTGCTTCAATTAAATATAAACAAGCTGAATTTTTACAGGAACAAATTGGGACTGAATATACAGGAATTATCTCTGGTGTAACTGAATGGGGTATGTACGTAGAAATTGAAACCAACAAATGTGAAGGTATGGTTAGATTACGAGACATTAACGACGACTTTTATGTATTAGACGAAAAGAACTTTGCAATCATAGGTCAACGCAAGAAAAAGAAATATCAATTAGGTGACGAAGTACAGATCAAAGTTAAAAAGGTTGATCTTGATAAACGTCAAATCGATTTTACTTTAATCAGTTAAGTTATATTAAAATACAATGGACGCCTCCAATCAAGTAAAACACTTTTTTGGGGGCTTTTCATTTCAAAGAGAAACTAACCATCCAAATGTCTTAACATCTCATCTGTAAAATGCTCAATATGCCTAGTCTGCGTAAATTTAACAGCATTAAAAACTTCTGATTCGCCTTTCGGGATGGATAATGACTTCCAATTATTCCCTTTCATCATTTTTCCCAACATAACAATTTGTCCTACATGATAGGGATAATGAGCCAATTGTCGATTAATTGCTTCTACGACTGTATGGCCCTGATTACGGATATAAATTAGCTTTCCTAGATCTTCAAATTCCAAACACTTCAAGGTGTTAAATAAATTGTCCCATGCTTCATTCCACTCCCGAAACAACCTATTCTTGTCCTGATCCACCAATTCAAACTCTGCATCACGATTTCTCCATTCTTTTTCACCATCAGAAGTAAGAAAATCTGTAAAACGAGACTTCATATTACCGGATATATGCTGAATAAGTACAGCTACACTATTACTTTCATCATTGTAGCGCCAAAATAACTGGCTATCACTTAACTGATTCAAAGTACTATCAACTAAATGCTTATAATACAAAAACAATTTTTGAACATCCTCTAAATAATTCATAACAATCTGATTTACAAAATAAAATAATCTCTCATACACCTTCCAATTATTCTTAAATCTAAGTAGAAAAATTCACTTTTTTTTAGGTAAAACACAAAAATTGACATTCAATTGAAAAAAACATAGCCATCATTAATAGTATATTTTAAAAAACCATTCGTTTTCCTTGCTCCGGAAAAATAAAATTAACTTTATAAGAATTATTTTCCAGCAATTGCCGTTTAATCGTGTCAACATTATCGGAAACAGGCTTCATATGGGTAACAATAACATTTAAACCTTGTACCATATCTATTCCGGTAAAACTTGCTAGCTTTCCCAATTCCTCGTTTAAAAGTTGAGGTGTTAAATGTCCAAAAAGTGATTTTTCTGGTTGAGCATTAGGAAATGAAACTTCAATCATTAAAGCTTTCAATCGTCGTGATTTAATTATGGGTGCTATAGATTGCCATAAATTTTCAAGATTTGTGACCTTTTCCACACGGTCTGCTCCTGTATCTCCTAGGTATACGATAGAACTGTCGCCTATAGTTACTAAAACTGCTGAACTCTTCATCGGGTTCACATGGCTTAAATCAAAAGCCTGAATAGTCATTCCGGTATTTGTTACCGTATCGATCTGACCAATTTTTAAACGTTTATATTGATATTTCCGTATGGGTAAATCACCTTCATTAGCAAAATTAGCCCATGTATCGTTTATAAAATAATGCGCTTTCAATACATCTATCATTGCTGCTGTTGCGTAAATATTTTTTGCAGCATCTGAGGGAGAATTGATTATCATCCCTGCCAGATGATCAAGATGTCCGTGCGAGATGAAGTACCCTTTGATATAATCTCGCAATACCCTGCCTGCTGGAACCTCAAATGTTTTTAAGGTTATCGCTTTTCGAATTCCAGCATTTATAGTACCGGCATCTAGCGCTAAATACGCATTTGCCTTATACTTACCAATCAAGTATGAAGATAGATTATCTTCATGATCTCCTCCATAAACTCCCAACGGCACTACTTCAAATGTCTGACTATATACTTTAGAACACAACAGAGTCAGCGTAAGCAGGATGATTTTTTTCATATTTATATTTTCGATTTTGATAAACGATACAAAAATATCATAAAAACATGAACGCAATTTCATGTTTTTATGATATTGTCTAAAAAATAAAATGGAACAAAATTTCATGTTTTTATGATATTTTCTAAAAAATAAAATGGAACAAAATTTAATAGGTGAAATAAATTATTTTGTTCAGATTTGCAGTTTACAAGTTACTTTAAAAATGAAATTTAGAAATGATATAGGGGCATTACGTGCTTTAGCGGTACTGGCAGTAATTTTTTTTCATTTCAAAGTACCCTATTTTGACGGTGGCTTTAGTGGTGTGGATATTTTTTTCGTCATCTCTGGCTACTTAATGACCCGAATTATTTTAAAGAGCTTTGAGAATAGCAACTTTTCTTTTAAGCAATTCTACACTAAACGTATAACACGCATTATTCCTGCACTTTTGTTTCTTCTTGTAGGTGTGTCTATTATTGGGAGTTTTATATTACTTCCAAAAGACTTACAACAACTTGGAAATAATGCAATTTTCAGCATAATCTTTAGTTCCAATATTGAATATTATTTAAATAGTGGGTATTTTGATGTTGCCTCTCAAAATAACATCCTTTTGCACACATGGTCATTATCGGTCGAATGGCAATTTTACCTTTTATACCCTGCCCTCTTATTCCCTTTTAAAAGTCTTTACTCGAACAATAAAATAAGGTTTGTTAGCTTTTTCATCTTTTTGATTATCCTGTCATTAGGTCTGAACTTATATTTCAATAATACAGATCAATCCTTCAGTTTTTATATGTTCCCTACTCGGGCATGGGAAATGTTAATTGGTGGACTTGCATTTTTAGGAGAGTCTTATACTCAGAAATCGATATCCAAGCTCTTTAGAAAAGTAGTTGCAATTACGGGATACGCTATTTTAATTGTTAGCATCTATTTATTTAACGAAAAAAATATAAGCTGGCCTTCCTATTATACACTTATTCCTGTCATTGCGACCTTTGGTATCATTATAGCACAGTGCGATTTCAATTTTTTATCCATTAAACCAATACAATGGGTAGCGAAACTATCCTATTCTTTATATCTATGGCATTGGCCAATTTATGTGTTCGCCATTTATCTCGGATTGAATCAACCTTTTATTATCATTCCCATCCTCGCACTATCTTTACTCTGTGCAAGTATTTCCTATTATTTCATCGAGGCCAATAAGAAATTTGATAAACTACCATTTACAATAACTGCTAGTACCGCTGTTGCGCTGCTAACAGGAATTATGATGATATTTCCTTATAATCGATTACAAATAAACACAGAAATTGATTACCTGACCAACTATAACACCAATTACAGAAAAAACAGACTTGCGTCACAATTCAGAAAAGGCACATGCCATCTGGATATAGACAATACATTTAAGCAATATAATTTTGAAAGCTGTGCCACCATCATTCCAAACAAAAAGAATATTCTTTTATTAGGGGATAGTCATGCGGGTGTTTTCGGACAGAGTTTAAAAGAGCAATTAGAAAAACAAAATATCAATCTTTTACAAGCAACCGTATCCACCACTTATCCACTTTTGGACACCAAAGGGCCAAAGGCATCTTGCGAACTGATCGACTATATGTATCAAAAATTTATACCAGAAAATACGAAAAAAATTGATGAAGTGATACTTGTTGGTTTTTGGGGCTCACAACAATATCCAGATGAAACCTTAAAAATAAAACTTCAGCAAGTAATTCAATATTTCAAAGAAAATGGTATTCCGCTTAAAATGATCGGACAGACCCCTAGTTATTCTATCATCTTTCCAAATATTTTGGCTCTACAGATAAAAAATAAAAGTGTAAAAGAAGAAAACTACGTTGAATCCCGATCTGCACACATCAACACTTATCTAAAAACCTTTATTCCAGAAGATATTTACATTGATATTTACAATTTACCTGAAATAATTAAATACAATGGTCAAGATCCCTACATGCATGATGACGATCATTTATCGAAATATGGAGCTGATCAAGTTGTTCGTTACTTATTACAAAAAAAACTAATCTAACAGCTAACTCTAAGATTTTCAAGCAAAATGTGGAAAACTAATTGACTGGACATTTCGATTTAACAATAAAATGGTTATCTTTGCGAACTTATAATAATTTAAGAATAAAATTAAATAACAAAATCAGGTAAATGCCTACTATTCAACAATTAGTTAGAAAAGGTAGAGTAGCTCTGGTTGACAAGAGTAAGTCACCAGCGTTGGACTCATGTCCACAGCGAAGAGGTGTATGTACACGTGTATATACTACTACCCCTAAAAAACCAAACTCAGCAATGCGTAAAGTAGCTCGTGTACGTTTAACAAACGGTAAAGAGGTTAACGCTTACATCCCAGGAGAAGGTCACAATTTACAAGAGCACTCAATCGTTTTGATTCGTGGTGGTCGTGTTAAAGATTTACCAGGTGTACGTTACCACATTATCCGTGGTGCATTAGATACTTCAGGTGTAGCAGGTCGTAACCAACGTCGTTCTAAATACGGAACTAAACGTCCTAAACCAGGACAAGCAGCGGCTGCGCCAGCAAAAGGTAAAAAGAAATAATTAAACGGAGGAAAGAAAAATGAGAAAATCAAAACCAAAAAAGAGAATCATTTTACCTGATCCAAAGTTTAACGACACTCAGGTAACACGCTTTGTAAACAATATGATGTACGATGGTAAAAAATCTACAGCATACGAAATTTTTTACAATGCAATTGAATTAGTAGAGCAAAAAACTAGCGAAAGCGGTTTAGAAGCTTGGAAAAAAGCTTTAAACAACGTTATGCCAGCTGTAGAGGTTAAATCTCGTCGTGTTGGTGGTGCTAACTTCCAAGTTCCTATGGAAGTTCGTCCTGAGCGTAAAATTGCTTTGGGTATGAAATGGTTAATTTCATATTCACGCAGACGTGGTGAGAAAACAATGTTTGAAAAATTAGCAGGAGAAATCATTTCAGCTTCTAAAGGTGAAGGTGCTGCTGTTAAGAAGAAAGAAGATACGCACAAAATGGCTGAAGCTAACAAAGCGTTCTCACACTTCAGATTCTAGTTTTGAACTTACACACAAAAATATGATTACACCGATCTTTGGTAAACGTTCATTCTTTTATCAGGATCGGTGTACTTATTTAGACAGAAAAATATTTAGCTCCATCTGGGCTAATGCTTAAAAATATTATGGCAAGAGATTTAAAATTCACTAGAAATATTGGTATCGCTGCTCACATCGATGCTGGTAAAACAACTACAACTGAGCGTATTCTTTACTACTCAGGTGTTAATCATAAACTTGGTGAAGTGCACGAAGGTGCTTCAACAATGGACTGGATGGAGCAAGAGGCTGAGCGTGGTATCACGATTACTTCTGCAGCTACTACAGTTTTCTGGCAGTACCGTGGTAACAAATACCAAGTAAACGTTATCGATACTCCAGGTCACGTAGATTTTACGGTTGAAGTAAATCGTTCATTACGTGTATTAGACGGATTAGTATTCTTATTTTCTGCAGTTGATGGTGTTGAGCCTCAATCAGAAACTAACTGGAGATTAGCTGATAACTATGCCGTTCCACGTATCGGTTTCGTTAACAAAATGGACCGTTCTGGTGCTGATTTCTTAAAAGTTGTTGGTCAAGTAAAATCAATGTTAGGTTCTGAAGCTGTAGCTTTACAATTACCTATCGGTGCTGAAGATACTTTCACTGGTGTTGTTGATTTAATTAACAACCGTGGTATTGTTTGGAACGAGCATGATAAAGGTATGACGTTTACAGAAGTTCCTATTCCAGAAGATATGTTGGAAGAGGTTGCTGAATACCGTGAGCGCTTATTAGAAGCTGTTGCTGGTTATGATGAGTCTTTGATGGAAAAATTCTTCGAAGATCCTAATTCATTAACTGAGCGTGAAATCTTAAATGCTTTACGTGCAGCAGTATTGGATAACTCTATCGTTCCTATGGTTTGTGGTTCATCTTTCAAAAACAAAGGTGTTCAAACTATGTTGGATTTAGTAATGGAATTATTGCCTTCTCCAATGGATTCAGAAGGTGTTAAAGGTACTCATCCAGATACAGGTGAAGAATTATTACGTAAACCAGATGTTAACGAGCCTTTCGCAGCATTAGGTTTCAAAATTGCAACTGACCCTTTCGTAGGTCGTTTGTGTTTCATCCGTGCTTATTCAGGTAAGTTAGATGCAGGTTCTTATGTATTGAACACTCGTTCAGGTAACAAAGAGCGTATTTCTCGTATCTTCCAAATGCACGCTAACAAACAAAACCCTATCCCTTTCATCGAGGCTGGTGATATTGGTGCTGTTGTTGGTTTCAAAGACATCAAAACTGGTGATACTTTATGTGATGAAAAACACCCTATCGTGTTAGAGTCAATGAACTTCCCAGAGCCAGTTATCGGATTAGCGATTGAGCCTAAAACTCAAGCTGACATCGATAGATTAGGTATTGGTCTTGGTAAATTAGCTGAAGAAGATCCTACATTCGTAGTAAAAACTGACGAAGAAACTGGTCAAACAGTTATCTCTGGTATGGGTGAGCTTCACTTAGAGATCTTGATCGATCGTTTGAAACGTGAGTTCAAAGTTGAGGTTAACCAAGGTGCTCCTCAAGTATCATACAAAGAGTCTATCAATGGAACTACAGAACACCGTGAGGTATTCAAAAAACAATCAGGTGGTCGTGGTAAATTTGCGGACATTAAAGTTGTTATTTCTCCAGCTGATGCTGACTACGATTTAACTAAATCTCCTCTTCAATTCGTAAATGAAATTGTTGGTGGTAAAATTCCAAAAGAATTTATCCCTTCAGTTCAAAAAGGATTTGAAACTTCAATGAAAAATGGTGTATTAGCAGGATTCCCATTATCAGGAATGAAAGTTCGTTTGATTGATGGTTCATTCCACGCTGTCGATTCAGATTCATTATCATTTGAATTAGCTGCTCGTTCAGCATACCGTGAAGCATTGCCAAAATGTTCTCCTGTTTTAATGGAACCAATTATGAAAATAGAGGTTTTAACACCAGAAGAAAACATGGGTGATGTAATGGGTGACTTAAACCGTCGTCGTGGTTTGATGCAAGGTTTAGATAGCCGTAATGGTGCTCAAGTAATTAAAGCATTAGTTCCACTTTCGGAAATGTTTGGTTACGTAACACAATTGCGTACTATCACTTCAGGTCGTGCCACTTCTACTATGGAATTTGATCACTTCGAAGAAGCTCCACGTAACGTAACTGAAGAAGTTGTTGCAAAAGCAAAAGGTAAATTAAAAGGAGAATAATCCTTTCTAATATAAAGTAAACCGATCTCCTGTTGATAATAGCTCTAACAGGAGATCATTTTAAACAAAAACAAAAATGAGCCAAAGAATCAGAATCAAATTGAAATCATACGATTACAATTTAGTTGACAAATCAGCTGAGAAAATCGTAAAAACAGTAAAACCTACAGGTGCAGTTGTTAGTGGTCCTATTCCATTACCTACTGAGAAAAAAATCTATACAGTTTTACGTTCTCCACACGTTAACAAAAAAGCGCGTGAGCAATTCCAATTATGTTCATACAAGAGATTGTTAGATATTTATTCATCTAACTCTAAAACTGTTGATGCATTGATGAAACTTGAATTACCTTCAGGTGTTGAAGTAGAAATCAAAGTGTGATAGAATTGCACTGATTGAAAACAAGAAAGGCTTCCAATGTTAAATTAGAAGCCTTTTTTATATGCTGCTTTTTACTACTTATGGCGCCCTGTAATGAATAATTTATATAATTCCTAACTAGGGTGTGACTTGAAGAAAAAACAAGCTTTAAGCTCAAATACAGTATTTAAATCACAATGACTTTTAAGTCAATTCCAAATCATGGCTTTACGCTGAAATACTCCAAAAAAACTAATTTACTGCTTCTTCTTAGAACTTATTGTATTACGTATAGTGGAATAAGTATCTCCTTTATGATCTTCTTCTCCAAGCAAGTAACCCCATGGCTTCAATTCTTTTACACGGTCCATCACAATTTTGCAGATAGCCAATATAGGAATTGCTAAGAACATACCTGAAATCCCCCATATCAACTCTCCTACGATTATTGCCATCATCGCAAATAAAGAATTTACTTTTACTTTTGAGCCAACTACCTTTGGAACAATAAAATTACTATCGATAAGATGTATAATAATAAGTGCTCCAGTCACAATCAGTACATGTGTAAAGGAGGTCGTCGCAAAAGTAAGTAGTGCAATTACTAACATAGACTTGAAAATCCCAATATAGGGAAGCACATTAAACACGCCCGTGATAATAGCTAACAGTAAACTATATTTCACTCCAATGATACTCAAAGCTGCAAATACCAATGTAGAAACGATCAGCATCTGTAGCAATAAACCAATCAAATATTTTTTCACTACATACTGCACTTGGCCAACGACATCCATAACGATATTGTGGTGTTCTTGATGATTTAACAATAACAGAAATCGCACGATGTGACTACGATAGATAAGTAGAAAGAAAGTATAAAGGAAAGTAAACACAAAAAGTATCAACAGAGAAGATAAAGATAACAAAGCTGTTCCCAGTAAGAGCGTACCGCTATCAAGTGACTTAGTTGCCGTCTTATTAAGGATATCCATTTGTTCATTATGCATAACGCCAAAGCGATCCGTAACCCAGATCTGCACATTATGAAATCCCACTAATATTTGTTCCTTAAAAGCTGGCCAATCTTCCTTAATCATCGATAATTGTGAAGCAAGCATGTAAAATCCAAATCCTAAAAGGCCAAAGAAAAGTAGAACGGTAATAATTCCAGCAAGAGTGCGAGGAAATTTCAATTTTCTCTCAAAAAAATTACTTACGGGAACGAGCAACAACGCTAAAAGCAGACCCAGTATAAAGGGGACTAATATTGTATCCCCTATCTTTGCGAGATAACCTAAAATAACAATGGAAATTAGCGTACAAGCTAATTTGACGTAAAATGGTAAGCCCAGAAATTTTATCATAGTATCATCTAATTGTAATTGTCAAACAATACAACTAATGTAAAGTTTTAGTTGACAATAAAAAACCCCTGCTCAAAAAGCAAGGGTTTAATTTTAAAAGATTTAATTACAATCTTAATTCTTTTAATTAAATTCCGAATCCGAGGCCTATTGACCAAACTCGATTTTTAACATCCCCATTAAACGTTTTTGCTCCAGCAATATTAGTTAAACCTAAACCGTAGCCAGCATTGATCGATAATCCACTACCCAACTGATATCCTGCTAAAAAATTCACACCGAAGTCTGTACCTTTAAGGGTTTCATCTTTACCAAATTTGAAATCATCGCTAATGGAGGTTGTTCCGCTACCGGATTTAGCTTCATATTTATTTTTTCCGCTTAGACCAAATGATACATATGGACCAGCTCCAACGAAGAATTTACCTTCACCAACTGTTGGAAATTTCAACACAAAATTCACAGGTACTTCTAACCACATTGTATTTTGTTTCAATTCATATGTATTGCCATTAAGTTTAACATCTGCAAACTTAGCTCCTTTTCCTTGTAAAGAAACTCCTGGTTGTATATAAAAGTTGCTCGTAACGGGTGCATCTAAATAACCAGTAACATGAAAATTAACAGTGGATTTTGAATCAGAAAGGTCACTTCCTCCGTAACTGTAAGAAGGAAGATTGACACCTGCTTTAATTCCGTATCCTAATCCTCCTTGTGCATATGCACCAACAGAAAGTAATACTGCTGCAGTAGTTGATAATAATAATTTTTTCATCGCTCTATTATGTTATTAGTGTTTTCACAAACAATGCAAGTTACACGCCAAATGGATAAACCACTAATATTCAGATATATATTAAAAAAACAAAAGTCAAGATTACTGTACAATAAAATAGACAAGGACCTGTTTCTTGCTACAGTCTTTCTGAAACGAGGAGTATCAAAAAAAAACATAAAAAACAAAACAGCTTGATAATGATTATTTTAAAAAATAATTGCACAATAGTCTTTTTTAATCCAAATATTAATTTTACTTTTGCATTCCCCTAGGGGAACAAATAGGGTCGGATGGCCGAGTGGCTAGGCTGAGGTCTGCAAAACCTCCTACAGCGGTTCGAATCCGCTTCCGACCTCGTTTTATTGAACAATAAAAAAATTTATCAAAATGGGAGTTACACGTTTAAAAAGAAAAGATAGAAGAAATAAAACTACTTCACGTGTTGAAGTTCAGTTCTTAAGTTTAGGTAGTAATGTTGAACTTGGTTCAAGATCTAAAATGAAGAAATCAAATCAAATCGTTAAAAACGATGCTATCTTAAACCAATTAGTTTTAGAAGCTAAATAGGTTAAAAAATATTAAGAACAATAGCGTTGTAAATTACAACGCTATTGTTTTTTAAGGATGTCTACCAATTGGTGGACTTTTTCTTTTGATGTACGATAGATCGGTTCATTCATACCTTCCACTTCACTTCTATCATAAGACATTTGTGAAAAAACTGTTTCTTTCGCGGAACTATGTATAGCAGTCGCTCCAGTTGTCTTTAAGATCATTTCAATATTATTACTATCCACTCCTGCACCAGGCATAATAACAATTTTTCCTTCCGCAGATTTGACCAATTCTTTAAGTAATTCAACTCCATCCACTGCTTTATTCTGCAATCCTGAGGTCAATAAACGATCAATTCCCAATTCGATTAAAATAGCTAACGAAGACAGTGGATCGGCGCACTTATCAAATGCGCGATGAAAAGTTACATGCATCGGTCTTGCAGCATCGACAAGGGCTTTCGTTCGTTCAATATCAACTGTTGCATCGTTCTTCATTACTCCTATCACCACACCATCACAGCCAGCCTCTTTACAAAACTGTACATCAGCCAACATCTCATCAAATTCCAAATCGGAATAAACAAAATCACCTCCTCTTGGACGTATGAGGACATGTATGCCAATATCGATCAACTTTCTTGCTTGAACAATCTGACCGTAAGAAGGAGTGATACCGCCATTTTCCAAATTTTGACAAAATTCGATCCGCGTAGCCCCACCTTGCGCAGCATACAATGCAGATTGAGGTGAATTGGAACAAATTTCCAATTGATACCCGTTTATAGTGATTTCTTTTCCCATTAATTTAATATACAATAATCTTTTCTGAAGTTTTCGAATAAAAAGGGAGAAAGATCAATTTGAACCTTCTCCCTTCTATATTAAGTACAAAATCCCAATTATACTCAACCATTAGGTAGATGTAGAGTCCTGTAAAAGCCTCTAATCTTATTTACTTAACAAAGGTACAATAAACTAATAATATACACTAAAACTTCTTTAAACTGGGTGTATGCGTGATATAAAAAGCTCAATGCAAAGCAAAAAAACTTTATTTCGTTTTTTTTGTTTTACACTATTGTAATTTAAAATGATCAAAATTTTAATTATATTCATACAAAAAGGGGTATTATGTCAATCGTATCAAAAGATTTTGAAATTCAAGAAAATCTCATTGTACTCATTGAAGATCTTGAAAGCACGATTTATGATCTTAATCATCGGCTTGCTGGTTACAGCCAGCTCTATAATAAGGCACGTAACCAAACGAATGACTCTAGCGTAGCGTATGAAGAAATTGCAGATCAAATTGGTGAAAAGCATCATATTTTGTATCACAAGATGAAATCGCTTAATCATTTGCTCGAAATAATTAATGACTATCGTGACAGCAATGGTATTTTTCAGGACCATAATGATCTAATAATACAAATACAGGATATTATGCTTACTCATGCTGAAAAAGAGTCTTATGAGGAAGCTGCGACTATCAAAAAATGGTATGACCGACTCTATTCAGCTGTCGACGTTAAGTAAAGCTCCTTGAACTTTATTTGTAGTCTGTTAATCTTACTTTTGTACCTTTGCAAAAAGATTTACATGAAAAAACCCCCTGTACAAATAGATTTACATGCTGAAGCCTTTCTATACGACTGGCAGGATTATACACCAGATGAATTAGCTAATGAGTCTCTCATCTACATGCGCGATATGTTGGATGCTGCAATATATTGGGATATGCCTGAAATAAAATTTGTACATGGAAAAGGTAAAGGAATTCTGAAAAAAATGGTCTATGATGAACTGATGATTTATAAAAATCAAAGAGCAATTTCCCATTTTCATCCTGCTTATCATAATGATGATATTGTCGTAGTTGTTATTGGACTTTAATTCCTAAGTCTTTCCTAATTTCAAAATTAACTTTGTTAGCTAATTAAAAGATATGAAAATATTACTAATCGAAGATGAAGTTGCCTTGAGCCAGGTTATCATGCAATCTTTAGAAGCTGAAAAATACCTTGTTGAACAAGCTTTTGATTACAATAGCGCATTAGAGAAAATATCAATTTATTCATATGATTGTATTTTACTCGATATCATGTTACCCGGAGGTTCTGGATTGCAACTCTTAGAAAAGATTAAAGAAATTGGAAAAGAAGAATCGATCATCATCCTGTCGGCCAAAGATTCTGTAGACGATAAAGTAAAAGGTTTAGAGCTAGGTGCTGATGACTATTTAGCCAAACCTTTTCATTTGGCAGAATTACATGCACGGATCAAATCGATTATTCGCCGAAAGAATCAACATGGTGATGATATCATTACGTATAAAAATATTGCAGTAAACACAACAGACAGAAGCATACAGATTAACAACAAACCTGTGATTCTCAATCGAAAGGAGTTTGATTTACTCTATTATTTTATTATCAGGCCAACTAAGCTTATTCAAAAAAATAGCTTAGCAGAGTCAATTTGGGGTGATCATATTGATCAGGCTGACAGTTTAGACTTTATTTATTCACAAATAAAAAATTTAAGAAAAAAATTAAAAGATAATCATGCTGACATCGATATTCAGGCTGTTTATGGTATAGGATACAAATTGATTTAATGACCCACAAAGCAATAATGGCCAAGATCTAAAAATATATTCACGATTGTTTGAATGGCTTCTAAAACTGGTGAAGTGATCTTTATATTGCCACTAACTGCTAATACCATTATTTAAAACTAAATATTTTAATGAAAAAGTCGCTCAAGAATTACACTATAAGATACATTACAATCATGATTTTGATTGTAATTGCGGTGTGGGCAACATTATTTTATGCATACATCACAGAAGAAGTGTATGATAATGTAGACGACGGCTTAAAGAATCAAAAAATTGAAATTATTCGTGCTGCATACCAAGATGAATCGATTCTAAAAACGGATACATTCGGTATTAATCAGTTTAAAATCACCAAATCTGATGTGCAAGTAAACATGGATGAAAAAAATATTTTCAAAAACGATCTCATATACATGCCATATGATGAGGATATGGAGCCTTATCGAATTTTAAATACTTACTTCTATGGTAAGGACAAACAGCTATATCAACTGGAAATTCGAACTTCAACCGTAGAAGAAGATGAACTAAAATATGATCTGGCAACTGCTTTGATAATACTATACATCTTGATTATTGTGAGTATATTTTTACTCAACACACTTGTATTTCACCGAGCTTTTAAGCCTTTTTATCAAATTCTTGACAAGTTAGAGCGCTATCAGTTTGGGAAAATAAAAACAGCTGTACCGATCAACAGTAATGTTAGAGAATTTATGCTATTGGATACCGAAATCGATAAAATGCTTGATCGCAATGAAAAAATATTCCAGCAACAAAAACTGTTTATTGAAAATGCTTCCCATGAGTTACAGACGCCTTTGGCTATCAGTAGTAATAAACTAGAGTTACTGCTAGAAGATGAACAACTGACAGAACATCATTTAATCACGATCAGTGAAACTAAAGAAGCTTTAGAACGTATGATTAAATTAAATAAGGCATTACTTATGCTATCTCGCATTGAAAACAATCAATTTGATTTTACGCAAACAGTGGATTTTAATAGCGTGATTCGCGAAGCGTGTGAAGAGTTAGCAGACTTGATTGAATTTAGGGGAATCACTTTAGAAGTTCTTGAGCATGGAAAGTTCTCAGCTGATTTCAATGCGGATCTGGTAAAGATATTAATTTCCAATTTACTCCGTAATGCTATCAACTATAATAAATCAAAAGATGGATTTATAAAAATCGATATTCATAAGGATTTCTTTACAATTGCAAATTCAGGCAAAAACACTGCACTACAAGCAGAAAATATTTTTGATCGATTTCACAAAGAAAATACTGCAATCAATTCAAATGGATTAGGTCTTTCTATAGTTAAAACAATCATAGAGACAAACAAGACCATTAGCATAAATTACTCATACTTAAATAATTTTCATATTTTTAAGATACAAAAGCTATAATTCCTAATTCTTTACCAAATTGTATAGGAACTTTGTTATATAAATAAATAGGAGGATATATTATGAAGAAAATTAAAACAATGGCGATCGTTGCTTTAGTAGCATTATCGACAGTTAGCTATGCACAAAAAAAGGTGATTAACAGCAATCAATTACCTGCAAATGCACAAACATTTATTAAAAACAATTTTGCCAGCAATCAGATCACAAGTACAATTGAAGAAAAAGAAAATCTACTTTCAAAAGAATACCAAGTGATTTTAAATAATGGTACAAAAATAGAATTTGATAAATCAGGAGATTGGGAAGAAGTGGATGGTCACCATAACGCTATTCCTTTAAAATTTGTACCAAAATCAATTCAAAATTATGTTACAAAAAGTTTTCCTAATACCCACATTGTAAAAATCAAAAAGTCAAGCCGTAAATTTGAAGTTGAAATTTCAAATGGTCTTGAATTGGAGTTTAATAAAAAAGGGCAGTTTACTAAAATAGATGATTAATAGAATTAAAATATGAAAAAGTTAATTTTAACATTTACGGCGTTAATTACAGTTGCATTCATTTTAGTATCTTGTGACAAAGATGATGATCATCAAGTCCCTGCTACATCTTTACCAGCATCAGCATCCACATTTCTTAACACCTTCTTCAAAGATGTAACTATTCGAAAAGTTGAGAAACAAACTCCTACTGCAACAAATAAAACAGCTTACAGTGTGGAGTTAGCCAATGGAATCGAAGTTGATTTTGATCAAGAAGGTAATTGGAAAGAAGTAGAATCCGACAATGATACTGCTATTCCTACGGGTTTTATCTCAACTACTATAGTCAGCTACGTGGATACAAATTATAAAACTGCACAAATCAGCGCCATCGATAAAGTTACTGCTGGATTTGAAGTTGAACTAACAAATGATATCGATTTATTGTTCGATCCAAGTGGTCAATTTGTAAAAATCATCTTATAAAATTAAAAGCCTCCTTCAGTAGAAAGAGGCTTTTTTATTTGTATTGTTATTATTTCTTAGCCGGTGTGATCTTTATTTTTCTAAATTCTACCGGAGCATGATCTCCTTGTAAATATATAGGTCCTGGTTCACCTTCTTTACTATCTAACGCACCACCTGTTATTCCTGGTATTTCTTGATTATTAATAATCGTCTTACCATTTGCGACAATAGTAACCAATCTTCCAACCAATGTAACTTCATACTTCTGCCATTGATCTGGTCCTAATGTAGCCATTTCATTTGGAGCTAGAAAGCCATAGATACCGCCAAAATAGAGACTTCCTGGATGTTGATCCTTTGGACTGTCTTCAATTTGCAATTCGTATCTTCCTCTTAAATAAATACCAGAATTACCACCGGTTGTATATCGAAATTCTGCTTCTAATTTAAAATCTTCAAATTTTTGATCTGTTACCAAATTAGCACCCGCCTTTGCGTTCGTCAAGATACCCTCTTTTACCGACCAGTTATTCTCGCCACCAATCGTTTTCCAACCTGTCAAATCTTTACCATTAAAAAGCTCAATAGCCTCTCCCCATTGAACAGTTCCTGTACGATTTAAATAAGGTGCTTTTTCACCTGTAAAGTTATAGCTAACACCTTTATTAGTCGTCACGGTCCCTTTAATACCCGTAGCCGTCAATTCACCTGCAATCACAAAATCACCTTCTCCACCTTCCCATTGTGGCGGAATAGCAAATGAAAATTTTCCATCCTCAAGCTTTACATGAGAAACAGGGCGAGCACTGCCACTGTCACCAACATAACTTCCTACCAATGTGTTAAATCCAGATAGTTTTACTTCAATCCAAGATGGTACTACTTTTCCATCTTTATCCACATTCAAATCCCAACGACCGATCAAATCTTTAGCTCTTTCAGGTACGACTTGTTTTGCAGGATTATGTTCTACTTCGGGTTCTTTTTTTTGATCTGCCGTTTGACATGAACTTACACTTGCTCCCAATAAACAAAAGAGAACACTATATTTTAAATGATTTCTTAACATTTTTTAAAGAATTGTAACAAAGATTTAGATTTTTTATTATAGTTATCAAAACGAATATACTAAAAATATCAATTATTGAATCTAGTAACTCCGAATCAACACAAAAAAATTACGAATACAGGCTTGAATATAATAAGAAATACTCTTCCTAAACTAGAAATCGTGCATCTATCACTAAAACAAAAAAATTACGTTACATATAGTTTTTATCAAATGTTAAAATTAATACCACTTTTAGTAAAGATATTTGTATCAGCAATTTATATACGGAAACAATATGAAAACAATACTGAGTACAAAGACAATAATCCGATTAATGACCATCTGGATTATTGTCATCGGTTTAATGGTATTTGACCAACAGATTTTTAAAACAACATTTTCTCCTGTATCGGCAATCACCATATTTATTATTCTTTTGGCTACAATTTTAACCGCTTCATTCGGTGTTGTAAAAGAAGCGGACGAGCTTGCACATAAGTTAGGTGAACCTTTTGGAACACTTATCCTTACACTTTCAATCGTTACGATCGAAGTGGTTTTGATTGCTGCTGTTATGCTTGGTCCTGCAGAATCTCCAACAATCGGAAAGGATTCAATCTTTTCTGTCATGATGATTATCATGAATCTTGTGGTAGGACTTTGCATTTTACTTGGAAGTGCCAAATATAAAGAACAAGAATATAATGCTCAGGGAACACTGTCTTATTTTTCAATGATTGTAATACTTGGAGCAACTTCATTATTACTTCCTAATTTTATTCAAGGAGCAGGCAATGGCGCATTTACGACTTTACAAGCGATATTCATTTCAACTTTAATTATACTTGTATACATCGCATTTCTTTACTATCAATTAAAAGGATATAGTCACTTATACATACAACCGGCAAAAGGAAATCTTGAGATTCAATATCCTAGCCAGATACAAAATTCTGTTAATAAAGATGCCCCAAAATCTCAGGATAAAAAGGAAATATGGATTCGTTCAGCCCTTCTTATTTTAATGATTCTACCAATAGTATTGCTATCACATCAAATGGCAGTGGTGGTTGATTATGGTATTGCTACCGCAAAACTTCCAATAGCATTGGGTGGTATTCTTATTGCTATCATTGTATTTACCCCGGAGTCTATTACAGCGGTTAAAGCAGCTCGTAATAACGAATTTCAAAGAAGTATCAACTTATGTCACGGCGCTTTTGTCTCGACTGTAGGTTTAACGGTTCCCGCTGTACTGCTAGTAGGATTACTAAAAGGAAAATTAGTTCTATTTGGATTAACTGGTACAGAGACTGTTTTATTTACAATGACCCTCTTACTAAGCTTGATCAGCTTTTTAGGGAAAAGGACTACTCCTATTTTAGGTATTATTCATTTGGCTCTATTTGCTCTGTACATGATGCTGGTATTTAATCCATAAGTTTGAATTTCGTCATCTTATCGCCAGATAAAAAAGCGCACCTATGTAGTGCGCTTTTTTTATGAACCTTAAAAAAACAACGATCTACATTATATATTGGTCGACCTAAGAATGATTAATTACATCTCCCATTAAAGGATCAGTCTTACTTGGCATCCCATTTTCAATATGTCCAGCAAATACAAAACAAAATTCTGGATCTTCTTTACAAGTTACCTCAAGATCATACCATCCATGGCTTTTGCTGAGGTCAAGTATTTTGGTACCTGAAAAAGATTGATCTAGCGAAAAAGGCTCAAAGCAACCATAATTCCGATCTTTAATCAAATAACTGTGTCCTTTATTAATCTTTTTCAGTTCCAATGCTATGGTGTTTTTTTTGTGATATTGTTTAACGATGATGGCATGTGGCTTTTCTTTATGCAACTTGAACATTCTGAAAAAGCCGTTAGGACCATGTAGCTCCATTTCGATACTATCTCCCTTTAATTGATCCATATGCCAAGCATACCTCAAAGGTTCATTTTCTTTAACCGCAAAATTCCAAACCTGACCTGCACCTACTTTTCCATAAGCCATTTGGGATCTAACCTGAAAAGGAACTCCAATTTTTTTCTTCGATTTAACAGGAACTTTAGTTTCAAAAGTAATTTCAAAACTATTATGTTCCAACTCTGCATTGACTTCCAATGCATATGGCAGTGCACATGCTGGTTTGATACCTTTCTCCTGTATAGCTTTTATTGAAGTTGGTAAACCTTTTTTACGAATTTGATCCAATTCTGAAGGTGCGATCTGTACAAATTCTGTTGGTAATTTCTTTGCACGTGCACTATAAATACGCTCTACATACTGATCCCGATTAACAGGAACTAAAGAATTAAGGGAAGTATCTGTTACTTTACGAAATACAGAATTTAAATCTCCACATACCAATCTTCTCCATGAGGAAATATTTGTTTCTTTGATATCTTTTCCTGTTTTCTGGAGTAGAAATTGTTCCAAGAACTGTAAACAAGAGGTATGATCGAAAACTTCCGAATTTACCCATCCGCCTTTAGACCAAGGTGAAGCAATCACTAATGGAACTCGAAATCCTAGTCCTATCGGGCTTTCCAGTTCCGAATCGGTTTTCCCTGTTCTTCTCCGCTCCTGTTCTTTAGTGACATATTCATCTGCCGTATGGATACCTACAGCAGTCTTTCCGGAATCTCTATTACCTTCCATTGGAGGGACAAATGGCGAAACATGATCGAAATATCCGTCATTTTCATCATACGTCAATATAAAGATTGTTTTTTTCCAGACCTCAGGATCCTTTGTCAAAATATCTAATGCTTCTGAAACATACCAAGCTCCATACCAAGGCGACCCAGGATGGTCAGAAAAACGACATGGGGCTACCAACCACGACACTGTAGGTAAGTTCTTCTCTTTAACATCTTTACGAAATTGATAAAACACATCTCCAGCAGGTACATCAACTTCCTGCTTACCCTGGCTATCTTCGTAAACCAATTTTTCTACCCGATGATAATCAGGATCACCAATATTAGTTACAAAAGCTTTTTTATGAATGGCCTGATGTAGATCGGATAACTTTTCGAAATTCTGTTTTGAAAAGCGCTGTAAATCTTGTTTTAGATCTTCAATTTGCTTTTTTAACTTAGATTCTTCCACTGAGTCTTTTAAACCGATCACATCTTTTTCTAGCTGTTTCAATTTGCATTCCATCCAGGTACGGTGCGCAGGGTGATAGCGGACACCGTATTGTTTGTGAAATTCCAGATTATTATCTGTAAAGTTGGCCAACCAGTCTTCTTCCTCACCTTCAAATCCGACAGGGATGCTCAGTTCGTTTTGATATACCTTCCAAGATACTCCAGATTCTTCTAACCGTTCTGGATAAGATTTCCAACTTACATCTTTGTAATTGATTTGGCCATTATCCACATGGGCGGTTGATTCAGGGTCACGTGGATTTTCGCGCACTGTTCCTGTCCAAAAATAGGAGCGATTAGCACTTGTCCCTGTCAGAGAAGAGCAAAAATGTTGATCACAGACAGTAAAAGCATCGGCAAATGCATAATAGAAAGGTAAATCTGCCCGATTATAATAGCCCATCGTAAGCGGCATAGCTTTATAATCTTTAATACCTGAACTTTTTGCTTCCAGCCAATTGTCCATCCGGCCATCATTACGCGCGGCTACCATATCTCGCCAACCATGTGGCAAAGAACCCATCCAAGTGGATTTACTATTAACAATATCTAAATGAAAAGGTGCAAAATATTCTCCTTTTTTATTTCCTTGTATCCAAACAGGAAGACCGTTAGGTAGTTTTAGTGCTCGAGGGTCATTAAAACCGCGCACCCCTTTGAGTGTACCAAAGCAATGATCAAATGAGCGATTCTCTTGCATTAAAAAGACAATATGCTCTGCGTCCATATAGGTCGATCCCAACGGTGCTTCAATAGCTAATGCGCGTTGAATTGATTCAGGTAACCAATTAACGACTGCTGTAGCGCCAGCTAATGCTGACGCTTTTTTTATAAATTGTCTTCTAGATTCCATTATTTCAACCACCAGGTCTGTAAGTTTATATTATCATTGCCTGCAAATTGACGTTTAATTGCTTCAGAGACTTGTACCGTATTATTATTGTATTCGTCTTGAGGATACATCCAACGGTAAGCAATTTTTACTTTATCGGCTTTAAGCAAACTTGGATAACCCGTTCTTAAATGATCAAAATATGCTGTATAGCCTCCTTGATGAAAAGAGCGTAAATATTTTTGCATAAGGATACGTTCCAATTTTTCTTCCGAAGTTTTTGCGTTATCCAAATTAACCATTTTTTGTGACAAATAACTTTCTAAACGTGATGCATCAACGTAGGTATTTAAATTTTTAGCATAATTCTCATAAAATTTAAAAGATGCCTTAATACCATTCACATAACAATCTTTCTCATTTCCTGTAATCCATCCTCTTACTATTGCCTCCGCTATTATAAATTGTAATTCTGAATAGCCTATCAGAACCAACGGTTCGGCAGTTGGATCTTTGTAAAAGCGCTCGTGTACCTTAGATAGTTTCCCTTTTACAGCTTTTTCATTGACTTCTGCATAAGGTACAATAGGATCACCGCCTTCATATGAACTAAAATCATCAAGTGCCTTACCCGCCTCTTTTCCTAAACGTGTTTGTGTGGCCAAAACAAATAAACGTGGATCTTTATGATCCTGCAATCGTTGAATAAAAGTGGAGTCCATATACATACCCGATCCATAACCACTTGAATTAAATTCGGGATATCGATTACCTTCTTGATTTAAAAAGATTAATTGTCCGTCCTCTGATCCTGTGGCATCAGCGATCAAAGTCTCTCCTTTATAAATCTTTGCAAACTCTGATTTAATATCTATAGGAAAGTCTGCACTTTTACGGGATAAAGTAAGTAATACTTTTAATCGAAATGAATTGATCAGCTTTCGCCACTTATCAGAATTTCCTCCATAAATAATATCTCCATTAATCGGATTGGTATTTGATTTCAATAAAGTATTTGCTTCTTCTAACTCCTTTAAGATTCCAACAAAAACTTCTTTTTGTGTGTCATACTTCGGCAGAAACATTTCAGAACTTTCTCCTTTTGCAGCTTCCGCGTATGGAATATCGCCAAAAGTCAAGGTTAAGTTATAAAAATAATATGCCCTAAAAAATTTGGCTAAAGCTTGATAATTATTATCAGTGATCTTTTCTGCCTCCTCAGTCATTTTAGTGATATTACGCAAAAAACTATACTGCTCAAAACTACCACGTTGCCAGTTATAAATTTGGTTGGCATTTTCACCATCTGTTTGCACAATCATTTTTAATGCATATAAAGGCGAAGTTCCATGCCAAGTCCTAAAGACATCCCATTCAACTTTTGTCAATAGCGCCTGCGGATGTGTTGTAGATGCTTCATTTGGATTAATATTGACATCTGTCAATTTTTTACATGACTGCAATCCTATTACAGTAAGCAGACCAAACCCTAGTATTATATGTTTGAAAACAAGTTTCATCTTATAGAATTGTTTAAAATTTAAAATCAAGAGATAAACCAATATATCGTGTAGATGGATCTTGCAGATTACCGTCATTCCCCACTCCAAAATCTGGATCTAGGTATGGTACTTTTTTCCACATAGCTAAGTTGTAACCAAATACAGACGCGTCTAATGTTTTCAGATGCTTCAATTTAAATAGTTTATTAACATCATAGCCAATCGATACTCGACGTAGTTTGACAAATGAACGATCAAATACATTGGCAAATAGTTTGTTTTCGGCTTCTGAGACACGAGCTTGATAAGGGTAATTTTGACTCCATGCCTGCCAATCTACTGCTCTGCTATTTTGAGCATAGGTACGTGTATCAGAGGTAATATTACCATTAACATCTCTAGTCAGCTCACCGCCGGTTACAACAACACCTTCAGGTACATAAATAGGTTTTCCAGCATCATATTCTTCTTGTCTGTACAATACTGAAGAAGGGTGTTTTCCTCCCCACCACATCTTTTCAATAGTAGTCGAATTCATAACCCCTCCAATAGATCCGTCGATATCTATATTGACCGTAAAATCTTTAACCTTAAATCTGTTCGCAAAACCAAATTGCCAATCGGGTTGAAAGTATCCTAGATACTGGGGAAACGGATTACGAATTGGCATACCTGTATTGGCATTAAGGACCAATTGTCCATCAGCTGATTTCTCCCAGACTGTTGCATAGTAGCTATCGGCACGATCACCAATTTTTAAGTTACCCATTTTAACCTGGTCTTTATAAATCTCTTCCAGTCTCTTTACTGCTCTCGACCAATTAACTGTTGAGGTCCATGAGAACTCTTGTTGTTTTATAATATTACCGGTTAAAGAGATCTCTAAACCTTTAGTGCGAAACTTGTTTGCATTAACTTTACGGGATGTGAAAGCTGAAGCTGCAGAAATACTTAAATCAATGATTTGGTTTTTATCAATAACCTCATAATATGTTACATCTGCTGATAATCTATTTTTAAATAATGCAAATGCGGCACCTATTTCTAAAGAATTAGATTGCTGTGGTAAGATATTAGGATTCACAATTCCTGCAGGATAAGTCACTGAAGGTGTAGAACCATAAGTTACATCTTTTTTATAAGTCGCTAAAATGCTATACGGATCTAAATCGGATGAAACTGATGCCCAAGAACTATATAGTTTAATAAAATCAATTTGCTCAGGTAGTTTAAAGTAGTCCGACACTACGGAACTTAGTGATACAGAAGGATAGAAAAAGGATTGGTTTTCTTTTGAGAAGGTAGATGACCAGTCATTACGTCCTGATAAATTAAGATATGTTGATTTAAATAAATTAAAATTTACAGTGGCATACGCACTTCTGACTATTTTTTCACTAAATGCACTTTCTGCTTTAACAGGTCCTTGCGTATTCCCTAAGCTGTATATAAAAGGTACTACTAATCCATCGGTCGTTTGATATAACTGACGGTATGTTTTTTTGAAAGTTGAAGCACCCGCATTGACGGTAAGCCCAAATTGATCTGAGAACTCCTTATTGTAAGTTGCCAAAACATCAGCATCAAAATTTAACTGATTACTATCCCAGTTTTTATAATCTCCATTTCTTGAATCACCATAGTTCATATAAGACTTAGGGCTTTGCATATCTTGAAAAACATTTTTTTGTCTGGCAGAAGCACGACCTTTTAGTGTAAAATCGGGCGCTACTTTCCAAGTTAATGCTGTCTGACCTTGCAACACGTCCTGGTCATATATTTGATTAAGTTCGTACGCTGCGAAATAAGGATTATTATACCATGCATAATTATAATTTGCTTGACGATATCCTTCTTGACCAGGAATATAGTGATGTTCGTTAAGCTCTTTGCCATTGACATCATTACCCATCCACAATAAAATGGTATACATATGATTTTTGGGACCATAGTTATACCGAGGATAATTAGGTGATTTAACTTTATTATAAGAAAGATTCAAATCCAACTGCACTTCTGGTCTAAAACGAAAAGATGTGTTTAAATTAAGACCTCCGGTCGTCAATTTTGTATTCGGCACCTGCCCTTTTTGAAAGGCATATTTTCCAGAACCAAATATGCTTACTTTTTCAGAGCGGTAAGATACCGTAGCATTATTTTCTGTAATCAATCCTGTTCCTAAGAAGTCTTCCAAGTTATCGTGTGACACCCAATCTGTTGGTATTCTTTCATAGCGTGATTTATCGTCGTATTTTGTACCTTTTACGTCGCCCCACCATGGTGTCACTTCACCTGTAACCTTATCTCGGATCGGACTATTCCATTGCGGTACTTTAAGTCCTGCATTTAGCTTTGGACCCCAAGCCATATCACCATCAGAAATACCCCCGTCTGCTCCATCCCAAAATTCGTATTTCCCATTTGATCCACTTCCAAATTCCTTTTGTGATTCAGGAAAAACGGTAAATCCTGCAGAAAACATGTTGGTGGTACCAAAAGAAAACTCTAAGTCTTCATTTTTAGCACTTTTTGTAGTAATTAATATGGCCCCATCCTTACCTCGTAAACCGTAAAGTGATGAAGCGGATGTACCTTTCAACACATTGATGTTCTCAATATTTTGACTTGGTATATCAAAAAAATCTGTTTCCACAGGAATACCATCAACCACGATCAATGGGGGTTTTCCACGCAATTGAAAAGAGGGTGCTTGGAAGATCCCCGTAGGGTTATTTACAATCAAACCTGATACCTGCCCTGTTAGCGCTGTCCCGATGTTCATGGTTTTCGACTCTTTTAAGACATCGACTTTCACCTCTTGTGTTGCATATCCAATTTGTTTTTTCTGTTGCTTGATACCAATAGCTGTTACAACTACTTCATCTAATTTTGATGCATCTTTTTCTAAGGTTATCTCTAGAGTAGCGTTTCTGATCTCTACAAATTGGGTCTTATACCCCAACGAAGAAATCCGAAGTCGATCTCCAACTTTTCCCTTAATAGAAAAATTCCCATTAAATTCTGTTCTTGTACTTTGTTTATTGGCTTCGTTTATGATGGTTCCCCCGTCTACAGGATTACCTTGCTGATCACGAATTACTCCTTTAATGAGTTCTTGATCTATTACTGTTCCAACAGGTGAAACAGAAGCAATTTTGTTTGCCCAAACCACTTCTGTCTGCACAGCATATAGAAGTGCTACACAGAGTGTCATTTGGGTACTTTTCTTAAATAATTTTAATGAGTATGGTTTCATCATGCTAAGCGATTTGGCGCAAAGTAATGATCTACATATTAAAGAAAAATGAAAGCAGTATTAAGTTTAAAAGGATAAAATTAAAGCAACGATAGGTTAACATACCAACCGATTTTTAACATTTAACAACCGTAAAATAGCACAATCAGAAAAATAGGTGTCTTACATGTTTTTGTTCAAGTCTATTTTCATAAATTTATACTTTATTAAAAAGCATTCCATCATGTTTGAAAAAGAAATATACGTCCACAGAAGAAGAGAACTAAGCTCTAAATTTTCATCAGGTGTTCTCCTTTTTTTAGGAAACATTGAAAATCCTATCAATTTTGAACACAATACCTATCCTTTCCGTCAAGACAGTAGTTTTTTGTATTATTTCGGGATCAAGAGTCCGAAATTAGCGGCTGTTGTCGATATCGATGCCGGAGAAACTCTTTTATTTGGTGATGAAATGACCATTGATGATATTGTATGGATGGGTCAACAACAAACTTTAAGAGAAAAAGCGCAATGGGTAGGAATCGCAGCAATTCGACCTTTTCATGAACTCCAGCCGTATTTGGAAAAAGTGCTTAAAAATAGTAATCAGGTACGTTACCTACCACCTTATCAAGCACACAACAAGTTATTACTTCAACATGTATTAGGCTTATCCATTGACCAGATCAAACCATCTGTCGAAATGATCCAAGCCGTCGTAACACAGCGCAATATAAAAGCAACAGAAGAGATCGCAGAATTAGAAAAAGCGGTGGACGTAGCTGTGGATATGCATCGTCTAGCAATCAAAATGACAAGGCCGGGTATGTATGAGTATGAAATCAGTAATGCTATTCAACATCTTGCACAAAATAGACAAATGTCATTTTCATACCCTCCCATTGTGACCAAACATGGGGAGATATTACACAATCATATCCAATATCATAAAATAAAAGCTGGTGATATATTGCTAAATGACTCTGGTGTTGAAACTGCGCTAGGATATGCATCAGATTTAACACGTTCATTTCCTGTAGGAAAAAGATTTAACCCGCTACAAGAAGAATTATACGCTGTTGTTTTAAATGCTTTTAAAACTGCTGAAGCAGCATTAAAGCCAGGAGTTGCTTTTAAAAACATCCATTTAAAAGCCTGCGAAGCACTTGCTGAAGGATTAATCCAAATTGGTTTCATGAAAGGAAATGCGCAAGATGCTGTTGCGGCACATGCACATGCTTTATTCTTCCAATGTGGTTTGGGTCATATGCTAGGACTAGATGTACACGATATGGAAGATCTTGGCGAACAATATGTGGGATACACCGCAGACGAGCCAAAAGACACCAAAACCTTCGGTATAAAATCCTTACGATTAGGAAAAAAATTAGAGGCAGGTAACGTAGTGACAGTAGAACCCGGTATCTATATCATACCTGAACTCACTCAAATGTGGGCACAGCAAAATTTGCATCACGAATTTATTAATTATGATCTGCTCAATAAGCACCTTGACTTTGGTGGTATACGAATCGAAGATGACTATGTTATTAAAGATTCTGGATATCATCGTTTAGGAAAATATCTAGAACGTGAACTCAATGAGATCTATGATCTCAAAGATCAAGGAACAGATTAGAAGCACCTAAGTAAAAATATACATGAAAAATATACGTATTATAATACTATTACTAATAGTATGCTACTTTCCAAATTTGCTATTGGCACAGCGATTTTGGGCAGAAGATGATGGACAATATTATGAATTCTCTGAAAAGGGTATTGAACTCATCAATCCCAAAAGTGCTCAACGCACGCTATTTCTAGCAAATAAATTGCTTGTACCTACAGGTAAAACTAATGCATTAGAGATAAGTCATTTTTCCATTTCGAATAATAAAGAACGTATTTTATTGTACACCAATAGCAAAAGAGTCTGGCGTGAGGAAACGAGAGGCGACTATTGGGTCTTTGACAAGAAAACAAACCAGTTGACTCAACTGGGCGCATCTTTCCCTGTGTCTCAACTGATGTTTGCTAAATTTAATCCACAAGGTACCAAAGTAGCATATGTGGTTAAATCCAATCATAATATTTATGTTGAAGATCTTGCAACAGGGGCAATAAAACAAATTACGACAGATGGTACTGATCGTATTATAAATGGAACATTTGATTGGGTCTATGAAGAAGAATTTGGATGCAAAGATGGTTTTAGGTGGTCTCCAGATGGAAATGCTATTGCCTACTGGAAACTCGACGCACGCGCTATTCGTAATTTCTTAATGATCAATAATACCGATAGTATCTACTCTTATACAATACCTATTGAATATCCAAAAGTGGGTCAAGCACCTAGCGCATGCACCATTTGGACTTACCAATTATCTACAGATGCAACGACACAGATACAAGTTCCTGGAGATGCTATTCAGCACTACATTCCAAGGATGGAGTGGAGTCTAGACGGCAAACAAGTCATCTTACAGCAACTTAATAGAAAGCAAAACGAAAGTAAAATTTATTTAATAGATGTTGCTACTAATAACGCTAAAAATATCCATAGTGAAAAAAATGATTCATGGATAGATATCAAATCACGTTGGAACAATAACGATCCAACCGGATGGGACTGGATTCAAAATGGCAAAGCTTTCATTTGGGTTTCAGAAAAAGACGGTTGGCGTAAGATCTATCAAATCGATCTTCAAGGCAATGAAAAATTAATCACGCATGCAGACTATGATGTCATCGATATTGAATTGTTCGATGCAAAAAGAGAAATGATTTATTTCAGTGCTTCACCGAATAATGCAACACAAAAATATCTTTATTCGTTATCAACCAAAGGTGGAGCTCCAAAAAGACTTACACCAGAATCATTTTCAGGAACTTGTGAATATGATATTGCCAAAAATGGGCAAATCGCGATGTTCAATTTTAGTAACAACAAAACAGCCAAGAGCAATGCTTTAATTGAATTACCAACCCACAAAACTTTAGTCGATTTCAGAGGTACAATAAGTAAAAAGCCTGAAGATGGGATAACTGAATTTTTCAAAGTAACAACAGCAGATGGTGTTAGTTTAGATGGTTGGATGGTCAAACCTTCGGATTTCAATCCCAACAAGAAGTATCCCGTAGTTTTCATGGTGTACGGCGAACCTGCTTCACAAACTGTATTGGACAATTTTAGAGCTGGTATGAACAGCTTATATAGTGGCAATATGTCTAAAGACGGTTACATCTACATTTCACTGGAAAATAGAGGTGCACCTGCCCCCAAAGGTACAGAATGGCGTAAAAGCATCTACCGAAAAATCGGACAGCTCAATATCAGAGATCAGGCATTGGGAGCAAAAGAAATACTTAAATGGTCTTTTGTAGATAGTTCGCGGATCGCAGTATGGGGCTGGAGCGGTGGAGGTTCCAGTACTTTAAATCTATTGGGACAATATCCCGAAATCTATAAGACAGGGATAGCTATTGCTGCTGTTGCCGATCAATTATTGTATGATAATGTTTATCAAGAAAGATATATGGGTTTACCACAGGAAAATTTAGAAGATTTCCAGAACGGTTCACCACTAAAATATGCCAAAAATATCAAAGGTAATCTTTTGTACATTCATGGCACTGGAGATGATAATGTACATTACCAAAATGCAGAAGTTCTCATCAATGAACTCGTTAAAAACAATGTGCAATTTCAGTTCATGTCTTATCCAAATCGAAGTCATTCCATCAATGAAGGAGAAGGAACTTCTCAACATCTGAAAACTCTGTTTACAAATTATTTAAAACAGCATTGTCCTCCAGGTGCAAGATAAAAATCAAATAACTTTAACATAAGAAAAAGTCGATATCTTAAGATATCGACTTTTTTTATAAATCGTTAACAAGCATGAATAAGATTACATATTTGAATCCAACCAATTTACAAAGGCGCATTTAAACGTAGTGGGAATACATTTTAACATTTTTTTAACAAAAAACACAAAAACAAAGACTACTTATCAGGTGGATTTTATATATTTGCATCATTAACAATAAATAATGAAAAAACACAGTACCTGTATGTACATAAAACGAATGCTTCTAGGAGGTACTTTAGCTTAATGATACACAACTATCTCCTATAACAAAAGACTCCCTAACTTCATATATTACATCTTATTAACATGATAAAACATACAACAAATTTTGTCGTAGCAGCAGCGCTTTGCCTCAGTTCAAGCGCACTATATGCACAATCTACCATAAAAGGAAAAGTAGTTGACGAGCGCAATACAGCCATTCAAGGCGCTACTATTACTGATATTTCAAGTAAAAAGCAGGTTCAAACAGATGTAAATGGTTTATTTGAATTTCCGTCAAACGAAAATACGGTTACACTACAAATACAATACATTGGATTTGAAACTAAAACGATTCAAGCAAATATTTCAGGCTTAAATACGATACAGTTATCACCTACTAGTTCACAGCTTAACGAAGTTGTTGTAACTGCATTAGGTATATCAAGAGAGAAAAGATCTTTGGGATATGCTGTACAAGAAGTAAAAGGAACTGAGTTACAAACTCGCCCTACCAATGCGTTAAGTGCATTATCAGGAAAGGTTGCTGGTCTTCAAGTTACAACTTCAGGTGGAAATATGGGCGGTTCATCCTCCGTCTTGCTCCGCGGCATCAATTCAATCTCAAACAATAACCAGCCTCTCTACGTAGTTGATGGTACGCCTATTGACAATACAGACTTTAATTCAAGTTCTACAATCAATGGTAGCGCGGGAAAAGATATAGGTAACATGATTCAGGATCTTAATCCAGATGATATTGAAAATATCTCTGTATTAAAAGGGGCGACAGCAGCAGCACTATATGGATCGAGAGCAGCAAACGGTGTTATTATGATCACCACAAAACGTGCATCAAAGGGTGAAAAGGTCGAAATATCTCTTAATACTGGTATTGACTTTGAGAATATTACCAGATTGCCCAAAAGACAACATCTTTACGGCCAGGGTTATTCGACCAATTTTCAAACTCAGAAAATCAATGGAAAAGATTATAAGATTGTCGATTATGCTTCCGATGAAAGCTGGGGTCCAAAACTTGATGGAACACCGGTGTTACAATGGTATAACCTCAACCCTGAAGATGAAGCGAATTATCTGAATCCAACACCTTGGCTTTATCCAAAAAATGATGTTAGCTATTTTTTCAGAACTGGAATAGCTAATACCAACAATTTTGCCATTGCAGGTAACAGTGGTAGCACCAATTACCGCTTTTCATACACCAATAAAAATGTAGAGGGTACCACCCCGAATTCAAGTTTGACACGAAATGCATTTAATTTTTCTGGTGGCACACAATTGGGAAAAGTCAAAATAACCTCCAATTTTAATTACATCCGTAACTCTTCTATAGGCCGCCCATGGACTGGTGCTTCCAATAGAAATATTATTCTTGAAGCTTTCCAGTGGGGTGCAGTACAAGTCGACTATAAAATACTTGAAAACTACAAACGTGCAGATGGAACACCATTAGCTTGGAACCGTACAGGCTGGCAAAATACACCTGCTGCTGAAGCAACTCGTTTTATCGACAATCCGTACTGGTCAGCATATGAATCTTACATGGAAGACAGTAGAGATCGTTTCTATGGAAATATCGGAGCTGAATACAATGTGAATAGCTGGTTAACCGTGGGAGCAAAGGTACATGGTGATATCTATTCATTGCAAGCACAGGACCGTATTGCCGTATACTCGCGAAGCACATCGCAATATGAAGAAACAAACAATAAACTCAATGAGTATAATTATGAGTTTATAGCGACTGCTAAAAAGAACTGGGATAAATTTTCACTTGTGGCATTTGCTGGTGGAAATATCCGAGACAAAAGCTGGCAAAATAACTATGCTATAACCCAAGGAGGATTAATTCTACCTAATTACTATAATTTAAAAAATGCAAATTCTGTTAAAATAGATAATTTCAAATATCACAAACGCATCGCTTCAGTTTTTGGAAGTGCCTCTTTTGGATATAATGATTTATTTTATTTAGATGCTACAATTCGTAATGACTGGTCCTCAACGCTTCCTTCTTCAAATTGGTCCTATATTTATCCATCTTTAGCGGGAAGTTTTGTTTTTAGTAATCTAGAACCATTTAAAAATTTGCCATGGTTAAGTTTTGGTAAAGTTCGATTGGGTTGGTCGGATGTAGGTAATGATACGGAACCATATCAACTTGCAAAATTGTATGAGGCAGAACAATCTTTTGAAGGTTCCCCTTCTTATACAGCACCAGCAATAAAACCAAACGATCAACTTGTTCCTGAACGGACAGGATCATGGGAAACGGGTATCAACTTTCAGTTATTCAAAAACCGTCTAGGTTTGGACGTTACGTATTACAACAACACGACAAGAAATCAAATTTTCCCAGTTCCAGTATCTTCGTCTTTTGGATATGAAGCCAAATGGCTTAATGCAGGTAAGATGAATAATAAAGGTATCGAAATTGTTCTTAATGGTACTCCGATCAAAACAGAAAACTTTAGTTGGGATGCAACAATAAACTGGGCAAAAAATAAAAACAAAGTTGTTAAACTAGACGACCAAGTCAATACGCTAAATTTAAGCAATTCCTTAGTCCAATTAGTGGCAAGAGAGGGACAATCTTACGGTCAATTTTTGGGTAATGATTTTGTTTATGCTTCCGATGGACAACGTGTCATTCAAGCAGATGGCACCTACATGAAGACCTCACAATTAGTACCATTAGGATCAATTCTTCCTGACTTTACTTTTGGTTTTCAAAATAGCTTTCATTACAAAAACTTCAATTTAGGATTTCTAGTATCCGGTCGTGTTGGAGGTAAATTCTTCTCACAAACCTATAAGGTAGGTATGTATTCCGGTATTCTGGATAAAACAGCCGCCAATAATATACGTGAAACAGGAATTGTACTTGATGGAGTTAAAGGTGACGTTGCATTTAATAGCGATGGGACATACGATGTAACTAATATTCAACAAAACACAACTAATATCACTGCTCAACAATGGGCACGTAATGAATACAATGGTCCGACTACATTTTCAATTTTTGACGCTACATTTGTTAAATTAAGAGAAGTTACCTTAGGTTATAATTTCAAATTGACCAATACCAAAGTCATTAAAAATATTGGTGTAAATGTCTATGGCCGTAATCTTTGGAATATTTATACCAAAAGTAAATACATTGATCCCGAGTTTACTTCCAGTGGCGGTAATGTCCAAGGCATTGAAGGAGGAAATATTCCTTTGCCTGTCACTTATGGTTTCAATTTGAATCTTAAATTCTAAAAAAATGAAAATAATTAATATATTATATACTTCAGTAATCGGTATTTCAATTGTTGCATCTTCATGTTCGAAGTCTAAATTTGCAGAGATCAATACCGATCCCAATCGTCCCACTTTTGTAACAACACCGACATTACTAGTGACGGCCGAAAAACAATTAGTGAATGCGCTACGCAGCGAAGATATCAGTTTAAGAGGGGCACAATTATTTTCGCAATACTTTGCACAAAATATTTACACCGATCAGTCTCGCTATCAAATACCAACAAATTACTCAGATAATTATTGGACAGCAACTTATAAATCACTAAATAACCTGAATGAAATTATTAACCTCAATTCAGATGAAAAAACGAAAGCAACTGCTTCAGCAGGAACAGCAGGTAGCAATGTCAATCAAATTGCCATTGCGCGCATTTTAAAATCTTATGCTTTCCACTCATTAACTGATGTGTTTGGTAATATTCCGTATCAATCCTTTGGTAACGCTGATCCAGATTTTCAGGCTTTGCAACAGAATCCGGATAACTTGACTCCAAAATATGCTAGTCAAGAAAAGATTTACAAGGATATCCTCACTGAATTGCAACAGGCTGCAGATACTTTAATCAAATACCAAGGGGATAAAACTTTTGGTACGTCTGATGTTATTTATAAAGGTGATAATGGAAAATGGGCTAAATTTGCGAATTCTCTTCGTTTACGTTTAGCGACACGCATCAAAACAAAAGATGCCAACTTAGCAAGCATTCATATTAATGATGCTATAAAAAAAGGCGTATTCACTTCCAATAGTGACAATGCGACATTTAAGTATTCAAAAACTTCACCAAATGAAGCACCATTATACCGCGCCACAGTTACGGCAAATAGAAAAGATTTTGCGCTTTCTAATGTCATCGTAGAAGCTTTACAAGGGAAAAGAGGTCCATTTACAATCGTAGATCCTAGACTAACTAAATATGCAAAACCAACGACTGAAAATGGTAGCTATTTTGGCCAGCCATATGGATTACCTTTAGCTGCCGGCAATTTATTTCCCCTAGACAAGATTTCTTTACCTGGAGATATTATCAATGCAGCAGATTATGCTGAGGTATTATTGGAGTATGCAGAAGTTGCCTTCTTATTATCCGAGAACAACAATTGGGATCAAACTCAATATATCAATGGTACACGTGCATCCTTAGAGAAATGGGGGGTGGCTGCATCCGACATTACTGCTTACTTAGACAAGCTGCCTGCAGCTAATAAAGAACGCGTACTATCACAAAAATATTTAGCTTTATTCAATCAAAGCGTTGAATCATGGTCTGAAGTAAGACGTACCGGTTATCCTTTATTCTTAATTAAAAAGGGAGATGTGGTATGGAGTGGTACTGTAGATGGAAAGCCTGTTATCTACACTTTCAATCCTGAAATCGGAGATGCTATCCCTAGTCGTTTGGTTTACCCGATTAAAGAGCAAAGCACCAATAAAGTCAACTATCAGGCTTCGCTTGCACAACAGGGCGATGATGTGATTACGAAGAAATTATGGTGGAACAAATAAGTGATTCCTAATTTTCTTAAAACAAAGCCAATCTGAAAAGGTATGGCTTTGTTTTATTTAAGCATATTTTCTAAACATCTATCTATCAGATCTATGAATTTTAAAAAATATATTTTTCACTAGTTTATATGATCTTTCTCATAAAATCAATAAAAATGATAACAAAAGCAGGTTTATCTTAAATGAACAATGGTTTATTACTCTTTTTTATTTAATGACTTTGATATGTCACAAATAAAAAGTAAAAATCAGAATTTTGTCTTAACACTGTTAAATCATTTATGCTTATCAGGCATGGCTAGTAAAGATCGCATACAACGTCTTAAAGACGAAAATAGAAGCAATATTCTTGACGCCTCTCTTCAGATTGTAAAAGAAGAGGGATGGCAAGCATTGAGCATGCGTAAGATCGCCGATATCATCGAATATACGGCACCCATGATTTATGAATATTTTGCAAACAAAGATGCTATCTTAACAGAACTTGCTAACCAAGGTTACAGGCTCCTTGCCCAAAAAGTAAAAGAAGCAAAATCTACAGAAACAAATCTGGAAAAACAATTGGAAACTATGTGGTTTAGCTATTGGGATTTTGCCTTCGAGGAACGTGAACTTTATCAATTAATGTTTGGTGTCGGAACTGCCTGCTGTGGTTTTGAAAAAACATATAAATGTGCTGAATCACACGGGAAGATGATCAGTGATGTTATCCGAGAAATTATGAAAGAAAAAAATCCTTCGGAAGAACTGATCTGCAGAAAGTACTTTACATACTGGTCTATTATACATGGATTAATATCGATCAATCTGGTGAATCAAGGTAATGGAGATATTACCAACCAACAAGTTTTAAAAGACGCGATTTACGGAATTACACGTTCGCTTACTGATTAGTTTTTTTTACCTTAAATAATACAACGTTAAAGGATTTAACAGCGTTAAATATACCATACCTCAATTTTTTAATATAACATGAAAACACATCTATTACTGGATTTTAAGAGAATTTACGTCTTATCACTTAACAGTGTTAAACAACTTAATGTAGTAAAGGCGCTTTATTTTTTACCTGCAATTTTCCTGTACAGCTGTACCACAGGAACAAGCAAACCAGCACCTCCTCCCCCTGCTAACTTACCGGTAATGACCATATCAAACGGTGAGGAAACAGTCTATCAGGAATATCCTGCTAGCATCGAAGCATCGGCCAACATTGAAATCAGACCTCAGGTAGAAGGTATTTTGGACCGTATTTTTGTCGATGAAGGAGCAAAAGTTAAGAAAGGTCAGGCACTCTTCAAAATTAATGATCGTCCTTATCAAGAGCAACTTAATCAAGCGAAAGCTAATTTACTATCTGCCCGTGCAGCATTAGAAAATGCGTCTTTAGAAGTAGAGAAAAAGACACGGTTAGTCAATAATAAGGTATTGACAGATTTCCAACTCAAAACAGCAATCAGCGCCCGAAATGCAGCAGAAGCAAATGTTCAACTTGCGATTTCAGCAATTGAATCCGCTAAAATAAATGTTGGATATACGTTGATCCGTGCCACATCTGATGGCTTTATCGGAAGATTGCAAAAAAAGCAAGGAAGTTTGGTTAGCCCATCTGATGCACAACCATTAACGGCTCTGTCTGATGTACAGGATCTACATGTATATTTTTCTCTAGGCGAGAATGATTTCATTGCATTCAAAAACAACACAGCAGGAAGCAATTTACAACAAAAATTAAACAATCTTCCTCCGATTAACTTAGTGCTATCTGATCAAAGTATATATGATCAAACTGGTAAGATCGATATGGTGGACGGTCAATTTGACAAAAACACCGGAGCCATTACTTTACGTGCTACTTTCAAGAATCCCGAAGGTGTTTTAAGAAATGGAAATACGGGACGTGTACGATTGCAGAAAAAATATGACAATACGCTATTGGTACCACAAATGGCAACCCTCGAGATGCAGGATAAAATTTTCGTTTATACTGTTAACAAAGAAAACAAAGTAGTGCAACAGCCTATCACAGTCATCGGCAAAAGCGGATCCAATTACCTCGTTAGTAACGGCCTTAAAGAAGGAGACCGTATCGTATATAAGGGAATTGATTTGCTTCAAGATGGTCAAGTGATCACCCCACAAGCACTACCTAAAGACAGCATCAACTAAAACATAATACGATAAACAAAATGTTTAAAAAATTTATAGAAAGACCCGTACTTGCTACAGTTATCTCCATTCTGCTCGTCATATTGGGGATCATCGGGATCCTAAAACTTCCTTTGCAACAGTTTCCCGATATTGCTCCACCAGCGGTGCAAGTTACGGCACTTTATCCCGGAGCAAATGCCGAAACGGTACTCCGTGCTGTAGCCCCCTCTCTTGAAGAGTCCATCAATGGAGTGGAAAATATGAGTTACATGAGTTCCACAGCCAGTAATGATGGTTCTCTCATGATTACCGTTTATTTCAAATTAGGAACTGATCCGGACCAGGCTGCAGTCAATGTCCAAAATCGTGTTTCACAAGCCACCAGCCAACTTCCAAGCGAAGTTGTACAGGCGGGGATCACAACCGCCAAGCAGCAAAACAGTCTGATCATGGTATTAGATCTTTATACGGAAGATGAAAGCAAATATGATCAAACTTTTATTACCAACTATGCGCAGATCAATATTATTCCTGAACTTAAACGTATCCCCGGAGTAGGACAAGCTTTGCCCTTTGGCGGAAGTAAAGATTATTCGATGCGTGTATGGCTCAAGCCTAATCAGATGGCGACTTACAAACTGACACCAGAGGAAGTCATGGCGGCCATTCAGGATAAAAACGTTGAAGCAGCTCCCGGAAAATTCGGAGAAAGCAGTAAAGAGGCTTTCGAATTTGTTATCAAATACAAAGGAAAACTTAACCAGCCAAGCGATTACGAAAACATTATTATTCGCTCTAATACAGATGGTTCGGTTTTAAGACTTAAGGATGTTGCCCGTGTTGAATTGGGTTCTTATACCTATGCCAGCCACACTCGAATCAATGGTAAACCTGGACTTAATATCGGTGTAATGCAATTGGCAGGTTCCAATGCCAATGAAATTCAGATTGCGATCCAGGAGTTTATGGAAAAAGCATCATTAAGTTTTCCAAAAGGGGTCAAATACTTAGTGCTTTATAATACGAAAGATGCTTTGGATCAATCCATAGACCAAGTTAAACATACTTTAATAGAAGCTTTTATACTGGTATTTTTAGTCGTATTCCTATTCTTACAAGATTTTAGATCAACACTGATTCCTGCCATCGCAGTTCCTGTAGCGATCGTCGGAACCTTCTTCTTCATGCAGTTATTCGGCTTCTCGATCAACTTGCTGACACTATTTGCACTTGTCCTCGCCATCGGTATTGTGGTCGATGATGCTATTGTCGTCGTCGAAGCTGTACATGCTAAGATGGAGAATGAACATCTGTCTCCAAAACTGGCCACAACATCGGCCATGAGTGAAATCACAGGAGCCATTATTTCCATTACATTAGTTATGTCGGCGGTATTCCTTCCAATCGGATTTATGGAGGGATCAACAGGCGTATTTTATCGGCAGTTTGCTTTTACTTTGGCCATTGCTATTGTTATTTCAGCTATCAATGCGTTGACTTTGAGCCCGGCACTCTGTGCACTTTTTTTAAAGCCTACGCATCATAACCAATCTGATAAAAAGCAACTCAACTTTAAAGAACGCTTTTTTGCTGGATTTAATGTCGGTTTTGATCGATTAACTAAAAACTATATCGGTAGTCTGCGTTTCTTAATTCGTTACAAATGGATTGCATTTAGTGCTTTGGGCGTGATATTACTGCTTACTGTTGTCATGATTCGCAAGACTCCAACTGGTTTTATTCCTTCGGAAGACCAGGGTTTTATTGCAATATCTCTTTCAATGCCAGCAGGAGCATCTTTAGACCGTACATCAAGCGCATTAGCCGAAGCAGAACAACAGTTGCAACATGCCGATTTTACAAAAACATTGAATGTTTTAGCCGGCTTCAATATTTTGACACAGTCAACTAGCCCATCTGCTGGTGTGGCTTTTATCTTACTTAAATCACATAAAGAACGGGGAGCTATAAAAGATATCAATGCTATTATGGCTGATGTTAACCAGAAATTATCTAAAATTAAAGGTGCTAATTTTTTCGTCTTTACTTTCCCAACTGTTCCTGGATTTAGTAATGTTGATGGACTTGATATGGTTTTACAAGATCGAACTGGTGGCCAACTGGGTAAATTTAGTACTGTAGGACAACAGTTTATTGGAGAACTGATGCAACGTCCTGAAATTATGATGGCCTTTACCACATTCAAAGCCGACTATCCGCAGTTCGAACTGCAGGTTGATGACATAAAGGCTGAACAGCTCGGTGTAAGTACCAAAAGTATTTTGCAGACCATGCAGGCATACTTCGGAAGCTCGCAGGCTTCAGACTTTAACCGATTCGGTAAGTATTACCGCGTCATGGTTCAGGCTGACGTACAAGACCGTACCGAGCCCTCTTCTATGGACGGGATTTTCGTTAAAAATCGTCAGGGAGATATGGTTCCTATCAATACGCTGGTTACCATGACACGTGTATATGGTCCGGAGACAGCATCACGCTATAACCTATTCAATTCTATTGGTATCAATGCGATTCCAAAACCTGGATACAGTTCAGGAGATGCTATTCGTGCGGTAGAAGAGGTAGCAAAACAGCACCTCCCTACAGGATATACTTATGAATTCTCGGGTATGACAAAAGAGGAAATTGTTTCGGGTGGACAGTCTACTCTTATTTTCATCTTGTGTTTGATATTTGTTTACTTCCTGCTTGCTGCACAATATGAAAGTTATATCATTCCATTAGCAGTTATCCTATCTATTCCAACAGGAATCTTCGGCGTATTTGCTGCGATTAGTCTAACAGATATATCCAATAATATTTATGTTCAGGTTGCCTTGGTTATGCTGATCGGCTTATTAGCCAAAAACGCCATTCTTATCGTTGAATTTGCTATTCAGGGACGTAAACGAGGACTTTCGATTGCAAGTGCTGCTCTAAAAGCTGCAAAACTACGTCTGAGGCCTATCATTATGACCTCTCTCGCTTTTATCGTAGGAATGATCCCAATGATGACGGCAGTTGGTCCTTCAGCGCAAGGAAATCACTCTATTAGTATTGCCGCTGCAGGCGGTATGCTCAGTGGAGTTGTACTTGGCCTATTTATCATTCCGGTACTTTTTATTTTCTTCCAATATATACAAGAGAAAGTAAGTCCAAATCCTACGGAAAAACAAGAATTGGACCAACCAGAAGTGGTTAGGGTACCCGCACATACTAATGTTTAGTGAAACAATGACAAAATTGAAATACATGAATATAAAAGTAAACATACTGATGGCTTTCATATTACCCCTTGTTGTATGGTCTTGTAAAACCGATAAACTGATCAGCAACAAGGATCTTGCTCCTGCCCTTCCTACACAGTTTCGTGATCAAGAAGAAGGAGTAAAAGAAACGAGCATCGGTTCCATTCCATGGAGAGACTTCTTTCAAGACCCTATTTTACAAGTTCTGATTGATAGTGCCATCCATCAAAATGTAGACATGCAACTCGCCATCAAAAACATCGAGTCATCGCAGCTGATGTTAAAACAAGCTAAGGCTAACTATTTGCCAAATTTGCAATTGCAGATAAAAGCAAACAGTACTAATCCATCCAATAATAGTATGAATGGGTTGAGTCTAGGACAATTTCTAGGTCAAAATCATGTTGAAGATTATACAGCATCGTTAGGACTATCGTGGGAAGCCGATCTATGGGGAAAGATCAAGAGTCAAAATACCGTAGCATTAGCTTCTTATTTACAGACCGAAGAAGCAAAAAAAGCTGTACAGACACAACTGATTTCTCAAGTAGCACAGGGATATTACCAGTTGCTTATGCTTTATCAGCTACATGAGATTGCACAGCAAAATCTACGTCTTAGCGACAGTACCTTACGCATTGTCCAACAACAATACGAAGTTGGTGACATCAGTATGTTGGCTGTAGAGCAAGTGGATGCGCAACGTCTTGCTGCGGCCAGTCTTATTCCAGATTTTGAGCAGCAGATCCATTTACAGGAGAATGCCATTCAAACGTTGAGTGGTCGACTACCGCAGGAGATTAAAATCAAAGAAAAACTGGCAAATATTCAACTTCCTGACAATTGGTCTGCGGGTGTACCTGCCGATTTATTGAGCCGTAGACCTGATGTTAAGCAAGCAGAACTTGCTGTTACCAGTTCCAAAGCCTATCAACAATATGCTAAAGCTAGGATGTATCCTTCCTTAGTTATCAGTGCCGAAGCTGGAATCAATGCTTTCAAAAGCAGCAATTGGTTCAACATACCAGCTTCCCTATTTGGTGCCGTCGCAGGAAGTATTACCCAGCCTATATTTCAACGTCGTGAACTAAAAACACAATACGAAATCGCACAAATTGATCAAGAAAAAAATGTTATCCGATTTAAACAAACAGTGATCACAGCAGTTGGTGAAGTATCTGATGCTTTAATTTCAATACAGAAATTAAAAGAAAAGCAACGCATCACTTTAGAAAGAACCAATCGATTGAAGAAAGCTATTCAACATGCCGATGTGCTTTTCGAAACCGGAATGGCAACTTACTTGGAAGTCATCACAGCTCAAAGCAATATGCTACAAAGTGAATTGGAACTTGCACAAGTTAAGAAGGCAGAACTTGCTGCTGTTGTCGATTTATACCGATCACTAGGTGGTGGCTGGAATCAATAATTAACATATACAAGTATAACAAAGGAGCAAGTTTAATAGACCTGCTTCTTTGTTATTTTTAAAACTTATATAGCCCTTTTTAAAAATTATTAATTCTACAGATTATCTTTTCCCCACCTCTTAACCTTTTCGATCCACTTTTTCCGCAAATTTTCATCAGCTGTTTTTACAATACCGATGTAGCTTACCTTTATTGGAGTAACACCACAAAACTGTAGTGTTGATTTTTTCAATTGATTGATACTTGGTCTTCCATAGATAAGACGGTAATACCAGCCCGGCTGATCCAATGTCGTAATGATATGCCCAGTCTTACCTTTCAGCAGTCGATCCCAAAATATTGAATTAGGTCGATACTTAAAAGCCATACCTGGTAAAAACAAACGGTCTATAAATCCCTTCATTAAGGCTGGCAATCCGCCCCACCATACCGGATGTACCCATACAAGATGATCTGCCCACAAAATCATTTCCCAAGCTTTGATTAAATCTGGTTCTAGGTCCATACGTTTGTGATAACCATATTGGAGATTAGGATTAAACTCCATATCTGCAATTGTAATCTCTTTTATTTCGGCTCCTGATTGTTCGGCTCCTTCAATATAGGCTTTTACAAGAGCAAAGTTTAGCGCATCTTTATTAGGATGTCCATTGATAATTACTATATTTTTCATTAGCGTAATTAAATTTGTAAACACTACATTTTAGCCACATCCATTAATATATTTTTACATTAATGGTTTTATATTCCATTAATTGTTGCTGCAAATCCTGTTTTTTATGCAATTCATGCGCAAAATAGACACGATTATTAAAAACATTTTTGCAAAGAGATTCAATATGTATAACTGTTGATAAGGCAGTCAATTCAGCCTGCCCTTTCTCACTGAGTACACTAATTTTCTTAAATTTTCCATCAGTATTTGCTACCGTAATTTCGAAGACTGCTAAATCTCCATTTCCACTCGATCCGAAAACTTTCTTCCTAGTATTAAGAGACAGCTTATTAAAAATTCCGAATTGTTGCATCGTCCCTAATAACCAGGTTATAAATTTAGAATTATAGGTCATCTTGACAGAGACATCTGAGATTTTTTCAACTTTATTAAGGATATACAAATCCGGTACGTCGAAATTATAAACTTGCCGACGGCCGATTCCAAACCCAAAATTAAAATAATCGGTATCCAAAAAATGTTTAATCTGTACGGGCTCATTGTTCTGGTATCGGACAAAAGGTTTGGCAACATTTTCTGCCATAAAATGAGCTGAACTTTCTCCTGCAAGATCTTTAACAGAATAGTAAACGGCTACATCAACTTTTTCAATATCAGTCATGCTGTTTACATTCGCCTTGATCAAACCAGCAATTATTCCTCCCATCCAACCCGATGCAAATACAATCCGGCTATTGATATCATGACCTACGAGCGAGTGGTAGGCTTTCATCAATGCTGGAGTTGGTTTTGTAATATCAATATAATCCAAATGGTGTTTAACCGCAAAATGTAAAACATTGTCTTCGTTATCATTTACACTCAACACAATAATATCTATTTTTTTATCTAAAATAGACTGAAAAGTATCTGGTTGGTTGACATCAATCGTTAGTTCATTATTTTCCACAGTAGCTTTCCGACTTCCCACGAAGAGGTCAGCATCAGGATTTCTGGATTTAAGTATCCGATAAATAGTCTTCCCTACCAATCCTTTACCTCCAATAATTAAGATATTCTTTTGCATATTTTTTTTATACAAAAATATCGCTGAAAACTTAACCTCTACAGGACATATGTCTAAAAGGTAATTGTGACATAAGAACAGTTCTGACTATAAAGATTAATTTCTGGTTAGTATTAAATTAATCTCAGAACTCTTCTTTTTCAAAAATTAATAAGGGTAAGGGAGCATCCGGTTGTCAGATATAAAAAGGGATACTTGTTGAAGTACTGAAATAATAGGATTTAGTTTTTCTACAAATTACGGCATAGTATTAAAATTTCTCGGAACATTAAAAACAATCAATATGTTAGGTTATTTCATTGGACAAGTTTGTAAATATCGGCTAAGCGTATGCGTACAAAATCTCGCTCGCGCCTTCCCTCACTTGTCCTATCAGGAAATTAACATACATCGTCATAATTTCTACCAAAATCTTGCCCGTATTATATGGGAAAATTTTCATCCTCGTCAGGTAAAATTACATTTATCAGAATCAGCCCTTGAAACGATCAATAGGCTCCAAAAACAACGAAGTCAAGCTATACTGTTATTAGGTCATTACGGAAATTGGGAGCTGATAACGAAAATACCACAATTTACAAACATACCTACACAAGCTCTATATAAACCTTTAAAAAACAGATTTTTAAATTATTTAAGTTATAAAAAAAGGACCAAACATGGTATGCGCCTGTTGCCTGCTCAACATGCATTAAGGATACTTTTACGGGAAAAACAAACTCCTTCCATTACATTATTTATTGCAGATCAATTTCCTGGACATGACAATGGAATTGCTGTTGAGTTTTTACAACAAACTACCTTCATGTTTTCTGGTGCCGAAAAGCTAGCAAGGCAACTAAATACATCTGTAGGATATGTTTCCTTACACCCCTTAAATAAACAAGTGTGGGAACTTGATATTACACCTATATGTGATCATGCGGCATCAACTTCTGAAGGATTCATAACTAGGCAATTTGCGTCCATGCTGGAAAAAAGCATACAAAAAGACCCTAGTTGGTGGTTGTGGACACATCGCCGTTGGAAATAAAAATAAAGGGTAGAGTGCCTACCAATTGTCTTAATAAAATTTAGATACTTCATATGATCAGAAATTTTGAAATTAAAAAAACAGTGCTTTGCGTATTTATAATGGTTATTTACTGCCAATTTGTGGAGGCACAAGTACAAATAGAAATGAAAACCGAATATATTGGAAAATCGGACTACCGAAAATCAGAGAACGAAAAAAGCGAAAAAGTAGGTGATAGTCAAGGTGCTGCTATGGTTCACCAGGCTAACATGACGATTCCTCTATCTTTAAAATTGAACGAAAATAAACGTCCCACACTCTGGGCTATAAGTGCAAATGGTGTTTATGCAAAGCTGGCCAATAAAAACTTTACAGCGCCCTTAGTGGTAGATGAAATATTAAATATTGGGATGAATCTAACTCATTTAAGACCTTTGAACGACCGGTGGTCTATACTGGCGACTATCGGTGGAGGTATTTTTATGTCTAATACTGATTTTTCAAAAGCAGGATTCAAAAATGTACTTGGCAATGTCGGAACTGTTTTCATTCGTCACTTAAAACCAAATTTGGATTTAGGCGGTGGTATTATGGTCAACAATTCTTTTGGTTTCCCAATGGTCTTTCCTGCCCTTTATCTCAACTGGAAAACTGAGGGGAAATATGCTGTAAAGATAGCTCTTATGCAGGGCTTAGAGTTATCCGTAGGATATGATTTGACGAAAAATTTCCGGTTAAATCTTATCGCAGAAATGAATGGCCAGACAGCTCTTCTACAACAAGAAGGAAAAGATAAAATGTTTTCACATTTATATATGATTGCGGGTTTTCGCCCAGAAATAAAAATAGGAAAAAAGATATCAATACCGCTAACCGTTGGTATGAATCTGTGGCGACCAGCTCAGATCACAGATAGAACATTGAAAAGTATGTTTCAAGATAAAGAGTATTATTTCAGAGCATCTCCCTATGCATCGGCAGGTTTAAAGATGAATTTATAATAAAGCAAAAGGAGTCAGATATTATTACTATAAATCTGACCCTTCAACATATTTTAAGAAGCAATCTATATTCAAAGATACAAGACAAAAAATAGTTATAACATGCCTCTAAAAATTATTATTATACCCATCTAAACCTTATTGATTGCTTTTTATTCGTTAAGGTCACATTGATAAATCAATATCACATTAGTGACTAAGAAGTAATCTCTTTTCGTATACGACTCAGATGTCTTTGCGTAATACCAAGGTAGGAAGCGAGATAATGTAATGGGATTTGCAAGATAAATTCTGGTTGATTTTTGAGCAACGATGCATAACGTTGGGCGGCAGTTTCCTTCTGCAATTGAAAAACCCTTTTTTCCAATTCTAGATATTGCTGTTCTGCTATAATCTTAAGAAACATAGTCCATATCGGCTTCTCAAGAACCAATTGATCAAGTTTATTTTTCTGAATCACATATAATTCTGTCGGCACAATAGCCTGTATGGCTTCCACACTAGGACCACCAGTTATAAAAGAAGAATAGGCCGCCATAAGATCATTTGGAAATCGAAAACAATAAGTAATATCGTCACCATTGGGAGTTGTATAAAAGGAGCGAAAGATTCCAGATCGAATAAATGCCACTTCATTACTTTTTTCATGCTCACGAGCAAAATAATCTCCTTTACTCAACTTTCTGATCGTAAAAAGTTGAAGAACTTGTGCAATCTCCTCTTCCGAAAAAATTCCAAAATCACGAAAAAATGCTGCTATCATTTATGCTCTATATCTAATTTCAGTACGTTCTAACAAAATTATTATTACAAAGCTACATTTTATCTTTTGCAGATAGATCTATTCATGCGCTATAGTTATTCGTTTTACATTTAAGCCTATAAAATTTATTTTTTGTAATTTTGAATCAATAACAGAAGACTCATTAAAACAGAATATACATTGGAAGAACTACAGTACAGCAAGATATATGGAGCAGAAAACGCGGGTATTCCGTTAGTAGTTATACACGGCTTATTTGGCATGTCCGATAATTGGGGAACATTTGGCCGCAATTTTGGAGAAAAAAGACAAGTGCATCTTTTGGACCTTCGTAATCATGGGCGCAGTTTTCATAGTGAAGAGATGTCTATCGAAGTTATGGTTGATGATCTATCTGCCTATATCGCATCTATTGGAGCGGATCAAATTGATCTTATTGGACATTCATTAGGTGGTAAAGTTGCCATGCAATTTGCTATAGATCATCCTGAAAAAGTAGCTAAATTGATTGTAGCTGATATTGCCCCCAAATCCTACCCTCCGCATCATGAAGATATATTCAATGCACTAAGTGCCGTTAATATTGAAACTGTCGAAAATCGTAAAGACGTACAGATAGCACTTGAGCACTATATTAAAGAACCAGGAGTTGTCCAGTTTTTATTGAAGAACGTGTATATCAAAGAAGACCGAAGTCTAGGGTGGCGTTTCAATCTAGACGTTCTGAAAGGTAAATACACTTCGTTTATCACAGTAGGTGTCAAATCAGGTATATTTAAAGGACCTACTTTATTTTTGGCTGGTGAAAAGTCACAATACATCCTGCCCGAAGACAAAGCAACTATCGAAAAGCAGTTTCCAAAAGCCATAATAAAAACAATCCCTAATGCAGGACATTGGGTGCAGGCAGAAAACCCACAAGCATTTGATGCTTTTGTTGCCGAGTTTTTAAATCAATAAAAAGAAGTTTCTTATAACTTTCTTTTCTAAAAAAGGTTTCCAAAACAGGAAATTCTAGTAAAATATAAAGCCTCTTGAAAAAATCAAGAGGCTTTATAGTATTATTCTTCATCTCTTCATCAAGTATACACCTAAAAATTTAGTCTCTTATCAAAAGTACTCCTTCTTGAATACCAAAATCATTCTTCTGGTTCTGATTTTAATATTGTTAGACACGCATTAAGATATACTCCTATTTAACTAAGACTAGTGAAGTAATTATACAGATATTACATAGAGATAAAATAGAGGATATATAGAGCTTTACCTCTACGAACCCTCTAGAAACCCTCTATTATGACTCAATAAAATCTTTATAAGATATAGATCAGCTCATCACATGTGTACAAGAAAGTCTAGCTGAAAAGTGCTTACATTTTTAATTCTCCGGGAGAAATACCGTAATATTTTTTAAATGCGCTACTGAAGTTATTTTGATGTCCATACCCCGTCAACAATGCTACTTCATATACTGTCTTTTTATCCGCTAACAAATAATTTTTAGCTTTTTCCATACGTACACGTGTTAGATAATCGTGAATAGTAACTGAGAAATATTCTTTAAAATCTTTACGCAGTTTACTTTCACTGGTTAACACTTCTGCAGCCAGTTCTTTTTGGGTCGGTGGATTTGCGATACGTTGCTCCAGGATGTGTCGTGCCATTTCAAGCCGTTGAATATCTTCCTCATGAAATAAAGAATCCGTATTTCCTTTTTGTTCGTTGTACTGTTCAAATTGGTACATCAGCAATTCAACAATCCGAGACTCGGTATGTAATCTTCTTATTTCTCCTTTTTTCTTTGATTCAATTAATTCAGAAATGGTATGTTGCATTTCGTAAGTAGCAACAAGATCTTCTTCAGAAAATGAAGCATATTGCCCTTTTTCGATCTCATGCACAAACTGCTGATGGAGCAATGAATCTCTCTTAATTAAATTGAGGTAATATTCTTTAGATATAACTGCTATAAAATAAATATATTCAATACCAGGTTCTACTTGATGGGTTGTTCGCACAGAAGGAATGTAACGAATATTATGTCTACTCATGCCATAGGGCATTTTTGCATCTTTTGGTTTAAAAAATATAAATTGACTTGTAATCGTTTCACCTTCTATTTCAGTGAGGATCTGTACAGGTCTATCGAAGTTCATTTTAGAATGTAATATAAAAAGACCAGAAGTTGAAAGTTGAAAATTCTCCATATGCACAGGCCCCATTTCAATAATGGTTTTGTTTTCAACCAGTGGTTTGTCTGGCACATAACTGTCCGGGATTTCTTCCTCAAAAAGCCAATCTTCCAACTCTACTATTTTACTTTTCACTAACATGATTACAGTTTAAAATAAGCTTTGCGCAGTTAAAATTAATGAAATAAGCTGGAATATTAAAATTATTTATAATCTTTCTAAATAACTATCAAATTCAACATGCATTTCTTCAAGTTGAACATAAGGTTTCAATGTTCTTGGATTCATCGTCACATTTGATTCGACTGAAAAAATAGTATAGATTTCTTTCTTATTCAAAACCTCCACTGGCGTACCATCAAATAGCTTTCTGCCATTTTTGAGCATCATAATGCGATTGGCATATGTAGCTGCAAAATTAACATCATGTACGATCAAAATAACCATGAGTCCTTTGCGCGCCAATGCTTTGGCAATACCTAAAACTTTCTGCTGATAATGTAAATCCAATGCTGAAATAGGCTCATCTAAGAGCAAGAGTGCATCTGGATTATCCCATATCTGCGCTAAGACCCGAGCTAAATGGACACGTTGCTGTTCACCACCTGATAAACTTAGAAAATCACGGTCTGCAAATGATGCTACACCACAAAGTTTCATTGTTTCGGCTACAACTTCGAGATCATGCGATTGAGGTACATTTTTATAATGTGGATAACGACCCATTAATACAATTTCATCGACTTTAAAACTTAAAGTCATTTGCTGTTGCTGACTCAATAAAGCTCTACATTGTGACAAAATATATGGAGTATAATCCGACAGTAGCTTTCCATTTAAGTGAATGCTCCCTGAGCAGGGTTTCTTTTCTCCGCAGAGTAATCCCATCAAAGTAGATTTTCCTGCGCCATTGGCACCTAACACAGCCAATACCTCTCCCTTCCGTACTTGAAAAGTAACATCTTTCAGGAGTTTTCTTCCCTTGATTTCGTAATTAAGTTTCTCTACACGTAACATAACAGACCCTATATTTGAACTAATTATTTTTCCTTTATCAAAATATATAAAAACAAAGGAGTTCCCAATAGGGCGGTGATCACGCCAATTGGAAGCTCTATTGGAGCAACCGAAACCCGAGCTATAACATCTGCTAGCGTCAGCACCAAAGCGCCAAACAGCAACGATCCAGGTAAAACAAATCGATGATCTGCCCCACCTATAAGACGAATAATATGAGGAACAATCAATCCCACAAAACCGATAATGCCTGAAACTGCTACAGAAGCTCCTACAGCTAAAGTTGAAAGGACTACAACCCATCTTTTGATACGGTCGGTTTGTACACCTAATAAATCGGCCTGCATTTCACCGAGAGCGAATGCATTTAATGATTTTCCAAAAAAAGGTAAACAGATTAAGGGAATAATTATAAACGGAGCAACTGCCAATAGATTTTCCCATGTAGCTCCACCCAGACTACCAAGCAACCAAAATGTAATGGTCCGTAATTGCTGCTCGGTCGAGACATAGGTCATCAAGCCCGTCAGTGCACCAGCAAAAGCATTGATAGCAATTCCAGCCAATAACATCGTTGTTACGGATGGCTTACCATTTTTACTAGCTATACGATAAACCAAAAATGCTGTTAAACCTGCACCTGCAAACGCTCCAAAAGCTAACACATAATAACCGATCCAAGCTGAAAGTGAGGTGAAAACCAATGTTTCAAAAGCAATGATCATCACAGCAAATAACGATGCGCCAGAAGATATACCGATGAGTCCAGGTTCTGCTAATGGATTACGAAATATTCCCTGGATAGCTGCTCCAGAGATACCTAATGCTGCACCTACAAGTATTCCCAGCAATAAGCGTGGTAATCGAATCTCAAAAATGACATCCTCATGCATACTGTTGATGGGTGTTGCTGATGCTAAATGCGTTTTTTGCATCAACAAGGAAAAAATATCTCTGGGAGGAATAAAATAAGCCCCTAATCCCAAGGAAATTATACACACGACAATTAAAATTGATACAAGTGCCAGTAAAATTAGCTTCTGTCTTTTATACACATCGATTACTTTGAATCCATTATTCTTACAAAACCTCTGTGCAATTCCAGAATTGCGTCAGGTAGCCGATTACTAAAATTGACTAATAAAGAAGCATTCATCGCGAGAATACGTTTATTTTTTCCTGCATTGGTAATTCTCATACCGGGTAATTTTAAAATTGCATCCTCACCCCCCAAACTACTAGCCCCAAAATCGAATAGCAATATTATATCTGGATTGGCCTGTACCAGCGCTTCTGTCGTATAAGGTTTAAAATCAGAAAACTCTTGAATAGCATTCTTTCCTCCAGCTAAATTGATGATTGCATCTAAACTACTCCCCTTACCGGCGACACTCATAGTGCCCGTACCACGTGCATAAATAAAAAGAACTTTTGGAGGAACTTTACCTTTATTTTCACTTTTAACCAATTCAGTAATACGGTTCAAACTTAACTTTGTTTGGGATACCACTCCTTTTCCGAGCTCAGGTTGACTAATGGCATCCGCCACTTGCTGTATATAATTTAAAGCGCCTGGAATTGTATAGTTGGGTTTTAAGGCTATATATTTTACACCAGCTGCGCGTACTTGTCGAATGATTGCTGCAGGAACTTCACCTTCATTTGCTAAGATGATATTCGGTTCAAACGAAAGTAATCCCTCTGCTGAAACTGAACGATTTTTACTTACACGGGGCAAAGCTGCGGCGGCCATAGGTGAGACACTGGTCACATCGGTAGCAACAACACGATTCCCCACACCTAATCCAAATATCGTCTCAGTAATGGAACTGTTCAATGTAATAATCCGTTGCTGTGCATGAACACCAAAAGCAATATACATACAACAATGGATTATTATAATAAAGCAAAATCTACTCATTCTTTTTTCTTTTATTCAAGTTAAAAGCTTCACGACAGGAAAACTATCTAACGCTTTTCAACACAAAACAAATCAATAATCAGTCTAAATACAAATTAATTTAAATTTACCTTTTGCTTGCACTTTAGATAAAAATAAGTCAAACACCCCTATAAATCAATCAAATACATCAATTTAAAAGTTATAAAAGGATATATTCAAATCGAATTAAATAGAATTAATGTCAGTTTTCATATAGAAAAGTTCAATTCAATTGCCTTTTTTTGTAATATTATTTAGATTGATTAAAAATAACCTAGTGTTTACAAAAAGCTCCTTAATACGAACTAGTTCTCTCCTGATATTTTGTGCATGCAACTTAATAGTAACTCATGCCCAAGATAAATTACAGATTAGTGGCATCGTAAAAAACAAATCTAACAAAGCGATCCCAAACGTTACGGTTTATTTATATCCTGATAAAAAGGCTATAAAGACAGATACTTCTGGCCATTTCTATTTTAATCAGCTTTATGCAGGTAGCTATGATTTAGAAGTCCAAGCTCTCGGTTATAAGAAATTTCAACAGACCATTGATCTAGAAGATAAAAAACAGCAGCTGAATATTATACTAGAGATTGATAACCGTCATATTGATGAAGTACAGGTAAATCGTAAACTGGAAACGGTAGACAATCTTGTTAAAGCCGAAAATGCAGCTATGCCTGTTAAGATTATTACCAAACGTGAAATCGAATTGATGGGGAGTCGCCGACTGGATGAAGTATTGAAAGAACAAACAGGTATTGCCATAGTCAATGACATTGCCGGAGGATCAAGAGCTGTCGGGGTACAGATCCAAGGTTTTAGTAGCAACTATGTGATGGTATTAGTAGATGGACAACCCATGTTGGGGAGAAACAGTGGGAATTTTGATTTATCAAGAATTTCAGTTACAAATATAGAACGTATAGAAATTATAAAAGGAGCTTCATCGTGTCTTTATGGCAGTGATGCTTTAGGAGGTGCTATTAATATCATTACGCGACATGGTGCAGTGACGCCACAGCTACACACTTCATTTCTATATGGCACATTAAACACGGTAGATGCAACTTTAGAAGCTGAAACACCTTTTGACAATCAACGTGGAAGTATTGTTTTATCCGGAAACTACTACCGCACTGATGGATTTAATACTGACAAAAACTATCTGGAGTCAAATAGTACCACTTATCCCCCATATACCAATTACAGTTTTCAAGGACGCACACGTTATCGTATCAGCAAAAATGGAACAATCGGTATTACGGCGAGGTATGCAGGCCGAGTATCAAAGATGATCAATGCCTGGTCTGAACAGACCATATTGAAAGATACCCAGAAAGATCAAGATGTCAACATATCCGCGAGTTATGACCATAACTTTGAATCAGGGATTAGGAGTATGTCTCGCTACTATTATTCAAGATTTCACTCAGAAATGGCTACAGAGTGGCTGCGACAAGGAGTATTCGCCGGCGCTGAAGAATTTGGTCAAGATGTACATCGCATAGAACAACAGTTTGCTTATAGTCCTATTACAAAACTAAAATTTACGGCTGGTATCGGTGGAAGTCTAGAGGTAATGGATAATCAAAAACTGGATGCAAAAAGATCGTTAAATACAGGTTTTGTATACTTACAGACCGAATGGAAACCTGTTGATAGGATACTGACCACTTTGGGATTACGCTATGACCAAACAAATGTCTATAATGGTCATCTCAGCCCAAGTCTTGGCTTACAATATCATATTAATTCAACTCTTATTGCCAAAGCAGGGTTTGGTGCAGGATTTAAAGCTCCTGATTATAAAATGCGGTATCAGGTATTCTACAATCCAGCAGCAAACTATATGGTAGTTGGTACAGAACGCGTGGCAGATGTTATAGCGGCAATGGATGCATCTGGTGAATTGAGCTATAAAAATAGCTATATGTTAAATTTAGTTGCGGGAAATTTGGAAGCGGAAACTAGCCTATCTAATAATATTGGTTTAACATGGAATGCTAGTCAAAAAATTCAAGCTGATATTTCGGTATTTTATCATCGCATTAATAATCAAATTAATACGGTCAGTGTTGGTAATGGAACTAATGTGGCTCAAATATACAGTTACCGTAATCTACCAAAAGCCATGAACAAAGGCTTCGAAACTTCAATTACTTATCAGGCAAACAAAGTTTTACAGTTTTCTGTAGGCTATCAATATTTGATTGCAAAAGATTTAAGTGTCTTAGACAGTATAGCAAGCGGAAACTTTCCTTACAATCAAATCAATAATCCGCAAACAGGAGAATATCGCCAAAGTAAAAAATCAGATTATTGGGGTATTGAAGATAGATCAAGACACATGATCAATTTTAAAACACAATATGAATATAAACCCTGGGATATGAATATCAATGCAAGAATTAATTTCAGAGGAGATACGCCATTTCAAGAATATAATGGAAACCAATTCATAGACAAGAATGATATCTTCATTCCATACCACACTCTTTTAAATATGACTGTTGAAAAAAGTCTTATGAAAGGAAAACTTACTTTTCGTCTCATTGGAGACAACCTGTTTAATTTTACTAGCCGGTATTTATTGGGACAACCAGGTCGCATAATTATGGGTGGACTAAGTTATCGTTGGATCAAAGAATAAGTTTTCACCGATCACATTCCATGTAGGCATAGAATAACAGAACCTAATTTTTTAATAGTAGATAATCCTCATTTCAAGATGAATTATAATTAAAATTGCTACAAAATGAATACAATAAAACTAATAATAGCTGAATGCAGCATATTGATTTCTTTTAGTAAAATAGGTCGCTGTATTTTCTATACAGTTATCGTACTCCTTATTGCTTCTTGTGGCAAGGATAAGGAGTATAATATTGTACTTGAAGATGGCAAGAGTATCGTCATTAAAGATCTTCCAGGTGATACCGATGCTTCTATGGGAGATGGAACAGAAGGTAAAGAAAAACGCAACTTTTATACTTTCTTATTTCGTTTCAAGGATCAGAAACAAATTTGGATTAAGACAAAAGCAGATTCGGCGCAATGGTTAAAAACCAAAGATTGGGACTTAGCTTTTACTGGCCCTTATAATTCCGAAGTTTTTGTCAACAATTCGCAATATCAATATAACCCAGGATATCAAGGAGAGGCTAACAATACCGCAGTCATTTTACTCAAACAACCCTATCAAAGTATCGCCCTCGCTCCTTCGGATGACGAGTTTAATAAAAGTGAAGTTAACAAAATCGGATGGGCATCATCAGAAGGTTCAGATGGGTGGTTTCGTTATAGCCTGAACAATCACATTATGCAAGCGCTACCTAACAGAACATATGTCATTCGACTTCCTGATGGAAAATATGCTAAGTTACAACTTATCAATGCCTACAAAGGCAATCCATCTGCCGTTACAAATATGAACTGGCCAGCTCCCTATTATACATTCAAATACTATGTACAAGAGGATGGTAGTAAGGCGTTAAACACAAACACGCTCTAAAAAATGAAAATTAATTATCCGTTAATAGTATATTCTGCCATAAATTTTATCAAATAATATTTATGGTAAAGTAATTTTCATAGATGCTGATCATATCATAAAAATAAAAACGCAATTATACCATAGTGTATTAATGAGTAAATGATTCCAAATCTCTTAATAATCCACAGGCTAGTGATTATCCTTAAAAAAATATTAAACTTCTAATTAACAGCTATTTAACAAGAAATATTTGTTGATTATTACAACTAACAAATAAGCTTAAAAGCTAAACTCTAAAAAGCAAAAAGCATAGATTAAATATCATTTTTAATATACAATGGATAAGCTAAACTCATTACCTTTACTATTATTTAGAATTAATATAAATAAAGATAGCAATCAAATAACCTGATCATATAACCACGGGAATAATTGAAATTATAGTATTACAATATATAGCACTAAAAATGAAAATAACAAAAACTAATACCCTTTTAAAATTCGTTGCAATCTTTGTTTTTTTAACATTGCTAGGCGCCTGCAGTAAAAGCGATCCTAAAATAGAACCAGAACCTAATCCAGAAATTTCAGAAGGAATGTTCAATCGCTTAATTTCAGTAAAGAACTTTGGAGAGGACTTACCAACGGGAACTTTACCCACAACGAAGCAATCGCCTATATATTATAGTTTAGAACAGAATAAGGCTATTACGCCAGATTATAGGCTGACAACACGTTGGGATATTTCTTTCGCAGAGATATACAGGAGTTTTGTCAATTGCAATAATAGTTCAAATGGATACGGAGTAGGTGGACCTGGTAAAGGTGGAATTTATCTAGTCAAGAAAAAATTTGAAGATGTTATAGATATTCCCTCCGATGCTGAATTCCGTAGAGGAGAAAAGGCCTATGGAACAGATGACTCTGGAACTTTTGGAGAAGGTCTGGGATGGTATCTATATGATTTTGGTGGAGACATCAAAGGTGGTGGAGCCGAAAACAAAAAGCATGTTTGTTATCCAATTGAAGGGCATACCTTGGTAGTACGCACAGCTAATGGCAATTATGCAAAAATCAAAATTCAGAGCATCTACAAAGACTTATTAGATCCAAAAGATTGGTATAAAACTTCACCCACACCATTCTTTACTTTCCAATATGTATTAGCGAAATCCGGGAGTACCAAATTTGAAATCAAGAATTAAATAATAATATCCATAAAATACGATAGTTCAATATTTAGATAAAATGAAAAGAATATACACTTTTATAAGCATACTATTCCTAGGGTTACTGTTTAGTAACTGTACTAAAACGGAGGATCTGCCTTTACTTCCCAGCGACAAAATACTGGAATATAAGGTGACCAACCTCCCGAATGACGATGTTATCTATGGTGCTATAGATAATGGGGAAAATACCATAACGGTTTACTTACCCTATTATTATGGATTATTAGTAATTGATCCTACAATCCAGGTATCATCTGGAGCCAAAATCGTGGAAGAGATTCTGCCCGTTAAAACGGATGAAAAGGATAAAACATATACTGTAAAATCCGCAACAGGAACAGCACGTACTTACAAATTAAAGATTGAATTACAAAGTACACCTTCTTTTGAAGCGGCTTTTGCATCAACATCTTCCATTGCGCTGACACAAGGACCAGGAACCGCTTTCCCTGCAATAAACGGAACTTTCATGCATACAAACTCTACTCTAGTCAGTATAGTACTCATCAACCAAGAGACGAAGCAACGTGTTCAGATGCCAACGCCGAATAGTTTAAAAGTTTCTCCTTTAGGATATCAACTATCTTATTCTGGCACAGAACGGGAAAATCGTATTCCTTCGGATATCCTAGCGGGCATATACGATGTCGAAGTGACCAATCTTAATCATACCATTAAATTAGCCAATCCGATCAAGATTACCTATCGACAACCAGATGTGGCTTTAACATTATCAGGTTTAAAACTAGCTAAAAACACGGATTGGACAATCAAAGCCTATTTAAGCAAAGTAATACTTGATCCTACAGCAGTTATTATGACACTTAATGGCAAAGATTATCCGCTTACAATCAAATCCCATACCCGTAGCGAAATGCAGGTTTCGTTACCGGCAAACCTTCCAACAGGGAATTTCGAAAATGTTCAGATCAAATTCCAGTTCAAAGACTGGGCTGATATCGTGAAAACACAACAAAATTCAAGTACGATAACAGAATCATAAATATGCATTCACAGTATGCCAAGGTGGCATCAACATTAAAAAAATAAAAAACAGGAGGTCAACGTGAAATTAAACATTAAAACAATCTTACAATCAGCAATGGCTGTAACAGTGCTTTCGGCAACAGTGTGGGCAACAACTCCAAAAACAGAACAGGCTACAGCTGCTTTGCCTCTTACTCAAACAAAAGCAAATACCAACTTCACCGTAATAGGTCAATGGTGGACTCCTTCAGATGTTGCAAACTGGCCTGTTATTTATTTAGATCTTACTACAGGTAACCAAAGCTTAAGTAATGGTGGACAAATCACATTATCCCGTTTTGTCAATGCAACTATTCGTGCCAATGCAGGTTTCGAAATTAGAACAGTAATGGCAGACATGTCGGCTGTTTCGGCATCTGATTGGTCTGCTGCTAATGTAGTAACATCACTAGAAAAAAACGAGTGGTATGAATTTGATTTATCAACAATTAGCATCCTACCAATTCAACCAATTACTGTAATGGTTGGCAACAGTTCTGGAGCGTTGTATGCATTAACTCTAAATAGCTTCAATGATATACAACAAAAAATAGTTAATGGCCAAATTCAAATGAAAACTGATCTAAACATTGAATATAAAGTTTTATAAAAAACTTTATATTATTAAAATGTATTTTTCAAACATATGGTTTAAATAGTAATAACATGCATTCACAGTATGCCAAGGTGGCATCAATATTAAATAAATAAAAAACAGGAGGTCAACATGAAATTAAACATTAAAACAATCTTACAATCGGCAATGGCCGTAACAGTGCTATCGGCAGCGGTATGGGCAGCAGCGCCAACAACAGAACAAGTAACAGCGCCTTTGGCACTTACTCAGACAAAAGCGAATACGAGCTTGACGATCAATGGTCAATGGTGGAGTCCAAGAAATGCAGCAAACTGGCCTGCTGTTTATGTAGATTTTACAACAGGTTCTCAAAGTCTAGGTAACAGTGGACAGGTTGCATTCTTTAGCCATGTCAACGGATCGATCAAAGCCAATGCTGGTTATGAAATCAGAACAGTAGCTGCGGACATCTCGGCTGTTTCTGCATCCAATTGGAGTACCGCTACACCAGTAACATCACTAGGAAGTGGTACTTGGTATGATTACGATTTATCAACCAATGCAAATGAGGCAATTCAACCATTAACTGTTTTGGTAGGTAATTCTTCAGGTGCCTTATATGCCGTAAAACTCAATAACTTCAGCAATGTAGGTCAACAAACAGTTGCTGGTCAATTGCAGGTAAAGGCCGATGCTAATATCGAATATAAAGCGCTTTAAACAACAATAATTTCTTAAAAGATGTCGCAACCGGTGAATGGGTTGCGATATCTTTTTATAAAAAAAAATCATGCTACTTTCAATATCTAAAAAACAAATACGTACATTCCAATTGTTGGCTATTTTCATGCTGACTATGGTATCTTGGTCTTGCAAAAAAGAAACCCCCAATCTACCATATAACGAAATCGAATCGTTTAGCATCAAAGATGCCTCGGGCAAGACCTTGTCGGCAAGTATTGTGGAAGACCGTATTATCCTATACTGGCCACCGCTGGTGGACCAACCAGAAAGCATCACACCGACCGTAAAGATTTCTGACCTAGCCACTGTGACTCCTGCTTCGGGTACGCCAATACAATTAAAGTCTGACAAACCCATTATCTATACCGTAAGAGCACAGGATGGTTCCAGCAAAAACTATACATTATCTTTTCAAGTCAACCAACCCTTATTACAGGTGAAAATTAACTTCCTTTCGCCTTATCGTCTCTATTTACCAGGAACAAACCCATTTGTTTTAGTTGGAGAAAACATTATACCAAACGAAGCTCAAACTAAAGGGTATATCGTAGATAATGATGGTAAAGAAACCTTACTTTCTTTTAACCAGCCCCCAAGCACTTTCGCAGTTAATTTTACTCGTCCAGATGATCTTAAGCCTGGCACATATCGCCTGAAATTGGTATCGGGTCGTTATACTGTATTAACTGATCCCTTCGATGTATTGTTACCCGAGTTCTACAACTTAATCAAATTGGGCAACTACACCGTAAAAAAAGGAGAAAATCTGGTGATGCCGATTGCAAATAAATCAATTTATGAATTATTCTTCAAAGCAGATTTTGATCATTTTATTGCTATTGATAACCTCAACAACACCTACAAATTAAACAATGCAATATTTGACGTAGCAAAAATGACTGTTACAATACCGATACCAACAACTATACAAGGTAACCAGTTAACAAGATTGAAAATAATAGATAAATCTGACAAAGTAATGACTGAATACGAACAGTCCATTACATTAAATTAACATCTTATAATAAAGCTTTTTTGATGTTGTTAATGAACTTATACTTGCCAAAACAGGTAATCCTTGCAACTTTACTAACCACTTTTTTATACAGCTGTAGTAAGGGTAAGTCATCGCCGGAGGAGCCGACAATTACACCTACCCCAGAAGAAACGCTACGAGAAAAATACAGTAAAAGTAGCGCACAGTGGCCAGTCGCAGAATGGTATAAAAATATTGAGATACGAGAACTAGCAGCATTGCCCAAAAATCCTTCAAATGATAAGGTTGAGCTTATTGCTTTGGGAAAAGCGCTTTTTTTTGATCCCCGTACAGGTAATGGCTTGAAGACCTGTGCTTCGTGCCATAATCCGGACACCTACTGGATCGATCAGAAAACAACAGCTGATGGTATAGCTTTACATCACCGTAACACACCATCCATGGAAAATGTCTGGTACTTGGAAGGGAATCTCTTTCACGATGGGCGTGCGAAAACCTATCGTGAACAAATTGCAGAAGCTATCAATTCGCCAATTGAAATGGGCGGAAATACGAGTTCTTTATCTTCCAAACTAATGTCCATACCTGGTTATGTAGATCTGTATGAATCGGCTTATAATAATAAGAATATGACAATAGAGGGTTTGCTAGATGCAATAGCTGCTTATTCCAAATCCATTAGCAGTGGAGAAACTGCATTTGATAGGTTTGTCCAAGGTGATTATCAGGCGCTAAATGACCAACAGCTCGAGGGATTACATTTGTTCCGCACGAAAGGAAAGTGTATCAATTGTCACAACGGTCCGTATTTTACGGACTTAGATTTTCATAATCTCGGCTATGCAGTAACGAACAAAGGTGCATTGGACAACGGACGATTTGAGTCTTCTAAATTAGAAAGTGACAAAGGTAAATTTCGTACGCCTGGATTAAGAAACGTCACAAATACTGCACCATATATGCACAATGGTAGTATTGCTACTTTGAGTGAATTAGTCAACTTACTAAGCCAAGGAATGCCTCAAAAGACTGGTCAGCAGATTAATGGCATATTATCACCACATATACAGAATTTAAGACTCAGCAGTAAAGAGCAGGAAAATATCATTATCTTTCTATCAAGCTTATCAAGTGAACCGATAAAAACTGAAAGACCAATATTGCCGTAACAAAAAAATCCCAAAGGAGGTCGCCTTTGGGATCTTTGAGCATCCAAAGATATGGAAGCATCAATATTAAATAAATTGGGACAAAATTAGGCTTTTAACTCGAATAAAAAAGTTTAAATGAATTAATTTTAAACTATCTGCTCAAATGTCGCTCAGTAGCCACAAATATAAAGGACAAATTTTAATTGAATATGGCTCAATCATTTAAAAGTATTTCGATGCTTTTTTTGCTATTGTTTAGCTCAGCCTGTCAGAACAGGAATAAAAAAACAATGCAAACAGATGAAATAATAAATCCTATAGAGGGAACAAAAAAAGAACTGATTCTCGATTCAATTTTTTTGTATGCTCAACAATTATACCGATGGCAGGAATCACTTCCCTCCTATACAGATTTTACTCCTCGTAAGAAGTTTGGAAGCATTAGTCCCGAACAGACTGCTTATGAACGTGAGCTTTTCGCAATAAGTCAATACTCATTGGCCCATAATGGCAAACCATATGAATGGTCTCCAATTGAAGGAAAACCCAAATACTCTTATCTGGAGCGCAGTAGAAACACAAAAAAAAGTAGCGGGCATCTTGCAAGCATGGAGCACCAATATAAATATGCTACACACCTGTCCTATTGGACTTCAGGTAAAAAATACATAGCCTACCTTTACATTGCTTCATTTCCCGAATTAGCTATCGTTAAGACAGAACTCGATAGACTTTTTAAAGAGCTTTCGAATAAACAAGTAACTCATCTGATTTTAGATCTTCGTCACAATGGCGGCGGATATGTTGAGACAGCGGAATATTTGGCCAATTTGATTGTACCTCAAAAACTGGATGGGAAAATCATGTTCAGTGAACAATTTCATCCGAATGTCCAAAATGGCAAGGCTACTCTTTTAGGTAAACAACCCTATTTAGATGCAAATGGAAATCCTGTACAATATAAAGGCCGTTCCGCAACTTTGGCCGATGTAGACTATAGTGAAAAAGCCAATACACATTATTTCGTCAAGAAAGGAGTATTCAACACATTACAACACTTATCATTTATTGTATCCGGACGTACCGCATCAGCTAGTGAACTTCTTATTAGTAGTTTTAAACCTTACTTTCCGGTGAGACTTATTGGTCAGAAAACTTTTGGAAAGCCAGTAGGATTTTTCTCTCTTAAAATTGATGCTTTCGACATTTATTTTGCATCATTCCTGATTCGTAATGCTAATGGTTGGTCGGACTATTTTGATGGAATGTCTGTCGATATTTCCCTAGCCTCCCCAAAAACAGACCTACATATAGGTAATCCGAAGGAGCCTTGGCTAGCATCTACACTGCAAGACATTGTTTCTATTACAGACTCTAAGCTGGAAAAAGGTGTTGATAATATTAAAGATAATCCTCCTTTCGTCTTTTGGCCAGAAACAATAGGTGAGAACCTGCTGTTTAAAACAAATTTTCAATTAAAGAACTAAAAAAATTATGTACAATTTAATTCAGATCGTTTTTCATAGATGATAAATCATTATACAGCATAAAGGTTTTAAAATAAATACGAATATTTGTATAGAATAATTATAACTAAATACTAGAAAAATGCTTAGTCAACATATTAAAGAGCAAACACATGCTGCTCACCAAAACGTAGAAGGTAAAATCGTACGTCAATTAAAAAGTATTCGTTCAGATGCAGATTACACAAAGGTTCTAAAAGGTTTTTATGCCTATTTCCGTGCCGTTGAAGATCGTATTGCACCTTTTGTAACTTCGGATATTTTGCCCGATCTAGCAGATCGTCGTAATTCTTCTTATATAAAAAAGGATATCGAAGCATTGGGCGGAAGTGTAGAAAATCTTCCAGAAGCTAATGCTCCTCTAGTTAACAATGTGTTAGAAGCCCTAAGCTCACTTTATGTTCTTGAGGGATCAATTATGGGTGGGCCATACATTGTGCAGATGCTGAACAAATATGGAATTACTAAAGGCACTTCGTTTTTTGAAGGGTATGGTGAAAACAGTCGCGAAATGTGGGCAGGATTCACGACTGTCTTAAATAAACATGCCGAAGATCCTGAGAGCTATACACTTGCGACAGAGAAGGCAAATCAAACTTTCTACAATTTTGGAAACGTATTTTCCCCTATTGTAAATGTAAACTAAAACACAGCATTATTGTTTATATTTACGAATGGAGCAAAAAAATGATAAAACAAAATGGGTAAAACGCTTAGGCGTAGGTGCTTTTCTCTTTTTCCTTTTTAAAGGTTTAGTTTGGTTAGCCGTATTTTTCTTTGCCGCAAAATCTTGTAATTGGTCGTTCTAAACAAAACCTGATCATATCATTTAATAAGTACATGTTAGTCTCGATTTTTTATTGGGACTAACAAATTATAAATTTTTGTAAATAGTGAGTCTGGCTAATAATTACCAGATTAAATATACTTGCCTATTAATGGTATATTTTTTAATTCCTTCCTCTCCATTTTTACTATAAAAAAAACATAAAGTATCATCAGAATAAAAGCAACAGGAATACGTAATAAAAGTTGCATATCTTGAGTCCAAGAATCGGAATATACATCAATACTCCTTTTCATAAAGAAACATAGCAACATTGCCAATAGATATATTCCTATTTTTTTTACAGGATAGGGTATATAGTAATAATTTTGACCAATGAAATAAGTCACTAACATCATACTCGCATAACAGATCAAGGTAGTCCATGCGGCTGCATACATGCCCCAATAGGGAATAAAAAAATAATTACCAACGAGCGTAATAACAGAACCAAATATCGTGATATACAAACCCATACGCATCCGATCAGTCAGTTTATACCATACTGAAAGATTATAATATATTCCCAAGCATATGTTAGCACATAAAAGTATCGGTACGATGCCCAAACCGGAACGATAGGAAGCCCCGACCATATATTTCCAGGCGTCAAGATATAAAGCAGAAAAAAGAAAAGCTAAAGAAAGTGTGATTACAAACCATTTCATCACAGTTGCATACAGAGCCGGTGCATTTTTGTCTTTGGATTTATTGAAGAAAAATGGTTCTGCAGCCATTTTAAATGCTTGTATAAATAACGTAATAAAGATCGCTAATTTATAGTTTGCTGAATAAATCCCAACGACACTTTGCGCATCGACATCCTGTGACAGCAATTTCGCCAGCATTTGCCGATCCATTACTTCGTTTATCATGCCCGCTAACCCAATAAAAATCATAGGGGCACTATATTTAAAAAGCTGTTTCCAAAGATTGAAATTTATCTTAAACCTAAAACTCTTCCATTCTGAAAATAATAATAAGAATACAAAGAGATTTTGAAACACATTTGCTAAGATTAAAAACCCTATCCGGTTATTAGTAGTGAACCAATGTACAATAGCATCGTCCGGATGATGCACCGCATATTTAGGCAACCATATTAAGAAAAATAAAGTAAACAGTATATTGATAATAATACCGGATAATTTTACAAAAGCGTATCTTTTGGGACGGTTTTCCTGTCGTAATTTAGCAAATGGAATAGCAGTTATTGCATCTAATCCAATCAGATAAAGACACCACAAAATGTATTCTGGATGTCCATCAAGGTTCATAAAATTGTTGATTGGAACAGTAAAAAAAGAAATAAACGTAATGAGTAATGCGGTACTGAGCCATATTGAACCAAACGCTGTTTGAAAAAGTGAGTGTCGGTCTACACCTTGTGTATTTGAAAAACGAAAATACCCCGTTTCAAAACCATAGGTAAATATAATATTTGCTACAGCAATCCAAGAATACAATAAACTGTAACCACCATAATCTCGTACACCTGAAGAATCTATCATCAGGTAAGTAAGAATAGGTGTCAGTAAATAGTTTAGAAATTTTGCTCCAATGTTACTTACACCATACCACAGGGTTTGTCCTGCCAATTGTTTTATAGCCGTCAATAAATTATAGATTTTGACACAATATTAGTGAAACTTTCTTAATTGCTATAATACAAAACGAAAGCATATGGTAAGATAAAAAGCTGGACTAATACTAATAATAATCAACTATTGGCCACGCCATTTAAAGTAAAGATCTTATTTTGACAGACCATTTATAATTCGCACCTGATAAGCTCCGTTATAATGATCACCAACCATAAGATTCTCACTAACCGTAATATAATATTGGCCTGTGTCTGTAAATCGATATTCGAGGACTTTTCCGAATGGACCATCAGCACTCCCGTTTGGAGAAAAAAGCTGACCAATACGGATATTTGCCGTATTGGTTGGACTTTCAAGTATAATATGAGCGGAATCCGGTTTATGGACAGATATAAAAATAGTGTCTGTAATACCTGATTTTTTCTCCATTTTATGAGTAAGACCTCCCTCTAAAAAAGTAATTCCGGACTGCCGATGCAATTCGGTATCCTGAGACTTGTCTTTCACAGCTAGCCTCTGATGAGAGGTATTTGGTTGGCATGCAACAAAAGTGAGAAATATAAAAGAAGTAATGACGAACAATCTAGACATAGTTTTATTATTATAAACAAATAATAGAATCAAATAGTTTACACCCAATTATTTGGTTAAAGCAAATCGTCCTTTAAGATTCATCATCAAAACTCTTCCTGTGTTAATTCCATATTAACCATCGCTCCAGCTGTATTTCCAGTACTAACAGCACTTGCTACGGAGCGCATCATTGTGGTGGAGTCACCACAGGCAAAAACACCTGGAATATTGGTTTTCTGAAAACTATCAACTTTAATATGCCCAGCCTCAGTAAGCTCACATCCCAAATTCACCGGCAGGTCTAAATGCTGTACAAAGGGAACTGGAGCATACACCGCATCAAAACTTTCTGTTCGACCATCATCAAACACCAATTGCTTAACATATCCGTCTTTGTGGACAATTTCTACAATTTCAGTTTCAATTATACCAATTTGATTTTTAGCTAATTTATCTTTTTGTTCTTCTTCAAAATTTGCTTCACCTCTTGTCAAAACCTGTAATTGATCAGTGAGATTATGAACTAATGAAGATAGATGGATTGCCTTATCCCCTTTTCCAATAATACCGGTTTTTTGATGTTTAAATTCATAACCGTGACAGTAAGGGCAATGAATAACTGAAATCCCCCAGCATGCAGAAAAACCCTTTATATCAGGAAAAATATCCTTAACTCCAGTTGCAAAAATAAGTTTCCTACCGATATAAATATTCCCTTCTTCAGTACAGATCTCAAAACCTTCTGACGCAAACCTACCATCTGTCACGACACCATTTTCAAAAATAATGCTTTCATATTGCTCAACCTGTTGCTTTGCTATGGTAGCAATCTCCAAGGGTGTCTTACCATCTTGTGTCAAGAAATTATGAGAGTGTGGCGTCTGTCGATTGCACGGAATTCCACTATCAATTACCAACACATCTCGCAAAGAACGCCCTAATGCCATGGCAGCAGAAAGACCAGCATAGCTACCTCCAATAATGATGACATCATAAATTCTATTTTCTTTCATAATAAACCTTTAATACACCATCCAACAATTACTTTTGTGGGATGGTGTATTAAAGGTAATAACTATCGCAACTTAATTGCAATAACATTGATAGATATTATTATTTCTTACTCTTTCATGACAGATGCATTTCTATCAAAATTTGTATGAATAAATTAACATGCCTACAAACCATATAATTTCAATTATTTTCCAAAATTATTGAAAACACTACTCAATAAAAAAGGCTATCTTAAAGTTTAAGTTAGCCTTTTTTCATTTTTATAATACGAATAAATTAGAAGCTATCTTCTAAATAGCCAATATCCAACGTACATCAAATGCATCCGTTATTTCAATCAAGCTTTGTTTGATTTCATCTGGAGTATAAGTAATCTTTCTATTAACTTTCAATTTATGAATTAATAATTTGCGATCTCCCGCATCATTACAATGCAGAAATATAGATAAATAATTTCCGACCTGACGACCTTCATTATGTACCAAATCTGAACCATGAATTACAATCATATCAGAAATTAATGAGCCAATAATTATAGGTGACTCCGAATAGTTATTCATCTCATTTTTAAATGCTTCAAAATACAACTTACCACCAAAACAATTTTGGTAAAATTGAAGTGCTTTCTTACAATTTCCTGAAAATGTAATAAAAACACCATTCATCATTTTATCGGTTCTCTGAAATAACATATTGCTATAAATTATGCATCAGGTATTTCAGGTTCAACCAATCTCTTCATTTTATCTAATGATTCCTGCCAACCTAAATAGCACATTTCAACAGGTATTACATCTGGAATATTTTCTTGTACAATTTGAAGTTCAGTACCACAGGACACCTTATTCAGTGAAACTGTCGTTATCATTTCTCCCGGAAGATTAGGATCATCAAAACGATCACTATATTTAATTGATTCATTCGGTAAAATCTCTAAATATTCTCCACCAAAAGAGTGCCCATTGCCAGTGCTGAAATTTATAAAAGTCATTTTAAAGTTACCACCTACTTTAAAGTCCATTTGTTGCACTGTACATATAAAACCATAAGGAGGTAACCAGGTGGCATGTGCTATTGGATCAGCAAAAGCACGAAACACTTTTTCAGGACTGGCCTGAATAATGCGATGTAAGGAAACTGTATTCTTTTTCATGACATTAAATTTTAGGAATTAATAATTTTTAGATTCTACATATTTTACAAAACTATTCAAAATGGCTTGCCATCCTTGTTTTTGAACTTCAAACTCATTTTCGCTCTCCGCATCAAAAACTGTCGAAAGAGTTGTTTTACCATCCTTTTCCGTAAATACGGTACGTACCTTTCTTCCATCATTCATGCTGTAAGCCAACTCCTTAAACAATTCGACCTTATCATAAATACCTTCAAAATCAAAGCCAAAACTACCATCTTTAGCTTCCATTCTATTTTTAAATTTTCCATTTACCCAGACATCATTTTCACTTGCAGGACAGTGCCAATTTGGATCTGCACTATTCCATTGCATGATATCACTAGGTGTATTCCAAGCGTCCCATACGATCTCGATGGGAGCATCTACTATTGCTGTAACGTTAATTTTTGTTGATTGTATCATTCCTCTTTTCTTTATGTTTATAATGCTTATACAAAGATGGAGATCATTTCAAAATGTCACATGTTGTAAAAACGACAACTATAGGGGTGGATAACGACAAAAACTATTTGTACATTTATATAACTAAATTAAGAGATATGCAAATTTCCATTTTCGTTCCACAACATGGTACAATAGAAGGCATTACACCCGCATTTCGTACTTTTCAAACCGCTAATGAATTTCTTACCTTCTTTGGCAAGAGACCCATTTTCAATGTCGAATATGTTGGCTTAAATGAATATATCACCGCAAATAACGGAGAGTATACCATAAAAACAAATCGCTTATTATCTGAAGTTACTAAAACAGACCTCCTCATTATCCCTCCAACATTTGGAGATATGGATAAAGGGATAAAAGCAAATGAAGAGGCCATATCCTATTTCAGAAAACTTCATTTAAAAGGAACAAGCCTTGCAAGCTTATGTGTAGGAGCTTTTTTACTAGCAGAAACAGGATTATTAGATGGAAAAAAGTGTTCCACCCATTGGGCATACATAAACGAGTTTAAACAAAGATACCCTGCAGTCGAGATCGAAGATGGAGCTGTGATCACCGAACACGAGAATATCTATAGTAGTGGCGGTGCAAACAGTTTATGGAATTTAATACTGTATCTGGTCGAAAAATATTCAGATCGAGAAACTGCTGTCATGATATCAAAATATTTTGCATTGGATATCGGAAGAGATAACCAGTCTCAATTTGCAATTTTTAGAGGTCAAAGAAACCATAACCACACTGATATCCAAAAAGTACAGGATTATATAGAAAAAAATTACGAAGAAAAGATTACTGTAGAAGATTTAGCGAAACTCATCAATATTGGTCGTAGAACGTTTGAAAGAAGATTTAAAGATGCTACAAACAATACACCTATCGAATATATGCAACGCGTACGCATAGAAGCTGCAAAAAATCATTTTGAAGCCTCACGAAAGAATGTCTCCGAAGTCATGTTTAACGTAGGTTATACGGATACAAAAGCGTTTAGAGATATTTTCAAAAAAATAACAGGCTTAACCCCAATAGAGTACAGAAACAAATTTTCAAAACTTGGAGATGAAATATAAACCTAAAAATCATAAACCAATCCAAAGATCACAAATCACTATTATCGATCATTTACATTTATAGCGACAAGCAATACATTAATTCCTCAGCCAATAAACCATCCGGCCATAGTGATTCTTTTGAATAATTATACACAAAACCACATCGCTGATTCGCAGCTTTTGAAGCTTCATTACCCGCCCGATGTGATACAATAACCTGAGCACACTCCTTTTGCCTAGCCCATTCAATTCGGGCTTGAAAGAATAATTGAGAAAGTTCCCTCCCACGATAAGCCTCTTTGATGAACGAAGAAATTAAAATGGCCTCAGATTGATTATCTCTATTCAGCACTACACCACTTAAACCAATCAATAAATCTAAATGATATAAAGCAAAAATTGCCCGTGCATCATTTTCCAGTAAAGCAATCCAATCATCCTGACTATACAATACTTCTTTTGCATATGAACTACCAAATAATTCGGGATTTGTCTTTAAAGCCTCAAGTCTGATTAACTTATAATCTTGCCATTGAGGTGGGGCTATACGCTCTAGCTTATAATCACTTAAATTAATATTCATTTTTCATTAACTAGTTTAATTTTTCATTTTTCGAGAGAAACAAGTTACTGATGGAAATTTTAAGTTTGATATGCAAGCCTATAGTCCACCTTAGTAAGCAGATCAATATAATAATTTTCTAATTATTTTTACTTTTCACAACTCATTTAAAACCATTAACAACAACGTGAAAAGTCAATAAATTTGACGCTATCTTAAAAAGATCTAAGTAATTACAAACATACAGCAATAAAAAAAAAATTTTTATTGCTACATTTAGATTAGCAAAATTTACATTCGAGCTCAACAGTACTTTTATTATTTTAAAACAGAAAATAAGGGATACTTATTATTAAAATTACATTTTCGAAGACATGAAAATTCCAAAAAAGTTTTTAAGCCGTCAACATGAAATAACTGCTGATTTTTTACGAGAAGTAGATAACCATCTGACAGATATATTATCGGGCAAAAAGGATCAAATGTTTGAGATTAGAGATTTTGCAGCTTTGCTTTACATTCACCCTATTCACCTCAGCAATACAATCAAATCCGCAACAGGGTATTCACCTTGCTATTTCATGGAAAATAGATTAACAGAAATATCAAAATCACTCTTACAAAATAGCGATATGTCAATTGCCGAAATTGCGCGCACATTAACCTATGACCCCTCCAACTTCACCAAATTCTTTAAGCGTTTTTCAGGAAAAACTCCAAAGCAATATCGGGTAGATTATTTCCAATCATTATCATCCGAAGTTAATAAGATAGCGATATAATACTTAAACTGTCACCATTTTAATCAACATTTGTCATTTAACTTTGTTTTCAATAAAAAAAGAACAAATGGAAACAAAAAATAAAATTGCACTTGTAACCGGTGGTAGCCGTGGACTAGGAAAAAATACCGCACTCAAAATCGCATCAAAAGGAATTGATATCATCTTAACCTATCAGTCACAAAAAATTGAGGCAGAAAACACCGTTCTAGAACTTAAAAACTTAGGTGTAAATGCTGTGGCTTTACAACTTAACGTTGCGGACAGCAAAACCTTTGACAACTTTTTCACTGATCTCAAATCGACACTTGTATCGGTATTTAATACCGATAAGTTCGACTTTCTAATCAATAACGCAGGTATCGGTATCCATGCTTCTTTTGCAGAAACGACTGAAGAACAATTTGACAACTTGGTAAACATTCATTTTAAGGGAGCCTTCTTTCTAACGCAAAAAGCTTTGCCACTGCTACGTGACGGCGGTGCTATTATCAATGTATCGTCAGGCTTAGCTCGTTTCGCTACCCCCGGCTATGCGGCATATGCGGCAATGAAGGGAGCAATGGAAACTTTAACTAAATATCAGGCAAAAGAATTAGGAGTAAGAGGTATTAGATCCAATATAATTGCACCAGGAGCAATTGAAACTGATTTCGGAAATGGTTTAGTACGAGACAACGAACAAATTAACGAAGCAATTGCTTCACAAACAGCACTAGGAAGAGTAGGACTTCCAGACGACATCGGAGGTGTAGTTGCTTTCATGTGTACAGATGACGCAAGATGGATCAATGCACAGCGGATCGAAATTTCAGGTGGCATGTTCTTATAGAAGAATAAAAAAATTCAGCTACTAAAACCTGCGTATTCAAATATCACTTTGAAACATGCAGTATTTGAAATCATTAATTTAATACCATTTTAAATTAATGATTTCTTTTTTCTTAGTCTAGTCAACTTCAAAATCAACAAAAACAGCTCCATCAAAATGTTGCTCTTTGATATTCCTAAGGGCATCTTCGATAACAATTAGTGCTGGTTCCCCAATTCCAGAAGTATAGTCCAGGCGAACGAGATAGTCCCATACATCAGAAACTTGGATTGGATAGTAACTTGGATTTTCATGATCAATACCTTGCGCAGAGGCTAATATATTGTAACCTCTAATTTGCAATTGGAGTAATAGGTTCTGATTAACAGGTAAAAATTGCATAGTCATTTAATAAAACAAAATGTATTAAGCTTAATCAAATCAAAAACACATCTTTTAAAAGAATTCTTACAAATACTTATTGAGTGAACCTATGAAATAAACTATTTAAAGACACATCCTTCTAGCTTAACTAAGTTTTTATCAGATATTTTTTGTTAAATATCCTAACTGGTTCGAGAGCTACATAATAAGCAATATCCAGTACAAAATAGCATTTATCTGATTTGTAATGTTTTTATAGTTAAACAAATAATTAGAATAAAATGTTTTAAGAATCAAATTTAAAAATACAATTTTTATTAATTTATACAAGACAAAAAAAGCGGCACCAGAAAAAACCATAACCGATACACTAAACCTCATATCTGTTAAGTTTCTCACTGCAGAGCACTGAAAAATAGTATCAAAAAAAAGCTCCCTGTTCATAACAAACAAGGAGCCTCACTTCAAAGCATTATACACTAATTTTTAATAAACAGACTTGCAATATTAAGAACAGCCTCAGCTCCTAAAGGCTCATCAAAAGATTGAGTAGCCGCAGCCAAAGATAAATTACCTGTAACACCTTTCAAGGTTGTAATATCAACATTTGCTTGAACTTTATTATCTTCCCCCATATAAACTGGATCTACAACAGCACCAATTCCACTATCATTTGCACCTGTAATCCAAGGTTTTTGGTTTGCAGCAGCACCCCCTCTTGCTCTACGCATCTGACGTATATGCGAAGCATGACGAGCCTCTACCGAATGTATCTGTAAAGCGGCGGTTAATACAACTTTATTTCCGAGCAAAATACCTGCCTGTCCCTTATATGCACGGACACCAGTATCTTCAAAAGCTTGAGCAAGAGCTAAGAATGTATCATAATCACTAAAAACATTTCCAAAGGTACCTCCAGCTGTAAAATCAAAAGTAGGTTTAGAAACTGCCTTATCTCCTAATACCTGCTTAAGAAATTTAACATGCGCATTTTCATGATCACGAATGGTTGTAATAGCTCCCAAGGGTCTACCTGAAGGAATTAGATTGGGGGCAGCAACCCCTTTAGTATAATATTCCGCTTCAAGATATTCCAACGTTAACGCATAATTCAATACACCATTAACATCTGTAGGAGCTGTCGCGCCATAAGCTTTTTTAAAAAGATCACTTATAAGGAAGGGTAATGCGGCCAAAGTAACCTTTTTTCCAAAAGAAGTCATATTTCGAATAACTTCTCTGCGTGGACTAATGCGATCAGTAAATTCTGGATCAACATTATTTATTTCGTCAAAAACATTTAATAGATTCATAACAATAAGATTTAGAAGGTTAATAAGTAGGTAAATCCTTTACATCAATTTTAGATTTGATAAATGGGGAAGCCGCCTGAAGTACCATTGTGGGGCTTTTAGCGACATCTAAACCATTTGAATCAATAACTTCCATATTCGCAAAACTTCCGTTATCGATCAAATCTCTGATCAATGCAGCATGCCTAGCTTCAACAGATACAATTTTACCTGCTAAGGCAAGGTAGTTGACATCTTTGATCAGCCATCCAGCACCATTATAGGCAGAGACACCCAGATCTTCAAACGTTTTGGCAGTGCTAAGCACACTTTCCCTACTTGAAAAGTTAATACCGGAAAGATTAAATTCTAAATTTGAAATAGCTTTCCCACCTAAAGCTTTTTTAAAGAATTCGCGATGAGCAACCTCATGATCCCTGATATCTGTTAAGTAAGTCTTTTCCAAATCTGATATACCAGAGTATGGACTATTTACAACCTGAATATAAAAAGCCGCTTCAAGTTGCTCAAGTGCGTAGGCATAATTTAAAATAGCGATGTCACCACTGCCAAAATAAAAACCATCGGCCCCCATATCTTCATCATGGCGGTCTTTTTTACAACCAGTTACCCCAAGTAGGGCAAGACTTGCCACGCCTGCACCGGTAAATTTTAAGAAATCCCTTCTCCGAAGGTCTTTTTTATCGAGATGTTCGTTTTCTTCTACTAAACACTCTTTTTGAGATGACATTTTTTCCATAACATATTCGTTTTTAGTGTATAATTTTTTAGTTTATGAATTTATATACGACAACTTTTTATGAGTGGATTGGAAGATTTTCTTTTTTTTCAATATTTTCTCAAAACAAGTATATACCACATATTACAAGCGTATTAATTCACCCTGCTTTATTTTATGTAAGCTTTAGAAAATATATTATACTATTTCGATTCATAAAAGAGGATACTACTCCTAGATTCTCATCCCCTATTAGTACACCTGTGCAAACGATACTTCCTGCATAAAAAAATAAAGTATCGTTAATCTCCGATAGAAAATCAATGCTTATTTTTAAAAAAAAGGCAAAATTGTGGTATAATTTTAGCTACGATATAATGCAGACCAACAGCAAAATATAAAAAAGCTAGTTGATAAATGTACCAGTAATTAGAAACCGAAAATTAAATTTAATAGCATGTCTTTTCACACATACCTAAAGAATATTGAAGAAAAAACCGGAGTAAGTCCCGAAGCATTTATAGACTTAGCAACCCAAAAAGGATTTATAGAAAACAATAAAATTAAAGCTGAAATAAAAGCTAATCAAATTATCAATTGGTTAAAAGAAGATTATCAGCTCGGACATGGTCATGCACAAGCAGTGTATGCTTATATCAAAGGGAAAAGAGATTAAGTCGCATTAGCACTAACTTAATATTTGTTTTTATATGATTGATTAATATGTTATACCTAAAAAGTGTTGAAAATACTAAGCCACATGTGGATCGTATATCTTACCCATACAACATTCCATCCATCCATAGTTTAGATAAGCTTACTTTCCATAGCCCAGTTACTTTTATCGTAGGAGACAACGGATCAGGAAAATCTACTTTTATCGAATCAATTGCGATTAAGTCAGGATTTAATGCCGAAGGTGGAAGCTTAAATTTTAACTTTTCAACGAAAGAATCACATTCGAACCTTTATGAGGATATCAAACTGATCAGAGGTCCATACCGCTTTAGAGACGGTTATTTCTTAAGAGCGGAGAGTTTTTTTAATGTTGCCAGTGAAATAGATAACCTTTACGAAGGCGATCAAGCGAAATTAGAAGAAGCATATGGTCAATCATTACATCAATGTTCACATGGAGAAAGCTTCTTAGCACTGATGCATAATAGATTATCAGGAAAAGGATTTTATATTTTTGACGAACCAGAATCAGCACTTTCATTTGACAGTCAACTCAATATGATGATTCGGATAAAAGAATTGGTCGATCAAAACTCTCAATTTATTATTGCAACACATTCCCCTATTTTATTATCCTATCCCGATTCAGAAATATATAAAGTAACAGATAGCGGACTTGAATTAACGCATTATGAAGAAACAGAACAGTTTAAATTGACCAAGCTTTTTATTAATAATTATCGACAAATATTAAATGAACTGGGACTATAAATTTCCCATAAAAATAGAGATGGCTTAATCCCTTAATTTTAGACTAATATATTTTAAAATTATTTTTCTCTAAAGCCTTAATAGCGTTCCTTTCATGTTCTTCAAGCATCACTAATTGCTGTGTATCCAAGCTTGAAACTGCAGGGATAAAAATAATCGGAAATCGCTTAGGTGCTATAATATCCCATAAAATTTTTATACGCTCCATGTGAAAATCTGAGGTGACTAACATCACCAGGTCTGGTCTTTCTTCCTCCAATATTGGTAAAGCCTTCCTAATATCATCAACTGAATGCGCCGAAAGGGCAAAAGGTAAAAAAAAATGATTTGGGATTCCTTTTGAAACGAGATATGCTTTGCTGTATGTTGCATGTGGAAGATCTGTAGGATTAAAACCTCCAAATCCGCCTGAACATAAAATCTGGTAGGAATCATTATACCTGCAGAGTTCAAATACACAATTAAGTCTGTCAGTTGCAATTTGACTCAGATTTCCCCTTTCATCATTTGGCGCACCCAAAACCAAAATTACTTTCTTCATGATTTAAACTTAAAAAAAGTATCTGAGATTTTATAATCTAATAGCGACACCAACATAAAAACGACTGAAAACACCTACTAAAATATTCAGAAACAATCCTTTTTTAGTTTAAAAGATTAAAACTTAAATCGTATACCTACCCCAAGCTGAAAAACATCAGCAAGAGAAAGTGCTTTTATATTCTGAAAATAATTAATAATATAATAGTCATTTGAATTGAATTCAGTATAAATTCCAATCTTTTCTATTCCGATTTCCTTCCATATTTTATTCATATTGAGTTCAATTTCATTAGATAATGAGATGTGAGGTCTCAAAGCAGGAGACCAATAATAATAACCAGATGGATATTCCGATGAATTAAATTTAAATGATAAATCATCATGAAAAGTATAACTGAGAAATACACCTGGATTAAGTGGATACAATTTCCCCCAATTATTTAACTTTATTTCAAAAGGCTTGTAAGCAAATTTTGCGGTTATCGAATGTAGCTCTCCTCCCTTAGAAACAGGTACATAACCATAATTAAAATCAATGTTACCTCTCTTATTTTTAAAAATATCATATCCTGCGCCAACACTTATATAACCAATGCTTCCAGCATATTGAATAATTGCCGCATCTGGGATTAAAAAGTTCTTTTTCTGTGCATTACTCGGATTGACTGTGCCAATTAAAAAAAGGACTAGTATGCTTAATTTAAAAAGATATTTGTTCAAAGCTCAGTTTATTATTTACAATTTCGACTAATAAAAATTCATTTTTTCCAATTGCACTCGTGACCACAAAAGGTGTTTCAAAGTTTCCAACAGTAAACTCCTCAAAAACATGATTATGAGCATGAAAGGATGTGAGAAAACCTCCGGCGTTGCTAAATGTTGAAGCATAATCGTATTCCAGATTTTGATCAAAATCTGGAGAGGTAGGTGGAACATGAGAAATAGCCACATAACTCTCTACATGAGGCTGTGGCTCTAGCTCCTTTTTAAGCCAGGGTATATTAGGTACCTGACCATTAAAATTATACTCCCTACTGTTCGTATCATGACAGATAAATTTAACTCCCCCATATACAAAAGAATAATTGAGCTTTCCATACATATGCTGAAATGCATCTCTGCCACGTGAAGTAAGATCATGGTTGCCAATAACCGCAAGAAATGGTCTATTCAGCTTAGTAAGGTTTTCGGCAACCCATTGCATTTCTTTAAGGTTACCAAACTCAGTTATATCGCCAGCCACAATCACAAAATCAATCCCTGTCATCGTATTTACTTTCTTATAAAAATTTACTGTTTCATTATGTGACCGCTGCGTATCTCCTGTTATTATAAACCGGACAGTATCATCTTGCTGACCATCCCCCAACTTATTTAAATTGATTGCGTTGAGATCGCGATATGAATTTTTACTAAAAATCTGATTTGGACTATATTCAAAATCACTACAACCGGAAAAAACCGAAATGAATACTATAAAAGTGACCTGAATTGCCAACCTGATTGCTTTTTCTCTAATCATTGAAAAATAATTGAAAGATTAAATAAGAAATAAAAGCACATTAACACCATTTGTGAAAACGATGAATCACTATGCAGTTTCGAATATTATAAGATATTGAAGGCATTTACATGCCGCTATAATATTTATTACGTTTCGAAGTAGTACAAATATTAAAATATAAATTGACCTTTTGACCTTAAAAATCAGAAATAGTTTTATTGAGACTTTTAAATGACAAAAATGGCCTTTAAAAGGAACAAACAGAGATAGTTCTTCAGAATTTTATTAAGTAGCTTTTTGATATGAGTAAAATTGAAATAAATGAAACATTAGAATACTAAACAACTAATAAATCGAACTTAATATTAATACATAAAACTATAAAATTGATTTAAAAATCATAAATTAAATAAATTACACCAGCTACTTTACGAAATAGTTGTTAATAGAAAATAGTATTTAAAGATTAAAATTTCTTATAATTCGATCATCAATAAGTTTTAAAAACGCACTAATGGTTATATAAAAATTTGAACGATTTAAAATCTAAAATTAAACTGACCATATTGGACATATATAGGAAATATAAAATTTGAGATTAAATTATTGCTACATTAAATACAATAAAAACGCCATAATCAACCCATCTTACATTCCTCACATGGCTCAAATTAAAAAAATTAGAACACGCTAAATGCATAGGCAAATACCATCTTGGATGAAAATCTTACAGTGCAATAAAATATGCGTCGCTGAATATAGATTAGAAGAAAATAACGATATTAGATTTAATAAAATGCAGTAACCAAGCGATTATCAAGACCCTTAAAAACTATGACTCATATAGCACTGCTTATTGGCAATGACATCAACAATATCAACAAGGGAACAAGTTGGAATGATCTGTTAATGAGCATTAAAAAAAAATACCATGTTCAATCCTTAGAAAATGGTCAAAAACCATTCCCTATGCTTTACGAAGAGATATTCCTGAATGCCATAAAACAAAAGCATGTGGATGAAAAAGAGCTTAAAACTTTCATTGCAGATGCCGTTTCTGCTATACAACAAAATGAAATCCATGAACTAATTAGAGCATACCCGTTCAAAATATCATGACAACCAATTATGATTTCAGTCTAGAAGGCATACATCCGAAAATAAAAACAAGTTTAGTGAATGAAACGACCTATAGTGTATTTAGACAATATCAATCTTTAAACAAAAACTACTGGCATATTCACGGAGATTGCAATAATCCGTTTTCTATTAACCTTGGCTATGAACATTATTGTGGACAACTACAAAAAATGCGTGAGTATGTTGTCAATGGACCAAATTATGCCCCGAGCACCAAAGTATATAAAACATCCCTTATTAGAAGATTACAAACAGGCAGACAAATGGTTTTACAATCATGGGTTGATCTGTTCTTCACAAATGATCTACATATTTTCGGTCTCTCCTTGGATTTTGTCGAGATCGACCTATGGTGGCTTTTAACCTATCGAGCAAGAAACAAGTTTTACAAGAAGAATACCTTTATCAAAAATCAGATTTATTACTATATTCCTAAGAAATATGTAAAAGATTCGGCAGACAAAACACAGCTTTTAGCCGCCAATGACGTTAAAGTAAAGATCGTTGATGATGAAAACAAAATCAAGTATTACAAAGCCGTTGTAAAAAGTATTAAGGATAAATTGTAGGATAACAGTCTAAAAACTAAAGTACACAAAAAGTGCTCGCTTTACATCAAATTACGAGCACTTTCAATAAATTTAAAACTTCATTTTCTGAATTCTTACAGCATTCAGTATAGCTATCAAAGATACACCGACGTCAGCAAAAACTGCTTCCCACATTGTTGCTATCCCCCCTGCACCCAAAATCAATACAACTCCCTTGACCACAAAAGCTAAGGTAATATTTTGCCATACGACGCGCTTAGTTTGCTTTCCGATCCGAATTGCAACTGGTATCTTGGACGGTTTATCGTCCTGTATAACCACATCAGCAGTTTCGATGGTCGCATCGCTACCTAGACCTCCCATTGCAATACCTACATCACTTAGAGCTACAACAGGAGCATCATTTACACCATCACCAACAAAGGCAACGCGTTGATTTTGTGCTTTGATTTCTTTAAGTTTATTGACTTTATCTTCCGGCAATAAATCTCCATATGCCTGATCAATTCCCAATTGATCAGCCACATATCGAACCACTGTACTTTTATCACCACTTAGCATAGTTGCTTTTACATTCAGTTTGTGTAATTGCTGAATGGTTTCTAATGCATCAGTCTTAATGCTATCCGCAATAGTAATATATCCGACAAACTTACCGCCATATGCAACAGCGATCAAAGTATACACAATCGTAGCGGGATCAACATCATAACGGATATTAAACTTATCCATTAACTTAAAGTTGCCGACCAATAATTGCTTTCCGTCCACGGTAGCCTGCAATCCATGCCCGCCTATTTCTTCCACTTGATCTAAACGAATATTATGATCAACCTCACCGACATATTGATGAATAGCTGTAGCTACAGGATGAGTACTGTTACTCTCCAAAGCATTCACCATCTTTAATATTTCAGCTTGATCAAAATTAGTATCAAAATTAACCTCTTGCACCTGAAAGACACCTTCAGTCATCGTTCCAGTTTTATCCATGACCACATGCTGAATATTCGCTAGTGTATCCAAGAAATTACTTCCTTTAAACAAAATTCCATTGTGGCTTGCAGCGCCAATTCCTCCAAAATAACCCAAAGGAATAGAGATTACCAGAGCACAAGGACAAGATATAACTAAAAATACCAATGCCCGATACAGCCAATCGCTAAATACATAATCTTGCACAAACAGCGCAGGCAATAAACAAATACCGATCGCCAGAAAAACTACTATTGGCGTGTATACTTTAGCAAATTTACGGATGAATAATTCAGTTGGTGCTTTTTGAGCAGTTGCATTCTGTACCAGCTCTAGGATCTTACTTAATTTACTATCTGTATAAGCAGTTGTTACTTTAATCAAACTAACCGTATTCAAATTAATCATTCCAGCAAGAACGGTCTCTCCTTTAGATTTACTATCCGGTTTACTCTCTCCAGTTAAAGCGGCCGTATTGAAAGATGCGACATCAGATAACAATTCACCGTCCAAACCCAGTTTTTCACCTGGTTTTAGCTGAATGATTGAGCCGATTTCTACATTTTCAGCTTTTATGATCTGGGGTTGATTATTGATTAGAACAGTCACCTCATCTGGACGTTGATCCAAAAGTGCTTTGATATTCCCTTTAGCCCTTGATACGGCTAAAGTTTGAAAAACTTCCCCAACAGCATAAAATAGCATGACCGCCACACCCTCAGGATATTCTCCAATAGCGAACGCACCGATAGTAGCTATAGCCATTAAAAAGAATTCGGAAAAAACATCACCTTTCCGTATACTGACTATTGCATCCTTAATGACCGGAAAACCTACCGGAATGTATGCTATTACATACCATATAGACCTTACCCACCCTTGAAACCAACTCTGTATTACCCAGTTATCCAAAGCAATAGCAAGCATCAAAAGAACAAAAGATATAATCGCAGGAGTAAACAGCTTCAAAGGGCTACCTTCTACATGAGAGTGATCGTGTCCATCATCATCAGTATGTTGAACTTGACCATCTCCATTATGATTATGTCCTTCACATTTACCCTGATGACCGATGAGTTCCTGAGCACCAGCCTGATTATATATTTTTGTTGTCTGTGTGCAGCAAAGCTGCGTACCAGCTTCGTCGTACTTGTGTTTATGTTGTACAGTCATTGTATAAGATTCTTTAACTTAATTAATACTATCAAAGATAAGCGCTCATGCTGTGCAATACTATTGCATAGTTTCATTCATACAATTTTCGCAAATACCTTTAGCAAAAAGTCGGACCTCATCAATTCGAACCGAATTATTATTGGGCGCAGAAAAATTAATATCTGTCCGGCAAGTGGTATGCTTACAGATCTTACAGTAAAAATGAAGATGCCAGTCTTTATGTGTTTCCTCATTACAATCATCATGACAGAGGATATATTTGCTCGTATTATTTTCCTGTATACTATGCACAATACCTTTTTCTTCAAAAGTTTTGAGTGTACGGTATAGGGTTATACGGTCTGCTGGATAGAAGTGGGCCTCCATTTCAGATAAGGATAAAGCAATATGTTGAGAGGCTAAAAAATCGTATACTAATATCCGCATACTTGTTGGCTTTGTATTTTTATCCCGAAGTTTATTCTCTATTTCATTATTCATGCACTTGTAATTTAAGCGAATATTCTATTTGTTCTCATTAAAATAACAATTAGAAATCCTTAACAGCACTTAATATCTTGTATTTTTATCATTGATTTCAGCACAAATAAGTATTAAAAACTTCTATTATCATACCAAAATATACACATAAATATATGAAATTTAACTCCAAAATAAGTTTAATTTCTCTCGAAATAAGATTAATGAGGTATCAAGAACAATAAAGAGTCAACTTCTACAACTACAATACTGACCATAATTTTACATTTTACTAACTATTTTTAAGTGGCAAGGATAACGGACTGCATAATGTAATTCATCATTTTGGGAATACAGGCCCACTTCTATAAAAAATAACTATTGTACTACTCAAACTTATTTTATCCTGCGTAACTTATTAAATTTTAGCACACAAACTGATTCTATTAACCACATTTTGTATCTTAGTTTAGATTCAGCAGTAAAAAAGAAACAATTCGACAAACCATTAATAAACAATTTCTAAAGATATGTTCACAATTGATAAGCAAACCCTCAGTGATTTAAACGCTATTGATCATAGAGATTTTAGTTTATGTAATTTCTTTGACAATACCAGCACTTTAGGCGGAAGGTCCCTATTATACAGCTACTTCATTAATCCATTAAAAGATATAAAAGAAATCCAAGACCGAAACGAAGCAATCGAATACTTATCAAACGTAATGGATAATCATCCATTCGATAAATATATGTTCCAAGATTTAGAAAAATATTTAAGTCTTGGAGTAGAAACTGATTCAGCAAATCTATTTCGTTACTACTCAGAAAAATTATCTTTCAATTTCTGGTCCGCAGAAAATCAAATGGAACGCGTATTAATCAAACGCTCTATTGCCGAAATCGCCATGTTAATCACATACTTGACAGAATTATTAAATAAAGCAGTAGAACAGGAAAAACCTGTAGGACGACTCAGGGAGATGTTTAAATCTTTAAACAAATTAACATCAGATTTTGATCTATCCGAATTAAAAGTAATAGCCAGTAAAAAAATATCGCCCGCTTTAATTCTCAAATATGATTATAAATTCAGAAATTTAAATAATCACAATATTAAAAAGATTTTTACTATTATCTACGAACTAGATATTTATCAAGGAATTGCAAAATCCATGATGCAAAATCATCTTATTTTTCCCACATTTCACAATAAAACCGATGTAGATCATATGTTAGAGATAAAAGGAGCCTATAATCTATTTTTAAAAAAGCCTATAAAAAACGATATCATCATATCACAAGAGAAAAACATCTGGTTTTTAACTGGAGCAAACATGACTGGTAAATCGACCTTGTTAAAAACCCTAGGAGCATGCATTTATTTAGCTCACTTGGGCTTACCTGTTCCCGCAGAAAAAATGGATACACTTTTTTTTGATGGCCTTTTAACGACAATCAATCTTGGTGATGACCTTAGCTCTGGCCGCAGCCATTTCTACAATGAGGTACTTAGAGTAAAAAAAGCAGCTGAACTAATTGCTTCAAAGAAGAGAATGATTATTTTGCTGGATGAATTATTTAAAGGAACAAATTATGACGATGCTTATCACGCTACTTTAACATTAGTAGAAAGATGTGAAGAATTAAACAATTCTATTTTTCTGATATCCTCTCATATAACTGAACTAAGTGCGAAATTAAACAAAAATCATGTTGAGCTAAAACATTTAGAAACATTAATTAATGAAGAATCACATATTACCTTCACTTATCGATTAATTCCAGGTGTCTCCACAGAAAAGCTGGGTATGCGTTTACTCGAGAGAGAAAAAGTATTTGAATTATTTAAATCAATTCCATCTCAAAGATCTTAATTTTAACAATACCAAACTAGGGTTCAAATATTTTAACAAAATCCGATTGATCAGTACTAACACATCTTTATAGTATTAAGGTTCATATTAATGGTTTGGTATTTAAATTATTAAAATAAGTGATTTTAGATAAAAACATAGTTGCCATTTTATCTCCTCTATGAATAGCTTCATCAGCTTTCTCTCCTTCAAAAAATTCCTGAACCGTACTATACCAGAGCTTTAGCCAAGCATCAAAATGCACATTAGTAAGAGCCATAGCAGCATGTGGCGGAAATGGACTTCCAAAGTAAGTATGCTTTTCCAACAAGATAGTTTGCCAAAAACTATACATTTTTTTCAAATGATCCTCCCAGCGGCCAGCCAGTAGATTATTGAAGATGGGACCAATGAGAGCATCCTCACGTACCCTGCCGTAAAACGTATCAACAAGTAATTGAATATCTGCTAATGAAGTTATATCTTTCTTTTCCATATTCCTAATACACAAATTGATAAAGGGTTATTTTTAAAATTGTATCGACAAACAAATATAGCCATAATTAAAAGAGTTAAACATCTTTTATAACTATATTTGTACTAATCAAAAAAAACTGACATGGAAATGAACAAACAAAACACTCCGGTATCACTCTATAAAGAAGTGTCATATAAAGGAGAAAAACCATCAGTAACAGTCTTACTCGAAACATCATCGACTAAAGAGATTCGGATATGTCTAGCAGAAGGAGTAATTATGACCGATCACAAAAGCCCATTTCCCATTGTCATACACATCCAGGAAGGTTCCATAATTTTAAATGTAGCAGGAGTTATACATAACATGGAAAAAGGAGATCTCATTGGCTTAGAAGGTGCCATCATGCATAATCTTACAGCAAATAAAAACAGTATCATAAGACTTTCTATACACAAGCAGGATCATGTCCAACGCGTCCAAAATGTTATAAATATCAATTAGAACAGTATCTTTGCACATAAGATTACAATTAAAGAAAATATAATTTAAAAAAATGGGTGTTTTTTCTAAAACCTGTGAATATGCCATGCGTGCAGTCTTTTATATCGCTCAAAGTTCTCATGAGGGTAGAAAAGTAGGCATTAAAGAGATTGCTGAAAAAGTAAAGCTACCAGAACCCTTTCTAGGTAAGATTCTTCAGAATCTCAGCAGAGTAGGTGTAATACAATCTTCGAAAGGACCTAATGGCGGATTTTACATTGATCCTGCAGGGTTAAAAAAACCAATTGCCGACATAGTCTTAGCTGTAGACGGCGAGCAGATCTTTATCGGATGTGGCATGGGATTAGATTATTGTTCCGAGAAAAACCCATGTCCTCTGCACAACGATTTCAAAAAAGTAAGAAATCACCTTAGTGCCATGCTTAAAAATACAACAATTGGTCAATTTAATCTAGAACTCATAAAAGGTAGCTTAACATTATCTAAATAATAATTAACCTGAATTCTTAATAACAAGAAAACAAATTCCTTCATAATATCAGTAAAAGAATCAACTATTATCGGAAAACAAAAAAGTCCTATCTTTCGACAGGACTAACATAAACATATGATACTTAATTAAACATTTTCTATTGATAACAATTAATAGATTTTGAAACTTTCCAGGCTCCGCCGTCATTAACTAAAGTAACCAAATCTGTTTTAGTAAAATTTTCAAATTGCATAGTAACTTTCGCTACCATATAATGTGAAGACTGTTCTAAGATCAAAGTTGTCGTTTTACAATTTAACTTTTCTCCTTTTTGTTTTTTCAAAAAACTGATAACGTCCGAACGGCTATTTGTTCTTGCAATTTTACCCTGGACTTTCTGATTATAATCAGCAGTAAATAACTGCTCTAAACCTAGCGACTGCCCTTCAGTCATTACGTCTATATAATGATCGATTGCAAAATTTGCAGTTGACAAATTGATTGTCTTTTCAGGATTTCCCGAAGCCATTGTAAGTGTACTGATTGCAACCAATACTGCTACAGTGAATGTTTTTACTAGCGTTTTCATAATGTCTTTATTTTATAAATTTAGTTTTCTTGAGTTATCAGTTAGTCAGTTAAATACCCCATTCTTAAAAAGTATTTCTTTTAACTTTCTGACTCAAAATTAAGACAAGGAACACGCTCTTTTTATTACATTTAGATCAACAATATAAAAAACTCGGTGAATAGCAGGAAAATAAAGGTAAAGTATCAGACCTTTATTAGCCGGTCTGCTTCCAGTTTATCAAAAACCATTAAAACACCAATCACTTGAAACTGCTCTTTCATATATGATGCTCTCGAAAAATACTGGACCGCCCCGATTTCATTGCTAGGATTAATCTCTTCTCTAAGATCATATATAAAACAATCCTGCTCCATAATAACCACAGGATTTTCGCCATATGCAGGAGCAGTTATGTGACAATAAAAATCCAATCTATCATCGTTCAGGTCAATCATCAATTCTTCTCTAATCTCCCGCTTTAAAGACGTTAATGAACTCTCTCCACGATCCACCTTACCGCCAGGCAAATACCATGCTTTTTTATTATTACTATAGGCCAACAAGAGTTTATTATCTTTTAAAGTGATTAAACCTGCTGTAAGAAGACTTGAATTAAGCGTATCCATATCAAAAATTTTAAACTTATATAACGCGTAATCTAATAATTTTTAAAGAAAAATCAATAGTCAGATTTACTTATTAAAATGTGCATAAAGGAAAAACATCTTTTTCTATGGGCATAAAGGCATCAAAAGAATTTCCGTTAAGGAGAAATGAATAATTTATCCATAACTTGTCCTTCTCATGAATCAATATCAAATATGCGTAAAGAAAATTCAACAAATTCTATAAATGAAAAATCGCTATTAGAGTTTTGCAAAGCCCATAAAGCACTCGCTCAAATCAGTGGTAGATGGAAATTATCTTTACTATTTGCTCTCCATGAAGAAGATTTATATTACGCAAGTTTTAAATCCATACTTCCAGATATTTCCGACCGGATACTCACCAAGCAACTGAAAGAATTGGTCGAAGATCAAATTATAGATAACAAAAAAGATAAAGTCAAATCGCTTTACATCCTAACCGAAAAAGGAAGGAAAATTTTAGCCTTATTAACCGCCTTAGGGGCTATCGGTGAAAACTAGAAACTTACCTGTTCTAAAAATTCTATAACCTCACCATTTGGACTATAAACCAAACTATTATGAACACCGACAGATTTAGATTTATTTTTCAACTGAATAGCAAGCACTCCATTGCTCAGGTCTATAGCTCCAGCTTTTAATGCTTCCACCCTTGCTTTAGCCGCGTCCTTGACAACAAAGCAGATATGAAGAATAGAATTTTCGACCATTTCCTCCCCTAACCTTCGCTTTCTACCCTGAGCAGGCATATCGGCATCACCATCGCATATTTCAACATATACATTAATCTGTTCATGATACATCATGACACATTTTTCGAGATTAAAATCAGGTAATGACCAAGAGTGCACAATTACAAATCCCAATTGTTCGTAGAACTTTACTGTTTCATCAAATTGAGGAGCCTTTAACGAATAATGATGAAAACCGACAATATTTTCTGACAACTTCATATTACATATTTTAGACAAACCTATGAAAGCTTATCGCTGAATAAAAGAACTTACAAAATTGTTCGTTGGCCGCATCATAATATTTAAAGAAAAAAACTCATCCAGCATATCATAAGAATATCCTAACATTTATCAAACGATTTTTAACAAATACTGTTATTGAGTAATAATAGAGAAATTATGGCAAACTCCAAATTCATACGATTTTTCAATTTACATACTGGCGAAGACAAAAAGGAAAATGTCTTAGAAAATGTCGTAAATAATATTTCATTTCGAGGAGCTAATCTTTGGATACTAGCTTGCGCTATAGTCATTGCCTCGGTAGGTTTGAACGTGAACTCTACAGCAGTCATTATAGGAGCTATGCTTATTTCACCTTTAATGAGTCCAATAGTAGGAGCCGGATTCGCATTAGGAGTTTATGACTTTCCGCTGTTAAAAAAATCATTAAAAAATCTTCTTATTGCAACCTTTGTAAGTTTATTGGTTTCTTTCTTATATTTCACTCTAAGTCCTTTCAAAGATGCACAATCCGAACTCTTGGCACGCACCTCACCTAATATATACGATGTACTTATTGCCTTCTTCGGTGGACTTGTTGGTGTTATTGCCATCACCCGTGTCGAAAAAGGAAATCCAATACCTGGAGTTGCTATAGCAACAGCATTAATGCCTCCTTTATGTACTGCAGGCTATGGGCTAGCAATTGGCAATCTTTCTTATTTCGCGGGAGCATTGTATCTCTATATGATCAACTGTTTTTTCATATGCCTTTCTACTTTTATCATTGTCAAATACCTCAACTATCCAAAGGTTAACTTTGTAGATGCAAACCGTGAAAAGAAAATAACACGTGTCATTTCACTGATTATTCTCGTACTTATTATTCCTAGTGTCTACTTCGCATATACATTGTTAGAACAAAAACAATATTCACAAAAAGTCAATAAATTTATTCAGACAGCGTTTACAGACAAAGGATATACAGTCGTTTTTGAAAGAACGAACTATAATTCTAATCCTAAAAAATTAGAATTAGCATTCTTAATCAAAAAATTCAGCAAAGAAGAGGTCGATAGAATAAAAAGAGAAATGGAAGATTATGGAATTAAAAATACAGAACTAGTCATCCGTCAAGACAACAATGATCTTAAAGCAGATATTTTAAACGAAATCAACAAAAAAGAACAGAATCTTTCTGAAAAAGATATTAGAATAAAACAATTAAATGCCGAATTGAACAAATACCAGATCAATACGCCAAATTTACAAGAGAATATCAAAATCTTATTTCCGCAGATAACGAGCTACAGCATAGGTGTACAGAATAAAATAATCACTGCGGATAGCGCTATCAATACCATTTCTTTAATTTATATAGCAGATAAAAAACTAAGCGAAGAAGAATTTATCAAGCTCCAGAATTGGATGAAGATCCAATTTCCGGAAAGAGAAGTAGCTGTTATTGCAAACCAGAACAGTGATTTTGCACTGCCACGAAAGGAATCGACAAAGTAAGCTTTCCATTTCCCTACAGGGAAATGGCTTAAATCATGGTTAAAATTGTTCCTTTATATCGTGAAGCGATGCTTCATCAGTTCATTACTAGTGAACCTATCACTTAAAATCCGATTTTTCCTGCAACAGTAATTCTCCCCAAGCATTTAATTTCCATAGTACCTCCACCAGTTTTTCACCTAGAGGTGTAAGCGTATATTCAACACGTGGAGGTAACTCATTAAAGCTTTTTTTACTTAAAACACCATCTTCTTCAAGCTCCTTTAATTGTTGATTTAACACGCGGCGATCCACCTTAACTATTCCCCTCAACATTTCACTAGGACGCTTTTCACCTTCATTGATCCGCCAGATAATCGGAATTTTCCATTTACCACTTATCGTATTCACCGCAAATTCCAATGGACATATTTTTTCAGATATAGCTTGCACCTTTGATTTCATAAAATTGACTTTTTTATCCCATAGGGATAATAATATGCGGTATTGTCATTATGAATTTACTTTTAAATATTTGCAAAAACAAATCATATCGCATGACAAACTTAGCAAAGAAAATAGATGAAATTAATAAAAACTTAGCCGCACAATTGCCGGCTGACATTATCGAAGTTTTTAGTCAATCTATTCAAGAATTAAAGAGCAGTAAAATTGAAGAAAATAGCACACAGGTCGGTAATAAATTCCCCAATTTCAGCCTAAAGAATACCAGTAATCAAATCATCCACTTAAATGAATTACTAAAAAAAGGCAAAGTAATTGTAGCTTTTTTTCGTGGTAGCTGGTGTCCCTATTGCAATGTAGAACTAAAGGCATTACAGGACCACATGGAATTTTTTAAAGAAAAAAACATTTCGTTAGTCGCTATAGCTCCACAATCGGAAAGTTATAACAAAGAATTAGAAGTGAACCACATGCTCCGTTATGATATTTTGACGGATCAGGATAATACACTAGCCAAACAACTCGGCATTTCATTTGAGCTACCAAACTACGCCCTCACCACCTATGAAAAGTTAGGGATTAAACTGTCAAAATATAATAAAAATGATCATAAAGAATTACCAATACCAGCAGTATACATCATTGATACAAATTATAACATAACCTATCAATTTGTTGATAGCAATTATATGAACAGAGTAAATATTCAAGACCTTATCGACCAATTATGATCGAAGTAAAAAGAACAGGAGCAAGATCAACTAAAGATCTATCTCCAGCTATTTTAAAGCAATTAAATTGTGGAGAAGTCGAAACAGCAAATCTGATTGAGTGGTTAGCGATTGATCAACGATCTTTACTGATGCATATATTAAAGCAACATAAACGCATAGCGTATCTAAAACCAGTTTTAGTAGCTATTGATCAGCTAAAAAAACAAACAGTCAATACGATCAATGAAGCTATCGGAACAGCGCTCTTTGAGCAATCATTCAAAAATGGAGATCAGCAATTTCTAAAAATATTATCCCAACATCAGGCCGATATGGCTCGCTGTTGGGCAACATACACAATTGGCAGAAATCATGAATTGAGCATTGAGCAGACACTAGAGCAAATTAAGCCATTTGCTGCAGACACACATTTCGGAGTGAGAGAGATCAGCTGCATGGCGGTAAGACATAAAATTAAAGATAATTTATTTTCCAGCATCAGCATCCTTTCCAACTGGACTTCGCATGAAAACAAAAATGTAAGAAGATTTAGCAGCGAGGCTACAAGACCACGCGGTGTATGGTGCCAGCATATTGATCTACTCAAAAACAAACCTGAGCTAGCATTAGAAATTTTGGAACCACTTCGATCCGATCCAGATCGTTATGTACAGGACAGTGTTGGCAACTGGCTCAACGATGCCAGTAAGACAAAAGCAGATTTCGTGCGCTCACTTTGTGAGCGCTGGGAAAAAGAAAGTGGTACAAAAGAAACAAAATATATCATCAAAAAAGCATTAAGAACAATTAGATCATAAATAACCAAATACTATTTTTCTTGTCATTTGCAAAGTAGAAACCAGTGAAAATTATTGTAAATTCAGTCCGAAAGACCAAGAATTATCAAACACATATAATTATTCATATAAAATATGGATCCCTATATTAGAATCTACAATAGTCAACTGAATCAAGAAGACCAAGCCATATGTGATATGCTAGCTGAGGAAATTTCCCAACATTTACCAGATGCTGAAAATAAAATATGGCATGCACATCCCGTATGGTTTATAGAAAAAAATCCCATTGTAGGATACAGCAGACAAAAAGCTGGAATAAGACTGATATTTTGGAGTGGTTCAGATTTTGAAGAAGAAAAATTAAAGTTTATCGGTGCTAAATTTAAAGATGCATCGATTTACTATAATTCCATTTCTCAAATTGATAAAAACGATTTAAAACGCTGGCTAGAAAAATCAATAAAAATACAATGGGACTACAAGAATATTATAAAACGAAAAGGAATATTGATCCGATTGAAGTAAATCTATGATTTCAAAAATCCAGAAATAAAAATCTGTGCAAAACCATTTTACATCAAAAATCTTAACACAACCAAATCGTTAAATAAAGAGAATCAAATAATGGCATGAGCCCCTTACAACCATTAATCTTACCTGATAAATAGTTCATTGCTAGCCTAAGTATTCTTCAAAAAAAATACTTTTTATTGCAAATTATTTCACTTAATAAAGTGAAAATTAGGATAAAATTCTACTTTTAGATTTAACACTCTCCAAATATTACTAAAATAGTATGAATAAAAGCTTTTATATCGATTAAAAAGTATTAATAAGCCAATAAAACATAATTATAATCAAATTATATATTTTTAGTTAATCATAATCAAGTAATTAATACTTTTTTGTTAAAAAATCATTATCAAATTAGCTTTATTATTAAAAATGTAACAAAAAATAATTACTTTTAATCAGCTATAGCAGCCTATTCCGCCGAAAAGGTTTTCGCGTTTTGTTATGGAATCACCTGCTACCATTTCAACATCATCAATGTAATGAGAAATTTAACCATATTTGGATTAACCCCTTTTGAAAAGCCTGACATCAACCTTATGTATAAATTACATCAGGCAGGTGCAATTCCATTCTTAAGTTTAGGACATCAGTTAACAACAGCTCAAGAGGCGTTGCAACAACTTGATCACCTAGATATACCTGCCTGTGGTATTTACTTTCCAGACGAAAGTTTTACATCACTTCAGATTCCGGGAAAAGTACAATATATTATTCTTCCATCTGTGACCGTGACTAAGCCAGCTTCAGATCTATCCGTTTTTTACCAGGTAAATAGCTTAGAAGAGGCAAAATCTGCCGAAAAATTAGGTGCGGCAGGAATCATCGTAAAAGGCAACGAAGCTGCTGGCCTTGTTGGTTACGAATCAACTTTTGTCTTATTTCAACGTATAATCAAAGAAATTAAAACTCTACCTATATGGGTTCAAGGTGGTATTGGTGTTCATACTGCAGCTGCAGCAATGGCTTTAGGTGCTGCTGGTATTGTATTGGATAGCCAGTTGGCACTATTTCCTGAAAGTAGTATACCTAAAAGCTTAAAAGAGCTTTGTTCAAAACTAAATGGCACAGAAACGAAGATTATTGCAAATCATAGGGTGTTGGTTAGACCAAACTCCCCTGCTTTACCAGAGGAAATTAATGCCGAAAATCTGAAGCAATATTTCAAAGACCTTGATCCTACCCATAGCTATATACCAATGGGACAAGATATTTCATTGGCCATAGATCTATATGAAGATTTCAAAAGTCTAAAGAAATTGATCTTTGGATTCAAGGAGGCTATGTATGGCCATTTGAAACAGGCAAAGACGTTAAATGTCATCAGCAAGGATAATATTATGGCCAAAGAACTTGGTCTACGTTACCCAATTGCACAGGGTCCTATGACGCGTGTCAGTGATGTTCCAGCTTTTGCCAGTGCTGTTTCTGAAGCAGGAGCATTATCTTTTGTCGCACTATCCCTACTAAAAGGAGAGCAAGCAAAAGCTTTGATCATGGAAACTAAAACCCGCGCTGGTGAAAAGCCTTGGGGGGTTGGTATTTTAGGTTTTGCTCCTCAAGAGTTAAGAGATGAGCAATCTGCCCATATACTAGCCGCAAAACCTCCGGTGGTATTAATTGCCGGTGGAAGACCTGCACAAGCAAAAGTCTTTGAAAAAGCGGGCATAAAAACTTTCCTTCATGTGCCTTCGCCAGCACTTTTAGATATCTTCTTAAAGGAAGGGGCTAAAAACTTCATCTTTGAAGGTCGGGAGTGTGGTGGACACGTAGGCCCCCTTTCCAGTATGGTACTTTGGGAAAAACAGATTGAACGTCTTTTAAAGGAAGATCATCCCGAAAACATCAGTGTGTTTTTTGCAGGTGGCATCCATGACGCTCTTTCAACTGCTTTTGTATCGATTATGGCGGCACCACTAGCTGCCAGAGGTGTAAAAATTGGTGTCCTTATGGGTACTGCTTACCTTTATACACAAGAAGCAGTAAGCACGGGGGCTATTCAACAGGAATTTCAGAACCAAGCACTGCACGCAAAAGATACCGTTTTATTAGAAACGGCGCCTGGACATGAAACCCGCTGTCTTAATACTGCTTTTGCTACCCATTTCAATACCGAAAAAGCAAAATTGCTAGCCGCAGGGCTCGATAAAAAACAAGTGTGGGAACAACTTGAAAAATTAAATGTAGGCCGCTTAAGAATTGCAGCTAAAGGTATAGAACGTCAGGGGGACAAGCTTGTCACTATAGCGAAAGATGATCAATTAGACTTGGGTATGTATATGATTGGACAAGTTGCGACGATGCAGAACCAAGCGCTATCACTTACTGAACTTCATGAAAATGTGAGTGCAGCTAATTTTGTTCATATTCAACAAGCCGTTTTACCTGAAGAACCTGCATCACTGGAAAAACCGTTGGATGTTGCTGTTATCGGTATGGAATGTATATTCCCGGGTGCAAAAAACCTTGAAGAATATTGGCGTAATATTATTTTAGGAAAAGACAGTGTAACAGAAGTTCCTGATGAGCGCTGGAATAAAGATCTTTATTATCACCCGGATGTAGATGGTCCTGATGTTTCGCATTCGAAATGGGGCGGTTTCATTCCTAAAATTGATTTCGATCCCTTAGCATTTGGAATTCCACCGCAATCGCTAGCCGCTATTGAACCTACTCAGTTATTAACACTGCTTGTTGCAAAACGTGCTATGGATAATGCTGGATATGCCGACAAAAGCATTGACAGAGAAAACATTTCAGTTATCATTGGTGCCGAAGGCGGTAATGATCTCGCCAATAGTTATAGTTTTAGAGGATACTATAAGCAAGTTTTTGGAGAACTGCATGAAGAAGTAAAAACAGCATTTCCACATACAACGGAAGATTCTTTCCCAGGTATTTTAGCCAATGTAATCGCAGGTCGAATTACAAATCGTCTTGATCTTGGTGGCCGCAATTTCACTGTTGACGCAGCTTGCGCATCCTCATTGGCAGCGGTTGATCTGGCTTGTCAAGAACTGATTTTAGGAAAATCAGACGTTGTGTTAGCAGGTGGTGCCGATTTACATAACGGCATCAACGATTACCTCATGTTTTCAAGTACACACGCACTTTCACGTAAAGGCCGCTGTGCAACATTTGACAGTGATGCCGATGGTATTGCATTAGGTGAAGGTGTTGCTATCTTAGTCTTAAAACGATACGAAGATGCTCTTCGTGATGGTGATCGTATCTATTCTGTGATTAAAGGTGTAGGTGGATCGAGTGACGGTAAAGCATTAGGTCTTACTGCTCCAAGAAAAATTGGTCAAGTACGTGCGCTAGAGCGTGCGTACTCACAAGCAGGTATTAGTCCCGCACGTGTCGGTTTAGTAGAAGCACATGGTACAGGAACCGTAGTCGGTGATAAAACTGAACTAAGTGCCCTCACCAATCTTTTCAGCAAATCGGGAGCACTGCCCGGCCAGACACATTTGGGATCTGTGAAAACTCAAATCGGACATACAAAATGTGCGGCTGGTTTAGCAGGCCTGATCAAGGCTTCCTTAGCCGTATACTATGGCGTAAAACCTCCCACCCTACACCTCAAACAGCCAAATGCATATTATAATGCGCAAACGAGCCCATTTGCATTTTATGCTGAAAGTGGCTTATGGAATGATAAGAATCGTTATGCGGGTATTAGTGCCTTTGGTTTTGGTGGTACAAATTTTCACACAGTCATCGCTAACCATCCTACCGCAGATAAGAACGCTACTTTACAAGCTTGGCCATCAGAGCTTTTTGTCTTTCGAGGAAAATCCTATGAAGAAGCCAAAAATCAACTGAAACAGATCAAATCTGTATTAGATACCAACGATGAACTTCCACTAAAAAATATTGCTTATAGTTTAGCCACAGGCTCGACTGATCCGATTCAATTAAGCATTGTTGCGGATAATGCAGAAGATTTAATGATGAAAATTGAGTTGGTACTCTCAGGTATTGAAAGTAAAGACACGTACATCGTCAATAATAAACCTGGTAAAGTTGCCTTCCTCTTCCCCGGACAAGGTAGTCAGCGCATCAATATGGCGCGCGATTTATTCGTGGTATTTCCAGAAATGCGCCAATTATTGGCCGATCATCCGGAACTAGAACAAGTCGTCTTTCCGTCAGCTACCTTCAATGATAATGATTTAAAGCAACAAAAGGAAACCATTAAAGATACCCGTTTAGCACAACCCCTTTTAGGTATTATAGATCTTGCCATTGCAAAATTCCTGAAGTCATTAGGCATCGTGCCCGATATGCTTGCTGGTCATAGTTACGGTGAACTACCTGCTTTATGTTTTGCCGGTGTATTTGATGAAGAAAAATTAGTTGAATTAAGTTTGAAACGAGCTCAGTCTATTTTAGACGCAGTAGAAAATGGCGATCCAGGTACGATGTTAGCTGTGAATGCTGGAACAGGCCGTCTAAAATCTATTGTTGATCAGGTAGATAATTGCTATCTCGTTAATTTCAATGCACCATCGCAATGTGTAGTAGCAGGAAGTTCCATTGGTATCAATAAACTAATGGAATTATTAAAACAGGAACGGATTTCTGCAAAAAAATTAGAAGTAGCCTGTGCTTTTCACAGTCCACTAGTTGCTAAATCAAAAGAACTATATCACAGCGTCCTAAAAGATGTAGCTTTTCAGGATATGCAAATTCCTGTTTGGTCTAACACATCTGCTACCTTATATCCAATAAATAGTTCGGATATCAAAACCAGATTAACGGATCATTTAGTAGAACCTGTCCGATTTGTGGAAGAAATTCAAGCCATGTATACCGCTGGCGCACGTATATTCATCGAAGTCGGTCCTGGAAAAGTACTAACAGGTTTAACAAAATCCTGTTTAGATAAAGACGAGGTAGCACTTCATGTCGAAGACAGCAGCCGGAATAAATTGACCCATCTGCTAGGTATGCTCGCACAATATCTCAGTACAGGCCGCAACTTTAAAATAAGTCAACTTTTTGAAGGTCGCGACACAACTTTTATTCAAATCGATCAACCCGAAATTTACAAAAAAAATCCTGCTATTTGGCGTGTAAATGGCCAATCTGCCCTACCAACTACGGGAACATTGCCAACCAATGGTGCATTACCAATATTAACTCCTTTACAAATGAACAACTCTGCCAATCAACCGGCCTCTTCGTCTGATAGTCAACTTGCTACCGAACGCATGTTGCAAGAATATCTGAACAGTATGAAGATGCTTATACAGGCACAACGCGATGTGATGCTCACTTTTTTAGGACAAAATCCGGGCATAAATCCCATTCCGCCCCATACTCCTGCCATACCTAACACAATCATCGACTGTTCGGCAACACTTCCTGCTGCACCCATCATACAGCAGTTAACAACAGTAAATCAAGTAAAAACAGCTCCAGCTAAAGACATCAAAACTATATTATTACAGATAGTCAGTGAAAAAACTGGTTATCCACAGGAAATGCTTGGTATGGAAATGGATCTTGAAGCAGATCTAAGTATCGACTCGATCAAAAGAGTTGAGATTATCGGAACACTTCGTACCGAACTTAATCTATTTTCTGATGATCATAGCAATGAAGATACCATAATGGAACAATTAGCAGCGATCAAAACCTTAAGCGGTTTAGTTTCTTGTCTAAAAGAATACACAAGTACAGCAGCGACATCCGAAATCGAAACAGCACCTAATGAGACCATAGATTTAAAAACTCAAGTCCAGGATCAGCTGAGCCTTCAACAGCTCCAAACAGCAATATTGGATATTGTAAGTGAAAAGACGGGATATCCAAAAGAGATGCTCGGGCTTGACTTAGATCTGGAGGCCGACTTAAGTATCGATTCCATTAAACGTATGGAGATCATCAGCGATCTCAAAACCAAAATTGGTTTTGGAGACGATATGGAGCAAGCAGATGATTTGATGGAAAAACTCGCAGCTATCAAAACGTTGAATGGTTTAGCAACTTGGATTAAGGACATCAGTCAAGATGAGCCTGTACCAAGCAGCTTGTCACGCCTAAGCCTTGGATTAGCTCCAGCAGACTTACCATTAACACAAAACATGGACCTTATAAAAGGAAAACGCTTTGCCATTACACAAGATAATAGTGCTCAAGTAGCAGCAATAAAAAGTAATCTGGAGAAATATGGTGCTCATGTAGAATTGATCGACATCAATACCGAAATAGCTGATTTTGATGGACTCATCATGTTACACCTTTTCACATCTACGGTCAAGCATACCATCATTGATTATATTTCGTTAATTCAGAAACTTGATTTTGATAAAGCGAAGTGGGTATATTTAATTTCAGACACTTCATCACATCTTGGTGAAGTTAAAGATGTCAATGTATTGAGACATTATCAGGGTTACGCTGGTTTATTCAAAAGTTTAGCGAGAGAATTTGATCACACGACTTGTCGATTGATTAATTTAAGTACACCGCTAGGGACTGAACAAATTGCAGAGATAGTGCTAAAAGAAATCCTAACAACAGAAAAGCAAGCGGAGGTCATCTATAAGAATGAACAGCGCCACCGGATGGATTTGACACCTTCACCATTTCCGAACAGTCTCGACAAAGCACAGATCCAACTAGATTCAAAATCTGTCGTATTAGTACTTGGTGGCGGACAGGGCATTACTTCCGAACTTGTGAAACACATGGCTGAAGCACACCCTTGTACGTATATTCTGATCGGCCGTTCAGCCGATCCAAGAATCGAATCAGCTGAACTGAAAGAAATGGAAGGTATGACGACCAAGGAGGAAATTAGAAGCTATCTGATTCAAACTGCAAGATTCACTTCTCCTGCTCAAATCGAAAAGGAGACTGTACGAATTTTCAAAAACAATCAAATCCTACGTACGATCCGTCATATGGAGTGTCTTGGAAGCACGGTCGTTTATCAATCCCTAGATCTTTGCGACGAACTAGGACTAAGCGCTTTATTAAATAGTATCTATACGGAATATGGGAAAATAGACGGGGTCATTCATGGTGCCGGTTTATTAGAAGATAAACTTTTCAGACAGAAGACAGCAAGCTCATTCAGCCGTGTTTTTGATACAAAAGTAAAACCATTACGTGTACTTGCAGAACAGTTACGTACTGATTGTCAGTTTGTCGTGTTGTTTTCAAGTATTGCCTCCGTTTACGGTAACAAAGGCCAGACCGATTATGCCGCAGCCAATAGCGTTATGGATGATTATGCGCAAGCATTAAACCAGCGCATCGCTGGTAAAGTGATTTCAATCAACTGGGGTCCATGGAAAGGTGCTGGCATGGTTTCTCAATCTTTAGAAACAGAGTATGAACGTCGTGGTATTTCATTAATTCCTTTAAAAGAAGGAAAAGAAGTTTTTCTGAATGAAATAAATTACGGAACGGAAAATCAAGTGTTGATTATGTCGGGAAACAATTGGTAAACATCGGTATAGAATAATTATGACAAATACAGATGTTGCGATCGTTGGACTATCATGTGTCTTCCCCGGAGCAAAAGATGCAGCTACTTTTTGGCAAAATATTGTCAATAAAGTTGATGCGACGCAAGAAGCTCCAGAAGATCGGATCGACCCCGTTCATTTTAGTAAAAACAGCAATGCAATAGATCGCTTTTATTGTAAGCGAGGTGGTTTTATCCCAGACTATACTTTTGACCCAACTGCCTTCGGTATTTTACCGTTGGCAGTGGAAGGTACTGAGCCTGACCACCTATTAACACTCGATCTCGTACAAAAAGCGTTGGAAGATGCGGGTGTATTCCGTAAACAGGTATCACTTGAGAAAACCGGTATCATCATTGGTAAAGGAAACTATGCTGGCCCAGGTGCGACTCGTGCTATTGAGATCGTACGTACCGGTGAACAGATTTCTTCTTTACTACAAGAGCTACTGCCAGAAGTATCTTCAGCAGACCTAGAAAAAGTCAAACAAGCTTTTCAGGAACGTAAAGGACGCTTTAGTGCCGATACAGCCATGGGATTAATTCCCAATTTGGTCGCTTCTCTAGTTGCCAACCGCTTCAATTTAGGTGGTGTTGCATTTACAGTCGATGCTGCTTGTGCCAGTGCGCTAATTGCTGTTGACCATGCGGTACGGGAACTCCACCGAGGACGATGCAATATGGTTGTCGCCGGTGGTGTACATACAGGTCAAAATGCAGCCTTTTGGAGTATTTTCACACAACTAGGCGCCTTATCCAGACAAGAAAAAATCAGACCTTTCAGTAAAGATGCCGATGGGTTATTGATCGGTGAAGGTTGCGGTTTTGTTGTTTTAAAACGATTAGAAGATGCGATTCAGGATCAAGATAAAATATATGCTGTCATAAAAGGTGTAGGTGTGAGTAGTGATGGTAGTGGCACTAGCGTCATGAGTCCATCTGTCAAAGGTCAGTTAAAAGCTCTTCAACAAGCTTGGAGCAATGCCAATCTCGATGAAAAACAAATCGGATATTTAGAGGCACATGGTACAGGAACACCCCTTGGAGATAAAACAGAACTGCAGACTTTAGCGCAATTTTTCGGAAAGGATGACGATGCTCAAAGCGCTGGTATTGGCTCTGTCAAATCAAACATAGGTCACGCCATGCCTGCTGCAGGTATAGCAGGATTGATCAAAACCTGTTTGGCACTTCATCATGACATTTTACCACCGACACTGTACTGCGAAGATCCAAACGCAGACATGCAGCTCACCCGATTTGCTCCTGTACAGGATGCTAAAAACTGGTCTCAGACTGGTTTGCCTAAAATAGCGGCTGTCAATGCTTTTGGATTTGGTGGTATCAACGCGCATGTCGTGCTTGAAGGCTATGATATGCCGAAAAAAGATCCAGTTCTGCTTCTTGCGAGAAACAGTCAAGAGGAACTTCTTATAGCTTTGCAAAACAACGAGCATACAGTCGGTGAAGGTGACCATCGGATTGCAATCTTCGACCCGACTCCAGAACGAATACAAAAAGCAGTGAAGATTGTCTCTAAAGGCAACCCGTGGCGCAGCAAACAGGATATTTGGTATACCGCAACACCTCTACTAAAAAATGGTGGCAAAATTGCCTTCGTATTCCCAGGCTTAGATGGCCTTGCAAAAGGCGAAGTAGATACTGTGAGCCGTTATTTTGGATTGACAGCACCCATCGAAACTGAGGGTGAAGGATTATTAACAGAAGCATTAGCTATTTTTAATAAGTGTAGCATACTGGATAGCGCTTTAAAAAAATTGGGCATATACCCTGATATGAATGCTGGACATAGTTTGGGCGAATGGCTTGCGGGCTACTCATCCGAATTGGCAGAAGCGAGCTCTGTAACAGCCTTGATCAATGTACTCCATCCATCAACTTTTGAATTAAAAGATTCAAAATTTATTGCGATCGGTACGGGTATTGAACAGATATCACCCATTATTGAGCAGATACCTAATCTCTATATTTCGAATGATAACTGCCCACACCAAGTCATCCTTTGCGGTAGCAATACTGCTCTAGATACTTTGGTGCCTATATTAAAATCGAACCAGATATTTCACCAGATATTGCCCTTCCAGTCAGGTTTTCATACACCATTTGTGGCCGACAAGCTTGATGTGATCTTAGCGGGTATGGATCAGGTTCGTTTCCAAGAGACAAAAATTCCCTTATGGTCAGCAACAACCTTAGCACCCTATCCAAAGGATCAAAATGCAATCAGAAAATTAAGTGCCGAGCATCTTGTACAACCGGTTCGTTTTCGAGAACTGACTAAAAAACTCTATGAAGAGGGCGCACGCTTCTTTATTCAGGTCGGTGCCGGCGGGTTAATCGGTTTTATTGATGACACATTAAAAGGTAAACCATTCAGTACAATTACGTCAAGCGGTCCTACTCGTTCAGCACTGGCCCAGTTACAACGTGTCATCAGTGCTCTTTTTGTTGAAGGTAAGACCGTCGCACTAGATTTTCTAGATTTGCACGCAACCACAACAACAAAGTCAACAGCAAACAGCATAAAACTTCAACTGGGTTTACCGATTATCCGGAACTTTAACGAAGTTAAGTCCTTAGCCAAATCATTTGGAACAGCAGCACCACTACGTGCTACAACTAGCAAAGTTAGTCATCCGCTTGTCCAAGCCTTTCAGGAAAACATAGCAGATATGATCAGTATGCAAGAAGAAGTATTGGCTCTTTTCCAACAGCGTTCTGAGAACAATTTATTGAACAGTACCACTGCTCCCCTAACTCCAGATACAGCGCACTCACCTTCAAGCGTAAGTGTCGTTCATGCACTAGCAAGTACAAGTTTCACTAAACTTTTACAAGTCAGTTTAGACAGCGATCCGTATTTAATCGATCATAGTTTGCTTAGACAGCCTGCTGGTTGGACACCTGTTTCAGATATGGAACCGGTCATTCCGATGACGATGATCTTTGAGCTACTAGCGGAAACAGCACAGGCTGAAATACCAGGAACACAAGTACATAAAATTAAGCATGTGAATGTATTCCAATGGATGAATGTGGCAAAGACATTTGAGAAAACCATAAAAGGTGAATGGCGAGCATCACATCATGCCTATCTAGATATTGAAAATTTTGCGAATGCCGAGGTCCTTTTAAAAAGTTCAGCAATACCAGTACCTGCATTCAATTTATCTATTGGAGATTTGTTACCAATCCATAGAACACCTGAAGAAATCTATGAAAATCATATGTTTCATGGACAAGCCTATCAGGGTATCACAGAAATTATGGCCGTTGGAACCAAAGGTATCATTGGTATGATTAAAGGTAATGGGGGGAAAGGATCATTATTGGACAATGCAGGCCAGTTATTTGGTTTGTGGTTACAGCTCACTTTAACGCAAGATCGGATCGCTTTTCCTGTTAAAATCAGAGAAATTGAATTCTTCGAAGAGATGCTTGACCAAGAAGGTATGTTTGAATGTACCTGTATGCTGACGGAGTTAAATGCAGAATTTGCTATTGGAGAAATCATACTCAAGCGAGATGGAAAAGTATGGTGTGCGATCAGTGGATGGCAAAACCGAAGACTGGAAATTGATGACGCCTTATGGAACGTTTCCATGTCCCCTTCGCATAACCGTTTATCTGAGCAAATAACTCCTGAAGTATTCTATTTCCACCAAGCTTACTCTCGAGTTGCATCTTGGGATTTTGTACTTAAGCGTTATTTCAACCAAACAGAGAAACAACACCACGCGAAGTTGATGCCCAATAAACGAAAAACCTGGATGGTTAGTCGAGTAGCAGTAAAAGATGCTGTTCGTCACCTTTTACTCAAACAAAAAGGAGATGCACACTACCCCATTACTTTTGAAATAAGTACTGATGAAGCAGGTAAACCCTATCTTATTGGTGAGGCTACGGATAACATCCACGTTTCATTAGCCCACAAAGGAAAAGACGCCGTTGCTATTGCACGCTATGATAGACCAGTAGGTATTGATATGGAGATTATAGAAGAACGTAGCGCTGGATTCTATCCACTGGTATTTACCGATGCTGAGCTCCAATTATTAAAAGAGAGAAATCAAGCAGAGTGGACGACCCGCTTTTGGGTAGCCAAAGAAGCCTATGGAAAATTCATCGGTAAAGGACTACAGGGAAATCCCAAAGCATATGCTGTCGAAAAAATTCTTGACGATCACCTGTGGATCAACAATATTGAAATTAAAACTATAAAACATAATAATTATATTATCGGATGGACACTGTAAACCCAACATTAAAAATGAACCACGAAGAGTTATTCACACTTTTAAAAGGTTTTATTACAGAAGTAATAGGTGAAGAATTTGTAGAAGAAATGGATATCACTCCTGAAAGCTCTTTTACAAAAGATCTGGAAATGGACAGTATTGAGATTGTATCATTTTCAGAGAAAATCAAAACATATTTTGGCGATCAAATCGATTTTACAGGATGGTTATCTTCTATGGATCTAGATCAATTGATCAACCTTGACCTCCGCATGATTATCAACTATATCTACGAATGCCAATAATTGACATAAACAACAAAAAAGTTCATATACAAGAGCTAAACAAAGGTGCTAAGCAAACCGTGGTATTGATCCACGGTATGTTTAGCAATCTTTCTGTTTATTATTTTAATATTGCGCCAATCTTGGCGCAGCACTTTCACGTGGTGATGTATGACTTGAAAAGTCATGGAATGAGCGAACGTGTTTTGACCGGCTATGATCTGGATCATATGGCGACGGACCTGTTAGACCTGATGGATCATCTGCAGCTCGAGCAAGTATTCCTAGTTGGTTATAGCTTTGGAGGTCTTATTGCCTTAAAAACCGCTATAATCAGCCCAAGTCGCATACAGAAACTCGTTATCATGGAAGCTCCTGATCCACAAGATGAGAAAGCACGTGATATCATCGAAGAGTACAGTAAGGAATTTCTGGAACACTACGTCGCTAACTTTACCGATACGACTAAAGTCAAAATGGGTAAAAGACAGATGGAAAAAAACCATCGTCAATATGAATTCTTGTTTCAACAAACCAGTATCAAAACAGATATGGTCACGGAGAAGCATTTTCTAGAAGACATTCGTCATGCGCAATTGCCCATGCCGTCCCTATTGCTGTATGGAGCTGATTCAAATTGCAGACCAACTGGCGAATGGCTAAAAGAGCAGATCAATCATGCATCACTTAAGTTAATACCGGGTGATCATAACATTCCTATACAAGAACCTACTCGTATAGCAGAAACCATCGTTCATTTTTTCACCAACATCTTTATCAAAAATTATGGCTAAATATGTATTCGTTGTTCCACCTTTAACAGGCCATGTCAATCCAACCTTAAGTATCGGTGCCGAATTACTGCATAGAGGGCATGAAGTTGCATGGATCAGCCTCGATAAAAACCTGATTTCCAAGCTTCCAGAAGGCGGACAACTACTACTCATTCAATATGATCAAACGGATGATGAAAAACAGGCAAGTGAACAATACCTGGACATCATTTCCCGAAAGGTCGTTTATGGTATCGATAGTATCAAGTTTTTATACGAAGACGTTCTCATCCCCCTAAATAGACACTGCTATAACGGTATCATTACCTTATTAAAAGCATTCCAACCAGATTTGATCATTTCAGACCAGCAATTATTTGCAGGTCCAATTGCGGCAAAAACACTTGGAATCCCATATTGTACCACTGTTACAGCTCCAGCAGCTATTAAAATCATGAATGAACTGCCAAAAGTTCACGAATGGGAAGTCAATCAAATCGTGGCATTACAGCAAGAATTAGGAATTCTTGACGCGCATTCATTGGCCTGTTCTGATTTAATGACGCTTGTTTTGACATCCAAAGATTTCTTTGGTGAAATGGAACTAACTTCAAATTATCAATTTACGGGTCCTGTTTTGACAACGCGCCGAACATCAAGTCAATTTGATTGGGATACATTTCATAAAGATACCAATAGAAAGATCTTGGTCAGTATTGGTACAACTTTCGATCATGACCATAAAAAAGCATTTTTTCAAAAAATAATTGATGCATTCCAAGACGAACAAATTATGGCAGTAGTCGTATCAGATCCTAAGCTTTTTGACCAATGGCCAGATAATTTCATCGTCTATGAGCAAGTACCGCAATTGGAGCTCTTACCACATTTAGATGCTGTTGTTTGTCATGGTGGTCACAATACAGTTTCCGAAACATTAATTCATGGCTTACCACTAGTTGTTATCCCGATTGCATACGACCAATCGCATGTAGCTGGTCGTGTCGTACGTACAGGTGCTGGTGAACGTTTAAATTTTAACAGATTTAAATCGCATCACTTAAAAGATGCCGTTTACACCATCTTGGATGATCCAAGTTATCGCAAAGCTGCTCAATCCGTTGGTCAATCATTTATTGATGCTGGTGGCACTTCCACAGCTGCAGACTTATTAGAACAAACAATCACGACCATAACAGCTAAATCCATGATAAAATCTAAATTTTTATTTGTTATCCCTCCGTTTTTTGGACATATCAGCCCGACATTGAGCGTAGGAGCAAGTCTTATTGCCCGTGGCCACGAAGTCAAATGGTTTGGTATTACCCCATTGGACAGCAAACATATTCCAGAAGGAGGATCTTATTATTATCCTGAAGAAGAACTTATTCCGCATCAGAATGAAATTAAACGTATTCTAAAAAGACAGGATGACGGCCCAGCCTGTTCAGGTCCTGAAGTCATGAAACTAGCATTAGAGGAAACATATGTTCCATTTGCCAAAATGATGATGCCAGGATTAACGCGTCTAACGCAAAACTGGCAACCTGATGTCATCATCAATGACTGTATTACTTTTGGAGGAGCACTTTTTGCGCACAAACACAATATTCCTTGCGTTACGACTACTCCTGTCCCTCCGGATGTAATGGGTGATACCGAAAAGAGCGCACCCAAAATATTCGAATGGCAGCAAAATCTGATCAAAGGACTCCAAAAAGAAGTGGGCATTTATGATGAAGGAATTTTTATTCATTCGCATAAATTAAATATGGTATTTACCTCACAGGCTTTTGCCGGTTTTGATACCGTTCCACCGCACATGAAATTTGTCGGTCCAGTAAAAGGACGTCCCAACGATGCACCTTTTGATTGGGAAAAGTTAAATGCATCTACCACACCAAAAATATTTGTATCATTAGGTACCCTGTTGGTCGATATTCGAAAAGCCTTCTTTGAAAAAATCATTGCAGCCTTTGCCGATCAACCAGTCACTATTGTAGCAGCTACTCCACCCGAAATTTTTGACGAATGGCCTTCCAATTTTATCGTAAGCAGTTTTGTACCCCAATCAGCATTAATGCCACACATGGATATGGTTATCTGTCATGGTGGTTTCAATACGGTTAATGATACTTTCCGCAATGGATTGCCGATGTTAATTACTCCGATTGCCTATGATCATTTTCATATCGCAAAATTAATTGAACAAGCAGGTTGTGGTATCAGTATCCGATACAAACGATTACGAGTAGAAGCACTACGTGAAACCGTTTTTGAATTATTGGAAAATCCTAAATACAGAGATGCTGCTAAAGAAGTGTTAAACACCTTTACCGCTGCTGGCGGGAATGACAAAGCGGTAGCATTGTTAGAAAATTTTGCAGAAAAAGAACAAGCAACATTAGCGACAGTATAAGGTATGAAAAGAAAATTGTTATTTGGAGAACGTATGCTTTTGGGTGATGGAACAGAACCCTTCAATGCGGTTATTCCATTTAGACTAAAAGGATCGTTTGACGAAGCAGCCATTCAACATGCTTTATTTAGAATTCAAGAAAAACATCCTTGGCTAAAAGCACTTATTAGTCATGATCAAAAACAAATACCTTGGTTTGAAGTACCCCAAAAGGATATTCCAATACCAATACGCGTAATAACCAGAAAAACAGATGATGATTGGTTACATGAATCAAAAAAAGAATGGAATACATCATTTGATGGTCATAAACTGCCCCTGATAAGATTCATCTGGATAAAAGGACAAGAAGTTTCCGATATGCTGTTGGTTTTTCACCACTGTATATGTGATGGTGGTTCTGCTATGTCCTTGTTGCGCGAATTTCTAGTCGTACTGGACAACCCTACTGTGGATATTGGTATAGAGAAGCCCATATTTGGTATTCAGGACGTCGTTCCTCAAAACTTACTTGCTAGTCGTAAACAAAAGTTCAAAGCCAAGTTCATCGGCCGTTTGGCCGCTACTGCTATTAAATTTATTCCTATTGGCAAAAGAACAGTCGAACGTAAAGAAGACTACCTGATTCACTGGAAATTTGACAAAGAATTAAGCAGACAAATCATCACCCATTGCAAATCAAAAGGTTTCACAGTCAACACATTCCTATGTGCGATCTTACTTCAAGCATTTTCAAAAGTAAGAGGAAAGGCAGCTTTCAACAAAGTCTCCTGTCCTGTGGATATTAGAAGATTTGCCCCACAGATAAAGGACGATCATCTTTTTGCATTTGGACTCATGATAGTATTATCCTCGAATAAAAAGATAAGTTTCGAAGACAATCTACATTTCATGCAAGAAAGCGTAGACCGCAAAACCACTAAGCTCAATCCCTACATCACCATGATGGTTATGGAATCAGCACATGATGCTTTAGATAATTTCACCAAGTTATTAAAAAATGGAAAATCATCGAATGATTGTATGTTTTCAAATTTAGGTCGCATTCAAATTCCACATGAGTATAAATCCTTTACATTGGACACTATTTTCAGTCCAACTGTCATCGGTCCATTGGGAAATACGACTACACTTGTAACATCCACCTTTAGAGACGAAATGGATTTTTCCTTTGTTGCAAGCGAAGGATATTTACCACATGCAGAAGCATTAGCTATGCGAGATGAAATAAACCAAACGATCCAACTACAACTAGATTCTTTGATAACAGCATGATAAAGAGAAAATTATTGATGGTAGAGAGGATCATGTATGTGGACTCTACTACACCTTTAAATGCTGTTTTTACAGCAAAAATCAAAGGAGAATTATCAGAAGCACAGATACATACCGCCTTAGTTAAAATACAAAAAAAGCATGCATTACTAAGAGCAACAATAGATAATAGCAACGAGAAGCAACCACTCTTTGTTGAACAGAAAAATATTGACTCCATCCCACTTCGTATCATTGAACGAAAAACGGATCAGGATTGGCTTACCGAATCGGAAAAAGAATGGTATCGTTTATTTGTAGAAAAAAACAAACCATTAGCACAACTAGTTTGGCTCAAAAGCGACTGCGTATCCGAGATTCTTTGGGTCATGCCCCACTGCATCTGTGATGGCACAACAATCGCCAACTTAATGCGCGAGTTTCTTTGTTTACTGGATGACCCATCGTTATCATTAGAAACGTACAAGCCCTACCAGTCTATCCATGAATTCCTGCCTGTGGAATACAGCAGTAAAAACAAAAAGTTCAAATCAGAATTCTATTTAGGGTTAGCGCGATTATTTTTTCTAATAAAACGATGCAGCAAAAAAAAAGCTTCGGACGCCAATTATGCCCTACACTGGAAATTAGATCTGCAAACTACCAATCAAATCATTAAAAAATGTAAAACGAATGGTATCTCGGTACATACTTTTATTTGCGCCGTCTTTATGCAGGCATTTCAACAAATACAAGGGAAGAGTGCCAAGGGCAAAGTAATTAGCCCTGTTGATATCCGTCACTTTATACCAGAAATCAAAGAAGACCATGTATTTGCATTTGCACCTACAGTCGAACTCACGTTGAAATCAGGAAGTCTATTAGAAAATGCAAAAAGAATCAAACAAGACCTCCTGCATAAAATAAACAAAATGAACGTAAGAGAACTTCTTTGGGTAGGCGAACAAATGCACCCCATTGTCCAGAAAATGATAGCCATACTGCGATCAGCTCCAGGTGGTCATGATATAACCCTGTCCAATATGGGTAAACTCAATATACCAGATAACTTCAAAAATTTTGAACTTGAAACACTATATAGTCCTACAGTTGCGTTTCCTTGGCTCAACCCGAACACACTGGTTATAAGCACTTTTAAGAACCAAATGGATTTCATATTGATGTCTAATGCCGATTTTCTAACTAAAGATCAAGCTATTGCAATTAAAGATCAAGCGACGCAATTATTAAACGAGCCTTTATGAAATTTAAATTTCCCACCCCTCGTCCTAAAAAAATAGCGAAAACAACGCTTAGCCGCTTTTTAAGAAAACGTATGATCTATTATGTTGTTCCCAACATCCTGTTCAATACCCTCGTGGCTTATGCTAGTTTTCAGGAAATTGGATTTACACATTTTTTTGAAGGACCGCAAAGTCTTGCACGTCTAACGTTGCCTATGGCCATATTTCTACCGCTGATTCTAACAGTCGATATCATCAAAAGAGTAGCAGTGGCCGCAGATCAAGGTGCCATTGAATACCGTATTGCTGACGAATTGAATAAAAATAAGTTTATGGCTAGGTTAGGTATTCTACACGCCGTAGTAACGGGTCTCTTGATTTTAAGTTTCTTACTCTTTGCACAGTTCAGCTTATCAAAATATTACAAATTAGATCCGCTAGCAATGGCAATTCTAGATGGTGTCCTTGCGGGTATATTATCCGTTCTGTTCACTTATTTACCTATTTGGAAACTAAAAAAACATTTTTATAAGCCCGAACCGGACATAAAAGTGAGTTCAAATGAGCAGGACTCTATTTTACAGTAAAAATCAAGAACATATACAACACTTATCATGTATCTGTTATACTAAGTAGAATTTATCGACAATTGACTTAATTAAAAAGCGCAAAGGGTGTTGCGCTTTTTATTCCAAAATCTAATTTATTTCGCTATAGCGATTGTCTCTATTATCCAGATTTTCATTGATTTTCTTTAATCTTCGACCAATAAGGCTTAATACTACATGCATGACCCCTACCGTTATTAATCCTATCCCCATCCAGATACCAATGGTAATACCTGCTATTAAGGGGTTCCAAAGCAACAAGAATGAAAACAAAACTCCCAAGATACCGGTAAACAAGATCCAGCCCCAATTACCAATTCCAGCACGTTTGATCTCAAATGCATTAGCTATCGTAGCAATAGATCTAAATAATAACCAAACTCCAATAAATACCGATAACATCAATGCTGTCAATCCCGTATTGGCAATAAGCAATACACCAATAAACAAATTCAGCATACCACCAACCAAATGCCAACCCCAATTATCACTGTTCTTACGGTTCGATAATGCATAAAACAATTCAAATACGCCACTGATCAAAATCCCGACACTTAAAAATATACTCAAAGCCAGAAAAGAGCTAAAAGGTGCAGCCGCTGCATAGACACCCACTATAATATACAATATGCCAGCAATTAAAGGTAAATACCAGAATTTTAAAACCTTTTGAACAATACTTTTCTCCATAATTCGTGTGTTTTTAAATGTTAAATATAAATTGGAAGATCATTACTTGTAGATCTACACTGACTATTTACATTAGATTTAGTTATTTTGTTTAATGATTTAAAAAAAACTTTTTAAAAAAAAGTTCAAATACTAAAAATTTTATTTTCATATCTCAAACGAATAAATACTCAATTAACCTTAAAAACCTTTTTTCCATATTGAAGATTTTCATATAACTAGATTCCTTAAATAATAAATTTATACATTTATTCTCACAAGAGAGAATAAATGCAAGTTAATAAACCCCAGTTATTCAAAAAATGGAAAATGAAATTATCGCTTGAAGTGGTTTTATATGTCAATAAGTCTCTATTTAATATATTGATACCCCATTAAAAAAGGACTACTAACTATTTTTAGGTAATGAAACGGCAAATACTGAACCTTTATTTAACTTACTTTCTACCCGAATAGTTCCTTCATTCAATCGGATAAATTCAGCACAAAGAATTAACCCAAGACCAAACCCCCTTTCTCCTATCGTCCCTTTTGTAGATAACTGAGAGGAGGTAAACAACATATTTATTCGGCGGTCATCCATTCCCATTCCCTCATCTTTAATAAAAATATCAATCATGTTGCCTTTAACATCGGCAAAAACCTTTACACGTCCGCAAACCTCACTAAATTTGATCGCATTGCTCAATAAGTTTCTTAAGATAACAGCCGTCTGATCATAATCAGCAAAAAGACTCATGGACTCAGGAATATTTATATCAACCGTAAGTTGTTTTTGTCGTACAAGGAAATCAAAAAAATGGAATAATTCCAGCACTAAAGGCCGAAGTAAAAAAGTAACTTTTATAGTTTGAATTCCCTGCATCCCCCGCACACTCCATCGTAATAAATTGTCCATAACCGAGCCCAATTGGGAGACTTGATCTTTCAAAAGACCGATAGTTTCGATTCTTTCATTATGCGTCAGCAAATCCTCATGAAACATCTGCAGTAAATTTTCAAGTGTTACCATAGGACTGCGAATATCATGTGCCAAAATTGAAAACATCTTTTCTTTATCCTTATTTAAAGAAAATAAGGCTTGACGCTGTTTTTCAATTTCTTGCTGATAGGTACCCTGGATACTTTTAAAGAAACTCACCACACCGACTATCAATAGAATCCCTACAATCATATTAGCATAAGCCTGTTCTGGAGGAACGGGAGATCCCAGTAAAGGTGGTTGAGGAAATAAAATCACGGCCCCACATGCTATAAAAATTAAAAAACATAAAGAAAACCTGATCCATTTGTTATCAATCATCAAGCTGGTCGTGATCAGCAATGCCACCAGAAAGTATTCGCCACCGTTATGAAAATACAATCCAGCCACAGTATAGATAATTAATCTTGAGATCACCATTACTAGTCGTGCACTCAGATACTTTCGATACTTATTTAATATAAGCACTGTTGTCGCATCGCAAACATTCAATAAATTTAGAAAAGAAAGAAAATAACGTTCATTACCGAAATTAACAATAGCATAACTAAGCATACAGCACATTCCTATCCAATTTAAGATATTGATCAGCTTAGTATACTGAGATTCAACATAAGACATTTCAGGGTCAACCCCTACATTACTAAGCCGATATAGGATATTCTTTACATATACAGATAACGTATTGGCCATTAATTTTTGATGGTTAATTTGGATATTAAATCTAGTACAATTTTCTATTTAGGTACTTTCCTGCTTTATTAAAATAGATATGAAATACTCCCCCATTACAAGAGAACTTCATTATCCGAATTCATTCAAATAGAACATCTACTAAACTAATGAAATACTTTCCGGGTATGATCTCTTCATTTGAATGGAGAAAGTAAACGAGATTCAGAATTTACGAAACAAAACTAGTAAAATTTATAAGGTCTTTCCAACTTTTTATAACTGAACTAAAATTCGACAAAAACACTTCGTATTAAGAGATAAAGAGAGCTAGTCCTATTTCAATGGCCTATGAGAGGAACCTAAAAAATGAGAAACACAAATAAACAAAAAGCACAACGTGAAGTTGCGCTTTTTGTTCTTAAACCTAATTTCAAATCCATTGGCAATTAAGGTAAATTAACCAAAAGATTGTTATGCATAAAATCTATTTAAATATGCGGCATATAACACAGATCATAATGACCATATAATCATTTTTTAAAAAAATTATTTAAAATGATTATGATAATTTAGTCCAACATTTTAATTTTCATATCTTTATATTCGATTTTCATCGGTGGTCCCACATGAACCTGTACACCGATCAACCCTTTTTGCTTCCGATGCAACTCATCATTATCAACAACTTCAGAAATCAATTTTCCATTGATATAATGGGATAACTTATTGCCCTTTGCAACAATTTCAATTTCATTCCAATCGCCCACTTTAACCGCATCCGCCAATTCTTTAGCAGTCGCCAAAGTATCTCGCACGATCAGGGTACTCCAGGCATTTCCTTTCGAAGCGCCAGATTCACCTGCAGTTGGATTCGGTATCTCTGTTTGCTGTCCACGATAAGCTAGCGTAGTACGATTACGTTCCTCATAATTCTGACCTGTATAATGATGTTGGCCATCAATATCAGCCTGATACCCCTTCAGTGCATAGGGTAATTCCGTAAAACGTTCACTACGATAATTGATACCACTATTGCCATCAGCAGAAATTCGGAATTGGGATTTTAGTACAAAATCCCCCGGTTCACCACCTTTCCAGATTAAAAAAGTATTATTCTTTAAAGGTTCTGCATCAGCTTTAATTTCACCAATCAATATACCACTCTCCATACGCCAATAGCTACTGTCTCCCTCCCATCCTTTCAATGTATTAGAATCAAGCATTGCGACAAACCCTTCTTGTACTGAACTATCAAGAACGGTATGCTGCCCCTGATCATGTTTCGTATTTCCGGCATTGCAGGCCAGCATCAAAAGCGAAGCTGTAGCAGTCAGATATCCATATTTTATCATCTTGTTCATTGTTATGAGCTAAAAGTTAATTTAACATTAATTGTTCCAATCTACATCAGTGTCCGCCCAACATTTGTTTTTAGCAGACAATAAAACGGCTTCACACACCTTTTGGGTCTCATAGGCATCTCGAAAATTAGGATGACATTCTTCACCAGTTTCTACACTTTTTAGAAAATCTGCTACTTGATGAACAAATGAGTGTTCATAACCGATGGATAATCCCGGTACCCACCATTTATCCATATAAGGTTGATCACCATCGGTCACATGAATCGAGCGCCAACCTTTAACGATTGACTCATCCGCATTATTAAAATATTCCAATTTATTAAGATCATGCAGATCCCAACGTAATGAGCCTTTCTCACCATTAATTTCAAATGTAAAGAGCGCCTTATGTCCTCGAGCATAGCGGGTAGATTCAAATAATCCCAAGGAACCATTATCAAAATGACAGTGAAATATACAAGCGTCATCAATTTTGACATCTTCCATTTTCCCAGTCTCCTCACGTAGACGTTGCTTCACAAAAATTTCTGTCATTGCAGAAACATCTTTAATACCACCATTAAGCCACATGGCCAAATCAATACAGTGCGCTAAAAGATCTCCTGTCACACCAGAACCTGCAGCTTCGGCATCCATACGCCAAAAAGCTCGGCCTCCCTGTGGTAAATTTTCATTTATAGTCCAGTCCTGCAAAAAGTTCGTCCGATAATGAAAAATCTTACCCAACTTTCCACTTTCCACTAGCTGTTTAGCTAGAGTAACAGCTGGCAGCCTGCGGTAATTGTACCATACCGTATTCTTAACTTGACTTGTTTCCACAGCCTTGACCATCTGCGCCCCTTCCTCAAGATTTCTAGACAAAGGTTTTTCACATAAAACCATTTTTCCTGCCGCTGCCGCAGCTACAGCTATTTCCATGTGCATATTATTCGGAGTACAAATATCAACCGCATCAATATCATCACGACTGATTAATTTTTTCCAATCCGTTTCATAAGATTCATAACCCCATTGCTCAGCAAAAGCGATAACCTTATCCTCACTTCTAGAACAAACCGCTTTCAAAATAGGTTTGTATGCTAAATCAGGAAAGAAATCACCAACCCGCTTGTACCCATTGGAATGAGTTCTTCCCATAAATCCACAACCGATCAATCCTATTCTAAGTTCTTTTTTCTTCATAACAATTAGTCTATAACCTTTTACACCGACCATCCATGTGCATTTCGCACTTTAATCATGGTTTCCAGAATTGAATTCCAGGTCTCTTGTTTATGCATCACTTCATTTGGAAACATACAGCCATCCCAACAAATGTGGTCGAAAACTTTGTTTGGGTTACCATTCTCATCGCGCAACCAATATCCAGCATCCTTTACAATATCTAGCTTACCATTCGGATCAGTCGGCAAACAATGTCTTCCCGTTTTATCATGCGAACCCGAGCCAAATACGGTTCCATCATTCTGAGCAACATGAAAATCTATCGTCCATGGACGAAGCTTATCTGTCAAGAATTGAAGACCACGTTCCAGCTCGGCTCTATCTTCCCATTGAAAATCAGTTTTAAGAATCCGGTCCTTAGGTTCATTATACCCCAGTAGATATAAAAAAGTATGAGACATATCTGCCTGAAACCCCATATTATCCCTATCCACCATCTCCAGCGTTTCCAGCATCGTTCTCCAACTTTGCATGCCACCCCAGCAGATTTCCCCTTCCGCAGCAAGTCGTTCTCCATACGTAGCTGCTACGTCACATGCACGTCTAAATGTTTCCGCAATTATTTTGGTATTTTCAAGAGGATTTTTAGCCCATTCAGCTACGCTGGTAGCCGAGTCGATCCGGATCACGTTATTAGTTCGAATACCTAGTTTTCTTAGTTTATAACCAAACTCACTTGCCTTTTGCACAACAGCTACAAAGCGATCCCTATCTGCTTGAGTACCCATCGCAGAACCACCATCAGGTGGCCAGATCGGTGCAATCAAAGTACCGATTTCTAAATTATACCCCCCCACTTTGTCCACAACAAAATTGACATTGTCATCTGTAGGATCTAATTTTACATGTGCATTGAAAAGACCTAGATCAATGCCATCAAACTTGACACCATCAACATTAGCATGAGCTGTTTTTTCTAAAAGCTCATCCAAAGAAATAATAGGCTCATGATCGCCCTTGCCTACAATACCTGGCCAGGTCGCATTGTGCAATTTTGGAAAATTGTTCTTGCTCATCTGTACGTTTTTTATCTTTAGTAATTAAGACTCCATTATCAAATCCGGATTATCAGGTCCAAAATGTTTCAACATGACGATCGGATCTGTTTTCGAATCATTTTTAATGATGACACCTTTCATCGCAGCCGATTCTGAAACAAAATATTCGTCGTAGGTCAACTGCCCATAACGGATCAGAGCCGGTGTTTCCAAAGTCCAATCATTCAACTTACCGTGCCCCTGCATCATAATTAATCCATAAGCCGCATTATCGGTGATCGTAACAGTTTGACCAGGAAAAACAGTCAATTCTTTTGCACTAAAAGCTGTCGATTTATAGCATATCCATTTCTCACTATAACCAGATTGCTCCATCTCAGCAATTGCCTTGACCGGTTTAGGGTACATAAATCGGTTCTCCATCATATTGGGATCGACATTTAGATCCCAATCTATAATGTCCATTAAAGCATCATAATCACCCTGCTTATTATCAGGAACTCCTTTCCATAACAATTCCTCTGGAATGATCGCCTCATTAACCAAGGATTGATACATAGCAAAAACATCAGAAGCTTTTTGTGGTTCATATGTACACATACTACCTGGAGCATGCAATAATCCAGGAGGGACATCCCAGCCGGTTCCAGGTTCTAAACGGTAGGCTTGCGAGTAATTTGTGATCTTATTATCTCCTTTACTGAAATTTTCCAGGCATTCTTTGATCTGTGCTTTTGAGGTTCCGGGCGCTATACCCATAAAAGTATAAGGAAAATCGCCTCCATGGTTATTTAGCTGTGGAGGAAAATAGTACGCTTCAGGTTTGCCCGCTTGCCCAATCAAAGCCGCTTTCTCATCGTTATGGTGAATATGGTGGGGTAGTGGCCCCATGTTATCAAAGAATTTGGAATACATAGGCCAGCTTTGGTAATCAGACCAGATACGATTTCCAATCAATCTTTCTTTGAGATAAGAAACGCAATCCGACAACAAAAGTTGTTTAATCTCACCATCATGTTCATACACCACGAAACTAAGACCTTCAAATTCACCCGTCAAAGGACCATTTTTCGCAGGGGTAGTAGAAGACAGCCACCGCTCATCGATACCGCCACGTTCACCACCCAATACATAATAATCGTCTGGATGAAGTTTTATCCTTCTTCCAGGTACACAAAATGACCTAGGCACCCAGTTTGGCGCCAATCTAAAAATCCCTTTACCTTGTTCAAAAGCTTTTTCTATATTTTCCATTCCATCGTATTTATGTTTATAATCTACATGTTATCTTTAAAGACCTGAATTTCTTCAAGTGTATCTAATATGCTCAAAGAAAGTTGATATACTTTTTTTTCCTGAGGTTTAAGAAAAATCAGTTCTTTACGTTCACGCATCATCTTTTGCCCCAACGGTGGATTTGTACCCGGTTCTAATCCAGTCACATATTCCCCAGGGCCCCAGTGTTGCCAATTGGTCAACCAAGGAAGCTGTTCTTTCTTAAAAGTTAGCGCAACCGCAAAACCCAGCTTTTCATTAAACAGCCCACAATGGCTATTTCCTTTCTGATCGCTTTTAGGAGATATAAACACCGCTTCTTCTCCTGCTCCCCGATGATCTTCACGTGGTTCTTGACAGGTTTTAAAATCATAGCCTGCTTTAAATATTTTATTGGATTCACCTGATTCCCGTGGCAGCCATTTTCCATTCCAAAGTAATTGAGTACCCGCATCCACAAGAGGCCAACCAAAGTTAAAGTGGTAGAGCAACATGTGTGGTGCATCCATATTACCAACATTTTGGACCACATCTTCAATATGTATTGTAGGATCCCCGAGGTAACATCGGATTGTCCGAATCAACTCAAGAGGATGTCCAAGAGGATGTCCCTGTAGTATCCTCCCAGTGATCGATATTTCAAGATCTCCATTTAACAAATCCGGTTGTTTTATATGAATAATTTCTGCGGGAATATTACTAATCTGATCATGTAGTCCTCGACTTCCAAAAACATCCGCTTCAGGACCACCAACATGAGTAAGTCCACAAGTAACCAACAATCCACCACCAAAAGTGCGTAACCAATCTGCTCCCTTATCCGAAAAAGGTTGCGGTGCAGTTACACCCAACTTACTGATCCAGCTCAAATTAAATTGGTTGAAATAAGCATCCGCAATATCCATAGCTCGATCTATAACAACTTTAAAACGCAATCCCGTACCTGTATTTATCCAGGCAATACGGGTACCACGTCCCCGTCCATTATCCAAAACCGAAGTCTCGATACCACCGACCTGTGCCACATGAGACACTTTTTCCAACCAATCTTTCTTTGAAAAATCCACTTTATTTATTTTTCTTTTTATATACATCACTATTCTCATTTCCTCCCGACATGAGGTATGCCATTAGATCCCGTAGTTCCTCAGGATTCAAGACATTTAAAGTCCCTGGAGGCATAATGGATACTTCGGAGACTTTGATGTCCTGAACATCTTTTTTTGCAATTTCCTTCGTTAACTGCGGTGCATAAGGATTTTGCGAAATGGTATAACTCTTTTCACTTTCACCCATCAGTCGTCCCATTTGCTTAGTTCCATCTTTCAGATGAAAAACTTTAGATTCATATTGATCAGAAATCACTTTGCTAGGTTCAATCATCGCTTCCAACATATCTTTAGGAGAGAAACGTGTTCCCAGTTGAGTAAGATCAGGTCCAACCGAACCACCCGAACCTTTCATAGTATGGCAAGAAGCACAGCGCAAGGCAACAAAAAGCTCACCCCCTCGTTTGAAATCACGTATCTCAGTATTATCATTAATATATTTGAGCGCTGTATCGATCTTCCAATCTCTTCCTGGCCCTTTGGCATTCTGAACTTTTTCGGCTAGTCTATTACCCGATTGATTAACCAATGAATCACCAGAAATCTTACTGTAATAGGCCAATTTATCCTTATTTACATGACTCAGTGCAATTTTTCGGGCTTTATCAATAAATCCGATGTAGCTATTGCCTCCTTTGTAACCAAAACCTTTATAGAACCACTTGAAATATTCATCATGCAATTCTGGGGTCCAACCCGTATGTGCAGAACTCAACATCGTTGCTAAAAATATCTGTTGCGCAGGAGGAATATTGGCCAACATGTCAGCGATATCCAGACCATACTGTGGATTACGCAAAATAAGATTGGAAGAACTCATAAAACTGGTATTGGTCGAATCATCCTTTGCTGAGTATAGTAATGGTACAGTCTTAGGTACAACACTCGCATCGCCAATAGCTACCAATACTTTTCCCAGTTCACGATTGACAAGGTTTATCTTCGAAGGATATAAACCCGCTAATCGCTCCGAAAGTAGAATACGTTGCGATTCAACAGGTGTCCCCATTCGAGCTATACTGACCTCATAAACACGCAAGAGATTTAAAAGCATCTGTTGCGGAAGCTTCCTAATGTCAATAGTTGCCAGCTTATTAAACATTTCTGCTTGTAAAGATTGATCTCCATTTCTGGCCAGAGCCAACATCGCTTCGGTGAGACGGAGTACATTTTTTTCCTGAAAAACAAGATGCTTCCATGTATCCACGGGTTGATGCTCCACTGCAATGCGTGCTGCATAACGAATAAAACGATCTGGATCACCAAGGTATTTCCACACTTTCTCAGCAGTGCCTGGTGCAGATGGTTTATGAAATTGTTCAATCTCGCGACGCAAGGCAATCCCCTTAGGAATTTCATTTTTCGTTTTCTTAGGCTCAATATCAGCATGTCCCTTATAATACACGCGATAAAGATCAGACTCCAACTTTCTCCCCCCTGTCAAAAAGTATAAAGCACCATCAGGCCCAATCTCTCCAGATGTCAATGCAAGTGGAGATCCCGATATAAATTCTTCCGCTTTTGCCTCATAAGTCGCTCCTTTTGGTGTTAACTGAACAGAATAGATAATACCAAAACTCCAGTCAAATGCCAGAAGACTATTTCTATACTTATCCGGAAATTTCGCTTTGCTTGCATAGAGAAGATTCGTTGGCGAGCCCTGTCCGATATTCAGCGTACCCGGTAGGTTATCGGGGTAACTGGGATCCCATTTGGCATTACCAGTCCTCCATCCGTACTCAGCACCACTTGTTACATGACAGATCCTTGTTGGGCGATACCAAGGCATCCCAAAATCCCATTCCATATCCGAATCGTAGGTAAACATTTCGCCATCATCATTAAAAGTAATATCAAACGGATTTCGATACCCACCACTAATCATCTCCCAGTGCTTACCTTCAGGATCAGTTTTAGCAATCCAGCCCCCCGGTTCTTTACGATCGGTGGCATGACCCTGTGGATCTACGATATGAGGTAACAAATTATCGTGATGCCAGTTTGAGGGTAAACGATAGGCATCCATCTTGGGCAAATCAGTATGATTACCCGCAATTAAATATATCGCCGAATCAGGTCCAAGCACAACACTATGCGGTCCATGTTCACCCTCACCATTTAAGGCCAATAATTGTGTAATCTTATCCAGCTTATCATCCTGATTTGTATCCTGTAAACGGTACAAACCACTACCTTTCGAAAGCTGCTCATCCGGATTATGGTTCACCACCACATATAGACTGTTGTGGGCCCATAACAAACCTTGAGCAAATCCAATTCCTACTTTCGTCGAACTAGTATCAGCCGGATTATCTAATGGAAAATCTAACTTTTCAATCTTAGGTTTCATCGTACTATCTGAACCTATAGGTGGCAATTCGATACGGAACAATGCTCCATACTGATCCGAGGTAATCATCCTCCCCTTATCATCAAAGGTCATCGCGACCCATGATCCCTGTTTATTATCCGACGGGCTATAGATATGATCTACTGCAAAACCCTCAGGTAAAACAATTTTCTTAGTCTTCGGATTCTCATCCTTAGTACCTTCATCTTTAATTTGTTCACGACATGCCCCCGCCAAAATGAGCAGGAAAATGGCAAACAACACGAGCTGCATGTTATTAATTTTTCTCATTGTTATTTGTTAAGCTGATATATTGTTTTGATTTAGATCATGGATTAATACCCCGTGTTTTGTGAAATCCCATTGGTTAGCACTTCACGCTGTGGAATAGGAAACAATAACTTAAAGGGCTGCACATTATAGGAAGCCGAGCTTAAGCGCGAAAGACGTTTTTTCTCTTCCACTCCGTGAGCATTTAAGACTTCTTCCGCCTTTCCCATACGTAACAACTGGTACCATCTATGGCTCTCAAAAGCAACCTCGACACGCTGTTCCTTTGCAATAGCATCCCGTAAACCTTCCTTGGTCAAACCTGATAAAGGTTCCAATCCTGCTCGTTTACGTACCAAGTTTAAGTTTAGATAAGGATTTCCAACCCCAGACTCATTTTGCGCCTCTGCCAACATCAATAAGACATACCCATATCGGTATACTGGCCAGTTCTCATTGGACCGTCCATCTTCAATATAAGGTGCATGATAAAATTTCTTGATGAAGGGCATTTTTCCACCAAAAGCGATTGCCTCTTGATAGGACGCATTTGAAGGATCATCGAACAAGGCTATTGATTTATCCTTCCGCAAATCCCCCGCTTCATATAGGTTATATATACTTGGCGTTGGAATATTAGATCCACCAAGATTTCCAGAATACCCCACTAACTTCAACTTGCCATTTCGGGGTCCGAACATATAAATAAAATTACTATTCTCACCTTCAACAGATTGATCATATTGCACTTCAAAGACAGACTCCTCATTATTTTTATTATTCGGGTTGAAACAGTTGGCATAATCAGGCAATAAAGCATAGCCCAATTGCGTGACTTCCTGAAAAGCAGAAGCAGCTTCAGCAAATTGCTTTCTTGTTAAGTATACCTCACCCAATAGCGTTAAAGCAGCGCCCTTAGTAATACGTCCGGCATTATTCTTATCATAGCTATTTGGTAGATTTGCAACTGCATCCTTAGCATGTTGTATAATTACACCGTATACTTCTTCGACCGATGCCTTACCTTTGGTAAAAGCATCCGTTGGATTCGCAACTTCCTTCGTGTGTAATGGAATTTCTCCGAATAAGCGTACCAAATGAAAGTAGGTGAAAGCCTGTAAAAACTTCACTTCACCTATATATCGCTTTTTCAAACCTTCGTCGGCAAAAGAAACCTGATCAATTCGGCTAAGGATAACATTAGACTCTTGTATAACACTGTATAATGTTGCCCATACAGTATTGATATAATTATTTGAAGAGGTTATCAAAAATTCATCTATCTCTTCCCTTTGTTGCGCCCCTCTATCGGTTTCATCATATTGATAGTTGGTATTATCAGCAACCATTTCAGTCATCGCCCAAAAATCACTGGTGTACAAACCTTGTAAGCGGCCATAGACCCCGTTCACAGCGCGAAGGACTTGTCCTTCATTTTCATAATAATTATCACCGCTGGAAAATGTATATGGTTTAACATCTAATAGGTGATTACATGAGGAGAAGCTTAGTAGTCCCAAACTCAATAAAATATATTTTATATTCATAACAGTAGACTTAAAAATTGAAATTTAATCCGAGTGTATAGATTCTTGGAACTGGATAAGCAGAGTAGTCAAGTCCTTGCACCAATGGACTAATATCACCTCTATTAATGTTGGTCCCTTCTGGATTACCATCATACCCCGTAATCAAGAAAGGATTTTGAATATTTCCATAGACTCGAATGTCCTTGATAACTCCCTTTATACTTTTAGGAAATGTATAACCGAAATTGATATTACGGATCCATACATAATCCGTTTTCTCTATAAACAAGGAATGCGTATCGCGATACATAACACGGCCCCTGCCTGTACCATTTGTAGTCGGAACTAATCCACTACCAGGATTTGCTTCAGACCTCCAACGATCTGCCACCTCTTTACGTACATTAAAAACCCCATCAATATTATCCGTGTAAAAACGCGTGGCATGCAACATCTCTTGTCCCATTGATCCGACCATCAGCACACGCAGGTCGAAATTTTTAAAAGAAAATGTATTGGTCATACCCCATGTAAAATCAGGATACGGATTGCCTATGACGTCAAAATCATCGTTCGGTGTAATCTCTCCATCACCATTCACATCCCGCATCCGAAGATTGCCTGGAATAGCCCCTGGAAATGAAGCATATTTCTCTAGGTCAGCTTGATTTTGATAAATTCCATCAACCACATAGCCGATGATCATACCAACAGGCTGTCCGATTCGGGTAACATTAGTAAAGTTACCTTCCGAACTTGCCCCAGAGAAAATCGGATCAGTGCTTCTTCCTAAAGCAATCACTTTATTCCTATTGAAAGAAATGTTGAAATCAGTATTCCATTTAAAGTTATCATTGGTAATATTGATGGAACTCACGGAAAATTCAAAACCGGTATTTTCAACATCCCCTCGGTTTTCTGTTACAGAAGAAAAACCAGAGGACTGGGGAATCGGCGTATTTAACAATAAGTCTAAAGTATTACGCTTGTAGTAGTTTGCTGCAATTGTCAGACGGTTATTTAAAGTCGCAAAATCTAAACCTACATTTAACTCTTTCATCTTTTCCCAACCTAAGAAACTATTACCTAAGCTGTTCATAATACGACCTGGTGCCAAACTACCACCAAAGACATAATTACCCGTTCCAATACTACTTAATGGCGCATAATTAGAAATATTGAAATTACCACTTCTACCGTATGATGCTCTAAGTTTCAATTCATCAACCCAAGTCGCATCTTTTAAGAATTTTTCTTCTGACAGCCGCCAGCCTAGTGCAACAGATGGAAACGACCCCCATCGATTATCTTTACCAAATCTCGAAGAACCATCCGAACGGAAAGATGCGGTCAGGATGTATCTATCTTTAAAAGTGTAATTTACACGGGCCAAGTAAGAGATTAATGCCCAATCTTCAATGCCCGTACCACCTGTGATCCTAGCCGCTGCATTTAAGGTCTGAATATCATCATCCGGGAATTGCGACCCATTGAACCCTGCCGACTTATCTTTTTGGGACTGAATGGAGTAACCCGCCAGCGCACTTATTGTATGACCATTATCCGAACTGTAATCATAAGTTAATGTATTCTCATTTGCCCAATTGATATATTGACCACGTGTATAGTTTCCACTGGGAATCGACGGTCCTGGAGCATTTTGGTTTGCTAGAGTTGAAGGTCGAAAGTATTCACCACTTTCATCCTGATAATCAACGTTAAAAGTTGTCTTAAATTTTAGTTTAGGAAGAATGCTATACTCCGCATAGGCACTCATCAAAATTTTCATTTTGCTGCTTTTATCAACACGTTCATTCAAGAACATAACTGGATTAGGGTTCCCAAAAGTACCCGGTGAAACGATATATGGATTGTAAGTACCATCTGCATTATAAATGGTAGAAACGGGTGTGGAAATTTCGAAAAATTCATCCCTACCCTGCCCACTAACACCTCCTTTGAGATAAGATAATGTAGGTGCAATATTCATCCCCAATTTTAATTTATTAGAGATATTGGCATCTACATTACCCCGGACGGAAAACCTTTCAAAACCAGTGTTTAACATCACCCCCGATTGATTCAGGTAACCTGCCGAAACAAAAGAGCGTATCTGTTCATTCCCTCCACTAAAACTCACATTAAAATCAGACATTGGTGCAATTCGGGTAACTGCATCATACCAATCTACACCAGCCCCTAAAGTTTCAGGATTACGATATTCCTCTGGAATATCATTTAATGTAGGCTCCCTACCTTCCTCATATCGGATTTTATCTTCTATAGCCTCTTTACGAAACTGAGCAAATTCCATAGCATTCATCATATTGGGACGACCTTTTTTTGGTACTTCCTGAATACCTGAACTCGCCGCAACATTGATCTTCAATTTTCCAACTGTACCCTTTTTCGTATTGATCAAGATAACACCATTAGAACCTCTCGATCCATAAATTGCTGTTGCAGATGCATCTTTTAATACAGTCATAGATTCGATATCACTGGGATTTATTGCCGTCAAAGGATTTGAGCGTTCGCTTGAAGAAGACGGAACCGGAAATCCATCAATAACATATAATGGCGATCCTCCTGCTCCGATAGCACCAATTCCACGTATACGAATCCTGGGACCACCTCCTGGTGTTCCATTGGAGGTACTTACCTGAACACCTGAAATCTGGCCCGTTAAGGCTTGATCAGGACTAGCAATAGCTTGCCCCCGAACATTATTCATCGATACCGATGCGATAGATCCAGTAACATCCTTTTTCTGTTGACTACCATATCCCACCACCACAACTTCATCGATGTCTTGTGACATACTGATTAGTGTAACGTGCTGCTCTCCTGCTTTTGTAATCACAATTTCTTGGCTAGAATAACCTATATTCCGAAAAGACAAACTTTGGCCTTTATTTAAAGTTATGACATAGCTCCCGTCCTCAGCAGTAGATGTGGCAACATCTGTACCTTTGACCTGTATAGTAACACCCGGGATAGGAAGTCCTTTTGCATCACGTACGATACCGCTAACAGTAATTTGCTCTTGGATGTTGCTACGGGTAATTCTAGCTGAATTACTATTAAAAAGCATTCCATGATTTTCCTCCAAATCAAAGACACGACCCGAATAACCCACCACTGAAGCTTGAATATGAGACAGTTGAATAGAAAATATTCCAGACAATAATAATGATGCTTTCAAAAGACTAGAACGTCCTAGTAGCGGATTTGAAATTTTTTCAGTCTGCGTTCTACATAAATTTTGGACTGTAAAATTCTCAGTTATTTTTTTGTTAAATTGATCATATTGCATAACTTTGCAAGGTTTGATGGTTTTAAGATTAAGAGTTTAGACGCTCTCTATTAATTTAAAATAAGGCCTTAAATGCATACCGATGGTGCTAGAACACTATCGGTTTTTTATTCAAGCTCGTTCTTAGTACGATTCTTCTCCCATACCTAAACCTCCTTTTTTATTAAAGTTTTTCATTCTATATTCTATTAAAGATATTAGGACCCAGGATAAAAGGCACCTATAAGTTGTTTATAATCAAAAGTATAAGGGTTGCTTTTTTTAGCTACCTCAAATATAAAAATCCGATATAGCTTAAGCATCCTGCACTATCCTGACTGACAATAAAAAATTAAAAGCAATTTGTTAAAAAGGGCTAATCAACGAAAGTAGAAGCATGTTTTTATAGAGAATCACCCATTTTCATTTCACAACAGGTAGATTGATGACATACTAAATATGGTTCTTTTAATGTCACAAATAGCCACATAAGATTTCTGTAGGGCTACATTAATCTTTTTGATAGATTCCATATTGTTACTTTAAGCTTATGGGGAGAAAAGATGGATAATCTATCGAATAGTTACTTGAGCAGTCTCTTTATCCACGTCAAATATGTTTCATTTTTGGTAAAATCATTATGTCCTTCGCCAGGAAGGGTGATAAACCGATCTGTTGGTTTTATAAATCTTGATAATTTCTTTGAGGAACCATAATATACAGCATCATCAGCATCTCCGTGTATCAGAACTAACTGGTAGGTTATTTTCTTCAAATAACTATAAATTTCCAACTTAAATGAGTTATTTACAATTTTAAGAGCTGGTACCAACTGATGTATCCAATCCGCTATTGAATAATAAGGGGCTTGTAAAATTACCATTTTCGGCTGGTTGTGAGCACTAAGGAATGATGCCGCTCCAGACCCAATGGATTGCCCTATTACCACTATTCTGTTTTCACTATATTTGGCTTTTAAAGTGTCATACATCAATTATACATCGTCGTATAATTGTTCCTGATTGGTCACTGTTCCCCCACTCTTACCATAACCCCGATAGTCCAGCAAGCAGAAATCATAACCTATTTTGGTATTTACACAAACGTAGGTCCTCTCTTTAATTTTTAGGTGCAGCAAACGAAGATCAGATGATTAACAAATTATACTTTTTAACATTACTTGTTCAGTGTTTGTTCAGTGCTTGCTCAGTGATTACTCAGTGTAGACTGTATCAATATTGACTGATTACTGTCTAAAAATTGATTAAAAATTGCTATTAGCTAAAATTTGGTATTAGGATGTTCCCGTTTTAATGTTTATCTTGATTATCTGTAAACTAATCAGGTAATTATGGCAATCATCAAAAATGGCGTTAAGGGGACTGTTTCCGGGAAAGCAGGTTCTGTTGTGGTTGTCTTAAAGAAAACAGGAAATTATTTGCGTTCTCTTCGTCGCGTTAAAAAATGAGCACCTACACCTGAGTAACTGCTGAGTAGAACACGCTTCAAAATTGTTAGGTCGCATATTAGTATGTTAAATCCCATTATCAATATTGGTTATAAGGCATACAGCTATCCTAAGCGGGCATATGATGTGGCGATGTCTTATGACTTGAACGAAACACTTAATACTTTTACTTGGTATAGAAATTTAGTAATAACCCGTTGTGCATTTTAAATAATACTGATTTTTAAATTATTGATATTTCTGATGAATATATTTTTGCCTATGTATTAAATGATGTTATAGCTATAATCTTGGTCAAGATTCTGGTTTTGAATCCATCGAAAGATTTAGCATAATTAAGCCTTATCATGAACTGATCACACATTTAATGAAGGTAAGCGTAATTGGATAGCAATGTTATAAAAATATGCTAACTTAGCTATATGAAAAAGATAACTTTAATACCTTGTTTATTTTTGTTTTCTCGCCAAAATGAAGCTAAAAAAAACAATGATGTTGCTATACAGTGGCATTTGTAAACCTACTATTCACTTGCTATTCACTTTGTAAGTCCTCATCGCACTTTCAATTTGACTCTCTTCTGTTATATCAGGATATAAAAATAACTCGGCACCTGAATGCTATTCACACCGGACACTATTTTCAGTCTTACTGCTATTGGTCCTTTGGGAAACATAACTATACTTGTTACGTCTACCTTTAGAAACGAAATGAATTTTTCTTTTGTTTCACAAGCGAAGGTTACTTATTGTTCAATTTCTTTAAACGTTCTTTTGCTGACGGAATGATATCATCTTTTTCTTCATAATTTTCAATTACACTTTCCAACGTACTCTTCGCCTGCAAAGTATTGCCTTTACGCGCATAGCTATCAGCAAGCAATAGGAAACTCTTGGCTTCCCAGTATGCATTTTCTTCCTCACTATTAATCACCTCAAAGGCAGTTTCAATGGCTTTGTCGTATTCCTTGTTATCATACTGCAGTTGCCCAACACGGTATCGCGCTTCTGCGCCAACCGCCTTTTGGCTCTTCAGAGCAGCCAGATTGAGTTCCTTCATGGCAGACACGATGTTCTTTTGTTGTAGCAATACCCTTCCACTGTATAAATGAGCTTTAGCAATTTCCTCCTGCGATGCGCCATCGTAATCTTTTATCAACTTCGCATACTTGGCCATCTGCTCCATGTCGCCGAGTTCGAAATAACACATCATCAGGTTACTTATTGCGTAACCATAGTTCTTTTTATAATCTGAATTGAGTTCCAATTTTTTGAGGTGCACAATCGCCTCGTTGTATTCTTTTAGATCAAGATATAGGGCAGCCACTGTCAGCAAGGTGTTTTCTGTATACTTGCTTGTCCAGTCGTTTAGGATGATATTCAGATCGTGCAGTGCTTCCTTTGGATGCCCAGTGCGGTACGAACTCACCCCGCGGATGTAACGGGCATATTTTTCTTGTTTGGGCTTCGGAAATTTATCAAAATACGCATTGATGGCTTCCACCGAAGCTGCGTATTGCTGCTTGGCAAACAGAGATTGGGCTGCTTGAAAAGCCATATTATCTTGCTCCGCAGGGCTCAGGTTACTGACATTGGTGCCGATTGCGTAATGAATATAGCTCGTAGCATCCCCTTGGTCTAGGTAGATGTTTTCAATAAAACGCATCGCTTGCTGTGCCTCATTGGTTTTGGAATATTTCTCCACAACACTTTTGAAAGTGGCTTTCGCCGCTTCGGAATCATCTTTATTATACTGCACGAGCCCTATGGTCATCAATGCGCGGGGCACATAGCTGCTGCGCGGGTATTTTTCGATCATCCGTTGCAAACCATCGATAGCGCGATCATAATCTCCCGTAGTGAAATAGGTATAGGGGATCTCAAAGGCGGCGTCATCTGCATAATTCGAAGCCGGAAATTGTTTCAAAACAGACTGCAGGATCTTTAGCTTGGTTTCATGGTCTCCCTGCAATCCAAAGATAACACCTCGTTGGAACAACGCATAGTCCTGATTGGAAGTTTTACTGTTGATAAGCTGATCATAATATTGGTTGGCACGGTCGTAATTGCGCATAGACAAATACGAATCGCCCAAACGTGCTATTACGTCATGACGTATATTTTCATCTAGCGAACTTCCCTCGACAGCCAAAAAGCGCTCAAAATAATCGGCCGACATACTAAAACTGTTATTTCTGAACGCGGCATAAGCCAGCCCATAATTTGCATAATTATATACGTCGGTATTTTTTGCAACAGGCAACCGTAAGAACCGGGAGAAGTTTTCTACCGCCTCCCCATATTTGCGCACTTCATACATCGCTTCCGCTTTCCAATAAGTAGCAAGCGCGGCCATTTTTGCATCGATCGGGAATTTTTCAGATCTCATGAATGTCGATATGCTATTTTCGAAAGCGCGCTCGTTATAAAACTCCAATCCGCGATAGTAAGTTGCTTTTTGATAAGTAGCATCGACTTCCCGCCCTCTATCTTTCAACGACTCCAACAGACTTACTCCAGTATGGAAGTTACTCGTCCCCAACAGGATTTGAGCCGATAATATTTCCGCACTTTCCTGTGCTTGAGCGCCTAGTTCACGCCCCCCATATTCTTGAGCAATATATTTTTCCAGAACTTGCTGAGCGGCTTGGGTAGAGTCCATTGCATACAAGATTTTGGCATAGTTAAATTGCGCATCTGCTTTCAATTGGGGGTCGAAATCTAGTCTCATCGCTTTGACAAATGCATTTCGTGCGCGTTGCTTATCGCCGGTTTCCAGTGCAATATGACCCAAAGTTATGATCGAACCCTGATAAAAGGCATCCGAAGCTTCCAGCGACTCCAAAATAGAGGCCGCTCTTGGATATTCACGTGCCTGGTAAGCCAGATAGCTGATACGGTAACTATCAATATTGCTGCGTGAAGCGTTTGGATGCTGTTTAAGCAATATAGTGTAATAAGCTTGTTTAAACGTTTTATTTGCAAAATAGGTAGCTGTGGCTATTTGACGTAGCTCCGTCTCAATGGCTTCCCGATTGATATGACTCATATCTGGGCTCCTGCGAACCTTTACGGCATCGGCCAGAACAGGTCGGTAGTCGCGTACGACATCAATGGAATCCATCGTTTGCACTTGCTCTGCATTTAGTTGCTTCTCTACTTCCTGCCCATAACCCGTAACCACCAAAGCGGAAAGCATCCCGGTACACAGGTATTTGAAGCCAATTATTTTTTTTAATATCATTATTCGTCCGTATTTCTGAGTTTTTCCAAACGTTCCTTTGCCGAGGAGGCAATAGTGTAATCTTCCTTAGCTAACAAGCCAAAACTAAATAATTCCAACCATATTGAGTAAATCGTCATGGAAAAAATTGAATCCTAAAAGTCAATTTATAGATCATCACCATCTCGTTTCCGCGATTTCCAATTTCTTTGATTGCTATCGGCAACTGAATTGACACAATAATGGAGCCAAGAAGACAGATCGAGGGAAAGAGATCACTTTGTGACAAACAGCACAAAAACGAATGTTAATTGTTGAGCATATTTCAAAAATCAAAGATTAGTATAGAAAATGAGTAACCGAATTGGTCATTTTCTTAAGGTTTGAAGTATATTGATCGGGAGGCTAGAATACTTTAAGCCTGTTGGTCATAAGCTTATTCCAAAAGATGCTGCGATTCGAATCTGCACGTAAACAAAAAAGCCCTAACTTTCGTTAGAGCTTTTATTTTCTTGGTCGGGGTGGCAGGATTCGAACCTACGACCTCCACATCCCAAATGTGGCGCGATACCGGGCTACGCTACACCCCGAAAAGGTATCCCCTTTTGTTTACTGTGATGCAAATATACAGCGTTTTTTCAATCTGTCAAATATAATTTTAACATTATTAAATAAAAGCCTGATTTATTGAGAAATAAAATATCAGCATTCAATTCGATAGCATTTAAATTCACATCCTAACCTCGATGTGTAAAACTTTTTAAAATATATCGTGAGCAAGGGTCTAAATATTAAAAGTGTTTTTCTATCTTTGCAACAAACTAAGGCAGCTCAATATTTTTTGAAAAAAGTATTTCTTAAAGTAAAAAAAAAGCTGTAATATTGCATTCCGATTTTTACAGGCTAATAATCGTATTTAATTACTCATAATCATGGATTTAGTAAAATTTGTAGAAGAACAAGCGGTAATCAGAAATGAAGTTCCCGCATTTAAAGCAGGAGACACCATAAGCGTTCATTATAAAATTCGCGAGGGAAATAAAGAGCGTATCCAAATTTACCAAGGTGTGGTTATCCAATTGAACAGCGAAGGTGTTAATTCAACTTTCACTGTACGCAAAATTTCAAATGGCATTGGTGTGGAACGTATCTTCCCTATAAATTCGCCAAACATTGAAAAAATTGTAGTAAACAGCTACGGTAAAGTACGTCGCGCTAAATTATTTTATTTACGTGGTCTTACTGGTAAAGCTGCTCGTATTAAGTCTAAAAGAATCTAATTACGACTACACAAGTATAAAAAAAGGCATTGAATTCAGTTTCGATGCCTTTTTTTATTGCCATAAATCCCCAATATAGCAACATTTTCTTTACAAGTCAAAAACTTCTTCCATGCTAAATCTTTTTAGTTTATCTTATGACCTGAAAAGTATTATATGAACAAGTCTATTTTTACCCTCGTATTCCTGTGCTGTTTCCTGAACAGCTATGCCCAAAATTCAATTCAAGATTTTTTAGCACTACAGTCCATTCCAAAAACATATCCGGTACTTAAAATCAGTGAACCGTTAATAATTGACGGTAAGGACGATGAAATTAGCTGGACAAAAGCAAAAACAATTAATAATTTTGAAGATATTCAAGGTGGCGAGCACAAAAAACCTTTGTATAAAACCGAAGTAAAAATGCTTTGGGATTCCACCTACCTATATGTGTACGCAAAACTGTATGAACCTCATATTTGGGCAGATATCTACAAGCACGATGAAATTGTTTATCTAAACAATGACTTTGAAATATTTTTAAAACCCAATTTATATCAAGCAGAATATTACGAAATAGAGGTCAATCCATTACATACCATTTTCGATCTTATGTTACCAAAACCATATCGATTCGGGGGTCAGGCCATTACACATTGGGATGTTAAAAATCTAAAATCCGCAGTACATATCAATGGTACCCTTAATAATCCCCAGGATATAGATACATACTGGTCTGTTGAATTTGCAATTCCACATCAATCATTATATGCTTTCGGTAAATCCTCAATGCCTAAAGCAAATGATTACTGGTTATGTAATTTTTCACGTGTACAATGGCAACATGATATCACAAATAATCATTACAGTAGAAAAAAAGAAAATAATAAGCCCTTAGCTGAAGACAATTGGGTATGGTCACCGATCGGTTTAATTAATATGCATTATCCAGAAAGATGGGGATATATACAATTTGTAGAACAAGCACAAAAGCAGGAAGCAACACTTCCAAATAGTTATGCCGTCACTAAACTAGCTTGGAATATTCATTATTTACAACAATTGTTTAAAAAGGAAAATCGTCGATATAGCGATCAATTAACGAAACTTTCATTATATAATCAATACCTACTACCCGCTTTGAAAGATTATGAGGTCACTTTGGATCTAAATAAAGACAAACAAAGTTATAGTATGAAGATCAAGGAAAAACAGTCAAAAAAAATTCAAGTATCCTTAGATAATAGAGGTAATTTTGATCTTTATAACCAGTAACTCTACCATAGCTTATCTGAACGTCTGCATCAATTCAAAAAATGCTATTCACACAACATTTATAACGCTATAACAATAATTTGTAGAAACAAAATAACGCAGAAACATAAACTAATATTGCTATTTTTACAGCAACAATGTATAAGAACATATCTTTTTTTCCAAATCTAAATGCGTTCCGTTTTTTTGCCGCACTCCTCGTTCTATTTCACCATGGAGAAGTCATTCGGACAAAAAATGATTTCATCACCTATGAACATTTTAGTTTTTTTCAAAATGGAACTACTGCTGTCAAATTTTTCTTTGTCTTAAGTGGTTTCCTCATCAGTTATTTGTTACTGAAAGAACAAGATCAGAAAAAGACAATATCCATTAAAAATTTCTATCTGAAAAGAGTCATTCGCATCTGGCCTTTATATTTCTTATTAGTCGCCATAGGCATAGTTATCTTCCCTTTTCTATTTCAGGTCTTACATATTAACTATTCATTCCCCTATACCATAGGGCAGGTCTGGCTGTTATTTGTTTTATTTTTGCCCAGTATCGTCACCTTTACCTATGGCTCACATCTACTCGAACCCCTATGGTCTATCGGCGTTGAAGAATGGTTTTACATCATTTGGGCACCCCTATTTAAATGGATAGACAACAAGTTTGCACTTATTATAGGTATATTTTTACTCAAAATTCTTTTACTGATACTATGTTTTAACAACATCATTACAGACGTACTTGTTGTGCATCTTATCAAAACTTTTGCTTTCGAATCAATGGCAATTGGTGCACTGGGAGCTTATTTCCTATACCACACCAATATAAACTTACAGGCTTGGTACAAAAAATATGCAGCGGTCAATTACTTTTTATTAGCCGTATTATTTTCATTCTTATTCTTCCGAAATACATGTATAGCATTTATTGGATCAAATATTTTTGATCATTGGATCTTTTCATACATCATTCTAAATGCACTCTTTCTCAATCTCATTCTGTTTATCGGTATCAGATTAAATTCAAAATCATTTTTCAACAATACTTTTTTAGACTACGGAGGCAAAATCTCCTATGGAATTTACATGTATCATATGATCGTGATCTTTGCCGTTATTCATTTAGCGAAAAAACATTTACTAACACTTGATCCCTACTTAAGTTTTCTGATTTTCTACAGTTTAGTTATAGCAGGTACATTTATAACAGCACATTTATCAAAAAAATACTTTGAAGATTTTTTCATGAAGTTTAGATCTAAATTGAATTAGCAAAGATTAAACCTCATGCAACCGTCATGTCAAAAAATTAGTGTTTTAAAATTAAAGACAAAAAAAAACGTCGTCTTCCACAAATATTCTTATCTTTGTATCCCGTACATAAAGCAGATATTTAGGCCATTTTAGGCCTTATATTTTGAAATCCATTATTGATATGACTAAATATATTTTTGTTACGGGCGGCGTTACTTCGTCGTTAGGGAAGGGTATTATTGCATCCTCTCTTGCTAAACTTCTCCAAGCACGTGGCTACAAGGTTACGATTCAAAAATTTGACCCTTACATTAACATTGATCCAGGAACATTAAATCCATATGAGCATGGTGAGTGTTACGTAACGGAAGATGGTGCTGAAACAGACCTTGATTTAGGCTATTACGAACGTTTCTTAAACGTACCTACTTCACAAGCTAATAACGTGACGACAGGTCGTATTTATCAATCTGTTATTCAAAAAGAACGCGCAGGTGAATATTTAGGAAAAACAGTTCAAGTTGTTCCTCATATCACAGATGAGATCAAAAACCGTATGCGTTTATTAGGTGAAACAGGAAAATATGATATTGTCATCACAGAATTAGGTGGTACAGTAGGTGATATCGAATCTTTACCTTTCATCGAAGCAGTTCGTCAGTTAAGATGGGAATTAGGCACTCATGATTCTGTAGTTATTCACTTAACATTAGTACCTTACTTAGCAGCAGCTGGTGAATTAAAAACAAAACCAACACAACATTCTGTTAAAACATTATTAGAATACGGTATCCAACCTGATATTTTAGTTTGTCGTACAGAACATAAATTGACGCAAGAAATTCGCAAAAAATTAGCATTATTTTGTAATGTCAATATTAATGCTGTTGTAGAATCGATTGATGCTCCTACTATTTATGACGTTCCTTTAAATATGCTGAAAGAACAATTAGACAAGACTGTCCTTGCTAAATTGAAACTTTCGAATAAGAATGAACCAGATTTAGATAGCTGGAAAGCATTTTTAGGAAAATTAAAAAATCCTACTAATGAAGTAAATATCGGATTAGTCGGTAAATATGTTGAATTACCAGATGCATATAAATCTATAGTCGAAAGTTTTATCCACGCCGGAGCGGCCAATGAATGTAAAGTAAAATTACAATATATTGCCGCGGAAAGTGTAAATGATCAAAATGTCCAAGACAAGTTGAGCGAAATGGATGGCGTACTTGTTGCTCCTGGTTTTGGTGAACGTGGATTAGACGGTAAGTTAGCCGCTATTAAATATATACGTGAAAACAATATTCCTTTCTTTGGAATTTGTTTAGGCATGCAATGTTCAGTAATTGAATTTGGCCGTAATGTATTGGGATTAAAAGATGCAAATAGTACGGAAATGAATCCAGATACACCACATCCAGTGATCAACTTAATGGAAGATCAAAAAAACATCACTAACATGGGCGGTACAATGCGATTAGGTGCGTACGATTGTGATATCAAAAAAGGTACAAAAGCATTCAATATATACGGAAAAACAAGAATCTCCGAACGTCACCGTCACCGTTATGAGTTCAATAATGCTTATTTAGAGCAATATGAAGCAGCTGGAATGATTACTTCAGGAATCAACCCAACTTCAGGATTAGTAGAAATTGTTGAGTTGAAAAACCATCCTTTTTTCGTAGCAGGACAATTTCATCCAGAATTAAAGTCAACTGTTGCAAATCCTCACCCACTTTTTGTTAGCTTTGTAGCCGCTGCTTTGTCGAATAAGAAAAATAAGATACAAAAGCAGGAAACAATTAAGTAAGTTTAATTTAAAAAAATGGATAGAAATACCCTTATTGGTTTACTTCTGATGTTCGGAATTATAGCCGGTTCATTTTACTTAATGAAACCGTCCGACGTAGAAATAAAAAAAGAACAAGTTCTACAAGATTCGTTAGCACGTGTTAAAAAAGGTCTAGCACCTTTAACAGACTCGACAAAAGCGAATACACAACTAGGAGCAACACAAGAGGCCAAGCCTCTTGACTCTGCAGCATTAAAACTTCCTTTTGGAGCTGCGAAATTTGGCACAGAAAAAATCATTACAGTAGAAAATGATAAAATCATTGCTAAAATAAGCTCTAAAGGCGGTCGTGTAAAATCTGTACAATTAAAAGGTGAAACAAATTTTAATGGTAAACCATTAGTATTGTTTGAAGGTGACCACAATAGATTTGGATTGAAATTTAATGTCGCCGGTGAAAACATCAATACCAACGATTTGTTCTTTACTTCTGAAGATGCTGATGTAAAGATAACAGGCGAAGATTCAAAATCGATTAAATTACAATTAGCTTATGGAGCTGATCAGTATATTGAATACGTATATACCATCAAAGGTAATGGTTTCAATTTAGGTCTTGATATCAACACAAAAGGTATTCAAAACAAGATCGATCAAAAAACGATTGCTTTAGATTGGGAAACGATTTTACTACAGAAAGAACAAAATATTGATTCTGAACGTCAAAAATCTACCATCTATTATAAAGAAGCAGGTAATGTAGACCATTTGTCAGAAGCAAAAGATGAAGAAAAAGAGTTAAAAGAAAAAGTAGAATGGATTGCATTCAAGCAACACTATTTCTCAAACATTCTTTCAAGCAAAACAGGATTTACAACAGCAGATGTAAATGTAAAAACAACAATCGAATCCGATGTTGTTAAACTTTATGCGGCTACAGCACGTCTTGATTATGCAACTCAAAAAGACAACAGTTATTCGTTAAACTTCTTTTTTGGCCCTAATCAATACAAAACGCTTAAAGCAGAAGGTCATGATTTTCATAAAATCATTAATATGGGATGGGGACCAATGCGTTGGATTAACCAATTTATTACAGTACCTGTATTTGATTTCTTAGACAATTTCCATTTGAGTTATGGTATAGTTATCCTTGTTCTAACATTATTGTTAAAACTGGTATTATCACCATTAACATACAAATCTTACCTATCAATGGCTAAAATGCGTGTATTGAAACCGCAATTAGATGAAATAAAAGCTAAAGTAGGTGAAGACAATGCAGTATTGTTGCAGCAAGAACAAATGAAATTGTATAAAACAGCTGGAGTAAACCCATTGGGAGGTTGTCTTCCATTGGTATTACAAATGCCATTTACAATTGCTTTCTTCTACTTCTTCCCGAATTTATTCGAGCTGAGAGGTGAAAGTTTCTTGTTTATGAAAGATATGTCAACATACGATACCTTATTCTCATTCGCACCGATTTTCGGCGTGAATCACGTATCATTGATGTGCGTATTGATGACTTTAACAACATTATTGACCACTTGGTACAACAATGCGACTTCGGGTGCGACAGGACAAATGAAATACATTGGTTACATTATGCCTTTAATTTTCTTTTTCGTCTTGAATAGTTTCCCTGCAGGATTAAACTATTATTACTTCTTAAGTGCAATCCTAACATTCTTAACACAGTTGATCATCCGTTCAATGGTTAATGATGATAAGATTTTAGCGAAATTAGAAGACAATAAAAAGAATCCAAAGGTGCAAAAGAAATCGTCATTCCAATCAAGAATGGAAGAAGCGATGCGTCAAGCACAACAAAATAAAAAATAACAGCAATTCTATAGTGCTGATTAAAAGAGGAAACCCGAATAGGTTTCCTCTTTTTTTGTATAAAATGTAGCATTCACTCAAACCAAACGTTCTAATTATTGTTAAACAATCATATCAAAAAAAGATAAAAGATGAAATTTAATCAGATTTTAATCATGGCAACGCTGATCGTTGGATTAAGCAGTTGTTCAGTTTTCAAAAAAAATACGAACAAAGAGCATTCGACTACAGAAACTATGCAGCTAAAAGGAAACAAGTGGCAACTGATCGAAGTAGATGGAAAAACAGTACCAGCACAGGTAAACGGACGTGTCCCCTTCTTACAGTTTGAAGACGATAGATATGCTGCAAATGCAGGTTGTAATACTTTAGGTGGAGCAGTAAATATCACGGGAAAAAACAAAATTAAATTTGAACAAGGTATTTCCACAATGATGGCTTGTCCTGAGTTCGAGATAGAACAGGCGTTATCAAAAAACATTATAGCAGTAGATACCTACACAATAGAAGGAGAAGTATTGAGTTTAAAAAAAGGTGGAAAAACATTAGCTAAATTTACGCTTATCAAAGCAGAAAAAGGTGAGCAAGCACTAGCAGGTACATGGGAATTAGATTATGTATCTGGACCACGTATTGCATTTGAAGGTCTATATCCAAATAAAAAGCCTACGATCACCTTTGATTTGACAGCAAAAAAAGTATCTGGAAACAGTAGTTGCAATAATTACAATGGAACTTTCAAAACCGAAAACAACCACATTAGTTTTGGTCCACTAGCATCTACTAAAATGGCCTGCGAAGGTTCAGGAGAAAGTGTATACTTCAGCACGCTGGAGAAAATCACTTCCTTCGATGTCAACGGAAATACATTGACTCTGATTATGGGCGATATTGCGATGATGCGATTCCAAAAAAAATAAAAACAATAAAAGATTAAAACTAAACATAAAAAAGCTCCGGATTGGAGCTTTTTTTATGAGATAATATGAAGAAAAATTCCAGTTAAAAACAAATTTTATCGATAGGATTACACTGTAAATTAGGTCGCTAAATCGTATATTTGTACATACACAATCTCTTTCATCAACATCATATGAAAAGGTTTTTTAGAGAAATAGCACTATGAAATCGTCGATTAAGATTATCAACAATTACGAATACAAAAAGCTTTTTTTGCCTGATGTAACAGATCATAATCTATTCAATGAAAGCAAAATACAGGTATACCGCATCGAAAATTACCTACGAAGTATTCTCATGCCTGTCATTCCTTACCGTACTACCTTCAATTTCCTAATCTTTGTTACTAAAGGAACTTTAACACAACATCTGGAATCAGGGGCATACACCTTAGCTGAAAATCAAGTGATTAATGTCAAACAGGGAAATATTACTGCTACTTTAGCGATTTCAGATGATGCCGAAGGTTTTTTTGTCGTTTATGAAAACGAAATCGTTACAGATATTGAATTAGGCATCAATGATATCCGGTTTTTCAATTCACATCCCTTTACCCCCTTGTCAGAGCACGTCTCTGTATGGATTCAAAAAATGCTTGAACTCTTGGAAGAAGAGCTGTTTACCGAAGGAAAAGTTATGGAGATCTGTGTATCAATGCTACAATGTATACTGTTAAAAATAATTAAAACAGATTACGAAGTAAAAGCACCGATGAGTAGACAATTGGATATTGCATTTCGATTTCGAGAATTCGTACAAAAATTTCACACAGATCACAAGAATGTTTTATTCTATGCCAACTTATTACATATATCCGAAAACTACCTCAACAAATGTGTGAAGGAAGCAACCAATAAGCCTCCTAAACAGTGGATCAACGAAATCAGTATACTACATAGTCAAATCTTATTACAGGATGCGACAAGAGATATTGCAGGCATTGCATTCGAAATGAAATATAAATCCCCATCCTACTTTACACGTTTATTCAAGAAAGTCACCGGTTATTCACCCAGTGATTATCGCAAACACAAATTTCTTTCCGATTAATGCTTCTTTTTATAAGGCAGATTCCAAATCAGATCAACAGCAAGATAGTGAACACCAAAGTCCGCTTGACTATAGCCTTTAATTAAATCATTCATATATCCAACATCAAGGTGCAAGGGTGTATGCGCAATATCCGTCATGTAATATAAAGCGAAACGCGCTTCCTTATAAGCAAATTTTGACCACTCATCTTTCGGCTCATACATTTTGCTTACTGCAAACAGACCCTCAGCACTAAATGCAAGTTCCTGTTTATTTCTATCCGAGAGTTTCAGATTCATCTGTGTTTTAAGCCTAGTCCGCAATTGAAAATTCTCCTCAGCTTTATTAAAATCTGCTGTAAAAAATTTACGAAATTCCTGTCTGACTGTATTTTTCCATTTCCAGCGCTCACCGAATCTGAAACTATAAGCATAGCGCCCATACAAGCGAAACTCCTGCTCTACTCCTTCACCATGATAAGGAGCATCTGCATCATATACATTTTGACGACGATAGCTCAAAGCATAACTATATTGCTGGTTCTTAGCAAACTTATGATATACCTCGTGATTGAGGACAAAAATAGCTTGTTTATGAAAAGGATTTGAATCATCAAGTGTACTTTTGGTTCCTAGGCCGAGGTAAGTTAAAGCTTCTTTCGTACCAGTACTATCCAGTTGTCTTTTAAGACCAATGGCAGACCAAGAAGCCGTTTTTGCTTTTCCCAATCCAGGAGGACTAATCTGAGCATGAAGTAATAAAAATGGACTGATAACAAGAAAGAGTAAGGATAATATTTTATAAAGAGTATTTTTCATCGATTATATAGTTTTTTATGACCACTGGTCTGTTATATACCAGTACAAACTAATCAATGGCCACTCAACCATTGATCAGTTTGTATAGCAGCTAAGTTTTATTGTTTTAGGACAATCGGCTTTTAAAAGTTTCTTCAAACCGCCCCACGATCCATTTATCCAGACGTTTAACAGGTTCCATTGCCCACATAGCCACTACAAACGGAAAAGTCAATGTCGTCCACCCATAGTGCACAAGCACATGATCACAATAAGTCGCAATCACGACAGCAATAAGGACATATAATCCATCCCGCACACGAGTACCGCTTAAAGCAATGCCACAGAGTACAGCATTAAAGCTAAACGTTCCGTTGCTGATCATAGTTTCCGATTCATGACCATAATGAGATAGGTAAATGCTGATAATCACAGCGGCGAAAGCATAAAGTGCAGCCATCGGATTGCTCATAAATACCCCAAGGAAAAAGACCAATCCCGCAATCAGGCTTCCTTGAAAGATCACTTGCCCGAAAGCATGTCCCTCGATCAAGAAATCATCCATTTCTTGGATATCAACAAAATGTTGTGATACAGTAGGCATTGCAAGCTGTGGAATACTCAGGATATACAGTGAAATCCAGGTAACAGCTATGAAAGGAAAAGTAAAAGCAGGTAAATTTCTTTTGAGCGCAAAACCCATCATAAGAGTGGTTAACATGGAACCAAGAATCAATGTCATCCAGATCCAGATATTCGCTTCAAAGTAAAAAACAAGCGCTACACCAAACAAAGAAGCATTAAAACCAAATAATCCATTATCAATATGATCTTTATCATATTTCAGTATTTTAGCTGTTGCAACCCCTACAACATTAGCCAATATACCCGCAAAGCCCATTAAGGTCGAGTCATATAAAATAGCACCAATAAATAATATGCCTGTCCAAGCATTACCTTGCAACATGATCTGTCCGAAACCTCTAAAAAAAGCTTTTATATAAGCTAAAACTTGATCCCTCATTTTGAGATAAATTGATAAGATAAGACTAAAATATAGTCTCATTAAAATGATTAAATAAGGAGTTCAGCATCCCACAGTTCCTGCTGGATCTCCTGAAAAATAGTAAACAACTGCTCGGCACCATAACCCAATATTCGGATCATAAACCCATCATACTGAAGCGCACTGATTCCAAATTCGATATCCGTGACATGTTCATACTGTTGATGGAATTTTTCAATCCAGCCCCCAACAGCTTTCCCAGCAGAATTGAGATAAATAAACGTTCCCTGATGGGTAAAACCTTCCAATATCCCGATATCCTGTATCGGCAATTTATCAGGTTGCAACAGTACATTATCTTTCAATATCAGTCGGCCATCCACATAACATTGAGTCAGATTCTGAAAATGATTATACTCAAAAATCTCTCCCGACAGTTTCCGTCCACAAGTCACAATATCACTCAAGATGAGGTGACAGTTTTTTTGCATGTGGATAATATTATGGCTGAGAAAATGAGAAGAATTTTGAGGAACAATAGGGTGCGGAACAAAAGAAAACACCGCACCTTCGCCGAGCGTAACTTCCGTTTTTTGTACCGATTTACCTTTCATATGAAAAAGACGCTGATACGCTTGAGTCTGCAATTGCAATTTAGCACCAGGATCTATCGTAATTTGGATACGATGATCATCACCATCCAATAACCCCGGTGATGAGCTCATAATCATCAAGTATGCCCCTTTATCCCTCCTGTATTGTCCTACTGGAACGATACGAAAAGGCTGTGTGACATAAGCATCCTTGAGATAAGACTTGCCTTCACGATGGGCAACGTTGATATTTAAAGAACAGATCATATTAACGCAATAAATTAGGTTCAGCTACATCATGCAGTAATGCATATTTTTTGATCCATCCAATGATTTCATCCAATCCCGTTCCTGTCTTCAAATTCGAAAATAAAAACGGTGCCCCTTTTCGCATTTTCCGAGCATCATACTCCATCACCTCCAGACTAGCACCAACATAAGGAGCCAAATCCATCTTATTGATCAACAATAAATCTGATCGGGTAATCGCCGGTCCACCTTTACGGGGCATCTTTTCGCCCTCACCCACATCGATCACAAAAATGGTGATATCCGCAAGATCAGGACTATAAGTTGAAGTCAAATTATCACCGCCACTCTCAATCAAGATCAATTCAAGATCTGGAAAGCGTTCAGCAAGTTCTTCCACAGCCTCTAGATTCATGCTCGCATCCTCACGGATAGCCGTATGCGGGCAACCACCTGTTTCTACTCCAATAATACGATCAGGAGACAACGTACTGTTTTTAGCCATGTATTCAGCATCCTCCTTCGTATAAATATCATTGGTAATAACCGCTAGATTCAATTCATGTTTCAAACGTTTACATAAACATTCCAACAGTGCAGTTTTTCCAGATCCAACCGGACCACCCACACCTATCTTAACATATTTTCTATTTTCCATTTGTTCGTATTTAATTAAGAAATGTAAACCCGTGTGTACAACCGCTCATGTTGCATACACCGGATATCAAATCCAACATTACATAAACCGATCAGATCACGATCCACCTCCAAAGTCTCATCACATAAAGTCATCAGGTCATCATGCAGATAAAACAAGATATCCTGCCCATCCAACTGTCCGAGAGGAACTAATTTTACAGCATTAGTCACCATAGTGATAGCAACATTGTAATAGTAACCATGCAAAGCTTCCCGAATCGGGATGTCTAATAAAGCAGCCAACATACCATACACCAAACAATAATGACTATCCACTTTCTTCTGTTTAATCAACTCACCCCAACAAATCAATATCGGTTGCTCCTGATATCGCGAAAAAATCTTATACAAGCGTACACCCAATTTCTTACTCGCTTCACGGATTTCCTTCGGACTCTTCAATGCCGTACACTCCTCATCCAAAGAGCGCAACAAATCCAAATCATCATTTCGAGTAGCATCATAAGCAAGACGCATCAAAGCTGCATCATTAAACTTCAAGTTGTACCACAAATTGTGTCTCACATACGACTCTGCAGTAGCTTTATTATGTACGATCTCCTTCTGCACATAGGTCTCTAATCCATTCGAATGGGTAAACCCACCGATTGGTAACGTCGGATCTGACAAATGAAGAAGCTTGCCTAGAAATTTATTTTCCATATATTTTATGCTTTAATAAATAAAGGGATACCCTTTGTCGAAAATTTGAGCTCACGATGATAATTTGCATCGACATTAGCATTCAACTGACTTAATAACTGACGAGAAGCAAGCGTGTAGGGAATCCCCTGCTTATTCAGCCAACTTTGCATCGTTCGCTCAAAAGGGATAAGCAATTCATTCCCCTCAATAAATAGAGGCAAATGCTTATTTCCTATTTCACAACTAATAAAAGCAATCTCCAAAAAATTCAACGATTCTATACAGATTACATCACAACTACGAATAGCAATCACAACAATTTTGTCAGCATCCTCATATAGAATATCCCCATTATGCAATTGAGAAGTATTCCCCAATAATTTAAAGGCGATATCCATGCCCTCCTCCGTACGCAAACGTTGAATACGTTTCGTAGATTCGTACCACTCAATAATGAGCAGATCACAACGCTTACTGACCACCTCATTTTTGATATTCCTTGTGATTTCTGTAATAATCATTATTATCCCTTAATAAATAAATTTTTTGATATCCCTAGACCAACCGTAGAACCATTGATTCCAGTGATAATTTCATGATCATTTGCGATAGAAGCATCTTTACTGTGTTTTTTCTTATAAGAAAGCTCTGCAACTTTTGCTTTAAGTGCCCAACCTTTACCTAAGCTAATACCAACCAGAGGATAGGCTCTCAGTAAGTAACCGTTATAGCTACCATCAGCCATCACATTAGCGGCATTGACAACATGCTCATTTCCCCATATATAATGAGCCTCAACCTGACCAATTAAATTAAAATGTTTACCTAAAGGCCAAGTATTGCTGTAAAATGGTCCGACCTCATGAAAATGATCAGTAAAATCCAATGCCTTATTTTTCGAAGTATTGAAACCATAGTTCAGCCCCACATTCATATTATCATTAAAAAAATAACCGACCCCCAGTGGTGCCGCACTTAGCTGATGACCTGCTTCAGTTTCATGGTAATTAAATGAACCATAAAGCATAACACCACCTTTTTGTGCGTAGGCAGATTGTATCGAAAAGCATGCTATTGCTAAACAGCTTGCCAAAAATAGTTTCAAATTTTTCATTATTATTTATTCACAATTTATGGTGTGACCTAGTGTCACACCATAAAAATTAGCGATCATATTAAAACAAGAAATACAATTGTCCCAAAGCAACCTTATCAATCGGTTCACATTTGATCACCTCACCATCGACACTCACTTCATAGTTTTCTGGATTAACGATGATTTCTGGAGTAGCATCATTGTGAATCATATCTTTTTTGGAGATATTACGGCAGTTTTCCACAGGTAGTAATGTTTTACTCAATCCGTACTCCTCTTTGATTCCCTTTTCAATCGAAATTTTAGAAACAAAGTTGAAACAAGTCTCTGTCAATGCTTTACCATAACCACCATACATCGTACGCAAGATGATCGGTTGAGGTGTAGGAATAGATGCATTGGCATCTCCCATTTTCGAAGCGATAATCATTCCGCCCTTAATAATCATTTCAGGCTTAGCACCAAACAAAGCAGGACGCCAGATCACCATATCCGCTATTTTACCCTGTTCTATAGAACCCACGTATTTAGAGATACCGTGTGCTATCGCAGGATTGATCGTATATTTAGCAACATAACGTCTAGCTCTAAAGTTATCATTTCCAGTACCTTCATCTTCAGGAAGCGCACCAGTCTGTTTCTTCATCTTATCAGCAGTTTGCCATGTTCTGGTAATAACCTCACCTACGCGGCCCATTGCTTGAGAATCCGAACTCATGATACTGAAAACACCTCGATCTTGTAGAATATCTTCCGCAGCAATCGTTTCAGGACGAATACGGGAATCCGCAAAAGCAACATCTTCAGGAATATCTTTACTTAAATGGTGACAGACCATCAACATATCCAGATGTTCATCAATCGTATTTTTAGTAAACGGACGAGTCGGGTTTGTAGACGCAGGCAATACGTTCGGGTACATCGCCGATTTAATGATATCTGGGGCATGACCACCACCAGCACCTTCAGTATGGAAGGTATGAATGACGCGACCATTGATCGCTGCCATAGTATCTTCTAAAAATCCAGCTTCATTCAACGTATCCGTATGAATTGCGACTTGTACATCATATTGATCAGCCACAGAAAGTGCACGGTCGATAGTCGCAGGAGTAGCGCCCCAATCCTCATGAATTTTCACCCCCAGTACACCAGCCTCGATCTGCTCCACGATCGGTTGTTCTGTCCCCACATTACCTTTACCGAAAAAACCAAAATTCATAGGTAAAGCTTCAACAGCCTGCATCATTTTACGGATATTCCATTTCCCTGGTGTTACCGTTGTCGCATTCGTACCATCAGCAGGACCAGTACCACCACCGATCATAGTCGTAATACCACTGTATAAAGCAGTTTCCGTCTGTGTAGGACTGATGTAGTGAATATGCGTATCAATACCTCCTGGAGTAACAATAAATCCAGCACCACCATGAACTTCGGTCGAAGCACCAATAATCATATTTGGTGTGATATTATCCATCGTATCCGGATTACCCGCGCGACCTACACCAACAATTTTTCCGTCTTTGATCCCGATATCACCTTTTACAATACCCCAGTGATCAATGATAATCGCATCTGTGATCACTAAATCCAATGTACCTTCATCACGCGTATGCACCGAAGATTGACACATACCATCACGAATAGTTTTACCGCCTCCAAACTTTGCCTCATCACCATAGTAAGCATAATCTTTTTCAACTTCTATGATGATTTCTGTATCTCCTAAGCGAACTTTATCTCCCCCTGTAGGTCCAAATATCGCCGCGTAATTTAATCTACTAACCTTTAAGCTCATGATTTTTTATTTTTAAAGCCATTTGCATCTGCTTTTTTCAAAGCGTTCATTTTTCCTACCTCTGTTTCAGTATCGCCATTCACCAGATCGTTGTGACCATATACTCTTCTCGCTCCAGCATATGGAACCAATTCTACAATCTTGGATTCCCCAGGTTCAAAACGAACAGCAGTACTCGCGATAATATTCAATCGTTTCCCAAAGGCTAATGCACGATCAAATTCCATCATTTTATTGACCTCAAAAAAATGATAATGAGAGCCCACCTGAATCGGTCTATCTCCCGTATTGACAACTGTCAATGTTGTTACTTCTCTACCTTCATTACAGATGATATCGCCATCTTGAATGAAATATTCTCCAGGAATCATATTTTCAATGTTCTTATTAAATTAACGAATAGGATTATGTACCGTTACCAATTTGGTACCATCAGGAAAAGTTGCCTCGATCTGTATATCGTGAATCATCTCAGGCACACCCTGCATCACATCTTCACGGGTCAACAAAGTCGCCCCATATTGCATCAGTTCTGCAACAGTCCGACCATCTCGTGCACCCTCCATAAGCTCACTGCTGATATACGCAATAGACTCTGGATAATTTAATTTGACACCTCTGGCCATACGCTTTTTTGCGAGTTCACCAGCTACATGAAGCAACAGCTTCTCAGTCTCTCTAGGTAATAAATGCATCTAATTACTATTTTATATTAACTTATATGTAAGAATTATATTACTATTATTTGATCCACAACGTACTCTTTTGATGTTTATAAGAAACAAAAAAACATGCAGATAATGCCCGAAAGTTTATGGCACAACCTTACTGGCCTGCATAACTTTTGGCAAAAGAAAGAAATTATATTAAAACTAAATTGGAATTTTGATACACTTGAATAGTATGTATCGCGGATTGAGGATTACTCCTATGTGTTCAGTTGGGAAACTAAAATCCTGCTTCCTATCATACGTTACCCCCATTGCCGATAGCCAAATAGGAATAATAGTAAAATAAAGCAATTGATCCGGCTCATTGAGTTCGTGCGGATCGTTACACTCCCATGCATCGAGCATACCTGAAAACAGCGTCAAATGATGGACATTGGAACTGATTTCAGGTAACTCAAATGATGAATAGTCTGTTGATAAAAATTTTACCTGTTTCGAAACACTAGCCTCCTGATGTAAATACGTATTCCCTTTGGCCGTAACCAAAGCAAACAGCATTACAAAAAGTGTCAATATATTCCGAAACATTACTTTCATTTTCATCTAAATTTCCAAGACAAAAGTACCAACTAAAACAAGTTTTAAATAGCACAAATCTTGAATAAAATAGTCTATATTATATCTTAAACTAAGATTTAGCTGTTTTTTTTCATTAAAAAGCATAACCTAATGAAACCATCACGTTGCGCGGTGCTCCAGGAAATGCACGTGTATAATCAAAGCCACCCAAAAAGTAGTACTTATCAAACACATTATTGACATTAACAGCCATCTTCAATGCACCGATATGGTAATATACCGCAGCATTCACAGTAGTATAAGAAGGCCAGTAACCCCACATAGCTTGACCATCACTATCTTTACCAATACTATTATCCATACGACGGCTATCCACGTAATAAACCCCTGCACCAAAACCAAGACCTTTCAAAGCATGTTGTGAAAACACATATTTTAACCAAGCACTTGCCATATTTTTAGGAGCTCCCGGTAATGATTGCCCAACCTCAGAAGCGATCGATGATGCTTTCACATCAGTATGATTATAAGTATAGTTTGCCATAATCTGAAATTCTTTGGTCAACTGCCCACGGAGATCCAATTCAACACCCTCAGAAATTGCTTTTCCAGATTGACGATATTCAGAAAATCCTGAATCTAATATCACACCAGTTGCGATCATCATATTTTGACGTTCTATACGGAATAAGGAAAGATCCATCTGCAACTGATCTTTAAAAAAACCAGTTTTAAAACCTGTTTCTAATTGAAAACTGCGTTCCGGAATAAAAGGTTTATCTGCACCATAATCTTGGTAATTTTGAATAAAACTTGCACCTACCGGGACGAAACCCTGAGAATAGCTCGCAAAATAGTTGATCTGCTTATTCAATTCGTACGTTAATCCCGCTCTAGGTAGCCAGGCATTTTGTGTAGCTTGATAACGCTTCTGCCCGTCGATAGTCTCGGAAGCATAATGTTCGTGACGTAATCCTACGATAACTTTAAGTTTATCAGCAATCGACATCTGATCTTGTATGTATTTTCCTGTAGTTTTATAAGGACTTAAAAATGGATAAGCTACATGCTCTCGCCACACGTAAGAAGTTAGATCATGTGTCGTATAAGTTGGATTGTTCAAATCAAATGTCAGAGGTACAACCTGTCCGTTCACCGTCTTTTGTCTAGCTTCCCGCAACTGATTTTCCTGATCACCTCTATACTCCGCAAAATCAACTCCTGCTACAATGTGATGATCTACAACAGCACCATAATGGTCCCATTTAAAATAACCAACGACATTATCCGTATAATCTTTACCATGACGATCAAAAAAACGCATATTCATGATCGTATTTTTAGGAGCATCAGCAAATGTATTCAACGTCCGATGTTCATTGACATCTTCTTCATACACAGATTTCATATAGCTCAAGTGAAAGCTTAAATTCTCCGTAAGCTGTTGGGACAACCTACCGCTCAGTGAAAATGTCTTCGAATTATAAAAATCGGAAGGTTGACTTAACGTAAATGATCGAGGTAAAGCATAAAAATCATTTGCTTTAATTCCCATCCCCCGATCGAGATAACCATTAAATTGGTTATAAACCACATCAACGTCCACCTGCGTACCAGCTGCAGGTTTAAAAGTAAAAGATGGTGCAACAAGAATTCTTTTTTGACGATTGACATCACGGAAAGTTTTAGTATCCTCATACCCCGCATTGAAACGGTACAAAACACGCTTAGCGCTATCCAAAGGCCCTCCCAGATCCAGTGTTGTACGCATCGTCTGAAAACTTCCAGATGCAAAACCGATATTCCCCTTAAAACTGTCCAACGGTTTCTTTGTGGTCATATTAACCGTACCACCTGGCACCACATCACCAAACAAAGAAGCTCCTGGACCTTTCAAGACTTCAAGACTTTCCAAGTTCAATGTCAATGGTGTATTGTAGTAACTATTACCATAACCATAACCCGAACGTAAACCATTGACCAAACGCACACCCGTTTCATATCCACTTTTAAAACCACGGATAACCACATCATCATAAGAAGAAGCTTCCGTCACCCCTGCCAGATCTTGAAACAATGCACCTGTTGTAAAAGCTTGCTTATCTTCTATAAACTCCCGGCTTAAAACAGAAACAGATTGCGGTAGATTCTTTAATTTCCCAGAAAACTTACCCCCCAATTCCAGATCATTGGTGAGATAAGATTTGTTACGTCTCCCTGTGATCAATACCTCATCCAAAGTTTTATTATCTTTAATCAAGACAAGAGATAATCCTTTTTTTACATTCCAGTTACTCGCCGAAAGTGTTATTTTTTGATCGATATAACCAATTGCAGAAGCATGGATGACAATTGGAAAATTAATCGCTTCAGAAAAAGTAAATTCCCCTGACTCGTTGGAAGTTGTCACCTGCTTTGAACTGTTTATTGTCAATGTTACGCCAGAGACGATATCTCCAACCTCATCATAAGTTTTTCCAAAAATTGCTGTACTATTCTGCGCATGTACAGCCACTGGGAAAACAGTACCTAAGGCTATTGCAAAAGCCAAGGTCTTTATATTATATTTCATTGGAATACAATTATCTATTGTTTGTTCAATTATCTGTTATGCATAAATGCATAGTCTTTATTTTACAGAGCTTGCAAGCTCAAATTGTGGAGTGTTTTTCCTGCTCCAAAATGTTCTCCAATATCACAGCACTTTCCGATTCATTAACCATCAGTTCCATGTGTATAGTGAGAAATCCAGATTCATCACGGTATTCTATCAATTGAAACCCCTGCTGCAACCAAAATTCATATGCACCCTCCAAAAATGGATGGGTATGTAAATAAAGTCTTTCAATCTGTTTTTCCTGCGCCACCACGAGTAAACTTTGAAACAGCTCTGTCCCCAGTCCAGTCCTACGATATTTGGGATCCACAAATAAGCGGGCTACTTCAACGGTCTTCTTAGCATCAATATCCAAGTGAGGGAACCGGTAATCATAATTAAGCATACCGATCACTCCGATTAATATGCCATCCGCGGTTCTTGCCTGTAGAAAATTACCAGCGCGGTTCTGTAAATAAACCTGTTCAAACGCCTTTAAATCTTTAGGCACCTGATTCGGATCCAACATCGGAAATAGTTTTCTTCTGAAATCCAGAACATAAGGCAGAACTTCTACCACATCTTCTGATCCAACATGATATATCGAAATATTTTTCATTATTGATTTTCATTAAGCATCGGAATAAACATCCATTTTCCTTGCTTCTCTATACTCAACAAAGACAATTCATAAGTTTCTTCCAACAAATTTTTCACTTCTTCGCGCTCCAGACCATTAATATCAAGAACACTTTGATCACGCATTAGGTAAAATTGGTCACCAAACATATAAGCCAGATTAGGATCGTGCATAACACATAAAACTGTCGTCCCCTCCTTAACCAGCTCTTTCGCTGTTCGCAAAACAGCCATTTGATAGTTTAGATCCAAGTGATTAGTAGGTTCATCCAACATGAGGACATCAGGTTGCTGCACCAGTACACGGCATAATAAGATCAACTGCCTTTCTCCTCCAGACAATTCGGTATAAGGCTTATCACGAAGATGTTCAAGATCAAACTTTTTTAAAATCGCATGTACAGCTTCATGATCTTCTTTACTTGGTGAGAATCGTGAAAAGGAAGCCCTTCCAGTCAAAACCACATCAAACACTTTATAGGGAAAAGTCATCTGATGAAATTGATTGAGAAAACCCAAGCGCAACTGACTACTACTACCGATCTTAATCTTTCTACGTTCTACATCGCCGATAGTCACTTGACCATCGTAGCGTTTTTCTAAGCCTGCGATCACATTAAACAACGTTGATTTCCCACTGCCATTGCGCCCTAGGATGATCGACAATTTTCCCTTTGGAAAAGAGACGTTCACATCACGCAATACGAGATCATTTCCATAAGAGAAAGATAATTGCTTTGTTGAAATAGTAGCTATCATGAGTTCCAATTCATCGCGTTTCGACGCATCAAGTAAATAAATAAGGGCGCTCCCACAATCATAGTAAACACACCGATCGGAATTTCGAAAGGCATGACAGCACGAGAAAAATCATCGATTAAAAGTAGGAAACTACCGCCGATGCTGATATTAGCCCACACCGAAATATTATTATTAGGTCCAAATATCATTCGGCTAATATGTGGAATAATCAATCCAAACAGACTGATCACCCCTACCGCAGCTACTGCAGATGCTGTAATCATCGTCGCAACTCCAATTAGAATCAATTTAATGATTCTGGGATTGACACCGATGGCTAAAGCTTCCTGATCACCGAGAGACAATAGATTCAGCTTCCAACGATAGAGCACAATCACAAATAAACCAACTGAAATTGGTCCCATAGCGCTATATACCTTAGACCAAGAAGCAGTATGTAAGTTGCCCATTGTCCATTGAACAATAGCTTGAAGTTTATAAGGATCACTTAAATACTGCAATAAAGTTAAAAGAGCAGTAAAAACCCCAGAAATCACCATCCCAGCCAATACCATCCCTACAATAGAAGTCCTTGCTCCAGAGTAAGAAACCAAATAAGTCAGCCCCACTGCACAAACTCCAAAAATAAAAGCAGAGAGATTAACAGACATAATCGGAAACAACATTGCGAGTGCTGCTCCAAAAGCAGATCCCGAAGAGATACCTAATGTAAACGGATCTACAATTGGATTACGGAAAATAGCTTGTAGAACTCCTCCTGACGAAGCCAAAGCTGCACCGACCATAAAAGTCAATAACACCCGTGGCAATCTCACCTGCCATAAAATGGTATTTAAACTTGCATCCGAAAGCAGATGTTGATCTTGTATTAACCCTAATTGCAAACACATCCGCTGAAACAATTCGACCAGACCGACATGTTGTGTAGAACCAATAGTAAGCGACAACACAAAAAGCGACAGTGGAAATAAGATCAACAGGACGATGATTTTTATATTTTTCATGATTATAGTAAACCCTTTTTACCGTACATGACTTCAAAAGCTCCCTGCATTTCTTTTTTCAATTGCTCTTCCGAATAGCTTGGAAAGCTCCAATGACGAACTTGTTTAGCAAACAATAAAAACTTAACAGTATGTGGATCGAAAGGAAACGATGGTGACATGACAAAAACCTGTTTATTTTTCACAGCAGGAAGATCTGCTAACTCTTTCAGATCATAAACATCCGACAATTTAGAGTTCCACAAGATTATTAAATCGGGATTCCACTTATACATCGTTTCTGCACTGATATTTGGAGCTTCCATAGGTAGAGGACATGCATTTTCAGCTCCAGAAAGACGAATCGCCATATCAATAAGACTTCCTTTTCCAGAAGTAGACATGACACGGCCTTTTGACCAAGCATAATAAACAGACTTCGCATTTTCAATCGATGGAACTTGCATACGATCGAGCTCCCCATCAACATAATCAACAATTTCCTGTGCTCTTTCTTGTTTTCCAACAAGCGTTCCCATGCCCAGCAATTCCGCCATTATACTTTTGTCATCTGCCGAGGAACAGGTAAAAACAGGGATATCAAGACCTTCTAATTGTTCTATATTATCTTGATCGGTATTGAAGGTAATCACCAAATCAGGTTGTAACGCAATAATACTCTCGACATTACTGGACTGCCCACCATAAGTTGGGGTTGGCAATGTTTTGGCAGCAATCCTCGAATCAAGTTTCGATAAAAAAGCATAAGTATCTTCCATTTGATATACCTGTTGTGGAATACCAACAACCTGATCACCGGCTTGAAGCATATACACCTCATCAAGCAACGAAGGAAATAAAACGACAACCCGTTTGGCAACATCGTTCAACTTGATCACTTTTCCACGGCTATCGGTTGCGCTAATAGATTTCGATAGATCATTCTTAATAACATGACTACACCCACTAAAAGTGGCTATAGATAAAAAAGCTACTAAGCAAAATAATTTATAACTCATTTTCATTTCTTGATTTTTTTATCAACCGCTTTACTAGATTTTCTGACAGTAATATCCCATCTTCCAACTGTACCTGAGATTGAAATTTTGCAAGCAGCTGCTCATATAAACGACCATCATAAGGAACACGATACATCGCGCGATCGGTCTCCATAAACAATGGTAAATGCCTATTCCCCAAATAATAAGAAAAGTCAGCCGCCTGTACTGTATTAACGGGATTAAAACAAATGGTCAATGTCGGTTTAATCGCAATAGTAGCAATCAATTTTCCTTCATGGAACAGACCATCTCCAGAGCACCATTCACGACCTTTTTCCAGCTCCATCAATAAAGTTTGCCCAGTAGTAGTAGCTCTTGTCAATCTTTTTTTATTCACTTCAAACCATTCCAGCTGAAGTAGCGATACAGTATCCCGAGCAAACGCTCCCTGTGGCAGCACAGCATCAATATATACCAACTCTGCTTGCATAGCTCCTATTTTACTTCAGCTTGAAGTCTTGATTCTTTTTTTTGCTTAACCTTTTCTTTCAACCAGGTGCACCACTCATCAATACCCTCATTCTTCAATGTACTGATAGTAATCACTTCAATATTCGGATTTACTTCACGGGCATCTTTAGTTACAGCATCTACTGAAAATGGCACATACGGCAATAAATCAGATTTTGAAACTAGCATCAGCTCACTCGTTAAGAACATACGCGGATACTTTTTAGGTTTATCATCACCCTCAGTGGTTGCTAATAATGTAACACGATAATCTTCACCTAAATCAAAAGCAGAAGGACATAGTAAATTTCCCACATTCTCAATAAATAAAAGATCTGTACCTGTAATATCAATATGATCAAGTGCTTGCAAAATCATCTGCGCTTCGATATGACACATACCACCAGTTACAATCTGCAACGCGTTGATACCTACATCACGCATTCTAATCGCGTCGCGCTCCGTTTCAGGATCACCCACTAATACAGAAATATTAAGATCATTTGCAAGTAGCTTACCTGTTTCTTGCATTAAAGTTGTTTTACCTGAACCAGGAGATGAACAAACATTGATCACACAAACGTCTTTTAAACGTTCACGGATAGCATTTGCAACATAATCATTGGCTTTTAATAAATGTAATGTGGTGTTATCACACTGTACAGAACCGACGCGGTTTCCAGCACTTTTTGGACTAGATGTGTTAGTTGACATAGTTTCTTATTTTTCTTGTTTAAAAATTACTTTTGATATATATAATTCATTTCCCTGAACGATTGTGGACGAAGGTTGACCACAGGTGCATACAAAACGATGATAAAGCACCGGAAAATTTTTTTGACAATGTTCACAGTAAGCCATGATCTCGTTGACGACAACCTCAAGTTCCATATCCATAAAGCCATTATTATCTAAAATAAAAGCATCAAAGGCATTTTGAATTAAGACAGGCTGCACATTTGAAAGCAGACCCGCAGTTACTTGAATCTTTTGAATATCTTCAACCTTGGCACCATAATGGCCCTCCAGAGTATCGAAGATATCTTTTACAATACTAAGCTCGTGCATAATAGTGTTTAATCTTAGATAATATAGAATTGTTTCATGTGAGTAGCAGACAGGATATACCTGACTCTACCACTTACAAAGTAAGTGAGTGGAAGGGAGATTAAAGAGGTATCTTTATCTGCTCGAAAAGGAGAAATTTACGAGATTGAACCGGTAGATCAGCATAGGATGTATAGGAATCCAGATATGCTGTTTGATTAGGATATAACAAATGAACCGTTAGATCGTAAATTGCGAATAATGTGTCCAATTTGAAATCTTTATCAAGATCTAAATCGATATCCCAAAAATACATCTGTTGAAAAAGTGAATTTCTTTTATCCGACAAATGGGAATCGCCGTTTTCGACAAGCTGATCAGCAGGATCAAATCTTCTTTGAAATGTAGATGAATTAGCACGATTCCGTACTGTAGCAAGTGAGGTTGATCCTAATGATTGAAAAGGAAAAAACCAGATTGACAGTACAAAAATAACCAGTCTCAACATCATAAATAGCGAATTTAAAAACTTATTGTTTTTAACCCAACAAATTTACTGTAAAAAAGCACTAGTAAAATAGCACAAATCTTGAATTTTATTTCACGAAATAGGGTAATTTCTTATTTCTCCATTATGCAATTACAGATCCCTAGCTATTTTATGTAGTTATTAACAACCCATAAGTTACAGCTATTCGTAAAGTCAACGGAAGTAACTAGATCAATATTTAATAATAAAATCCAACACACCCTCCTTATAGTAAGGGAGGATGCGTTGGATGAAGAAAATTCGAATAATTATTTTTTACTAAACGTAGACTCAACCTGAAAGTTTTGAAATTTACCCCTCAGTATCATCTTTTTTGAGGTAAGATCATAAATATCAAATACCAATGTCTGTCCTCCATTCTGTCTTATTGTTATTTTCTGACCATTATCAGAAAGCACATATGTACCAGAAATCGCAATCTTTTTAGTAACAACATCACTACCATCAAAATCAATATCGACACTAATACCTGTAAACGTTTCGTCTGCTTTAAATGTATATTCAATACCATCTGTATAAGGAACTTCCTTCATCGTATTTAATTCGATCATCTCTTGGAGAACCCAGCGCCCAGTTACACTATTAGACTCTCCCATATTGTTATCTTCCTTTGAACAGGACACAACAAACACAGTAACAAAAAGGAAAATAATGGCTACTATTTTTTTCATCTATAATTTATATTTAAAATTTTACAAAAAGCTAACTGAAGATCCAATAATACAAATTTCCGTCATCAAGAACAATAAAGTTTATCTTGTACAAAGGTATCATGTAAAGCGATAAAGTCACAAAATTAAATAAAGCATGTTCCTATACAAATTAAACCCTGGAAATTGTGGCTTATAAGCCACCTAATGATAATTTTATGATCACGCTATCAATTAACTTATAACTATTCGTTCGCTTTCAGAAAATTATTAACTTACAGTATTTCCAGTATCCATCTACAGTCCTATCCCATAGTGCACGATGATCAGAATCTTTCTCTACAGATAATAATATCAATAAAAAAAGCTTGTTGATATGAAAGAAAATTAGGTAATTTAAGCTCATTTTAAGCATTCAGAATAATAGAACCAATAGAGTAGAACAATGATTTTAAAAGATAAAACAGTTTTAGTAACAGGAGCCGATGGAGGTCTCGGAACAGCGCTAGTACAAGAACTCATCAATAGAAACGTTAAGAAAGTATATGCAACAGGCTTAAAATTACAAAATTTAAAAAATCAGTTTCAGAATTATGACAACAGAGTTGAACTTTTAGAACTTGACGTAACAAGTACGGACAGTATACAAGCGGCAGCCCTAAATTGCAACGATACAGAAATACTGATTAATAATGCCGGGATAGAACTTAAAATTCCTTTTCTAAAAGAAGAAGCTGCAAAAACTGCTTTATTTGAGATGAAAGTGAACTATATAGGTGTAATCGAAATGATTAACAACTTTATCCCACATCTTCAAAAAAATAAAGACACTTGCATCGTCAATATTCTTTCAATAGGAAGTTTAACTGTTATAAAAAGATTAGGTACCTATTGTGCCTCCAAAACTGCAGCTCATATTTTGACAGAAACAATCCGTGAAGAACTTGAAGCTTTAGGAATCAAAGTTATCGGTGCTTACATGGGGTATGTCAATACGCAAATGACAAAAGAAGAAACGAAATCACATAAGTCAGAACCTGAAGAAATAGCTTATGAGATTTGCAATGGCATTGAAAATGAAGAAGAACGTATATTTCCCGATGCTACAACGTTAAACTTTGTTAAGAAAAATCCGATCAAAACGGTCTTTTTTGATTAAATTAGGCTCAATTAATAATAAATATTCTTTTACAGGTCGGTACTGTCGAAGCTAAAAGTCACCTAGCTGTCCCCGGTGACCGATAAAAACTGATACAGTATCATCTACAACTTGAGTTACCATCCGTTTCTTTTATAAATGAGAATATAATCTGACAAAAAATAATCACTAAAAATAAATATGGATAGAAAAGTAATCTTATATATTGCAACAAGCTTGGATGGTTATATTGCCAAACCAAATGATAACCTTGATTTTTTATCTATAGTAGAAAAAGAAGGAGAAGACTATGGTTATGCTTCATTTATAAAATCAGTAGATACAGTAGTTCTTGGCAGAAAAACATATGACTGGATCATTGCCCATGTTCCAGAATTTCATCATGCTGATAAAAAGACATATATTATAACCAGAACTGCTAGACCAGATGCAGGTAATATCACGTTCTACACCGAAGATTTAAAAGACCTTATTTTAAAATTGAAAAGTGAAACCGGCAAAAATATTTTCATTGATGGTGGTGCAGAAATTGTTAATGAACTTTTAAAAGAAAATTTAATTGACGAATTTGTGATTTCAATTATACCAATACTAGTAGGTGACGGAGTAAGACTTTTTAAAGATGGAAGACCGGAGCAAAAATTAACACTTATTTCAACAAAACAGTTTGAAACTGGACTGACACAAATTCATTACAAGCGAATTGATAACTGATTGACATTTCAATTCTTCTCATGCCGTATTTAACTAAAAAATAGAGTCTGATTTCTGTCCCCAAATTAAAATAGCACGATAGCGATGGACCATTGGTAAATTCTATTTTTTAGTTAAAGCGCCATCAAATATAATTCTAAATTGCAGTACAACCCAATATCTTTTTTAGGTTAGTCTATAACATCCTATTTTTTATTTTCTGGAATATTAACCCCTTTTCCAAGGAGATAAACCACAAAAATAGAATAATTAGTTTATCGGAAATTGTTCAAGAATAGTAAAATAATCTCTTACTAATATAGGAGCATTTATCCCCGAAGCGACACAGATACTGTTCAAAATCAACATCAAACTTCTTTTTAAAGGATTGAAAATATAGTTTTGAAAAGTGTAACATGAATAATATATTTGCACTGTTTATAATTAATCTAAATAAAATCAATAAACACTATGAATAAATTTATCATCTACCTTATGTTGTTGCTTCCATGCTCTCTCCAAGCTCAAGCACAACAAAAAACGGAAATATATGGGAAAATATTCTCCGCCGATGGAAAGCCTGTAGAAGGTATCACGGTCAAACTGCTTCCTCAGGACATCAGTGTTTCAACGAAAGCCAATGGTTCTTATCTCCTCAAATCCTTGAAACCAGGTCCTGCACAAATCCACATCTCAGCTATAGGAGTCCAATCTCAAATCCGCGACATCCAGCTAGAAGAAAAAAGAAATATCATTTCCAATATCTATCTCACCGAAGATCAGTCCACTTTAGACGAAATTGTAATAAACGGAGCAAGCAAGAATAAGTATACTCGAAAACAAAGTTTATACGTTTCCAAAATGCCACTTCGTAATATGGAAAACTCTCAATCTTATGCTGTCGTTACCAAAGAGTTACTTAAAAGCCAGATAAATACAAATTATGATGACGCATTGGCAAACGTTTCTGGTATAGACAAATTATGGTCATCCACTGGACGTCCTGGAGATGGAGTCTCTTATTACACATTACGAGGATTCACCACACAAGCCGCGATGGTCAATGGCGTCGTGAGTATTGCTAGCACAAGTCCAGATCCGGCCAACTTAGAAACCATCGAGGTTATCAAAGGACCTTCTGGCTCCTTATATGGTGGCGCTGCTGTTGGTTTTGGTGGATTGATAAATAATGTCACTAAAAAACCGCTTGATACCATAGGTGGACGGATCAATTATATCTTTGGCAGTTATGCACAGCACCGTGTAACAGCTGATGTCTACGGACCCCTAACAGCTAATAAAAAACTTTTAGGCCGTATCAACACAGCATATTCACATACAGGAACATTTCAGGATGCAGGATTTAACAAATCAATTTTTGTTGCTCCTTCATTACTATACAGACCGAATGACAAATTAGACATTCAATTGGATGCTGAAATTTATCAGAGCAAAGCGACCAATCCAATGATGGTATTTCTCAATCGTTCCCGTCAATTGTTTGCAAGAACGCCCGATGAATTGCAATTTGACTTTAACAAGTCGTATACCAACAATGATGTTACTTTTAAAAACCCAAGTACCAACTTACGTGGAAATGTAAATTACCGCATCAACGAGCAATGGACATCCAATACAACTGTTAGTTATAATAGACGTAAATCTGATGGTTACTTCCAATATATCATGTACTTGCAAAATGCAAATGACACATTGATCAACCGATATGCAGCACTGCAAAATTATGTAGCCAATAGCATCAATGCACAACAGAATTTTATTGGAGATTTCCACATCGGTGGTATGCGCAATAGACTACTTATAGGACTGGATCTCCTTTCCCAAAAATCGGAAACGCACAACTCTCCTTATGTACAGACAGATCAAATCAATACGTCATACGATGATCCAGATTACTATAAATTTAACGCAGCTTTCATCGATGCGGCAATTGCTGCTTCCAACGGTGCACAGACCAACAACCGTAGCCGTACACAGGTATTTGGAGCATATGTTTCCAATGTCTTAGATGTAACTTCACAATTACATTTAAACCTTGCCCTGCGCATGGATTACTTTAATAATAAAGGAACGTACAACATTGATAAAGATACCACTACTGGAAAATTCAACCAAACAGCCTTCTCACCGCGCGTAGGTCTCGTGTATGAAGCCATAAAAGATCAAGTTTCATTCTTTGCTAACTATCAGAATGGCTTTAAAAATGTTTCACCAGTAGTACAGCCTCACCCCAGTGTATCCGGCGATTTCAAACCGCAACAAGCATCACAGTGGGAAGCAGGAGTAAAATTCAACCTACTTGAAGACAAACTAGGCCTTACGGCTAGTTACTACGATATCAGTGTAGACAATATGATCCGTCCTGAAACAATAGAAATTGATGGTAAAAGCTACAATATCAGTGTACAGGATGGTACACGCCTAAGCCGTGGTCTTGATTTCGACTTAACAGCAGCCCCTATTCAAGGATTAAATATGATCTTAAGCTATAGCTTCAACGATAGTAAAACAACAAAAGCGGCCGCTAATGTGAACAACCTTCGCCCAACCGAAGCTGGACCAAAACATCTGGCCAATATCTGGGCAAATTACACTTTGCAACAAGGAACGTTAAAAGGTGTAGGTATTGGTCTTGGAATCAATCATGCTAGTGAAAATATCATTACAAATAGTATCCCGACAGGAACTTTTGTACTTCCTTCGTATACTTTACTTAATGGTAGTCTTTCTTATAGTTACAAACATATGGAGTTTGCTGTTAAGGCAAATAATCTGACTAACCAAACTTACTTTAAAGGTTGGACAACAGTTAATCCGCAAATGCCGAGAAATATCTTAGGTAGTATTGCTTACCACTTTTAAAATAAAAAAAGGAAGAATCTATAAATAGATTCTTCCTTTTTTTATTGGTCACAACAGATGCTGTAACTGCATCCAGAAAATTAAACAAAACCAATTATTTCAACCATGAAGCTACTAAAGATCTATTATCTGCTACCCATTGTTTCGCTGTAGCTTCTTTATCCTTACTTTCCTGCATTTTCATCAGCAAGTTAGACATGGTGGTTACATCAAAATGAATCTGAGAAAAGAAGCGTGTTAATTCGGGTTTGTCAGCAGAAAATTCCTTTCGAGTAAAAATCTTGATCTGCTCTGCAGTTCCTAAAGATTCTCGAGGATCTTCCAGAAATTTTAATTTCATCTTACCAAACATCCAGTGTGGTTGCCAAGCTGCGACAACGATCCAGCGTTTTTCCTTAATCGCATTTTGCAATTCAGTAATCATCGCCACTGTAGATGAATTTATCTGACGATAATTTAAATCATAGTCTTTTATCGTTTGATCTACCGCAGCTGTTATACCAGCTCCTTTTTCAATCCCCATAATCTGATGCTTAAATTGATCTTCGTGCACTTTTAACTCTTCAATAGAATTAATTGGAACATAATCGGGTACAACTAAACCATTTTTCGCGTGCGCATAACTCGTACCGATATCAACAAGATTGGGAAATTTCGCAATTTTAGACCCATGAGTTAAAGGAAGCCAAACATCCATATAGAGGTCTGTATCACCATTATTCATAGAAGCTAAGATCATATCTGGTGTAGCACGTTGGATGACTAGATGATAATCCAACTCCTCCAAAACTGCTTTAGCAACATAGGTCATAGCGACCCCTTCGGCCCAACCATCGACCATACCTACATTGATATATTTTTTATTACCATCTGGTTGACAAGCGCTAAGAAATACGATAACGCAACAGATTAAAGCTATTTTAATGTTCTTCATATTATTTTTTATTCTGTACAAAACCCTGCGTTATCCTATCCAAGATAATAGCTAAGATCACAACAGATAAGCCACTTTCAAATCCAAGTCCTATATCTAGGTTATTAATTCCTTCAAGTACTTTCTCTCCTAAACCACCCGCAGCAATCATTCCGGCAATCACGACCATAGAAAGTGACAATAATATGGTCTGATTTATACCCGCAAGAATAGTTTTCATAGCCAGTGGTAGCTCAACCTTAAACAAAATCTGTCGATTAGTCGCTCCAAAGGCACGTGCAGCCTCTACAATATCTTTTGGAACTGCATCGATACCCAGAGTCGTCAAACGGACAGCTGGTGGCATCGCAAAAATAATAGTCGCAAATGCACCAGGAACCTTACCGATACTAAAAAACAACACTGCCGGTATCAGATAAACAAAAGCAGGCATCGTCTGCATCAAGTCTAACATAGGGCGAATAATCTTCGCAGCTAGTTTATTTTTTGCCGCCCAAATACCCAAGGGGACAGAAAGTATCAAAGCTGTCGCCGTTGCAACTAAAACCAATGATAAAGTCTCCATCGTCTCCTTCCAAAAACCCATCATGTAAATAAGTGTCAAGCCTAACAAGGTTATTAGCGCAACGCCTTTACCTGACTTCCACCATGCCAAACCTGTAAAAAGTCCGATCACCACAAAAAAAGGGACTGCTAAAAATATCCACTCTAATCCAATAATGGATGAATTACCCGTATGTTTTATAAAATCAAATAAAGGCTTAAAATTTTCTGTAAGCCAATTAATTGCAACTTCAATGTATTGACCTATATCTATTATTTTACTCATTGTTACTGATTATTTGCTTTTTCTTTTAATTCGTTAATTTCCTCTTCGTTAAACTTTGTTGCTTCGATAATAAGTGAAGTTTGCGTCACAATACCTAACAATCTATTTTGATCATTGACCACTGCAATTGGCGATCTTGTTTCCGAAATCAACGGTAACATTTCTTCAACAGTAACATCCTTAGATACCGAAGGAACATTCATATGAATAATAGATTCTACAGTAGGATCTTTCCGCTTGGCAGCTTGAATAACTTCATTGATATTGACAAACCCCAAGAAGGTATCATGAATATCCACTACAGGGAGTATTTCAAGTCCCGTTGTTCTCATTTTCCGAAGTGCCCCTTCAGGACCATCTTTTTTGAACCTAACCAATGTCGGTTTCTCGGTCATCAATGATCCTGCTGTGATAATCGATTTTCTATCCACCTTGTCCACAAAAGCTTTTACATAATCACTCGCTGGATTCGTTAGAATATCTTCGGCTGTACCAATCTGCTCAATAATTCCATCTTTCATAATCACGATACGATCTCCAAGCTTAATAGCTTCATCCAAATCATGAGTAATGAAAACAATCGTTTTTTGCAAGGTATCCTGAAGCTCCAATAGCTGATCCTGCATCTCGGTTTTGATCAAGGGATCTAATGCTGAAAAAGCCTCATCCATCAACATGACTTCCGGATCATTGGCCAAAGCACGCGCCAACCCTACTCGCTGCTGCATACCCCCTGACAGCTGAATTGGAAACTGCTGTTCAAAACCATTAAGACCAACTATGTCAAGCGCTTTTTGAGCTTTCGCCTCGCGAGATGCTTTATCTTCGCCTCTAATTTCTAAACCAAAAGCGGCATTAGTCAAAACAGTATGATGTGGTAATAATCCAAATTTCTGGAACACCATACTCATTTCAGTTCTACGTACTTCCAGAAGCTCTTTATTGTTTTTACTTGTGATATCATCATTATTGATAAAGACTTTACCCATTGTAGGTTCATTCAATCGGTTCAGGCAACGTAGTAAAGTAGATTTACCACTTCCAGAAAGTCCCATAATGACAAAAAACTCTCCTTCGTAAATTTCAAAATTAGCTTTATTGATACCGATTGTACAGCCGGTCTTTTCTAGTATTTCTTTCTTTGGGTAACCTTCATTCAGTAATTTCAGTGCCAATTTCTTTTGTTTACCGAACACAATTGTTAAGTCCTCGACTTTTATTTTAACTTTTCTGTTTTTATCCATTTTTAATTTTTTGGTATGAAACGAATTGTCATGGCACAGATGGTATATTCAATAGAAAGCACCTTCATGTTATTTTTAATAACATAAAAAAACAATTTCTAAAGTTGAGTTAGTTCGACCGAAGAACTCCTTCTTGTTCAATCAACTTGATATTTAACACACTTTACTCTTAGTTCGATGAAGAGCAATCATGAAAAAGAAATGAATCTTTTAAAAGACGAGACATTAATAAACACCTCTAAAATACTATAACAAGTATATCGCGAACAACTCAGAAACAGCTCAAAAAAGAGCTATAAAATAACGGAACAAACCGATGCATCCGTGTCATATGACGGTACAAAGGTACGAAAAATAAAATAAACAACATTTATTAGCGTTAACACACTGTACGACAGAGCCATCAAAACAAACCTAATAACCAATCATTTAAAAATAAAATCAGGCCGTCGACTCGGTTTTTATGCCACTAAGTTTGCCTCCTGTATAAACAATAAAGGTTAATATAGGATGACCGTTATGAAAAGTATTGATCACGGTCAACACATATTTCTCTAACAAAAAAAGTTAGGATATGCTTTATAATTTAACACCATGCAAACATGACTAAAAAATCAAGAATCTAACCATTCTTTTAATAAAACCGATTTTTCTCTACTGACAATAATATCAAATTCGGAATTAAACAGAACAACTTTCAATTTACGATTGAAATAATGAACCAATTGACTTACAGCATCAATATGAATAATGAACTGACGATTTGCCCTAAAAAAAATTCTTGGATCTAATTGCTTCTCTAGATCATCCATACTTTGATTAAGAACAACATCTTTTCCACTCTTAAGGCGTGCTTTTGTCAATTTCAAATCGACATAAATACAATTCACTTCATTAACTAATATAGTTTGATAACCATCACGAAAGGGAACTAAGAAGCGGGACCGATAATCTTTAGGTTTTACATAATGAAGTAATTTATCAATAGATATTTGGTTATTCATCATTGATCCTAAGCCCTCAACCTTTCGCAATGCAGTTGATAACTCCTCTTTTTCAACAGGTTTCAAGATATAGTCGAGACTATTATATTTAAATGCCTGTACAGCATATTCATCATACGCCGTAGTGAAAATAATAGGACAATCGATCGTCACTTTTTCAAAAATATCAAAACTGATTCCATCAGAAAGTCGGATATCCATTAAAACTACATCTGGGATTTCTTGATTTCGAAACCAGTCTACCGTATCAGTAACACTATCCAAAACAGCTACGATCTGAGCATTTGGATAAATATCCCCAATTAAACGTTTAAGACGATCGGCATTTAATTTTTCATCTTCAACTATTACTATTTTCTCTATCATATGCTACTAATTGAATACAAACCCTAAAAATATGCTGATCCTTTATAACTTCTGGCACCTTCTCTCCTAAGAGCTGAAAACGACTGATTATATTATTAAGCCCAATACCCGTCGAGACAATCTCAGGATTGTCCATGGGTGATAACGTATTTTCAATCACAACTCGACCTACTTCATCATTGGAAATAGTAATCATTAAAGGTCGCTTCTTTCTTGTGGTATTATGTTTAATTGCATTTTCAATAAGCAACTGCAAAGTTAGTGATGGGATATACATACCACGACTATGGTCGTTAATGTTAATTGTAAAATTAACGCCGCTGCCAACACGGTGTTCAATTAAAAATATATAAGCATTTAAAAATTTAATCTCCTCATCAAGCGTGATCATATTTTTTTTACTATTGACCAATAAAAAACGATATACCTTAGCAAAATTTTCAGAGTACTCAAAACCAAGCTGCTGATCTTCAAGAATTAACTCAGAAAGCACACTCAAATTATTAAAAATAAAGTGAGGATCCAATTGCATCTTCAATGCATTTAGCTCTGCTTCTACTGATGCTTGCCTCAATTCCGCTGCCTTTATCTTATGTTCGGACATTTCCGTAGCTGTTTCAATCCAATTATTAATCAGATAACTCATGGTATTGATAGAAATAATCATAAAAGAAATGACCAAACTAACCACAATCCACTGTAACATACCTTTTATTTCTTCAATAGATGGAACGGATTCTACCTTCGCAGATTGAGGATCTAAAATCGCGAAACAGACCATATTCATCAAAATAAGAATCATAACCGCCGAAAAATTGAGCGTAATCTCAAGAAAAAGTCTTTTAGACTTATTTTGTGGCCAAGGAACCCGCAGATTTAATTTCCTATGTATAAGTATACTTGCTTCAGAAATTAAAAAGCAAAATAAAAATGATATCCCCCATTCCGTTAAAAGTTCGGAAAAGCTCCTTCCAAAATAATCTTGCCAAAATTCAGAATAAGGATCTAAGATATATGAAACCAAATAATGCAAAACAAATGCAAAAATCACCAAGAACATTCGTTTAAAACGAGTCGGTAATAATCGCTTTGTTTTATCAGAAATATATTTGATTTTTTCCATCTTTAAATAAAATCTAATTCAATATTTGCCATCACGATTCTGGCCATCTTTATATAGTTCAACAAGCTTTTTTCTATCAGATATAAATTTGCAATATGACAAATAGTAATCAAATAGATTTTTTTTATCTATCCGGGTATCAAACTCATTAATAGTTTCTTCAAGAAAAAAAAAATAAAAACCACATAGTTTAAAAAACTCTTTTCCCTTACAAAGATGCCCATTTCTTTCTTCTTTTAACAAAGATCGTTTTTATGAAATACTATAAACAAGATATTCAGTCCCAACCATCATATTTTGTAACTGAATATGACTAAATGCTTACTGAAGCGAATAAAAGAATAATTTCTTTATTTAAATTACAAAAACGGGTTAAGACCGAGATAATAATAGCAAAAGAACCAATAAAAGAAGTTGAGGACAAGTACCCTAATAAACTGAATTTTACAAATCATATATTTACAAAAACTAGTGCAAGAAATACCATAAAACAAGTAAGGTGCAGCAAAAGCCACACCTTATCAAGGGTTAATATTGGTAGTATGAATATCAATTCTACAATTCCTCGTCGTGTTGAGTAATATCTAAACCAAGCTCCTCCTCGACCTCATGAACACGAAGTGGTGTAATTAAATCCGTCAATTTGATCAAAAGGAAAGATCCAAAGAATGCAAAAACAGAAACTGCAATCAAAGCAACAATATGTGCTACAAATAGACCTGTCTCACCAAAATATAAACCATTCGTCGTAACAACACTGTTGACACTACTATTTGCAAAAACCCCAGTAAGCACCATACCGACCATACCACCTACACCGTGACAAGGAAATACATCTAACGTATCGTCAATACTGGTTTTACTACGTAAGAATACGACTAAATTACTAACTAAAGCCGCTACAAGCCCAATAACAATCGAATGTGATATCGTCACAAATCCCGCTGCAGGTGTTATAGCAACTAATCCAACAACAGCTCCGATACAAGCTCCCATAGCAGATGGTTTTTTACCTCGGATTAGGTCAACAAATATCCAGGCAATTGAAGCTACAGCTGACGCAGTAGTTGTGGTTGCAAAAGCATAAGCGGCAAGACTATTAGCTCCACCTGCAGAACCTGCATTAAATCCAAACCATCCGAACCATAAAAGAGCAGTTCCTAAAATCACGTAACTAATCCGAGCTGGCGAATGCGTAGGCTTTTTACGGCCTTTTAGATAGATAGCTGATGCCAAAGCAGCCCATCCTGCCGACATATGAACAACTGTACCACCTGCAAAATCTAAAACACCGAATTTGGCCAAGATACCTTCAGGATGCCAAGTGGCATGAGCCAGTGGCATATAGATAAAAATACTGAACAAGATAATAAATACCATAAATGAATTAAAGCGAACACGCTCTGCAAAAGCTCCTGTTATAAGAGCAGGAGTAATAATTGCAAATTTGAGCTGAAACATGGCGAATAATACCAGTGGAATAGTAGGAAGAGCTGACCAACTCACATTCCCCAACATCCCTTTCATCATATAGAACGTACGAGGATCTCCAATAATACCCCCAATATCATCGCCAAAAGCTAAGCTGAAACCGAAAATAACCCAAAGGACAGAAATAATACACATACAGATGAAACTTTGCATCATCGTGGAGATAACATTCTTCTTGCTCACCATTCCACCATAAAAGAATGCCAAACCTGGAGTCATAATCAAAACCAATGCCGAGGAAGCGAGTAACCAAGCCGTATCTCCGGTGTCGATCTCCACACCTGCAACATTACTGACTTCTAATGAGGGTGTAACTAAGCCAATAATCGCTAAACAAACCAAAATAATAAGCGGAATGAATTTTTTCATAATATTTCTAGATTTAAGTTTAATAATTTCATAACAAAATATGTTTATCAGTGAAAAACAATCAAAAATAACTATTATAAATTTGATTTCGATCAAATATAAGTTCAATTAATTAAAAAATCAATAAAATATTAAATAAAATCATATATTTACATCAGGATCCTAAATAAATCAACCTAAAAACACAAAAACAACTAGATTAAATGCTAATAAAACAACAAAACAAGAGGAAAAACAATAATATTTACATCAAATATTAAAAAAAACTAGATGTTTAAGTGCTTTTGAATGCTAAAAAACAAAAACAAACATTTAAAAACATGAAAAAATGAAAAAAATCATCTTAACAACACTAATTTTAATAATAGTAAGCAGCAAAATATATGCACAAACAAAAAAGTATGATTTATTAGATCTAGAAATATCTGGATCAGTGGATACATATTGGAAATATGATTTCCAAAAACAACCGAATATAAACACCTATTTTACTGAAGACAATAATTCAGTATCCATTGGAATGGTTGATCTTGCTCTGAAGAAAAAAACTGGAAAAGCATCTTTTGTAGGTGAATTATCATTTGGGCCGAGAGGACAGTACCGCTCCATAATTAATGGAGACGGTCAAAATGGGGACGACAAAAATAGCTTCCACATTCAAAACCTCTACATCTCCTATGCACTGACAGAAAAATTAAGTTTAACAGCCGGTTTTATGGGGACTTTTGTAGGCTATGAAGTCATCTGTCCATCATTCAATTTCCACTACTCAACCTCATATCTTTTTGGCGCAGGACCTTTCCAGGATGCAGGACTAAAAGCACAATATGCTTTTTCTGAAAAAGTAGGGCTTATGGTCGGAATCTTTAATGATTGGAATGTCTACCAAGATTTAAACGGTGTATCACACTTTGGATCACAATTATCAGTTGCACCAAATGACAAATCAAGCTTTTTCCTTAATTTTCTGACAGGATCTTCACAAGGCGGCGCCAGCAATTATAGCTCAGGAACTTTAATCGATTTTGTAGGAAATTATTCATTCTCTCCATTATTTTCATTAGGTGCAAATGCGACCGACTACAGCAGAAAAGGAGAAGGTGGCTATTCGGGAGTAGCATTATACCCAAAAGTGAATATAAATGAAAATATTGGTATAGGAATCCGTGGTGAATATTATAAAACTAAAAACATGCCCGTAGCTGAAGTTACCAGTAATGAAATCTTTTCCACTACGTTAACAGCAAACTTCAAACATCATGGCTTTACTTTTATCCCTGAAGTTAGATTTGATAACAGTGAAACACAGATGTTTGTAAAACAAGACCTATCTCCAACAAAAAATGCCGGACAATTTTCACTTGCCTTAGTATATGCCTTTTAAAAAACAACAACAAAATTAAAATCCAGCAAAATCGATTATAAATAACAGATATTGTTCTTTATAAAAGTAATTGGATCACAGTATAAGGAAACTATTTGCAATATTAACAAAAGGGATTATTCATTTTATTGAATAATCCCTTTTGTTAATATTGAAGTATCACCATCTCAACGAAACTAATATATATTATTTACAATTAGTATATAAAAAACAGTCATAAATAATAAAACAAGCAAAGACATTAATTCTTCTTATGAAATCCCATCCGAGCCCAGTATCACACAATGATAAACCTAGGCAAAGCCTGCAAACACACAACACTGACTATACAATCACCCTACAAGCACACAAGAAATAACCTAGCCTCACACAAGAACGAGACTAGAAACACACAATCCGAATTACAGGCCAACCCTTAGCACACACAATAAACAATCTTTCTATGCACCATCTATACAGAGGACAGACACAATAAAACCCTTACCACCTCTATAGGTGTCCTATAGGTAAGAACATCGTTCTTGCAATTATTAGAAACACACTTCATATAGAACAAAATCCTGAAGCGACATATTTTAATTAAACACCATAGAATTTCATATTGCTTTTTAATAAAATCATCATTACATTCATCTACATCAAATCATTCATCAGCGTACTGAAGCGATTATTAAGAATACAGATTTATGAAAGAAATAACAAAAACTAATGCTGCCCGCATCCTGGACAACTTAAAGTTTACTTATCATTTAAGAACTTACGAAGTAGTGGGTGAACACCAAAGCGCTACCGATGTTGCTGAGGCATTGGGAATTCGCGAAGAAATAATCTACAAAACCCTCGTGCTCACCGGACAAAATGATCCTTACATTGTTGCTGTCATACCAGGAAATGCACAGGTAGATTTGAAAAAGCTAGCAATTATATCAGGTAATAAAAAATGTGAAATGCTTCCTATGAAAGATTTGCAGCACATAACCGGATATATTCGAGGGGGATGCTCTCCTATAGGAATGAAAAAAATATTTCCAACATACATAGAAGAACTCGCTTCCTTGGAAAACAAAATTGTCATTAGCGCCGGTAAAAAAGGACTACAGATTGAAATGAATCCTCAGGATCTTATCAAAGCTACAGATGCAATCTTTGCCGATATTATCATTGGCGCATAAAGATGCATAGGCATCTTTAAACCTCAACATTAAAAAGCATCTCAACAAATAGAATAGGCAAAAAAAAGAACTGAATATCTGGCTATAATTAGATATTTATCAATGAAAAGCAATTGATATACACAAAAAAACACGATCTTGTATAAACATAAATATTTTGGATAACTATCAGTAAATCATGGACAAGAATAAACCCTTAGAACAGTTTTATCATGGCACTAAAACTGATCTTAAACTAGGAGACCTGATTGAGCCAGGCCATCCTTCTAATTATGGCAAACGAAAACATGCTAAATATGTATATTTAACTGGAACTTTAGATGCCGCAATATGGGGAGCTGAATTAGCACAGGGCGATGCCCCTGAAAGGATTTATTTAGTAGATCCGTCTGGTCCTATCGAAGATGACCCCAATCTCACGAATAAAAAATTCCCCGGCAATCCGACGAAATCCTACCGAAGAGCATATTTTTTACGTGTTGTCGGAGAAATAAAAGATTGGCAAGCTCACTCCTCAGAGCAACTAGAAGCAATGAAATCACATCTCAAAAAACTCGAACAAGAGGGCATTGAAGCAATTGAAGACTAATCAAAGAATGAGAACCCCAACCTCATTACAAACATCAAGTAACATAACATCACAGTCCATTATTTTGATCACAGCTTTGTTTTCAATAAAATCACACTATGACACACAATGTTGATTTCATTAAAAACCTAAAATCACATTATCGAAACATTACATTATAAAAAAACAGTGCCTGAACAATAAAATATGAAAAGCAATCCATTTTAATTTAATAACAAACAACACCATTAAAAAGACATTAACAAGCTATACCACAAAGCAATACCCCAAACAAAGCAACCAGAGACTGCACCATGCAAATGTCCAAACACGAGGACGCTTCAAAATAAATCAGTTATTAATTCCTATTTTCGTAATATATTTTTTTATCGGGTCGACATTTTTTAGAATAGACTCAAGGAGCAACAACGTATCAAAATCAACTTTATTGATGACAATTTCGTTTCTCAACAGATTAAACTCCACACATACAGATGTCAAGAATATGAATCATTCCAGATAATTAAATATATACTTTTCTTCAATACAAAGAACAAAATGGATTATCTATTGACTTCTTTTTTTAATTAATGGAGATGATAAATTCTTTTATAAATGAACTAAACGTATTATCATAAGGATAAGACATCATACAATAAAACAAATCTAATGAAAAAAATTACTGAGAATCTTCTCTTTAAAGTAATCGTCGCCATCATATCTGGTATTTTACTCGGCCTCTATCTCCCTGAGTCATTAGGAAGAATCTTAACCACATATAATTTTCTTTTTGATCAATTCTTAAAATTTTTGATTCCACTAATTATCGTTGGATTAATCATTCCATCAATTGCTCAACTAGGAAAGACTGCAGGAAAATTATTATTGACAACTGTATTGATCGCCTACGGTTCTACCTTATTTGCTGGACTTTTTTCGTACACGGTCAGCATGAGTATATTTCCAGCTTTACTTCAAAACCAGATCAACACAGACCTAATTACCGAAACAACCAAAACACTGAGTCCCTATTTCAAAATTGAGTTCCCACCCCTCTTCGACGTCATGTCCGCTTTAGTGCTTGCATTCTGTATCGGTATTGGCTTGTCAAAATTAGAAAATTCGACATTAGAAAAGGTATTTATCGATTTTGAAAAGGTAATTAGTTTTATCATCGAAAAAATGATCATCCCATTATTGCCCTTTTTCATTTTAGGTATCTTCTACGATATGACGTACACAGGTAAAGTATTCACCATACTGCATGTCTTCATCAAAATCATAGGAATTATTTTCGTCATCCATATTCTTTTGCTTGTAATTCAATTTATCATTGCAGGGATAGCCTCTAAACAAAATCCATTCAAATTATTAATGGGTATGTTGCCCGCTTATTTCACCGCCTTAGGGACACAGTCGTCTGCGGCAACGATTCCTGTAACACTAAAACAAGCAAAAAAACTTGGTGTTGATGAAGACATCGCTAATTTCAGCATCCCATTATGTGCAACAATACATCTTGCAGGAAGTACGCTGAAAATCGTTGCATGTGTACTTGCACTTATGATGATGCAAGGTATACCAATAGACTTTGTACAAATGATGGGATTTATCTGCATGTTAGGGGTAACAATGATAGCAGCACCAGGAGTACCGGGCGGAGCAATTATGGCAGCAATAGGTATAATCGGTAGTATGCTCGGTTTCAACGTCGAGAATCAAGCTTTAATGATTGCTTTATACATCGCAATGGATAGCTTCGGAACAGCCTGTAATGTAACAGGTGATGGTGCTATAGCAATTCTATTAAATGCTATTTTTAAAAAACAAGAAGCGAGTAAAGAAGAAAAAGCAAATGCTTAAGGAAAATTAATCGTAATAAACAATTTAGAATGAGAATTTCCACCCATTCTTTAACCCTTAAATAGAAAGCTGTATAAGATGGGCTGGTTAAATTTTCCAGCCCATCCTATAAATAATAAAGTATAAAACCAAGTTATCTCACAAGACTGACTATTTCCCACTCAATTCTTAAATACAGATCAGCACTAAAGATAACAGACGACTATTCAAACAGAAACAGATAAACTAAAAATTATTAGCATATACTAACAAAAATGTTAGAAATATATTTGTTAGTTCAATCTAACTTATTACTTTTGTTGCATACCATCTAAGATTAGACTTGCTTAACTTCTAACGAATCATATTTAAAAACACACTGACCCATTAATGGTAGATGATCCATCCAATCCTGAAATATTAAGTGTGGATATCTTAAAAAAATATGAGCACATTTCAAAGATGAATAAATAATGAAATAATATCACAATTATGATTGAATCAGTTATCACATACCTAGAAAGCATCGACCCTATTTTAGCCGCTCTGTATGCAACATTATTTACATGGCTAGTCACTGCTTTGGGCGCTTCATTTGTATTCCTATTTAAAAAAATGAATAAAAATGTCATGGACGGCATGTTAGGATTCACGGGTGGGGTAATGGTAGCCGCAAGTGTTTGGAGTCTCCTCATACCCGCCATCGACATGAGCGAAGGCACTGGTTTTGCACAAGTCGTCCCAGCTGTAGTCGGATTTTTAATTGGCGCGGCATTCTTATTTAGTATAGACAAAGTTTTACCTCACCTACATATCAATTTTAAAAAAGTGGAAGGAGTAAAGACTCCATGGCAAAAAACAACTTTAATGATTTTAGCCATTACACTTCATAATATCCCCGAAGGACTTGCCGTAGGTGTTCTTTTCGGGAGTGTTGCTGCAGGGATTCCAGAAGCGACAATTGCTGGGGCTGTCATCTTGGCGACTGGAATAGGTTTACAAAATTTCCCTGAAGGTATAGCAGTCGCAATGCCACTAAGAAGAATGGGAATGAGCAGACGAAAAAGTTTTTTCTACGGACAAGCATCCGCAATTGTAGAACCAATTGCCGGTGTTTTGGGGGCAATGGCAGTAGTTACTTTTACACCCATACTTCCTTATGCACTAGCATTTGCGGCCGGAGCCATGATCTTTGTAGTGGTAGAAGAAGTTATACCTGAAGCGCAACAAAATAAAAATTCAGACATCGCAACAATCGGATTTATAGGAGGTTTCATTTTAATGATGACTTTAGATGTAGCCCTAGGATAAAATTCAATTAAGCATAAAAAAGGATCAAAATAATAAATTTTGATCCTTTTTTATTGTCGCACCGGAAATCTCAAAGAAAATAGGATAAAATAACCCACAGCTAAGCTAAAGATCATCGGTTAATTAAATAATCCAATTTTGAATATAATCTACGGTAAAAGAATTCACAGTTAAACATGACTCTCAATTATTATACAAAAGCACTAAAACCTGTAATGCTACGTCCTACAATCAATGAATTAATTTCTTTAGTCCCCTCATATGAGTAAATAGCTTCCGCATCTGCTAAAAATCGAGCAACATTATATTCAAGTAAAATTCCATTTCCCCCCATCACCTCTCTAGCTTTAGACACAATATCACGTGTTCTTAATGAGCAAAAAACTTTTGCAAGTGATGCGTGCTCATCTTTTAAGTCGCCGTTATCCTGCATTTCAGATAAACGATAAACCAACGTCTGCATAGCCGTTAAATTAGATAGCATTTCAACCAAATGATTTTGAATCAACTGAAAAGATGCAATAGGTTTTCCAAATTGCTCTCGCTTTCGGGTATAATCAAGCGCATTTTCATAAGCTCCTCGTGCACAACCTACCGCCATCCAGGCAACTCCAGCACGTGTCATCTGCAACACTTTAGCAGTATCTTTGAAACTATTAGCATGCTGCAATCGGTCCGATTCAGGAACGACACAATCCGTCAATGTAATCAAACCATTCTGAACGATTCGCAAAGCCATCTTTCCTTTTATTTTTTCGACAGCAAAACCTGGATTTTCCCTTCGCACGATAAAGCCCTTCACTTGTCCATCATCCAGATCTCTAGCCCAAATTATCGTAATATCTGAAAAAGTACTATTTCCTATCCATTTCTTTTGACCATTCAAAACCCAGCCAGATTCAGTTTTTTTACAAGTACAAGTCAATCCCCCCGCAGCTCCGGATCCTACTTCAGGTTCGGTCAGTCCAAAAGCTCCGATCACCTTCATCTGCTGCATACGTGGTAACCATTCCTGCTTTTGCTCATCAGATCCACATATATATATTGACCCCATTGCCAATCCACTCTGTACCCCAAAAAATGTCGCAATTGAAGCATCGACCCGGGCAATCTCTGCTGCAATAACGCCCTCCATCAAAGAACTTCCTCCAGCACAGCCATATCCATCATAAGTATATCCGCATATATTTAAAGCTGCAAACTTTTCAATAATTTCAAAAGGAAACTCATCCCGTAACCAATAGTTATTAACAATAGGACTGATCTCCTTCTCCATAAAATCACGAACTTTCAATTGCGTAATCTTATCAGCGGTCGACAATTTTTCTTCAATATGATAAAAATCTCCATTGATCGGAGGCAACTCCTTTTTCTTGCTTGTTGCCGTCAGTAATTTCATAGCACTCTTCAATTGATTATCATCCATTTTCGAAACAGCATTCAATACCTGACCCAAGTCAATTTTTTGAGAAATCTTTTGCAATTGTTCTAAATCAACAGCTTTTAGCAGATCTAGTATATTTTTCATTTTATCAAACATAGCATCATTCTTTTAGTAACAGTTGTCTACAATTTGTCTTTTCAATATACACTATTTAAAACAGAATGTTCTATAACATCGAAAAAGACCAAATAATAATTAAAAATAAAAAACTGATTTACAAGTCATTACATAATTTTAAAAAAATAATATTTTTTTCAGGTTACCTTTTAACTTTCTAAGTATTAATGTTTAAATAACAATTTTGTTTCCATTAATTTAGAAAAATCAAAATGAAAAATTCATTCAAATTCGCTTTCTTAGGATTAGCTTTAACTGTAGCTTTCGCTTCTTGTGGTGGTGCTGAAACTAAAACTAATGCTACTGCTGACTCAGCTGCTGCTTTAGTTGATTCTGCTGCTACTGTTTTAGATTCTGCAGCTAACAAAGTTGACTCTGCTGCTGCAAAAGTTGATTCTGCTGCTGCGAAAGTTGATTCTGCTGTTACTAAAAAATAATTTTAGTACTGTCCGAAGACATAAAAGCTTGCATTTTAACGATGTAAGCTTTCTTTTAAAAAAAAGATAAAATAAACGGGTTACCTTTTCAATTTTAAGGTATAAACCTTTAAATAAAGAAATTTTAATAAAATTTAATAAAATCAAAATGAAAAATTCATTCAAATTCGCTTTCTTAGGATTAGCTTTAACTGTAGCTTTCGCTTCTTGTAATGGTACTGCAAACAAATCAGAAACTGCTTCTGATTCAACTGCTATCGATTCAGCTAACACAGTTATCGATTCAGCTAACACAGCTATTGATTCAGCTAAAACTGTAGTTGATTCAGCTAAAGTTGCTATTGATTCAGCAAAAGCTGCTCACTAATTTCAGGGAACTGATTTTAAAAATATAAAAAGCCCCACATGTTGGGGCTTTTTTTGTTATATACCTCGCATTTAAATTGATAAGCTCCTCTCATTTTTTTACCTTTGCACAAACAAAAATGTATTATGGCCTTATCATCACTTACCGCCGTATCTCCAGTAGACGGTCGCTATCATAACGCAACGCAAGAATTAGGCGCTTATTTTTCAGAATTTGCCTTAATTAAATATCGGGTTTTAGTAGAAGTTGAATATTTCATCGCTCTTTCTCAATCAGGAATTGAACAATTAAGTCATTTTGACGGCTCGTTGAATGAAAAATTACGTGATCTATATAGAAACTTTACTGAAGAAGATGCTATTTGGATAAAGAATACTGAAAAAGTAACGAACCATGATGTCAAAGCAGTTGAATACTTTTTAAAGGATCAATTTGAAAAACTTGGCCTACATGACTCTTTAGAATTTATTCATTTTGGCTTAACCTCTCAAGATATAAACAACACGGCTATTCCATACTCATGGAAAGATGCGATCGCAGCTGTCTATACACCAGCGATAGAAGAGTTGATCCAAGAATTAACAACATTATCTAGTGATTGGTCCAATGTATCCATGTTAGCACGTACACACGGCCAACCCGCGTCCCCAACACGTTTAGGAAAAGAAATCAAAGTTTTCGTGGAACGTATCCAACGCCAATTTGATCAATTAAAAGCGGTGCCTTACTCCGCAAAATTTGGTGGAGCTACTGGTAATTTCAATGCACATCATGTTGCATACCCACAGACAGACTGGGTAGCCTTTGGAAATAAATTTGTTAATGAATCTCTGGGCCTAAGTCGTTCACAAACAACCACCCAAATTGAACATTACGACAATTTTGCAGCAAGCTGTGATGCTTTCAAACGCATTAACACGATATTAATTGATTTGTGCCGCGACATCTGGACTTATGTGTCAATGGAATATTTCAAACAAAAAATTACTGCTGGTCAAATAGGATCCTCAGCAATGCCACATAAAGTAAATCCGATTGATTTTGAAAATGCAGAAGGAAATTTAGGAATTGCAAATGCATTATTTGAACACTTAGCAGCAAAATTACCTATTTCTCGTTTACAGAGGGATTTAACAGATTCAACAGTATTGCGTAATATCGGCGTTCCTTTTGCGCATACACTAATTGCAATCAAATCTACTTTAAGAGGTTTACGAAAATTGATATTAAATGAGCAGGCATTGCAAGCAGATCTAAATAATAACTGGGCAGTTGTTGCAGAGGCAATTCAAACAGTATTAAGAAGAGAGGGCTACCCTAAACCATACGAAGCTCTAAAAGATTTAACACGTACAAACACGCATGTAACGGAAGAAACAATTGCTGAATTTGTGGACAATTTAAATGTTACAGATAAAGTTAAGGCTGAACTAAAATCAATAAGCCCTTCTAGTTACACAGGTGTAAGTCTATAAGCTTTTACGCTTTAATGACTAACATCACCTGATTTTTAACTTATATTTGTCATTCGAAATAGACAAAGATTAATATGGCAACAATTAACGTATATACTGAATCCACTCCGAATCCATCGACGATGAAATTTTTGGTCAATAAGTTATTGATCAACGGCAGCTTGGATTATGCGGATAAGGATAAAGCACAAGAATCAGCTTTTGCAAAAGAATTATTCAAATTTAATTTTGTAAACGGTGTATTTTTCGCAAGCAACTTTGTTACAGTAACCAAGAGTGAAGATGCTGAGTGGACTGATATTGAAGCATTATTAAAAGACTTTATAAAAGGTGCAGTAGAGTCTGAACTTGCAGTAAAACCTATTGAACATACCGAAGATGTAGCTTTTGAAGGTTCTGATATTGAAATTAAAATTCAACAGGTATTACATGACTATGTACGTCCTGCCGTTGAACAAGATGGTGGTGCTATCGCTTATAAATCATTTAGTGATGGCGTTGTAACTGTTGAGTTACGCGGATCTTGCAGTGGCTGTCCGTCATCAAGTATCACCTTAAAATCTGGGATCGAAGGCTTACTAAAACGTATGGTTCCTGAAGTCGAAGAAGTTGTAGCTGAATCGATGTAAAAGATACAGTTATCTAAAGTAAAAAGCCGTTCTATTATGAACGGCTTTTTTTTTGAATTCTTAATTTATAAACGTGATATTCATATCCATAAAATATGCATGCGATATAATTCTTGCTTATAAAAAAATGAACCATAGCCACCATACAATCAAGCTGATAACTATTATAACACACATACATAATTGGATAAGTTCATTATTTATGACTCATGAGTTAAATAAAAAACACATCTTCTAAATAGAACAAACTAGAAGACAATTTTGAATCGTTATTTTGTCCCTAAAATTTACAATTTATAACCCCTACTCTATTAAAAATGACTAACTTTACGGCTAATTGTGAAATCAATATATTAAAATGAGTGCAGATATCAATAAACTAGAACAAATTGCATCACAAGTAAGACGTGACATCGTACGTATGGTACATGCTTGCCAATCTGGCCACCCAGGTGGATCATTAGGTTGTACGGACTACTTAGTTGCTCTTTATTTCAATGCAATGAAACGTAATCCATCTTTCGATATGGATGGCATCGGTGAAGATTTATTTTTCTTATCAAATGGCCACATTTCGCCAGTTTTCTACAGTACACTTGCACGAGCAGGATACTTTGAAGTAAGCGAATTAGCTACTTTCAGAAAAATCAATTCTCGTCTTCAAGGACACCCGACTACACACGAAGGTCTTCCTGGAATTCGTATTGCATCTGGTTCACTAGGCCAAGGACTTTCTGCTGCAATTGGTGCTGCTCAAGCTAAAAAATTAAACAAAGACACAAATTTAGTCTATGTTTTAATGGGTGATGGTGAATTGCAAGAAGGTCAAGTTTGGGAAGCAGCAATGTATGCTCCTCATAATAAAGTAGACAATCTGATTGCAGCGGTTGATTATAACCGTGCTCAAATTGATGGTTCTACAGATCAAGTTCTTTCATTAGGCGATCTTCGCGCTAAATGGGAAGCTTTTGGATGGGATGTATTAGAAGTAGCAAAAGGTAATGATATGACCTCCGTAGTTGCTGGACTTGAAGAAGCAAAATCTCATACAGGTAAAGGTAAACCAGTAATTATATTATTACATACTGAAATGGGGAATGGTGTTGATTTCATGATGGGATCTCACAAATGGCACGGTGTTGCTCCAAATAATGATCAATTAGCTTCGGCTTTAGGTCAGTTAACAGAAACTTTGGGCGATTATTAATTATATTAGATATTAGTATTTAAAACATTAGTATTTAGAAATTGACCCACAAACGTCATTTGAAGAAATCTAAGTACGAGCTATTCTATACTAACTACTCCATACTAGTAAAAAATGAAAAAATATACTTTCACAGAATCAAAAGATACCCGTTCAGGATTTGGTGCTGGATTATTAGAAGCAGGTAAACAAGACGAAAATGTTGTTGCTTTATGTGCTGATTTAATCGGATCATTAAAAATGAATGATTTTATAAATGAATTTCCAGAACGTTTCTTCCAAATTGGTATTGCTGAAGCAAATATGATGGGAATCGCAGCTGGTTTGACAATTGGTGGTAAAATTCCTTTTACAGGAACATTTGCGAACTTCTCAACGGGTCGTGTTTACGATCAAATTCGCCAATCTATCGCCTATTCTGACAAAAATGTTAAAATTGCTGCTTCACACGCTGGATTAACATTAGGTGAAGATGGTGCTACACACCAAATCTTAGAAGATATTGGTTTGATGAAAATGTTACCTGGAATGACAGTTATCAATCCTTGTGATTTCAATCAAACTAAAGCTGCAACAATTGCTGCAGCAAAATTTGAAGGTCCTGTTTACTTACGTTTTGGACGTCCGGTAGTTCCTAACTTCACTCCTGCTGACCAAGAATTTGTAATTGGAAAAGCAGTAACACTAAACGAAGGAACTGATGTAACAATTATCGCAACAGGACATTTGGTATGGGAGGCTATCCAGGCTGGTGAGCAATTAGCAGCGTTGGGCATTGATGCTGAAATCATCAACATCCACACCATTAAACCTTTAGACGAAGAAGCTATTTTAAAATCAGTTGCTAAAACAAAATGTGTAGTAACTGCAGAAGAACACAATCGTTTAGGCGGTTTGGGAGATAGTGTAGCTCAAGTTTTAGCTAAAAACTTACCAACTCCCCAAGAATTTGTAGCAGTAGATGATAGCTTCGGCGAATCAGGTACTCCTGCTCAATTAATGGAAAAATATGGTTTGAATGCGGCAGCAATTGTTGCGGCAGCACAACGTGTTATTAACAGAAAATAAAAAAACAAACATCACAACGTCAATATATGGAAGATGCTTTAATTATTTCAAAATTTGCTAACGAAAGTACGCGCGAAGAAGCATTTAATCAGCTGCTGACCAAATATCAGCAAAAAATATATTGGCATGTGAGAAGAATGGTCATTGATCATGATGATGCAGATGATGTTGTCCAAGACATATTCATTAAAGTATGGCGAAATCTGGCGAACTTCCGTGAGGATTCCCAATTATATACTTGGCTGTACCGCATTGCGACCAATGAATGTATTACATTCTTGAATAAGAAAAAACTTAAGCAGAACGTATCGTTGGATGACGATAGTTCTGCTTATTTAGCAGACTCTTTATCAAGTGGTAGTTACTTTAGTGGTGATAAAGCACAAATGAAATTACAACAGGCTTTATTAACACTTCCAGAAAAACAAAAACTTGTTTTTAACATGAAATACTTTGATGATATGAAATATGATGAAATCTCAGAAGTACTAGGAACAAGTGTTGGTGCCTTGAAAGCATCATATCATTTAGCTGTAAAAAAAATAGAAGCTTTTTTTCATAACAACGATTAAACCTTTTTTGATTTAGGTACTCTAATGATTTATAATGAAGGAAAATAACACATATCATGAGGGAATGGAAGCTAATAATCTACCCGATTCACTGCGTGTAAATCCTTTTGACGTGCCCAAAGATTACTTCAAAGATTTAAATGAATCTTTGATTGCTCAAGTCAAATTGGAATCATCACCAAAAGAAATCCGAGATGTACCCGTTGGCTATTTTGAAAAACTTCAACAAAATATCTTAGGCAAAGTAGCTGAAGAAAAGCTAAAAGATCAGATTAAAACCGATGGCTTTAGTCATCCAGATGATTACTTTTCGTCTTTACAAAATAATATATTACTAAAAGTAACGGAAGATAATTTAAAATCTAAAGTGACTCAAGATGGATTTGAAACCCCATCTTTATATTTCAATGAATTTAACGAGCAGATAGCCGCAAAAATAATTACGGACAATTTAAAACAAGTAGTTATTACAGATGGTTTTGAAGCTCCTAATAAATATTTTGAATCATTAACGGCTAAAATTACTAAATCGATTCATGCAGGCTTGCCATCAGATCTTCCAGCTGAAGTTCCTATTCATTCTATTAAAAGGAAAATTCCTTGGAATAAATATGCTGTAGCAGCATCTCTAGTGGCCATTTTGGGTATTGGAAGTTATTTTGGATTCCAAAATAGCACTCAAGAACAGAAGAATCTTACACATGTGTCAGACCAGGAAATCATTAATTACCTAGCACAAACAGGAAATAGTGATGATTTATTATATGTTGCAAAATATATCGATGATGAAGACATAGTAGGAACAAATGGTAAAATTAAGGACAAAGATATTGAGGATTATCTTAAATACACGTTATAATGATGTCAAAGATTAAGAATATAATTATCATATTTTGTTTCTGTATTGTAGGTCTATCAACCACTTATGCACAGGACAATGAACGTTTTCAAATCATTGAAAATGAAAAAATTGCTTTTATTACAAGAGAATTAAATCTATCACGAAAAGAAGCTCAAGATTTTTTTCCTATTTATAATGAATATTCAAAGGAAATGTGGAATGTTAAAAAAGCTAAAACAGGAAATAGTCCTTCGAGAAATAATCTCCGTGGAAATTCTCGCGATGTTATCGCTTATGATGCAAAAGAACTAGAGATCAAGAAAAATTATCGTGAAAAATTTTCCAAAGTTATTGGAACTTCACGCTCCTCTCAATTTTTTCAAGTCGAACAGGAGTTTCGAGAATACTTGATTAAATCGCTCAATAATCGAAAAAACAATAATTAATACGCATATAAGAAGAAGTCCAAAAGACTTCTTCTTTTTTTTAAACAACTAATAAGATGCTAAATAATCGGGAACTTTTTCTGCTAAATACGGCTCAAACATCAAATTCACCAAGGATGATTGAAATAGCAAAAGCAGAAGGAGTCTATTTATATGGACCAAATGGTGAAGAATATATGGATTTGGTTTCAGGATTCAATGTCAGTAATATTGGGCATAGAAATCCAAAAGTTATCCAGGCAATCAAAGATCAGCTTGAAAAATACTTACATGTTACTGTATATGGTGAATTTGTACAAGCTCCACAAGTTGAATTTGCAACTGACTTATTAGCTGTACTTCCAAAACAATTTGAATCAGTCTATTTTACCAATTCAGGCGCAGAGGCCGTCGAAGGAAGTATGAAGGTAGCAAAGCGCTTTACTGGAAGAAGACAGATTATAGCAGCGAAAAAAGCATATCACGGCAGTACACAGGGAGCATTAAGCCTTATCGGAAATGAAGAATATCATACTGCATACGCACCATTACTTCCCGAAATAGAATTCATAACATTCAATAATAGTGATGACTTATCGCTGATCACAGAAAAGACTGCAGCTGTAATTATTGAAGCTATACAAGGAGAAGCTGGAGTACGTGTTCCTGATATTTCATATATGCAGGCTTTACGTAAACGTTGTAATGAAACAGGAACATTGCTAGTCTTTGATGAGATTCAAACAGGCTTTGGTAGAACTGGAAAGTTATTTGCATTCGAACATTATGATATCGTACCTGATATTCTCATGCTTGCCAAAGGTATCGGTGGCGGTATGCCTTTAGGAGCATTCGTTGCATCGAAGCAAGTGATGGATGTAATCAAAGACAATCCGATGCTCGGTCATATCACGACTTTTGGCGGACATCCTGTTAGTTGTGCGGCCGCAAAAGCATCTTTAGAATTCATCAGAGAAAATCAATTGGTAGAACAAGTTGCTGAGAAAGAACAACTATTCAGAACACTATTACAACATCCTAAAATTATAGAAATTAGAGGAAAAGGATTGATGATGTGTCTACAGCTTGAAACTTTTGACCAGGTTTATAATGTGAGTAATTATTGCGCACAACAAGGAATCATGATTGATTGGTATTTACATTGTGAAACAGCATTGCGTGTAGCTCCTCCTTTGACCATCACAAACGATGAAATTGAAAAAGCTTGTAAAATTATCCTTGATGGTATAGAAAAATATACTTAGTTTTTTTATATTTAGTCTATCAACGTATAACTAAATATGAAAACGAATCGCAGATCATTTATTACAAAAAGTATTATTGGCGCTAGTTTATTAACTAACGCCAATTTATTTTCTGCTCAGGCTGAAAGCCTGGACAACCTAAATAAATCAAAAAGAATAAGTATAAGCAAAGACGATGTAATCTTATTTCAAGGAGACTCAATCACGGATAATGGTCGGGATAGAAAAAATAAAAATGCAAATGACAACTGGGCGTTAGGTTCTGGTTATGCAAATCTAGCCGCCGCGGTGCTGTTAGAAAAATATGCCGATAAAAATCTCAAGATATACAATCGCGGTATCAGTGGAAATCGAATACCAGATTTGCAAAATAGATGGCAAGAAGATACCATCGATATTCAACCCACTATTCTAAGTATTCTGATCGGTGTAAACGATTTTTGGAGAACAAAGGATAGTGGTGCAACAAATACACCAGAACAGTTTAAGAAACAATACCAGACTTTATTACAGCAGACGCTATCAAAATTACCGAACGTAAAGCTGATTATAGGAGAGCCATTCGGCGTTAAAAATGTACAACATGTTACAGAGGACTGGTTTCCCGACTTCGCAGGTTACCAACAAGCTTGTGTTGATATCTCAAAAGAATTTAATGCTTCATTAATTCCATATCAATCAATATTTGATAATGCCGAACAAAAGGCCTCAGGCTCTTATTGGACAACAGATGGAGTTCACACTTCGTTAGCTGGAGCCAGTTTAATGGCAAAAGGATGGCTCGATGTTATAAAATAAATAAAGCGCTCCATGGAGCACTTTATTTATTTTATGTAAAGCAAAGAAGATTTACATCACATCTTTATAAGCTGTTTTTTGTAGATTCGGCAAGAAATATGCAACGACGCCAATAAGCGGTAGATAAGAACATACATGATAAATAAACTCAATCGATGTATGGTCCGCCTGCCAGCCTAATAACGCTGATCCCAAACCACCCATACCAAATGCGAAACCATAGAATAAGCCAGAAACCATACCTAATTTTTTAGGCAACAGCTCCTGTGCATAAACAATGATAGCTGGGAATGCCGATGATAAGATTAAACCTATAATAACCACTAATACACCAGTCATGGTATAATCTGCATAGGGCAATAGTAAAGAAAAAGGCGCGACTCCCAAAACTGAAAACCAAATCACATACTTTCTTCCGAAACGGTCACCAAAAATTCCACCTAACAATGTGCCCGCCGCAACAGCAATTAAGAAGTAAAATAGATACACTTGCGCTTGAATTTCCGTTAAACCAAACTTCTCCATGGTATAAAACTGAAAATAATTAGTAATACTAGCAATGTAAAAGTACTTCGAGATAATTAATAGCATCAGGACAACAACCGTTAGCACTACACGAGCTTCCGATAGATCCGGTATACGCATACCAGCACTTGCATTTTTAGCTCTATTTTTAAGCTTTTCACTATACCAACTGCCAATATAATAAGAAACAATCTGCCCTATGATTCCAATAACACAAAACCAGGCAATAGATGATTGTCCTTTCGGTAAAACAAGATATGCGACGATAATTGGAGCCAGCGCAGTACCTGCATTACCTCCGATCTGAAAAATAGATTGTGCCATACTTCGTTTTCCGCCAGATGCCATATAAGCAACTCGGGAAGATTCAGGATGAAATATCGAAGAACCTATCCCAACCAAAAATACAGCACACAAAATCAAAGCATAACTTGGCGCATAAGCAAAAAGTGCCATGCCCGAAATCGAAAAAGTCATACCGATAATCTGCGAATAAGGCATTGGTCGCTTATCTGTAAACGAACCTACAACAGGTTGAAAAATAGATGCCGCGATCTGATATACAAGCGTTATAATTCCAATCTGAGAAAAACTCAAATGATGTTCTTCTTTTAATAAAGGATAAACTGACGGAATAACACCCTGAATCATATCATTTAATAAATGAGCGAAACTAACTGCGAGTAAAATAGAAAACTCGGGCCTAATCTTATTATTTTGTACTTCCATAACGTAAAAAAGAGGTTCCCCACATTTAGAAACCTCTTTTATTTTTTTAAATAACTCTTACTAATAATCCTTTTAAATATTCCCCTTCTGGGAATGATGCTCTTACCGGATGGTCATCTGGTTGATGAAATTGTCTAATAAACTGTATTTCTTTGCCGGCATCCAATGCTGCCCATGCCAATACTTGCTTAAAAGTGTCAATGTCCATAGCAGAAGAACATGAAAAAGTAGCCAATAAACCTCCCGATTCCAAAAGCAATAATCCTCTTCTATTCAGATCCTTATATGCACGTGAAGCACGTTCTAACGAAGATCTTGAAGGAGCATACTTTGGTGGATCTAATACAATGACATCAAATTTTTGCTGCTCTTCAGCAAATACCTTCAATTGCTTATTCACATCAGATTGGATAGCAACATGTGCTTCTTCACTATATCCATTTAACAGAATATTACGTCTCAACGTTTCAATTGCTAAAGCAGAACTGTCCACAGAAGTAACGCTTGCCGCCCCTTCATGGAAAGCATTTAAAGTAAAACCGCCAGAATAACAAAAGCAATCCAGCACCTTTTTACCCTTCACATATTGAGCTGTTAAAGCTCTATTCTCTCTTTGATCACAATAAAAGCCTGATTTTTGGCCATCTATAATATTCACCTGATAACGAATACCATTTTCAATAATCTCAACAAACTCAGGTGGAAGTTCTCCAAAAAGTAAACCGTTTGTATCCGGCAATCCCTCATGCTCGCGTGATTTAAGATCTGAACGCTCATAAATCCCCTTAGGACTTAATAATTTGTTCAGCTCATCAATAACCACATCCTTGATTCTTTCAACCCCTGCAGCATGAACTTGTATTGAGATATAATCAGCATACTTATCCACAATCAATCCAGGAACAAAATCTGCCTCAGCAAAAATCAACCTTGCAGTATCATTCTTTCCTTCAATCAATAAATGACGGCGTGCTTCAACAGCCTTTTGAATACGCTTGCGCCACCATTGTTCGTTGATCTGTTGATCAGGATGCCATTCTAATAAACGAACAGCTACACGAGATGAATCGTGAAAAAGTCCGAAAGCAATAAACTCATTTTCTGCATTAAAAACAGTAACAACATCCCCGTTATCGGGTGCACCATCTATACGCTTTATTGCACCAGAAAAGACCCAAGGATGAAGTTGCCAAGCTGCCTTATCTTTTCCTTTATTCAGAATAATTTTTTTCATCGGAACAAAAGTACAGGTTTTCAACTTATTTGAAACATCTTGCCACCTAAATTTATCATAAGTTTAAATCTCGATGTTTATCTAAAACTCTTCAAAAAAAGAATATAAATTAAATAGGCCCATTTAAATGAGCCTATTCAACTATTTATGCGTGATTAAGTAATTTTTAAAAACAGCATAATCAACAGGAAAAGCTTCTACAACCTTATCTTTATTGTGTAATTGTTCAACGCCTAAAGGCAATTTAATTTTACTGAATACCTGCTCCGAAATAGCATCCGGAAATTTACAAGGGTGTGCTGTAGATAAAAATACAGATCCATAAGAACCTGGATGTTCACCACGGTAAGCCTGTGATCCCAACCAAGCAATAGCCGTATGCGGACAAGCCACATAATGATAAGTATGGTGCAACTGTTCCATCGCTGCCCGAGTTTCCTTATCTGTATACGTGTATGTGGTGATCATGCCTTTTAAATTATCCAGATTATAATCAAATAAATCTTGAATACGAACCCAGTTACTCGGATCCCCGACATCCATCGCATTTGCTAAAGTTTGTACAGATGGCTTGGGTTCATATTTTCCAGATTTAATAAAACGTGGAACAGTATCATTTGCATTTGTAGCCGCAACAAACTGCTCTACAGGAAGTCCCATTTTGAAAGCCAATAAGCCGGCACCGATATTACCAAAATTACCACTTGGCACCGTAAACACAACTCTGTCCGAGCCTTGCGCTTTCAATTGTGCATAAGCATAGAAATAATAAAATGTCTGCGGGATCAGACGTGCAATATTAATGGAATTAGCCGATGTTAATCTCAGTTGTTCATTAAGCTCCGGATCATTGAAAGCTCGTTTAACCAATGCTTGACAATCATCAAAAGTTCCATCAATTTCAATGGCTCTTATATTTTGGCCATTAGTAGTTAATTGTAACTCCTGAATATCAGATACTTTACCTTTTGGATACAAAATGGTAACACGTGTACCTGCAACACCCAAGAAACCCAAAGCAACTGCTCCGCCCGTATCTCCAGATGTCGCAACCAGTACATCCAATAACTTATCATCTGCACCCGAAAAATACGCCATAACACGACTCATAAAGCGCGCACCAAAATCTTTAAAGGCATAAGAAGGCCCATGAAATAATTCTAATACCGCAGTATCAGAACTCAAAAACTTAACAGGAGCATCAAAATTAATAGCATCGGCTATAATATTTCTAAGCACATCAGCAGGGATATCATCTTCAATAAAAGCTTGAGCTATTGTAAATGCAATTTCTTGAAGCGAATATTGTTGTATATTTTTGATAAAATAGGGATCCAATTGTGGAATCTCCAGAGGCATATAAAGTCCTTTATCTGCAGGTAGTGAATTAAAAACTGCATCTTTAAAAGAAACACGTAATGCTTTATTATTGGTACTGTAAAATTTCATAATAATCTTAATTTAATACTTTAGGTCCATCAACATTAACACCCGATACATATCCATAACTTTCAATCTCTGATTCAGCTAGATGAGCCTTGATCTGTTCAACGATCTGCTTCGCCATAGCCTTATCCCTTGTGATTGCCACAACAGAAGGACCTGAACCAGAAATGCCAAAACTCAATGCACCATTTTCTAATGCAATTTGCTTCATTTCATAAAACTGAGGAATCAAAATGGCCCGAGTCGGTTCGATCAATACATCCTGCATACTTCGCGATATGAGATCATAATCATTTTTAAAGAGCCCTGCTACAAGTCCTGCAATATTCCCCCATTGAATTACGGCATCTTTTAACAACACCTTTTCTTTAATCAATTGGCGTGCGTCACGGGTAGGAACATCAACCTGTGGAAATACCACAGCAGCAACTAATTCTTCCGGTACAGGCAAAGGAATGAGATCCAGAGGGTCATGTCCTCTAATCAAGGTAATACCGCCAAATAAAGAAGGAGCAACATTATCAGCATGACCATGTCCACATGCTAATCGTTCGCCTTCCACACAAAAAGGTAATAGTTCTTCTTTAGAAAGGGGATCGTCCAGCATTTTATTAATAGCAAATAGACCTGCCACAGTACTCGCAGCACTTGATCCCAAACCTGATCCAATAGGCATATGCTTATGTAATTCAATTTCGACTCCCACTCGATCTTCTAACTCCAGATGCTGCAATAGAAACTGTACACAAGCGGACACCGTATTTTTGTCGGCATCCATCGGAAGACGTCCATCATCACCTGTGATTTTAGTGATCACAACTCCTGGTACACTCGTTTTTCGCATGATTACTTCATCTCCTGGTTCTTCTAAAGCAAAGCCCAAAATATCAAAACCACAAATCATATTCGCGACTGTCGCCGGAGCGAAAACATGAATGTGATCCAACATATTATCCAGATTTATCTTTTTCTTCGATAGAGAAGTTTTCATATTTAATATTTATTACTGTTATCCAATGCAATAACAGGTCTAGTGAAACTTTTGATTATGCGCCAACATTTACTAAATCTGCAAATACTCCCGCAGCTGTTACTTCAGCTCCGGCACCAGGTCCTTTGACCACCAGTGGTCTTTCCTTATAACGTTCTGTCGTGAATGAGATAATATTATCACTTCCAGACAGTGCATAAAAAGGATGCTTGTCGTCTACAATCTGTACAGAAATAGAAACAATTCCATCTTCTAATTTTCCAATATAACGGATCACTTTATTTTCAAGACGAGCCTTTTCTTTTAATGCTTCAAAATAACTGTTCTCGTTTTTAAGCTCTTCATAAAAAGACTCCACTGAATCTGCTTTCAAGCATGGTTCAGGTAATATTGCGCCTAAATTGACATCTTCAGCTTCGATTGGATAACCTGCATCACGTGCTAAAATCAACATTTTACGCATAAAATCAACTCCACCTAGATCATCACGAGGATCCGGCTCAGTATAACCTAGAGCCTGCGCTTGTTTTACCACATCATAAAAAGATGCCTCATCTTTAAAATTATTAAAGATGTAAGAGATTGTTCCAGAAAGTATCGCTTCGATTTTAACAATACGGTCACCACTTAACATCAAGTCTTTCAAAACACGCACAATCGGAAGACCGGCACCAACGTTGGTCTCATAGAAGAAATCAACACCATGCTTATGAGCCGTCTCCCGCAATGTTTTGTATTGTTCGTATTTTCCTGAATTAGCAATTTTATTGCAGGTAACAATTGAAATATTAGATTGGAAAATTCCCTCATAATAGCTAGAAGGCAATCGACTAGCAGTATTATCTATAAATACACAATTAGGAAGATTGAAACCTTTCATACGTTCCACGAATACCGCTAAATCCGCATCCTCACCCTGTTGCAAAAGTTCACTGTCCCAATTTGCCAAATCAATACCATCTAGATTAAACAACATTTTCTTGCTGTTTGAAATACCAACCACCTTGATTTCAAGATCATTTTTACTAAGCAAGAAATCGTATTGACTCTCCAATTGCTTGAATAAAGTAGAACCAATATTTCCAGTTCCCAGATTAAAAACATAAAGTGTCTTCTTAAGTTCAGCAAAAAAAGCATCGTGAACAGCATTCAGGGCTTTTGATAAATCATTCTTCGAAATAATAACAGATATATTATATTCCGAAGATCCTTGTGCAATTGCACGCACATTAATTCCATTGCGGCCCAATGAAGAAAATAATCTTCCTGACATACCTGGAGTTTTCTTCATATTCTCACCAACAATAGCCAATACAGACAGGTCATTTTCGATTTCCGGATTGATTAATTTATTAGCCTGTATTTCCAGTTCAAATTCATTTTCAATTAAACTCTTAGCACGTAATGCATCTTCTGGATTGACCGCAAAAGTGATACTATGTTCGGAAGAAGACTGGGTGATTAAGACCACATTAATCTGCTCTCTCGCTAATAAAGTAAACAACCTGCCACTAAATCCAGATTTACCGATCATTCCTGAACCGCTCAGGTTAATAACAGATATTTCTCCTATCGAAGAAATACCTTTAATTGGTAAAGTTGTTTTTCCACTTTCAAACTGAATAAAAGTACCTGCGAAATCTGGCTCAAACGTATTACGGATCACAATAGGTATCTTCTTTAGAAAAGCAGGAATCATCGTTGGCGGATAGATGACCTTGGCGCCGAAATAAGAAAGCTCCATAGCTTCTGTATAAGAAAGAACAGGCAACGAAAATGCTTTTTTTACAATCCGTGGATCCGCAGTCAGCATACCATTAACATCTGTCCATATCTCGATTGCAGTAGCATTCAAAATAGAACCAAAAATAGCGGCAGTATAATCTGATCCTCCCCTACCTAAGGTTGTCATACGTCCGTTCTCATTAGAAGCTATAAATCCAGTGACGAACATAAGTTTATCATTGTTTGTTAAATACAATGACTTAACAAGTTGTTCTGTCAACTGATCGTTAACATGAGCATGTCCAAAATGAGAATCTGTTTTAATATAATGAGATGCATCAACAAATAAAGATGCTTCTAAATCCTGTTCCGAAATTTTAGATACCATGAAGGTAGAGCAACGTTCACCATAACTTACAATCAAATCCTTACTTTGCTCACTTAACTCTCTTAATGCATAGATGCCCTGCAATAATTCTTCGATCTCGTTGAAAAACAATTTGAGTTTAGTAAAAACAGGATTTTGGTGTCGCACAACTATTAATGCCTTAATAACATCGAAATGCTTAGTTTCTATCAAAGCTAAATCTTCTTGGAAAGACTTGCCTTCAGAAGCATCAATAGCCATTTTACAAAGTAAATTAGTAACTCCTGACATGGCAGACAAGACGACCAACGGTTGCTCTCCAGAGTTGTACGATTTCTTCACAATGCTAAGTACTGCTTTGATACTAGCTGCAGAGCCCACCGACGTTCCTCCAAATTTTAAAATCTTCATAATATATACTGTTTGTTTGTTTGTTTGTTTTAAGCATAAAAAAAACGCCTTCACTCTGAGAGGAAGGCGTTTATGAAATATCTTGTCTACATTTCTATACAACGAAACTACCTCCTCCTAAGTTTTATCCCGGTGGTAATAATAATCGATGTAATAATTATAGAATTTTTCATTGCTGTTGCTTTACTTTCGTAAATATAATGCATTATTTATCAACTATCAAAATAAAATCTCATTTTTTTGATATAAATTTAATAAAACACCTTCTTATATATGAATAACACATTACTACAACAAATCTAGGCACGTATCATTTATCATCACTGTAGTTTAAAGTTTACAATTTACCCATCGGAGTTAAATTGCATCTCAATAAATAAAGTGTTAAAAACGTTAAAAATTCGTTAAATACATGTCATTTTTTTTGCAAAGTAAGATGAGTTGTATTATATTCGCAACAGTGATGTCCAAAATAGTTAACATCCAACAACAAAAAAGAATAAGTTTAAAGTTGTACAAAAAAGCGATTTAATGAAAACAAAGAAAATATTAGCAACAATGCTATTTATAGGCTTATGTCTAGTGTCGCAGGCACAATCAACCAAAACCCAATCTAAACCGGAATCAGACCCGGACAATCTAGCTAAAGAATACTTCTCCCAAATAATGGGTGTTGCAGTTTCAGCAACTACAAATACAAAATTATATCAGTTTGTTTATGAATGGTTAGGAACTCCCTACCGATTAGGAGGTGACTCCAAAAGAGGAATCGATTGTTCTAAATTCTCATTTGAATTATACGAAAAAGTATTCAATACAACATTAGGATATAACAGCCGTAACCAATACTCTCAAATTAAACCTGTTAAGAAAGATGATCTAAAAGCAGGAGATTTAGTATTCTTTAAAATCCGAAGTAAAAGCATTACACATGTTGGAGTTTATATTGGCGATAACAAATTCGCACATGCTTCTTCGAGCAAAGGTGTAATGATAAGTAATTTAGGAGAGGCATATTGGAGACGTTATTACTATGATGGTGGTAGACTACCTGATGACAACAAATCGCTTACAGCCGAAATTATAAATGCTGAGAAATCTGAAAAATTTAATTAATAAATTTTTCTAAATAATATTTTCAAGAGTCCGAATGTCATGACATTCGGACTTTTTTTTGCAAAGAATTTAGTACTTTTACCCGTATATAAATTTAGTACCACTATGTCGTCAAAGAAAACGCTCATATTAGATAAAGAACAGATTAAACAAAAATCGATACGAATCGCTTATCAGATTTTAGAAGATAATTTTGAAGAAAATACGCTTGTATTGGTCGGTATTGCTGATAGAGGTTATGTTTTTGCACAGAGACTGCAAAAGATTCTAGAGGAAATATCGGATAAAGATATTGAGTTACTTAAAGTGACGATGAGCAAAACAAGCCGTTCCCTAAAAGCTGAAACAGATCAACCCATCGAAAATGTTAAAAATAAAACGTTAATACTAGTTGATGATGTACTGAATAGCGGAAGAACGCTTGCATATGGTTTAGGCGTATTTTTGAATGTCCCTATTAAAAAGATGAGAACTGCAGTTCTTATTGATAGAAGTCATCCAAAATTCCCCATTGTAAGCGATTATTATGGGCTAAAATTATCAACGATATTAAAAGAACATGTGGAAGTTAACTTACTAGGCTATGAAGCAGAAGATGATGCTGCATGGCTGGTATAACATCATAAAGCTATAAAAAATAAGCGTCCAACTTTTTATAGAGTTGGACGCTTTATTTTTACAGAAACTTAGGTCGAAATTTATCCCCGATTAATCTTCAATTTCATACCAGGCTTTAACCTCGAATGTGATAAATTATTATCAGCCTTCAACTTAGATAATGACACCCCTTTATTATTTGCGATCTCTGATAGCGTATCACCTTTTTTTACAGTATAAAAAGCAAAATTCGACTTTCTTTGAGTTTCAGCACTTGTTTTCTGAGCTAAACGCGTATTGACACCACTACTGCTAACAATTAATGAAGCACCAGTCTTTACAGAAGATCCCTTTACGTTATTCCAAGCTTTTAAATTTTGAACACTCACATCATATTTCTTCGCTATAACAGCTAAAGTTTCACCTCTTCTAACACGATGTGTACTTGTTTGAGCGCTTCGCTTATTACTCACACGCACATCATCATTCGCTAAAGCCACTACTTGACTAGGAGTTTCTACTGTTGTATTTAAAGCAAGATAAAGTTGATCCTTATTCATATCAGCTGCTAAAGCAGGAATGATCAAACGACGATGTATTTCATCAGAGCCATTAACGATCCCTTTTTTATATGCTGGATTTAACACTTTTAAACTCTCCTCAGAAACATTTATCGCTTTAGCAACCTCTGCTATCGAAATGAATTTATCAATCTCTAATACCTGCGTATTTAAGGCAATGTCTCCATCCTTAGCTTCAATACCATGATCTTGTGCATATCCTAAAGTATAAGTCATAGCGATATATGCAGGAATATAATTTCTGGTCTCTTTTGGCAGAAAAGGAGCAACTTCCCAAAATGAAGGTTGAATTTTGCCAGATCTTAAAATAGCTCGTTTCACACCACCTTTTCCACAATTATAAGAAGCTATCGCCAACAACCAATCCCCAAATTCAGCATACGCTTCCTTCATATATTTTGCGGCAGCATAGCTTGAAGCAATTGGATCTTTACGTTCATCAACATAATTGTCCATTGTTAAATTATAGATCTTTGCTGTCCCATACATAAATTGCCAAGGCCCTGTAGCACCAACGCGAGAAACATCATGTGGATTTAACGCAGACTCTATAATGGAGAGGTATTTAATTTCTTTTGGAACTCCTACTTCAGCAAGAATACGTTCATAATGCGGAAAATAATACTGCGCCAATCCTAACATGCGGGACATATGCCCTGCATAATTCTTAGAATTATAAAGATCAATATATTTTCGAACATGTTGGTTATAGTCTAGAGGGACTTCACGTTCTAAGGAATTTAGTTTTCGAACGACAGTTACATCTTCGATATCAAATAAAATTCCTTCTACTTCTTTTTCACCGGCATTTACAAATTTGATACTATCAAGCTGCTGCAGAATAGATGCATTTTCACGATCTATACTCGCTAACATGATTGCTTGAGTAGAATTTCTCATCTCTTCAATAGACTTTTCTTGTGCAAACAAACAACATGTCGTAAATGCTAAGCCTATCGTCAATAGAGTCTTCTTGCTTTCAATCATCTTTTTTAATTATGGTTGATAAATAGAACCTAAGTAGTCCTTATTACAAAGCATGTATTTTTACTACATACCCTCATTAACAATACTGGAAACTGTACAAAATGAAATAAGATTTTACTGCTGTAAAATCTTATTCCTCAAAAACAACATAAATTACTTATTATCAGTTGTTTTCTCTTTAGTATCATCTGTAGAATCCTCTTTCTGTCCGTCTTTGAATTCTTTTACACCTTTACCTAATCCACGCATCAATTCAGGAATCTTTTTACCGCCAAATAATAATAATAATATTACAACGATTATAATTAATTCCTGACCTCCAATACCCATTATTAATAACCCTGATGTCAACATAACTTATAATTTACTGTTTTTCAATATTCACTTTAAGTATATACACTTATACCCTAAAAACAAATGTACATAATAATTTTTATTTCTATATTTTTTTAATTCGCTAACCATGATTGCGGATTCATCGGGATTTGTCCTTGCCAAACCTGGAAATCTAAAACTGGCGCATCTAAATCCGGATCATTAGCTACTGTTCCAATAGCCTGACCTGCTGACACTTTCTGTCCTTTAGACACACTAAAACTAGCTAAATTACTATACACCGAGAAGAATTCACCATGTGAAATAATAATCACCTTCAATCCATTTAAAGTTAACGTACTTGTTACAGTTCCAGAAAACACTGCCTTAACAGTTGCGCCACTAGAAGTTTGTAATTTTAATGACTCATGACTAACTGAGACGTTCCGTCCTGTTCTATCCGTACCAAAACTTTGTAATATCTTAGCATTGGAAACAGGCCATGGCAGTCGTCCACGGTTAGATCTAAAATCAGCTGAAAGTCGAGCCGCTTCCGGAGTTGCACGCAACACTTCTGAATCTGATTTACGAGCCGTAGATTTGGATGATTCCTTATTATCGTCTACTTTAGTGTCATTTTTCTTCGCGCTCCTTGCTGCAGCAGCTTCCGCAGCTCTACGAGCAGCTTCTTGTCTTCTACGCTCTGCTTCAATTTCTCTTTTAATGATAGCCTGAATTGCAGATCTTAACTTACGCTCTTCTTTTTGCTTCTGCGTAATATCGCGTTTTACACCTCGTTCAGTCGTAATTAAAGAACTCAATTCATTAGAGAACACAGCACGTTGTTGTGCAATAGTTTTCTTCTCTTGCTCTTGCTCATTCAATAACTGCTTATGCTTATTACGATCAGCCTGTAACTGTGCTATTTTTTGCTCAATCTGCTTTTTAGTTCCTTCAATCTCACTTGCTTTCAATTTTCGAGAATCATTGAATTGCTGCAAATATTTTACACGACGAAAACCTTGATTAAAATCCTTTGAAGCAAAAATAAACATCAACTTATTATAGGCATTGCGGTTACGAAAAGCGAACATAATCATCTTTTCATAATCATTACGCATTTTCTCCAACTCTGCTTTCAATTTATCTACAGCGCTGGTATTCGTATTAATCTGGCGATTAATCAAGCTTAATTCAGAACTTATCGTTGTAATTTTCTCTTCACGAAGATTAATCTGACTACTTAAAGCACTGACCTGCTTCTGAGTCAAAATCTTTTCTGTAGTCGTTTCTTTTAGCGTTTTTTGCAATTCCGCTATTTCACGATTTATTTTTTCACGTTTTTTTTCAAGCTCTGCACGAGTCTGCGAAAAACCGATTCCCAGCATCAAAAAAAACGCAGTTAGACTTAGTGTTATTTTCTTTAAATTCATCTATAGTAATCTTTTACTAGCAGTTGAGTCTGAATATAATATGTTCAATTAAATATAGTCTCAAATGCGAAAGTAATAAATCTTAAGGATTATCGTACTAACATTAATTAATTACTTTGTATTTATTGGAGATAGTAAAAGGCATTTCAATAGCTTCATTAAATGAAATTCTGCTGTAATTGAAGTTTGCTTTAATATTCATATCACCTCCTGAAATCAGTAATTCTAGACCCATCGGAAACAATTGCCCACCTCCATTTGAATAATCTGCATAACTAGCCTCCAATTTCTGTCCTTTTTCAGGCTGCTCCAAACGAAAGGAATCTAACCTATTCTGTTGATTAACTAAATATAAGTAAGTCAATGCATTCTTTTGACCACGCAACTGAATTGGTACACTCGTTTGATCAACCTCAAAATCGGTTGTATTTAACAGATTCGTTGAAAAATTGGCTAAAAACAAATCTTGAACATTTGAAAAAGTTAAATCCTCACTTGCATATTGATACAAGTAACTAAAGGGTTTTGCTATATATTCCCCCTGAAATTTATTTAATATCTGAACACTATCTGGAGTAATCAAAACCCGGCCTATTTCTATACCCAATAATGCCGTAATAGAAATCCAGATTCTTTTATCTTTTTCAATCCTTATATTAGCTGTCACATCGTATGATGACTTTCCTAAATCTATTTTGCTTTTAGCTTTGCCAGAGAACGTAGTAAAGTCCAGATTTGACAACAAAAATTTCTGAACTACCGCATTTTTAGAATCTTCCTTACTGATCGTTTCAACTACCTCAGGCTTACTCTCTACTTTACTCATTTTTTTCTTAGTACTGCAGGATGCCAATACAACAAGCAATAAAAGTGTAACAACAGATTTATTCCACATACGATTTCTTATTTATTTTCTCTCTCAACTTCTCCATATTGGTTTCAGTAGATCCCCCCATAGCCAAAGCACTTTTCCATTGCTTCATCGCTTCTGTTATTTTTTTATTTTTAATCAAAATATCACCATAATGCTCCAATAGGACTGTTGAAGGCGATTTTGAATTTTTTATTGCCTTTTCAATCCAAAGCAATGCATCAGCATATTTACCCTGTTGAAATAAAACCCATGCATAAGTATCTTCCAATGTCGCATCATTAGGTCGTAACTTATTTGCTGTCTCTGCAAAATGAGCCGCATCATCTAAATCCTGATTTCTTAACGCTAAATAATAAGCTAAATTGTTCATCGCACTTACATTTGTACTATCTAAGTTAATAGCCTCTCTATACGCAACATCTGATGCTGCTTCCATTTTAAGCGAATGATAAATATCGCCCAGACCACTATAAATATTTGATTGAAAAATGGCATTCTCATTTTGACCATTATTCAAAGCTGCCTCCATCAAATTTCTAGCTAAATCATAATTTCCTTTCAATGTATATGCGATTGAACTGAAGTACAAAATAACAGGATTATTGGGAATATTGTGTAAAGCTTCACCGCCATGTTCTATAGCTTGATCATATTGCTCCAACGCCAAATCAACATTCATGAGCATACGCCATGCATCAATTTGATAAGGATTGATACCTACTGCAATAGAAAAGGAAGACTGTGCCCCAACTAAATCATTACGCATCCAATTCACCTGCCCCTTAGCCACATGACTTTCTGCTACGCGAGGATGTACATCAACCAATATATTAGCTAATTCTTGTGCCTGGTCGAATGAAAATCCACTATTAGGAGCTAATAAAGATAAGATAATTCTATTTTTTTCCGAGAAATCAACACTTTTAGATAAAAAGGCTTGTTTTAAGTAATCATAAGAAAGCTTAGCCTTCCCAGACAAACGGTACTCATCAGCCAGATCTAAAAATAAGTAATCGTCTTTCGCATTCGCAACACCGGTATTTAATATCGCAATAGCTTTTTTAGGATCTTTAATTCCACGATAAGCCTGTGCCAATTGACTGTACACCTGTGCCAAAGGAGATTTTTTAATTGCCCAAGGTTCAAGAACCTGGATTACAGCAGGAAAATCATCTTTTGACAATAGCAAAGTAGCACCTATAACGTCAAGCGTATCGGTAGCTCCCGCTCGCTCTCTAACATCCTTATATAAAGCAAAAGCCTCATCTTTTTTGTCACTGTTAAACAACAACATAATCTTCTCGCGATTCAAGGCCGCAATGTTGACCTTCTCCTTTGTCATCAGCAGATCCAATGAACGGATCGCACTAGGGAGATCACCTTTTCCTTTATTAACATCGATATTGAAACTTAAATATTCATTTTTAGGATTAATTTCCAAAGCTTTATTTACTTCCTCCAAAGCACGATCAGCATTACGCATCTGTCCAAATAAAACGGCTTTAGTAAAATAAGCATCATCAGCATTAGGATATCGCGTAGTAATGGCATCCAAAGAATCCATGGCCTGCTTGAAATCACCGTTCCTCAAAAAAACTTCAATATTTTTTAATTGTTGCGAATAAGGTTTTTCTTGCTTGCTCTCCTGTGCTGAAACCCTTTGTCCAACCGTAGTTAACAATGTTACCAATAGCGCGTATTTCAAATATTTCTTAAACATAAATAATCCTTCTCGTTCAACAATTACTGTATTAATATGTTGCAATATACTAATAATGGACAACTGTTAAATAGTGCTATTGCATTTCAATAGGTTATTTTTTGATGATTATGACATTACCCGGCATTTAAATTAATCTTAAGTGCTTCAGATTAAAATGAAACTGTCTAAAATAAAGTAAAATAGATTTTCGTAATCAAGAAATTAAAAGTACCTTTGCAGACCCTTGAGACACAGGGAAAAGAAGTGAATAAAATTTTATTAATTATTTAATTAAAAGCAAGTGAATACGTTAAGTTACAAAACTGTCTCTGCCAACAAGAACACCATCAACAAAGAATGGATCGTTGTTGATGCTGAAGGCGAGATTTTGGGGCGCTTGGCAAGCGAAATTGCGAAAGTAATTCGCGGAAAGCACAAGCCATCGTTTACCCCTCACGTAGATTGCGGAGATAATGTTATCGTTATCAATGCAGAAAAAATTAGATTGACAGGTAATAAATTGGGTGACAAAACTTACGTTCGCTACACGGGATACCCGGGTGGTCAACGTTTCATCACTCCAAAAGAATTATTGGCAAAACACCCTGAGCGCGTTATTGAAAAAGCTGTTCGTGGTATGCTTCCTAAAAACCGTTTAGGTCGTCAATTGTTTAAAAACCTTTATGTTTATGCTGGAACTGAGCACAAACAAGAGGCTCAAAATCCAAAACCAGTTAAATTTTAAGGAGAATCGACATGTCAACAACTAATACTTCAGGAAGAAGAAAAACTGCTGTTGCCCGCATTTACTTAACTGCTGGTAGCGGAGTCCTTACAATCAATGGTAAAGACTACAAAGAATATTTCCCAACATTGCCTTTGCAATACATTGTTACTCAATCATTAGAAGTAGCAGGTCAAGCAGGGAATTTTGATGCGAAAGTGAACGTTAATGGAGGTGGTGTAAAAGGACAAGCTGAGGCTGTACGTTTAGCTATTGCGAAAGCATTAGTTGAATTAGACCCAGAAGTTAAACCAGCTTTACGTGCTAAAGGTTTAGTTACACGTGATGACCGTATGGTTGAGCGTAAGAAACCAGGACGCAAGAAAGCTCGTAAGAGATTCCAATTCAGTAAACGTTAATCAAAGGAGGATCAAAAAATGGCAAGAACAACTTATCAAGACTTATTGGATGCAGGTGTGCACTTTGGTCACCTTACACGTAAATGGGATCCGAAAATGGCTAAGTACATTTTCATGGAACGTAACGGTATCCACATCATTGACTTGAACAAAACGCTTACGAAATTGGAAGAAGCTGCTTCAGCTATCAAACAAATCGTAAAATCAGGTCGTAAGGTTTTATTCGTAGCAACGAAAAAACAAGCAAAAGAAATCATCGCTCAACAAGCGAAAGCAGTTAACATGCCTTTCGTTACAGAAAGATGGTTAGGTGGTATGCTTACAAACTTCACAACAGTTCGTAAGTCCATCAAAAAAATGTCTACTATTGACAAAATGCAAAAAGATGGTACATACGATGTATTATCTAAAAAAGAGAAGTTGATGATTCAACGTGAGCGTATCAAATTAGAGTCTCTATTAGGAGGTATCGCTGATTTGAACCGTTTACCGGCTGCTTTATTCATCATCGATGTGAAAAAAGAACACATCGCTGTTACTGAAGCAATCAAATTGAGCATCCCTACTTTTGCAATGGTTGATACAAACTCTGACCCTTCAAACATTGATTTCCCAATCCCTGCAAATGATGACGCTAGTAAATCTATTAGCTTAATCGCTGGTATCATTGGTCAAGCAATCCAAGAAGGTTTGGACGAGCGCAAACGTGATAAAGAAGACGAAGCAGAAAAAGAAGCAGCTGCAGCTAAGGCTAAAGTTGATACTACTGAAGCTTCAGAAGCTAAACGTCCTCGTAAAGCGAAAGACGGAGAATAATATTTTTTATTCCAAACCGGATAGCGTAGCGTTGGTTTCTGGAAAAGAATTCTTTTCTTAGACTGACCTATCTGTCCGGTTTTTTGGTTTATCATTTCTCGAATAAGAAATGATAAACTTTATATTAGCTTAACAATAGTTATGCTAATATTGTCAAGAAAATAATAAGTCAAAAATTTAAAAAGAATATATCATGTCAGTACAAATTTCTGCATCAGATGTAAACAAGTTGCGTCAACAAACAGGCGCAGGTATGATGGATTGTAAAAAAGCGTTAGTTGAAGCAAACGGTGATTTCGAAGCTGCTGTTGATTACTTACGTAAAAAAGGAGCTAAAGTTGCTGCTAGCCGTCAAGACCGTGATTCTAACGAAGGTGTTATCATTGCTAAAGCTGCAACTGATGGTAAATCAGGTATCGTAGTTGAAGTTAACTGTGAAACTGATTTCGTAGCTAAAAATGCTGACTTCGTGGCTTTCGCTGATTCAGTTGCTGAAGTTGCTTTAGCAAACAAACCTGCTACTTTAGAAGACCTAAAAGCATTAGAAATTGGCGGTACTAAAATTGCTGATTTATTAATCGAGCAAACTGGTAAAATCGGTGAGAAAATTGACGTTTCTAAATACGAAACTGTTTCTGCTGAGAAAGTTGTTGCTTATATCCACGCAAACTACCGTCTAGGTGTATTAGTTGGTTTATCTGCAAATGTTGATGGTGTTGAAGAAGCTGGTAAAGATGTAGCTATGCAAATCGCTGCAATGAACCCTATTGCTATTGATAAAGATGGTGTTGATGCGCATACAATCGAGCGTGAAATTGCTATCGCTAAAGAACAAATCATGGCTGAAGGTAAACCTGCTGAAATGGCAGAAAAAATCGCTGCTGGTAAATTGAACAAATTCTTCAAAGAAACTACTTTGTTGAACCAAGAATTCGTGAAAGATAACTCTAAATCTATCGCTCAATTCTTAGATTCAGTTTCTAAAGGCTTAACTGTTACTGCATTCAAACGTGTTCAATTAGGAGCATAAATGCAAGAGAACATGAGTTAGCTCATGCGTCTTAAACATATAATCATAAAAGGCTTGTCTCAATGAGACAGGCCTTTTGTTCTTTAAATAACTTACTCCCCCTCCCGTATTTCCAACCACCAGGAACAAAGTTTATCAAAGACATTAAAAAGCATATCATAAATAACTCGAAAAGGAAGATTTTTTTTTTGTAAATTGGATGATATAATTGATTACAAACACTAAATAATATCACATGAGTACAACACAAGGAATGCTTCGTGAGGATGCACTAATGGGAAAAAACATATTGATTACCGGAGGTGGAACAGGTCTTGGTAAAGCTATGACCCGATACTTTTTACAATTAGGGGCACAATGCATCATCACGAGTCGAAAAGACGATGTTATCCAACAAACCGCAGCAGAGCTTAGTAAGGAAACTAATGGTAAATGTATAGCAATTGCTTGTGATGTTCGCGATTATGACCAAGTAGAGAAAGTTATTAATTATGGTATTAAACAGCTTGGCTCAATTGACATATTAGTGAATAACGCCGCCGGAAATTTCATCTCGCCGACAGAAAGATTAAGCCACCGTGCATTTGAATCTGTTTTAGGAATTGTACTTCAAGGTACCATAAACTGCACACTGGCACTTGGAAAAATTTGGATTGCAAACAAGGATAAAGATAAAACAGTACTTAATATTGTAACGACCTACGCAAGTACCGGTTCAGGATATGTCGTACCCTCTGCTTGTGCTAAATCTGGAGTATTAGCGATGACAAGATCGTTAGCAGTTGAGTGGGGACGCAAAGGAATTCGATTAAATGCAATTGCTCCCGGCCCTTTTCATACAACTGGCGCTTTCGACCGCCTCTTTCCAAGTAACCTAAGTGACACCCTCAACCCTGTCAACAGGATACCTCTTGGAAGAACTGGTAACTTACAAGAATTAGCCAATTTGGCTGCATACCTCGTTTCCGACTATTCAGCATACATCAATGGTGATGTGATCACAATCGATGGCGGAGAATGGTTAAAAGGTGCTGGAGAATTTAATGGACTCGATGCCGTTTCAGAGGAACAATGGGACACGGTTGAAAAATTGACCAGAGGAGCAAAAAGTACTTAATACATCCCTTAAAAATTACTGTATTTCTTATATTAAGACTATACAATTGCTGTTTTATTTAGATATTTGAATATAATCTCACAAATGAATGAAAAAAATAGCTTGTATAGCTCTTCTATTTTTTAGCAGCACTTCTTTATTTGCACAGCATATACAAGAAAGTGTCGTAGACTCCATTGTCCAGAAAACATTATTAACCTTTAATGTGCCGGGAATAGCCGTGGGTATCGTAAAAGATAACCAGGTAATATTCGCCAAAGGATATGGTATTGCCGACTTAAATAGAATGAATAAGGTCTATGCTTCAACGAACTTTGGAATTGCCTCCAATTCAAAGGCCTTTACAACCACTGCCCTGGCTATTTTAGTAGATGAAGGTAAATTAAACTGGGATGACCACGTACAAAAATACCTCCCGGAATTCAAGATGTATAATGATTATGTAACTAAAAACTTCACGATTCGTGATCTGCTAACTCACAGAAGTGGTTTGGGACTAGGTGCCGGAGATTTAATGATATGGCCCGATGGACATGACTTTACTCCCGATGACATTATCCATAACATCCAGTATTTAAAACCTACATCCGATTTTCGCACAAAATATGATTATGATAATCTGCTATACATTATAGCTGGAAAAGTTTTAGAAAAAGTATCAGGCCAAAGTTGGCAGACATTTATTCAGGAAAGGATATTTAAACCGTTGGCAATGAATCATTCTGCACCAAATTGGAACATGTTGCAAGATCGCCAAGATGTGATCGCTCCACATGTACCTCTAGATGGTATAAATCATGTCAGTACACGCTATACCAATACCATTTTGGATGCAGCCGGAGGCATATACTCCAATGTGGTCGATCTCAACAAATGGATGATTTTTCACCTCAACAACGGCGACAATAATGGACATCAGCTGATCACCAAGAAGCAATTAAAAGAATTGATCACACCACAGACAATCATGCCTGTCAGTACTGTTCCTCCTTACAACTCGATATTCAGAGCATATGGCCTTGGCTTTCGTCTGACAGATATGGCGGGTAAATTAGAGGTTTCCCATACGGGTGGATTAGAAGGAATTGTCACACAAATCGTTATGCTTCCACAATTAAAACTGGGTATTGTAGTGCTCACCAATCAGCAAGAAGGTGCAGCATTCAGTGCCATCAGTAATACGATAAAAGATTTTTATTTAGGTATTAACGATCAACACTGGATTACCACCTATCAAACTTCAATTGCCAAAAACAATGCTGAAGCTGATCTCATAACACAGAAAACGTGGCAAATCGTAGAAGAGAATAAAAACATTCAGGACAAATACCGGCAAACAATACCAGGTAAATATCTCGACAACTGGCTTGGAGAAGTATCAATTAAAGCTGAAAATGGACGATTAACGTTCGCTTCAAAACGTTCTCCCCAACTCACTGGTGAACTTTACTATTATCAAGACAGCACGTATGTTGTCAAATGGTACAATCGCTTGATGTATGCAGATGCATTTGTACACTTCACTATTCAAGACAAAGAAATAGCTGGTTTTACAATGAACCCGGTATCACCACAGACAGATTTTAGTTTCGACTTTCAAGATCTAAATTTTAAAAAACACACAAACAATGGAACAAAAAAATAACCCACTTCACGGAAAAAGACTGGATACAATACTAGAATATCTAATTGCTTATTTTGAAGGTTGGGAAGGATTAGGTGAACGGATCAATATTCGCTGTTTCAACGAAAACCCCAGTATTAAATCATCGTTAGCTTTTTTAAGAAAAACACCGTGGGCAAGAAAAAAGGTCGAGGAATTATATCTTAAAATTTACGAATACGAAAACAAGTAGTTATCATTAAAGATGATTATTTCTAAGCCTATTCAATTCATTTATAAAAAAGGTTATTTACAAAACTCTTCCGTTAACGAAGCCGTAAATAACCTTTTCTTGTAATCACGCTTATCAAACAAATAATCACCTCTAAAAGTAAAAACCATCTTAAAAAATAGTTGTTATACCTGTTATAAACTTAATACATATGCATCATAAAAATATAGGTTGGATCGGATTGGGAAACATGGGATTTCCAATGGCAAAAAATCTAGAAAATGCAGGATTTCCCCTTTCCGTCTTCAATCGAACTCCAAGTAAATCAGAACCATTCACAGATCTTTCAGAAGTTTATATAAGTGCCGTTGAATTAGTCAAAAACTGTGATATTATCTTCACCATGGTTTCGAACGACGCGGCAATAATAGATCTTTATGAAGATATATTTCATCTTGAAGATATATCAGGAAAAATATTTATCGATATGAGTACGATTTCCAAAGACCTTACTTTAACGATAGCACAAAAAATTCAAGAAAAGCAAGCTCGGTTTATGGATGCACCTGTAGCAGGGAGTACTGTTCCTGCTAAAGAAGGAACATTGATTATCATGGCTGGTGGAGAAGAAAAAGACCTGCAAGAAGTATTACCCTATTTAAATAAATTAGGTAAGGCAGTAAAGCATGTTGGCCCCGTAGGAAGTGGTATTTCAGCTAAACTGGCTATAAATTATTTTCTCTCTATCATCTATCAGGGCCTTGCCGAAACAGTTTTATTTGCTGAAAAAAGTGGAATTAAAATAGAAGACATGTTAGAAATAATCAATGAAAGTGCCTGTGGAAGTGGAGCCACTAAAGTAAAAACTCCACTCCTATTACAGCAAGATTATGCACCCGCCTTTGCTTTGGACTTCATGTTAAAAGATCTAAACCTTGCAAAAAAAGAAGGTGTTAACACCCCAATGAATACAGTGCTACTGGAAACGTATCAAAAAGCACATGATGCAGGATTAGGAAAACAGGATGTTATCAGTATTATTAAGTATTTAAAACAGATTCAGTAATACACGTTATGAAAAACCAAATATCTGTAGAAGCTCAAATGTTAATTAGAAAACCTGTTGAACAGGTGTTTCAATCATTTATAGATCCTGCGATTACTGTCCATTTTTGGTTTACCAAAAGCTCCGGAAAACTAGAAATTGGAAAAACAGTTATTTGGGAATGGGAAATGTATGGTGTAAAAAGTACTGCTAAAGTACAGGATATCATCGTCAATGAAAAAATTACAGTACTATGGGGACCACCCGAAACTTTAGTAGAGTTCAATTTTAAATCACTGTCTCCAGATCGTACGTATGTCACAATCCATCAAAGAGGCTTCCAGCAATCAGGAGATGAATTATTGCAAGTATTAATAGATTCTACCGGAGGATTTACAACGGTACTCGATGGTTGCAAAGCATACCTTGAACACGGTATAAATCTAAATTTAATTGCAGACAAATTCCCCAAAGAAGCGCTGTTATAAACTACTAAAATTACCAATATGAAAATTCTAAAGAAAATAGTTATTGTATTGCTTCTCATAGTGGCAGTACTTTTAATAACAGCTCTATTTCTTAAAAAAGATTATGCTGTTAAAAGAGAAATTACCATTAACAAACCAAAACAAGAAGTATTTGATTATATCAAATACCTACGCAATCAAAATAACTTCAGTAAATGGGCAATGATGGATCCTTTAATGACAAAAACATATCAAGGTACAGATGGAACTGTTGGATTTATTTAAGCTTGGGACAGTAAAGCAGATAGTGTAGGAAAAGGGGAGCAGGAAATTGTTAAAATCGAAGAAGGCAAAAGAATTGATTTTGAAATTCGATTTATTAAACCATTTGAATCCAAAGATAAGGCGTACATGATCACAGATTCAATATCTCCAACTGCAACAAGAGTAATCTGGGGATTTGATGGACACATGAGCTACCCGATGAATCTCATGCTGCTCTGTATGGATTTTGATAAAATTTTAGGCGGCGATTTAGCGACAGGCTTAGAAAGGTTAAAAACAAAACTAGAAACGGAGTAAATAAAAATACCATGACAACAATCAATCCTTATTTAACATTTGAAGGCAACTGCGAGGAGGCATTTAACTTCTATAAAAATGTTTTCAAGAAAGAATTCCAGTACATAGGTAAATTTGGTGAGATGCCTACAGCTGAGGGACAAACACCGCTATCACCAGAACAGAAAGATAAAATCATGCATGTTTCATTACCCATACACGGAGATAGTATTTTAATGGGTAGCGATAGTATTGATGGTAATTGTGGAAATTATATAAAAGGAACGAATATTACACTATCAATTAACAGTACAGATAAAGAAGAAGCAGATAGGCTCTATGATGTACTTTCAGTCAATGGAATACAGTCTATGAAAATGACTCAAACATTCTGGGGAGCATATTTTGGCATGTTAACAGATCAATTTGGCATTAATTGGATGATCAATGTTGATAATAATACCCCGGAATAGAAAATTATTATATTAATTTTAGAAAGCTGAATGATCAATTCAGCTTTCTAAATACGTTAATATGGCAAAAGAACATCAATACAAGCAAAAAGTAATCTGGACGGGAAATACTGGAAAAGATACCGCTTCCTATAAAGACTATAAACGTGATTTTGAAATCAGCATACCGCACAAAGCAGTAATTGCAGGATCTTCAGATCCTGCTTTTTTAGGTGATCCAACAAAACATAACCCAGAAGATTTATTCCTAAGTTCACTATCAACGTGTCATATGCTTTGGTATTTACACTTTTGTGCCGAATCGGGTATACAAGTAGTACGATATGAAGATCAACCGATAGGTATTCTAACAGAAGAGAAATCTGGGGCTGGTCAATTTACAAAAGTTACACTCCAACCAACCGTCTGGATCAGAAATCCAGAATTGATGACACTTGCCACAGAATTACATACTAAGGCCAATGCATATTGTTTTATTGCAAAATCAATTCGGATTCCTGTTCATCATGAACCCATTATACTCATAGTTCTGTAGCATCTTATAAACTGATATAAATAAAGAGGACTATTTATAACATATTCCTAATTTAAAATTTCTATTTTTGGATATGACCGCAGCATATTACGAAGGAGAAAAAATAACTTTCATCGATTATAAAAAAAATAACTTTGAACAAGCTGAATACGATAATTGCCGTTTCGAAAACTGCGACTTTTCAAACAATAAATTAAACAATAGCATTTTTGCAGATTGTACATTTATAGATTGTAATTTCTCATTAGCCGAATTATCCGGAACAACATTCCAACAAGTCCTATTTAAAAACTGTAAACTATTAGGCTTACAATTTCAGCAATGCAACCGCTTCGGTTTATCTTTTACTTTTGAAAACTGCAATATCGATCATGCTTCATTTTATCAATTGAAGCTAAAAAAAACAACCTTTAGAAGTTGCCAATTACGGGAAGTAGATTTTTCTGAAGCAGATCTAACAGGGTCATCTTTCCAAAATTGTGATCTAAATCAAGCAATATTTGATCAGACCAATTTGGAGCAGGTCGATTTTCGAGATGCACAAAATCTGATGCTGTCACCGAATAAAAACAAATTAAAAAAAGCAAAGTTTTCACTCCTAAGTCTGCCTGGCCTACTTAGCGAATATGATATCAAAATCGAGTCGTAATTTTAAACTTTTCTAGTGTTCTTTTGTTTTCTCTATATATAGAAAGGAGAATTTAAAATGTCTAAAAAGAAAATCGCGAATGAAGATGAAGTTCAAAATTCAAACGCCGACCAATTAGCTTACGATCCAGATAAACAATCATTTTCATTAGATGTGGAAGATAGCGACCCTGATTACGATCACCCAAGTGATTATAATACTGTCGCCGAAGGGGCTGCAGATGACGATTCTACTTACGACAATTCAAACCCCTACGTTGGAGATGAATATGCAGATTTAGACGAACTCATCGAAGACGATCTCGAAGAAGGTGGAATGCGGATTGAAGGAGAAGTAAAATTGAAGCCAATAGATAAGAAACTAGCCGAAACACCGGAAGATTTACGCGATGATTTAGATGAGGAAGGCTATCCCATTAATTATGATTAATGGACCTAGCGTAAATTTCTAGAAACATATACAAATGAATATACCACAGATTCATTTTAGAAATGGATATCGTTAAATATTCTCTATAATACGATATCCAAATCTTAAATTCTTAAACCTTTTTAATCAAATATTTCTTTCTCCATAAATTAGTATCATTACCCTTTCAAATTTTATATCTTTAGCTCAGAATAATTTATTTTATGGATGTGAGCAAACCAATTATCCGAATTTCAAATCTTAGAAAATCATACGGATCAAAAGAAATATTAAAGGGCATAAATCTTGATATTTATCCCGGTCAAGTAATCGGTTATATTGGCCCCAATGGTGCCGGTAAATCGACTACAGTTAAAATACTTACGGGTTTGATAAATGATTTTGAAGGAGAGGTTTTTATTAATGATATAGATATTAAAGAAGATCCGCTTACCGTAAAAAGTCAAATCGGTTATGTACCAGAAAATGCAGAACTATATGAGGTATTGACGCCTATGGAATACCTTGATTTTGTAGGTAAACTGTATGTTATGGAAGATACATTAATTCAACAAAGGGCACAACAATTACTTAAAGCATTTGGTCTTGAAGAAAATTTAAATAACAGGATGGATACATTTTCTAAAGGTATGCGCCAAAAAGTATTATTAATTTCAGGTATAATACATAATCCCCAAATTATAATTTTAGATGAACCATTATCCGGATTAGATGCTAATGCTGTTATTATTGTAAAAGAATTGATTTCCCTTTTGGCTAAAGAAGGCAAAACAATATTTTACTGCTCGCACATGATGGACGTTGTCGAAAAAGTATCCGATCGCATTATGTTAATCTCAGAAGGTAATATTATAGCTGATGGAAGTTTCGAGCAATTAAAAACGAACCAATCTGATACGTTGGAACAAATTTTCTCAAAACTCACAGGAAAAGAAGATGGAAACATAGATGCATCACATATTATTTCAGCAATTCGATAAAATAATATGCAGAAATTAACATTAAAATTCATTTTGCTTTTCAGCAAATTATGGACAAGCATAGGTATCGATGTTGCCCAATTAAGGATAATAATTGAAACAAAATTAACAATAGATGATCGTCGTCCTTTAGCCTCGTTCACGAAGAATCAAAATAAGAAACCAGCTAAAAATTCAACCTGGTTTCAATTTTTTATTTTCTCCCTTATGGGGCTCATGTTCTTATCATTTGTTATTATCATCCCCGATAAATTCTTAGCAACATCATTATTCTTAACGTTTATATTATCCATATTATCATTATCGCTGATAACAGACTTCTCAACAATTCTTCTTGATAACAAGGACCAATATATCATTTTACCAAGACCAGTGAATGATAAAACAGTTGCTTTTTCAAGGATATTATACATGTTAATAAAGATTTCTACGCAATTACTGCCCATAACATTACCAGCATTAATCTATGTATTTGTCAGTTGGAATATTTTTGCAGCATCGATATTTCTTGTTCAAATTATAATCGCAGCTTTAATAGCGGTTTTCTTTGTCAATATTTTCTATTCCTTATGTCTACGTTTTCTGTCTATTCAAAAATTTAAAGATACAATCAGTTACATCCAGATATTCTTTTCCATTTTTATTTTTCTAGGTTATCAAATTGGCCCTAGAGTAATGCAAAGTTTTACAGAAGGAGAAAACAGTATTTATCATCTTAAATTACTATGGATTTCTCCAGGAACATGGATCGCATCTTTTCAAGCTATGCTAGTTAAAGATTTCAGTGGTTTGACACTTATTTTTGCTTCTCTCAGCATCATTTTACTTATTGTGGCCATTTTAGGGTCATCACAATTATTTTCGAAAGATTTTAATAATAAAATAGCACAGTTAGCTATCGGAGACAGCCCAGTTAAAAAAGAAGAACTATCACAAGAGGGGAAAATTTCGTTTTATAAAAAAATAGAAAAAATATTCACAAATACACCATTGGAAAAAGCGGGATTTTCAATCATTTGGTTAATAACTTCACGGTCTAGAGAGTTTAAAATGCAACTGTATCCCACAATGGCTTACTTACCGATTTACTTCATTTTTCTATTTCTGCAGGGGAAAAATAATACATTGGCTGAACAAATTGACCGTGTGAATACATCAGGACTTTATATTATGATTTTCTATCTATCGCTTTTTACAGTATTAACTGTTTTCCAGCTAATCACTAAAAGTGAAAAATACAAAGCGGCATGGATCTATTACGCAGCCCCTATTCAACAAACAGGAGAATTAATGTCAGGAGTTTTAAAATCAGCATTCTTAAAATATTTCGTACCCTTCAATTTAATTTTTCTAATCATTTGTGTCCCCCTTTTTGGCGCACATGTGACCAATGACATTCTGCTAGCAACAGCCATAGGAGGTATTGAAAGTGTTCTTGTTATGTTATTCCTAGTCAAATCTTTTCCCTTTTCACAATCTATAGAAAACGGGAAAAGTAGAACAATCATTAACCTGTTTATATTAGGACTTTTAGCATTAGTAGGTTACTTACATATCGTTATTCATGAATACGAAATTATAATTTGGGTGATTACCATTATAGCGTGGATTATATTTTTAATCATGATTAAATATCTGAAAAAAGAAAATTGGAAAAGTCTAGCTTTTGATGATAATTAACAGGAAATTTCAACCTGATAAAAATATTAATTACCTTTATACTAATTCCTTATAAATTACAAATTATGTCAACAATTACAGTCAGTGCCGATATAAATGCCCCCTTAGAATATGTCTGGAAACTATTTAGCAAACCAGAGCATATTATTCACTGGAATGCTGCAAGCGATGATTGGGAAACAACAAGCGCAACCAATGATTTGCGAAATGGAGGTCGATTCAGTTTTCACATGGCCGCAAAGGATAAAAGTTTTGATTTTAATTTTGAAGGACAATATGATGAAGTGAGGCCCCTTAGGCATATAGCATATACGCTTGGAGACAACCGAAAGGTAAGTACTACATTTTTTGAAAACAAAAACGTGGTAACAATCGTTCAGAGTTTTGATAGCGAAACCTCACATTCCGAAGAACAACAACACTCGGGGTGGCAGGCCATCCTCAATAATTTTAAAAAATACGTTGAAACACAATTTCAGCAAAAAGATGCTTAACCCTAATTAAGCATAAAAGAATTACGGGGGCTATGGCCCCCGTAATTCTTTTATTATTCAAAACATCCTATCTTGGATCCTGATTAACTTCAACAAATAACCACGTAGCTCAAATCTATAGATCCTGAATAACATTACTCTATTCTTTCACTCCTTATTAAGGATACTCATGTGTACTAATCTTAATTAACCATCATCTTTTCTATTTTGATAAAGAAAAAATAAAGATGATCATCAATAAAAAACTATTAATACCTTAATTTTATTAAGTTTAAAAAATTAAAACAGGTTATTTTCAACTTTTCAAACTTTTTAATAAAATGTTTGGAAAATTGAATTTGTATTTATAACTTTAGTCTAAGCAATATGAGTAAGAAAGAAGAAGTAAAGAAAAAAATTGGTAAATCAGCAATGGAATGTTTTGCGAAATTCGGTTTGGACAAAACAACCCTTGAAGACATTGCCAAAGCTGTTGGTCTCAATAAAACATCATTATACTATTACTATAAAAGCAAAGAAGATATATTCATTGAGGTAGCACTAGAAGAAGGCGAAAACTATATTCATTCGCTACAAAGTGCTACGGTTGAGAAAGAAGGAATTGAAAATAGAACAGCATTTTATCTCGAATCACGATTCAATTATTATAAAAATGTATTGAACATGAATCGTGTTTCGGTAGAATCAATGGGTAAGTTACTTCCGCGATTCTTCGAGCTATATGATGCCTTGATGATTCGAGAAAAAGCATTCCTCACACAGCTATTGGAAGAAGCAGTTAAAGAGGAAGAATTGGAATTAAAAGATCCAAAAAATACAGCTTCCGTATTGATCAATTTTTCCAATGCACTAAAACACAGTGTGGAACAACAGGCTATACTAAAACAAGAGCCTGAAATTGATTATTCGCAAAGTCTGCAAGATACCAAATTTTTAGTGTCTTTGATTTTTAAAGGAATTAAAAAGTAGCCGCAATGTAGTATTCGATAGAAACTAGAGAAAGGGTAAAAGCTATTTTTGATATTTTTTAATGTTGTTGCTAAAACTAACCAATTATAAATATGAAAAAGGTCCTTTTACTCAATCTGATCCTTTATCTCTGTATGCCCGGCACAGTCCTCGCGCAGAGCTTTATTAAAGGAAGCATTAAAAACAGTACCACCAATGAAGCCGCATACGCAATCTCGATTCGCGTTAAAAATGGCACCGATGGCACCTATAGTGACGATCGGGGTAGGTTTCAATTGAAAACCTCTAAATCACTTCCGATTACATTATTGATTTCCTCAATAGGTTATGAACCTCAAGAATTCATCGTAGAAAGTTTTTCAACTCCATTAGAACTACTTTTAAAACCAGCTCAGATTCTTGGTCAAGAAGTCGTCGTCTCGGCAAGCAGAACAGTACAAAATAAACTGTCGTCTCCAGTTACCATCGAACAGATCAGTGCCAAAGATGTCGTTAACTCCCCGCAAATCAATTACATGGATATGATGCAAGGACTAAAAGGAGTAGATGTAACTGTCTCTAGTCTGGGATTTACCAGTGTAACAACTAGAGGTTTCAATACAAGCGGTAATACTAATTTCACCCAAATCGTAGATGGTATGGACAACCAGGCACCTGGGTTAAATTTCCCGCTCGGCTCCGCAATTGGTCTAACTCAGCTCGATGTGGATAATATTGAACTTCTTTCAGGAGCATCCTCTGCATTATATGGTTCAAGGGGATTAAATGGAACCATGGTTATGACAGGTAAAGATCCATTCAAATACCAAGGAGTTAGCGTATTAATCACACAAGGTGTCAATCACATCAATAACAAGAAAAAAAATGACCCTGTATCACCTTCCCCCTATTACGATTGGACAATTCGCTTCGCCAAAAAAATAAATGATAAAATCGCCTTCAAAATAAATACACAATATACTCAGGCTAAAGATTGGGTCGCCAATGATGCTAGCAATAAAAATGGACCAGGAACCAGCCTAACTGATCCCAACTACAATGGCGTAAATTTTTACGGAGGCTCTACCTCCACCGATATTTCGCCCTTTCTACAGGCAGCACTTGCCGGAAATCCGGATCTAGCCCCTATTATAGAACCACTACTGAGTAAACCCAACTATGTTGCTCGTACCGGATATCCAGAATATGGATACTTAGACAATACCGCCAAACTTTTTAAAATAAATGGAGAATTACGTTATAAGATAAGCCCTAAAATAGAAGCCATAGCATCAGGAACTTTCGGCACTGGAAATATCGTTTACACCAATGATACCCGATATCAACTAAAAGGTTTCAAAGTAGGACAGTACAGACTGGAATTAAAAAGCGACAACTGGTTTGTCCGAACCTATACTACCCAAGAAAATTCTGGCCGTACATTAGTAGCAGGACCTACAGCGCAATACATTAATGAGTCTTGGAAAACAAGCTATGATGGAGAAGCTGGTGGTTGGTATCCTGAGTATACATACCAACTGATCAATTCACTTGCCGGAGGAGCAGCACTCAATGATGCACACTTAGCTGCGCGAGCATTTGCAGATCAGGGACGAGCAGAGTTAGGCACTCCGCTATTCAATCGACTTAGAGATAGTATCACAAGTACACCTATTTCAGAAGGGGGTACACTCTTTCTTGATCGTAGTAAATTATACAATACCGAAGCCCAATACAACTTCAGTAATCAAATCAAATTTATGACTGTTATTGCCGGAGTCAATTGGCGTTTATATAATTTAAACAGTAAAAACACCCTATTTCCTGATAAAGATAAACCCATAAATGTAAATGAATATAGTGCATACGTGCAAATGGCGAAAAAAGTAGCTGAAGAACGATTGAACATAGCAGCTTCATTTAGATATGATAAAAACACGCTGTTCTCCTCACCAAAAGTTACATCGCGGGCGTCCCTGGTTTTCGAAGCAATGAACCAAAATTTCATTCGCTTCTCCTACCAAAATGCCTATAGCTTTCCTTCGAATATACAAGCCTTGCAAAATACTTTAAATGGATACAACAGCTATTCATCTGGAGGTTCATCACGCTTACTAAACGATAATTATCAATTTGACAAGTACCCACCATATGTCTATGAAAGTGTACTCAAGTTTCAAGAAACAGGTGATCCAGGTGTACTTGAAAAATTTCAATATGACGATATCAAACCGCAATCAGTAAATGCTTTTGAATTGGGTTATGCCGCCTTATTGGGCAATAGATTTATGATTGATATCCTAGGATATTTCTCCACTTGGAAGAATTTCATTGGCTATGCCAATGTAGCAAACACACCAGGGACTGATGATGTTAACGCCTTAAAAGATCACAGCACTTACATACAGTATAACATTGCTTTTAATGGAGGTGAGACAGTAAATACCTATGGTTATGCCGCCAGTTTAAGTGTTGACATGGGATATAACTTTTTGGGTAAAATTAATTACTATTCCGACTACCTGAAAAATAAAAATGATAGTCAGATCAATAATTTTAATACACCAAATTATCATATCAATATGGAATTTGGAAACAGTGGCTTTGGTAAAAAACAAGTTTGGTCATTCAATACCAGTTTACGGTACAAACCCGGATATCATTATGTCGTATCGGGAGGATTAGCTTCGGGAGAAGTACCAAGTTCTGCAGTAATAGATGCACAAATTAGTTATAAGTTGATCAAAGCACGCTCAGGAATTCGTCTCGGTGCAACTAACATAACCAATAAATACTATTCAACTGGAATCGCAAATCCCAGAATTGGAGCAGTATATTATGTCACCTATGCTTATAATATATTATAACCAACCCTAACCTTTAAACTTATAAACCATAACCATTATGAAACAATCATTTTATCTAAAGCTTACTTTACTATTTATGATAGTAGGAATGATAAGCTCCTGTAAAGGAACAAAAGAACAGCAGGACAACTATGCTAATATCTTGACTTTTAAACCTGGCGAAGAAGCAAAGATTGAAGAAGCATTCTTATCAATAAAAGACAGTACAAGTATTTTACTTCAGGCAGGTAATTACAAATTTGACAATTTAAGTATCGTACAGGTCAAACATATTTTAATTCATGGAGAAGGCCATGATAAAACGGTCCTCAATTTTTCCAGTCAAACGCAAGGCGGAGAAGGTATCCGAGTTACCGATGTCAAAGGATTTACTATCGAGAACATGACCATTCGTGACTCTAAAGGTGATTTGTTAAAAATCAGCAATAGTAGTGATGTGAAAGTTGCAAATTTACATGCGCTATGGAGTCAGGCAGATTCGACAAGTGGAGGCTATGCGATTTATCCTGTGCTCTGCAAAAATGTCCTTGTTGAAAATTGTTATACAGAAGGTTCTTCAGATGCAGGAATCTATGTAGGCCAAACAGACGGAGCAATTGTTCGCAATTGTAAAGCAGCCAAAAATGTGGCCGGATGTGAAATTGAAAATACGTCAAATGCAGAAGTATATAATAATGAATTTTATAACAATACAGCAGGATTTCTAATTTTTGATTTGCCAGACTTATCGAAAAGGGGTGGTAAAGTAAAAGTTTATAACAACAACATTTATGACAACAATTTTAGAAATTTTGCTAAAAGCGGAAGTTTTGGTACCTCTTGGGGAGTAGGAAATGCTTCGCCCGGAAGTGGTATTATCATCCTGGCAGCTTCAGATATTGAAATCTACGACAATAAAATTACTGGAAACAATACCGCAGCAATTACAATTGCATCAGGCTTTGCAACAGATGACAAAGCTGCAGAAAAAATTAATGCCAACTATTCTCCTATTTCCAAAAACATTAAAATACACAGCAATAAACTTGAAATGGGACCAGAATTTCCAAAACCCGCATTCGAACATCGAATTGGACAAGTATTAGTTGCAACTCAAGAACAACTAAATAAATTGGACCCTAATCGCAAATTTAAAAGAATTCCATTAATCGTATATGACGGTTTCAGTAGTAATGTATTAACAAAAGGAACAGCATTAAATCCAGATTCTATCTGTATCCATCAACCTGAAGAAAATCTATTTGTAAACGCTGACTTCCAAAATGTTGCAAAGCCGGAAAACTGGAAGCCAAATACGGATAGTGCACCATTTCAATGTAAATGATCATGCAAAAGTTTTACCTTTTAACCATAAGCATCTTGCTCAGCACATTCTTAATTTTGCTCATGCATCAAGGATGTAATAACACTAATAAAGCAAAATCCGATAATAGTACTGAAGGATTTACATTTAAGGAAAAACTTTCAGATTACGGATTTTTTAAAGGAAACCTTAAAAATTTAGAACCAGTAAAAGGCGTTATCAGATATGATTTAAGTACACCCTTATTTACAGATTATGCTATAAAAGATCGATTTATTGTGCTTCCGCACGGAAAGCAGATCAACTATAGGGCTAGTGGACCCTTAGAATTTCCAGATTCGAGCATTATCATCAAAAATTTTGCTTATACTAATGAGGCGCACCAAAAGATCATGATTGAAACCCGGTTATTAGTGAAAGATCCCAAAAATAAAAAATGGATAGTCATGAATTACCTTTGGAATAAAGAACAGACCGATGCGATTAGACATATTACAGGAGCTAAAGTACCGATTACTTTACTTGATGAAAATGGAAATAAACATGTCACTAATTATATGGTTCCAAATACAAATGATTGCAAAAGGTGTCGTACTGACAACGATACACTAACACCAATCGGTCCAAAAGCAAGAAATCTGAACTTTATTCTTAAAGATCAAATGAACAACCAGCTAACAAAATGGACTTTAGAGGGGATACTCGTTGGCTTGCCCGAAATTTCAAAAGTAGCACAGTTACCGGTATGGACAGATAGTAAACATTACAGTTTAGAGAAGCGGGCACGTGCATATTTAGATATTAATTGTGCACATTGCCATACAAAAGGTGGCGACGCATTTAATACTGGTCTATTTTTGGATTATGAAGAAAATAATCCAAATCATTTAGGCATAAAAAAAGCACCCGTTTCAGCTGGTGGAGGAGCTGGAGGATTAGATTTTGATATCATTCCGGGAAATCCAACGCAGTCTATTCTACTACATCGCATGAATAGTGTAGAACCTGGAACAGCAATGCCAGAACTCGCGCGTACCATCATTCATAAAGAAGGTGTTGCATTGATCCGAGAATGGATACAGCAATTGCCACAATAAAAATAACTTTTGAAGCATAGCTTATAAACATACTTGACTAATGACAGATCATATCCAAACCATTTTTGAACTTCAGCAAAAAAACAAAGCTGTACTCCAATGGAGTACAGCACAACAACGTATATTAAAATTACGTCGATTAAAAACTGCAATTGAAGAATTTGAAGAACAGATCTACGATGCATTACAGACTGATCTAAGAAAAAGTAAATTTGAGTCCGCCCTTACGGAAGTATTTTTCGCACTCAGTGAAATTGATTTTGCCATCAAGAATTTAAAACAATGGATGAAGCCAAAAAGGGCCCGCAGGACATTGACAAGTATATTGGCAACAAATCGCATATATCAGCAACCAAGGGGCGTATGTCTAATCATTGCACCTTGGAACTATCCATTTCAACTGATTATGAGTCCATTAATATCTGCTATTGCAGCTGGAAACTGCATCATATTAAAACCTTCAGAAATCAGCTCTGCAACGAGTAATGTCATCACGCAATTAATTAAGAATACTTTTCAAGAAGAGGACATAGCTTGCTTCGAAGGAGATCGTTCTATTTCAGAATTCCTACTTCAGCTTCCTTTTGATCACATATTCTTTACAGGAAGTACTACGGTAGGAAAAGCTGTTATGCAGGCAGCTTCCAAAAATCTAAGTACCGTTACACTCGAATTAGGAGGAAAATCACCAGTCATCATTGACGAAACCGCCGATATAAAAGATGCTGCTTCAAAAATTGCTTGGGGCAAGCTCATCAATGCAGGTCAGACCTGCATTGCACCTGATCATGTATTTATACAAAGATCCAAACTTGAAGAGTTTATACAGCAGTACAAAGAAGCTGTTAGCCGTCAGTTTTTTAATGACCAACAGCAACTGGATATGGCACAATATAGTAAGATCATCAATCGACAACATGCCGAAAGATTAGTGGGATTGATCACTGATGCTGTAGACAATGGGGCCTCCATAGCTTGGGGAGGAGAAGTACTGTGGCCCGAATTGACCATTTATCCTACCCTCCTATCTCATGTATCGCTAGACAGCAAAATTATGCAGGAAGAAATCTTTGGCCCAATACTCCCCGTTATTCCCTATGACGATCTAGAGATGCCATTAAATATCATCAATAGCAAGAGTAAACCTTTGGCCCTATACATTTTCAGTAAAAATAAACTTACCGTAAAACGCTTGTTAAAAAGCACGAGTTCAGGTGGCGCGTGTATAAATGATGTTGTCATCCATGTTTCTAACCCAAACCTTCCTTTTGGAGGCGTAAATGGTAGCGGAATGGGAAGTTGTCATGGCATTTTCGGCTTTAAAACATTTTCACATGAAAGGTCAGTAGCTTTTCAATCAGCATTCAACATGTCGCAACTTATCTATCCTCCTTATACAAAAAAAGAATGGGTGATGAAATTACTTCGAAAATTTATGTAAGGATAAGAATATTCACTTATTTTTTTACGAGCTGATTATACACTATCTTTAACAGTCAAAATTAGCTTTGATTCCTGTATGTTAAACTTCTTAAAATCAAAAATTACAAGGGTACCCGCAAAGTACCATAAATCAATTCATGTCCTTTTCCATTTCATTTTACTTATCGGCTGCTTATCATGCACAGCCTCGCTTGCTCAAGAAATAGATAAAAATCAACTTGAACGTCATTATGAATCTGCTACAAAACAGTTCAGTACTTATGAGCAAAAACATCGCAGGACTACAGAAACTATAAATGTAAATTTATCCTATCTCCAATGGGGCGACAATCAAAATAAAACTAAAGTACTAATATGGCTCCATGGCAGTCTAAGTAATGCTTACGAATTTGCTCCTTTTGCATTACACCTTGTCAAAATTGGTTACCGTATCATTTCAATAGATCAATATAATGCAGGAAAAACTCCTCTGCCACCATTTGATGCTTCATTCGATGATCTCTGTATTGACATCAAATCATTAATGGACACTTTAGAAATTCAACATGCTGTTATAGGAGGATTTTCCCGTGGAGGCTACCTAGCGACAAATTTTTATAAACTGTTTCCTACATATGTCGCAGGTTTAATACTGGAGGATGGCGGATCAGTAGCCTTTAATACCAGCTACTTCAAGTTGAATCAAAGAGAATTAGAACAAAAATTACAAGAAGTCAATCTCCCCGCTGAAATAGAAGAAAAGTATTTCGGCTTTTATGATAACCACTTTGATGCTTACAAAAGCCTTTATGATGACAGTAATAAATCAGATCAATTTGAAATCTTAAGTTTTTTGAAACCGCTAGATCAAAAATGGATCACCTACCGCGGACAACAAGAATACTATCATATGCGAGACAGTCTACAGATGTCAGAAGCAATATTTGGCAACCCTAATGTCAGTAACTATGCATCGTCCATAATTAAAGTAGCTCCATTTGAAATATTTAAACACGTAAATATTCCGGTACTTATACTAGATGCCATTTCAGTTCACGATCCTATGCCTGTTTATGCAGAAAACAAAATGCTTGCTGAAAAGCATTCCAACTTCATCAAACATATTGCTTTTGAAAATGTGGATCACAATATTCATTTCGCATATCCTGAGCAATTTCTAAAAGTTATTACTAAATTCTTAAACGAAGTAAAATTAACTAAAGACTGAACTAACGGTGGTAAAGAGCATGAAACTAGAATAGGATCCGGAAATATACTATTACCGCTTGCAAGATCATTGTACAAATGATACTCCTAGCTATAGTGCACCGCCAGTCATTCCCACGTTAAACTGTTTTGATATAATAGTATTTTTTTAAGAACAATAAAGAAGTAGACATCGTATCACCAAATTTAGGCATAAAAAAAGGAGACAACTAATATAGTGTCTCCTTTAAGTAGCGGGGAGCAGGATCGAACTGCCGACCTCAGGGTTATGAATCCTGCGCTCTAACCATCTGAGCTACCCCGCCGTTTTTCGGTATGCAAATATAGCAATAACCCTTCAAATAAAAAGCTTTTTTTTATTTTTTTTCACTGTTTTAGCGCCTTGGCGCACAAAAAAAACGCAATTACTTTATAATGAAACAAATAGTAATCATAAAAAAAACAAATGTGAGAACATAAAATATCAGCAGCTTAAGCATGCAATATTTTTAATTTTTAAAATCGAAAAGTTTTTTGTAAAATAATTGCAAAGACAAAATAAATATGTATTATTACAATAATATATATAAGTATAACCAATGCACAGTTAGAAAGTATGTTAGAGTTTTGTAGCGGGGAGCAGAATCGAACTGCCGACCTCAGGGTTATGAATCCTGCGCTCTAACCATCTGAGCTACCCCGCCGTTTTTGGGAATGCAAATATAGATTTTTTTAAGTAAATAAAAAATAAATATTCATATAATATGGCTGAAAAAATAAAATTGAACTTAGAATATATAGTAAATTCTTCACCTAGAATTTTATTCCCCTATTTACAGGAGCCAAATGCCTTATCACAATGGTTTGCCGATGATGTTAATTACCGCGAATCTATTTATGAATTTATTTGGGATGATGAAGGTCAAAAAGCCAAAATTGTAAATGTTAAAGAAAACAAACTAATCCGCTATAAATGGCTTGAGGACGAGCCTTATTACTTTGAACTAGAAATTGATCAGGACGAATTAACAAATGATGTAGCACTCCGCATTACTGATTTTGCAAAAGAAGAAGATGTAGAAAATCGCAAAATGATCTGGAATAATTCAATTGAGTATCTCCAAAGTGTAATTGGAGGATAAAAAAGTATATCTTTGCATCTTAATAAGGTCTATTAAATAGATCTCTAAAGCTTCAAAAATATCATAGCTTTAGAAAGGAACATATGATCGGATGAAAAAGATTTATTTACTTATTCTTAAATCCTTTATAAAGCCATTTTTCGTCACTTTTTGTATTGTGATGTTTGTGCTTTTAATGCTTTTCTTATTTAAATACATAGATGATTTAATAGGTAAAGGTTTTGAATGGTATGTCATACTGAAACTAATCGGCTATCAATGTGCGGTTCAGATCTCTATGGCTATGCCACTTTCTATGCTATTGTCATCCATTATGACTTTTGGTAATCTTGGAGAGAGTTACGAACTAGTTGCCATCAAAGCAGCAGGAGTTTCACTCAGAAGAGCCATGACTCCTTTATTCATTTTAGTAGGTTTTTTCAGTTTAAGCTCTTTTCTCTTTTCGGATTACATTTTACCTATCGTAAATTTAAAGATGGGGTCATTATTATATGATGTCCGTAATAAAAAAGCTGATTTTTTAATAAAACCTGGTATTTTCAATAATACTATTCCAGGTTATTCAATACGAGCAAAAGGTAAAAATGAAAATGGTACAATCCTGTACGATTTGATGATTTACGATAATCAAGGTGGAAATGCTGGCAATACGGTTTTAATCGCTAAAGAAGGATTTATTTATAATTCTCCTGATAATAGCTATATGATCTTAAAACTTAAAGACGGTATTCGCTATGAAGATGCACGCGTAAAAAGTTCTAAAAGCTACGATCCCCGTCAGCAGTTCACGAGATTTAAATTTAAAGAAACTGAGCAAAAATTTGATATGGAATGGAATAAGATGCAGCGAACAGATGAAAATTTGTTTAAGAGCCATCATGCCATGTTAAACTTAAAACAGTTAAAAGTGTATACCGATTCTAATAAAATGAAATTAGACAGTCTTAAGCACTCTCTCTCGCTTACTGTAGATAATCGTTTTAATCTATATTCTCCATATTTTAATACCCAAGAAGGAGGCAAAAAGATAAAACCTGCTTCGGTAAAACCTTTTAATAATTTATTAGAAGATCTTGTTCTTCCCGAACAGCGTGCACAAATTACAGGAAATGCGTTGAGTCAGTTAAACTACATGAAAGATGATTTGAGTAACAAATTACCTGATTACAAAGATTTAAATGGCAAAGACATCCGGTACCGCATTGAGTTTCATCGGAAATTTACATTAGCTGTCTCATGTCTTTTATTATTTGCTATTGGTGCGCCTTTAGGAGCTATTATTCGTAAAGGTGGGCTTGGTCTACCTGTTATCATGGCTATTATATTCTTTCTTATTTACCACATTATTTCCACCGTAGCAGAGAAATCAGCAAAGGACGGTGCAATTTCACCTATTTTAGGGATGTGGATGGCCATTATCATATTATCGCCATTAGCTGGATTTTTAACGTATAAATCAACCACTGACTCGGCCTTATTTGATATTGATCAGTATAAAATAAAAGCTGAAGCTGGATTGAATTGGATTAAAAGTAAGATTGGTAAAAAGAAGGCAAAATTGCAATAATAAGCTCATTTTGACTTGCTCATTATAATTAAAAGAGAATACTACACTACCTTTGTATAAATACATTTAAGATATCAATGGATTTCAAATTAAACACGATTGAAGAAGCAATCGAAGATATAAAAGCTGGCAAAGTGATCATCGTAGTGGATGATGAAGACCGCGAAAATGAAGGTGATTTTGTTACAGCAGCCAGAAATGCAACACCGGAAGTGATCAACTTCATGGCAACTCACGGAAGAGGATTAGTCTGTGCACCTTTAACAAAAGAGCGTTGTGATGAATTGAATTTAGAATTAATGGTAGGTAAAAATACCGCTGTTTATGAGACTAACTTCACTGTTTCAGTTGACTTACAAGGTTACGGTTGTACAACAGGAATTTCTGCATCAGATCGTTCAAAAACGATCAAAGCACTTATTGATCCTAATATTGACCCTGTTGAGCTTGGCCGTCCAGGACATATTTTTCCACTAATTGCAAAAGATGGTGGTGTTTTACGTCGTACAGGACACACAGAAGCTACTGTAGATCTAGCTCGCCTTGCTGGTTTCGAACCTGCAGGTGTATTGGTCGAAATTTTAAAAGAAGATGGTGAAATGGCTAGACTTCCGGAATTAATGGAAGTAGCAAAGCGCTTTGATTTAAAAATTGTAAGTATTGAAGACCTAATCGAATATCGTCTTAAACATGATTCACTTATCGTCGAAGAAGTTCAAGTGGATATGCCAACAGCATTTGGTGATTTCAAATTGAAAGCTTACACCCAAAAAGATACAGGAGAACATCATCTCGCGCTTTATAAAGGGGAATGGACAGAAGATGAACCAATTCTAGTACGCGTACATAGCTCTTGTCTTACAGGTGACATCTTTGGCTCATGCCGTTGTGACTGTGGTCCACAGTTACACAAAGCAATGGAAATGATCCAAAAAGAAGGTAAAGGGGTTATTGTGTATATGAATCAAGAAGGTCGTGGAATAGGCCTTGTTAATAAATTACAAGCCTATAAACTGCAAGAAAATGGAGTTGATACTGTTGATGCCAATACACAATTAGGTTTCAAAGCCGATTTACGCGATTATGGAATCGGAGCACAAATCTTACGCAATCTAGGAGTAACAAAGATGCGTTTAATGTCTAACAATCCTGCAAAAAGAGCTGGATTAGTCGGTTATGGATTAGAAATCGTGGATAATGTTGCTATAGAAATCAAATCAAATCCTTATAACGAGCAATATTTAAAAACTAAAAGAGATCGAATGGGACATACCATTATGAAGAATCTTTAATCATACTTGTAAAAGGGAGTTCGGAAGTTCTCCCTTTTTATTTATAATTTCAATTGATGAAAGCAGAAATTAAACAGCTTATTTTATTTGACGGGGTCTGCAATTTCTGCAACAATACAGTCAATTTTATCATCAAGAAAGACAAAAAAGATCAGTTTAGATTTGCTTCCCTGCAGTCGAAAATTGCACAGGATTTTATCAGCGGTCTGCCGTCAAATACGGACTCCATTGTATACGTTAGAAATCAAAAGGTTTTAGTAAAAAGTACTGCGGCATTATTTATCGCAATGGATTTAGGATATCCCTTTAAAATTCTTGCTATTTTCAAGTTGATACCAACTTCCTGGCGAGACAGTTGTTATGATTATATCGCGAAAAATAGGTATCGCTGGTTTGGTAAAATAGATCAATGCGAAATACCAACAGAACACAACCGCAAAAAATTCATCTCATAAATATAAAAGCTATGAAAAATCCCTTATTGCTTAATCAAGCATATATAAATGGAAAATTCATTTCCCACACAAAGACATTCGATGTTATCAATCCTGCCACAGGAAATATTATAGACACCGTTCCAGATTTAGAAGTCGCTTCATGTAAAAAAGCAATTACCGCAGCAGAAAAAGCTTGGGTGACCTGGCGTAAAACAGCTGCAGTGGACCGATGCAACCTTGTTAGAAAATGGTACGAATTAATCCTAAAAAATAAAGTCGATCTAGCTGAAATTATAACGCTAGAAAGTGGAAAACCGCTAAAGGAATCCTTAACTGAAGTTGACTATGGTAATTCTTTTGTCGAATGGTTTGCCGAAGAAGGAAAACGTGCTTATGGAGAAACAATACCAATTGCTCAAAATGGAAATCGAATGATGACCATAAAGCAAGGCATAGGTGTTGTAGCTGCCATTACACCCTGGAATTTTCCTTTAGCGATGGTAACACGTAAAGTAGCACCGGCGCTAGCGGCAGGATGTACTATTATTTTAAAGCCCGCTTCACAAACCCCATTCTCAGCAATTGCATTGGCAAAATTAGCCGAAGAAGCAGGTATTCCTAAAGGTGTATTTAATGTGGTAACAAGTAAAGACAGTGCTGGTTTTGGCAAAGAACTAGCGACCAACACGACCATACGGAAACTCTCATTTACAGGTTCAACCGAAGTAGGAAAAACATTAACAATTCAAGCCGCCTCTAATATCAAAAAAGTATCTATGGAGTTAGGGGGCAATGCGCCATTCATTGTTTTTGATGATGCAGATATAGATGCCGCAGTAAAAGGCGCAATTGCAGGTAAGTTTCGTAATTCAGGTCAGACCTGTGTATCCATTAATAGATTCTATATTCAGGAAACAGTATATCATGCTTTTGCTGAAAAACTTACAGCGGCAGTGAAGGAATTGAAAGTAGGTAATGGACTGGAGAACAACGTACAAGTCGGCCCACTAATTAATGAAAAAGGTTTAGAAAAAGTAAAACAGCACATTTCAGATGCCCTAAAACATGGCGCAAAAATAACAACAGGAGGCAACCCCTTAACAGGTCTTTTCTTTGAACCTACTGTACTTACAGATTTACCTCATGATGCACTTATAGCACAGGAAGAAACCTTTGGCCCAATATGCGCCCTGTTTAAATTCACCACAGAAGAGTCCGTTATTCAATTAGCCAATGACACACCATTTGGTCTAGCCTCATACTTCTACAGTCAAAACATCAGCCGCTGTTTTCGTGTTTCCGAACAATTAGAAGCAGGAATGGTCGGTATTAATACTGGATTAATTTCAAATGCCGCGGCGCCATTTGGAGGAGTTAAAGAATCAGGAGTCGGTAGAGAAGGATCCAAACATGGATTGGATGAATACATGGAAATAAAATATCTTTGCATCGCTGAATAATAAGAAATACATTACCAGGCGAATAAATTATAAAAGAAAAGCACGAGTCAAAATGACCCGTGCTTTTCTTTTATAATTCAGTAGACCTGATATACTATTTAGCGTAGCTAGCTTGCACATATGGTGCCGCTAAAAGATAATCGATACTTTCTTTCAAGCCTTTTTCCAGATCAACAGAAACCTCTTCAAGTTCAACAAATATATGCTTCACTCCTGCAGTTTTAGCATTCTTAAAGATTGCATCAAATCCAACCATACCACTTTGACCAATTTCACGGCGATCTTTGATATGAAGAGCAGTAAATCTTCCTGGATATTTATTAAAATAATCTACAGGGCTAGATCTACCAATCACTGTCCAATACACATCCATTTCAAAAAATACATCTTGCGGATTTGTATGTTCAATCATATAGTCCAACATGATAACTTTATCTTCCACTTTCTGAAACTCATGAGCATGATTGTGATAGCCATACTTAAGACCATTTTGACGACACAATTTACCAACCTCATTTAGATATTTACATTGCGTGTCAAGATCTTTAATTGTTTTTGGAACTTCCATCCATGGAGTAACAATATATTGCATACCAGCCGCCTTATGTGCCTCTATCGCTTCACCCCACCATTCCAATGCTTTTGAAAAATCTCCAGAAGCTAATTCTTCATTGGAAAGATTTCTAGTAGCATGGGATGAGACAACTTTCATTCCAGCCTTCTCAACTTTACTCTTAAAATCCTGAGGAGAGTTATTATAAAATTTCCCGTCGCTAAATCCTGCGGCTTCAACTGCCGTATATCCCATCGCCGACAATTTTTTCAATACAGGAAAGTAATCTGCATCATTTTTAATCAAACTTCGAACAGAATACAATTGCAAGCCAATATCTTTCTTTTTCAATGTTTGAGCAACACTGTCGAATCCAGTAAGGCTAGATCCTGCCATCAAAAGGACAGCTACTAAAAATTTTAATTTCTTCATAATTTATTTTTCTAAAAACCTTCCTTAAAAACATTATAGAACTTTATTAAATAATAATAATGTTTATTCATTGTAAATAGTATTAAAGACTATCGGAAGATTAAATGTAATATTATACATTATTTCAAAAAAATACAACAACAACATTTAAAATTTAGATAACAATTCAGGTACAATCATGATAAATAATATCGCACGATTACTAATCACATCTATAGGTAGAAATAAACCTTAATACATCAATTCCTCAGATACAATAAAGTAAGGACTTCATAAAGACCAATTTGAAGAGCTTATTGATCGTATTGAAAACATTGATGGATGAAATTTCATTGAAAAATCATACTTTAGAAAAATGTTATATCCCTAAATCCAGTTGGATACAATAAAACAAGCATAATAAAATCTAATCCATTAATAATTATAAATGAAAATTTACCTTACTGTTGTACTAAGAACAAAAGAAGCATATCGCGACCAAGTAAAAAAGACACTGCAGGAAATGGTTCGTTTAACACGACTTGAACCAGCTGTCGAACTGTATAATTTACATCAAGGCATAGAAGACCCGAATATATTCACATTTTATGAAATTTGGAAAGATCAAGCAGGTCTTGATGCCCATAATGCCCAACCCTATATCAAAGACTTTGGACAAAAATATGGCGCATTTTTACAAGAAGAACCAACACTGATTAAGACAGTTTTGATTTAAATAAGAAAAAAATATTATCAATAGCATGCTCATCTATAATCTATCATCTTTCCATAAAATTCACCTATAATCATGCTAAACATATTATTTATTTGCAGCCGCAACCGCTGGAGGAGCTTAACAGCAGAAACAATTTATAAAAAACATAAAACTGTTCGTGTTAAATCTGCTGGCACAGAAAATAATGCAAGAATTAAAGTGAATGCCAAACATCTAAACTGGGCAGATATCGTATTTGTCATGGAAAATCATCACAAAGAGAAAATAATGCAGCAATTTCCAAATGAATGTAGTAATATAGAAATCGTAATACTAGAAATACCTGATGAATATAAGTACATGGATAAAGAACTCATTGAAGAAATACAAGATCCCGTTTCATGTTATATTTCCGATAAAGCATAAGTAACCTTGATTATCAAAAAAACAGATTTAATCTATGCTAGCCTTTTTTCCGAGCATTTTTCACTCCATAAAAACATATTGTTACCTAATAACAATATTATTCACTTTAAGTTGCCAGCCTAGTGCGGTCAATTTTCCTGCTAAACATTATCGGGCAGTTTCAAAAAGAGATACAGCATACCTTCAGCTTACTAAAAATGAAAACCATTTTTACGGACACTATACGATCCAATATGGTAATAGCGGTAAAGACTCCGGAGAAATTAGAGGAAATATAAAGGGAGACACATTAATTGGAGACTATTTTTATATGCCACATAGTGGAGGAGTAAAAAAAAGAACACCATTTGCACTACTGCAGGATGGAAAAACGCTACGATTAGGAAATGGAGCGATAGTAAGATTCCTGGATATTCCCAGTTACTCTCCAGATGTTGCAATCAACTATGATAGTGTCAAGTTTGTCTTCATAGAAATTGCACATTAAACAAATAGCCCGCTAAAAAAGCGGGCTAATAAATTAAATTAATAACCGTGCAGATTTACTTCATCTGTTGGTTTAATATCGACCTTTTTGCCCATTTTCCTCTGAATAACAGAAAAATGATGCAACTCCTCATCTGTTAATAAGGTAATAGCAGTTCCTAAATTATTTGCACGACCAGTTCTTCCTATACGATGAACATAATCTAACGGAGAACGAGGTAATTCAAAATTAATAACGACTGGTAGAGAATCGATATGAATACCACGGCCGATCAGATCTGTAGCTACCAAAACCTGTGCATCTCCTTTTTTAAAATAATTGAGATGATCCTTTCTATTACTTTGCGATTTCTGACCGTGGATAGAAATTGCTCTAATTTTATTTTTCAATAATTTCTCCACCAATTTATCTGCCGTACGTGTAGAAGATACAAATACAAGTACTTGGTTCATCTTTTGCTCTTTGATAAGATAACGCAAAAATGGACCTTTAGTCTCCGCAGTTACATGGTAAGCGATCTGTTCTATCTGATCAATATTGGCTTCTTCACTTTCAATCTCTACAACAACAGGCTTGATTGAAAGAAGATTATTTATTTCAGTTATTTTATCATTTAATGTTGCAGAAAACAAGGTAATTTGTTTCTTCTTAGGCATTAAAGCCAAAAGTTCTCTGAGCTCATCTTCAAAACCCATTTGAAATAACTTATCAGCCTCATCAATAACCAAATGTTGAATATGACTAATGCGCAGCGCCTTGTTCTTAATTAAGTCCAATAAGCGGCCTGGAGTTGCTGTTAAAACTTCTACCCCAAGCATACCTTTCATTTGTGGATTAATAGATACACCACCATATACCGCCATAGTTTTTATCTCTCGCTTTAGATTACCAGTAAAGGCTCTAAAAACTTCATCAATCTGAATGGCTAATTCTCGGGTAGGAACAAGTACAAGTACTTCAATATTTCGATCTCTTTTAACAACATCAATTTGTAACTTCTCTAATATAGGCATCACAAAACATGCAGTTTTCCCAGAGCCTGTTTGCGCAATACCCATCAGATCTTTGCCCAATAAGATAACTGGAATAGCTTGTTCTTGAATAGGAAAAGGTTTCAGATAACCTAATTGCTTGACAGAACTGATAATATTGTGTGATAAACCTAAAGACTCAAATGACATAAAATGTTTTATTTACTGCAAATGTACACTATTATTTATTCTCAATAGTTATCCAGTAAAGATCAGATCAACATCTGCTAGTCTAAATAACCGAATTTAATAGTAATAATTAGTTTGGAATGATTCCGATTTTTTAGAAATTAAAAAATCATTATTTGCCTTCTCTTGAAGTTCTATATTTTTTATAAGCTTTGATCAATATCATTAATACAATCGCCAGTGATAGCAGACCGACAACGCCATAGATCCAGTTCAATGCAGATTTTAAAACAACGGTAAAAACAATGGAAAACAACAGTACAGTAGATACTTCATTCCACATTCTAAGTTTTGAGGAACTAAGCGTTGATTTTTCATCTCTAAGATTAAACATCATCCGTTGACTGATAAAATGGTAAGCAATCATAGCTGCCACAAATAGCAACTTGACATGCATCCACCCCATTTGTAATAATGATGGATTAACATACAGCATTACTAAAGCCGAGAAAACTGTAATGTACATAGCAGGAGTAGTTATTACCCACCACAATCGATTCTCCATGATTGAAAACTGCTTATGTAAAACGGTATATGCCTCTTTAGATTGATCTTTTGCCTCTGTATGATAGATGAATAGTCGGGGCATATAAAATAATCCCGCCATCCAACAAATGACAAATATGATATGTATCGCTTTAGCGTAAAGATAAATCATAATCCTAAAAGTATGAATACAAAGATAATTGAATATTGAGTTATTGAGTTATTGAGAAGAACTTATTTACTACAAACAAAACAAGGAACAAATATTTGTTCCTTGTTTTGTTTGTTAAACTGATACTTGTTAATATTTAAATTCTTTAACAACTTCAATTGCGTATTTCACATTATCAAAAGGGATATCAGGCATAATACCATGACCTAAGTTGAAAATAAATCCATTTTCACCACGCATACGTTCAAATAATTGAAGGATCTTTTCTTTGATTACTTTTTTATCAGCATACAATACAAATGGATCCAAATTACCTTGAACAGCAATTCCCGCAGGTAACGATTGTTTGATATTTTTTAAATCTGCATTCCAATCGACAGATATCACATCCGGTTTTGCTTCTGCCATTATTGGGGCAAACACAGAAGATCCTTTACAGAAAGAAATTACGGGAACATCTTTTCGATTCAAACGAGAGATGATTTGATTATTATAATAATGAGCAAACTCTTTATAATCATTCCAAGATAAAGCTAAAGCCCAGCTATCAAATAACTGAACAGCATTAACACCAGCAGCAATTTGCATGTTTAAATACTCGACAGTTACATCAGCTATCTTTTGAAGAATAGTGTGAGCCAATTTTGGTTCATTATTCAACATCAATTTGGTCAACTTAAAATCTTTTGAAGAAGCCCCTTCAACTAAATAACTTAAAATTGTAAATGGTGCACCTGCAAAACCAATTAAAGGAATACTACCATTCAAACGCTGTTGAATTACTTTAATAGCATCAGCTACATATTCCAATTTAGGCAAACAATCTGTAGCTAATTTATCAGCATCAGCAAAAGAACGCACTGGATTAGCGAAACGCGGACCTACTCCTTGTTCAAAACTTAAATCTCCACCCATTGCTTCTGCTGTAACCAAAATGTCAGAAAACAAAATTGCGGCATCTATACCTAGTAAATCAACTGGCAACATGGTAACATCTGCAGCAATCTCCGGAGTTTTGCACATTTCCAAAAAGGAATATTTATTTTTTATTGCCCAGTACTCAGGCATAAATCTTCCAGCTTGACGCATCATCCATACAGGCGGGCGTTCAGTTTGCTGCGAAAGTGCAGCTCTAATCAATAAATCGTTTTGTAAAGTAGTAATCACTATATATGTTTTGAAATTTCGTTTTGTATTTTGCCAATTATACTGGCTTGACGTTCTGTTAAATTCAATTTCTTCGCAACATCAATATAAGCTTGAGCACGCTCATACTCTTCTTTTCTTAAACTGATATTCGATAAATTGATTAAGACCATCCCTTTTTCATTATCTTTTTTCCACGGTAATCTTGATGCTAATTGGAAATGGTATTCAGCTTCATCAATGCGATCCTCATGAAGTGAAATAGTACCCATCATATATTCATAAATATTACGACGTCCTTTCCTCAAGCGATCAGGATTTTTCACTTCAGCCAGTAAAACTTTTGCCTTAGCATAGTCCTGCTTATGAAATGAATCACTAGCCATAGCTACTGAGCTCTCGCGCAAATGACTCCACACCAGATAACAAACACCACCTGCAATCAGGATCGAAGTTTGATAATGTCCAGCATAAACGCCATATCCAATTAACAATAATGCAATGATAATAACAGCTACACGAGCCTTAAATGTCATCATAAAACGTTATGCATTATTATCCGTGAATTTATATCCAACACCACGAATAGAATGGAAATAAATGGGGTGTTTTTGATCAGGTTCAAAATATTTACGGAAAGTCAAGATGAAATTATCAATCGTACGAGTTGAAGGATAAACATCATAATTCCATACTGTTTCCAATATTTGTTCGCGAGAAACAGCTTCATTTCGGCGTTCAATCAATAGCTTCAACAACATGGTTTCTTTCTTTGTTAAAGAAGTAATAGTACCATCTGCATGATGCAATTCATATGAATTAAAATAAATTGTTTTATCACCAATTTGATAAGAGTTTAATTCTTTCAGATCATCAGGTTTTAAACTTCTTCGCACCAAATTACCTACCCTAAGGATAAGTTCTTCCAAATTGAAAGGTTTGATTAAATAATCATCTGCACCTTTTTTAAGACCAGTGATACGATCTTCACTACTGTTTTTAGCAGTTAAAAACATAATAGGAACTTCCGTATTTTGTAGTCGAATAGTTTCGGCAACCTGGAATCCATCAATCTCAGGAATCATGACATCCAGAATGATCAAATTAAAACGTTCTTCCTTGAATATTTTCAAAGCCTTTTTACCGTCTGTAGCTGTTGTTACACGGTAACCTTCTAACTCCAAATTTAACTTGATAGCCTCTAACAAGTGTTCTTCATCTTCTACGAGCAGTATGCGTTGTTTACTTTGCATTTTTATCAAATGTTACTTCAAAAATACTCCCCGAAGGAGTGTTATCTTTTACCTTAATAGACGCGTTATGCTTTTGCAAGACCGTCTTCACTATATACAACCCCAAACCGGTACCTTTAGTTTTACGTGTCGCTTCACTTCCTACACGATAAAATTTATTAAAGATAAGTTTTTTCTCCACATCACTGATACCAATTCCATGATCAGCAACAGAAAAAATTATTCCATGCTCTTCATTTGTTAATTTAACCACAACATTTGCACATGGTGGAGAGTATTTTATTGCATTCTCGATCAAATTAGTCACGACATTACTTATTGCAAACTTATCAGCGTAGATCATAACATCCGAATCCAAATTAGGTTTCAACACTTGCGTTCTACAAGCATTCTTTTGAAGGCGGTCCACAATTTGTTCTACTAATTCGGTGAGATTAAACTTTTCCTTGGGAAGATTATAATTGCGGCTTTCAAGCTTAGTAGTGATTAATACATTTTCAACCAAATCATCCAATCGCTCAATATCCTTCAAAGAATTCCTTAAAAAAACTTGTTGCTGTTCCTTATCCAAATCTCTTTTCAAAATTGTTTGAATATATAATTTGACCGAAGCTAGCGGAGATTTTAATTCATGAGTTATGGCCAATAAAAAGTTTTGTTGCTGTTGTTGTAATTTTTGTTCACGAACAAAAAGCTTTTTTAAACGTAAAGCGCCCCAAAGAAAGATCAGTAAAAAAAATATACCTTCACCGATAATCATCGATTTCCTTTGTGGTTGAAACCGAGCAAGCATAACACCCCACCAGATCAATTGGGAGGTGGCATAAAAAACAAGAAAATAAAATAAAACAAGTGCTTTTTTCATACGATATATTGCAACAGAACAAAAATAACGATAAACAGAGGTATAAAAAAATGTGTTAGACTTTATGACACTAAGAGGAAAATCGAACAGCCCCTATTTCTTTCATTAGTCCATATTACGCTATATTTGTACTATGTTTCAACAAGACAAAAAAGATATATTCTTCGATTTAGATCATACCATTTGGGATTTTGATAAAAATGCAGAAGAGACATTGGACGAACTATTTTATCATTACAAATTTGATCAGCTATTTCAGCAAGAAAGCTCTGCCCAATTTATCCAAACCTATACGGTCAATAATCATCGCGTATGGAATCTGTATCATCATGGTAAAATTGATAAAACGGAATTACGCCGTGCCCGCTTTGCAGACACATTTACACAACTTGGTGTAGATCCGTCCCTATTTCCCACTAGTTTTGAAATAGAGTATTTACGCATGTGCCCACAGAAAACCAATTTATTCCCACATGCACATGAAACGCTTCAATATCTGTATAAAAATTACAACTTACATTTAATTTCAAATGGATTCAAAGAAGCTTGCGAAGTAAAGCTTGATAAAAGTGATCTCAATAAATATTTTAAAAATATCTTCATTTCCGAAGTGGTTGGGGTCAACAAACCTGATCCCAGAATATTCAATTTCGCATTAGATAAAGCCGATGCAAAAATTGACAATTCCATCATGATCGGTGATAATATTGATGCAGATGTTCGAGGAGCAATGAATGTAGGTATGGATGCCATATTCTTTAATCCTAATCAAGGTGAAAAACCAGAAGATGTAATACATATGATCAGTAATTTAAAAGAATTACAGTCCATTCTATAAAATAAAGGAAGGAAATAACAGAATCATAAAGCATAAAAAAAGCGAGCTTGAAAATCAAGCTCGCTTTTTTTATGCTTTATGGTAATTACAATTTTTTTACAGTAATATTTTTGAACCATACGTCATCACCATGATCCTGAAATCCGATAACGCCTGATTTAGTTTTGCCACCGACATTCTTCAATAATTCGTAAGCTAAAGGCCATTTTTCTTCACTAAATTTACTTTTTTGTAATAGATCAATCCATGATTGATCCCATAATGTATACTCAACAACTTTGACGTCATTCTGCCACTGTTCAACTTTACCCTTATTAACAACGATTTTCACTTTATTCCATTCACCATAAGGCTTAGCATTTTGAGGCTTCGCAGGGATCATATCATATAACGACGTTGATTTACGATTTCCATCAACCCCCATCTTCGCGTCAGGATGATTTTCATTATCCAACACTTGACATTCTGGACTGGAAATATAAATTGGTTGTCCTTCAATTTCCTTTGCTAAAAAGAAAATACCAGAGTTCGCTCCTTTTGCCACTTTCCATTCCAGTTCCAATTCAAAGTTTTTGAAATCATGAGCAAAAATTAAATCTCCACCTTCATTATTTCCAACATTTGCCTTGCTGTCAAATTTTATAGCACCACCATCAATGATCCATTTTTTAGGCAATACAGCTTTATCATAACCACGCCATCCTGTTAAAGAAGTACCATCAAAAATCACATATGCACCTTGTTTATTTTTTTTAAAATTTTTCAAATCTACCTTAGGTAGATCCAAAACCTTATATGCAGGGACTTCTTTCTTCTGTTGAGCGACAGCAGTACCAACACTTGCAGTACCCGCGAGCATAGTAGCTGCTAAAACGATTGTTCTTAATTTCATATCTAGTATTTATATGGATTAAATTTAAAAAAAAATCATCGGAATCAAGAATATATCTTAATATTCTTCTCCGGATATTTCATTTGTATTAGTCTCCCTTTTCTTAGACTTTGTTAAATCCTGACCTCCGAATCGATACGAAACTGACAAAGTAACCATTCTTTTCATCCAACGTCTTTCAAAATTAGAAATCAACTGCTGTGTTTCCGTATACCCTTCCATTTTTCTAGAATTGAATACGTCACGTACATTCAACATAACAGAAGCTTTCTTATTAAAGACATCTTTTTTCAAAGCTACATCTATACCTTTCATCGCATTCATCTTTCCTTGAGCCATTACTCGAGAAGAATTATATTCACCCCTAACCTGTGCAGAAAATGTTGGTGTCATCCTATAGTTCATGGTTAAATTAGAATTATATGCAAATCCATTTGAGCTTTTAAGTTGATAAGCTTCATTCGCTTTAAAATTGATATTAATCAAGTTCAGATTGAATGTAAAATCAAAATCTTTTGTTGCATTGACTTTGGCAATAAATTCTAAACCAGATAAACTACGGCTTGTTAAATTCTCCCATTTACTATAAGTTACGCTATTTGTTGTATCGACAAAGAAGACATAAGGTTGGATTACTTCACTGGTATGGTTAAAATATGCTGAACTGACCAAATTTACTTTACCATAAGTTTTCGCATAACTCAACTCAAAAGCATGCACATCTTCTGGTTTTAGATTTGGGTTACCCTGACGTCGGTTCATATCATCAGTCACATCTGGAAATGGATTGATTTGCCATCCGCGAGCACGTTGCACTCTTCGGGAATAACTCAACTGTAACTTATCACCACTATCATCTAAATCATACGTTAAGAATACAGTGGGATATAGACGAAAGAAATTTTGATTTGCAGGAGTTTCTAATGGCGCTTCGGGATCTTTTGAAAAGTAAGTTGATTTTAATTCAAATTGCTCGCCACGTAACCCCAATTGATAGCCAATTTTTTTACTTAATTTATTTTGATAATTAACATATAGAGCATGAACCGAACTCGTAAAGTCAAAATCATTACTGATGTTATAATCTGGCAAATAATCCCCGCTGCTTACAACTAATGTATCTGAAAATTGTGTATCAAAAGATTTTCTGATCTGCGTCCGGTATCCAGCTTCAAACTTACTCGTCTCAGAAAATGGCAATACATAATCAGCTTGTAGATTAATCACCTTTCCGTTTTCAGAAGTCACATTTTTACGACCACTTCCGAGATTTGGATCACTAAACTTCTGTACGAAATCATTTGTTCCATCTTCCTTATCATTTCCATAACTTGCATTCGCAGTCAGCTCTTCTCCAGATCGCTTAAATTGATGTCTAAAATCAAAATTTAAATCATAAGCAAAGTCATCTTCAAATTGACGTGAATTACGATTACTAGTCCCCGAAAGTTTAGGATGATTAGAATATTGGTAATTCAAATCTTCAGAACGATCACTATTACGGATACTCATATTACCAGAAAGCCCCAAAGTAGTACGATCCGTTATATTATAGTCAACTCCTGCCTTAATATTATGTCCCTTTCCTTTACGGGAAGACTCAGATTCATTATAGATACGGCTGTTATTATCTAAAAAAGTGTTATCAACCTTCCCGCTTCCCACCATATTACGGCGATTAAAATTATAACTACCAAAATAGTTGAACTTCTTATCTCTGTAATTAAGCGTCAATCCAGCCATATAGTTATCATAAGAACCTGCGGATGTATTAACAGCACCATTCAATCCCGTACGGATATTTTTTTTCAGAACAATGTTCACAATTCCAGTCTGCCCTTCAGCGTCATATTTGGAAGAAGGATTGGTTATAATTTCAACTTTATCAATTGAATTAGCTGGTAAACTCTGTAATAAGGCCGTCACATCATTACCTGCCATTGCAGATTCTTTACCATCAATCAAAATCTTAACATTAGATCCCCTTAAACTAACCGTCCCATCCTGATCGACTTGTAAAGTTGGTACATTTGCTAATAAATCGGTGGCTGTACCACCTGCACTCACCAAACTTTCCCCTACATTAAAAATCTTACGATCGATTCCAATCTGCATCGCCGGTGCTCTTCCTTCAATTACAACTTCACTAAGCAATTCACCAGAAGGTTTTAAAACTAATTTACCGAGATTAAGATTGGAAGAATTTGATACGACAATATTTGTTTTCACGAAGTCGGAATAGCCAACATAAGTAACACGCAATGTAAAAGTACCATTTGGAACATCTTGAAAAATGACTACGCCATTCTCATCAGATTGGGCACCCTTTAAATAAGCTTGAGCACTACCTGTCAATAAAGATGCACTAGCAATATTGACAGGAGATCCGGTTTTTTCATCAATAAGAGTAGCTGATATTTTACCAGATTGAGCGAAAGCAATTATCGGAAAGAATAAAAACGTAATAAGAAAAATAAAGAAATGGGTCTGATTTTTAGAGAACATAATAAAGTTATAAGCTGTAATACTACAAAAATGTATTTTTTTGTTGAACTAAAACGACTCGTAACCACTTTATTACTCAATAAAATGACCTATATCGGAAAAAAAAATCTACTCGACAGATACAGTAAGACCTTCTGCTTTTAGAATTTTTCTATAGACCTCCATCTCCGTCAAAGATCCCTCCAAGACTGCACATTTACCATCATTATGCACTTTAAAAGCAATTCTTTCAGACTCAGGTTCCGAATATTGCAAATGATGCATCATACAAAAAATAACATGGTCAAAAGTATTGATATCGTCATTCCACAAAATCAGTCGGTTGGAATCTTTAACTGAAGCTAAAATTTCGGATAAGGAATAGGTTTCTTGTGCAGTTTCTGTACTCATACTACAAAAGTACTTTAATTTTCAAAAATTACGTAATTTTACTTAATTTGAACTTAACATAAATACGATCATATGTTTCAATCCAAAATTGCAGGTATAGGATACTACGTACCAAAAAATGTTTACACCAATCAAGACTTAACCCGTTTCATGGATACAAGCGATGAATGGATTCAGGAAAGAACAGGTATTAAAGAACGTCGTTATGCGGATAGAATTGGTGAAACAACTACCACTATGGCTGTTGAAGCATCAAAAATAGCGATTGAACGCGCTAATACAACAGCTGAAGAAATTGATTTTATTATTTTTGCAACGCTTTCGCCTGATTACTATTTCCCTGGTTGCGGCGTACTTCTACAGCGGGAAATGGGTATGAAAGAAGTAGGTGCTTTAGATATCAGAAACCAATGTTCAGGTTTTATTTATGCATTATCTGTCGCTGACCAATTTATCAAAACGGGGATGTATAAAAATATTCTTGTCGTTGGCTCTGAAAAACATTCTTTTGCCCTAGATTACTCAACACGCGGAAGAAGTGTCTCCGTTATCTTTGGAGATGGCGCCGGAGCAGTTGTTCTTCAACCTACAACTGAAGCAGATAAAGGTATTCTAAGTACACATTTACATTCTGACGGTGCGGATGCTGAAAAGTTAGCGATGTATTACCCTGGTGCATCTGGTGGCATATGGTTAGATGAAAAACCAAAATGGCCTGAACAAGAGCTTGGCGGAATGTTAATGACAGCAGAAATGCTAGAAGATGGAACAGCATTTCCAGTCATGGACGGTCAGGCTGTATTTAAAAAAGCAGTGGTAAAATTTCCAGAAGTAATAGGAGAAGCATTAGCCAAAAATAATTTAACAACACAAGATATTACCCTCTTAGTACCCCACCAAGCAAATCTTAGAATTTCGCAATTCATCCAGAAGACATTGAAGCTAAATGACGATCAAGTATTTAATAACATTCAAAAATATGGAAATACAACCGCGGCATCAGTTCCAATTGCATTATGTGAAGCATGGGAAGCTGGAAAAATTAAAGAAGGAGACCTTATTTGTTTAGCTGCTTTTGGCGCAGGATTTACATGGGGATCAGCCCTCATCCGTTGGTAGAAAACACACCGTAATTTTTTAAAAAATTAAAATTTACTGCTAGCCCTCCGAATTAAAACTGTGTTTTCCACATGAGTTATTAACATTATGTTAATAACTCATGTGGAAAACATGATATAGAGTATCAGATTCCGAAGCCTCTCCCACCTTCAATCTTTTTCAGATCCATTCTATTACAGAAAATTACCACAATTTTTCGTTAGATTTAGTAATGGAAAAACTAAATCGTGAAGACATATCGATTGCAAGTAAGCATAGTAATCTTTCAAGAGAGCAGATAGAAAATCTTTTAGAAGAAAATGTCTATGTAAATACCAAAGACTGGAAGCGATTCTTAGATTTATTCTTACTTGTATTAGGAATTGGATTTGTTGTATCTGGCATTATATTTTTCTTTGCATTCAATTGGGCAGATTTAAACAAATTCATTAAAATCGGAATTATACTTCTTCTATTGGTTGCAACTGTACTTTGTGCACTTATATTAAAAATAAATGAAGTATATAGAAATACATTGTTGACCGCTGCTTCCATGTTAGTCGGTGTATTATTTGCGGTATTTGGACAAATATACCAAACAGGAGCTAATGCCTATGACTTTTTTCTTGCCTGGACGATATTTATCACGATTTGGGTAATCGCAACACGATTTTATCCACTTTTCCTTCTCCATATAATTCTTATTAACACAACCATTTTCCTATTCAACGATCAAGTTCTAAATAGTTTTGACCCCGTTAGTATGTCCACGCTACTATTCTTTATCAACGGTAGTGCGTTAACGGCCTTATTATCTCTAAATCATTATCGGAAAATACAGATACCATTATGGTTTAGAAATACGTTTACTCTTATTGTAACCTCAATTGCAACAATCGGTTTGTGTTACCTCATATTTGACTCAAGACTCCTAAACGGATTATTATTAATTTTTGGTCCGCTAGCATGCTACTCTTACTACATCTATTATGCCTTACAGACAAAAAGTACATTTTTCATTGGAACCATAGCTTTCAGTATTTTAATTATCACTAATTGTCTGCTTATTAGAATCTTTGAAGATGAATTTGTCTTGATCATCATCAGTCTCTTTGTAATAATAATGGTGACAGCCATTATTAAATTATTGTTAAATCTTCAAAGAAAATGGACCAATGAAAAATAAACAAGAAATACTAAACAAAATAGAACTATTGAGCAAAGGCAACGAGCCCAATTTTCAGATCAATATAAATGATACACTAACGGCGTATCAACATTTGGAGGAAAACAGATCAAATCTGACTATAAAAATACTATCCATACTTGGAGTTATATTAAGTGTTTTAAGTTTTTTAGGAGCCTTATTTTTACTAAACATCTTAAACGACAAGTTGAATTTAATCATTTGTGGATCCATCTTTCTTGTTCTTTCTCTATATTGCATTAAAAAATACAATGCCATTATCATTGATACCGCAAGTATTGCATTTTATATTGCGGGAGGATGGATGCTCATATATGGTTTCGATATCCATGATTTAAATTACATATTTATACTCTGTTTTATCATCAGCTTATGTACATTATTAATTGTACAACGCCACCTGTTATCCCTGTTAAATATACTTGGCATTATTTATTCCATAATAGCTTTAATCAATCACAATTATCAAAATATATTATTCATTACACTGATCAATGCTATTCTCATAATTACATTGATCTATTTTTTATCACATGAAGCAGCTGTACTATCCAAACGAAATTTAATCAGTACAATCTATAATCCATTGCGCTTAGGGCTTATTCTTGCAACAGTAGCCACGACAGCATTCATTATACTATCCCATTATGAGACTTACAATGAGCAAGTAAATAACAACTCATTCGCATTATATATATTATCGGTACTATATGCATTTGCTATTTTATGGGTGGTTTATAAAATCACAAGTAAATTTGAGATCACAACATCCAAAGTACTTTTTCCTACATATGCACTTCTCATACTGATGCTAGGTTCAACAGTTATTAATCCTGGTATCGCATGTTCAATACTACTCATCTTAACTTGTTTTAATTATCAATATAGGATGGGTCTATCAATTGGTCTTATTTCCCTACTCCTTTCCTTATGGCATTTTTACTATAATCTAACCTTTTCATTATTGATAAAGTCATTGATTTTAGTTATTTCCGGACTGTTATTTTTAGCCATTTACTTTGTTATAAATTCAAACAAAATAAACAATGAAAAAATATAAAAACTGGATCATTGCAGTGAACTTATTGGCCATCATTGCTTATTTCGCTTTTACGATCCTGCAGAAGGAAAAAATTCTAAAAGAGGGTAAACTGATTCTTTTAGAGTTAGCACCTGTCGATCCGAGATCACTTATGCAAGGCGATTACATGCGCTTAAGATATAGTATAGCAGACAGTATAACGCCTTCTGAAGTGCCTCCACGTGGATACGTTGTTGTCAAATTAAATACTAAAGGTATAGCAAGTGGGGTTCGCTTGCAAAACAATACGACACCGCTAAAGAAAGACGAACTCTTAATCAAATACACGATGTCTAATAGACATAGTTTAAATATTGGTGCCGAATCCTTCTTTTTTCAAGAAGGGCATGCCACAAAATATGAACAAGCAAAGTTCGGAGGGATCAGAGTGGATAATAAAGGAAATAGTTTATTAGTCGGGCTTTATGACGAGCGGGAAAAAATGATCAGGTAAAGCATAAAAAAGGCGATGAAAATAAATTCATCGCCTTTTTCTATATTGATATTACTCTTAATTATCCGTTTGATAATGCCGCTGCACCAGAAACAATCTCTGTTAATTCTGTTGTAATAGCAGCTTGACGTGCTTGGTTGTATGAAAGCTTCAATGCTTTTAACAAATCTCCAGCATTATCAGTTGCTTTGTCCATTGCAGTCATACGGGCACCATGCTCAGAAGCATGAGAATCCAAAATAGCCTTATACAATTGAATTTTAATAGCTTTAGGAATTAATTCCTCAATGATCTTCTCTTTCGAAGGTTCGATAATATAATCAACCTCAGCAGTTTTTTCCTTAGTCGAAAGGGTATCTTCCGTAGGAAGTAATGGTAAAATTTGTTCCGAAGTCAAGATTTGTACCGCTGCATTTCTGAATTGGTTATACACCACTTCTACACGGTCAAAGTTACCTTCTTTGAATTGTTCCATTACAAATTCAGTGATTTTTGAAGTATTCTCAAAATTTAAAGCACCGAATAAATCACTATGATTGGCAATAATATTATAAGCAGGCTTTTTAGCATAGAAATCATATCCTTTCTTACCTACAGTAATGATACTTACATCACCTTTACGTAATTGATCAGCATACTTTTCAGCAACTAAATTATTTGCAGTTTTGATTGCATTCGCATTAAAAGCACCAGCCAAACCTCTATTAGAAGAAACAACAATAATCAACACTTTATTTGGTTCACGATCTACCGTATAAGGAGAATTACTTCCTTCTACACTTGCAGATACATCTGCCAAAATTTCACGAAGTTTATTCGCATACGGACGCAATTGAACAATTGCATTAGTAGCGCGTTTTAGTTTCGCTGCAGATACCATTTTCATCGCTTTAGTAATCTGCTGTGTTGATGTTACCGATGCGATACGGATTCTTACTTCTTTTAAATTTGCCATATTTAATTTGAGATTTGAGTATTGAGTACTGTGTATTGAGTATAACTCGCTATACTCAATACTCTATACTCATATCTAATTAATATTTTGATGCTAAATCTTTAGCTACTGTTTCTAATACTGAAGTTAACTCATCTGAGAATTTACCTGCTTTAAAAGCATTTAAAACTTCTGGATGACGTTGCTCTAACAACGTTAAGTATTCTTCTTCAAATTCTCTCACTTTATTTACTGGAACTGAACGGAATAAACCTTTAGTACCTGCATAAATAATTGCTACTTGTTTTTCAACAGAAACCGGAGAGTATTGAGCTTGCTTCAAAATCTCAACGTTACGGATACCTTTGTCTAAAACTCCTTTAGTTGCTGCATCTAAATCAGAACCAAATTTCGCGAAAGCTTCTAGCTCACGGTATTGTGCCTGATCTAATTTCAATGTACCAGCTACCTTCTTCATCGGCTTAATCTGAGCATTACCTCCTACACGAGATACAGAAATACCTACGTTGATCGCTGGACGGATACCTGCGTTAAACAAGTTAGACTCCAAGAAAATCTGACCATCAGTAATTGAAATTACGTTTGTAGGAATATAAGCAGAAACGTCACCCGCTTGAGTCTCAATAATTGGAAGAGCAGTCAATGAACCACCACCTTTTACCAAGTGTTTGATAGACTCAGGAAGATCATTCATATTTCTAGCAATCTCATCAGAAGCATTGATTTTCGCAGCTCTTTCTAATAAACGGCTATGTAAGTAGAAAACGTCACCTGGGTATGCTTCACGTCCCGGAGGTCTTTTCAATAATAAAGAAACCTCACGGTAAGCTACCGCTTGTTTTGATAAATCATCATATACGATCAATGCTGGACGACCTGTATCACGGAAGAATTCTCCGATAGCAGCACCCGCCATTGGCGCGTAAAACTGTAATGGAGCTGGATCAGCAGCAGAAGCCGCAACAACAACTGTATAAGCCATAGCACCACGTTCCTCTAAAGTACGAACGATATTCGCAACTGTAGAGTTCTTTTGACCAATAGCAACATAAATACAGAATACTGGTTGACCAGCATCATAAAATTCCTTTTGGTTTAAGATTGTATCGATACATACTGCAGTCTTACCTGTCTGACGGTCACCGATTACTAGCTCACGCTGTCCACGACCTACTGGAATCATTGCATCGATCGCTTTGATACCTGTTTGTAATGGCTCCGTTACTGGCTGACGGAACAATACACCTGGAGCTTTACGCTCGATTGGCATTTCGTATGTCTCACCTGTAATAGGTCCTTTACCATCGATTGGCTGACCTAATGTATTTACAACACGTCCGCACATACCTTCACCTACTTTAATAGATGCAATACGATTAGTACGTTTAATAGTATCACCTTCTTTCACGATGTCTGAAGGACCTAAAAGTACAACACCAACGTTGTCTTCTTCTAAGTTTAATACGATACCTTGTAATCCGTTATCAAATTCAACCAATTCACCGGACTGAACTTTAGTTAAGCCGTAAATACGAGCAATACCGTCACCAATACTAAGTACGGTACCAACTTCCTCTAGTTCGGCTTCTGATTTAAAGCCCGACAATTGTTCTCTTAAAACTGCCGAAACCTCATCTGGTCTTACCTCTATCATTGTTATTATTATAAGGGGTTCTTGATTTTGTTAAATGCTAAAATCAACACTAAACGCGTTGACCTTCAAAATATCTTTCTAATCTATTTAATTTACCTGCAATACTTGCATCATATTGTTTGTCACCAATAGTGATTACAAACCCACCGATCAAAGATTGATCAACTTTATTTGTAATCAAAACCTGCGCATTAACTTGATTTGCAATTGTTGCTTTTAATTCTGATAAATTAGTATCAGAAAGTGGTGCTGCAGATATCACTGTAGCTTTTACAATTCCTTTTACTTCATTGTATTCGCGAACAAATTCATGAGCAGCAGCCTCGATCACTTCAGCACGACCTTTTTCAATCATGATCTTGAAGAATGATAAAATAGCAGGATTGATTTTATCTTTAAATAATGCCTCTAAGATATTTACTTTCTTGTCCAATTTAATAATTGGATTAGACAATACTGCACGTAGCTCAGAATTAGCTTTCAAAACCTCGATGAATTGATCCATATCTGTTTTGATAGCGTCCAAACTACCTTGTTCTTTTGCCAAATCAATTAATGATTTCGCATATCTTGATGCTACTTTAAATACTGACATACTTCTTTAATGATAAAATTTGAATGACCGATTAGTTTACTTTCACGTCTTTAAGCAAATCTGCAATTAACGTTTCTTGCTTATTTTGGTCTTCAAATTCTTTGCTTAATACTTTACGAGCAATATCCAATGCCAAAGTAGAAACTTGATTCTTTACTTCTGCCATTGCTTTGTTTTTTTGCTCATTGATTTCAATTGATGCTTGAGCTATCATCTTAGCACCTTCAGTATGGGCTACATTTTTTGCTTCAGCAACAATCTTATCTTTCATTTCTTTAGCCTCTTTCAAGATTAGATCACGTTCTACACGAGCTTCCTTTAGTAAGGATTCGTTTTCATTGGTTAAGCGCGCCATCTCTAATTTAGCTTTTTCAGCAGATTCCAAAGCATCAGAAATACCTTGTTCACGTTCTGCTAAAGCAGCGATGATAGGTTTCCAAGCAAATTTACCTAATAAAAAGATAATGATTAATAAGATGATGACTTGCCAGAAAAACAAACCAAATGAAAACTGTTCTATTAATTTTTCCATTGATGTATGATAATATTTTTTGTATTTCGTCTAATTGAAAGTATTATTTATGACCAACCGTCATAAATAATACTTTTAAATTCATTGGGTGATTATTTACCTAATAATAACGCACCGAAAGCTAAACCTTCTAATAAGGCTCCGATAATGATCATCGCAGTTTGGATTTTAGATGCTGCTTCTGGTTGACGTGCGATAGCTTCCATTGCTGAACCACCGATTTTACCTAGACCTAATCCTGCTCCGATAACGATTAAACCCGCTCCAATTAAATTGTACATAATAAATGATTTAAATATAATTAAACAAAAAATTTCTTAGTGATGTGCTTCGTTGTGCTCTTCAACAGCCATTCCAATAAATAGCGATGACAACATCGTGAAGATAAACGCTTGTAAAAATGCTACTAATATTTCAATTACCATCAGGAAAGTTGTCAATAGCATAGACACCCCGATACTACCTCCCAATGTTAATTGTTGTTGCAATACATAAACAATTGCAATCAATCCCATAATAACAGTGTGTCCAGCTGTAATATTGGCAAACAAACGAACCATTAGAGAGAATGGTTTTGTAAACATTCCTAATACTTCAATTGGTGCCAAAACAAATTTAAAAGGAACTGGTACTCCTGGCATCCAGAAAATATGCTTCCAGTAGTCCTTATTTGCTTTAATATTCACAAATAAAAATGTAAAGATTGCTAAACATATCGTTACTGAAATATTACCTGTAACATTGAATCCCAGCGGTGTTAAACCTAATAGGTTTAAAACTAGAATTAAGAAGAAAACAGACAATAAGTACGGCATAAATTCTCTATAACGATGTCCAATATTTGGAACCGCCATCTCGTCACGTACATATAAAACTAAAGGTTCTAACACGCGACCTGCACCCTTAGGTAAATTATTCGCTCCCTTTTTGTATGTTTTTGCTAGGCCAATAAATCCCCAGAATAACAAAACAGTTGCTAAAATTAAACCCACAACATTTTTAGTAATTGATAGATCTAATGCCTTAGCATTTGTCGGGTGATGGTGTTCATCATAATTAAGTGTACCGGTAGCATCTGTTTTGTAGATTTTACCATGGTATAATTTATAAAACTGTCCATCTTTTTCAACGGTATTTTTACCAAAATCAAATTCTGAGGACATAAAAATTTTAACACCCCCGTCAATGATAATCACTGGCAAAGGAAATCCATAAGTCTTACCTTCTTTTTTATCTGTATACAAAGAGAAATAATGATCGTCTTGTAAGTGGTGATCAATATACTCATCTATTTCCTCCCGCTGAGTTTTTGGCTCTTCTGCGTGAGTTGAAATCTCAGCTGTATGAGACTCAGATGCCTTTACTAAAAATGGACTAACAGCAAATAAAATTACTGCAAAAAAAAGAAATGCTTTCTTAACGCTCCCCATGTTCTGTTTTTTATTTTTGCGCAAAAATACAATATTATTTGTCATTTTTTGCGATTAATTTGAACTTTTTATTAAAACTACTTATTGACTGATTCCACTTCTTTATTAATGACCTTAAAAGCAACTAATACGTCAAAAAACAAGTATAGAAAAAATACGATTAAAAAATTATATTCGAATATATCATCGGACGAATGATTCAATCCTCCTCTAAAAAAAACATAACTTAATGCTGCTTTTAACGTAATTAGGCCCAAAAAAATGAAACCTATACTTTTAGGCATTACGGAATCGGAGATCAGGATAACAATTAATACAACTAATGAAGCAACAGATTCAAATGCGTATAAACTATACAATTCAAAACCAGTTAAACTTTTAAAATCAGCAATCCCAAAAGAGGGTAGTGCAAAGTAGTGCGCCCCAAAGAGGACTGCAGTAAAAATTAGAAGTATTGCAATAAATTTAATGTAATTATTCATCCCTGTTCAATCGATTAGCTTCTCGTATAAAATGATAAAGTGAGGCGAAAATACCTATAAATGTGCATATTTTCATGGCAAGACCATTAGAAAAATGGTATTTCTCATCTAGCCAGGTGCCTAACATATACATCAAATAAATTGTGACTCCCATTTGCAGAGGCAATGAGATAAAAACCATCCACTTATTTGGGTTTTTATTAGACTTTCCCATGGCTATTTATAGCTAACTTTTACAAACATACACATATTTTGAAACATCTTAATCATGAACTGGATTTTCTAAAACTTTTTGTCCGATTTTAATATGCGGATAGTCTATACTCGCTCCCAGCATCATCTTTAATTCTGACGAAGATTTATCTGGATGTGCTTTTATGGTATTAATGATGAGATCCAGCTTATCCTGTTCAATCAATTCTGTGGCCTCCACTTCTGTCCCAACAAAATGAATAAGATGTCCATAAATTGTTCCCGCTACCATACCTCTTTTCACCGCGATCTCTTCTATACTAGCACCATCCTTGTAGAGTTCAAGAGTTACCTGCTTTGTATCCAACTTTTTAGAGCTCTCCCCCTCTTCACTTTGCACGACTAAATCTTCTTTTTCTTTTGTCTTTGACTGCTCCTGCACCTGTTCCAAAGCTTCCTGAAAATTATCTTTTTTAGATAATGCATCTGCGATAATCAAACACTGCTGAAGTTGCTCACGCTTACGCTTAAAATCCAACAACAGTTCTTTAGCCTCATCAATGTATTTTTTAGTTCGTTTCTTAATCTGCCATTCCTTAATATGCTGTTCCAACGCACCAACGAGATCATGATCCATCTTAGGTAAGAACCAATTGACCGCTGAAGTCGTACGGTCACAGATCAAAGCGTAGTCTACATGTTGATCTGTTTTTTTTAAAAGCTCATATAATTGTGTAATGAATTTATGTGCTACTTTTTCTTGTGTGAGCAGATTTGACTGTATGGTAGACCAAAAAGCCTCCGCCTCCACTTTATTATCGATATTACGATCAGCTAATGCAATAACTTGCTCTTGACATGAAGTAGTTAGATAATCCCAGCGAAAACATTGAATTAGGTTTTGTGCCAAATAAGACCTCTGACACTGTTCCAATATTTCTTTAATATCGGTTTGAAAAGAAGAGCGCAATGCAAAATCAACAACCTGACTATCTGTTCTAATTGCGTAGGTCGGTATAATGGATTTCAGGACCAACCCTTTTAAACTCGTCAATCTACTTAATGCAACATAAACCTGTCCTGCAGCAAATGAAGTACCCGCATCTATAATTGCTTTATCAAATGTCAGTCCCTGGCTCTTGTGAATAGTAATCGCCCAAGCTAACCGCAACGGAAACTGTGAAAATGTCCCCAGTACTTCTTCTTTGATCTGATCCTGCCCTTTATCATAGTTGTATTTGATATTTTCCCAAGTTTCTCGCTTAGCCGTCACATCCTCACTTCCATCGGGGAATTTAACAACCACAGTTCCAGCTTGCAAATTTATATCTTTCACAGTACCGATCTTACCATTATAATATTTCCGATCCTCACCCGTATCATTACGTATAAACATCACCTGGGCACCAATTTTCAAAGAAAGAATCTCTTCTGCGGGATAAGATCCTTGAGAAAAATCATCTTTAACAACAGCTTTTAAATTCAGCATCTTACCAGACAGATTAGCCAATGCTTTTCCATTAATTTCATCAGCATTTCGATTATGTGAAGTAAGCGTAATAAACTGCTCTCCTTCCTTTGGCTCAAAATCTGGCTTATAGTAGGTATTCAATTCTTTCAACATTTCGCTATCACAGTTATTATTTCGAATTGCATTTAATATGGAAATAAAACCTTCATCCTGCTGTCTATAAATCTTATCTAACTCTAATAAAATCGGTGGATTGTCACGAAGAACCTTAGCATTAAAAAAGAATACAGAGCTGTAGTGATTTCGCAAAACCTGCCACTCATGATCACGCACTACGGGTGGTAATTGATAAAGATCGCCGATAAAAAGTAATTGTAAACCTCCAAATGGTCGCATATCACGACGCACAGATTGCAGAATAACATTAATAGCATCTAATGTATCAGCCCGAACCATCGATACCTCATCAATCACCAATAATTCCAATTCTTGAAGAATCGTCCGACGTTGTTTAGTTAGTTTAATAGTACTGAATAAGCGGCTTTTATTATAAATATGTCCATCTTGTTCATCCCATTTCAGCTCGTGATCTTCTATAAAAGTTCCGAAAGGCAACCAAAAAAGTGAATGAAGGGTTGTTCCTCCCGCATTCATAGCAGCAACACCAGTTGGCGCGGTGATCGCCATTTTTTTATAACTATGATCACGTATATATTTCAGAAATGTCGTTTTTCCGGTCCCTGCTTTTCCTGTAAGAAAAACATGTTGATTTGTCTGATTAACAAAAGCAACAGCTTGCATAAAAGACGTATTTTCACGATCTATTTTAATTTCTGACATACTGATAATTTTAATATAGGATTACAAAACTAATCAAATATTTTGAGAGGATATAATCATAGCACACTTCAAATAGGACGTATGCAACTTCTAATAAATATCCGATTCAGATGAAACCAAACGTAACTAGAAATAAAAACAATAGCTAAATTGTAAACAAAAAAAATATCGCTAAAACGTTTATGCACTTTTTATTTAAAAGATTTTATTTATATTTAGCACTAAAATAACCGTACATTCTTACTAAGACACATATTTATGGTAACTGATAAATCAACGCTATTTGAGGAATTAGATAAAGCGTTAAAAGAAAAAGGATTTGAAATTGATAAATCAGATCAGACAAGACCCTGGGGAGGTTTCTTTGTAATCAACGAAGATCAAGCACAAAAATTTGCCGATGAGTATTTCGACGGATTAGATGTAAAAGATCTAAAAATTTCTGGCAAATTAAGTCCAAAAATTCTCGTTGTAGCTCCCGAAAAAAGATTATCATGGCAGTATCACCACCGTCGTGCCGAAATTTGGAAAGTAATTCACGGAACTGTGGGCGTTATGGTATCGGATACAGATGACGAATCAGTTGTACAAACGCTAACAGCAGGTAGTGTCATCAAACTTCGTCAAGGTCAGCGCCACCGATTAATCGGATTAGATGGTTACGGTATATTAGCTGAAATATGGCAACATACCGATATCGAAAATCCTTCAAACGAAGACGATATTGTTCGTGTTCAAGATGATTTTGGTAGATAAAATAATCGTTTCAAATTATTATTTCTTATCATCACGAAAACTCGGAAATTAGCTTTCCGAGTTTTTTTTATCCCAAACTCAATAGATTGATTTATATCCCTCCTAGCCTATCCCTTATCATTAAATAGATTACAATTAAATTTCGGATTACCCGACAGAGCAATCGTGATATAAAATAAATGTTTTAAAAATGTAGTAATATGAATCAAGATTACCATTTTTTATTATTTTTACTAGACTTAACTAACAAAAATTATGACTGATCAAGGAAACAATAAAAGCTATAGTATATTGGATAGTCTTAAAAAGCTAATTTTTACAGATCAGGAAGAGACTCAGCTCAAAACCCCGTCTCCCGATATCCAAAAAAATCCACCCGCTACAGAAATAAAAGATTATTCAACAGCCCCCGAAATAAAAACAGTTTCAAACCAGCAGCCTCCAGCCATACCCATTACAGCCAATGACGGATCCACCGATATTAAACAAATGAAACTGAAGGTGCTCGGAATACTGGAAAGACTCAATGAACAAGGATTAGACTTTTTTGAGGTATGGAATGCTGCGGCTGCAATGGGAAAAGTAGACGAAACAACACTGAAAGCAGCCTATACTTCGCTTAAGTTTGTTGATAATACTTTAACAAAGGACAAGCTGAAAACAACTGGCACTAATTATGCTAACAAACTGAAAGAAACCATAGCCAAAGAAACACAGCAAAAAGAATCGGAAAAGCATAAAGCAGAACAAGACCGTGAATTTGAAAAGACAACCTTAAATAATGAAATAAAAACATTGACCGATAGCATTGCAAAGCTTCAGGATGATTTGAAAAAGAAACAAATTACCCTAGCCCAGATTAATGATAAATATGAGCCAAAACTAAAAGAGATAGAGCAAAAGATATCAATTGGAAACGCCGCTGTCAATGAAGTCGTCAATGATATACAAACAACCTTAGCAATTATAGAAAGGTCAATCTCATAAGATATAAACCAATGGAAAAGAAAGAACAGTACATTAATATTCCAGCTGAAATAAAATCACAGCTACCAATTTTTCAAGTATTAGGAGACCATCTGCCTGCTCAGATGCAAACACCAGAAGCCAAAAAGACAATCTCCAGTATATTCTTCTGGGCATTGGTTATTGGCGGAGCAATTGCTTTTTTCAAGTTTTTACCCGTCATGCTTGAATATGCCGCTAAAAGTATTTTGTTCGTAATATTCAGTATTTTATTAATAACCTTATTACTATTAGCGCCAAAAATTATTCAGCTATTACATCGCTTTGGCACTGTCCTTTTATTTAAAGGCGAAAAAGCCATTATTCGTAATAATCCAATAGAGACCTTACAGCTTTTATCAAAAGACGCAAAAGATACCTTAAAAAGAGTAAAAGAAAAAATAAGTAATGTAGATGGCGTTCGTATCGATATGATTCAAAGCGGTGAAACCGCACAAAAAACAGCAGAAGAAAAATACATTTATGCAAAACGTTTCACTGCAGAAGCGGCAAGTCAAGATGAAAATGCCCAAAATGAATCGAAAAATAACAATACGGAGAAAGCGAATGCTTATATGCGAAATGCAAAAGAAACACGGACAAAAGCATTTCTCTTAGGAAAAGAAGGAGAGTCTGAAGAGCAAAATGCGAGAAGCTATGTACAGTATGCTAATCAATTTGCGAAGGTACTAGAAGTACTAAAAGATAATGAAAGTGCTGCTCGAATTTATGTAAGTACCCTAGACAGCAGTATTTCGATTATCTCAAAAAAACTAGAAGCTACTCAAAAGATGAAAAATGCTACAGAAGGGCTTGCCGATGTCTTTAATATAAAAGACGGTTGGGCTTTCCAAGAAGCCATGAATGCCGCAACAGGAGCCATCAGCCAAAATATTGCTTCGATCAGATCAAACCTTGACTTTTTAGATCAAAACAATAACATAACAGTAGGAGGAGCTCCTACCCAAGTAGAATTAGAAGAATTTATCCGTAAAGTAGATGAACGAAATTTGAAAGTACTGAATGTAAGCCAGATGGCAGACGCAAGTTATGAACTCAAACCGGAAGAAAAAATAGATAAGGGATTTACATTATTAGATTAATCAATTTAAAAAAAATACACTATAATTATGGAAGAAAAATCAACATGGGCTAGATTACGTTGGCCAATTAAAGCAATAATTATTGCAATCCCATTACTGGCTCTGGGCTATTGGGCTTTCGATTCTGGTAAATTTGATGGACAGTCAACGAGCACCTCCGATACCACAGCTATTAATATATCGTCCAATCCATCGAAACAATCAACTGACGATAAAAGAACATTTAACTATCAACCTGAAAAACCTGTAAATGGTGAATATAAAGGAGTAATCGAAGTCGGAGCCTCAGGTTTCAATTCTTTTGTCGTAAATATCGATAAGCAGAATCACTGGGAAATCATTTCCAAAGATTTTGGCAAATCATTTGTCTATGAAGGTCTAGCCAGTACAGAAGATATTCGGAAAGGACTTAAAGACTACATTGGAACTATGTTTGACAAAGGTGTTAAATCAAAAAACATACACTTTGTCATCAGCTCCGGCGCACAAAAAGAACCTAAGACAGCAGTTATTGTTTCCGAACTAAAGAAAATGGGATTTGTTGTTAATTTAGTAACAGCAGAACAAGAAGGTAAATTAGCACTAAAATGCGTACTTCCTCCTTCTTATCAGGACAATTCCTTTGTCGTAGATATTGGCTCAGGTAATACTAAAATTTCATGGGTTGCTGGTGAAACAAAATCACTTGAAGCACCAGGTGCGAAATACTACGAAAAGAACTTAAAAGATGAAGATGTTTATACTGAAGTAAAAACGTTAACAGCAAAAATTCCTGCAGCCAACAGAGAAATCTGTTTTATCATAGGGGGAGTGCCATTTGAATTGGCCCAACAAACACGTACTGGCGAAGAACGTTTCACAGTATTAAATAATCCAGAAACCTATAATACCGATAAAGTAAAAATCAAAAGTGGGGTAAATATCTATAAAGCAATTAAAGATGCTACGAACTGCGATACCTTTGTATTTGACTGGGATGCCAACTTTACAATAGGCTTCTTACTTTCTTTAAACAAATAAAGCTATCGATCATATCATAAAAAATGGTCTTATTGTATTTTCAATAAGACCATTTTTTATTTATAAGAAGATTATCCCATTTGGCTTAACAAAACAACTAGAATTATTACAAACAATATCAAGAGCGCAATCTTCCAAAAGCTATATGGTCGTTGTCCATAAACCTTACCGTTAAATGCGTTAACCATAATCTGATAACTTTTACCCTTATATCGATAAGCCGACAGCCAAACCGGAAGTAAGATATACTTTAACCTGATATCCTTATAAACAGAATCAATATCGTCAATCCTTTGCGTATCTCCGCCGATATCCGATCTGACGGTATCAGCGATCTCATCATCCATAATTTTTTTGGCGGCATGAGCACCAGCCACATGATCAATACTAAAGGTTTCTGCGATAAATCCGCTAAGATATTGATCATTGAAAGGCTTCAGATATTCCATATTCCAAGGACCTATTTTTGAAGCAAAATTATTAGGTAATGACGTTGAAGCACTAACTATAACATCTTTAAATCGATTAAAAACACGTCCAGAAGCATAATACCATCTGGTCTGTTGCTCCTCATAGGTCTCTGTTTTGCCATCAGCAGTTCTTCTAGTTCTAGTGACATAATAATATTCACCTCGTTGCCCCTCATAAGAAGAACTCACTTCGGCATCATAACTCCAAAAAGGAATATAAACACCTTTCAACCTATTATTTTGCGCACTAAAAATTCGCTTAAAATCATTGGGAGCAAACCATAAACCTCCAGCCCATTTTTTAAAAAGCGGAAATGCCTTATTCTCCTCAATAAAAAACGGAATCACCCCATGTGGTTTTACAATACGTTTTTCTTGATGGTCAATCACCAAAGGAGAAGCGCAAAAAGCACATAAATCTGCTGTAACATGCGGATCTAATGTAGAATTGGCTCCACAGTTTTGACAATGCACCACCTCAGCAGCAACCGTAAACCGAGCGTCATGAATATCTTGCATTGCTGCTGTAAATTCTTCATAATCAACCGGACTGATAACTTGGTTCGTTAACTCACTTTCCTTAATCTGATTTTCAGTACCACAGTAAGCACATTTTAGATATGACGTTCCTGGTTGGTAAGCTAAAATCGCCCCACAACCCTGACACTTTAAATCCTGACTAACTTCCGTTGTCTTTTCCTCAAAACTCATAAACAGAATCTATGCCCCCGGAATTGGCGGAGGGCCAGCATTAAACAAGCTTGTCAATTCGTCAATTTCACGCGCTTCAATCCAATTTTCCAGCCCAGCTTTCCAAACGAGTGTAGAAGAAACAAGTTTGCCGCTTCTTACCTCGTCTTTCAACTGATCAATCAAAAAAGGTCCTTCTTGAACACCATTAATCGCTAGAAAATACTGAACCGCTTGCGGTATCGCCGGTGGTGCCACCGATGGAGAGGCACCCGTCGGATTATTGCCTTCAAATTTATTCTGTTGAAATATACCTGACATCTGGCCAGCCATTCCGGCACCTAATCCAACACCCATTCCTGCGCCCATAAGACCACCGCCATTGGGGTTTTCAGCAGCTTTTTCCATGGAATTAGCTGCTTGAAATTGAGCATAAGCACCTAAATTTCCAACAATACCCATACTGCTTCTTTTATCCAGTACCTTTTCAACTTCTTCGGGCAATGAAATATTCTCAATTAGAAATTTATTTAGATTCAAACCGATCTCTTCAAATTCAGGACGTATTTTCTCTTGTATAAAGTTGGATACCTCATCATAATGAGAAGCTAGGTCTAAGACAGCAATTTTTGACTCTGCAATTGCATCCATCCCTCTGGTTACAGCGATATTTCGAAGTTGCTCATTAATACTTTCAACCGTAAAAGTTGGATTAGTCGACGCAATTTGCTTTAAGAAGACAGCAGCATCTTTAACCTGAAAAGCGTAAGATCCAAAAGCCCGAAGCCGTATAGGACCAAACTCAGCATCCCGTAACATAATAGGATTTTTAGTACCCCATTTTTGATTAGTAAACTGACGCAAACTTATGAAAAACACATCTGCTTTAAATGGACTATTGAATCCATATTTCCACCCTTGGAGGGTCGTCATGATAGGCATATTCTGAGTTGTCAACACATGTCTACCCGCAGTAAAGACATCCGCAATCACCCCCTCATTCATAAAAACAGCAACTTGTCCTTCTCGTACTGTTAACTGCGAATTCATTTTTATTTCATTCTGATACCGTGGAAATTTCCAGACTATAGTATCAGGACTATCATCTACCCATTCAATGATATCGATAAACTCATTCCGTATTTTATCAAATAAGCCCATAATTTCTATTTATAATGTTTCCTAAATTTAAGTAAATAATAGGGAATGCAATATAAATATTTATACAATTTATTGGAGAACAATTACACAAACGCTCCTCTAGAGAAATCTTCCATTCTAAATAAATGTTTTCAGATCGTGACTGCACTTATTTAATCTTTATTTTGCTATTTTTGCTACACACCGAAGAATAATTAAAAAACATGAGTACTTATAACGAAGATAGTATACGTTCCCTCGATTGGAAAGAACATATTCGCTTACGTCCCGGTATGTATATTGGGAAATTAGGAGATGGTTCTGCTTACGACGATGGTATTTATGTCTTATTAAAAGAAGTAGTCGACAACTCTATTGATGAGTTTGTGATGGGAGCTGGAAAAACGATCGATATTACGGTCAACGACAATAAAGTCGCTGTTCGGGATTACGGACGTGGAATTCCCATTGGTTCTGTCGTAGATGTAGTATCCAAAATCAATACCGGAGGTAAATACGATAGCAAAGCCTTTCAAAAGTCTGTAGGTCTTAATGGTGTCGGTACTAAAGCTGTCAATGCTTTGTCTGGACAGTTCACGGTACAATCATACCGCGAAAAAGTAACCCGTATCGCACAGTTTAGTAAAGGTGAGTTACTATCAGATGAAGAAAAAGAAACAACACAGCGTAATGGCACCGCAGTTATATTTTACCCGGATGAGACCATCTTTAGAAATTACAAATATCGTTTAGAGTTTGTGGAAAACATGATCTGGAATTATGTTTTTTTAAATTCTGGATTAACTATCAATTTCAATGGACAGAAATTCATCTCTGAAAATGGTCTAAAAGATTTATTAGAGCGGAATATTGACACCGAATCCATGCGTTATCCTATCATTCACCTAAAGGGTGAGGATATTGAAATCGCGATTACCCACGGACAGCAATACGGTGAAGAATACTACTCTTTTGTCAATGGACAACATACAACGCAAGGAGGAACACACCAAGCAGCGTTTCGCGAAGCCTTAGTGAAGACAATCCGTGAGTTCTATAAAAAAGAATTTGAAGCATCAGACGTACGGTCATCTATCATTGGCGCGATCGCAATCAAAGTGCAAGAGCCGGTCTTTGAATCACAGACCAAGACAAAACTTGGTTCCCAAAGCATCGGTCCTGATGGTCCAACTGTAAGAACATTTATCAATGACTTTCTAAAAAAAGCATTGGACGATTACCTGCATAAAAATTCAGATACAGCAGACGCTCTGTTAAAACGTATCTTACAATCGGAAAGAGAACGTAAAGATATTGCCGGTATCAAAAAACTTGCAAATGAACGTGCCAAGAAAGCTTCGTTACACAACCGTAAATTACGCGACTGTAAGGTCCATTTCTCCGATAAAAACGAACGTAATCAGGAAACAACCTTATTTATCACCGAGGGGGATTCAGCTTCAGGTTCAATTACTAAATCTAGAGATGTACAGACACAAGCTGTTTTTAGTTTAAAAGGAAAACCTTTAAACTCTTACGGCATGTCTAAAAAAATTGTCTATGAAAATGAAGAGTTCAATTTACTGCAACATGCTTTAAATATTGAAGACGGTTTAGATGGCTTACGTTATAACAACATTGTATTTGCTACAGATGCCGATGTAGATGGTATGCACATCCGCTTACTTCTCTTGACATTTTTCCTTCAGTTTTTTCCTGATTTAGTAAAGGCTGGTCACGTGTCTATCTTACAGACACCCTTGTTCCGTGTACGGAATAAAAAAGAAACCATATATTGCTATTCCGATGAAGAAAGACAACGCGCAATTGCAAAATTAGGAAATAAGCCCGAAATTACCCGATTTAAAGGACTTGGAGAGATTTCTCCTTCCGAATTTGGTTTATTTATCGGAAAAGATATGCGCTTAGACCCTGTCTTCTTATCTAAAGACAATAAAATACAGCAACTTTTAGAATACTATATGGGTAAAAACACTCCCGATAGACAAAAACATATCGTCAATAATCTTCGTGTAGAACTAGATCTAGAAGAAGAATTAGCCAAACTGGCGAAATTAGAAAAACAAGCGGGTTAAGACCGCTTGTTTTTCTTTCATATTATCCATACAGCCATTTTAGAAATCCCATTCGTTCACCTGCTGTAAAACTGTACTACAACTAAAGGTGTAAAAGAATCATAACTATTACATGAGATCGGGCAGAAGATTCTTTAGGTATATAATAAAAGTGACGCATATCATTTTTTAAACACACAGACATTACTTTTTCATATCCTTTTTATTCGGTATTTCGTATTGAAATAAAACTGATATGACGCATTCATTCCATATTCCCGTTTTGGGTCTAGCATTTTCAATAGATTCCCCTTTAAAAGTCGCTCGATTTGGTATTTCATCTGTGATATCCATTGTAGATGATGAATTAATTGAGCGTATTCGAGCATACTATTGTACCCTAAACAAAAAAGAATACCATCCGATAACAAAAAAAGAACCTGACTACAGAGCTCATCGTATTTCCAGTTATTTAAATCTGGTTTCCAACATTGTTCAAGAACAAATTGAGCATATGCGTATAGAGTTTTTTGAAAAAGGATCAGAGATCGATCGCTACTTCCAGCTCATCCCCGAATCCCACCCCGCAAAAAATATCTATTATGCGATGCTTTCAGAAACAGATATCTTAGAAAAGGCTAAAAAAAAGCAAATCCTTAGATCCTTTATCAAAGCTGGAGATATCGATGTCAATATCATGTCTAAAGTCGACAAAATTAATTATGATAAAGATGGAATTGCATTAGATGATACTTACTCAGACGCGCTAGCTGCCTTACGAGGTTTTGCACAATCAGACCTGCAGTCGTCTGTCATCTTATCAGCAGGTATGAATCCAAGACTATACGCCTATTTAGCAGAGTTGCCTGCTTTCTGCCAGCAAGAAGATGGAACTTTTCAGAAAAAAATAACACTAAAAGTTAGCGACTACAGATCGGCATTGATTCAAGCAAAGTTTTTAGCGAAAAAAGGAATCTGGGTTTCAGAATTTCGTGTAGAGTCTGGGCTAAATTGTGGCGGACATGCCTTTGCAACAGAAGGATTTTTATTAGGTCCTATCCTATCCGAATTTAAAAATAAAAAACACGAATTACAGGAAGAACTATTCAGCATTTATCAGAATTATTGGTTACAAAAAGGTTGCAACTTCCAAGCTGCTCCGCCGATTAAATACACTGTTCAAGGAGGTGTGGGCACATCAAGTGAACATCAATTCCTACTGAAACATTATGAATTTGATGCTGTAGGATGGGGATCACCATTTTTATTGGTCCCTGAAGCAACCACAGTCGATGATGAAACATTATTAGCACTGACCACATCGGAAGAAGAAGACTTTTATATCAGTGGAGCTTCTCCTCTCGGAGTACCTTTTAATAATTTCAGAAAAAGCTCTGCAGAACGCCTTCGCTTAAAAAGAATAAAAGAAGGAAGACCCGGAAGTCCATGTAAAAAGAAATATCTCGTATCAAACTTAGATTTCAGTAATGAACCGCTATGTACAGCTTCACGTGCATATCAAGATAAAAAAATAAAAGAATTACAGGGAAAATCATTAGATCAAAAAACCTATAATATGGAATATGATCTTATTACAGAAAAGACATGTTTATGTGATGGACTAGCTGCCCCGGCATATTTAAAATATAACATCCTGAAACATAAAGAACAAGATGCTGTATCCATTTGTCCAGGTCCAAATACTGTTTGGTTTAAAAATAAGTTCTCCCTTGATCAGATGATTAATCATATTTATGGCAAAGACGATTTGATCAAAAATGATAAAAGGCCATTTTTATTTATTAGTGAACTATACTTATATGTAGCACACATCAAAAAATATGTAGAAATGAATGCCGACACGGTCAATGACAAAAAAATAAAATATGTTGAAAAGTTCAAAAATCAACTTATAGAAGGAATAGCTTATTACAGCAGATTAAAAAATGAGCTAAAGGGGTTTTCAGATCAAATTGTAGAATGTATACCGGAGCAACTCAAAAGTGCAGAAAGAGAACTCGCAGAAATAAAATTTTAATAAGTTCCAACAATACAATATACTGAATTAAAGAGAAACTTATTAATAGTAAAAGGATAGCCAATCGGCTATCCTTTTATTAATTTATATTTTGTTATCGTATCTATTTAGCAACTTTTCTGAACTTACCAAAAACACCCAAAGGTAATTTTGGTCCCGCAGTAGCTTGCAAATATAACTCTCCGACTTCTAGATTTTCTACTTTTGGAAACGCAGTACGAATTAAGTTCTCCACAATAACAGAAGAGAAACCTAACGAATAAGTATTTAAAATCAAGAAATGTTCTTTAGGATCTAATAATTGCACCACATCATGCATCATTTCCATGATATGATCTTCCAGTTTCCACTTCTCCCCTTTAGGACCATGACCATAAGCCGGAGGATCTAAAATAATACCATTATATTTATTTCCTCTTTTTACCTCACGCTTTACAAACTTCAATGCATCTTCTACTACCCAACGAATATTATCAATTTCCGACAACTCTTGGTTTTCATTAGCCCAGCTAACTACTTGTTTAATAGAGTCCACGTGAGTTGTATCTGCTCCAGCGGCACGCGCAATCAATGATGCACCACCTGTATAAGCAAATAAATTTAAGACCTTAGGATTTTCAGTTTCAAAAGCACGCACTGACTGTGAAATATAATCCCAGTTAACCGCTTGCTCAGGAAAAATACCAACATGCTTAAATGAAGTTAATCCCAGACGGAATTTAATCGCAACATCATCATTTTTATATTGAATATGCCAACGATCCTGCGCTTTAGGATTTTTTTTCAACCATTCTCCCGAAGTAGCAGAGCGACCTTTAAATTTAATATCATGGCGTTTATTCCATTCCGCTGCAGATAGCGTTTTTGGCCATACAGCCTGCGGTTCTGGACGAATCAAAACTAAATTGCCAAAGCGTTCTAATTTCTCGAAATCACCACAATCGATTAACTCGTAATCTTTCCAATGTTGTGGTGTTAATAATTGTATATCTGTAGTAGTCAAAATCAATAATTTGGCGCAAAGATACGTAAATCTAAAAACAAATACGCAATGATGAATAGATTACATGGTTTCTTTTGCTCGCTTCATCAGTGGGCTTGCAAATACAAAATTATTTAATTCTTCTACATCAGACCGCATCATATCTTGATTTGAACCTTCCCAAAACTTTTGCCCTTTGTAGAGATATAGAATATATTCTCCAATACCCATTACCGAGTTCATATCATGCGTAACCACAATTGTTGTCGCATTATACTCTTCTGTTAGCTCTAGGATTAGCTCATCAATCAAAATCGAAGTTTCTGGATCCAAACCCGAATTTGGTTCATCACAGAAAAGATACTTTGGACTCATGGCTATTGCACGAGCAATTCCAACTCGTTTTTTCATCCCACCGGATAACTCTGAAGGATAAAGTTTATTCCTTCCTTTTAAATTAACCCGTTCCAAACAAAAATTAGCACGGTCCAATTTTTCAGATTTAGACATCTCCGTAAACATATCCAATGAAAAAATAATATTTTGCTCCACAGTCATGGAATCGAATAATGCGGAATTCTGAAATAACATGCCTATTTCCTTTCGAATTGGGATACGGTCTTCAAAACTAAGTTTTGAAAAATCCTTACCATCAAAGAGAACACGACCTTTGTCCGGCTCATGTAGCCCCACCATACATTTTAGCAAGGTACTTTTTCCAGAGCCCGATCCTCCAATAATTAAACTTACTTTACCTGGTGCAAAAGTGGCATCAATACCTTTCAATACCTCGTTACTTCCGAAGGATTTATAAATCTGCTCTATTTTTATCATAATTATTTTAAAAGAAATTAAAGCATGAGTGCCGTTATTAAATAATCAGCTGCCAATATTGTAATACAGCCAATAACAACTGCTTTAGTACTCGCTTGACCGACTTCTAAAGCCCCACCTCGAACCGTAAAACCTTTGTATGCAGATATGGAAGTGATGATAAACCCAAAAACAAATGCTTTCACAATTGCAACAGTAACAGTAAACCCATTAAAACCTTCTTGAATTCCCATAATATAATCTGATGGTGTTACTGCTCCAGAAAGAGCTCCTCCCATAAGTCCTCCCAAAATAGCACAAAAAATTGCTAAGATAACCAATACAGGAACCATGGTAATTCCAGCCAATATTTTAGGTAATATAAGGTAACCTGGTGCATTAATACCCATAATCTCTAAGGCATCGATTTGCTCAGTCACACGCATGGAGCCGATTTGTGATGAAATAGAAGACCCAACACTTCCCATAAGCACCAAAGCAGAAATCGTAGGTCCCAGTTCCAAAATATTGGAATCTCGGTTAATGGAACCAATTATTGAATTTGGAATCAAATCAGAAACCAACTGAAAGGCAATTTGCATCGTCATAACTGCCCCGATAAACGTAGAAATTATAAGAATGAGACCTAAAGACCCTATACCAATTTCGTTCATGGCATGCATCGTTTCCTTCCAATAAATCTTTCCTTTTTCTGGTTTCTTAAAAACCGACCGCAGCAATAACAAATAAGAACCAATATGGTGAAATATCATATATAAATAGTATTTTTCTTCTTTAACGTCTAATATACTATTATAACACCATATATTACAAATTGGTTTGCCATAACATTACGATAGCGATACAAGATTCATAAGAATACCATAAACTCAAAACAACTAAAAATAGATCGTCCCCAAGAAATACAATCACTCAATTACCGATGAAATCATATATTTTACCGAGATTAGTACATGAATAACCTAATTCATAAAATCAAAAATTTATTTTAGATTACATTTGTATTGTAGTTTTAAAAACAAACGAACAAATAATTTTATTATGGACGCAAAAAGAATCACCACAGGCATTATATTTTTATTCATCGGAGTAATCTTACTCTTAAGTAAAATGGATATTATTGAGTTTAATTGGTTCGAAGTTTTTCGCTATTGGCCATTATTAATCATTTTGGTGGGCGTAAATATTCTTGTTCCAAAGAAAGACATTGGATATATGATATCTATCGGAACCACATGCGTCATTTTAGCAATATTCACCTTTATAGGCATCACAACACCTAACCAAAGTTTCTTATCCCGAATCATGGAAAACAGAGATCTGGATATTGATTCCGAAAATGAAGAAGATTTCATCGGAACCTCAAACGCTGTCTCTGCCAAAAAAAATATAAATACCAGCCATGCGACTGCCAATATTGACTTAGGAGCGACCAAGCTGGTATTAAAAGATACAACCGTAGCAAATCTCTTTGAAGCAGCCAATACATCTGACAAGTATTTTCTGTCCTTAAATACTGATGTTAAAAACGACGGGGCTGCGACACTTAATTTAAGTGGAAAAACAAAAAAAGGAATAGATTCAAAAGGAAATTCCACCATTATCAAACTAAACAAAAATATCATCTGGGATTTAAACTTTGACGTAGGTGCTGCAGATATGCAAGGTGACTTATCAAATTTTAAGATTAAAAATCTTACAGTTGATGCTGGCGCGAGTAATCTAGATCTTAAACTCGGAAATCCACAAATGATTTCTAATATTAATATTGACGCCGGTGCCTCTTCCATAAAAATAGCATTACCAAGAGAAGTCGCATGCCAGATAATTACAGAAATGGCACTGTCAACTGTAGATGCTGATGACAGTTTTATAAAAGGTGGAGACAAAGGAATACTGACAAGTCCTAATTTTGAAAATTCCAAAAATAAATTCAAAATTTCAATTGATGGTGGTATAACCTCAGTAACAGTTAGCCGCTACTAAAAAGACCCTAGAGAAGTGCAGTAGAATGCATAACTTTGCATTAGATATGGACACAAGTAAACTTTTGACATTACCTGGTATTTATTGCAACTCGCAAACCACCTATTCAAGGTGGAAGACAAGAGAAGTACAAATTGGAGATGTACCCATGGGTGGAGACAATCCGATACGTATTCAAAGTATGACAACAATCGACACCATGGATACCATGGGTTCTGTGGAACAAACCATCAGAATGGTCGATGCTGGTTGCGAATATGTACGAATAACAGCTCCTTCGATAAAAGAGGCTAATAATCTGGCTAATATTAAGCAAGAATTACGCGCTCGAGGATATCATGTTCCTCTAGTAGCAGACATTCACTTTACCCCCAATGCGGCAGAAGTTGCAGCAAGAATTGTTGAAAAAGTACGTGTAAATCCGGGTAACTATGCCGATAAGAAGAAGTTCGACCAACTGAGCTATACAGACAGTGAGTATCAAGCTGAATTAGACCGTATTTATAAAAAATTCAAACCCTTAGTCAATATTTGTAAAGAATATGGCACTGCTATGCGCATAGGAACCAATCATGGTTCCCTTTCGGACAGAATCATGAGTCACTATGGTGATACTCCAGAAGGAATGGTTGAATCGGCTATGGAATTCATCAGAATTTGTGAAGACTTAAATTATTACAATTTATGTATCTCCATGAAATCAAGCAATCCGCAAGTGATGGTTCGTGCCTATAGACTGCTGGTCGAGAAGATGATTAGTGAGAACATGAACTATCCATTACATCTAGGTGTAACGGAAGCTGGTGATGGAGAAGATGGACGCGTCAAATCAGCTGTTGGAATAGGAACTTTATTAGAAGATGGTTTAGGTGATACAGTACGTGTTTCGCTGACTGAAGAGCCAGAAAAAGAAGCTCCAGTTGCTATTGCTTTAGTTAATCGATATACAAAAAGGCAGCACGATTTCAATACGTCTGTGATTCCTCCAATCTTAAAATTAACAGACAATAACAGCCCTACTCCTTATATCTCAAAAGAAGTCAATACTTTTATTGGAGGATCATTGGTCCCACGTGTGGTAGTTGACATCTCCAGACAAAATCTAAAAGATGCCGGTTTCTTGTCGCAAGCAGGCTATCGCTACGATATGCTGTTAGACAAATATCACATGGGAGAGCAGTCGGTTGATTTTGTTTATCTAGGCGATCAATTGCCATCTTTTAACATGCCGGCAAATTTAAAACAACTGTATAATTACAACACGTGGAAAAGTATTCAAAATAAAGCCAATATACACCCTTTATTTACGCTGGAAGAATTCAATCAAGCTAATGAGAAGGATGCTTCTTTAAATATAGTAAAAATTAAAAACGAAGATTTAGTAACAAGTTTATTTGAAACGCTACCACTTGATAAAACTATTGTGTTTCTTTTAGAGACAACAGCAGTTCATGGCATGGCAGAACAAAGACAATTCTTCAAAAATCTTCAAGAAATTGGCTTAGATAACCCGGTTATCATTAAAAGAACTTACGAAGCCGTGGCATTTTCTGGACCAATAGGTGATTTCATGAATCCGGAAGAACCAATTTCGAAACTTCAGTTATACGCAGCGACCGATTTAGGAGCACTTTTAATTGATGGCTTTGGATCCGGAGTTTGGATTGATTCGCCAGCAACACCTTTGGACAAAATAGTATCCTTATCATTTGGAATCCTACAAGCAACAAGATCTAGAATTTCTAAGACAGAATATATATCATGCCCAAGCTGTGGACGTACATTATTCGATCTGCAAGAGACCACGCAGATGATTAGAAATAGAACAAATCATTTAAAAGGATTAAAAATAGGCATTATGGGCTGTATTGTTAACGGTCCAGGTGAAATGGCTGATGCCGATTATGGCTATGTAGGAGCCGGGCCTGATAAGATTACACTTTATCGCGGACAAGAAGTTGTTAAGAAAAATGTAAGTTCAGCACATGCTTTAGACGAGCTCATCAACATCATTAAATCGGATGGCTTGTGGATAGAAGAAAGTGAAATTCCTAATTAACGAAAAAGGCTTAAATGATATCATTTAAGCCTTTTATATTTTTTATCGTTCTAATTTCTATTTACGCACAGAAAATCTCTTTACAACAGTTTCTGAGCCAGAAACAACACGGATAAAGTAAAATCCTGAATTAAGTTTACCAGTTGGATCAAAAGAAAGATTTTGATTACCAGCATCTAAACTTCCATTCATTAACTGAACGACTTCATTTCCAAGTGCGTCCATCACTTTAATCGCAACTGAACTTTGTTTCCCTAATTTAAATGATAAACTTATTTGTTCTGAAATCGGGTTATAAAAAACTTTAACATTATTAATCAGCTTATCTACTTCCTTCGTATTATCAGAATTAGCGGTTAATCCCATAGAATAAGCCAGATGATCAGCCTTATCCAAATAAGATAGTCCATCGTTATTGGCCGTTTCAGTAGAATTCGAAGTATGCAATACAGATGCATAGCCTAAACTTCCTGTCAGCGTAATCACACAGAGCAGGCCTAAATAAGCTATTTTTTTAATAATAATTTTCATTTGTATATAGGACTTCTTAGATCGGTTATAGTTTAAATCAAATATAATATTTCCCAATCAATTTATCAACAACAAAAGTAGGTTATTTGTTTAGATATTATTAACTTATATTGAATAAAAATTTGCCATTTAACAATTTTTAACAAGATTTGCCGTTGTCAAACTAATTGCTAAAATTTGGCACGAGTTTTTCTATTGCAACGAACCTTCATATTCGTGTTAAAATGAAGGTTTTTTTACTTAAATCAAATAAAAAAATGACGACTAGTCATCAAAGTACCGCACAAAAAGTAAGTCTTGCTGGTCTACTAATTAGTTTAGGGATCATATTTGGAGATATTGGTACCTCTCCACTTTACGTTTTCAAAGCCATTATGAACAAAGGTGTCATTGACAAAGACCTTGTTCTGGGTGGATTATCATGTGTCTTCTGGACAGTTACCTTACAAACAACTGTTAAGTATGTCCTGATTACCCTTCAGGCAGACAACAAAGGTGAAGGAGGAATTCTCTCTCTTTTTTCATTGGTACGTAAAAGAGCACCTTGGTTGATTTTTCCAGCAATGATCGGTGCAGCTACTCTCCTTGCAGATGGTATGATTACACCTGCCATCACCATCTCTTCGGCGATTGAAGGTTTAGACATTAAGTATCCGGGTCTACCCACAATTCCAATTGTGGTAACAATTATTACCTTATTATTTGCTATCCAACGCTTTGGAACATCGGTAGTTGGTAAAATCTTTGGTCCACTGATGTTCGTTTGGTTTTCCACCATCGGAGTATTAGGAATTAGTAATATTCATCTTGAATATGAAGTATTAAAGGCGCTTAATCCTTATTATGCTATTAAACTACTCATAGCATATCCGAATGCCCTTTTCATCATTGGTGCTGTATTCCTATGTACAACAGGAGCAGAAGCTCTCTATTCAGATATGGGACATTGTGGTAAAGGAAACATCCGCATCAGCTGGATTTTCGTAAAACTAACACTCGTATTGAACTACTTTGGTCAAGGAGCCTGGTTATTGACACAAGAAGGCAAAGTACTAGGAGAAAATAATCCTTTTTATGCCATCATGCCACATTGGTTTCTTGGTTACGGAATTGCGATTGCAACCATGGCTGCAGTAATCGCCAGTCAAGCCATGATCTCAGGGTCATATACCCTAATTTCGGAAGCTGTACGCTTAAATATATGGCCGAAGGTTGCTATTCGCTATCCAAGTGATCATAAAGGCCAATTATATGTTCCTTCCATCAATCTAATTTTGTGGGCTGGATGTATGCTGATCATTAAAATTTTTGGAGAATCAAGTAATATGGAAGCCGCCTATGGTTTGGCCATCAACTTGACATTCTTAACGACAACAATTTTGATGACTTTCTTTCTTGCGGCTAAAAAAGTTAATAAATATTTCATTGCATTATTTACAGGCTTCTATTTAATATTAGAATTGATGTTTCTAGTCGGAAATGGTGTAAAAATTGCGCATGGAGGATGGCTCACATTATTATTAGCATCGCTCCTATTTCTCATTATGTACGCTTGGTGGAGTGCCAGACGTATTAAAAACAGATTTGTTAACTTCATCAATATCGATAAGTATTATCCGATCATTTCAGAATTGAGCGAAGACAAGTCTGTACCTCCATATGCTTCACATTTAGTGTATCTAACAAGTGCAAACTTCAAATCAGAAATTGAATCCAAAATAATTTATTCGATATTAAATAAAAAACCAAAACGTGCCGACGTGTACTGGTTGGTTCACGTTGATGTTATGGATCATCCCCACACACGTGAGTATACAATCGATCAATTAATTCCTGGAAAACTAATTCGTATAGATTTCAAACTAGGCTTTAGGGAGGAGCAACGTATCAGTTTGCTATTCCGCAAAGTAGTGGAAGATATGGTGCAAAAAGGTGAAATTGATATTACCAGCCAGTACGACACTTTAAAGAAACACAAAATCCCTGGCGATTTTAAATTTGTTGTATTAGAAAAAGTACTCTCAAAAGGAAATCAATTAAGTTGGTCCGAACGTATTATCATGGAGATATATGGTTATCTTAAAAAATTAAGTCTATCCGAAGAAAAAGGATTTGGTTTAGATGCTAGTTTTGTAACTATAGAACGCGTACCACTAAGTTTACCGCAAACAACAACCATAGATTTAAAGCGCAAAAACAACTGATAGTATCCTGTTTATACCATAAGCCTCCAAGAAATTAAACACAGCTTGGAGGCTTTTTTATTGAACATTTACCACCAGCTATTTTTTATTTCAGCGATCTCTTAAAATAAAAGCTTATTTTTGCATCAAATACAACATTATGGCAGGAACAGCAACAACTCCCACAAAAAAACTTCACCCTAGAAATAAACATCTTGATGCATACGATTTTGCGAAATTAATCAAAGTCGTTCCTGAACTCAAACCATTCATTTTTCTTAACGATTACCGAACAAAAACAATAGATTTTACAAATCCAGAAGCAGTAAGACATTTAAATAAAGCATTGCTTCAGCAATACTATAACATTCAATATTGGGATATTCCTAAAGAGAACCTTTGTCCTCCTATTCCAGGGCGGGCAGACTACCTTCATTACGTTGCTGACATATTAGCGAAAGGCAACAACAATGAAATTCCAAAAGGAAAACAAGTTAAAATCCTTGATATCGGAGTTGGCGCAAATTGTATCTACCCAATTGTCGGTCATCACGAATACGGTTGGTCATTTGTAGGTTCAGAAATTGTAAAGAAAGCGTACAAAAATGCCATTGAAATCGTTCGGTTAAATCCAGAACTTAAAAACAATGTGCAGATTAGATTACAGAATAACCCCAAAGCTATCTTCAAGGATATCATTCTCGAAGATGAAAAATATGATATGGTGATCTGTAACCCACCATTCTTTTCCTCTCAATTAGAAGCATTGGCACAAGCAGACCGCAAAATAAAAAGTTTAAAGCCCGCTGAGCAAGAAAATATCGTTCAAAGTTTTGCAGGTCAAGGAAGCGAACTGTGGTGCGATGGTGGCGAAAAAGCTTTTATCGGACGAATGATTTTTGAAAGCCAATTTTATAAAGATCAAGTAAAATGGTTTTCGACATTGGTAGCTCACCGCGAAGATATCAGAGGTTTACAACACAAGCTTAAAAAGCTGAATGTAACCGAAATGGAAGTCATCCGAATGGAACAGGGAAATAAAGTTGGCAGAATCCTTCTCTGGAGATTCTAGCAGATATAAAAAAAGCTCTAAACAATGTTTAGAGCTTTTTTTATATCTAGTAGCATGATGCACGTTAAGAAATACTTTCTTTATTTAATTTCGAGTGCTTATATCCATAAAGGAAATAAATAACTAATCCACCAATAAGCCAAATAATAAAGATAATCCAGTTACTCGCTCCCAATTCTGTCATTAAATAAAGATTAATCAAAATACCAGTTACCGGCAATAAAGAGAAATTCATTTTAAAACTATAAATGCTAAGTCCTAACCAGGTTAACCAAAAAATAATGATCAACACCTTATGTTCGATTATCTCCATAAAAGTCAGGTTCTTCCATTCTAATAGGATTGCCTGTCCATAAATCCACATCAAAACAATAGCACCCAGTAAGCCTAGACCAACTAAATATTTACCATTTACATAAGGAACTCTAAATTTTGATTTTTCAGATAATCCAGAATAATCCATATAAAGAACACCCGCACATACCATAATAAAGGCAAAGAAAGTACCTACACTTGTTAAATCGACAAAAAAATCCATCTTAAAAAACAATGATGGAACTCCCACAACGATACCTGTTACTATAGTTGCATAAGAAGGGGTTCTATATTTAGGATGTATACGTGCAAAGCGTTTAGACATTAGCCCATCCCGGCTCATCGTCATCCAGATTCTCGGTTGCGCCAATTGGTACACCAATAATGCACTTGTAATCGCAATTACGGAAGTAACCGATATAACACCAGCCATATAATCAAACCCAACATACTTAAACACAAAAGCTAAAGGATCTTTTACATTCAACTCCGTGTAATTAACCATACCAGTTAATACGAGGGTTATAGCGACATATAAGACCGTACAGATTACCAAACACCAGATCATAGCCTTAGGTAAATCACGTTGCGGGTTCTTACATTCCTCTGCAGTCGTTGAAATCGAATCAAAACCAATAAAAGCAAAAAACACAGCCGCAACACTTCCCATAACACCGTGCATTCCGTTTGGAGCAAAAGGTGTCCAGTTTTCCGGTTTCACATAAAAGATACCCCCAAAAATTACAGCCAATATAATCCCGACTTTGATCATAACCATGATCGCACTAGCACGTTGTGATTCTTTAATCCCAATATAGACTAAAGCAGTAACTAGTACAGTAATAATACCTGCAGGGAGATCAAAGATGATTGGTACTCCTCCGATTCGCGGAGCGCTTAAATAAGCTTCTAATCCCTGCTTATCTGCTGCCGTCAATGCATTTGCACCGTGCTCAGCAAGCTTTTGTGATGCGTCCAATGCATAACCAGGAGCCATCGATAACCAAGCGGGTATATGTATCCCAAACCCTTCCAGCATCGAAGCAAAATACTGAGACCAGGAAATTGCAATTACGGTGTTAGAAACGGCATATTCCAAAACTAAAGCCCATCCGATAATCCAAGCAAATAATTCCCCAAAGGCAACATATGCGTAAGTATAAGCACTTCCCGAAACTGGAACTGTACTGGCAAACTGAGCATAAGACAAAGCCGTAAAAACACAGGCAAAAGCTGTAAAAATAAACAGAAGTGAAACCGCAGGTCCCCCTTCATAGCTTGCTAGGCCGATTGTGCTGAAAATTCCTGCACCGACAATAGCCGCAATACCTAGTGAAACCAAATCTCTTACACCGAGTACCTTTGCAAGTCCTGAACCCTCACCATGTTGCGAGTCGTAGATAATCTGATCAACACTTTTCTTACGAAAAAGTCTTTTAAACATGTAGTTTATGTTAATATGTTAAGTAATTTGCTACGAAAATAAAAAAAAATAATACGGATAATAGTAATGCATCACAAATACTATTCAAAATCTATCATTTCATAATGAATATATTGATAGATGTCATGAAAATCCTTCATATTTTCTTTTACATAAAGGCTTAATTTACTGCTTACCGATAAAACTTGATCTTCATGAACATCAAAAGACCATAAACGTTTACAAATCTGAAATAACGCACGGGTAACCTGTGCCAGATCCGTATATTCATAAATGTACTGAGAGGCAATAAATCTATCAAAAAAAGTATCAAACTTCGCGACATCCTTTAGTTCACTAGTAACTAGAAAAGATCTTAAAGAGTTACGGTCTACCCGCTCAAGGGCGGTATAAAACTTAGCAATAGAAACAGCTTTATGTTCAATTAAAAGATGATCTAATAACAGTTCTAGTGCGATATGCGCAAAAAAAGAAGGCCTAATCGGAAGTCCGATCAATTCATTCTTGACAGATTCTTTGATCTCATGTGTATGGTGGAAAAAGTAATCCGAATTATGGAACAGACGGTCAACTTCAATATGCCCATTCCACCCTTTAAGCAATTCCGATTGTAACGGTTTGGCTCCTATCTGATCTTCAAAATTATTGGGTTTGAGGATAAAGGCCTTATCGGCATTTTTCAATAGATCAGGTAATAAGCTACCAACAACTCTTTCAGGAGTCGTCGCAAAACGTTCAAAATAAAAGTGTGATAAAAAATTCATAACAGCATTTTTATACCTACCGTAGTCATTTAACGAGAAATATTCACTCAATATACAGCTTAATCTCTTATATTTGTGGCTTATATTAAAAATTTTTAACCCATTTTACACAATGAGCTTTGTAGAAGAATTACGCTGGAGAGGCATGCTTCAAGACATTATGCCCGGAACTGAGGACTTACTAAATAAAGAAAAGGTATCTGGTTATATTGGTTTTGATCCAACAGGAGACTCTTTACACGTAGGTCACTTGACACAAATCATGACGTTGATACACTTCCAAAATGCAGGACACAAGCCTGTTGCTTTGGTTGGTGGTGCGACAGGAATGATTGGAGACCCTTCATTCAAATCTGCAGAACGTAACTTATTGGACGAACACACATTAAATCACAATGTGAATTGTTTGAAAACTCAGTTAGGTAAATTCCTTGCATTTGGAGAAGGTGAAAATGATGCCAAAATGGTTAACAATTACGATTGGTTTAAAGATTTCAAATTTTTAGATTTTATTCGTGATGTTGGTAAATTAATTACTGTTAACTATATGATGTCTAAAGATTCTGTAAAAAAACGTTTGGAAGGTGAAAACGGCCTTTCGTTTACAGAATTTTCGTACCAATTGATTCAAGGATATGACTTCTATTATCTATGGAAACATCACAACTGTAAAGTACAAATGGGGGGTTCCGATCAGTGGGGAAATATCGTAACGGGTACAGAATTTATCCGTCGCCAAGATCAAGGGACTGCTTTTGCTATCACAACACAGTTAATTAAAAAAGCTGATGGCCAAAAATTTGGTAAAACTGAATCCGGAGCGGTATGGTTAGATCCTAAGAAAACATCACCATACAAATATTACCAGTTCTGGTTAAATACTTCGGACGATGATGCTAAAAATTGGATTAAGATCTTTACTTTAAAATCTAAAGAAGAACTTGATAACATCATTGCCGAGCACGATGCAGCTCCACATACAAGAGCAGTACAAAAAGCCTTAGCAAAAGACATTACTATCCGTACACACTCCGAAGAAGCATATGAAACAGCAATCAAAACTTCTGATTTCTTATTCGGCAATGGTACGCTTGAATTCTTAAATGGATTAGATCATGAAGCTATTTTAGATGTATTCGAAGGTATTCCGCAATTCAATGTTTCACCAGAAACTTTGAGCAGTGGTATTAACATATTAGATCTACTAGCAGTCAACACACAGGTATTCCCTTCTAAAGGTGAAGCGCGTAAAATGCTACAAGGTGGTGGTGTGTCAATCAACCGCGAAAAAGCGACAGATATTGAACAAGTAATCAATGCTTCTCACTTGATTAATGATAAATATATCATTGCACAAAGAGGAAAGAAAAACTACTATTTAATTATTGCTGAATAAACTTTTTTAATTTCATAAAATAAAAATGACCGACTTGATCGGTCATTTTTATTTTATGAACTTTTACTATCTTTACACTTTAAAAAAATTACATATTCAAACAGACATTAAGTTAGATGAGAAAAATCGCATTAATTAGCCTGCTGCATCTTATAACGTGTACTTTTAGTTATGCACAAGTAAACATTCAAACACTTTATACAAAAAATAACGAAGTAACAAAAGAGTTAGATAAAGCATATTATGTACGTCTTGTCAGCATTCCAGATCAAAATACAAAAGATACCTTAGTTGAAGAATTTTATCTTTCTAATAATGCACTCAAATTGCAAGGAAAAGTAACCAATATCTCCGGAACAAAATTCAAAGCTAAGAAATACGAAATGTTTGAAAATGGGAATCTCAAATCTGAGCAGATGTATTCAAATTATTCAGAACAGATCGATACGGCATTCTACTATCATCAAAATGGTAAAATAAAATCTATTCTATATTATCCCTTTGCGATCGATAAAAAAGGTAAATATAAAATTGAAGAACCACTTTATTTAGTCTACGCAGATTCAATAGGAAAGATCCTGCTAAAAGATGGCAATGGTTTCGCCGTATCAGATAACTCCTATAGTTACGAAGAAGGTAACTATGTCAATCACAAAAAACAAGGTGATTGGAAGGGGCACTTTAATGGAAAGCGATATACCTTTACAGAAACTTTCATAGAAGGGAAACTGATTTCAGGCATTACCACAGATTCAATAGGCAATAAAACACCATATGATTCAATTACAGGCTGGAAAGAACCTACTTATCCAGGAGGTATTAGAGCACTGATGAGCTTCATCGGTCAAAATTATAATTATCCTACGCAAGCACTGCGTGCTGGTGTACACGGTGTAGTAGAGATCGAATTCGTTATCGATAAAAGTGGAGAACCCCGCGATTTTAAACTTAAAAGAGATATAGGCTATGGAGCCGGTGAAGCTGGAATCAGAGTCGCTAAAAAGATGAAAAAATGGGAACCAGGGCGACAAAGAGGTATACCGGTCAATGTCAAATATTTACTTCCCATTCGTTTAAATTCAGCAAGATAAATAAAAAGCCTGTTCTTTTCAGAACAGGCTTAGTTATTATAATCAACCACAATTATAACCAGATCTTCTACTTATTTATGCTTAACGATTTGGAAGCTATATTTTTTATTGGCATCGCTACTTGACTTCAAACCTGCGGCATAAATGGTATAAACTTCCTTATCTTCAGGTTTAAAATCTCCCAACAGTTCAGTCATACCAACACCATTTATTTTCAGTTTATATACATCAGCAATTTTAATATTCTTAAAAGGGGCCAATTCTTTATAAGCTTTATCTTTAACAGCTAAACTATCAACATCATTTAATGTAAGCGTCAACTTAGATGCTTCAGGACTCAAATTCATAAATCTAAATTTTGCATATCCTGTTTTCAAAGTTCCAAAATCATCTTCAGTAGCCAATACATCAACTTTATCTTTACCGATCACATAGAGGCTGTAAAATTTGCCTGGAGTAAAATCTACTTTTTTACTCACTAGTGCTGTATCACCAGGAGTTGATTTCGGATCAAATACCCGCACGAGTCTACTACCAGGATACGCATTTTTATAACTCAAAACGCGATTAAAGGAGAAAACACCCTCCCAGTTATTATTCAATTTATTCTGGTCGAGACCAATATCTAATCCTTCAGATCCAGGTACAGCATTCACAGCAGACACAGCCGAGATTTCCACATAAGCGTAATCATCATCCAGCTTATTACATGAATTTAATGTCAGCATAAAAACCATTATACTGATTCCAAAAAATAATGCTTTTTTCATTTTCATTTTTTATTTACAACAAAATTCAACGATCGTCTCATTAAAAAACGTATGTTAGAAACAAAATGCTACAAGAAAAAATAAAAGGTTTAGTAAGCCAATTAAATTTCCTCCTAAATACTTAAGTTTGTATGAAGGATAACTGTGAAAATTCATGTCAAATAAAGGAAATACATTTAGACCATCTAGCGCTAATACAACATTTAAAAGGAGTCAGAAAAAAGAAGCTCCCAATAATAAGAAAGTAGAAAATAAAGAAGAAGCTCCCGCTAGAGACTTATCAGAACTGCAACAAAAATTAATTAAAATTTTAGGGGCTTTCCTGATACTATGTGCGATATTATTGGGGATAGCTTTTGTTTCATATTTATTCACCTGGTCTGAAGATCAAAGCTATATTGCAACCAATAATGGTGGTTGGGGCGTAGTGATGAATACAGCGGAAGAAATTGACAATCCCGATATCGAACTACCTGTAGTACAAAATAGATTGGGAAAATATGGTGCATTGTTTGCAAATCAATTTATTTACAATTGGTTCGGCATTGCGTCCTTTCTCTTTGTACTGGTCTTCTTTGTAATCGGGTATAAATTATTGTACAAAAAATCAATATTACCAGTTTATCGTACCATTATATACTCTTTTATCGCAATCGTATTTATATCTGTTACACTAGGTTTCTTGCATAGCTTCATTACAAAAGTGCCTCACATTTTAGAAGGTAAGTTTGGTTTCTGGACTAATAAATTATTAGAAGCTCAAATTGGAACAGTTGGTGTTGCCGGAATCTTAATCTTTGCCTATTTGACGACATTGATACTGGTATACAACCTAGATCTAAAATTTAGTATTTTCGACTCGCGTAAAAAACAAGAGGAGGAAGATGAAAATTTTGATACGGAAGAAGAAGAAACAAACTACACAAACTCCATCCGTACAGCAGAACCATCAGTATCTGAACCATTAATCAATAGAAGGGAAACCTATACACCTGCACCTAGTCTGAATGACAAATTTCAATCGAGTAGAAATGCTGATATTCAATTAAATGAAGAATTCACTCCTCCTCATAAAGAAATCATTTTACCTGTTTCGGAAATTAAACCAGAGAACAAAGTGCTCATCCCATTCGAAATCGAAGAACCAACTCCAACTGAAGAAGATACGAATATAATTAATGAAAATACCGTTTCATTTACGGTAGACGAACCTCTTCAAATAGATCCTATTGTAGAAGAAAAGCCGGTACAAAGTCATGAATTAGAAGTAGAATCACCTAAAGAAGAAAAAACGATTACGGCTAATGATCTAGTTGCACAATTCGGTCAGTATGATCCTAAATTAGATTTATCAGGATATCAGCATCCAACCTTAGACCTATTAAAAGATTATGGAACTGGAAAAATCACGATCAACCAGCAAGAGCTGGAGGCCAACAAAAACAGAATTGTTGATACCTTACGTAATTACAATATTGAGATTGAACATATTAAGGCTACAATCGGTCCTACGGTAACATTATATGAAATCATTCCTAAACCTGGAGTACGTATTTCAAAAATAAAAAATCTAGAAGACGATATTGCACTGAGTTTAGCGGCTTTAGGTATCCGTATTATTGCTCCGATGCCGGGAAAAGGAACTATTGGTATCGAGGTCCCTAATAGCAATCCTGAAATGGTTTCCATGAAATCAATTATTGCAACAGAAAAATTCCAAAAGACGGATATGGACTTGCCAATCGCCTTAGGGAAGACAATTTCGAATGAAGTTTATATTGCCGATTTAGCGAAAATGCCCCACTTACTGGTTGCCGGTGCTACAGGACAAGGTAAATCCGTAGGTATCAATGCGATCTTAACATCGCTACTGTACAAGAAACATCCTGCAGAATTAAAGTTTGTATTGGTCGATCCAAAAAAAGTAGAGCTTTCTTTATTCAAAAAAATAGAGCGACACTTTCTCGCGAAATTACCAGGAGAAGAAGATGCTATTATCACAGATACAAAGAAGGTTATCAACACATTAAACTCCCTTTGTATTGAAATGGATCAACGTTATGACTTGCTAAAAAATGGACAAGTACGTAATTTGAAAGAGTATAATGCAAAATTTGTCAATCGCAGATTAAACCCTGAGGAGGGTCATCGATTCTTACCCTTTATAGTTCTTATTGTAGATGAGTTTGCCGATCTGATGATGACAGCTGGTAAAGAAGTTGAAACACCGATTGCACGTTTAGCACAATTAGCACGTGCGGTAGGTATTCACTTGGTAATTGCCACCCAACGTCCTTCGGTCAATATCATTACAGGTACGATTAAAGCCAATTTCCCGGCACGTTTGGCATTCCGCGTATTATCTAAAGTAGATTCACGTACTATTTTAGATTCAGGAGGTGCAGATCAATTAATTGGTCGTGGAGATATGCTTTTATCAACAGGTAGTGACTTGATTCGTATTCAATGTGCATTTGTAGATACTCCAGAAGTCGAAATGATTTCTGACTTTATCGGAGGTCAACGTGGATATCCATCCGCATTTATGCTACCTGAATATGTTGATGAAAGTGGCGATGGTTCAGGTTCTACAGATTTTGATTTCTCAGATAGAGATCAATTATTTGAAGAAGCGGCACGCCTAATTGTTATGCATCAACAGGGGTCAACCTCACTCATCCAGCGTAAATTAAAGCTGGGGTACAATAGAGCTGGGAGAATAATTGATCAGTTAGAGTCTGCAGGAATCGTTGGTCCTTTTGAAGGAAGCAAGGCCCGTGAAGTACTCTATCCCGATGAATATTCTTTAGAACAGTTTTTAGAAACATTAAGGAAGGATTAAAAGATGAAAAAAACAATGGGCATCATGCTAGGTTTCATAACCTTAGCAGTCGCAACTCCAGCACTGGCACAACAAGATGCTGCTGCAAAAAAAATATTGACAGAAGTCAGTAAAAAGTATGATAGTTATCAAACGGTACAAGCAAACTTTTCATTTTCAGCAATTCAGGGTTCAAATAAATCTGCCTACACCGACGCAGGGACACTCTATTTAGATAAGAAAAACAATAGATATCATATTACGATGAATAGTCAAGAAATGATATCAGATGCAAAGAGCTTATATACTATTTTGAAAGAAGAAAAAGAAGTTCAGATTGCAGCAATAGAGAATAGCACAGATGCAATAGATCCCAGTAATATTTTTAGCTTTTATAAAACCGGATTTAAATATAACTTGGTTGCAAATGAAAAATCTGGAAACACACTTTTAAATGTCGTTCATTTAACACCAACTGATAGTAAAAAGAACTATTCTAAGATAAAACTCCGCATCAATAGAGCAACAAAACTGATATATGATGCGACTATCTATGATAAAAACGGTGGTCAATACAGTTACACGATTAAGAGTCAGGTTCCCAATAAGAATTTGGATAACAGCTTATTTAGCTTTAACAAAAGCAAATATAGCGGGTATGAAATTGTAGACCTACGATAGGTAGAACAGACACTAGAAAAAAAGGCTTGAATTATATAATTCAAGCCTTTTTTTTATAACATATTCTCATTTGGATCTTTCTGATCCGTTCGGTTCGCATATCGCGTATAACCATGTTTTTCAGGATTCTCAATAATTTCTTTCATCGAAATCAATTTATAGACATAAGAACCAGTTTCATTATTCAATTTCAAATTGTAATAACTATCCTCTTTCTGACGTCTAATAGAACCCTTTAAACTTCCTCCACCTACATTATAAGCAGCAGCTACAAGAGTCCAGTTTCCAAACTGCTTATAAAGTGATTTAATGTACTTAGCGGCGGCATGAGTAGACTTCGTCAAATCTCGTCTCTCATCAACATTTCCATTCACTTTCAATCCATAAAGTCTAGCAGTTGCAGGCATAAACTGCCAGTAGCCACCAGCCCCTTTAGAAGAAACGACTCCTCGATCCAATCCACTTTCTACCAATGGAACGTACTTAAAGTCTTCAGGAATACCGTAGGATGCTAAAATCTTCTCAATCTGTGGCAGATAGGCCTCTGCTTTTTTATGTAGACTGTAAGAGCCTCTCTTTTTGAAAGAGAAGTTTTTAAAATATCGCAACAACTTGCTTTCAACATGTGGCCGATTTATCGGCAACGTATCATTGGCAAATGTCAACGAACTCAAATAATGATCATTATTATTATCATTATTTTCATTTTTCTCCTTTTCATCTTCCCCATTAGAAAGATTACTTGTCGCTTTCACAGTAATGATCTTATCATCACCTGCAGCAATTGTGTTTGGGTTTGAGTACAATTTTGACAACACTAACGCCGACAAAATCAGACTACAACATAATACTTTTTTTCTAAACATTCACTCCCTTAATGCTACTCTATCCACGATAAAATCGATCAAAAAATAGCTTGGTACAAATTCAAGGCTACAAAGATAAAGACTATTTACTTAAAAAACAAACACTTAACCTTTTCAAGGTTTAAACATGTTTCAAGCTTGATTTTTTTGTAACTTTTCATCCCTCCAAAAAAAAATTAATTTTATTTCTAGAAAAAAAGAAAATTATGGGTAACTTTGCCGTTCACATTATTTTATAGTAATAAGATGCCATTCAGCAATAAAAGGAACAGTCGTGATGACAAGTCCAAAAACTCAAGAAGTACCTCAGAAAACTTCAAACCAAGAGGCGATCGTTCAAAGGATGATAGATCCTCTAATTTCAAAGAAAACAAAAGACCGAGAAGTTCATCATTCGGCAATAAAGATAACACAGACAGACCATATAATAACGACAAAAAATCTTTTGGAGGTGATAGACCTTTCAAAAAATTTGATGGCGAAAACTCCGATAGAAAAAGAAGCTTTGACAAACCCTTCAATAAAGAAGGTAAATCTTTTGGAGGTGACAGACCTTTCAGAAAAGAGGGTGATAGCTCCGACAGAAAAAGAAGCTTTGACAAACCTTTTAACAAAGAAGGTAGATCTTTTGGTGGTGATAGACCTTTTAGAAAAGAGGGTGATAGCTCCGACAGAAAAAGAAGCTTTGACAAACCTTTCAACAAAGAAGGCAGATCTTTTGGTGGTGATAGACCTTTCAGAAAAGAGGGTGATAGCTCCGACAGAAAAAGAAGCTTTGACAAACCTTTCAACAAAGAAGGCAGATCTTTTGGTGGTGATAGACCGTTCAGAAAAGAAGGTGAAAGTTCCGACAGAAAAAGAACTTTTGACAAACCTTTCAACAAAGAAGGTAGATCTTTTGGCGGTGAGAGACCTTTCAGAAAAGAAGGTGATAGCTCCGACAGAAAAAGAACTTTTGACAAACCTTTTAACAAAGAAGGCAAATCTTTTCAAAAATCTGATGGTGATCAAACTGACTTTAAACGTCCAGCTAGAGACAAATCAGATAGACAATATAAATCTTCTTATAAAAAATTCAATAATGACGAAGATCGTAAAGAGGGTTCTACTGAAAGAAGATCAACAGAAAGACCTCAACGTTCAAAATCTTCTCAAAATGACGGCCTAATTCGTTTAAATCGTTATATCGCTAATTCTGGAGTATGTTCTAGAAGAAAAGCAGATGAATTAATCGCAGCTGGCGTTGTTAGTGTTAATGGTGAAGCCGTTACTGAATTAGGTGCTAAAGTAGATCCAGCTAAAGACGACGTTAAATATAATGGTGAGCGTTTGAAACGTGAAAAAATGGTTTATGTCCTATTAAATAAACCTAAAGATTACATTACTACTACCGAAGATCCTCAGGAGCGTCACACAGTAATGGAATTAGTTTCAAAAGCTACTAAAGAACGTATCTATCCAGTAGGTCGTTTAGATAGAAATACAACTGGTTTATTATTAATGACAAACGATGGTAATTTAGCTGAAAAACTTTCGCACCCTCGAAATAACATCAGTAAAATCTACAACGTAGAATTGAATAAAAGCTTAACACAAGGTGATTTTAATAAAATTGTTTTCGGTCTTGAACTGGAAGATGGTTTTGTAAAACCTGATGATTTAAGCTACGTAACTGGCGGAAGTAAAAGAGAAGTTGGTGTTCAGATCCATAGTGGTAAAAATCGCATCGTAAGACGTATTTTTGAATCGTTAGGATATGAAGTAGTAAAACTAGACCGTGTTGTATATGCTAACTTGACTAAAAAGGATTTACCAAGAGGTCGTTGGAGATACATTGAAGAGCGCGAGCTAGTTCAATTGAAACATTTAATTTAATATTTACTCCTTTATATAGAAAGCAGCTTCACAGCTGCTTTTTTTATTTGACTCAATTTTTAAATTAGATTATATTGCATAATTTAGCAAAAATAAAATATAACATGACTGATCCAAAAACATTAACATCCGTAGCCGAATTTCATAAAGTTTTCCAGCATCCGATATTAGAAAAACCAACAATCCCAAGTGAAAAACGCAGTGCATTACGTGTATCTCTAATTGCTGAAGAATTAAAAGAGTTGGAAGAAGCTATCCAAAACAATGATCTTGTAGAAGTAGCAGATGCATTATGTGATATACAGTATGTGTTAGCAGGTGCTGTACTTGAATTTGGTTTAAAAGACAAATTTAATGAGCTATTCGAAGAAGTGCAACGTTCCAACATGAGTAAAGCCTGTCAATCCATTGAAGAAGCTGAAGCAACAATAGCACATTACAAAAATTCCAAAGATGTCGATAGTTACTATAAAGAAGTAGATGGTCTATTCTTAGTATTCAGAACAGAAGATAACAAAACATTAAAATCGATCAATTACTCTCCGGCCGATTTAAAATCAATCATAGAAAAATAAAAAAAAGGTTGCTATAATGATAGCAACCTTTTTTTATCCTATATATTTCGAGCCTTGTATGGCCTCTTTACGTTCCAAAGCCTTATCTATGTACGTTTGAATAGCTGATTTCTTCATTCCCCAATTTGGAGCAATCAGTAAATCTTGATCTGCCAACCCAAATAAACGTTGAATAACAATATCCGGTCGCAATAGCGGAATAAATTCTGCTAGAAAGTCACTATATTCATCAATGGAGAAAACATGAAAAGGTTCACGCTTGTACTGAACGCCCATGATCGATCCTTCAACAATATGCAGATGATGCAACTTCACAAATTTAATCTGCGGGTGCTTATTTATTTCATCAGCATATCTTAACATCATTTCATGCGATTCCCAAGGAAAACCAAAAATAGTATGTACACAAATTTCCAATGGACTATTTTCAACTAATTTTAGTGCTTTTTGCAATTCATCATGAGAACAGCCACGGTTAATTCTATTCAAAGTTTCATCATAAATTGACTCCATCCCCATTTCCAGATCAACATCATAACGATCACAATAACTTTCTAACAAAGCTACCTTTTCAAAATCAATACAATCAGGTCTTGTTCCAACAGAAAGACCAATAGTATCTTCAGGACAAACAGCTAAAGCTTCGTCATACATAGCCTTTAAAAAATGTGCAGGAGCATAAGTATTTGTATTGGGTTGAAAATAGATAATGAATTTATCAGCCCTGTACCCTTCTCGCGCTCTTTTAATGCCTTCTTCCACCTGTTCACGAATTGTTGGTAATTTTCGTGCAGATTCGGGAGTAAATGAATCTACATTACAATATGAACAACCACCATACCCCTTACTTCCATCACGATTAGGACAAGTAAAATTCCCATCCACAATGACTTTATATACGCGTTGACCATTATATTTCTTTTTCAAGTAAGATCCATAATGATTATATGGCTTTTGTCCTATATCTAATAATGTACTCATAAATACAAAGATAGAAAGATTTCATAGGATTTAATTATTGGAAACACATTATGTCCCTTACAATGATCGAATCTTTACACAATTTAGTATCTTTATAAGTTATATTAGGAAATTATGAAAAGATTAACTCTTAAAGATATCGCAAAAGCGCTAAACTTATCAGCTCCCACCATTTCCAAAGCCTTATCCGATAGTTACGAAATAAATAAAGAAACAAAAGAGAAGATCATTGCTTATGCCCATGAACATAATTACCAGTATAATGCATTAGCTAGAAGTTTAAAAACCGGTAAAACCAATATTATAGGAGTTATTGTTTCGACTATCAGTAATTCATTCTTTTCACAAATTTTGGAAGGAATAGAAGAGTCCTCGCTTTTTCAGAAATACAATATCATTATTATGCAAAGTCGAGAAAGCCCTGCAGTAGAAAAAAAATGTATTGACATCCTATATTCAAAAGGCGTTGATGGTATATTAATTTCACCTGTATCAGATAGTGCTAACTTAAGTTATCTACAACAACTCCATAATGGCAATTGTCCTATTGTTATCTTCGATCGTATCAATAATAATCTACAAACCTTCAAAATAGGAATTGATAATAAAAAAGCAGCACAAAAAGCAACGCAAGAACTTATTGATAGAAACTACAGCAAGATACTGCACATTACAGGAGTTGCTAATGGTGTTACAAATGAAAGACTTCTAGGTTTCCAGGAGGCTTTAAAACAAAATAACATCGCATTTGATGACAAAAAACTACTGAGATGCGATCTATCACAAATTCAAATCGTTGAAGAACAAATCCTAAATAAATTAGAAGAATTAAAAAATGACAATAAAAGTCCTGATGCCATTTTTACTGCTACAGACTTATTGACAAATCGTACAATAGGTTTATTAGCACAACAAAAAATTAAAATTCCATCGGAAATTGCCCTTATTGGATTTTCAAATACGAATTATGCCTTTTCTTTTAATCCACCATTGACCTGCATTTCTCAACCAGCTACAAGAATAGGAAAATTAGCTTTTGAAAAAATGATTCATATTCTAGAATTTCGATTAAAAAAGAGAGAAATTGTCTACGAAACGATAGAACTAGATGCCGCGATTACCATTAGAGAATCTATCTAAACAATCAGAAATGATCATTATATCATAACATAATAAGGGGATATATAATCCCCTTATTATGTTAATGTCCTCCTCTATTTCTTCCATTACCTTTATGGTGCTTGTTATGCCCCTTTTTGTAATGTTTATTATGTCCTTTCTTATGGTGACCGTGATGATGCCCCCGTTGAGGTCTATGACCATGATCATGATAATATCCTACACAAGAACTAACAGACAGCAATAACATTAACCCTCCCAAAAAAATTGCAAATTTTGCTTTCATAAATAACCTATTCTTTTCAGAAAATAGCCAAATACTATACCAAAAGAGTCCATCGATAAAAATTACAGCTGTTTCATCTCATAACATCCTGTTTATAAAGTAGTTTATGCAACAAATAAATCTGACATAATAAATTACAACTAAATAGGAGATCAGATTAAGCTTAATAATTGGATGAACTCATCAACCAGCAAAAGCCATATGCTGTCATCGTTATAATCTTGGCAAAATAAATCCGATATAGGAATTCTAAAAGTACCATATATATACCTAAAAAGTCAATACAAGTACAAAAAAAGGTAGATGTTTTATTTACTCATTATCTCTGCAGCAAGATCATCCTTGTATTCTTTAATTGATATTGCCAGATCCTTTTTTAATGCAATTAATAGTTCGCTATTTTCAAACTCACTATAAATATTATTCAATTCTTGAGGATCTTTCTCAAGATCGTAAAGTTCCCAAAAATCTTGTTCTCCATAAAAACGAATCAACTTAAACTTTGCAGTTCTGATACCAAAATGTGGCATCACACGATGAGGTTGTGGATATTCATAATAATGATAATAAATTCGATCGCGCCAAGATACTTCATCATTTTTTAAAAGATCAAAAAAAGATTTTCCTTGAATTTCTTTTGAAGCAGGAGCATCTGCCATCGCTAACAATGTGGGAGCCCAATCAATATTCAAAACAGGCTGTTCAATGACTGTACCCGCTTTGATAACCCTAGGATAGCGGATCATAAAAGGAGTTCTCAAAGATTCTTCATATATGAAGCGCTTATCAAACCATCCATGTTCGCCTAAATAAAACCCTTGGTCCGAACCATAAATAACAATCGTATTTTCAGCCAAACCATTGTCATCCAAGAAATTCAAAATCTTTCCGATATTACGATCCAGCGCCTTAGCTGTAGAGAAGTAATCGCGCATGTAACGTTGAAATTTCCACTCTGCGAGCTTCTTACCGGTTAGTTTTCTATCATTGAATTCTTTACTTATCCGATCACCGTAATAAGCACGGTAAGCATTACGTTGTTTGCTATCCAATCGGCTATAAATCCAGTCGGTTTCATAATCAACATTTACTTTCAGATCAAAGCCCAGTTTCATTGTTCCTGAAATACTCATATCCTGATGAGCTGCAGCTTTCCTATTCTCATAAGTATCGTAGAAAGTTGACGGAACTGGAAAAGTAACATCATCATATGCTCCGAGATCTTCTAATGCAGGCAGCCACTCGCGATGTGTGGCTTTCTCACCGATTACAAGAAAAAATGGTTTATCCTTATCTCTTTTTTCTATCCAGTCCTTTGAAAGGTCTGTAATAATATCTGTGACATAACCTTTATGATTAACCGTATCATTCGCCTGTGTAATAAAATCTGGATTAAAATAATGACCTTGATCAGGAAGAATAGTCCAATAACTGAATGCGTCCTGAGGTAATGTTTCCAGATGCCATTTTCCTATCCATGCAGTTTGATATCCAGATTCAGCTAAAGATCTGGAGAAAATAAACTGATTAATATTAAATTTTTTGTCATTTGAAATAAAACCATTCACATGACTATACTTACCCGTTAATAGCGCTGCTCGACTGGGACCACAAATAGAATTGGTTACAAAAAAATTATTAAATAAAGCACCTTCATTAGCGATCCGGTCAATATTAGGAGTTTTTGCTAATTTATTGCCATATACACCGATTGCTTTATTCGTATGATCATCTGACAAGATAAAAATAATATTCGGCTTCTTATGTTTCACATCCTGAGCTGGACTAGCATATGAAAACCATATGGGTATAAATAATGCGAAGAGTTTATAAAAAGTAGGTTGTGACATATTGATCAAAATTATTCTTAAAGATAAGATAATCTTGATAAAAAAGGTATAAACACAAAAAAGCCTCTGCTGTATAGCAAAGGCGTCTGTATAAAAAAAGGCACCGACCTACTCTCCCACCTGTTACGGCAATACCATCGGCTCTGGCGGGCTTGACTTCTCTGTTCGGAATGGGAAGAGGTAGACACCGCCGATATAGGCACCTAAAATGTTTTTATGAGATATATGCTTTATAAAAAGCATTATCTATAGACAATTGAAAGAAAAACTAAAAGAGGAAGACAACAGTGTCTGCGTTGCTTGAGAAAGCTTCGGGTGATTAGTATTGCTCAGCTATGGTATTTCTACCTTTACACCTGCAACCTATCAACGTAGTAGTCTACTACGGCCCTATAAGGAAGTCTCATCTCGTGGCTAGTTTCGCACTTAGATGCTTTCAGCGCTTATCTATTCCCGACGTAGCTACCCAGCCGTACACCTGGCGGCATAACTGGTTTACCAGCGGTCAGTCCATCCCGGTCCTCTCGTACTAAGGACAGATCCACTCAAACTTCCAACGCCCACAACAGATAGGGACCGAACTGTCTCGCGACGTTCTGAACCCAGCTCGCGTGCCACTTTAATGGGCGAACAGCCCAACCCTTGGGACCTTCTCCAGCCCCAGGATGTGACGAGCCGACATCGAGGTGCCAAACCTCCCCGTCGATATGAGCTCTTGGGGGAGATCAGCCTGTTATCCCCAGCGTACCTTTTATCCTTTGAGCGATGGCCCTTCCATACAGAACCACCGGATCACTATGTCCGTCTTTCGACCCTGTTCGACTTGTTGGTCTCACAGTCAAGCAAGCTTATGCCATTGCACTCCCCGTACGGTTACCAAGCGTACTGAGCTTACCTTTGAAAGCCTCCGTTACCTTTTTGGAGGCGACCACCCCAGTCAAACTACCCACCAAACAATGTCCTCGACATGATCGAGTTAGAAACCGAATACAGAAAGGGCGGTATTTCAAGGTTGATTCCATGACTCCTGGCGAAGCCACTTCAACATCTCCCGCCTATCCTACACATCCTGTACCCAATTTCAATGTTAAGCTATAGTGAAGGTGCATGGGGTCTTTCCGTCCCGTTGCGGGTAATCGGCGTCTTCACCGATACCACAATTTCACCGAGCTCATGGCTGAGACAGCGCCCAGATCGTTACACCATTCGTGCAGGTCGGAACTTACCCGACAAGGAATTTCGCTACCTTAGGACCGTTATAGTTACGGCCGCCGTTTACTGGGGCTTCGATTCAATGCTTCTCTTGCGATGACATCCCCTCTTAACCTTCCAGCACCGGGCAGGTGTCAGGCCTTATACTTCATCTTTCGATTTTGCAAAGCCATATGTTTTTGTTAAACAGTCGCCTGGGCCTTTTCACTGCGGCTTCTCCATCGCTGGAGGAAGCGCCCCTTCTCCCGAAGTTACAGGGCCATTTTGCCGAGTTCCTTAGCCATGATTCACTCGAGCACCTTAGGATTCTCTCCTCGACTACCTGTGTCGGTTTACGGTACGGGTTTTTATAACCTGAAGCTTAGCGGGTTTTCTTGGAAGTCTGTTTACCTGCTCTATCAGCGCCGCCGAAGCTTTGCTGTACTATTGGGTTTCAGCAGGGTCGGCGGATTTGCCTACCGTCCCTATACCTACGCCTTTTAACGAACTATTCCGTCAGTCCGCGGCAGTGTCACTACTCCGTCACCACATCGCAGTTATAAAAAGTACTGGAATATTAACCAGTTGTCCATCGGCTTACTCCCTTCGGATGCGCCTTAGGCCCCGACTAACCCTGATCCGATTAGCGTTGATCAGGAAACCTTAGTCTTTCGGTGGGCGGGTTTCTCACCCGCCTTATCGTTACTTATGCCTACATTTGCTTTTCTATCAACTCCACGGCCCATTACCAGACCGCTTCTCCGTAAATAGAATGCTCCCCTACCAGACATGCACAAAATGCATGAATCCATAGCTTCGGTAATACACTTGATGCCCGTTTATTATCCACGCCCGACCGCTCGACTAGTGAGCTGTTACGCACTCTTTAAATGAATGGCTGCTTCCAAGCCAACATCCTAGCTGTCTGTGCAGTCAGACCTCGTTAGTTCAACTTAGCGTATATTTAGGGACCTTAGCTGATGGTCTGGGTTCTTTCCCTCTCGGCCTTGGACCTTAGCACCCAAAGCCTCACTGCCGGCCATATCTTATAGCATTCGGAGTTCGTCTGGATTTGGTAGGATTTGACTCCCCCGCACCCAATCGGTAGCTCTACCTCTATAAGACTCCATGCCGACGCTGTTCCTAAAAACATTTCGGGGAGTACGAGCTATTTCCCAGTTTGATTAGCCTTTCACCCCTACCCTCAGGTCATCCGGAAACTTTTCAACGTTTATCGGTTCGGTCCTCCATTACATGTTACTGCAACTTCAACCTGCCCAAGGGTAGATCACAAGGTTTCGCGTCTACCTCATCTGACTATGCGCCCTATTAAGACTCGCTTTCGCTTCGGCTGCGTGGCTGAACCACTTAACCTTGCCAGACAAGAGTAACTCGTAGGCTCATTATGCAAAAGGCACGCCGTCACTGCACCTGGCAGCTCCGACCGCTTGTAAGCACACGGTTTCAGGTTCTTTTCACTCCTCTGTTCGAGGTTCTTTTCACCTTTCCCTCACGGTACTAGTTCACTATCGGTCTCTCAGGAGTATTTAGCCTTATCAGATGGTGCTGACAGATTCCCACAGGGCGTCTCCGACCCCGCGGTACTCAGGGTACTGCTAGGCTAGCATTCTATACGTGTACAGGGCTATCACCGTGTATCGCTGGGCTTCCCATCCCATTCCACTTCTGTTTGCTAATGCCACATCGCAGCCCTACAACCCCAAAAATGCCGTAACATTATTGGTTTGGGCTCTTTCCCGTTCGCTCGCCACTACTTGGGAAATCATTATTATTTTCTTCTCCTACGCCTACTTAGATGTTTCAGTTCAGCGCGTTCGCGTATTTTACAACATACCTTCAGTATGCTAGGTTGCCCCATTCGGAAATCTTCGGATCAAACTCACATTTGCTAATCCCCGAAGCTTATCGCAGCTTATCACGTCCTTCATCGCCTCTGAGAGCCTAGGCATCCCCCGTGCGCCCTTATTTACTTTCTTCACCTCATAGCCCTTTTGCTACTATGGGTTGCTTTTTGATATATAACCGTGATGCTACGCATTAATCCGTTCGGCCTTGACCGAGGGTCTTCATAATACATCAAGCACATCACAGTATTGTCTCTACTGTTGTCTTCTCTTGTAATTTTTTTTCTTTCAATATGTCAAAGAACTCTTTGTAGCCTTATCGTGAACACAATATCTTAGTGTCCGGGCATACGTGTGGAGAATATCGGAGTCGAACCGATGACCCCCTGCGTGCAAGGCAGGTGCTCTAGCCAGCTGAGCTAATTCCCCGTCTTATTTATGGTAGTCCCGAGCAGATTTGAACTGCTGACCCCTACATTATCAGTGTAGTGCTCTAACCAACTGAGCTACGGGACTAGCTTATCATTCTATCTCTCTGGACCATCCATTTTCAGGGATGGGCACATTTCTTCAAATGTTTCTTATTTGTTTCTTATATAAATCATGTGTATCCGTAACGAGCTTCAATTCCGAATGCTCTAGAAAGGAGGTATTCCAGCCGCACCTTCCGGTACGGCTACCTTGTTACGACTTAGCCCCAATTATCGGTTTTACCCTAACACGCTCCTTGCGGTTACATGCTTTAGGTACCCCCAACTTTCATGGCTTGACGGGCGGTGTGTACAAGGCCCGGGAACGTATTCACCGCGTCATTGCTGATACGCGATTACTAGCGAATCCAACTTCATGAGGTCGAGTTGCAGACCTCAATCCGAACTGTGAACGGCTTTTAGAGATTAGCATCATATTGCTATGTAGCTGCCCGCTGTACCGTCCATTGTAGCACGTGTGTAGCCCCGGACGTAAGGGCCATGATGACTTGACGTCGTCCCCACCTTCCTCACAGCTTACGCTGGCAGTCTGTTTAGAGTCCCCACCATTATGTGCTGGCAACTAAACATAGGGGTTGCGCTCGTTGCGGGACTTAACCCAACACCTCACGGCACGAGCTGACGACAGCCATGCAGCACCTAGTTTCGTGTCCCGAAGGACTGATCCGTCTCTGGATCATTCACTAACTTTCAAGCCCGGGTAAGGTTCCTCGCGTATCATCGAATTAAACCACATGCTCCTCCGCTTGTGCGGGCCCCCGTCAATTCCTTTGAGTTTCAATCTTGCGACCGTACTCCCCAGGTGGATAACTTAACGCTTTCGCTTGGACGCTTACTGTGTATCGCAAACATCGAGTTATCATCGTTTAGGGCGTGGACTACCAGGGTATCTAATCCTGTTTGATCCCCACGCTTTCGTGCATCAGCGTCAATACTAACTTAGTGAGCTGCCTTCGCAATCGGAGTTCTAAGACATATCTATGCATTTCACCGCTACTTGTCTTATTCCGCCCACTTCAAATAGATTCAAGTCCTACAGTATCAAAGGCACTGCGACAGTTAAGCTGCCGTCTTTCACCACTGACTTATAGGACCGCCTACGCACCCTTTAAACCCAATAAATCCGGATAACGCTTGGATCCTCCGTATTACCGCGGCTGCTGGCACGGAGTTAGCCGATCCTTATTCTTCAGGTACATTCAGCTTTCTACACGTAGAAAGGTTTATTCCCTGACAAAAGCAGTTTACAACCCATAGGGCAGTCATCCTGCACGCGGCATGGCTGGTTCAGAGTTGCCTCCATTGACCAATATTCCTTACTGCTGCCTCCCGTAGGAGTCTGGTCCGTGTCTCAGTACCAGTGTGGGGGATTCTCCTCTCAGAGCCCCTAGACATCGTAGCCTTGGTGAGCCGTTACCTCTCCAACTAGCTAATGTCACGCGAGCCCATCCATATCCTATAAATATTTGATCACAAACCGATGCCGGTTAATGATGTTATGCGGTGTTAATCTCTCTTTCGAGAGGCTATCCCCCTGATATGGGTAGGTTGCTCACGCGTTACGCACCCGTGCGCCACTCTCATCAGTTCGTAGCAAGCTACTCCCTGAATCCCGTCCGACTTGCATGTATTAGGCCTGCCGCTAGCGTTCATCCTGAGCCAGGATCAAACTCTCCATTGTAAAATGAAGTGTAAGATCAAGACTATTTATAATAAATAGAATTGTCTTGTATTTTAATTTCTAATTCTAAAATTGAACAGGTTGATTTTTTTAACTTTCGTTGTTTCTCAACACTACTCGTTACGTTACATGATTATATTTTTAAAGAACTCTCATCGCTTCCGCATCTCGCTTCGGCTTTTATGATGTCGGCATTGCGCCGTTATCGATCTTATTCTGTTTCCCTTCGTTTCCGTTGGGACTGCAAAGGTAGAAATCTTTTTGGTTTCTCCAAAATAAATGTGAAAATTTATTTTTTTGTTTTCCTGCTGTTTCTGCGTTTAACCTGAATTAAACCCTTCTTTTTTCAGTGCCCATCCTTTCGGATCAGCCGTTCCTCCCTTGCGGAGTGGTGCAAAGATAGCACCTTTTTATAATCACTTCCTAATCTTTTCCGGAAATAGTTTGCCGTGAACCGGTAAACAGCTTATAACCTGACCGATAAATTTACCTATGACCTATTACAGAGGCTGAAAAACGGACAATCCTGGCTTTAAACTATAAAAAGGGGTAGCGGGGGAACTGTTCGTCCTGAACCGTCTTTTATGGATGCAGTATGCTTTTACGGAATAGCCAAGTGGAAATGATATCTTTTTCGGTACAGCGGCATCATCGACACTATTACTATTACTATTACTATTACTATTACTCTCCGTACAGATACTCCAGAATAAGGCATATTATAACCTGATCAGGAACTGAAAGGGACCTGATTATTACTTAAGCTAGAATTTATAGAGAGATTACTGGGATTTTGTAGGGGGTTAATAGGGCTTGACCCCTACTAACCCTCTATAAACCCCCTCTTATCCCCCTGTTATACCTCTACTATATTCGAACAAGATCCCTACTTGCTTATAACATGGTATCAACTCGCTAACAATAGTAGGTTTCTTTTTATTTACTTAAGTACAGTGTGATTTATGACGTTACTAATTACTTTAACGTCGTGCTATCATCTTATCAAAACAATGCTGCTCCATGAAGCAATCACACCTTGAAATCTCTTTAAATAAATGAAAGCTATAGCGTCCTTACGATGAGCATCGTAATATTAAGGAAAAATAAAATTGAAGTAAAAATCAAAATATACGCAAAGAAGCTCTGATTCATTTTATTAAGGAAAAGGCCGAAAAATAAAAAAGTCATCTCCGTTGAGATGACCTTAATAATCTTATTCCATAAATATTTCAAAAGCCGATTTCTACTTTTTAAAAACCCAAAATCGCTGAAGTGTATAATTAAATCCCAAGGAAACAATAATCTCCACTATTACTTTGGAGACTAATGGATGTAAGTGCCATATATCATCCAATAAATAAATACCACCCGACTTTAATAAAATACTTCCTGCAACTACAACTACAAATTTACCGAGCTGCTGGCCCAACGGGGCGGCAGTATTATTGAAAGACCAATAACGGTTAATAACGAAATTAACAATGGCTCCTAAAGAGCCACTGATTACATTTGAAAATGCTGGAGAAAAACTCAGCACTTTATAACAAAAAGTATAAATACCAAAATCGGAAAGACCACCTACAAAAGCAGATAACTGCGCCTTAAAGAACTCTTTGATTTTTGGGTTCATATCTTATAAATTTTCTGACTCTTTAGTTTTCTTCTCTTCAGCATCTCTGATATCGCCTAAATCTAATAACTTTTTAGTATCAATAGAATTGATAACAAAAAGAATAGCACAGATACCCATCACTAAGTAATGAATTGCACCTACAAAAAACACTTCTATAAGTAAAACAAGACATATAATGACCCTGATTTCTGTAGGCCCAACAATTCCAGCATCTATTGTATACTTATCTGTTACCTTATAACGCAACAAAGAAAGAATCATGGCCCAGCCATACAAAGCTACCAATACAAAACCTGTTAATTCAAAATTACCTTTTGCATAAAATACATACCCCAGACCAATCAGTACCGTACTGATCCAATCCATTACAATATCCAGTGAAAATCCATACCATTTACGCGATTTATTTCTATAAAAAGCAATACGGCCATCAAGAGAGTCCCCGAACCATTGAATAAAAAAGCCTAGAATACCTAGCAGTAGATAATTAATGTCACAATATTGGGCCAAGATAAAACTTGCCATAATCATGACGGATCCAAATAGACCGATCGCTGTCAAACCATCGGACGAAATCCAATTTGGAATACGTGGAACTAAATATGAAATAAATTTCTGTTCCGGATTACTCAATATATTTGTTCTTTTTCTATCTTGAAAAAGTTTTTTATTTATTTTTTGACCACTCATCTCTCTTTTTATTATAACCAATTATGATCACGGTACCACTGAATTGTAACCTTCAGTCCAGCATCCAAATCATAACGCGGTCTATATTGAATATTTTCTTTTGACGAACTGATGTCACATGCCCAACTGGCTGCTGTCAATTCATTTAATCTTTCCGGATACAATACCGGTATGGTGCTGGAATTTTTATAAGCCCGCTCCATAACCTGAGCAACACCTTTCACAAGACTAAATGGAAGATGAAATCTATATAATGATTTTGAAGTGTATTTCTTGAAAATTGTCGCCATTTCATAACGACCATAAACTTGACCGTCTGTAATATTGTAAGATTTTTTATTTCCATTATCGAGAAAACAAGCATTTAAAATAGCATCTGTCAGATCTTTCACAAAGACAAACGTTAATTTTTGTGGCGATTTCCCGATATAGGCATCAAATCCAGCATTTAATGTTTTAAATAAAACAAAAAGATCTTTCTCTTTGGGACCATACACCGCGGTGGGGCGAATAATCGAAAGCTTATTAGCTACATATTTTTCAAGCATGCGTTCTGCTAACACCTTACTTCGACCATAAGCAGTCACAGGATGATACTCATTTTGTTCATTGATAGCTGGTGCATCATAGGCCACCGGGCCAATAGCTGCCAAACTACTGATAAAAACAAAACGTTCAAGAGGAATATTAGCCTGAAATACCGCATCCGCTAAAACTTCAGTATAACCGACATTAACATCAACAAGATCCTGCTCATTCTTCGCTCTAGTCATAGCTGCTCCATGAACAATATAGGCATATTGCTCTTGCTCCAGCAGTTTCAATAATGAATCCTTATCTTTAAAATCAGGATAAACAAATTGATCAACAAAAGACTTTATTTCACTGACATCACTGGTTTTCCGAACAGCTGCATGCACCTCCAAACCTGCCTCACGGGCAGCTTGAACGAGATGATAACCGACAAAACCACTTGCGCCTGTGATTAGGATTTTTTTTCTCATAGCGCTTGCTCATACAAACGATAGCGTTTGTATAATTCTCCATTGATTTGCTCGATGGCGTGATTCATCATATAATTAGTATCAAGCATCCACGAGCATTCTGCTCCTTTGACGGTAAAGCCATCGCCAGAGTTTTTAATTATCCTACCATAAAGGCAGGCTTCTATTCCTAATTTACGATACTCATCCAATACGCCAAGCATCAAAACTCGAATTAGGTTTACCTTTTTCAATCCAAAGAGCAATTTAAAAATCCCAGTCGGCAATAGTCTACCACGTTTGATTTTAATTAGAATCTGATTGATATCCGGAATTCCTAAAGCGAATCCAATGACCTTCCCATCCTTTTCAGCCAATAAAGCATATCGAGGATCAACGATCATTTTCATTTCCTTTGCAGCGTAGTTAAATTCATCTTCCGTAAAAGGCACAAAACCTAAGTTTTTATCCCAAGCTTTATTATAAATCTCCCTAATTCGCTCGGTTTCATTTTTAAAATCCTTCAAGTTCATTTGACGAATCTTAATTCCCGAACGGTTTAATCGTTCTTCCAGTTTCTCCAACAACAGCACAGATCGTTTACTTGCTTTATTTTCCATCACTAGGTAGGCACGCAAATCAACTTTTTTTTGAAAACCTGCTTGAGTAACTAATTCTGGATAATAAGGAAAATTATAAGGCATCATCGCTACAGGTGGGCTATCAAATCCTTCGATCAATAAACCACAAGTATCATTAGTCGTTAAATTAATTGGACCAACAATATTAGTTCCACCTTTAGCTTTCACCCAATCCTTTGCTGCTTGAAACAAAGCATTTGCAACCTCTTGATCGTTAATACAATCAAAAAATCCCCATTGCCCTTCCTGCACTTGATTGAATGCATTATGATTAACATTCCAAATTGCGGCGATACGACCGACCAGTTTTTGATCTTTGTATGCTAAAAATAATTGTGTGGAGGAATGTTTGTAGAAAGGATGCTTACCAGGAGTAAGCAAATCATACTGAGCAAGATATAGCTCTGGTACATAATAAGGATTTTCCGCATATAAACTATGCGGAAAATCTATATATAACCGTTTGTGTTTCTTTGTTTCAACGGGAATAACCTGTATCATAATAGACACTTAGATTAAAGATTCAACATCTGCTAATTTGAAGACTTTTACCATCTTCTCAATAGCTTCATCAATTTGATCAAAGCTATGTGTTGCCATTAAAGAGAAACGAATCAATGATTCTTCTGCAGGAACAGCAGGTGAAACTACTGGATTAACAAAAACCCCATCGTCTTGAAGCATTTTGGTTACCCAGAATGTTTTCTCGTTATTTCTAATAAAGATCGGTAATATAGGGCTTTCTGTAGCACCTAAATCAAATCCACTTTCTAAAAGTAATTTTTTAGCATAATTTGTATTTGACCATAATTTCTCAATATGCTGAGGTTCGGTTTGTATAATCTCCAAAGCTTTCAATGTCGAAGCGACAGAAGCTGGTGTCATACTTGCACTGAACATAACTGAACGCGCAGAGTGTTTCAAGTAATCGATAACATCAGCATCGCCTGATACAAAGCCACCTAGAGAGGCAAATGATTTACTGAAAGTACCCATAATTAAGTCGGCACTGTCAGTTAATCCAAAGTGAGAGGCAGTACCTGCACCTTTTTCTCCGATTACACCTAAACTATGTGCATCATCAACCATAACAGTTGCATCAAATTCATCTGCAATCTTTATCAATTCAGGCAAATTAACAATATCTCCCTCCATACTGAAGATACCATCCGTTGCAATCAATTTACCACTTTCTTCTGGTAATCTAGCAATTTTTGCACGCAGATCATTCATATCATTGTGTGCATACTTGATTACTTTAGAAAAAGATAATCTACTTCCATCAATGATAGAAGCATGATCACGTTCATCCAATAAGATATAATCATTGCGACCAGTAAGACATGATAATGGGCCCAAGTTTGATTGAAAACCTGTACTGAATAAAATAGTAGACTCTTTCCCCACATAAGCCGACAATTTCTCTTCAAGCTCCACATGAATATCTAAAGTACCATTTAAAAAACGAGATCCAGCACAACCGGTTCCATATTTTGCTAATGCGTCTTGAGAAGCTTTGATAATACGTTCATCCGTCGTTAACCCTAAATAAGAATTAGAACCAAACATCAAAACACGCTTGCCATCAATTTTCACTTCGGTATCCTGTCTCGACTGAATCGGTCTAAAATAAGCGTATAAGCCCTTAGCTTTTAATTCATTAACGATTTTAAATTGCGATATTCTCTCGCCTAATTTTCCTTTACTCATGCGATTAAAAGGTATTTCTTAAATTTTATAATTGTTTTTGATTGTAATGATTACCAAAATAATAGCTTCATCATCAACACTTTCAATTCCTACTTCCAAATAGATTAACACAAAATGACTTCATAATACTGCACGAAAAACAGTATTAAATCAAAAACGATGCAAACATACGAAAACAAAAGCTGACTTTCACTTAATGTTAGTCATATTTTTCACATATAAATATCGTAAAAATAATTTTAATTTAACACTTAAATTAAAATCCAAAAATAACAATGCTAAAAAAACACCATTATAATATTTATATTTGCTTTCCTATGTGATTACATTTAACAAACTTAATCTGGTTTGTATTGGAAATGGAATAGGAATAAATATATTAAGAAATTATGGCAATATCATCAGATATCAATATAAAAAATAAAAGAGCTTCATTTGAATACAACCTTCTGGACAGGTATGTTGCAGGAATACGTTTACTAGGCACTGAAATTAAATCAATTAGGGAAGGGAAAGCAAATATCAACGACAGTTTCTGCAACTTTTTCCATGATGGACTTTATTTGCGGAACATGCATATTGCCGAGTATTCGCATGGATCTTTTTACAATCATGAAGCAAAACGAGATCGCCAGTTGCTTTTAACAAAAAAAGAATTAAAAAAATTACGCGTGAAAGGTGAAGAGAAAGGCTTTACAATCGTTCCTTTACGTATTTTCATCAGTGCCAGAGGATTTGCAAAAGTCGAAATTGCCTTAGCACAAGGTAAAAAAGACTTTGACAAGCGTGATACAATCAAGGAAAGAGAAGGCAAAAGAGAGCTTGATAGGATGATGAAAAAATAAAATTTTATTCTCCTATTATATAAGCACCGGGTGTCACTCCCACCCTGCTTTTAAAGAGACGGACGAAGTAGTTTACATCATTAAATCCCAAACTAAAGCACGTCTCTTTAACACTTCTTGTTTTCCGTAATAAGCTCTTTGCCTGTTGCATACGCGTTCGTATGATATATTCGATAGGCGTTATTCCCAACTCATTCTTAAAAAGGCGAAATAGACTTGATTTACTCATATTTGCCTGCTTTTCCAAAATTTCCACAGTAATGGATTCTGAAAGGTTGGCATGTATATAGTTCCGAATATGCTGTAATACCGTGTTTGTTTTTGTCTTGGCAATATCAAGTGATAATAGTGACTGCGTCTGTAGAAGACGAATAACTAATTCATTAAATGCTAAATCTGCTAATGCATCTTTCAACACATTATCTCCCGTAATGGTCTGAAATAATTTATTAATTAAATCTGTCAATTCGGGTGTATTATAGAGATGGAATAAATTCATATCTAATTTCCAATCTGCTAAATGTTGTTCTTTGGGATAGCACTCATTTAAACGGCTGATCACACCGTCTATCTTACTTTTACTTATGGTCAGCGCCGTACATTGCGTAGGGTCGGTAAAAGTCGCTTCGGGAAAATCGATCTGCATCTTACTATAGGCTGGCAAAACCATGGTCTGACCCGGTAAATAATCAAAGGAATCCACCTGTTGCAAATGCATCACTTTTTTACCCTGAATCATATTGATCATTACCAGATCATCAAACTGTAACGCTACTTTTTCTGACGCCTTATATGTTTCAAAGACATTAAGCTCCAAATTTTCTAACGTAAAAGCTCTCCTATTTTCTACCAAAGTAGAAAGTTCATGACGCGACGAAAATGGTAATGTATTTACAAGCCTGTTATTTATCATATCCCTATCTTTTATTATAATTGGCTGGTAATCAAACTTAGACAAATTGTCTTAAATATCCAATAGTGTTAACTTGATTAATAGAAATATTTGCTGACAGTGTTGCACCTATAGTGCTATCGTTTGAAACTATAATGCTATACGAGAACAATCGTTTTCGTTAAATTTGGTATTCAACAATTTGTATAACATTATAAAAATAAATATTATGGCAGCAATTCAAAGACCATCGTTTAAAGAACGTTATGGAAATTACATTGGTGGAGAATTTGTTCCACCTACATTAGGTAAATATTTTGACAATATTTCTCCCTTAGATGGAAAAGTATTTACACAAGTCGCACATTCTACAAAAGAAGATTTAGAACTAGCTGTTGATACTGCCGCGAAAGCATTTGAAACTTGGGGAAAGACTTCAGCAACCGAAAGAAGCATCATTTTAAATAAAATAGCAGACCGCATCGAACAAAATTTAGAATATATTGCCACAGTGGAAACTGTTGACAACGGAAAAGCTGTTCGCGAAACATTAAATGCCGATATTCCTTTAGCCATTGATCACTTCCGTTATTTTGCAAGTGTTATCCGTGCTGAAGAAGGTTCACTAAGTGAATTGGATCAAAATACGGTGTCTCTTATTGTGCATGAACCTATTGGTGTGATCGCGCAGATTATCCCTTGGAACTTCCCTATTCTGATGGCTGTATGGAAATTAGCTCCTGCATTAGCTGCAGGTAACTGTGTGGTTCTAAAACCTGCGGAAAGTACCCCAACATCAATTCTTGTTTTAATGGAAATAATCGGTGATTTACTTCCTGCTGGTGTTGTTAACATCGTGAATGGTTTTGGTGGTGAATTAGGTCGCGCATTAGTAACAAACCCTAAAGTTTCTAAAGCTGCATTTACAGGTTCTACCGCAACAGGTCGTATGGTAATGCAGTATGCAACTGAAAATATCATTCCTGTAACATTGGAATTGGGCGGTAAATCTCCAAATGTTTTCTTCAGTTCTGTCATGGACCACGACGATGCATTTTTAGACAAAGCAATTGAGGGAGCTGTTCTGTTTGCATTAAATCAAGGTGAAATTTGCACTTGTCCATCGCGTTTATTGATTCAGGAGGATATTTACGAACGCTTTATTGCTAAAGTAATAGACCGTGTGAATCAAATTAAAGTTGGTGATCCTTTGGATCCTGAGACTATGATGGGTGCACAGGCTTCAAAAATCCAAAAGGATAAAATCATGTCCTATATTAAATTGGGTAAAGAAGAGGGGGCAGAAGTATTAACTGGTGGCGATGAGAACCATTTGGGTGATGGCTTAGAAGATGGTTATTATATCAAACCAACTTTATTTAAGGGTCATAACAAAATGCGTATTTTCCAAGAGGAAATATTCGGCCCGGTATTAGCAGTAACTACATTTAAAGATGAAAAAGAGGCTTTAGAAATTGCTAATGATACCATTTATGGGCTGGGAGCTGGTGTATGGACACGAGATGCTCATCAACTATACCAAATCCCGCGCGCTATCCAGGCTGGACGTGTATGGGTCAACCAATATCACTCTTATCCTGCAGGCGCTCCTTTTGGTGGTTATAAGCAATCGGGTATCGGACGTGAGAATCATAAAATGATGCTCGACCATTACCGTCAAACAAAAAATATGCTGATTTCTTATAGCAAAGAGAAACTTGGATTTTTCTAATCAGCAAAACACAATATTAAAAAATGGGGTTATCGATATAATCCCATTTTTTAATTTCTTATGATACTGATATAAAAGCAATATATGATGACAGAGCGTTTAGCAGTTACTGAAAAAGCCAAAGAACTAATTCGTGAATTAGTAGCTCAACACGGAGATCTGATGTTCTATCAGGCCGGAGGATGTTGCGAGGGCACACAGCCTCAATGTTTTGAAAAAGGGGGATACTATCCCAGAATGAATGATGCTATGATCGGGCTTGCTGAAGGTTATGAATTTTGGATCGATCGGGATTTATTTGAATATTGGAAATTTTCACATTTCACACTTGATGTACTTGATGGGTTTGGCCCGGGGGGATTTTCTTTAGAGTCTTCTTTGGGGAAAACTTTCAAAGTACACTATAGGCTATTTACTGAGGAAGAGTTAAACGACCTATCTCCTATAAAACGTATGGAATAACACGACCTGTTATTCCATACGCAATTTAGGATATCCGATATACTAATCTTCGATTTCCAGTCCCTGTAAAACTGGTATCGGCTTTTTATTATCATCTAAGGCAACAAATGAGAAAACACCCTTCACCGCTAATTCTCTTCCATCTTTGTACATATCTTCTAAGAAGATTTCCACTTTTACCTTTAAGCTAGTCCTTCCTACATGTATTACTTCCGCAATAGCTTCAATCATACTTCCAGCAGGGATTGCTTTTTCAAAATCAATCTTATCTGAGGAAACAGTTACGAGTGCTTTTCTACAGAACCGTGTTGCACACATAAAAGTTACCTCGTCCATGATCGCCATGGCTTTACCACCAAATAATGTTGCGTGGTGATTTGTTGTAAACGGAAAAACAGTTATAAAATGATGTGTTCTCGACTGTTCAATTCTTTCTTGTAATGTCATTTTTGTTTAATTTCTTCCTTGTTCTACGTCGACTCCAATACCTTTTAACAACATTGAAGCATTAAATATTTTACACTCTCCTATTTTCAGTTTATAATCGAATAGCATTTCTCCTTGGATCACCTGTATATCAAAGTGGTAATTCTTTACAACCTGTGGATATTCGTCGGCTAACGTTGATAATTGCAGATCATGCGTTGCAACCATTCCCTTTCCTTTTTCTGTAATCAATTTTTTGATAATAGCTCTAGAGCCTAAGTATTTATCAACAGAATTAGTTCCCCTTAACATCTCATCGATTAAAAAGAAACTATCGTTGCGTTCCGCTACAGTTTCTAAAATAAATTTCATCCGGTCCAATTCTGCTTTAAAAGTTGACGTACTTTCATTCAGATTATCCTTAATGCGCATATAAGATATCAAATGAAACATCGGAATTTTGAAAGATCTTGCTGGCACTACTGCTCCCGCATAAGCCAAAACAGCATTTATACCGACAGTACGCAGAAATGTACTCTTTCCAGCCATATTAGATCCTGTCACCAAAGCGATTTCATGATCAGCATTGATATAGGTATTGGCAATAGATTTATCAGATGCAATCAAGGGATGCGCCAAATCGACAGCTTCTATGGGTGTCTCCAGATGGTCAAGAATAATTGGGGTAGTCCATTCAGCATGATTACGCTTCCAAGTACCTAAACTCACCAAAGCCTCTACTTCAGCTAAAGTATCAAAAGCTTCCAAAATATTAGCTTGATACTTAGCTTTCCAGTCTACAATGGCCAATACCTGCTTAAAATCCCATAAAAATATCAGATTTAAAACTGTCCCGACCATCATGTTGTTTCGGGCATCCAGATTACTGATCAGCTTACCCAATTTCTTGAACGCATGGGAAACCGAATCTGATGACCCCTCTATTTTTAATTTTTCCTGTAATTCCTGGTTACGGTTCGCTGTCCAAGCCCTATTTTCGACCAGTTCCATACTTGCGGCATATGAATCCAGCAGATTTCCTACTTTATCGATCCGACTGGAAAAAAAAGAAATTTTGCCACCATTGAACATTGACCAAAGGATATGGATCAATCCTATGATGACTGGGAGGTATGCCACAGATGGAACAAAAACGGCTAAAACGACCGATCCTATAAATATAAAAGAGGCAAGCTTAACATAGATCCGCATAATTGCGCTTCCGAATGTAAAATCTCCGGACTCAAAATAGGTTGCTAAAAAAGACTTTACATCTAGCTTCTGATTCAGATTTGATAAAAGCTTTGCTTGAAAATCCTGACTCCAACGCATATCACTAGCTATTTCAGCTGCAGCTTCCTGACGTTTCACAATCTCGCCACGCTTTGCATCATTAAGTAACCAACTACCTAATACCGCTATACTCAGTTTTGTAGTTGAGCGGTTTAATAACTCAAATAGCGAATGATTTCCTACAATGTCCAGATCGGAGCTGTAAGGATGCTTACCATCTTCCAGATGCATACCGTTATCGTAGATATTGACTCCTGTATTTGCTAGCGTTAGCTCATTGACATTGACCGCTAATAACGCTTTCTGGTAATCACTTATTTTTTCTAATTTACTTTGTCTATTAACCAAAAAAGCAAAAAGAAATATCAGTGCAAAAAATAAAATCAATACAAGAACAAGATTTTCAAGCTGAAATGAATAGAATAGCGCTGCCCCACCAAAAATAATAACACCGAGGCGATAAAAACTATTCTTATTGATCACTCTGTCGAGCTTTTTCACTTCCTGTTCAATCTGTTCCTTATTGCTAAGATATAAATCCATCATTTTATCTTTCATTGAAGTATAATTTGTTGTTTAACGGTAATGAAGCGAGCATATGTACTCCTCCCCAAAAGCAGTACATATGCTCATGCTCGCTTCCATCTATATATAATTATTTATGAGTATCCATTTTCAACGGCATTATAGGCACGTTACACTCATTTTGTTTACTTTTTATTAATTATTTAAGGCATTCACATCTTCTTTACTAGCAGTTTGATGTATCATTAGTTATTAGATGTACGCAGTAAAACTTCCTCACTAATTTGATGCATTTAGATCACAGTGCTATTCTTTATCATCAGCCCTATATTCGTCATTTCTCTGAACATTTAATAGTAAGAAGGGATCATAATCCAAATCGCTAAAAAAAAGCCTGGTTATTACCAAGCTTGATCCCCAACCAAAGGGACAAATCTAAATGTATCTAATTCAATTCTATCAAAATCATTCTCACCAACCCGAATGATTGTGACCATTTTTTGTTCTTTCTCATCACCTACCGGTATTACAAATATACCCCCTATTTTTAACTGCTTCAGCATAATCTCGGGTACAAATGGAGCACCCGCAGTTACGATAATCTTATCATATGGTGCATGCTGTTCAATTCCTTTAGAACCGTCCCCACAGAAAAAATGGGGTTTATATCCCATATATGGCAATACCTGTATTGTTCTATTATATAAATTTTCTTGTCGTTCTATGGTATAAACCTGAGCGCCCAGCTCCAGCAGTATACAAGTTTGATATCCCGAACCTGTTCCTATTTCTAAAACCTTATCTCCTTTTTTAACATGCAGCAGTTCCGATTGATAAGCAACAGTATACGGTTGAGATATCGTTTGTCCATCGCCGATTGGAAATGCGATATCTTTATATGCTTGATTCCAAAAGGTTTCATCAAAGAAAAAATGACGTGGTACTTTAGCAATGGCATTCAGCACATTCTGGTCACTAATACCTCTTGTCTTCAGCAGCTGCACCAATTGCTTACGAGCACCTTTTTCTCTATAATTATCTACAAATTTATACGCCATTATGACTCAAAAATACTATTGTTATTTAACAATTACCACTACAAGAACTTTTTCATAACTAATCAATTAGCCTGCAAGCCATTTCATTTGAAAAGAATAATTTTTGGCTAATTTCATCTACCGATTCCTCTAATAAGGATCTACATCGATCACAATGCGTGAACCCGTGTTTGCTTTATCTGCAATAAAATCATTCTTCACCATCTTAATCAGATCTTTTACTTTAACAATACTGATGTTATTGCGTTCAATTTTCAATGTGATCGTCTGAATAAAATAATTACGTACTCTTCCTACTAAAGGGGTTTCTGGTCCAAGAACCCGTGAACCTAATTGCTGGCGCAGACCTGACGCAAATTTTTTAGCTCCGTCATAACATTTCTGGATATCCATATGCTTAATATCGATTCTGATCACACGGTAGAACGGCGGATATGCAAAATTTTTACGTTCAATGATCTCTGTATCAAACATGGCTTGATAATCATGCGCAACAACCTGTTCTAACACACGGTGTTTTGGTGTGTAAGTCTGAATGATAACCTGTCCTCCTGCCTCTCTTCTTCCTGCACGTCCTGCGACCTGCAAGAAAAGTGAAAAAGCTCTTTCATAGGCTCTAAAATCAGGAAAATTAATCATGGTATCTGCATTGATGATACCGATTAAGCTGACCTTTCCAAAATCCAGTCCTTTTGCAACCATTTGTGTACCGATCAGAATATCAAATTCATGTTCATCAAAAGCACCTATAATTTTATCAAAACCATTTTTCCCTTTTGTAGAATCTAGATCCAAACGTCCTATTCGGACATTAGGCATCAGTAATTCCAGTTCTTCCTCTACACGCTCGGTTCCAAAACCTTTACTTTCGATATGTGGCATACCACATGCGGGGCAGATTTTAATTGGAGGTTCCACGTGGCCACAGTAATGGCAATGCATCATGTTTGAACTCTTATGGTAAGTCATACTGACATCACAGTTCACACATTTAGCTACAAAACCACAGGTGTTACATTGAATTATGGTGGTATGTCCACGTCGATTCTGAAATAGAATCACTTGTTCCTTACGTTCCAATGCTCCTTCTATAGCTTTTAATAAAGTACCCGAGAAGTATGAAAACATATTTTCCTTTCTTCCTTCTTGCGGTATATCGACAATATGGATTTCTGGCAATTGTGCTTGACCAAAACGTTCTAAAAGCTGTACAAAACCATATTTCTTGGATTTTGCATTATAGAAACTTTCAATAGATGGTGTTGCAGAACCTAGTAAGACTTTAGTCTGATGAATATACCCCAAATATATCGCTGTATCACGGGCATGATAGCGCGGTGCGGGATCATATTGTTTGTAAGAACTCTCATGCTCTTCATCGACAATAATAATCCCCAGATCTTGAAAAGGTAAAAACACGGAAGAACGGGCACCTACGATAACCTTAAATTCGTTTTTCATTACCTTATGCCATACCTCAGCACGTTCGTTATCATTAAATTTCGAATGATATACACCAAGTTTATCGCCAAAATGCAATTTGAGACGTGCGGTAATCTGTGATGTTAAAGCTATTTCAGGCAGTAAATATAGGGCTGAATGACCTCTTGCCAATGCTTCCTCAATCAATCTGATATAGAGTTGTGTTTTCCCCGATGCTGTCACACCATGCAATAAGGTGACATCTTTAGTTTCAAAGCACTGATGAATTTCGTCAAAAACACGTTTTTGATTATTATTAAATTCAAAATTGGCCTCCAATTCGAGATCTTCTCCTTGAAAACGGCTGACGACTTTCTCTTTAACCTGAAATACGCCTTTATCAACTAATGCTGTAATGGCGCCCGAACCACATCCCGATGCTTCCATTATCATCTGTCGGGTAACATCCACTCCTTTTTTCAACAATTGCATGAAACCCAATACGGCATCCTGCTGTTTTGGAGCTCGATTTAAGGCATCTAATAAGTTCCGTTTACCATCTTCATCCCGAAATTCCAGAGCAAAAGAGAAAAAAACTTTAGTCTTTGGTTTATATCGTTCAGTAATCTCTTCAGAAATCAATATTATTCCCTTATCAAACATCGCTTTCAATATGGGGAAAACAGACTTTTGACTCAATAGCTTAACGATATCATTTACTTTTAGTTCACCGGCCACCTCAAGTGCTTCAATGATCAGATACTCTTTATCAGTCAAAGTCGAACGGTCGAAATCTTCTGGAATAGCCGAGGCGATCTTAGTTTCACTTGCCAATTTCAAAGCAGAGGGTAAAGCAGCTTGCATAACCTCTCCCAATGAACACATATAATAATCAGATATCCAGTCCCACAACTGTAGTTGTGCACCATCTACGATAGGTTTTTCATCAATGATGTCTAAAATATACTTTGCTTCATAATGCTTTGGCGCCTCTTTCGTTATTTGTTTTACAATAGCAGAATAGATTTTATTCTTTCCAAATTGCACCATAACACGAACACCGACCTGGATCTTATCATTCCATTCAACTGGAATTCGGTAAGTATAGGTATTCGCTAATGCTAAAGGCAAAATAACATCAACAAAAACAGTTGCTCGGTCTGTAAAAAATAAGTTTTGAGGCTCTGGCATATTCATTTCAAGTATCATGTAAAATTACTAAAAAATAAGCCCTCGAAAAAACGTTAATTTCTCCGAGGGCTCATCTTACGGTAATAAAACCGTTAAATTATGACTTATTCTTTAATGCAGCAACGAAAAGTGCTGCCCAACCTACTATAAAGGCGACCCCACCCAGCGGTGTTATTGGGCCAAGAATAGCTGGATTTCCAAAACCTGTAATTTCGCGCACACTTAACAGATATAAAGAACCTGAAAAGAAAAGCAATCCAATTATAAAGGCTATAAATGAGACACGGATAGATGCAGTTTTTGCCCGCGAAAAAGTGGACAGAAACAACAAAGCCAAAGTATGGTAAAAATGGTACTGATTGGCAGTTTTCCAAGTTTCGATATGTTGTTCACTAATCTTACCTTCTAAACCATGCGCACCGAAAGCGCCTAAAATAACAGCTAGTGCACCAAAAAATGCAGCCACTAGGATGATTCTCTTATTCATTAATCGAAAATTACGTCTATATTTTATTAATGCTGGATAAATGTATCAAATCTTCCTCAGAAAAGGAGAATATTTGTTAAATTTATTGTTACAAAGGAGTACTTACATTTGTGACAACTCAGGTTCCAGATATTTTTTAGTACGTTTGTTATTAGATATGAGAAATACGATTATTGTTACTGTCCTACTTTTTATAGCCGTAGTTGCGGCTTCCATCTACTACTTCTCCGACAGCAGCAGCAAGCAAGAAACTGCGACAAAAACACTCCAGTATTTACCTGCTGATACCTACTTTATTGCAGCTTTCAGAAATAACGAAACAACGGATACAATTTTCCAGAATTTCGAACTGTTTGAAGCAATTCAGGGAAAACAAGATTTTGACAATCTCAAAACAATTAAGCAGGATTTCTTAAGTGCGGCATCGATTAAAGGGAAAGTGCAGGATGTGGAAGTCATTCTTTCCTATCACCCTACAAAATCGGGTATTGCATCATTATATACGGTCGGTCTAAATGAAAAAATAAACGATAAGACCTTAGAAGCTTTATTTCAAGGTGTAGATAAAAAATACAAGAAAAATCAAACTGACACGCTAGGTCACCGCATTTACAGTTTTGATAAGGGTATTAAAGATTCTGTGCTGTTCTGTACACTTCATGAAAATATTCTTTTTGCTGGTTATAATCCTTCAATAATCCATCAGGTCATTGATAAATCGGTTAAAAAATTAGATCATAAGCAAATTGAATTCTTCATCAGTCAAAACAGTAAGAATACTCCGTTAAGTCTTTATTTTAGTAATAATCAAATTGCAGCTCTAGCAAAAAAAATCATGCGCAGTAAGTTTGGCATGTATCTTAATCAAATTGATTCATTACAAGGATCTACAGCCTGGAATCTAAACTTCAAAGATGATGCATTAATTTTTAAAGGAGAAACGCAGCTTAACCTGAATCAGCATAACTATCTGCAACTTTTTGCTCATCAATCACCACAAGTGCAAACTTTAGCTAATTTTTTACCAAAAAACACCTCTTCCTACATTAACTATAGCCTTTCTGATATCAATAGCTTTCATCGCTCACTTAGCGATTTATTTACCTATCGAAAGGAAGCTGATAAAATTAAGAGCCATCAAAAGCTCATTGAGAATGAAGGAAAAGTAATCTTTCAAACTGATATTTTACCTTTATGGAATGATGAATTTGCAATTGCGGAATTGGATAATGAGAATATTCTAGGTCTTGTTAGTTTAGCTGATAGCAGTAAATTTATAGAAACTTCAAAAAAAATAAGCAGCAATCAAGGAGATGATATCTACCAATTTGATTATTCCAACATTCTTTATTCAAGTTTCGGAGATCCCTTCAAAAGTTTTCAGCGTCCATACTTTACAAGAATCGGAAAAGTACTTGTTGTGGCAAATCAGACCGGTGTTCTACGAAAGTACCGTCAGGCTTATTTCGATAACCAGATGATGTCTGGAACAGCCATCTTCAAGAATCATAGTGCCATTCAGAGCAACAGAGCGAATGTTACGTTTTATATCGAACCTGAAACAGCGAAGAATACAATCATTAATAACTTAAAGTCGGAGTATGCTAAAAACTTCAGAGATAAGGAACTTTTTGGTTATCAAAATTTTTACTCGACTTCTTTGCAAGTAAGTGGAAATGCTGGTGGATTTATTTCAGGTTTTTATGCCTTATACAAATCTAAAAATCGTTTTGGAGGGACTGCAGCATGGACATTTCAAATGAACTCAAAATTAATCAATAATCCTTGGGTATTTAATCAGACTGAAAACAGCAAATTTATTTTAGTACAAGAGCAGGATCATACGGTCTATGCACTCAGCCCTTCTGGTAAAGAATTATGGAAAACACTCTTTCAGGGAGAAATTTTAGGGCAACCGATTCAATTGCAGGACCGTAGTATACTGTTGAATACCAGAAGTCGTCTGTATCGTTTTTCTCCTGATGGAAAGTTAATACCTGGTTTTTCTGTGGGTTTACCGAGCAATGCCTCTGCAGGTCTTACACTGACAAATTTCAACAATGAAAAAAGAATCTATATTCCGTGCTCAAACCAGATAGCTGTATACGATCTGACGGGAAAAAAGATCGAAGATTGGAAAAATCCAAGCTTGGACAGCAAGATTCTATTTGATTTAAAAGCCGCTACAATTGCTAATCAAAATTTTATCATTGCAGGAACCAGCCAAGGGTCAGTTTACTTTTTTAATGAAGCAGGTACTCTTATCCGTAAAGAAGAGCTTAATGTCAATGGGCAAACGTTAAAGAACCCCATTGGTTTAATAACAACTTCAGACATGAAGAATTCCTTTGTTATTGTACCGAAAGATAAAGGAGAAGTAATTAAAGTTCCTTTCGAGGGTGATCCTATTAAATTGAAAATTGGTGATTGGGGAACAAACTTCACTTTCAATTTTGAAGATATAAGTGGCAGTGCAGATAAAGATTATGTTGTTCTTAGTGACAACAATCTATCTGTGTATAACCAGAAAGATAGCACGAAATATTTTGCATACAAATTTGTGGACGAAGTTAGCAATAGACCTTTATTCTTTAAAGTGACAAACAATAACGATCTTGTTGCTGTAGGTACAGATAACCGTATGATTTATATCTTCAATGAAGATGGTCTTGTCAGAAATGGCTTTCCTGTTGAAGGTATGTCAAAATTCTATTTTGGCTCTATCGATTTTGGAAATAATTCGTCGTATTTAATTAGCTCTAAACGAGATCACAAAATTTATGTTTATAAATTTTAACAAATTGTATTTCAAAAATTTAAAAACAAAAATCAAAAATCAAAAACGTCTCAAATGTTTATAAAAAAATGCTATAAATATTTTTTTTTATAGTAGGTTTGCAGACTTAATACGAATATGCTGACATCAGAACAACTAAAAACACTTTTATCAGAACCTAAAAGAATTGTAATCACAACGCACTTCAAGCCGGATGGCGATGCGCTTGGTTCTTCGTTAGGTCTATTTTATTGGCTAAAGGCCCATAAACATGATGTAAGCCTTATCGTTCCATCCGATTTCCCTTCCTTTTTAGACTGGTTACCGGGTTTAGAACATGTGCGCATTTACACCAAAGAAGTACAAGAAAATCAAAAATTAATTGCCGACGCTGAAATCATTTTCTGCCTTGATTTCAATGGACTGTCCCGTATCCACGATATGGCTGTTCCTGTTGAGAATGCTACAGGTATAAAATGTATGATTGACCATCATCTTGAACCTCAAGGTTTCCATGATTACGAGTATTGGGACCCTAAAGCAGCAGCCACTGCACAGCTAATTTTTAGATTTATAACAGAAGAGATGCAAGATGCTGAGCATATCTCTGCTGATATGGCAACCTGTCTGTATACAGGGATAATGACCGACACAGGTTCATTCCGTTTCCGCTCAACTACTTCCGAAATCCACCGCATAATCGCTAGCTTGATTGATTGTGGTGCGCAGAACTGGGCTATCCACGAGCTGATCTACAACAGCTCTTCGGAAGAGAGATTAAAATTCTTAGGGTACTGTCTACTCAATCGTTTAGAGGTATTCCCGGAATATAATACAGCCATGATTTATGTCACTCAAGAAGATTTGAAAAAGTTCGAAGTGATTACCGGAGATACCGAAGGACTTGTCAATTATGCGTTATCAATTAAAGGAATTCGATTAGCTGCATTAATTATTGACAGAAAAGAACAAATTAAATTATCTTTGCGCTCGATTGGTGATGTTCCATGCAATGAAATATGCAAAACATATTTTAATGGCGGTGGTCATCTCAATGCATCTGGAGGAAATTCACATGATGATCTACAAACGGTTATCAATACATTTAAATCCGCTTTACCGAATTATAAAGAAATATTAACAAAATAAGATAGCAATAAAACTGAAATGAAGAAATCAATTCTATTATTCGCGGCATCAGGACTATTATTAACTGCTTGCCAAAATTTTAAAAAGGCTGAAGGTGGCCTAGAATACAAAATCGCTAAAGATGCTGGTGCTGAAAAAGCTGTATCTGGTGATTTATTGTCGGTAGACATGGTTGTTAAAACAGATAGAGATTCATTATTAAATAGTACTTTTGATGCTGGAATTCCACAAATCGTACAATTATATCCAGATAGTATCATCAAACAAAACCCAGGAGATCCAACAGGTTTATTTAAACTTGTAGGTGAAGGTGATAGTTTGGTATTTAAAATCGATTTAGATTCTGTAGCTGCCAAAACACAACAACCAAAACCAGCATTTGCTGATAAATATATTATCTATACGATTAAAGTTCAAAAACACTTCAAAAAAGGTAAGTTAACTGATCAACAATTAGGTGAGCAAGTTACGAAGTATTTTGAAGCAGAGACTGCAAAATTAAAAGGCGCTGAAGCTGGAAAAGTTGAAGCTTTCTTGAAAAACAACAAATTAGCACCTAAGAAAACTGCTTCTGGTTTACAATATGTTGTTACTAAGGCTGGATCAGGTAAAAATGCGGCTGTTGGTGACACTGTAGTTGTTAACTACATCGGTAGATTGACAAACGATAAAGTATTTGATACTAACCAAGCTGATCTAGCTAAAAAACATAACAAATTTAATCCACAAAGACCTTACGAGCCTTTACGTTTACATTTAGGTGTTGATGGCGTTATTACAGGTTGGACTGAAGCTTTCCAATTATTGAACAAAGGTTCAAAAGCTACTTTGGTTATTCCTTCGGTTTTAGCTTATGGCGAACGTCCTGCTGGAGAAATTCCTCCATATTCACCTTTAATTTTCGATGTGGAAGTTCTTGACATTATCCCTGGAAAAGCACCTGCTGCAGCTCCAACGACAATTCCTGCAACAACGACACCGGCTACGCCTGTAAAGAAATAAGTACAGAAATTATCAAAATGAAAAGCACTTATCGGATCACCGATAAGTGCTTTTTTTTGGGGCGGACCTAAATTTAAAATTTATATTATATTTTCACAAGAATCACCTTTCCTTTATATCCAAATTAGGGTTAATAAAAATTCAAATCGCATGATTTTCTTTAAAAATTTTTAATGTTTTCTTTTGCCTTCCATGATAATTTAAAATCCATGTTTAAGCAGTATCATAGCTATTTTTCATATCCATGTTTACATTTTTTTACGTAAAAATTACTGCCAGAACTGAACAAATTAAATTATCTTTGATCTGAGATGTTTCCTTCCATAGAATAGGAAGACTATTTAAAAGGAACAGAATCTCAATACGACTAAAGTCGTATGACCAGATTATAAGAATTAATAAAAAAAATAAGAAAGCAATTAAACTTAAATGAAAAAATCAATTTTACTATTCGCGGCATCAGGGCTTTTATTAACTGCTTGCCAAAACTTTAAAAAGGCTGAGGGTGGCCTAGAATACAAAATCGTGAAGGATGCTGGTGCAGAAAAGGCAGTTGCAGGTGATTTATTGTCGGTAGATATTATTCAAAAATCTGATAGAGATTCTGTCATGTCGAGTACTTACGATGCAGGAGTTCCACAAATCCTACAATTATATCCGGATAGTATCATCAAACAAAACCCAGGAGATCCAACTGGTTTATTCAAATTTGTAGGTGAAGGTGATAGTTTGGTATTTAAGATTAATTTAGATTCTATAACGGCTAAAACAAAGCAGCCAAAACCTGATTTTGCTGACAAATACATCATCTATACGATTAAAGTTCAAAAACACTTCAAAAAAGGTAAACTTACCGATCAGCAATTAAGCGAGCAGGTTACGAAATATTTTGAAGAACAGAACGCTAAGTTAAAAGGGGCTGAAGCTGGGAAAGTTGAAGCGTTCTTAAAGAATAATAAATTAGCAACTCAGAAAACAGCTTCCGGTTTACAATATGTAATTACAAAACCAGGATCAGGTAAAAATGCCGCTGTTGGTGATACAGTAGTTGTTAATTACGTTGGGAAATTAGCAAACGATAAAGTATTTGATACCAATCAAGCTGATCTTGCTAAAAAATATAAAAAATTCAATGCACAAAGACCTTATGAACCTCTTCGTCTACATTTAGGTGTAGATGGTGTTATAACAGGCTGGACGGAGGCTTTCCAGTTATTAAACAAAGGCTCAAAAGCAACATTGGTTATCCCTTCTAATTTAGCTTATGGCGAACGTCAGGCTGGAGAGATTCCTCCATATTCGCCGTTAATTTTTGACGTAGAAGTTATTGACATTATTCCTGGAAAAGCTCCTGCAGCTGCTCCAACAACAATTCCTGCAACAAAATTGACACCTGCTACACCAGCAAAAAAATAAGGACATAAATATTCAAGAAAAAAGGGCTTATTGGTAATTCAATAAGCCCTTTTTCATTGGTCTTCTATTTCCAAATGTTGATAAACCCTTCAAAGCGATAAGGATCAATAATTAGCTTGGGCATTACGCAAAATTGGCTTGTTTAAGTCCATAATTATCAGAATTTTATTATCTGTAAAACTTTTAGCAATTTGCTTGAAATGGTGACCTGACAAAGTGTACTTAAACAAATAAAGAGGAAATAAGAATAAGTAAGCGTTTGATTTTTATATCAAATAAATGGATGGATGAGTGACTGCATCTTTTTCTAATTGACGGATAGATGAGTGCTATAAATCCCATAGTAAAAGGAAGGAATATGCATTATTTAGGTGATTTAGCTACAATATTCTTAAATACAGGAATTTTATCCTGTTCTAAATAATAAAACAGTTAAAATTTTGATCAAATATTTCTCATTTTTAACAAAAAATCAAAAAAAAAGCTGTGCAGTTTTATATTCGTAATAAAACAGCTATATGAGTTTCTAATTTTCAAAGCATTGGCGCTATATCCATCACCGTGATAATGACTAAGTTTCATCAAATTAGGTCGTTTCATCGTAAACATTTATTTTTACCGTCGCTATAACTATAATCCATGTTACTAACAGATACCCATACCCATATATACTACCACACCGAAAACGATTCATTAGCAGAACAAATGCAACGTTGCTTTGATAAAGATATTCATCGCCTTTTTCTTCCAAATGTCAATAGTGCATCGATAGCTGCAGTCATGAAAACTGTTGATGCATACCCAAACAACTGTTTTCCGATGCTCGGTTTACACCCCTGTGATGTAAAAGAAAACTATCAAGAAGAACTAACAAAAATCTATGCGGCACTGCAGCAACACAAAGTGTATGCTATCGGAGAAATTGGCCTAGACCTGTATTGGGACAAATCTACTTTGGAGATTCAAAAAGATGCTTTTCGTCAGCAGGTACAATGGGCTAAAGATCTTAATTTACCAATAGATATTCATTGTCGTGAGGCTTTTGACGAATTATTTGAATTATTAGAAGAACTAAAAGATGAAAAACTTTTTGGGGTACTACATTGCTTTACAGGAAACATTGAACAAGCGCAACATGCTATCGATCTGGGTTTCGCACTGGGTATTGGCGGAGTTGTCACTTTTAAAAAAGCGGGGCTTGACGAAGTGGTTAAACAGATAGACCTACAACATATTGTACTGGAAACTGATGCGCCTTATCTTGCTCCGATGCCGTTTCGAGGCAAACAAAATGAAAGTAGTTATCTATACTATATAGCACAAAAAATAGCTGACATTAAAGAATTACCAATAGAACAAGTAGCGGCAATAACAACTGAAAACTCAAAAAGAATATTTGGAATCTAACTCACATCATGCATAACATATTTATCATATACACAGGTGGCACCATAGGAATGGTCAAAGACGAAACGGGAACTTTCGTTCCCTTTGACTTTGAATTAATCAAGCGCAATCTTCCAGATCTAAGTCGATTAAATTATAAATTAACCGTACATTCCTTTAATCCCATTATTGATTCTTCCAATATGAAGCCTGAAATATGGATTGAAATGGCACAGATCATTAAGGATAATTACGATGAATATGATGGTTTTGTCATCTTACATGGATCGGATACCATGTCATTTTCGGCTTCGGTTTTAAGCTTTATGCTGGAAGGGTTACAAAAACCCGTCATTTTATCAGGTTCTCAATTACCGATCGGAGAAATTCGCACCGATGCAAGAGAAAATATGATGACTGCCTTAGAAATTGCGTCTACAAAGCATTTTGGGGTCTCCATGATTCAAGAAGTATGTATTCTATTTGACAATAAATTATTTAGAGGTAACCGATCTTTCAAATATAATTCGGCAAAATTTGAAGCTTTCCGTTCCCCCAATTATCCGGTTCTTGTAGAGGCAGGTATTCATCTCCAATACAATCAAGATGCTTTATTAAACAACAGTGGTAAAGAGTTTATTTTGCATACCAAACTTGACGATCGCGTGGGTGTTCTGAAATTGTTTCCAGGTATAAGTCCTAGCACAATCAGAGCAGTATTAAATTCGGATGTCCGTTCTATTGTTATGGAAACATTTGGCTCCGGAAATACCACTACCGATCAATGGTTTTTAGATTTGCTGAAAGAAGCCATTGATAACGGTAAGAATATTTTAAATATATCACAATGTAAGGTTGGTTCTGTTGAACTGGGGCGTTATGAGACGAGCACTGGACTAAAAGCGATTGGAGTACTCAATGGTTACGATATGACTTTTGAAGCTGCTGTAACAAAGCTCATGTACCTACAGGGTGAATGCGAAGATCAAAAAGATGTTGCCTATTGGATCGAAAAGGATATCAGAGGTGAATTGACTATCAACGATTAATTTCTTCATAAACTGAATTGAATTTGGATAAATTTTACATAGAATAAAATTCCCAGCACTTGAAGAAAATTCGAAAATTGGGTAATTACTTAACTACAATCTTGTGGCATAAAAAAGAGCGAGCAGATCTAAAGATCTGCTCGCTCTTTTTTTTTGCTTTACTTTACAATAGCTGTCTTATCAGGCAGCACATTAGTTTATAGCGGCAAGCACTTCTGATACCACAAAGTTACTTCCTCCTATAAAAATTAAATCTCCGTTCTGATACTGTTTTTTTGCTGCTTCAAAAGCTTTTACGACAGGGCCATATGCATTTCCTTTTAGTCCCAATAGATGTGCTTCAGCTGCAAGTTCTTCTGAAGGCATCGCTCTAGGCATATCAGGGTTACTAAAATAATAGATCGCATCTGTAGGTAACAATGGGAGCATATGTCCTAAATCTTTATCCTTCATAGCTCCTATTACAAAATGCAATTGCCGATAGTTTGTATTGGCTAAATTTTTCAGAACTTCCCTAATTCCATCCTCATTATGTCCAGTATCGCAAATGATAAAAGGTTTTTTGGAAAGTGTCTGCCATCGACCTTGAAGGCCAGTAAAAGACTGTACTTTTCGCAAACCATTTTTTACATCGTCCTGTGACAGATCATAACCTCGTGTCCGCATATGATCAACAATCCGCAAGACACCTAATATATTTTTTGATTGATACGTTCCTTTTAGATCTAATTCGTATTGCTCGATATGACCTTCCTTATCCTTGACTTCAATCTGTAAATGATCTTCATTAATGGCTTTAATTTCTGATTGCAATTTGTCGGATGCAAACTCAAGCGCTGCATTTTCAAGCTTAGCTTTTTCTAGAAATACAGGCGCAGTATCTTTATGATATTCCGATACGACAACAGGAGTATCTTTTTTTATAATACCTGCTTTTTCAGATGCTATAGCTGGAAGCGTATCACCCAACATATTCATATGGTCAAAACCGATATTAGTGATTAAGGATGCCAGTGGCATGATGACATTTGTAGAATCAAGACGACCACCTAAACCAACTTCAATGATGGCAATATCAACGTGCTGTTTTGCAAAGTAATCAAATGCCATAGCCACCGTAACCTCAAAAAATGAGGGTTGAATCTCTTCAATCAGTGCATGCAGATTATTCACAAAATCAATAACAAATTGCTCATCGACCATCTGTCCATTGATACGAATACGTTCCCTAAAATCTAATAAATGTGGTGAAGTATACAGGGCTGTTTTATATCCTGCCTCTGCAAAGATAGAAGCCAACATGTGAGAGGATGAACCTTTCCCATTCGTACCGGCAATATGAATAGATTTGAATTTATCTTGTGGATTTCCTAACGCATGAAGTAATGCTAAGGTATTATCTAAATCCTTTTTATAGGCGGATGCCCCGTCACGGGTAAACATAGGTAATCGAGCATATAAATACTCGATTACCTCATTATAATTATGCATTGACAATAAATTTTATCTTAGTTTAAAATTGAATACAATTCTGCCTGTCTGAGAGTCAGGCGCATTTGGCAATTGATTCAATCGAGCTCCACGAACAGCTCTTTCACATTTTTCCAATAAGCTTGGATCCGTGATGGTTGTACCTTTCACTCCGGCACGTGCATAAATGATCACTCCCGATTGGTTTACGCGGAACTCAACAGCTACTTTACCAGCCTGCTGTCCATTATCATCAATCTGAGGTCTCTGCGTAAAACTTCTGTTTTCAATTGAAAGCATCATATTACCGTTTCCAGAACCACCTTCACCATAATTACTGGCTAAAGGATCACCTAATTTACTACCTTGATTGCCAGGTACCGTTCCTGTACCATCACCAGAACCTGTGCCGTTATTCTTTTTGCCTTTATAAAGGGCATTCGAATTTACTGCAGGTTTACTGTCCTTCACTTCTTTTGTTGTTTCAGGCGCAACTGTTTTTACGGGCTTTGAAGCCTTCGTAACAACGGGAGCATCTTCAACATCTTGTGTCACGACTGCTTTGTCAGCGACCTGCTGTGAAGGTGTAGGTGTCGGTATTTCTTCTGGAACGACGCGATCTGGTTTTACATTATTAGCATTGGGATCTACAGAAGGTTCTTCAACACTCATGTAATCATCGCCCATGCCTTCTTCTGCTGTACCATAATTCACAACCATACCGCCCATACCGTATTCATCGGGCATTTTAGTTCCAAAAATGACAAAGAAACTTATCAATACCAAAATTCCCATTATAGCAGTAGAAATCCCTAATGCTTTGGGGAAGTTATTTTCCTCATGTTGAAGATGGTAAGCCATGTATTTATCTCCTATTCTTTAAAATTAGAACTTAAACCTTAAAAAAGGTTTAAAACTCTTTAATCTTTCTTTGGTTCTGTCGCCAAAACAACTTTTATTTTCAAGCGGTTGGCAATATCCATTACTGAAATCACATTCTGAATAGGGACTGAATTATCAACATACATCATGATCGTCAATTCTTCTCCTGTTCTCATTTGCGATTGGATTGCTGCTTCTAATGCATCATAAGGTACAACTGCCTTTTCAACATGGTAAGCTAAATCCGAGGTAATCGAAACCGTCAATGTTTTTTTGGATACAGACTGCTCTCCAGCACTGGATTTTGGAAGTAATAACTTCACAACCTGCGGATTGGAAACAGCAGATGCCAACAAAAAGAATAACATCAGAAAGAACATGATGTCGTTCAATGCTGAAGTATGTACTTCAGCTGCTGGTTTATTTTTTCTACTTCTTAGATTCATTATTCTAAATTTTAATTGATTAATTAGCTATACGACCCTGCGATTATGCGCCAGGTTCATCTAATAAATCAATAAATTCAACTGCATCTGTCTCCATACGTAAGATCAAACGCTCAACCATCATATTTAGGATATGGTAACCAATATATGCTAAGATACCAACTGTTAAGCCAGATGCCGAAGCTACCATCTTCACATAAAGACCTCCGGATACTGAACCAATATCAATACCACCAGCCATCTCTACTTCATGGAAAATTGTAATTACTCCAAAAATTGTTCCTACGAAACCAAGCATCGGCGCAATACCTGCAATAATACCTAGAATATTAATGTTCTTTTCCAATTTAGCAACCTCAAGTTTACCTACATTCTCAATAGCACCTTCAATATCTTTGATTGGACGTCCTACACGTAGTAATCCCTTTTGCAACATACGTCCTAATGCTGAGTGACTCGAACGGCAAACTGCTAAAGCAGCGTCCAATTTACCAGAAAGCACACTTGCTTTTACTTGTGACATTAGTGAAACATCATACTTTGCAGCTTTACGAATAGTCAGAAAACGCTCAAAAAAGATGATCAAACCAATAAACAACAATAATAAAATGGGAACCATAATCCATCCCCCCTTCATCATCATTTGAATTAAGCTCAAATTTTCGTCTCTTACTACAGGTACTGCTTGCTGTGCAGCTTGATTAACGGTGTCCAAAAGATTGCTGTCGCTTTGAATCAATGACATAATAATTTATAATTTTAAAATTGTTTATATTAGACTATTTTGCTATTTTCTCTACCCATGCTCCTGAAAAAGTATTCGCGACAGTTGCCTGGTCCCGATCTGCTTCTTCTTTTGTCATGTAGGTATCCCAAATCACACGTTTTTTATTTCTTTTAAATTTGCTATCAACTGCCCGCACAGTGTGATATCCTTTTTTACGCAACCTATGCACTTCCTCTTCTGCCAATTTCATTGTTGGTGGCGTGGCAATAACCAATTGATAATTGGGCTGTGCTACAGGTACTGATTCTTTTACGACTACCGTTTCCTTTAGTGTTGTTTGAAGTGCAGCTGTATCCACTTTTAAAGAATCAACTATTGCAGTTGAATCTTGCTTCAATTGTGTACTATCGATTTTAGGTAGTGTATCCACTGGTGCGGGAACGACGACCGGTGCTGTTGCTTGTTTCTTTCCAAACAATTGATCCTTCAATGAGGGATTAAGCAGGAAAGCAACAATAACAGATACCACAATAATGATCGCTGCTGAAATATAATACCAAACTGTATTTGATTTAGTACTTCTTTCCTGATAAAATATCGCTGGATCAGTTTCTACTCTTTCGTCAATCGTTTCGGATACAGGTTCATGTATTATCGGCGCTACAGGTGTTTCAACTGGTGAAGGTGCTACCACTACCGTTTCAGGTACGATTTCCTCTTCTACTTGCTCTGTATCTGCCGGTTCATCCTCGATAATATCTTCCACGGGTTCCTCTCGTTCAGTCGGAGAAAATGGAATATTTTCTTCCAATTCACGATCGGGAATAACAGTCTCTATTTCTGGAGCAATAACATGTCTGATCGGTTCAAAATTAAAACCTGAGAGATCTAATGGTTTAAAAACTAAACTTGAACCATAGCTCACAATGTGTCCTAAGTCTTCAAGTTTAGCCTGTCCATTTTGGATCAATTGATCCTTTAAATCAGCAACAGCATCCTGCAACACCTGAGTTGCGGCATCAAGATTCAGGTTTTGCTGTTGTTGTATGTAATGAATAAAATTAAAACCGCTTTCGGCTGTCGAATCAAATTCCAAATAAGAAATAGGTGGTAAAAACAGGTTGCGCTGCTTATCGAACTGAGCTGCGGAATGCTTTCTTTTGAACACCCCCAAGCCCTTAACGTAAACTTCAGCGTAACGCTTTAATAGATTATTGATGTTTTTACCTAAATTCATTCTTGTTCCTTATTTGCTAACGCAAAGTTATAATCTTCTTGTATTAAAAAGAAAAGTTTATACCACCAATTATATTAAAACCTAAACGTGGGTAGTATTGATAGCGCTCGTACTCTTTTCCAAAGATATTATTAGCCTTTACAAAAACACCCAATTGCTTTTTGATACGGTACTCTGCTCCTGCATTAAAATCTGCAAAAGAAGGGATGGTTACTTTACTTGGATTCTCAGATCTTACTGTTGCACTTGTATACGTATAAGCTAAAGCGGAAGTCTGCCCTTGAGTTGATAATTCAGCATCTACAAAGAATTTATCCGAAATATTGAATCTTGCATTGGCTAAGAAACGGAATTTCGGCAATGACCATGCCTCTTCATTATCTTTCACTTTGTAATCATCGATATTAAGTTTACCGCTTAAATTAACCAATTGTGAAACACGCACATTCATCTCACCCTCTATACCAAAATGAGTTGCTTTACTTGAATATCCATCATAAATGACATCAAATTTGTAAGGAACAAAACCGCCTCCTAATTCTTCTCTACTATTCACATACAAAGGAAGTCCTTCGATCTGCTTGTAAAATGCTTTTACTTTATAGCCAAAATTTGCTCCTGCATTCCCCTTTAATCCTGCATATACATTTAGTTTTTCAAGAGTATTGCGTACATCAATATTGCTATTTAAGTAAGGATTTTCTTTTGCAAAACCACGTAATGATCCTTGTTTAACACCTCCATTTGCACCTGCAAATAAGTATACATACTGCGGTACAACTGCAAAATCAGCTTCCACTGTTGGAAAAACATTAAAACGGCTGGTATCTCCAAACTCAGAAACGAGATTGGCACCCAAAGTAACATTATAATTATCACCTTTAAATTTAATGTATGGATTGATCGATGCTACATGATTTTTTGTTGCCACCTTAACATCTTCAACTGAGTTAAAGCTAGCACTTAGATTAGCCCCCACATTAAATGTGTTGACTTTTTTATTCACATAACCGGATATGGCGAATGAATTTTCTTTAGCATCATATTTATCTTTAAAAAGATAAGCATCTGCTTTCGCAGAATAGCTTACCGCCCCAGCCTTATCCACATCTGCATTACTTGTCAGTTCACCGTTGAAATAGATATCATTAAAAGCTTGTGCCTCTGGCGTTGTATTGATTAAATTAGAACTGTTATCAAACACCTGTCCGTAGAAGTTTGTCGAATAACGATTATATCCTAAAGTTCCATTTACTGTAAAAGGTTCGTAAACACGACGGCCAAAAATACCGACATCCTGTGTAGCGAACTTCTGACCTTCAATACTACCTTTTTGGTTTAAGTGCTTGGCAAATAATCCGAATCGTGTATTTTCAAATTTATCGACGGCCAAATATGCTTCTCCTAAGATGGTATTGTAGTTTCCTACACCAAATTTAACATAGTTACTTGTTTGATCAGCAAGTTGTGAGAAAGGCAATTCTTTCACATTTAACTCACGCAATCCAGTATTGATATCGAGTTTCTTATCTGAAATATTATTATAGCTCAACTTAGGCTGATACTCCCTTTTATTGGTCATATCAGGACTACGACGGATTTTTACCGCATCTGCAAGAATAGGTTTATAATCACGTACGACATCAAAAGAATCAATTGTCACTGGTGTAGCAGGATCGACTTTTTTTGGTGTTTCTTGTGCAAAGGAGTGCATTCCAGCTCCCAATAACAAGGTTGCTAATGTATATTTCTTCACTGTTGTATTGTGCAACTTCTTCATTATTTCCTATTTCTTTTTGTTCAATTTTTCTAGACGAGCTTTTGCTGTTGGCAAAATATCATCCTTACCGTCATAATTCTCAATCACACTTTCTAAAGTAGATTTCGCCTGGAAGTTATCTCCTTTTCCTACGTAAGCATCTGCCATTAGGATAAAACTTTTTGCAACCCAGTAATCATAAGATGAAAACGAATCTGAAACATCAAAAGCAGACTTAATAGCGGCTTCGTATTCTTTATTTTCATACTGCATCAAAGCAACATTATAACGTGCTTCGGCACCAATAACTGTACGGCTCTTCAATGCCGCTAAATTAAATTCCTTCAGCGCTTCTGCACGCTTACTTTGTTTCAAATATGCTTTACCAGCATAAAGTGATGCATTTGCGATCTCTTCCTCAGATGATTTTTCGTAATTTCTTACTGCATTGGAATAATTCAGAGTTTCTTTATAGTCACCGATCTCGAAATAGCTGACCATTAAATTGTTGATCGCATAGCTGTAATTAGATTTATACTCAGAAGTCAATTCTAATTTTTTCAACAGTTGTGTTGCTTCATTATATTTCTTCTGTTTCAAATATAAGCGTGATACACTCACCAAAGTACGTTCTGTATAAGCGCTTGTCCAGTCATTCAAGATAATGTTATAGTCATGTAAGGCCTCATCAGTATGACCTAAAGCAGCATTACTTTCAGCGCGGATAAAACGTGCATATTTCTCTTGAATAGGCTTAGGGAATTTATCAAAATAAGCATTCACGGCTTCAACTGCACCTTGGAAGTTTGATCTTGAGAATAGCGTTGTTGCTGTCGAAAATGTACGGCTATCCTGCTCAGATGTTGTTAAATTTCCAATATTGGTACCAGTAGCATATTTGATATAACCAGTAGCATCACTATTGTCTAAATAGATATTTTCAATAGAACGCATTGCTTGCTTAGCTTCATCCGTTGTTGCATATTGATCCACTACGCGTTGGAAAGTCTTTAAAGCAGCTTCGTTATTATCTTGATTATATTGTACTAAACCGATTGTTACCAAAGCACGAGGTACATAACTGCTACGTGGATATTTCTCCACCATCGTTTGCAGACCTGAAATAGCTTGGTCGGACTGTCCCATTAAGAAATAAGTGTATGGGATCTCAAAAGAAACGTCATCGGCATAATTTGATGTCGGATATTTAGCAATTACAGACTTCAGCGTAGCAATTTTACCTTCATTATTTCCCTGTAGCCCCTGAATGATACCACGTTGGAATAATGCGTAATCTTGACTTGCTGCTTTTCCATTAATCAATCGATCATACTGTTCCATTGCTTTACCGTAGTTCTTTGCTGAGAAATAGGAGTCTCCTAAACGAGCAATAGCATCGTTACGGGTATTCAACTCGATTCCTTTTGAACCACCTGTCGCTAAAAAGCGTTCAAAATAATTTGCAGATGTATTGTAGTTTCCATTTCTAAATGCAGCATATGCTAAAGCATAATTGGCATAGTTGTAAACATCAGTTTTAGCTGCTGCCGGTAGACGTAAAAATTTATTAAAATTGGTTACGGCTTCTCCATATTTACGAACTTCATACATCGCCTCTGCTTTCCAGTAGGTAGCTAACGCATAGATTTCTTCATCATAACGATTTGCTTCAGAACGCATGAATAATGAAATTGCATTTTCAAATGCACGTTCGTTATAATATTCTAAACCTCTATAGTAAGTTACTTTTTGATAAGCGACATTTGCTTCTCTACCTCTTTTCTGAATGGTCTCTAAGATATCAACAGCTTCGCGGTAGTTCTTTGTACTCAATAAAACTTCAGCTAATAAAGTTTTCGCTTCTTCCTGACGTTTTGATTTTGGATAAGTTTTCAGATATTCCTGAGTGGAAGCTAATGCTACTTGATGGAATTCCAATTCGTAAGAAAGCTTAGCATAGTTAAATAATCCTTCTTCTTGCAGATCTTTATCAAAATCTAATTTTGAGGCTTTGAAGAATGCGTTACGTGCTGCTTGCTTATTTCCTTTTTTCAAGAATGAATCTCCCAATGTAATCATCGCACTTTGATAATATGCATCAGGTTCTGTCATTTTTTCCAATTCTGTTATTGCCTTATCATAATCTTTCAATTTGTAAGCGATATAACCGATTTGGTAGCTATCTTGATTATTCTGTGTTTTTCCTTGATCTTGTGCCTGGAACTTATCGTAGTAACTTTTGGATGATTTTAAATCTCCTTTGATAAAGTAGGTCGCCGCCACAATACGGAACAATTCGGTTTCATTCTCCTGTTTCGTGCGTTGCATGATAGGCAAAGCATAATCCAAAACGTCATCGTAACGTTTGTCCAAGAAATACAAAGCTGTAATGTAATAAGGATAACTTGTTTCAAATGTTTTTGAACCATTCAAACGTTCAAACTCATTTAATGCAGTTTTATACTCCGCATCTAAATAACATAAATAAGCGTAGTAATATATTGATGCTTCCTGGTATTCAGACTTTTGATCTTTTAATGTTTCAAAAAGTGGTTTGGCAGCAGTATAATTCTTTGTTGTAAAGTAAGAATATCCTAATTTAAAACGATATTCTAAACTTTCATTACCTGCCAGATTTTTACTATCGATTTTGGTAAACCACTCAATAGCTTTTACATAATCTTTCTTAGCATAGTAAGATTTTCCAATTTGAAAATATGCTGCTTTTGCGTTAGCACTACTTGGATAGTCTTTGATATATTTCAAAAACTGTGCTTCGGCATCTGTTTCCCCCAATTCTAAAGCGCATACAGCTTGATAATAGCGTACATTTTCTTTTAACAGCGTGAGTTCTTCTGTTTCATCCAATTGCAGAGAGGATTTTGTCCGTAACGCTTCTACACGATTAAATTGTTCTGAAGCAGAAGTAAATTTGCCTCTTTCAAACAACTCCATCCCGGACTTGTATGCTTTGTTGATTTGTTGCCATTCTGTTTGCTGTGCTAAAGCTGGTGTCGCCATCAAACTTAGCGCAAACCCTACCTGGTAAATCTTTTTATACATAATATGTGAAATATTTTATATGTTTTTATTTTGTATTGCAAGTACTTAGCTCAAAAAAGCGAAGTAAAATTCATAGTAATATTCAAAGTACTAAATTAAGCCTAAAATAAGGAGTTTTCCTCAAAAGTTATTCACAATTGTTAACATTATCCAAAGTATAACGTATTTAATACAAAAAAAATATGCCTGATTTAAAAATAAAAAATCAGGCATATTGATCTATATCGACAATTAATGCTATCCGCGCTGTCCTGCCAATAGGTAAAGTACAGCCATACGTACTGCTACGCCATTTTCTACTTGATCTAAAATAATAGAGTGCGCGCTATCTGCAACGTCCGAAGTAATCTCTACCCCTCTATTAATAGGTCCTGGATGCATAATTGTTATTTCTTTATCCAATGAATCCAATAGTGTTTTATTCAATCCATACAACATGGTATATTCTCTTAGGGATGGAAAGTAAGCGATATCTTGTCTTTCCAGCTGGATGCGTAACATATTGGCTACGTCACACCAGTTCAAAGCTTTCATTAAGTCATGCTCCACTTTTACTCCTAATGAAGTAATGTATTTAGGAATCAATGTTGTTGGTCCGCACACCATCACTTCAGCTCCCTGTTTTTGTAAACATAGAATATTGGATAGTGCTACACGTGAATGGGTGATATCACCTATTATGGCAACTTTACGTCCTGCGACATCTCCAAAGCGCTCACGAATCGAGAAAGAATCTAACAAAGCTTGAGTCGGGTGTTCATGTGCTCCGTCGCCGGCATTAACAATTTGTGCGTTAACATGCTTACTTAAAAACACACCTGCTCCGGCATAAGGATGACGCATAACAATCATATCAACCTTCATCGCTAAGATATTATTGACGGTATCGATCAATGTCTCACCTTTACTTACAGAAGAAGAGGAGGCCGCAAAATTAACGATATCTGCAGAGAGTCTTTTTTCAGCTAGCTCAAATGATAAACGTGTACGTGTAGAATTTTCAAAGAAGACATTTGCGATTGTAATATCACGAAGTGAAGGAACTTTTTTAATCGGTCTGTTTAAAACTTCTTTAAAGTTACTCGCTGTATTTAAAATTAATTGAATATCAGATTCATTTAAATCTTTTATTCCTAACAAATGACGTGTACTTAATTGTTCAGCTGTTGATGACATTTTTAATGTATTCAGATTTTCTTTATTCTATTTCTTTTCTGTTACCAAGATGATACTATCTTGATTATCCAACTCTTTCCAATTCACAATGACTTTCTGAGAATCAATAGAATCCACTTGGATTCCAATGTAATCGGGCTGGATCGGAATCTGTCTCGAAAAACGGCGATCAACCAGAACCAATAGTTCGATACGTTCAGCGCGACCAAATGCTTGGATTGCATCCATTGCAGAACGAATGGTTCGACCAGTCCAAAGGACGTCATCCATTAAAATGACTTTCTTACCTTCTACAATAAAATTAATGTTTGTGCTGTTAGCTAAAATGGGACCATCGTTTCCTTTTCTACGAAAATCATCACGATAAAATGTAATATCCAAATCACCACTTAAAATTGAAGTACCTAACATCTTCTCTAATTCCTTGACAATGCATTTGGCTAAGAAAGTTCCGCGAGGTTGTATACCAATTATAACTGTATTTGAAAAATCTCCATGATTCTCAATCAATTGACGACAAAGTCTTTGAATGGTAATCTGAAATTTTGGTCCATCTAATAAAATCGACTGTTTCATTAAGGGAATGTTTAAGCAAACGTACCACTTTTTTTGAAAAAATCCGAATAAAAGATGAATTTAATATATCCAACGTCCCCTAATCTTTATTCAATCGGAGATGCTTTCTTTTTATTGATCAACCAATATACAGGAAGTCCTAAAATAATAAGAATAAATCCTGGCCAGGTATACTGTGGTTTATACAGGATGAGCAAAATACAGAAAGTGGCGCCAATAACAAGATAAATAACCGGAACAATGGGATAACCCGCAGTTTTATAAGGGCGATCCAATGTTGGTGCTTTAAATCTTAACCAAATAACGGCAAACACCGTGATCATGTAGAAAAGCACAATAACAAAGGATATCATATCGAGCAAATCGCCATACTGACCACTTAAACATAGCAAGGATGCCCATATACCTTGCAACCATAAAGAGCGCTCGGGAACTTCATACTTATTATTGGGGATTGCTTGTTTCAAGAACAGTCCATCTTTAGCCATACGCTGAAATACTCTTGCACCGGATAACACAATACCGTTGACACAACCAAATGTGGATATCATGACTAAAATGGCCATAATTATCGTACCTGTTTCCCCTAAAATTTTATGTGCTGTTGCTACTGCAACCCGATCATTGACTGCAAATGCAATTTCATCTCTACTTAAAGCAGCAAGATAAACATAGTTACATAGCAGATACAACACCATAACTAAAGAAGTTCCAATCACCATTGCACGTACGACGTTGCGTTTTGGATTTTCAATTTCTCCCGCTATAAACGTTACATTTTCCCAGGCTACACTGCTAAAAACCGATCCAACCATTGCCGCCGCTATACCTCCTAAAAGGATACCACCACTGATATCCGTCCAACCAAGGCCTTTTAAATTTTGATAGGAACTTAATCCATAACTTAGATTTTCTGAAAAATGATTCTCCTTAATCATAAATATACCACCTATGATCAACAGAATTAATGCAATTATTTTTGATGATGTAAAAAAAGACTGAATCATTTTACCACTTCGCACTCCCTTCGTATTAATAAAGGTGAGGACTAAAATAATGAACATGGCTAATACCTGAATCCAGGTGATCTTAAATGATCCATTTTCATATAAGGGAGGGGCATTATTAAGTTCAGGAATGAGATAGGCTGTAAATTTACCGAATGCCACAGCAACCGCTGCAATAGTTCCTGTCTGAATAACGGTAAAGAGACTCCAACCATATAGGAAGCCCGTCATTTTTCCAAAAACTTCTGTTAAATAGGTATATTGACCTCCTGCTTTTGGAAATAAAGCAGATAACTCACCGTAACAGATTGCCGCCGATACAGTCATTATTGCAGTAATAATCCAAACAATAATCACCCACCATCCGGACCCCAATTGCCGCATCATGTCCGATGAAACAATAAAAATACCGCTTCCAATCATTGATCCCATTACAATCATAATGGCATCCCAAAGTTTGAGTTGTCGATTCATATATTTTAGGTTGGTTACCTGACAACAAACTTACAAATATTCCTGAAAAACAACAGGTTGTCGAAAAATAAAAATGCCTTCATTTCTAACTAAAATAGAAATGAAGGCAAAACAGTTTTGCGTATATTTGAACGCTTTATTAAACTGAATTTTAGTCCTATCCAAAAAACTTAGATGGATCAAAACCATGTTCTTTCAAAACATCGTCGGGCACACCTGTCCACACTCCTGGTGTGTTTCCTTTAAAACCGATAGCCTTTACACCGATTTCACTAGTATAAAATCCAGAAGACGTTAGGTTACGCATCAGCGAGAAAAAAGCAACTCCTTGTTGCATTTCAGGTCTTGCTAATTCGGGATATGCAATATCATCTACAATCGCCAATTGCTCCTGTTGTTTACAGTTTACAAACGCTTGTCCATATCTCTTTTGACTGTGCACATCCAGCCATTTCAATCCGCCACGCATTGGAATTTTATTATCTGGTAAATCTTTTACGATAAACTCGATAAAATCCGGTACTCCAGCATCTGTAGCACTTCCTGAAGATGCATCCTTCGGTATGATGATATCTGCTAAAACAGTTATTGTTGCAAACTCATGTTCATTAAAGAATTTTTCTTCTTGTAATGCTTTAGTACGTTCATATTCAAAATCCTGAATTCCGGGAATTCTGTCTGCTGCATCTGCAACAGCAGTTTTACTATTATCGGTTTTACAGGAGCCTGCCAATAGACCAGTCCCAGCAGCGATCAGCCCTAATGCTTTTAGTGATTCTCTTCTATTCATGAGTTCTAGCTATTTAAATTCTTCTTTTCCTGTAAAATATATTCTGCTGTACGCATTGACAGGGCCAGGATAGTCCAAGTCAAATTTTTATCACCCTGTTGTACAAATGGCCCGGCATCTACAACAAACAGATTTTTACAATCATGTGCTTGCCCCCATTTGTTCAGAGCTGAAGTTTTAGGATCATTTCCCATACGTGTGGTACCACCTTCGTGGATAATTTTTCCTGGTGCTTCTAAACCATATAAGGTATCCGCTCCCGGAATCTTTGAGGTTATCACAGCTCCCATTTCGTGCATAACTGACTGAAATGTTTCTTGCATATGCTTTGCCTGTGCAATCTCCTCGTTTGCCCATTTATAATGGAAGCGCAATACAGGTATTCCAAATTTATCGACTTTATTGGGGTCTATTTCACAATAATTATCTATTCTGGCTAATGCCGTTCCTCTTCCTGCCATACCTACATTAGCGCCGTAAAAACTGTTATAATCCTGTTTTAAAGATTCTCCATATCCACCCAATGGCTTTTGCTTACCATCAGGACCTTTTGCATTGTTATTTACATTGGGCACCCAGTTTAAAAAACCATAAGAAGGCATGTGTAAACCTCCTCCATACTCAATATGATAGCCACGAGGAAAATTAAGCTTCTTATTATCTTCCCACCATGGTGAGTAGATATGTACGCTTCCAACTCCATCTTCATTATAACGTTTACGGTCTAACAATTGTGGTAAAAAACCGGAGAGACTTGCTCCCGTTGAATCATGAAGATATTTCCCCACAACACCACTGCTGTTCCCTACACCTCCTGGATGTGCTTTAGATTTCGAGTTAAGCATAATGCGCGCACTCTCACATGCACTAGCTCCTAATATGACTGTCTTTCCTTTCACCGCATATTCCTGCAAATCTTTTGTGTCAACATATGAAACCCCGATAGCAATCCCTTCATCATTGGTCAATACTTCACGAACCATTGCATTATCGATTACTTTTAGATTTCCGGTCTTTATTGCTGGTATCACTAAACAGGAAGATGAAGAAAAATCGCCATATACTTTACAGGCACGTCCACACTGCCCGCAATAAAAACATGTACCTCTACCTTTGATTTCTTTGGATACTTCCGTTAATACTGCTCCACGCCCAGGAATAACAGGTACCCCTGCTTTCTTTGCGCCCTTGGCTATATATAGTTCATTCAATCGTGGTTTTGGTGGTTTCATAAAGATACCATCAGGTTCGTTATGTATGCCTTCTACTGTACCATATACACCGATCATACGATCTACACGATCATAAAAAGGTTTAACTTCGTCATAGGTAATTGGCCATGCATCAGTAACACCATCTTTAGGTTTGAAATCATCGGGCCCCATGCGCAATGATATTCTGCCCCAGTGGTTGGTACGTCCGCCTAACATGCGTGCACGAAACCATTCAAATTCAGTACCTGCTACTTTACTATAGGGCTCTCCTTCAAGTTGCCATCCTCCGTATGCGGCATCAAAGTCGCCAAAAGGACGGGTCGTCGAGGCACCGCGTCGGGGAGATTCCCAAGGCCAGCGTAGCTGTTGAGAATCTTTTGCCGGGTCATAAAAAGGACCAGCTTCCAACATCAGCACTTTAAGGCCTGCATTGGCAAGTATATAACCCGCCATACCACCACCGGCTCCCGAACCGACGACAATAGCATCATAGACTTCTGTACTTTCCTTTATTTGATAATTTACCATAATCAATTTTTAATTTTCTTAGAAGCCGTTTATCTTACGATTGAAAAAAATAAAACAACATGCACTTCAAATCTGTTTGGTTATAATTAATTGTATAGATGAAAGGACAAATTAGGTAAAATTACTCAAAATCACAAAACCGTTTTATCGTTTTAGCGCTTTGTAAACAAGCCTTTACAATTACCCTCCCATCATCCCCTTTTTATAACCATAAACCATATCAAGACTAAAATAAAGTTAGTATAAAGGTGCAGTTAAGAAAATGAGTTTTTTAAATGTCAGTATTAATGCTTGTTCATTCAAATATTTTTAATGTTATAAAAAAATACCTCCATGGTTGATCACTTTTTCTAGTAGCTGTCTGCTAACAAAAATAATAGACAAAAAAGAGGGGCTTACAAAACTGCAAGCCCCTCTTTTTTGTCTATTAATCTACTATATTCCAAACTGCTTTTTATAATTTTCTTCAAGCTGTTGTATTTCTTGTAGTAATTTCGTCTCTTTTGTCTGAGATAAAATACTCTTATAAACACCCAGTGTTCTTAAAGCAGTTTCAATATTTGAATATTCCAATTCTGGTTTTGTCTGCGCAATAGCACTATAATAAGACATATTTTGAGTTAAGAACTGCAAATTACGCTTAACAATGTCGTTTGCTTTTTGAGTTTCACCGACACTGTATAAAACATTAATGATCGGTGTATAGTTTAAAACATCGCGCATCAAGAAAACACGTTTCGGCATTTTGTCGTACACTAACAAAGCTATTTCTTTCGCTTCTTTCTCTTTTCCTTGTTCCAAGAGCTGTGTTGCAGTACTTCCCGTTATTGAGTTGACAATTAAACCAATCATACGGTACGATTCTGGATCCAAGTAAGGTGATGTTGCCATATTTCCCCAAGCATACTTCTTGGTAATATCAGTATAAGCGGCTTCAGTATTGACAAGCGCTCCTGCATTTTCTTTTGCAACCTGAATAGGCATTAAACGATATGCAAAACCTTCCTGCACTAGGTACTTGTCTAGACCTAAGTAATTATCATTTGGAACTGTAGCTGCAAAGTAAATAGGTCTTTTCCAATTGTTATCAGCTAAAATAGATAAGATAGACAGTTCGGCTCTGGTCACATAATTCTTATTATAAGTCCATGCTAAAGTATCTGGAATCGTATTTTCCCATTCCTTTGGTACTGTTTTATTTTGGATAACCGCATTTCTATCTACCGCTAAAGCAAGATTTTTAGTTGGCAAGAAGTTCTCAAATTCACCAGAATTCAGCTGTGCTTTATTTTTAGCATCATCCGAAAGCATAAACTGTAAAACTAAATTCAAATCAGCATGTCCTGGAATTTGAACATCTTGGAAGTACATCACATCACGCACTCCTTTTTTAAACTTCTCTTTATCAATATTGATCGGTAACGCATCGGCATCATTTGCCTTTTTCTGCATTTGAGCCATATACCAATCTGCACTTAATAAGCTTAAGTTTACCACACGTACATCTGTGCGGATACCTTCCACTTCCTGTGCATACCACAATGGATACGTATCGTTATCCCCGTAAGTGAATAAAATAGCGTTAGGAGCACAAGATTCTAAATAATCTTTTGCCAGATCACGTGCCGTTAATTTATGTGAACGATCGTGATCATCCCAGTTTTCTTTTGCTAATAAAACAGGTGCTGCAAGTAAGCATACAACTGTTGTAAGCCCTGCTGCTGTTTTAGGATTCATTTTCTTTCCTAAGAAATCTGCTATTGCAAAGACTCCCAATCCAATCCATATGGCAAATGCGTAAAATGACCCTGCATAAGCATAATCACGTTCACGTGGCTGTAAAGGACTTTGATTTAAGTACAATACAATCGCTAAGCCTGTAAAGAAAAATAACAATCCAACAACACCAGCATCTTTTTGTCTTTTACCGAAGTGCCAAAAAGCACCGATCAATCCTATAATTAGCGGTAAAAAGAAATACTTATTATTAGATGGATCTGTATTCAAAGAGTCAGGAAGTGCATCTTGCCCACCTACTAACATCTGATCGATTGGTTTAATTCCAGAGATCCAGTTTCCTTCTGTAAAAGTACCGTGTCCTTGCTGATCATTTTGACGACCTGCAAAATTCCAAAGGAAATAACGTCCATACATATGACCTATCTGATAATTAAAGAAGAATTTTAAGTTATCACCAAATGTTGGAGACTGCCCTTCACCCAATCTTAAATAGTCCTGATAATAGCCCGGATGACCATCTCTATTGCTATATACACGTGGGAATAGAACTTCTTTATCGTATTGGTAAGTAGATCCTGTCTGGATTTTTGTATACTTATCTTTATCTTTTCTGTAAGAATAGGTAGGTTCTACTCCTGTAACTTTAGAATCAAAGTTAGGGCCTTTAAATAAAGGCTCACTTGCATATTGCTCACGTCCTAGATAACTTAAGAAAGTAAAAGCATTTTCTGGATCACTATTATTTAATGTTGGATTTGCTTTTGCACGGATCATAATCATGGCAAATGAGCTGTATCCGAAAATAATAAAAGAAGCACTGATCATTACGATATTTAAGATCGGTTTTACTTTTTTGATCGAATACCAAATACCATAAGCTAATAATGCAACCAATAACACAACAAAAAATGTGAATCCTGATCCAAATCCCAATCCTAATGTATTGACGAAGAATAAATCAAAATAAGCGGCGAATTTAACCGAGTATTGAATGATACCCCATAAGATCACCGCTAAAACCACTACCCCTAAAAGAAATGACTGGATAGCTCCTTTGCTTGTAATTGTCTTTGCTCTCTTAAAGTAAATAACAACTGCAATAGCAGGGATAACAAGTAAGTTTAATAAGTGAACGCCTATGGAAAGTCCCATTACGTAAGCGATAAAAATCAACCAACGGTCAGCACCAGGTTCATCTGCATGGTTTTCCCATTTTAGAATACCCCAAAATACGACAGCTGTACATAAAGAAGACATGGCATATACTTCGGATTCTACTGCTGAGAACCAGAATGTATCTGAGAATGCATATGCTAAAGCTCCTACCAATCCTGATCCGAAGATCTTGATCAAATCTGCACTTGAATATGTTCCATCTACAGATTTTGTGACCACTTTTCGAGCTAATGCTGTAATGGTCCAGAATAAAAACAAAATGGTAATACCACTGCATACTCCAGATCCCACATTCATCCAAAAAGCAATTCTTGTAACATCTCCCCCTGCAAGGTTCGAGAATATATTTTGAATCATCAAAAATAACGGAGCACCTGGTTGGTGAACCACCTGCATTTTATATGCTGAGGCGATAAACTCACCGCAGTCCCACCAACTCGTTGACCTTTCTGCGGTTAACATATAAGTGACGGTAGCAATAATTGCGCAGGCCCACCCTAAAACATTGTTAATTTTAGTATAGTTCATATAATTATACTGTATAAAGATTATAATACGTTCCGAAAATAAGGATATTTAATAAGAAACGAATAAATTATATTTTTTTATACGCTTAAACTCAAATTTGTTACTGCCAGATAGGCTCTATACTAGGCAAAGAACTGGTCTTTCAGAATAAATTAAAAAATTATTAGCCTGAGAATCAATTAAAAGGCATTTACCGTTCATTTTTTATTTGCAGAAATGAAAAAGCGCCGTATATTTGCATCATCAAAAGTGACCAACACGCTTCCATAGTGTTACACTTTTGAGAATGTTTGCCCGATAGTATAAGGGTAGTACGACAGTTTTTGGTACTGTTTGTCTTGGTTCGAATCCAGGTCGGGCAACATTAAAAAAGGCTTACTTCGGTAAGCCTTTTTTGTTTTCAACCATTTTCAAAATTTCATAATACGTTAATCCTATTCATCATCATGGAACACCAAATTAATTTATTCCAAAGTATAGTGAATCCGAAAAAAGATATTGTTTAATACTATACTTTCTTCAAAGTATGATATTAACACGGTAAGTACGAAGCCTTAAATCGACACTTCCGAACTGGCTGTTTCTACTTGTGAGCTTAGAGATATGATCATGACATATAACAATACACGTTTTATAGTAAAAAGTGGCATAAGAAAACCATTCCTATTGTATCTGCAAAATAAGAAGTCATATGATACTTTCCACTTTTTCCAGCTCATAATGAGGCATTATTTAAATTTTTACATTTTTTTTTCGATTGAAATTTTGAAATTAAAAACATTTATCTAACTTTGCACCATCGAAAGGATAAAGGTTGACATGTCAATCGAATCAATGAGATAGATTGCTCGATAGTATAAGGGTAGTACGACAGTTTTTGGTACTGTTTGTCTTGGTTCGAATCCAGGTCGAGCAACTTTAAAAAGAAAAAAATGGATTGTTATAAAAACAATCCTTTTTTTTTAAGTCATTAGAAAGTAATTGGCAACATACAAACAGAAAATTCTATTCTAATCCACTATATCAAAAATAAAAAACCATGCCTTTGCAATTCAACACGGTTAAGTTATTCGCCGGTTCTGGCACTACAGAATTAGCAGAAAAAATCGCTACCTCCTACGGGAAACCTCTTGGAGATAAAACGTTATCTCGTTTTAGCGATGGAGAAATCCAACCTTTTTACAATGAATCAGTTCGTGGAAGCGATGTATTTATTGTTCAATCAACAAATCAACCAACAGACAATTTATTTGAATTATTGTTGATGATTGATGCAGCAAAGCGTGCTTCGGCTCATTACATTACTGCTGTAGTTCCTTATTTCGGTTTTGCACGTCAGGATCGTAAAGATAAGCCACGTGTAGCTATTGGTGCTAAAATGATTGCGAATTTAATTACCGCAGCAGGCGCACACCGCATCATGACAATGGATCTACACGCTGCTCAAATCCAAGGTTTTTTCGACATTCCTGTTGATCACTTAGACGGTTCGATTATCTTCGTTCCTTACATCAAATCATTAAATCTTCCTAACTTGACGATTGCATCTCCTGACATGGGTGGTTCTTACCGCGCACGTACATTTGCAAAATTCTTCAATGCAGAAGTGATCATATGTGATAAACGTCGTAAACGTGCCAACGAAATCGAATCAATGTCTATCATTGGTGATGTTACTGGTCAAGACGTTGTTTTGATTGATGATATCTGTGATACTGCAGGTACATTATCAAAAGCTGCAGCATTGATCATGGAAAGCGGTGCTAAATCTGTAAGAGCAGTATGTACACATGCTGTATTATCAGGTAAAGCTTACGAAACAATTGAGAACTCTGTATTGTCTGAAATGATTGTTACAGATACCATTCAATTGGATCCTGAAAAAATGAAACAGTCTACTAAAATTAGAGTGTTGTCTACTGCAGAATTATTTGGAAAAGCAATTAAGAATGTTAACCAACACGGTTCTATCTCCGATTTATTCGAAGTTGAATAAGTTAACCACTTAGAATTCAAAACATATAAAAACCTTTCTCTTTATGGAGGAAGGTTTTTTTTGTTATAATATTAGCAATTACAGTAACATTATAACAAAAAAAACATATCTTTGCACCTTAAATTTTAATCAAATTAAAGATGAAATCAATTGCTATTAGCGGTTCTGTAAGACAGAGCGTAGGGAAAAGAGATGCGAAAGAATTGCGTTACGAAGGTAATATTCCTGCAGTTCTTTATGGTGGTTCTACACAAACTCACCTTTCTGTATCCGCAGCTGATTTGAAAGCAGTACTTTACACTCCAGAGGTTATCTTCATTGAATTAAACCTTGATGGAAAAACTGTAAAGGCTATCGTTCAAGACGCTCAATTCCACCCATTAACTGACTTAGTTACTCACGTTGACTTTTTAGAGTTGAATGATGAGAAAGAAGTTACTTTAAATATCCCTGTAACATTAACTGGTACTTCTCCAGGTGTTAAATTAGGAGGTAAATTAGTTCAAAAATTACGTAAATTACGTGTTAAAGCTTTACCTGGAAACTTACCTCAAGAAATTGCAGTTCCTATGGAATCTTTAGAAGTTGGTAAATCATTCCGCGTAGCTCAAGTAGTTTTAGAAAACGCTAAAGTTTTAAACAACTCTGACGATACGATCGTATCTGTTATCATGTCACGTGCTTTACGTCAAGCAGAAACAGAAGCTGCGAAAGCAACTAAAGGTGGTAAAAAATAATCTTTCGGGATTTATTAAACAGCTTATTAAAAGGCATCGAATTATCGATGCCTTTTTTTGTTAAGAAAAGTTTAGGGAATTAATTCTTAACACCATCTTAACATTGAATTTATCACGAATTAACAGTGTATCATTACTTTTGAGATCATCTTCAGGTCTCGACTTGTTTTATAAAAGTAATGAAAAAACACATTTTTGGATATCCTCAGATATTCCTGTTCTCCATCCTTATTTTGATTCAAAGTTGTGCTGATTCCGATCATGCGATCAAAATGAAAGGTTCAGACACCGAAGTGAACTTAGCTGTTAATCTTGCAGAAGAGTTCTCTAAGGAAAACGCTGATTTCAGTATAGCTATCTCCGGTGGAGGTTCAGGTCTAGGTATCACTGCTCTCCTCAATGGGCAGGCTGATATTGCAAATTCCTCACGTCCACTTACAGAGGACGAGATTGATCTCTTCAAAGAAAAAAATATTCCTTTAAGAACAGTTGTGTTTGCGGAAGATGCTACGGCATTTGTGGTGAATAAAGACAATCCTATTGACTCCATCAACCTAAAAGATCTAGCAGAAATTTTAGATGGTACACAGGATTCCTGGTCTAAATTGTCAAATAGCAATTTACCGATCACCATCTACGGAAGACAGAGTAGTTCTGGAACTTATTCTTTTGTCAAGAAAAAATTAAAAATCAAATTCAGTCAAGCAGCGAAGGAGATGACTGGTAATTCGCAGATTTTAGAAAGTGTAAAACTGGATAAATCTGGCATTGGGTATGTTGGTGCAGGTTATATATCTCAAAATACCAATGTTCAGCAAGGAATAAAAGTTTTAAAAATCATTGATAAAACGAATACAGCTGTATCGCCATTAGACCAAGAGGCCATCCGTCAAAATCGATACTACTTCCAGCGTCCGTTATTCCAATTTATTCCGGAATCATCATGGGAAAAAGTAGAACCGTTCATTTCATTTGAAAAAAATGCGAAAGGAAAAGCTTTAATCGAATCGTCGGGGTATTACGTTATTCATTAATAAAGGTTATGAAGTATAAAAATAGAATTTTAATTGATCGTGTCGCCCAGCACACTTTCAAATTGACAGGATATCTTGTGTTAGCACTTTTAGGTGGTATCTTCGGAATGTTACTCTACAATGCTATTTCTTTCTTTTTAGAAGTAAAACCATTGGATTTCCTAACGGGACGTGAATGGAACCCTACAGCTGCAATTCCTACCTATGGTATTTTACCATTGATCGTGAGTACAACAATTGTTGCATTTGGCGCTATGGTAATTGCGATCCCTTTGGGAATTGGTACAGCAGCTTACATTTCGGAATATGCAAGTCCTAAAGTTAAAAATATATTGAAACCCTTAATCGAAATGCTTGCTGCTATTCCTTCTGTTGTCATTGGTTTCTTAGGAATTGTATTGGTAGGACCCAAAATAGCATCGCTTACAGATCTTCCAAATGGACTAAATGCTTTAAACGGTTCTCTTTTACTTGCTATTATGGCATTACCAACCATCATCACAATTTCTGAAGATGCCATCCATGCTATTCCAAAAACATATCGCGAAGGTAGCTATGCACTTGGCGCAAGTAAGTGGCAAACGTTGATCAAAATTACTATTCCAGCAGCAGCTCCCGGAATCATTGCAGCCGTTATGCTCGGACTTGGAAGAGCCATCGGTGAAACCATGACGGTATTAATGGCGACTGGCAATGCCGCACTTTTTCCTGAGGATTTCTTTGATTCGGTCAAAACCATTACAGCAACAATTGCTATAGAAATGGGGGAAGTGCCTTTTCAGACAACACATTACTTTGCTTTATTTGCCATCGCAATTGTATTGTTCTTCATGACTTTAATAGCCAATCTGGTTGGTGAATATTTTATTAATCGTTTTAGAAAATATCATGCGGCTTAATTTTAAAAAAATAACTCCCATTATTGAATGGGGTTCATTATTACTTTCTACTGGATTAGTCTGTTTTTTCCTTATTGTCATCCTTTACGAAATTTTTTCAAAAGGATGGTCTGCGATCTCGTGGTCTTTCATCACTGAATTACCAACCGATGGTATGACTAAAGGTGGCGTGCTTTCGCCAATAATCGGAACAGTTATCTTGACATTGATAACGGCGCTATTTGCAATTCCTTTTGGTGTCTGCTGTGCGATCTACTTAAATGAATATGCCAAAAACACATGGCTAACACGTACCATCAGAGCTTCTATACGTAACTTATCAGGTGTACCATCGATCATCTATGGTTTATTCGGATTAGCATTATTTGTGCAGGGCCTACATTTTGGAACTTCACTTTTATCTGCTGGTTTGACATTGGGGCTTTTATCCTTGCCCTATATCATAACGACAACGGAAGAGGCGTTACTACGTATTCCTGCGAGTATGCGTGAAGCGGCACTTGCTGTAGGGGCTACAAAATTTGAATCGATTAAAGATGTTGTGCTTCCGGCTTCATTGCCCGGTATCCTAACGGGTGTTGTTTTGACATTATCGCGGGCGGCAGGTGAAACAGCTCCAATTTTGTTTACTGGTGTTGCATTCTACATCACAGATGTGTCTGTTAACACTAGTCAGGAATTTATGGCTTTGCCTTATCACCTTTACATGCTGTCGACACAGCATCAATCTATAGAAGAAGTGCGTCCATTGGCTTATGGAACTGCACTCGTACTTATTATCGTGGTTTTCTTAATGAATTTAACCGCATTTTACATTCGTTATAAATACAGAAAAAATGACCAATAATTTATATACCAAAGATCTGAATATCTGGTTTGGCTCTAAACATGTTTTAAAGGGAATTGATATTGAGTTTCCTGAGAAAAAAGTAACGGCATTGATCGGTCCTTCCGGATGTGGGAAAAGTACTTTACTTCGCTCCTTTAACCGCATGCATGACCTCGTTCCTGATGCTAGAATTGAAGGAACTGTCAGTATCGACGGTCAAAATATTTATGAAAAAGGTATCTCGGTTACGGATATACGCAAGAGAATCGGCATGGTTTTCCAAAAAGCGAACCCATTTCCAAAAAGTATCCAGGAAAATATCGCTTACGGTCTGAAGCTGAACAATCTAGATGCAAGTCCTGCTGTTATTCAAAAAGCTCTTGAAGAGGTGTATCTGTGGGATGAGGTGAAAGATGATCTTAAAAAACCGGCAACCCGTTTATCTGGTGGACAGCAACAACGTCTGTGTATTGCCCGTGCAGTTGCACTTCGTCCTGATGTTATTTTAATGGACGAACCTTGTTCGGCTTTGGATCCGGTTAGTACCCTAAAAATAGAGGAACTGATCCATCAGTTAAAAGAACAGTATACGATTGTTATTGTGACACATAATATGCAACAGGCACAACGTGTGGCTGATAAAACGATCTTCATGTATCTGGGTGAAGTGAAGGAAGAGGGTGCTACTTATGATATCTTTAACAATCCGCAACATGAAATTACGAAAAACTATATTAGCGGACACTTTGGATAAGAACTGAGTGTGCTATTTTGTTTGTTAAAGCATGGAAGAACTATTGTATATGAAAAGGTTTCCTTACTTTTGCAGGCTAAGTATTAAACAATGAATTATCTTATCGTAGGATTGGGCAATATCGGAAGGGAATATGCCGACACACGTCATAATATCGGTTTTATGGTCGCAGATCAACTTGTTAAGGAAGCTAACGCTTCTTTTTCAACGTTAAAACTTGCGTCATATGCGGAGTATAAGCAACGGGGCCATAATGTATATGTAATTAAACCGACTACTTATATGAACTTAAGCGGTAAGGCTATGAATTATTACATGCAACTGCTGAAAGTTCCTATCGAAAATACGCTGGTTATTGTGGATGATCTTGCTATTCCTTTTGGATCTTTACGTATCAAGCCTAAGGGCTCTGCTGCCGGACATAATGGTTTAAAGTCTATTGAAGCACTATGTGGCGGGCAGGCATACCCGCGTCTGCGTTTTGGAATTGGTGATAATTATACCAAAGGCAGACAGGTGGATTATGTGCTTGGGCCATTTGATCCTGAAGAGCAAAAAGAACTGCCACAGCTTATCGATCATGCTGTAAAGATGATCAATAGCTTTGTCAATATCGGTATTGAACTGACCATGACCAATCTGAACACAAAATAAAACAAAGCCGTTAACCTGTTAACGGCTTTGTTTCTTTTATAAAGCGATGCTCAAAAAAGCGCAAACGTTTGATATTCGAAAGCCTGGTTTTAATTTAAAATGATTTTCTACCTTTAAGCAGACTTAAATCAATATAAAACCGACTAAAGCATGTTTTATTTCCAAAAAACAAAGCAGAAATGTCTTACTGTATTAGCCATTTTATTGCTTTCTCATCAGGTAGAGGCCCAGGATTCGCGTTATTCTATTATACCGAAACCAAGTGAGCTAACTGCTCAAAATGGAGCGTTTTCTTTAACCTCCAATACCAAGATATTCATCAATAAGGAAAATCGATCTGAAATACAGGAACTGGCAGGTTTAATAAAAATCGCTACAGGTTTTGATCTTAAAATAGAACCGGAAAATACCCGTAAAAAAGGGATACACTTTGTTTTGGACAAGGGCTTAAAAAACAGCTCGGCAGAAGGATATACCTTGGATATTAAATCGGATAATATCATTGTGAAAGCAAAAACTGCTACGGGTTTGTATTATGCGTCTCAAACACTCAGACAGTTATTACCAAGTACGATTGAAAGCCAATCGGTAGTTAATAATGTTCAGTGGTCTATTCCCAACGTGTCGATAAGTGATATCCCGAGGTACAACTGGCGCGGCTATATGCAAGATGTAAGCCGGACATTTTATAGCGTGGATGTGATCAAAAAATATCTGGATGTAATGGCACTCTATAAACTGAATACTTTTCACTGGCATCTAACTGACGATCAGGGTTGGCGTATAGAGATCAAAAAATATCCTAAACTAACATCTGAAAAAGCAACAATTTTCCACCATACAACTCACCAACCTGCTGAAAGGAGTGGTTTCTACACTCAGGAGCAGATTAACGATGTTGTGGCTTATGCCAAAGCAAGACATATCACGATTGTTCCTGAGATCGATGTTCCGGGACACTCTTGGCCAACAATTTTGGTATATCCGGAACTCGGCGTTAATAATAACAGTTACCCCAATCATGTATTTCCTTTTGTTTCTTCATGGGGATACTGGGGAAATCAATTTACACCGAATACTTTAGACCCAACAAAAGAAGCTGTTTATCAATTTCTTGATGATGTATTTACTGAAGTTACCGCATTATTTCCAGGCCAATACATACATTTCGGTGGTGATGAGGTACGACACGACCTATGGGAAAAGGAACAACACGTGATCGACTTCATGAAAAAGAATAATATTAAAACGGTTACTGAATTACAGAGTTACTTTGTGACCCGCGTCTCTAAAATTATCACGAGTAAAGGTAGAAAACCATTGGGATGGAATGATATCTTGACAGATGTTAAAAATCTACCTAAAGAAACAGCTATTATGAGCTGGCTCGGAGCTGATGCGATCAAAAAGGCTGTAGAAAATGGATTTGAAAGTGTAGCAACGCCAACTGATCCTTTGTATTTTGATATTACACAAGCAGATCGAAATGACGGTACTATGAGTGATCTAGCCTACGGTAATATCAATACGCTTGAAAAAGTATACGAGTATGATCCGAGTAAAGGATTAACTAAAGATGAGGAAAAACTGGTGTTAGGTGTACAGGCTAATCAATGGACTGCATTAACACAAGAACTAAAGGATATGAATATCCATAACTTCCCGCGCTTACTGGCACTAGCTGAGACGGGATGGACAGTGAAGAATAAAAAAGATTTTGCAGATTTTACAGACCGATTGGAAAAACATTATGATCGATTGGACGAACTGAAAGTCGACTACTATAAAAAGGACGGTTTTACGGTAGCTAAATGGAGTCCTGCAACAGTTACTGAAGAGTTTAAAGAAATGACAATTGACGTGACTAAAAAGGTGTATACTACAGGTCGTGTGCAGGCGGGCTTCCTCTTTACAGCAGGTAAAGACTTTTTGGAAATAGATGGTGTCGAACTTTTGGAAAATGGTCAGGTGATCAGTGCAGACAAACATCACGCATTAGCAGATAAATTTAGAGGGACAAATAAGATCAAACCATTCTTCTTCAATTTTGAAGTGAAACAGTACAATCCCAAAGCGAAATACACCGTCAGAGCGCAAGTTAGAAGTGTAGGCGGTACTGATTCAAATGGCAACTTTACTTTTAATCTAAGTCCTTATCAGCCGTTCACAGTAGCTGAACCGAGATAAAAGTTCTTTCACAAAAAATCCTCAAAATTTATGGATTTTGAGGATTTTAATCATTTTATCTAGCTCTTGATTGCATTCTATCGTGTTTAGCTTTACTTATTGCCATAACTAGCCCGTCAGTACCTACATGTTCAAGTTCTTTACCATCCACTTTTATTTTTGACACTTTTTGATTTGGATTAACAATTGAATAGGAATGTATACTATTTTCAGGAATAGATGTGAAATAATTCAAAGAAACCTCCTGATTATCTACCATGTAGGTATATTTTTTAGAAAAATCAATTTCGGACTTCTTTATTTTTCCAGACCCTAGAACCATAACTTCATTAGTTTTAGACTCTTCAGATACCTGATTATTTTTACTTCCAGCCTTGGTGACAATCAAAATTACGCCATTAGCACCTCTAGCACCATAAAGAGCTTGAGCAGAAGCATCTTTTAATACAGTTATACTTTCTATATTATCGGGCTTTATTGTATTGATATCGCCCTCATAGATTTTACCATCAAGTACATATAATGGTGGAAGCTTATTCGATTTACCAAATATAATGCGTACTGAAGTATCTCTTAAAGCTTTTGTTCTAGATCTATCTCTAAGTTCAACAACGCCATTTTTACCTTTTTCGCCATATTGTTGAATTGCATAATCACCAGTACTAAGTGCCTTTATACTTAATTTATTTTCTGGAACTTTATTCACCTCATCCATCGTCACTTCTTTACCATCCAAAAGGATCAATCCAATTTTATCTCCTTTTGTATTAAAAAATCCGGTTTTTGTTTGTTTATAGTCATTCGAAATGGAAGATGCACTCTTTTTTCCCTTAGTTACGATTTCAATAGCACCCTTCTTCCCCCTTTCTCCATATTTTAATAATACAGCTTTATCCTTAAGAATAGTCATCGCTTCAATATTATTTTTGTCTAAGCTTTTAAATGCGTCTGAATCAACTTCCTTCCCATCCACAAAATACAATAAATCTGTAGGTTTAATGTCGAGGCTTGTACCAATATTAGTCTTTGCTCCATGAGCAGTAAACTTTGAGGTATCTGTCTTAATTCCAATAATTGAAACGGCTTCCTCTTTTACATTTATACCGATTACTTTTCCTTTTAACGTATCTTGAACTAAACCCGCTTCTTCAATGGTATTTTTCGCGGACTGAAAAGTGGATACTGCAGGCTCTAGATCAATCTCTTTCGCGGCATCTGTCGCTTGCGTGATCTTAGCCTCTGCTTTATTTAACGTAAAAGCTCCAGCTGTCAATACAAAAATAGGCAACATAAATGCGTACTTTCCGAGCTGTATTTTTGCGGATCGTTTTTTATTCATCATCATTATCCTTCGCTTTAGTGTCTTAAAACTAAACTGATTTCCTAATGTCGCCGACCCGCCACCAGTATTGACACGGAGCAAGCTATACTGGTAGGTCTGTCTATCTACGCCGTTATTGAGTACCTGCTGATCTGTTAGAAATTCCAAATTTTCACGGATTGCCTTTCGCATGAGCCATACAAAAGGATTGAACCAGCTGCTGATTAAAGTAAACTCACTGATCAGGATATCAATAGAATGCAAACCCTTCACATGAATATCTTCATGTTTAAAAATATCCATGAGCTCCGGTTCTGGGTGATGATCTTTGTTAACGTATATTTTATTTAAAAACGAAAAAGGTACAATGGGTATAAAAACATTTCTAAAAAGATAAGATTGCCACTGTGCAGGTTCAGAATAAATATGAATCCGCAATAGGCTGATCATCTGAATTAAGAACCGAATTGATAAAATCGTTACCCCTATGAAAAGTAAAAGGATCAATACATTATTTAAGGTAAAGACCGATTTGTCCACCTCTTGTCCGAGATCCATTGACCAATCCATCGCGATCTCCCCTACGGATGGAATTGGTTTTCTAAACCAAGATTGAATATCTAAGAACGGATAGGTAAATGAAAATAAAATACCTGTAATAAAATACATGCGGTTAAGCAGGTAAAATGTCAGGTTCTTTAATAACAATACATATCCTAAGTATACCACACTTAGTAATACATTAATCTGGATCGCATAATTTAGGATATTTTCCATGATTACTAGCTTTTATTTTCCTTGATCATTTGCATGATTTCTTCCAATTCGGATGCAGACAGCTTTTCTTCTTTCACAAAAAATGTAACCATCTCCTTATATGAATTCTTAAAATAGTCTCCTACGAAAGAGTGCATAAATGTCTCTTTATAATCTTCTTCAGAAATCAACGGTTCGTATCGATTTGCATTTGCATACTTAACTGACTTTACGAATCCCTTTTTTTCTAGATTTTTAACTGTAGAGGCCAATGTCGTATAAGGCATCTTCTCGCCTTTGATATTGTCCAAAATCTCTTTCACAAAACATGCCTTAAGATTCCAAATGGCCTGCATCGCCTGTTCTTCTTGTGCTGTTAACTTTTCCATACCTGATTATTAAACTACTAATTATACACAAGTCTACGAAATAATCGTAATAATTCAAATTAATAATTCTTTTTTTTTATTCTCTGGATTTTCAAATACTATTTCTCCATTGAAAAAAATGAAACACGAAATGCCAAAGCTGTCCTTGCTTATAGTTCAAGAGCATTATTATCAGAATTCAATATTGTGATCAAGTTCAAGATATCCACCTTGTCTAGTAATTCCCGATAAAAGTAAACTGTCAATAGATCTATGGCTGATAAACATGCTTTGACTGGGCCTGAATTAATATTCTAAATCCAAACCATATTCTATCATGCTATTCAAATCTTCAATAAATTTGAAAACAACTTACATTTATAATTGTGACAATTTTGTTAATAGCTAAAAACGCATTCAATTTTTTTTAGATTTGGTTCTATACATTTCATTACGATAAGGGTATTTCATTTATGGATTTCGATTTTAGGTTAAAAGTTTTTTACGTTGCGGCCAATACGCTCAACTTCACAAAAGCGGCATCAGAGCTTTTTATCTCACAGCCAGCTGTAAGTAAAAATATACAGGAGATTGAAAACTCCATTGGTACACCGTTATTTGAACGATTAGGCAACCGGCTTGCCCTTACTCCTGCTGGAAAGATTCTTTATAAACATGCGCAGGTCATTTTGGAACAATACAATCAGGCGACTTATGAAATCAACGAAATAACAGGAAAGCAAAATGGAAATCTCTTCCTGGGAATCAGCACAACGATTTCTCAATATGTAATTCCTAAAATGTTAGTGGAGTTTAACCTCCATTTTCCACAAAATGAAATAAAAGTCACGCAGGCTAATTCAAAACGGGTTGAGCAACTTCTCATCAAGAACGAAATTCATCTGGGGATTACAGAGGGATTGCCAGATAATAGATCATTAAAATTCACACCCTATATCAAAGATGAAATTGTTTTGGTCACCCGCAATACTAATCCTTTATGTAAAGAAGAGAGATTTGTCTTAAATGACATCTATAAATTAGCACTCGTATTCCGGGAACCTGGATCTGGAACTCGTGATATCATCGATTGCAAATTGAAAGAAGCTGGAATTTCGTTACAGCATCTCCATACAGAAATTATTTTATCATCCTCCGAAAGTATTAAAAGGTATCTTAAATACAGTAATACCGCAGCATTTCTTTCGATCCATGCGATACAAGAAGAGCTTAAAAACGGTGATTTAAAAATTATTGAGTTAGAAGATTTTAGCATAGAGCGTTATTTCTACATCACCCATTTGGTTGGAGGACTTGCTGGCCTTCCACTAAAATTCATGAACTTTATTCAACAGCATAAGGGTAAAATCTACTCATAACATTTCGTTATAACAGATAATAATTATGAATTATAACAGCATTCTGTAATAGGGTACATTTGTTTAAAACCTAGTATGAATGGAAGAGGATATTAAAAAAATTAGGAGGAGCAGCAATACCATTATTATCGTGACGAGCATATTATTATGCTTCATTGTTTTATCTGCTTATATGACAAATGCTTTAGCGCATAAATCTCCTGATAAAGAGTCTGAACAGAGCGAAATAATTAACCATGTTGATCAATTAAAACTGACACCTTATGCTGACAATGCCGAAGATAAAATGGCAAGCTATGGTGAAAAACTGATAAGGGAGACTTACAACTATTTTTATGAAAAAGATGGAAGTAAAATTGGTAATCATCTGGCCTGCACCAATTGCCACCTCAATGGCGGAACAAAATCATTTGCGGCTCCCTATGTTGGGCTTACAGGTGTTTTCCCGATTTACATTGGCAGAGAAGATAAAGTGGAATCACTAGAAGAGCGTATCAACGGTTGTTTTGAACGTAGCATGAACGGAAAAGCTATTGATGTGAACAGTACCGAAATGAGGGCAATTGTTACCTATATTAAACATATCAGTAAAGATACGCCAATTGGAAAGCGAATTACTGGGCAGGGATTTGTCAAAGTGACCATTCCGGAAAGAGCTGCCGATCAAAAGAATGGAGCTACTGTCTTTCAACAGCATTGCCAAAGTTGCCATGGTACAAATGGAAAAGGCCAAAAACTTGCTGGAACTAAAGGATATCAATATCCACCTCTATGGGGAAATGATTCCTACAATGATGGTGCAGGAATGGCACGTATGTTAACTGCAATGAAATTTATCAAAGCAAATATGCCTTTAGGTGCTACTCACGACAGTCCAATTTTAACAGATGAACAGGCATTTGATGTGGCTGCTTATATCAATTCTTTTTCTAGACCAATCAAAGCAAATAAGGAAAATGACTATCCTAACTTAGCAAAAAAACCAAAAGACTCACCTTATCCACCTTATAACGACGAGATAAGTGCAATACAACATAAATTCGGTCCTTTTAATTTTTAAAAAATGAATAAAACAATTATGATTATGATCCTTGCTATCTGTAGCATGGGTAAATTAGCGGCACAAACGCAAGAGGAAGCATTGGTGAAAAATGCGTCATTTCAAGGAGCTGTTGCTGAAAAAAAATCGTATCATGCGATCTACCAATTGGATAGCAATGATCCAAAAACAATTGAGAAAGCAATTCGCAACATCAACAATGTGTTGGACGATCCACGATTAAAAGGAAAATTAACGCTTGAACTGATTGCTTTTTCTGGTGGTACTGAGGCATTTTTAAAAAGTACTTCTAAATATGAAGAACAGTTCAAAAAACTAATCGCAAGAGGGGTCCAAGTAGCACAATGTACCAACTCGTTAAAAGAACGTAATCTGACCAAGGAACAACTGTTTGATTTCATCGGTTATGTTCCCAGCGGTAATGGTGAATTGGTGATCAGAGCTCATCAAGGCTGGACAATTGTTAAACCATAATTTGAAAACAAGACATGCAAAAACTCACTAAAACTATACTTGCTTTGTTACTTGGAACTTCATGTTCCTATGCACAAGATCATCAATTTCATCCTCCTTGGAATACCCCTCCTGAATCTGCTGTTAATTTTACGATCCCTGGAATTGACAACATCCCTGATCTTTATGGTGAAATTGAAAATCCACAATTGGTTATTTTCTTTGCCGGAAACCAGTTTATGGTTATCGATGATCTTATCAAAACTTTCAAGAAAGAACATCCACAGTACGAGCGCATATTTGTCGAAACATTACCTCCGGGAATACTGGCAAAACAAATTCAAGGTGGATCACTAACAATCGGTAATTTGAAGATTACGCACACGCCAGATATTTACACTGCGGGTCAAAGACGGATCACAGAGATGGCTGACTATTTTGATCAGACTATTGCTTATGCAACCAACAAACTTACCTTAATGGTTCCAAAGGGTAATCCGAAAAACATCAAATCCTTGAAGGATTTAAAACGTAAGGATGTTCGTATCAGCATGCCGAATCCAGCTTGGGAAGGTGTTGGCGAGCAGATAAAAACCGCTTATCGCAAAGTTGGTGGAGAAGAACTCGTACATACCATTATGGAAGACAAGGTTGCAGATAAATCTACTTATCTCACTAAAATACATCATCGAGAGAGTCCACTTCGAATATTAGAAGGTCAAGCCGATGTTGCTCCAGTATGGTACTCAGAGGCATTTTTTCAAAAAATGATCAATCATCCGGTAGAAAGTATTACCATTCCGGATAATGAAAACATTACGGCGAAATATATGGCTGGTAAATTGAAAAAATCTAAAAATAAACAAGCTGCTAGTGATTTTATGGCTTACCTCCAATCAGATTCTGCAAAAAACATTTATAAAAAATATGGTTTTCAGGTAGATTAAGCTTTAGCATTGCCTAAATTTTGTTTCAGATTTCTGCGTGGAAGAATCAAAAAAGTCTTTCCTTTTATACTCATCGAAGAGGCAAATTGGAAGGGCTTTTTTCGTATTATGTGCATAAGCAACATTATGCTTAAAAAATTAGATTTTTTCCTTATCAGCCAATTGAAAACTTTTGGATAAACAAATGGCGCGTATCAGTAATAACTCAGATTTTTAATTAAAAATAATGTCAAAAATGCTTAGATTATGGCATTATTATTACGAAAACCTAGTATATTAGCCCTCAATTTTATTACATTTGCATAAACACATGATAACATAAGAAGCTTATGTCTGAAACAGCATCTATTATTTTAAATGGTTCGTCATACGAATTTCCAGTTATTACTGGTACAGAAAACGAAAAAGCAGTTGACATCTCAAAATTGAGAGATCAATCTGGATATATTACATTAGATCCAGGTTTTAAAAACACTGGTGCAGCAAAAAGTGCTGTCACTTTCCTTGATGGTGAGACAGGTATTTTAAGATACCGTGGCTACCCTATCGAACAATTAGCTGAAAAATCAACTTTCTTGGAAGTTGCTTATTTATTGATATACGGAGACCTTCCAACAAAAGCAGTTTTAGAACAATTCAGAACGGACATCAAATCACAGATGATGATTCATGAAGACATGAAAAACTTCTTTGCAGGCTTTCCTTCAAAATCCCATCCAATGGGACAATTATCTTGTCTAGTTGGAGCTTTATCAGCATTTTACCCTGAATCTTTAGATCCAAATCCAACACCTGAAGAAGAAGACAAAACAATTATCAATTTATTGGCTAAAATGCCTACGATTGTTTCTTGGATTCAAAAGAAATCTTTAGGTCATCCAGTTGTATATCCTAAAACTAATTTAGGTTATATCGACAACTTCTTAAATATGATCTTTGGTGAAGTCAATCAGGATAAAACTTTTGATCCTGTTGTGATTGATGCAATGCATAAATTATTGATTTTGCATGCTGACCACGAACAGAACTGTTCGACTTCTACAGTACGTATTGTAGGTTCATCAAACGCAAATTTATATGCTTCTATTTCTGCTGGTATCAATGCCCTTTGGGGACCGTTACATGGTGGAGCAAACCAAGCTGTAATTGAAATGCTTGAAGCGATCAAAAATGATGGCGGAGATGCTGAAAAATATTTAGCGAAAGCAAAAGATAAAAATGATCCTTTCCGTTTGATGGGATTCGGTCACCGTGTCTATAAAAACTTCGATCCTCGTGCTAAAATCATTAAAAAAGCATGTGATGATATCTTAGAAAAATTAGGTGTTAATGATCCTGTTTTAGATATCGCTAAAAAATTAGAAGAAGCGGCATTAAATGATCAATACTTCATCGATAGAAAATTATATCCAAATGTTGATTTCTACTCAGGTATTATTTACCGTGCATTAGGATTCAACTCGGAAATGTTTACCGTATTATTTGCTTTAGGTCGTCTTCCGGGATGGATTGCACAATGGAAAGAAATGCGTGAAAACAAAGAACCTATCGGTCGTCCAAGACAAGTATATACTGGTCCGACGGAACGTGATTATGTTGAAATAACACAACGTTAATTCTTAAAATATTTTAATAAAAAAGCATCTTTCGAGATGCTTTTTTTATTTCCATAAACAAATGTCTATTAAACCAGTATATAATTTGTTTTTCCTTCTCTTAATTCATACCTTTTCATTAAATTTGCCTACTAGAATTTCACTTATTAATAATCATTACAAATAAGAATTGTTAGATTTATTCATCCATATCCTTGTTCCTGTTGCTATATTCATGTTTATAGCAGTTTTTACGTTGTTTGCGGTATATGCGGAACGTAAAATTGCAGGCTTTGTTCAAGATAGACTTGGTCCTATGGAAACGGGAAAATATGGATCTCTCCAGACCATAGCAGATATTTTAAAGCTCCTACAAAAGGAATTGATTACTCCGCTACTAGCGGATAAAATTTTATTCCGCATGGCTCCTATTGTTATTTTCGTAGCTGTTTTCACGGGGTTTTCTGTTATGCCATGGTCTAAGGATTTTATCCCAGTCAATACACATACTGGCTTATTCCTAATTATGGCTATAGTCTCCATAGATGCTATTGGTATCTTAATGGCCGGTTGGGGTTCTAACAATAAATTTTCATTGCTTGGTTCTATGCGTGCAATTGCACAAATGGTTTCTTATGAAATTCCTGTAGGATTATCCTTGATCGCAGCCGTAATGCTTACGCAGACGCTAAATCTGAATGATATTGCGACGAATCAAGGTGTATTATCAACAGAAGAAATCAAGTTTTTAGGTATTTGGTCTGTTAAAAATGTCGGTGGTATATTTGCTTGGAATATTTTTCAAGCCCCCCATATGATCGTCACCTATATTATATTTTTTATAGCGACTTTAGCAGAGTGTAACCGTGCTCCTTTTGATATTCCGGAAGCAGAATCAGAACTTGTTGGTGGCTTTCATACCGAATATGGGGGGATACAGTTTGCATTTTTATTTCTAGCTGAATATGCTATGATGTTTCTGGTATCCATGTTGGGTGTAGTTTTATTCTTAGGCGCTTGGAATACACCTCTTCCGAATATTGGCCCATTAAAACTGGCCGACTGGACAACAGGCTTTGGCTGGGGAATATTTTGGACTTTTTCCAAATCCCTCTTTTTAGTTGGGGTTCAGATGTGGATCAGATGGACTTTACCGCGTTTACGTGCAGATCAACTGATGAATTTATGCTGGAAGGTTTTAACACCTCTCGCGTTTTTATGTATGGCTATATCAGCGATATGGAGAATTTTAGTAATTGTTTAATTTGGTTAATTCGATATGATATTCAAAACGGCTTTTCATGCATTAACAACTGCTTTCAAGGGACTATCTTTAACAGTAAAGCATCTGTTTGGTGCTCGAAAGGCACGTCAAGAACTGGATATTACAAAAGATAATTATTTTGATAAACAGGATGGTATTGCAACAGTACAGTATCCGAAAGTCAAAATGCCCATTCCTGAGGTTGCGCGATACCAGCTTGAAGTTGAGATCGACGACTGCATTGTCTGTGATTTATGTGCTAAGGCTTGTCCTGTCGATTGTATCGCTATTGAAGCGATCAAATCTCCGGAAGCAATCGGAAAAACTTCAGATGGTAGTGTTAAACGTCTTTACCCGGCTCAGTTTGATATTGACATGGCAAAGTGTATGTACTGTGGATTATGTACGGTTGTATGTCCAACAGAATGCATCACTATGACGAATCAATATGACCGCAGTTCAACGAAATTAACGGATCTGATTTATGGATTTTCGGATATGACCGACGATCAAGTTGCGCAAAGAAAATCTGAATGGACCAAATTTCAAGCTGAAAAGGAGGCAGCAAAATCAAAATAATGACTTTAGAGCTTTTTTTATTTTATGCTTTTGCACTTTTAGCTGTAGGTTCTGCCCTATTAGTAGTAAGCTTAAAAAATATAGCACGCGCGCTATTTTTATTTTTCGTTGTTTTATTTGCTATGGCCGGACTTTACTTATTTGCTTTAGCAGACTTTGTGGCTATTACGCAAATCATGGTATATGTCGGCGGTGTATTAATCTTACTGCTTTTTGCATTTATGCTTTCTAACAAAGAGCTGTTGCAAGACTTACAGCAAACAACAGGTTCTTTATTCTCCCTACCGACATGGAAGGTGCTACCTGTTGCTCTCGCCTTTTTTGGAGTCATGATTTTTGGCATTCTGGAATGGCAAGAATCTTTCCCAGCTTGGATGGCAACAGCTATCCAAAATAATACGGTTATCAAAAGTACAGACAATAATATTCATCAGTTAGGTATTAAGTTTATGACCCAGTATGTGCTTCCATTTGAAGTTATTTCCATCTTTTTGATGATGGCTTTGATCGGAGCATCACATCTTTCACGAAAGGATTTACAAAAATGATCACCTTAACACACTTTCTAGTTGTCTCGGCCTGTATTTTTTGTATTGGTCTATATGCCGTTCTCGCAAAGAAGAACGCCATTATGATTTTAGTTGGCATTGAATTGATGATCAATGCGGCTATTCTCAATTTTGTAGCTTTCGGAAAATATGATAAAATTAATTATGGGGGTCAAATATTTGCACTGTTTGCAATCGTACTTGCTGCGGCTGCGGTTGCAGTTGGATTGGCCATCATTTTAAATGTATACCGACAATACAGAAGCATTAATCCGGATCAAATTCGTGAATTAAAAGACTAGCATTGAACTATTTATTTGACATATCACCCATTAATACAGCATTGTTTGCTTTGGCAATGCCTTTGCTGGCTTTTCTATATCAGGCTGTTGTTGGTAAAAAAGATCAATCTGGCCTTGTTGGTACAGCGGCGATTATTTTAAGCTTCATCTTTAGTTTAATTACCTTTCTGGATGTCTGGAACGCGATGCCTTTATCATCTGAGATCAGATGGTTTACAATAGGAAATACCACTTTTACAGTTGGTCTATTGCTGAATAACCTCAGCTCTTTGATGCTACTGTTAGTTTCGACAATAGCGGTTCCGGTGCATATTTATTCTAAATCATATATGCACGATGATACCGGCATACATCGTTATTGGATGTATCTCAGTCTATTTTGCTTCGCAATGCTCGGGCTTGTCATCATGAACAATTTACTGCTTATGTATGTGTTCTGGGAACTTGTCGGGTTTGCATCTTATCTATTAATTGGATTCTGGTATACGAAGGATGCTGCCGTGCAAGCAAATAAGAAGGCTTTTTTAGTCAACCGAATCGGTGATTTGGGCTTCTTGATCGGCATAGCGATTGTCTACGCTCAATTTGGATCCCTCAATCTGGTCAATCTATTTGGAAATGATGAACTTATCGCTAATACTAGTATTGAAAACGGCCTATGGATATCTCCACACAATAGTATGGATGCGATCTGGTTGACGATTACTGGCCTTGCATTTTTCTTAGGGGCGATGGCAAAATCAGCCCAATTTCCATTACATGTCTGGTTGCCTGATGCTATGGAGGGGCCTACATCTGTTTCATCTTTAATACATGCTGCGACCATGGTGGCTGCCGGTGTATTTTTAATGAGTACTTTATTTCCTTTATTTAACGAAACAGTGCTTTTGACTATTGCTATCATCGGTACCATCACAGCTACTACTGCTGCATATTTTGCTTTGGGACAATATGACATCAAAAAAATACTTGCTTTTTCGACAATTTCCCAATTGGGTTATATGATGGTTGGAATAGGTATCGGCACTTGGGATGCAGCTATGTTTCATTTATTGACACATGCTTTTTTCAAGTGTTTATTGTTCTTATGTGCTGGGGCTGTTATCCATGAGATGGCACATCTGAAAGCGCATAGCAAGCATGATTTCGACCCACAGGATCTGCGCAATATGGGTGGACTTCGTCACTATATGCCACAAACATTTGTACTGATGACAATAGCTTCCTTGGCACTTGCGGGTTTTCCGTTGACTTCGGGCTATTTATCAAAAGATAGTATCATTATTTCTGCATTCGAATGGGCATCAACAAAAGGAGCTTTGTTTCAGATCGTGCCAGTGACATTGATTATCGTCAGTATTATGACTTCATTTTATATTGGACGTCTAATTTTTAAGGCCTTCTTTTCGGAACTGCGTATCAAAAATCTATTGGGATCATCTATCCATTTGAGTGAATCGCCTAAGCTCATGCTTTGGCCAATGTATTTCCTGGGTATGTGCTGTTTCTTTCCTCTATTTTCGATCAATCCAATTTCCTATCATGACTCCTGGATAATGGATGGATTACTGGTCGATTATCCTTACGAGGCAAATCATCTTGCCCATCTGGTTATTCCTATATTATTAACAGTCGGTGCATTATCGGTGTGGATATTAGGATGGAAATGGTATGCAAAAGGTCAATATCCACTGAATGAAAATAGTCTTGCAAACCGGTTATCCTTGCATCAGGGATATCTGAATTCATTTAATGAAACAATTATTGTCAACAGTATTTTGAAATTAAGTGCTCTTTCCTATTGGTTAGATCGAAATATTGTTGATGGTTTTATACACAGCTTAACAAAATTGATCCAGCAGCTCGCGCATTTGAGTCATTGGCTTGATAAACATATTGTTGATGGTTTAGTTAATGCTATTGGGAAAATCGCCCTTCTATTAGGAAATTTTGTGCGTTCACCCCAAAATGGGAGACTACAGACTTATTTATATTCTGTATTCTTACTTGTTATAGTTGGTTTAATTTATCTTTTATTACGTTAGAAAATGCCTACACTATCCTTATTAATCTTTTTACCTCTACTAGCGACAGCGATTATATTAGCACTTCCTAGTCGATTCAAGGATGCTTATAAATATATTGCCCTTGCTATAACTGCTATTCAGTTTCTACTGGCAGGAATGGCCTACTTTTCGTTTAATCCAACGGCAACAGGTATCAATACACTTGAAGGATATCAATTGGTAGAGCAACTGCCGTGGATCCGCCTAGATCTTGGAACTATTGGTAAACTGGAGATTGACTACCTGCTCGGGGTAGACGGGATTTCTATGCCTTTACTGGTTTTAAGCGCATTTGTGATGTTGATGGCAATTGGTGCTTCCTGGAATATCCAAAAAAGTATGAAAGGATATTTTGCCTTACTTATGCTTCTGAATATGGCAGTCATTGGCATATTCTGTGCTTTAGACTTCTTCTTATTCTATTTATTTTATGAGGTGATGTTACTTCCATTATACTTCCTCATCGGAATCTGGGGTGGCGAGCGAAGAGAATATGCTGCCATGAAGTTTTTTATTTATACCTTGTTCGGTTCTGTTTTCATGCTCTTGGTCATAGTAGGTCTTTACTTCTCGGTGATCAATCCTGTTACAGGTGCTCATACCTTTAGCATGATCCATATGATGAATCCGGACAATTATGTACAAGGTTCTATTTTTGCACTGGATGGTTATCAGGAGATTTTTGGTATATCAGCCCGTCTGATTGGATTTATCGTACTTTTCTTTGCTTTTGCTATTAAAGTTCCTATTGTCCCGCTACATACCTGGTTGCCTGATGCGCACGTGGAAGCTCCGACACCCGTTTCTATTATCCTAGCGGGTATCTTATTAAAGATTGGTGGATATGGTATCATCCGCGTTTGTTTCAGCATCTTCCCTGATGCTGCAGCTACTAGTAATTGGTGGCTGGGTCTTATCGGGGTGATTTCGATCTTATATGGTGCCTTTAATGCATTAGCACAAAAAGATTTGAAAAGAATGATTGCTTATTCTTCTGTATCCCATATGGGATTTGTCCTCTTGGGCTTAGCTTCTTTTACTGCAGAGGGTATTTCGGGAGCAATGTTTCAGATGATTAGTCATGGTTTTCTATCTGCGGCCTTATTTTTCTTGGTCGGTGTTATCTACGACCGTGTACATGACCGTTACATTCCACATTTTAGAGGATTGGCCAGTATTATGCCTAAATATACTGCTTATATAGCTATTGCATTTTTTGCTTCTTTAGGTTTACCTGGTTTCTCTGCATTTATTGCAGAGGCGTTTGTGATTATCGGAACATTTAATTCAGCAAGTTTAGGTACTGGTCTCCCAAGATGGATGGCTATAGCTGGATCTATTGGAATCCTAATGAGTGCGGCCTATCTACTATGGACATTACAAAGAATGTTTTTTGGAGAAACAAGATTAAAAGGTGGAGATTCTTGGCAACAGGCCCTAGTCGATCTTTCCGTTAGGGAACAACTGATCTTGTTCCCGACTTTAGCACTTGCTCTACTTTTAGGAATATGTCCCTTTATTATATTCGACCAAATGAATGCTTCTGTCATCAATTTGGTTTCCTTTATTCAACAGTATAACTAAAAACATGGCCGCATTTGCTTCATCAATTTCGTCAATTTTAGACCATATCATAGTAAGTATCCCTTTATTCAAGCCGGAACTTGCACTCATGATTGCTTTTGTATGCAGTATATTTTGCAGTTTATTTATAGACCGAATTTGGAAACAGAGTTCATTTGCTATTACCATAATCGGTTTATTACTTAGTTTATATTTACTTTTTGATCAGAATAGCCTACTTACTGGTGAATCTGGATTTTTTGAGATGATCAAAATTGATAAATTATCTATTTTATCCCGAATCATCTTATCGCTATCAACTATACTTATAGCTGTATTCATCCAGCAACGTTTTTCAAATCAGATCCGTCCTATTGGTGATCTTTATGCAGTATTTCTCACAGCTACACTAGGACTGCACTTATTAACGATAAGCAGCAACTGGTTGCTGATTTTTATCGCGATTGAAACTTTATCGATCAGCTCGTACGTCATGGTCGGATATTTCTCTAAAACGAAATTTGAGGCTGAAGCGGCAATGAAATATGTTTTATTTGGTTCCATCTGTGCGGCGGTCATGCTGTATGGTCTATCACTTATTTACGGTTTCACGGGAAACTTAAATTTTGATAGCCAGCAACATATCCAGGGACTTATTGAAGCTCCAAAAGTCATGACCTGTATTGCATTTCTGTTTTTACTAACCGGAATTGGTTTTAAATTAAGCTTTGCCCCTTTTCATGTGTGGAGTCCTGATGTTTATCAAGGTGCTCCGACCCCAATAACTGCCTATTTATCAACAGTACCAAAAATTGGAGCACTGGTTCTGTTATCGCGTTTACTGGCGAGCTGGACTGCTAGCCCTTTCTTCTACTCAGAGTTCTTAATCTCCGTTATCATCATCATTGCAATCGCTACAATGCTTATAGGAAATCTAGCCGCATTAAAGCAAAAAGATATTAAAAGAATGATGGCCTATTCTTCGATTGGTCATACTGGTATACTCTTGATGGTGGCTCTTGTTTATATTGACAACGATCCTGATGTTCTATTATTTTATCTGGCAATCTATGCTTTGATGAATATCGCAGTCTTTTTATTTATTGATCAACTGGAACAAGGTCTTGAAAGTACCACTATTGAATCTTATAAAGGTTTGGGTAAAAAATACCCGGTGATATTTGTGAGCTTCTCTATTCTGTTGATCTCACTAATCGGACTTCCTCCTACTGCGGGATTTATCGGAAAACTTCTGGTATTTTCTAAGGTATTTGAACAGTACCAGACGTTAAATGAAATACCTTTATTATTCCTACTTATTGTAGGAGCCTTAACTTCTGTGATCTCGTTATTCTTTTATTTTAAAATTCCACTACTTGCATTTTTAAGAGATAATGACACGGCTATAGCGTTACCTAAGTTCAACAGATTTTTAGTTCTTATAGCTGTTTCGATCAGTATTTTGGTTGTACTCCTCGGAATATATCCAAGTCTGCTTTTAGATTTATTAAAATAGGCATCCCAATTTTCTTTCATCAATTAAGAAGTTCTTTTCGGGTCTAGCGGCTAATACCCTAAAAGCATTTCCTAAAACAGATTCTGGCAAATAAATTTGTTTTAGATATGACGCAATTAAGATTGTAAATAAAACAAATTTATCTAAGTTTGTACTATGATAAGTGCATTAGCTAACACTATTTTTCAACGTGCAATCGCAGATTATCACGTTGAAAACGAAATTGATCAAGTTATTCAAAACCCTTTTGAGTCGTCATCATTGGAACATTTACTGTATATGAAATGTTGGATTGATACCGTACAATGGCATATGGAAGATGTGGTCAGAAATCCTGAAATCGATCCTAAGGTAGGTTTATACTGGAAAAGAAGAATCGATGAATCCAATCAGCATCGTACAGATACTGTGGAATATATAGACAGCTACTATCTATTGAAATTTCAAGATGTTACTCCAAACGAAGATGCTAAAATCAACACAGAAAGTCCTGCTTGGGCAATTGACAGATTGTCGATACTAGCTTTAAAAATCTATCATATGGAGCAAGAGACTTTACGTAATGATGTAGCACCGAGCCATATCGATGCTTGTCAAATTAAATTGAATATTCTTTTAGAACAACGTGTTGATCTCTCTCAGAGTATTGATGAATTGCTTTCTGATATCCAAGCTGGAAAAAAATACATGAAAGTCTATAAACAGATGAAGATGTATAACGATCCAAGTTTAAATCCTGTATTGTATCAAGCATCAAAATAATGTCTTTACCATCCAAAATAATTGTTACGCGCTTCTCTGCCATGGGAGATGTTGCCATGGTTGCTTCAGTCTTGAAGGAATTTGTGCAACAGTACCCTGCTGTAACGATTATTATGGTAACCCGTCCACCTTTTAAGGCTTTTTTTGAAGGTATTCCGAATGTACAATTCCATCCTTTTAATCCCAAAGAACAACATAAGGGTTTAAAAGGTATTGTCAATCTAAAAAGAGAATTAACTTCTTATGGTGCCGATGCAGTTGCTGATCTACATTTTAATTTAAGATCTCGAATTTTAGCAGTTCTTTTTAAAGTATCGGGACTTGTGGTCAAGCAATTGGACAAAGGCCGAAAAGAAAAAAAAGCACTTACCCGATTTCAAAATAAGGTTTTGAAACCGTTAAAACCGACTGTTGAACGTTATGCCGATGTATTTCGTGATCTTGGTTTTAAATTTATATTGCAGAATAAATTAGAGCCTACTAAGTTGGCATTACCCAACTTAGCACATGCTTTATTTTCGGATGATGAAAGCAGAAAAATTGGGATCGCCCCATTTGCACAACACTCCTATAAAGTCTTTCCTCTTCCAAAAATGCAGGAAATAATTGCTTTCTTATCTCAGAACAACTTTGACACATTCATATTTGGCGGAGGGAAATTGGAACAAGCACAAGCTGAAAAATGGCAAGCACTATATCCCAGTGTCCACAGTACAATTGGTCGTTTCAATCTTAAAGAAGAACTTGTTATTATTTCTAATTTAGACTTAATGATCAGTATGGATTCTTCAGGTATGCATATGGCTTCTTTAATGGGTGTTCGTTGCTTGTCCGTGTGGGGTGCTACCCACCCTTTTGCGGGATTTCTTGGTTATGGACAATCCATAGAAGATTGTGTTCAGGTAGAACATCCTAATAGACCAAATTCAATATATGGGAATAAGCCCTGTGATTGTGATGGTAAGGAAGCAATTGATTTAGTCTCTTCGGAAATGATTATTAACAAAATAAAACAAATTATCTAAATTTGAATTTACAGATAATCGAATAATACTTTTACCCACTTTAAGTAACATCTAAAATAAGACAATATACAAGTAATAAAATGTTAAGAATAGGATTTGATGCAAAGCGATTTTTTAATAATCACACAGGGCTAGGGAACTACAGCCGTGATTTAATTCGCATATTACGTGCTAATAATCCTGAGATAGAATACCTCCTTTACACACCACAAACTGGAAAATATCACTATAATAGTCTAGTTCCAGATCATATTATTAAACGTCCCTCTGGCTTTATAAATCGTACCTTACCAAGTAATTGGCGTTCTAACCGTATTGTTAAGGATTTAGAACATGATCAGATTGATATTTATCACGGTCTTTCCGGAGAGATCCCAATAGGTCTAGATAAAACATCCATTAAATCTGTCGTGACAATTCATGATTTGATTTTTATTCGCTATCCTGAACTATATAAAAAGATTGACCGTGCGCTTTACCATAAGAAATTTAAATATGCATGCGAGCATGCAGATCAAATTGTAGCGATAAGTGAACAAACCAAATTAGATATTGTTGATTTTTTTCACATTTCTAAAGACAAGATCAAAGTCATCTACCAAGGATGTCATGAATCATTTAAATCTGTTAAATCGGAAGAAGAAAAGCAAAACTTAATTAAGAAGTTGGGTCTTCCCAACGAATTCATATTGAATGTAGGTACAATCGAGCCTCGTAAAAATGCTTTTTCAATTGTCCAGGCAATTAAAGATAAAGATATTCCTTTAGTTATAGTTGGTAAACAGACTGCTTATGCTAAGGAAATAAGATCGTACGTTGCGGCTCATAATATGGAAAATCGCATAATCTTTTTACAAGGATTGACAATGAATGAATTATCGGTCCTCTATAGCATTGCTAAAATATTTGTTTATCCTTCCATTTTTGAAGGATTTGGAATACCTATCATTGAAGCATTATATAGTGGAACGCCTGTCATCACAACAAATTCCGGCGTTTTTCCTGAAGCTGGAGGACCATTCTCCCACTATATTGATCCGAATGATATAAATCAACTTTCCTTAAGTATAGATAGTATTTTGAATTCACCGGAACGACAGGAGATCATGAGTCAAAAAGGATTAGCGTATGCACAACAGTTCAATGACGAAATATTGGCTGCTCAATGGATGAATCTTTACAAAAAAATTAGTAAATGAGAATAGGTTTTTTTAATTCGATAGAGACGTGGGGCGGAGGTGAGAAATGGCATTTTGAATCTGCAGTACATTTTGCGAAGCTTGGTCATGATGTTTATTTTTTTGGTTCAAAGAACAGTAAATTAGAAACAAAGCTACTTGAATTCCCTGCAATCACATATATTGAAGTCCATTTAACTAATCTTAGTTTTCTAAATCCGGTAAAGAGGTGCTATTTGACTTCGACATTTGAAAAGTTACAGATTGAAGTCGTATTAATCAATAATCCGAGAGATTTAAAAATTGCCGCTTACGCCGCTCATAGTGCAGGAGTTCCTCGTATTATATACCGAAGAGGATCTGCTATTCCTATCAAAAATACATTTCTAAATCAACGTATTTTTGGCAACTATATCACTGATGTGCTAGCAAATTCCTATGCAACTCGAGAAACGATATTAGCAAATAATCCTCAACTGTTTCCAAAAGAAAAAATTAGAGTAATTTACAACCCTATCGATTTTCAAAAATTTGATCAATTAGTTTATAAAAAAATAGTTCCCGATCGCAAAGATGATTCATTAATTATAGGAAATCTAGCAAGACTTGCTCCACAAAAGAATCAGAAGTTTTTAATCGATCTCTCTGTAGAATTAACCAGACTACAGATTAAACATCAGATTTACATTACAGGTAAAGGTGAGCTGGAAAGCGAATTAAAAACTTATAATATAGAAAAGGGTACAGATAAGAATGTTCATTTTCTAGGATTCACAGATTCCCCGAGGAGCTTTTTAGTTGATATTGATATTTTTATATTAAGTTCACTATGGGAGGGTTTTGGATATGTACTAGCAGAGGCTTCTCTAGCAGAAAAGCCCATTATAGCTTTTAACAATAGTAGCAATCCTGAATTAGTAAAGGATAACATCTCTGGCTTTTTAACGGAAGTAAATAGTATTCCACAAATGGTGGAGAAAATCAAAAAACTTCAAGACATTAAGCTTCGAAAAGAAATGGGTATATCAGGCCGGAAATTTATCCTAGAGTCTTTTGATAAAAATATAATCTACAAGAACCTCGAAGATTATATTTTAAAGGGTACGCGCACCCTAAATTAGAAAATTTCGACCGTAGACAATCATTTTTCGGTTGAAAATAGATTTTACATTAATTAACACTATTTTTGTAACATAAAGAAGACATACCTCGTTATATATATAAAAATGAGGTAATAATGCACATAGTATGGATATACGTATCAGTTTAATAATTTCAACCTATAATTGGCCTCAGGCTTTACACCTTTGTCTATCTAGTGCTTTAAATCTTTTAACGAAACCGTTTGAAATTATAATTGCAGATGATGGATCTAGTGCAGAAACAGAGGAAGTAATTCGTAATTTTATTGCCAAAAATAAGATTCAAATTAAACATGTCTGGCATGAAGACAATGGTTTTAGACTCTCCCAAATTCGCAATAAAGCAATTTCTAAAGCGGAAGGTAATTATATCGTGCAAATAGATGGAGATATTATCATGCACCCGCATTTTATAACAGATCATCTTTATCTCGCTAAGAAAAACCATTTTGTTACAGGTAGTCGCGCTTTAATTACTGAAGTAAACTCAAAAAAAATATTATCTTCATCTATAGTTCCTCCGGTTAAAGAACTAAATAAAATATCTACAGCATCTCTCAACAGAACTAGAAATCACTTTTTAATGCGTTTTCTATCTAGTCGTTATAAAGTAAGAGGTAAATACAGGTCATATACAAAAGGATGTAATATGGCCTTTTGGAAAGATGATTTTATTAAAGTGAACGGATACAATGAGAGAATTAGTGGCTGGGGAAGAGAAGATGAGGAATTAGTAATTCGTTTTTTAAAAATGAATCTTAGAAAACAGTTTATAAAATTCGGAGGAATCACTTACCATATCTGGCATCCTTTTGCTAGTCGAGATAAACTTTTAGAAAATGACATTATAATGCAAGAAACACTTAGCTCAAATTCTTTTTCATGTCAAATGGGTATCAGTCAATATTTACATGATCTAAGGTCAGTTGAGAATGCTTAAAAGCTAGGTATAGTAGGAATAAGTGATTTACAATCATGTTAATTTTCAAGTATATTTTTAATCCAATTATCAAAACTATACTTGGAAATTATTTCTTCGTCAATATCAAAATATGGAGATTTTATAAAGTCACTTATTGTACGGTTCTCTTCCCCCAGAATATAAATATTATCAGGATGATAAAAGTCATAACTTTTAACGTCAGAATTATTGGTTATTAGTTTCCTTCTATAACCAATTGCTTCAAAAATTCTAAACGATAGACCTGCATGTACCTTAGTCAAGAAATCTACTAAAATATGATGTTCTAATGTTAACTTAATAGTATCTTCATAACTTATAGGAGTTGTTATAAAAGATATACCTTCAAAACTATTATTATTTATGATTGTGTTATCATTAGTATATAGAATAAAATTTGGTATTCCTAAATTTTGAAGTATTAAGTTGGAGGTGGCCTGTATTTCGTCCCACCTGCATTTTATAAAACTCCCAACGAAAAAAAAAGTATTGAGTTTAGGACTAACCCTTTTATCATCAAGATGATTAAAATAAAAATTTGTGGTTTCTAAATAATTTCCTTGAATTAAATTAGCATCCTTCTTATCAAAGATATAAAAACGATCGAATAAATCTATTAAGTCTTTAATTGCAGGAAATCTATCTACCCCATCCCATTGATAGGCAATAGTTTTATTTGACTTCAATAAGATCTCTTTTATAACATTTCTTGGATAAATATCAGCCCGAATTAATAAGCAATAGTCAGCTTTACCATCTATATGTTTCAATTTATTTAATATGGAGGAGCCTAAGGATTCGAATCTTAATTTACTTTTATAACCCTTATCATTTAAGATTATCTTCCGAACAAGATTAATAAAACGATCCCATAAATTTTTATACTTAAAAAAATCGTTATCGTAGCTTATATCAATTACATCATAACCTAATTGTTCCAACCTATCAATAATAACCTTGTAAGTACTGAAAGTTCTAGGCATTCCCAGAATAAGCTTTTTTTTACGGATACTCATCACACCAATAATTCACTTTTTTAATCTAACCAAAAATAAACAATTTAATTTTGTTTCTTATTTACATTTTGAAGTATTACACATGATAACAGTATAAATTTCTAATCAAAATTAATATTTACATTAATTAACATTAATATTGTAACATAAAAAAGATACTGCTCGTTATGATATAATATATCATACGAGACTTTATATTTTAATCCAAAAATATTCAAGTAAAATAAACTTCATGGGACTTAAAAAAAGCGTAAAATACTGGATCAACAAACAATATTACATTAAAGAACTTAAAAAAGATCAAAGATTTACAACTGAAATTCCCTCAAAACCTGTTTTTAAAGAGATTGTTTTTCCTATTTATGATAAACCGATCGTCACCATTATTATTCCATACTATAATCAGCAGAACTACACCTGGGAATGTTTGAAATCAATTTTTCAAAACTTACCTGATATAAGTTTTGAAATTATTCTTGTTAATGATAATAGTAGTGAAAAATTCGATTTCTCTTTTATTAAAAATATACATATCGTAAATAATACTGAAAATATTGGTTTCTTAAATAGTGTCAACAAAGCTATCAACCTAGCAAATGGCGAGTATATCTATTTACTTAATAATGATACAATTGTTTCTAAGGGTTTTTTAGATGAATTATATTACGTATTTACAACATACGACAACGTTGGAGCAGTGGGATCAAAATTGTTAAATCAAGACGGTAGTTTACAGGAAGCGGGTTGTGTTTTCACGAAAGATTGCACCATCAGCCAAATTGTTAAGAAAGAACACTATTATCCGGAAGTAAACTATATATACCAAGTAGATTATTGCTCTGGGTGTAGTATTTTGTTTAAAAAGCATAAAGACAATAATGAACTTAATAGGTTTGATATACAGTTTGCTCCAGCTTATTTTGAAGAAACAGATCTTTGCTTCGATCTTAAATATCGTCAAGGAAAAGATATTTATTATACTCCTTTTTCACAAATTGTACATTTTAATGGAGTAAGTTACAATGCAAAAAAAGAAGAGACCCTGACAAAAAAACAAGAACTTTTTGCAAAAAATTTAAAGTTATTTAAACAAAAGTGGGGAATAGAAATAAATAAAATTCAAGCAGAAACTACTGATCAGAGATTAATAGAACTATGTGGAAACAAAAGTATAATTTTCTTTTATAACAAACTTCCCGCGTATGACAATAACTCAGGAGAATTAAGACTTACAGAAATTATAAAGGCATATAAAAACCTTAATTATCATGTTACATTGATCGCTCCAAAAAATCGAATTACTAATTCTTACTTAGAATATTTTCAGAAACTGGGTGTGTGTACTTTTTACGAATACTTGCCGAATAGAGATCTTATAAAATTTCTTAGAAAATTTTCAGAAAACACTGCAATTAGCTGGTTTTATACAGCAGATGTTTTCACTAAATACTATAAAAAGATTTCTAGTATTTTAAAACCAAAAATACTCATCTACGACATGGTAGACATTAGTCATCTACGTTTTCAAAGAGCAATGCAAAACAATGAGAAAAACAGCTCATTAAAAAAAGCATATAAAAATGCATTAAAAAATGAAACTATAGCGTCAAGAACCGCAGATGTAGTCATACCAATTTCTAAAGAGGAAGGTAAGTACATGGAAAAATTCTGTTCGAATGAAAAAATGGTCATTATTTCAAATATTCATTACCCAAAAGTAAATACCGAAAATATTCCCATATTTGACGACAGAAGTGGACTGCTCTTTATTGGTTCACATCACCATCCCAATATAGATTCGGTACAATTTATGATTGATGAGATTATGCCACTAGTTTGGCAAACACATCCAGAAATATTACTCAATATCGTTGGTGATGTAAATTTAAAAATTACCAGATCTCATCCAAAAGTTATTTTTCATGGGTATGTTCCAGATGTTACTTCACAATTCTTAAATAATAGAATTATGATCGCACCACTTCGCTACGGTGCGGGAGTAAAAGGTAAAATAGGACAAGCTTTTGAATACTACCTCCCTGTAGTCACAAGTAAAATTGGAGCTGAAGGGATGGAGCTTATTGACAACAAGAACGTCTTGCTAGCAGAAGATGCAAAAGAATTTGCTGAGAAGATTATTCAACTATATACAAATAAAAATCTATGGAAAAAATTACAAAGTAATTCTGAAGATAGTCTAAAACCATTTTCAAAAGACGAGTTATTTAATAAAATTAAAGAAATAGAAGGAAAATTTTAATGGACACAAGAATAAAAATAGGATATCTCTTATCGTATGACTATAGATATATAATAACTTCTCTTAAGGAGGTATATGAACATGCAGATATAATTGTGATTAGCTACGATAAAGATCTAAAGACATGGACTGGCAATCGTTTTGAACTACCAGAAGAAATATTTGTCGAAATTAAATTATTAGATGTCAACAATAAAATCCAATTTTATAGTGATAACTTCTATGTTCCAAACCATCCTCCATTAGAATCTGAAACGAGACAACGTAACATGTTAGCTAAATATCTTGGCACAGGAGGCTGGCATATACAAGTTGACAGTGATGAGTATCTTTATAATTTCTCAAAATTATCAACTTTTTTACGAAAAAATAATCATCTTTTAAAAAATCCTTCGAGAACGCCAATTACATTTAGAGTCAAATTAATTGTATTATTTAAGAAAACATCAGAAGGATTTTATGTTATTAATCCCTACAATGAGCTCTGTAATTTGATTACTAATAGTCCAAATTATTCAAAGGCACGTGCGACTTTTAATCAAAACGTGTATACCTTAGACTATTATGTCATTCATCAGTCTTGGGCAAGAGATTCCGTAGAAATTCAACAAAAAATAGGAAATTGGGGGCATGTTAATGATTTCGATACGAAGCTTTTTTATGAAAGTTGGAGTAATTTAAATTCAGAAAACTACAAGGAATACTTAGATTTTCATCCCTTACCAGACTGTAGTTGGTTAAAACTTGATTATATCAAAGCAAAAAATATCGATGAATTTATCTTGTCAATGAACCATACCGTTCCACAACCGACATTAAAGTTGCCGATCAGTTTATTTAAGAGAAGTAAACTTTACTTAAAAAGTTTGACATAAGAAATATCTTAATCTTTACAGATGGTTAAACAGATATTTGAGTCTATTTACAAAAATGAGATAACTAAAAATTATAGTTTAACTAAAAATGGAAAATAAAATTGAAGTAACCGTTTTAATGACAGCCTATAATGCTTCAAAGTACATTTCAGAATCAATAAAAAGTGTATTAAACCAAACTTTTAAAAACTTTGAACTCTTAATTATAAATGACGGTTCTACAGACAATACGAGTCTTATCGCACATTCATTTAATGATGAAAGGATCCGTATCATTGAAAATGATAGAAATAGAGGACTTATTTATAGTAGAAACATAGCATTAAAAGAAGCTAATGGTAACTATATTGCAATTTTGGATAGTGACGACCTCGCTCTTCCCAATCGTCTAATGACTCAATTTAAAGCCTTTCAAAATAATTCGGCATTAGCCGTTGTTGGAAGCAGGGCATTAATTATTAATGAGAAAGGCATACGTACTGGAGAAAAATTAGATGTTTTCTCTGAAATAAATAAAATTCGAGTGACCTTGTTTTTTGAAAATACTATAGTACATTCTTCAGCAATGATAAGGACCAAAGTATTTAGAGAGGTAAATGGGTATCAAGGAGACTCTTTAATAGAAGATTATGACCTTTTTTTTAGAATATCTACGCTATATCCAATTGAAAATCTTACAGAGTATCTTGTAGAATACCGGATACATGACACGAATATTTCTATAAAAAAACGTAAAGAACTTGATGAAGCACTTCTGAAATTAAAAAGAAAGCAACTCCTTGAACTCGGAGTTCAGTCAAATGATGAAGATATTCATATGATTTTGAATAATTTTAAAGATGCTACATTGACACTTGACAAGTGTTTTAAATTGCTTTGCACTTTAAAAAATAGTAACAATCAGTTTTTAATTTATGATAAAACTAGCTTCAATATAGCTCTTTTCGAAAGATGGTATAACTTAGTTTTACAAAAAGGTCATGTTAAATCGATACTTTTTTTATTTCGTTTACCTCTTTTTGAATGGCGAATTGTAACAGCTAAACAAATTCGAAAAACATTTAAAAGATCTTTAAAATCAATTTTGGCAACATCAAAGATTAAATCATGAAAATCGTCAAATTTCTAGGAGGGCTAGGAAATCAAATGTTTCAATATGCATTCTATCTGAACTTACAACAGCATTTTAAAACTGTAAAAGCAGATCTAAAAGATTTTGAGACCTACTCTTTACATAATGGTTTTGAATTGGAAGATATTTTTCCAATCAAGTTAGAAATGGCGACTTCTTCCCAACTCAACTTATACCAACCTTATATTAGAAAATGGATTTGGAGAAAATTAAAAAGGCTTAATGGTTCAAAAAATGCTTACCTTGAAGAAACTACCTTTTTTTCTTACCAACCCATTCTTTTCAAAGAAAATAAAAAACGATATTTTTGGGGCTACTGGCAACATATCAACTATATAAAACCCGTTGAAGATCAGTTAAGCAAAGATTTTCAATTTCCCCCAATAATAGAAAATAATAACATTAAGCTAGTGGAAAACCTTAAAAATCAAAATACGGTTTCTATTCATATCCGCAGAGGCGATTACCTTAATGAGCCATCATTTGTTGGAATATGTGATTTAGTCTACTACCAAAAAGCAATCAAATTTATGCAAGAAAATTTACAAGATCCTCTATTTGTATTTTTCTCGAATGATATAAAGTGGTGTAGAGATAATTTTAGTGGATTAAATACAAAATTTGTAGATTGGAATACAGGTAAAGATAGTTTTAGAGATATGCAACTCATGAGCTTATGCCAACACAATATAATCGCCAATAGTAGTTTTAGCTGGTGGGCTTCTTGGCTAAATAAAAATCCAAATAAAATAATAATAAGTCCAGAAAAATGGATTAACGATACTGATTTGAAAACTGATGGTTTAATTCTTCCAACTTTTGTGACATTTTAATATCCATATTATATTTTTAAATAGAATTTGAAATACAATTAAAGTAAAAACACCGATTATTAATAAGATATAATAAGGGACAGAAATTGGACAATTTCTTCCTTAAATGATTTCGCGATACAAATACCAATATTTTACAAAGAATTGTTAAAGCAAAACCACCATTAATTTAATGTTAAACTTTTAGATCTATTGAAATAAATGAATTGATTTTAGTTATATTTATATGGATAACTTCAGAATATGTCTAAAAATCTCTATATCGTCCGTCATGCCAAGGCTGAACAGTCATTTTCTAAGAAAGATTTTGACCGTATATTATTAGACAAAGGCATAGAAAGAGCACAACGTGTTTCTTATCAGCTGGCCCTACAGATGCAAGCGGATTCTGCTACGCTCTGTATCTCATCATCTGCAATCAGAGCATATCAAACCGCAGAAATATTTATTAAAGCAATTAAATACCCTCAAATCGCTTTAATTAAAGAAGATCAGCTGTATGAGGCCACTTATCTGGATATTCTAAAATTAATTAATCAGGTTCCACCTCACATACATACCCTGTTTATATTTGGTCACAACCCTGGTTTATCAGATTTTATTGAATATGTGAGTAATGAATCTGTCCCTTTATCAACATCGCAAGTTGTACAACTTGTTCTTGATGAAGGTTTTGATTTTAATAGTCTAACATCCAATACTGCTACGCTTTTAAATACCTTAGTATAATATTTGGCTTCACTTATAACGATCTTACGACAGACTTCCTCCACACGGGTACCAGTCTCAGACTGTTTCATTACAAAGGCTATTTGAAGTTCGGTGAATATGGATTAACTCATAATTTTTCTTCCTGTTAAAAATTATTATTTCAATCCCCAAGTCTCTATTTTTAAATATTCTAGATTTTTGTAATTAGGCAAAGTAACTTTCCATATTCTTAACCAGTAGCTCTTTAATATAATATTATAAAAAATAGAATCATTAGTGTAAAAAAATTAATTAAAAACTTTAGTAAATACAAAATTATAATAACTTTGTGAAATAAAAAAATTCCTTAAACATATATTAATTAAGCACAACCTAAAATCACGAGTAAAAAACATACAAAACCATAAAAAAACAACCTATTACCTTACTACACAACAATCGATTACAAAAGAAATTACTAACGGTTAACTTTAATAAGTTGACAAAATTATATCATAGAATGACAAAAAAAAGAAGAGGAGCTTGCATAATGTTAGCTTTCATTACTGTTCTAAGCAGCTGTAAAAAAAATGAAAAATTGGATAACTTAACCGACACAAACCTTAAAGCCAATACCCTAGCTTCTGGGGGCGATGGAAAGTGGGATCTATTGGGTTATGGTCTAGATGTTACTGGCGATTTATATGATGCTAACAGTATATCTGATGCTTCAATAATTGATGTGGAAAAATTTGCGAAAGACTATGTTAGTAGAGTAGATGTTAATAGAACAGGTTCCGGAAAAGACAATTATTATGGCGGAGTTTCAGCATTTGATTACTTAAAGGAGGTAAATAAATCGAAATCATTTGATGCAAATGGAAATGCAAAAATTAAAGGATCGAGTGATAAAGATTTAAATTTTACAGGAAGTATTAAAAAAAACAGCTCAGATTCTACTATAAAAACATACTCAAGTAAATACTCATATGCCACCTTTGAAGTTTATCGAATAGTGAAAAGGCTTTATTTTACGCAGGATGCCACACCGGAATTATTAATTAATTACCTAACTCCAGAATTTAAAAATAATATAGCAAATCAAAGCGCAGATGAATTGGTAAAAAGATATGGAACACATGTCATGCTAGATATCGGTATTGGTGGAAGTTTAATGGTGAATTATAGTGGCTTTAATGCTATTAATAGTGATTATGAAAAAAACACAAAAAATGTAAAAGTCGCCTTAGGTTTTAGCGTTCTAAACATGATGGGTTTAAATATATCTAAAGAATACTCCACTGAAGAAATAACCAAAATTACAAATGAAACGCGCGAAAAAGAATACTCTACGAAGTTCTACGGCGGAACTAATTCTGGTAAAAGTATATCTATTGATAAAGACGGCTACACTAGCGAAGCAGTAAATATTGCCAGTTGGGAACAAAGTATTAATGATACAAACGCGGCTTTAATTTCAGTCGAAAAAACAGTTTTTTTATATGATTTAATAACTAATCCATCAAAAAAGGCTTTAGTTAAAAGTGCCGTTGAAAAGTATATTAAGGCTAGTCAATTAACATTAGCACCAACAATAATCCATGAATTCTATAATACTAAAAATGGTAAACATGCTTATGCTTTAGATGCTAATATGCATCTAAGATGGCCTGGAAGCGGCTGGCAGCCAAACGCTCAACCATTCAAAGGTTTCCCTTATTCATATAATAATGCTGTGCCAGTGTATCAATTTATTAATGAAAAATATGATGATAGAATCTTAACAACCAACCGGAATTTCAATCTATCTGGCTATAAATATGATGGAATTACCTTTTATGGTTATTCTTCACAAATTTCAGGAACAGTACCGATCCATCAGTTTTCTTTCATAAATGGAAGCTCAGATCATTTTTATCATCCAAATGCTAATGCAGCAGCGCCACATCCAGGATGGAAAAGAGATGGAATCGCTTTTTGGGCATTTCCAAATTAAGCTTATTTCAAAAATTCTTTATAAAATAAAAATAGATGAGACCAGAAAAATTCTGGTCTCATCTATTTTTAAGTATACAATTTTTAAATTAAGGTCAAATCTTTTTTAACAAAAATTAGCCCGCCAATTATTTCGTTAAGTTAATTCATGTTGTAGAAGTTTGATTTAGAGCTATCGATTAAAGTTCGATTAACATTGCCAATAATACTTTTATATATAAGACTCTTCAGGATACCCGAGATTTATATTTGAAAACAAATATTGAATATGTCAGCAATGAATCTGTACCCCTATCAACATCGCAAGTTGTACACCTTGTTCTTGATGAAGGTTTTGATTTTAATAGCTTGACATCTAATACTGCCTCGCTTTTAAATACCATAGTATAATTCATTTTTGTATCTTCGGGTTATGGCAAATCAATTGCAATTTGAAAATTCTCCATATCTGAAACAACATGCGCACAATCCGGTTCACTGGATGCCATGGGGGGAAGAAGCATTAAAGAAAGCACAGGAAGAAAATAAATTGATCATCATCAGTATCGGCTACTCTGCCTGTCACTGGTGTCATGTGATGGAACGCGAAAGCTTTGAAAATGATGTGATCGCACAGACCATGAACAAGTTTTATGTTCCGATCAAAATAGACAGAGAAGAGCGTCCAGATATTGATCAGGTCTATATGACTGCAGTACAGTTGATGACAAATGCTGGTGGATGGCCATTAAACTGCATCTGTTTACCTGACGGTAGACCCATATACGGTGGTACTTATTTCAAAGCTCATGATTGGCAGAATATTTTAATTCAGATTGCCCGCATGTGGGAAGAACAACCTGCTGTAGCAATGGAATATGCTGACAAATTGACAAAAGGCATTCAACAGAGTGAGCGATTACCTATAAATGCAATACCGGAGCAATATAAGTTTGAAGATTTAGAAGATATTATAAAACCTTGGAAAGAATTATTTGATCCAAGGGACGGTGGTTATCATCGCAGTCCAAAATTTCCGCTTCCTAACAACTGGTTATTCTTATTGCGTTACGCGGTTTTGGCACAGGATACTGAAACACTAAGCCATGTTCATTTTACGCTCCAAAAAATTGCTTCTGGAGGTATCTATGACCACATAGGAGGCGGCTTTGCGCGCTATTCAGTCGATAGTGAATGGCATGTCCCACATTTTGAAAAAATGCTGTACGACAATGGCCAACTCATTTCCCTGTATGCAGAAGCTTATCAACAGCAACCCCATCCTTTATATAAACGTGTCGTTGAAGAGACAATTGCTTGGGCGCAACGCGAAATGTTAGCTCCGAACAATGGCTTTTATGCAGCTTTAGATGCCGATAGTGAAGGCGTCGAAGGAAAATTCTACACATTTGACATCACCGAAATTAAAACGGTGTTAGGTGAAGATGCTGATTTATTTATCGCTTATTACAACATTACTGTTGAAGGTAACTGGGAAGAAGAAAAAACTAATATATTGATTTGTGACATTGATGCTGATGAAATGGCTAAGGAAGCTGGCTACAATACAGAAGAATGGGAAATTTATCTACAGTCAATAAAGAAGAAACTATTTGACTACAGAAAAAATCGTATTCATCCTGGACTTGACCACAAACAATTAGCAACATGGAACGCGTTACTACTAAAGGGGCTGATTGATGCATACCGCATCTTTGATAAAAAGGAATACTTAGAGCTGGCTTTACTGAATGCTGAATTTCTGAAGAGTGAATTGATTGCCGGCGATTTCAGTATGTTACATCAGCCACAAGATTCAAATCGCAGTATCCCCGGTTTTTTAGATGATTACGCTTTTACGATCACTGCATTTACAGCACTTTACGAAGCTACTTTTGAAGAAAAATGGTTACAAATAGCAACCTCTTTAATCGATAAAACAATCGAATTATTTTACGATAGCAACGAAAAAACGTTTTACTACAGTGCATCGAGCGCAGAAAAATTAATTGCACGAAAAAGTGAAGTCATGGATAATGTCATTCCGTCATCTACATCAGCAATTTGTCATCAATTAAAAAAAATAGGACTACTGACTGATAATGAGGAGTATATAGCAATTTCAGATCAGTTATTTGCCAATGTATCCCCACAAATCAAGACATATGGTTCTGCATATTCAAATTGGGCAATATTATTGTTAGAAGAATTGTATGGTTGCAATGAGATTGCGCTAACTGGAGAAGATGCACATGCATTTCGTAAGGAGCTAGATCATTATTACATTCCGAATAAAATTGTATTGGGTGGAACAAAAAGCAGTCTGCCATTGTTATTAAATAGACAGGGTTTAAATTCAAAAGCATACCTTTGTCGAAATAAAACATGCAGTCTGCCACAGAATACAATTGCAGAACTTATAAAAATAATAGAATAATAACGGGGGATATCCCAAAAATCAAAACAAATGGCAATAGTAACTAATGACGTAGTAGCGTTAACTTACAAACTTCACACAATCGAAAACGGCGAAAAAGTATTCGTAGAAGAAACAACAACAGAAAATCCTTTAGACTTCTTGTATGGTGTAGGCATGATGCTTCCTAAATTTGAAGAAAACATCGCTGGCTTAAATGTTGGTGACACTACTGCATTTGAATTATCTGCAGAAGATGCTTATGGCGAAAAAGACGAGCGTGCTGTTGCCCAATTGCCAGCAGATATGTTTAAAGAAACTGGTTTACCTCCAGTAGGTGAAGTTATCCCTTTACAAGATAACCAAGGTAACCAATTCCGTGCAGTAGTTGTAGAAGTAACTCCAGAGGTTGTAGTTGCTGACTTAAACCACCCAATGGCTGGTAAATCCTTACATTTCGAAATCGAAATTTTAAATGTACGTCCTGCAACTGAAGAAGAGTTATCTCATGGTCACTCTCACGGTGTAGATGGTACTCAAGGTCACTAATTCTGACCAAAATATTTATAAGAGACGGATGTTGGTTCAAACCAGCATCCGTTTTTATTTTTAGTAATTATAACGTGTTGTCTAATTTCAGAAAGGAGCTAACAGTTCTGACTGTTGGTTAATAACTTCAGCGAGAAGAGAAAGGGCAATTTTTCATCGATTTCGCACTATGGCGGTCTCATTTCGTCGCCAGTATATGACATTTCCGCACGTGGCGGAATCGTATTGACCACTGTATGTTTCATTTTCCCACGTGGCAGAATCGTTTTGTCCTATGACTGCATCATTTCACAGGTTATAGAATTTTGTAGTAGGTTGCATGCATCATTTCCCCACGTGACAAAATCCTGTCGTCGCCTATCCCTGCCATTTCCTTACGTGGCAAACTCGTTTCGCCACCTGTCTGTTTCATTTACCCCTGTGGCGGAATCGTTTTTTCCTTTGTTGAAAGCCTTCCGCCATAATGCGAAACCACGCTCTTATTTTGCAATAACTCTAAAATGAAGCGTAACTCATAGCCTCCATAGCGTGTTCTCTAGTATAACTACCGCAAATACTACATATCCTTCTTATTCATTTCAAAGTAGTCTGACTCTTAATTGTCTCCAAACCATAAAATGGTCATGACAGTTACTTGGTCCATATTCTTGACTTGAAATGATCGAGACCCCAAGGACAAAATGAAAGAAGAATACGGAAAACATCTTCCTATCTGTGGCGTAACTGCACCGAATCGCCCAACTCACAAACCTATAACTTTTGAGCTTAAAAAACTTTAGCTAAATCCTATTTTTTAAGAATTGTCTTTATAATCATATTGTTGTAACTTTCATATTCACAACCTACTATTATGAATCATTGCCTTAAACCTTTGTCGCCCGTAACATCTCTCTCTTCCCTGGTGCTCCCGGTGCTTTTTCGATCGTAAATCCTAGTGCTTTCATGCTTCTTTTGAGATTGCCGGTAATAGCATAGGTAACAAATACACCTCCTGGTTTTACAAATTTTGCAACATGGGCCAAAGCCTCATCTGACCACATTTCGGGTTGATGAATAGCAGCAAAGGCATCAAAGTATACCAAATCAAAAGTTTTATCTGAACCAAAATCCATCAATAAGGTATGATCGATATATAAATTCGTATTTGAATCAATTTGCGTAGTTTCATTTAGAGCTTGTTTATATCCTGATATATAATTATTCCAGTTTTCTTCAGAAACGAATGCATCATAACCAATTTGCTGAATAACCTCCAGTGACAATGGATAGCCTTCTATACCTACATAATCTACCGAAATTTCTTTACCAGATGTATAAGCGAGCGTTTGCGTAAAGTTTAAGCCTGTTCCAAAACCTACTTCCAAAATAGTGATATCCTTTAAGGAGTGTTTCTGAATGTAATAATCAAGTCCTGTCTGAATAAAAACATGTTTACTTTCTTGAACTGCACCATGTTTGGAGTGGTAGCACTCTCCTATTTGTTCATTAAACAATGTTTTTGAACCATCTCCTGTTGTTACAAATTCCATTTCATGCATATATAACAAAAATAGAATAAAAAGAACTTAATTGCTATGGATATCCATATAATCAGTCTTTATATTTCATTGAGATTATTAAAAGTAAAAAAAATACCTCATAAAATTGTTTGTTCTTATCAAGAAAATTTAAAAACCTTTCATTAAAAATGAATAATTATTTATATATTAACATCTTGTAAACAAAATGATTATGAAAAATTACATCCAACAGTCACTAAGTTATATGAGCATATGCTTATTGTTTGGGTCTACACAATGCAGTGTGGCTCAACAGAAATATTTTAATGATGTGACGTTAACAAATATTCCACAAGATGCAAAAGCGCATGCTTTGGATGTAATCCTGATCGATGTTGATGCTGATGGAGATCTTGATCTTGTACTGGCTCTAGAATCTGAACCCAACAGATTATACCTTAACGATGGAAGTGGTAAGTTTTCTTGGAAGAAAGGTGTTTTTGCTGAAAAACCGCATGATACAGAGCATGTAAGGGCGGCAGATTTTAATAAAGATGGTTTTATAGACTTTATTTTTGTGGCTGAGGATGATCAGAACCATGAGTATTATTTAGGTAAAGGTGATGGCACATTTATCGATGTATCCGATCGAATATTAGGCAAAAGCGAAGCTAACGGCCTAGACATAGCAGATGTCAACGGAGATGGTCTTATGGATATTGTTATCGGTAATTCGGGTAAATCACCACAAAATTTTTTATGGATAAATGATGCTAAACGACCTGGTTATTTTTTAGACCATACTTCAATTTCACTTCCACAGGTTGAAGATCAAACTCAATCCATCAAATTTGCAGATTTGGATGCTGATGGTCACATGGATATGATTATTGGTAACGAAACTCCGCCAAATCGCTTATTATTTAATGATGGGAAAGGAAATTTCATAGAACATACCGCAGGATTACCGCTCATGGTCCCCTTACACACCCGCGAGGTGATTGTATTTGATGCAAATGGCGATGGGAAACCCGATATACTTTTCGCCAATCTAACAAGTAATGGTGGCGCAAAAGATAAAGATCCCAGAGCCCGATTGTTTATAAATCAGGGCGACCGTCGTTTTGTAGATGAAACAGAATCTAGAATGCCAGAACAAACATTTTCTACGTATGCTGCTACTGCAATTGATTTTGATCATGACGGACACTTAGACATTATACTGAGTGCGATCAAGATTCCTCCTTTTGAAGAGATGCAAGTGCAAGCTTTAAGAAACGATGGAAAGGGTCACTTTTCTTTTGTTACTGACAAAACAATCCCTGAGATTACACGTGGTAGAAGCTGGGGTATTGCAGTTGGCGATGTCAACGCTGATGGGATAGCTGATATGGTGATCGGCGGATGGGGCTCTCAGGTTCGTCTGTTATTGGGTCAAAAATAAATTTTAACAAATAGGCTGGGAAAGTCCCAGCCTAAACATTCATTTATAAAACAATAGTACTTTATTGTGCTAATATCTTATTCTTCTTTACATCATCATAAATGACGCTCGTCTTATTTCCTTCAATAAGTAATCCACGACTTTTGCCTCCTAATCTATTTGCTTCATTACTCACATTTACGGCAACAACGCGACCTTTATAAAAAGAGGTAACTTCTGGAAAAATTGTATGTCCAAGATATATTCTTTTTGCACTGTAAATCTGCAGTATTTTTTCTAAATCTGTTTCGTTTAAAGGCTCATACTTTTCTTCTTGACGAACCATGCCGCGATACCACAAAGGTCCTTCACTACCAAATAGAAAAGTACCTGCACGCGACTTATGTCTCTCTTCTTTGGTTTGAAACAAATAGAAACGAACAGAATCATTTACTGCAGGTATTGTCCATTGTGGATCTAACATGGTATGACTAAGTCCTGCATGTACAAAAAGATGATCTCCTATCTTCTCCATCGTATTTTTACTTTGTAGCCATTTTCCTAATTCAGTATCTAATGACCAGAAATCACGATAATCTTTTCCAATAGCGTCAGCAAGTACCTTATACTTATCTTGGGCATATTTATAATTACCCCGTAAGATCATTTCTTCATGATTACCCAAAAGAAAATGCACCTTACCGCCAGCTTTTTCGGCTTCATTTTCCAATTTATAGATTAACCAAAAGATGGGTAATACGTCTTTACCGCGATCAAATACATCTCCGATAATGACAAGGTTATTTTTTCCAAAAGTCCATTGATAATTACTTCCTATTACTTTCTGCGCTTTTAGAATAGCATAAAAAGATTGAAAATCGCCGTGAGGGTCTGACAAAACAAGGATCTTACTACTTTTTGGAGAATTCCAGCTAGGTGTCTTAACCGGGTGTCGCTTTATTTCAAACTGATGTTCACCATCTTCTGTCACTACTTTAAATGATGATTTAACCGGTACTTCACTTCGAATCTCACCATTCTCGACACGCACTAGCTTCGTTCCTCCATTTTCATAAAAGAAATAGGGACCATCGTTATTTCCCAATGTTGTTTGACTATGTGTATCGGCAATCTGAAAAAGAACAAATACAGCTGTCAAAGCACAAGTTATACTGATCCTAGAAGGACCAGTATAATTGACTTTAAGATATTGTTGAATGCAGTTATACATCATAATATAGTTTAATATCCGTCGTTTTGAACGATGTTTTTATTCGCATCAATCTCAATTCGTGGAATAGCCATCAATGTTTTGAAAAAAGTACGATCAAAAGATTTAGTTTCAGGTCTTAAAGATGGCGAAACATGAGCACTACCTTTACGCTCTATACGCATATTGTTGCGTAATGCATCAAATAGTCGATGTCCCTCACCTACAAGTTCACGACGGCGCTCTTCCATAACTCGTTGTAAAGTCACAACACCAGTAACAGATTTTGCAGGATTTGCACGCGAAACTATTGCATTTAGGTATTTCAACGCATTACTATTGTCGTTTAGTTTAACGGCAGCTTCAGCTGCAATTAAATATCCCTCCGAAAGACGAAGGACAGGAACATCTGCAAATTCAGGATTTTCACCATCAGAAGTATTTCCAGGATATTTGTTCAAATAATAATAGTCAACCTGTTTACTGGTATATTTTGTAATGACCTTATGACGGACATCATTGGAGTCATCTTTGATTAACTTCATATAATCGTCCGATAAAATAATGTCATTATATCCATTTCTCCACAATAGGTACCCTATTCCTTCTTTTCCAGGACCGTTTTCAGTCTTTACAATAGATAGCTGAAACAAAACTTCATTTGTAAAATCCTTTGACCAAACAGAAGCGTATTCACTATTTGTCCATAACAGATATTGACCTTTAGTCGAGCTCTGGGTTGTTTCCGCTTCTTTGATCAATTGCATCGCGACAGTTAAAGCATTGGAATTTTCGCCCATATAAAGATAAGCTCTTGCTAATAGTTGCTGTGCACCAAATTTATTAAGTTTGCCATTTTTTTTCGCAGTACTCAATAATATTACAGCATTTTCCAAATCATCTACAATCTGTGTATAGACTTCTTTTACTGAATTACGTGCAGGTTTATTAGTTGAATTATGTTTTTCTATTTCAATCGGTACCCCTAGTGAGGCCCCGTTGTTTTTTGTATAAGGATCTCCAAACACTTTAACCAGATCAAAATGTGCCAACGCGCGAAGTGTTAATGCCTGTCCTTTTATGTCATTGAGTTCATCGGTCAATTGTTCTTTCTCAACTCCATTAACGAAGGCCAAAACACCATTCGCATTTCTTAAAACACGATAAGGCTGATACCACAGTGATGAAGGAGTATTGTCCTTGTTAAAATCAAAAAGATAATATTTTGCAGCACGTTTTGTGTCACCGTTCGACAACATATCTTCTCCAGTTACATCGCCATAATAAGTCATACGAGCTCCATAATATTCATAACCACGTAGAATATCGTAAATGCCATTTAAAGCATATTGAGCTTCTCGGGGAGATTTAATTGCTTCAGAACTTTCTGTAGAAGTACTTGGCTGGGATTTCTCCAGCCATTGGTCCCCACATCCAACTAACAAAGTACAAGATATCAGAACCGTTGATAATATAAGTTTCATAGTCTTTTTTTAGAATTTAATATCCAAACCAAAAGTAACCGTCTTCAGTTTTGGGGATTCAAAATATACTGTACCATTTACAGGTACCTCAGGATCATAATTATTATAAGCTGCAAAAGTCAAAAGATTGACTCCTGAACAATATGCTCTGATATTACTCACTTTAAGACGACGTGCAATGTGTTGCGGAAGAGATACTCCGAAAGTCAAGTTTTTCAATCGGATATGATCTGTTGAATGAACACGACGTGTATTGGCTACACTGCTCATATCGTAAGTATTTCCAACCATAAACATCTCGATATCGGTATCATCACCTGGCTTTTGCCATCTGCGTTCATAATATTGCGGAATATTATCATAACCCGTTTTTCCAGCAAGCTCTGTTTTACTCGCACCGCTATCGTATGAATAACCACCCAGAGAATATGTCCATGTAAAGTTTAGATCAAAAATCTTATAACGAAGGGTATTAGTAAAACCACCGATCAACTTAGGATCAACACTTTTATAAAGAATTCTGTTTGCTTTGGTATAATCTTCTGTGATATCTCTTGAATCTAGATTAGCTGGATCATTGATGTAATATTGCGGAACACCCGTTTCCTTACTTATCCCCGCAAATTCGATCAGATAATAGCTATACCATGGTTGGCCGACACGGTGAATCAATGTACCGTCCCTTAACTCAGAACTTCCATCAGCTAATGATACAGTCTTATTTCTGTTCATTCCAAAATTTAGATTTGAAGTCCATTTAAATTCAGAATCTCTTAAAATATCTGCATTCAAATCAACTTCTATTCCTGAGTTACGAAGTGCTCCAATATTAGTTAGATAAGCAGAAAAACCTGTTGTATAGGACGTAGGCATATCGTTCAATAGATCTGACGACTGGCGTCTGTACCATTCGAAGGTAGCTCCCAAACGATCAAAAAGACGAAGATCTAATCCAATATTTAGATTATTTTGTTTCTCCCATTGTAAAGCCGGGTTTCCAATCTGAGTTTCTCTTATACCAGGATTATTAAGATAAGGAAAACCAAAACCGGTCAAATCCATATAAGTATAATACGTATTGGGTAGAGTACCATTAGTACCATATGACACCCGAATCTTACCGTCAGTTACAACGTCACCTAATGATTCCATAAAGTTTTCTTTTGAAAACTTCCATGCTCCTGATAAGGACCAGAATTTCCCCCAACGGCTATCACGATGAATACGAGAGCTACCATCCATACGAACGCTACCACCAAAGAAATATTTATCATCATAATTATAGTTTGCTCTGGAAAGGTAAGACAACAAACGCCATTCTGAATTGGAACCAGAAAGATCTGTAATTACAGATCCATTTGAAAGAACAACTTTATCTACTGAAGGAAAATTATCTTTTGCACCATCAATTCCATCTTTGCGAAATTTATTAACCTCATATCCGCCCAATATATCCAAATGATGTTTGTTAGCAAAAGTCTTATTATAAGTTAAACTATTCCGCCATACGATCTGATTATAATCTGTAAAACTTGTAGTTAAAGAACCATTTGTTTTCTCACCGTCTGATGTACGTGGATCTGACCAAGAATTATATTTGGTATTGGTATGGTCTAAACTAAAAGTTGTATTAAAGACTAAACCATCAAAGAACTTATAATTGGCAAATACGGTATTAAAAGAACGATCACCCTGTTCTCTTCGGTAATTATACAAGGAAGTTGCTTTAGGATTACGCGGTCCATTAGAAAAGAAATCTGTGAAAAATGAACCATCTTCATTGTACACCGGCTCCGAAGCTGTAATCTTATGACGAGTTGAATAGATCGGTGAAGTATAAGCTCCTCCTTCTGAATTCACATCTTGAGCAATGTTTGAGTATAGAATATTAGCTCCAAGTTCTATTTTATCGCTCATTTTATATTTAACATTCAAACGGCCAGTTATACGCTCAAAACCAGATTGATAAGACAAACCTGTTTGATTGACATACCCCATCGATGTGTAGTAAGAGAGCTTACCATCACCTCCTGAAGCAGAAAGATCTGCATTTCTAAATGGAGAATTTTGGCGAAACAATTCTTTCTTCCAATCTGTCCAACCACTCCAAGGTTTAGGTGCATACTTATCGATGTTCGCTTGTGCATATTCTTCTATTAAGTTATCATCGATCACCTTATCAATATAACGAGCGCGGTTTCGAAGTCCTTCCAAAAGCATCTCGCGTCGTTGGGGACCATCCATGACCTCACGGAAATCTGTTGCTTGACTTGAAAGACCATAAGCACCCTTAAATGAGAATACTGGCTTTCCAGCTTTTCCAGACTTTGTGGTAATCAAAATTACTCCACCAGCAGCACGTGATCCATAAAGTGAAGCTGCTGCGGCATCTTTAATTACTGTAATCTGCTCAATATCGGCATTACTCAAAGTAGACATGACATCCAATCCAGCATTATTTGAACTACTTGATGAAATATCATTAGACATTACGGGAACACCGTCGATGACAAATAAAGGTTTGCTAGAAGCATTAATAGATCCCATTCCTCTAATACGGATATCAGTAGCACCACCTGGCTGACCGGAAAGTGAATTAACTTGCACCCCAGGCGCATTTCCCTGAAGCATTGTCGAAAAATCGACAGCAGGCACGTCGGACATGCGCTCAGTACGGATTGTTGAAGCAGATCCAGTATAATCTGATTTCTTAAACGTACCATACCCCGTTACAACAACCTCTTCTAAATTTGCTTGACTAAACTGCAGGCTCACATTTACGGTCTCAGAAACAACTTCTACTTCTTTTCTTTCATAACCTAAAAAGTTAAACTGTAAGATAGATCCTCGTGATGCTACAATCGAATAATTGCCATTTTGGTCGGTTCCTACAGTATTTTTTGTTCCTTTAATCGAAACACTGACACCAGAAAGCACCTGTCCACTTTGGTCTGTTACTTGTCCATGTACCGATTTTTGTTCACTTAAGATTGTGATTTTGGAATTCTTAATAGTTTGTTGGTTATCAAAATCAGGTTTACCCGATTTAACGACGATAGACTTTCCATCTTTAATATAAGTCAGTCCACGTGGAGTTAGCAACTCGGAAAGGGCACGGTCTAACGTTACATTATCAAAATCTACACTTACAGAAGGCGTATTGTTGATAATTTCCGATTTACAAAGAACTGTATATCCAGTCTGCTTTTTTATTTCACGGAATACGTCAACAATAGCACTATTCTTCTTCTTAATACGTACCGTTTGAGCAAAACTTCCTGCATGAAGCTGTCCCACGGTAAACAAAAGAAGCATAATAATCATTTTCATAATAATGAGGTATTTATACTTTTTCATTACATTTGGTTGGTTTTGTTAGTTTAATAAATAGTTAGCAAGTATTTTTTAATTTTCGAACCAATTGCTGGGGAAGTACCACCTTCCTCAGCTACTTAAGATTACGAAATATTAGATTCTGAGTGTAATCATTATTTCATAAGCTTTACCCTCCTCCCTTCGATTTGAATTTTAATTTTATCGTCAGTCATTTTTATAATTTTTAACACTTTATCAAAAGTATCAAGTCGGGAAACGGATCCCCATAGCGTAATTTTTGAAAGACTAGGGTCTATATCGATATCTATATCATACCATCTTGCGACCTGTGTCAGCACTGTACCTAGAGGTTCATTATTAAACATAAACTCATCATTTGTCCAAGAGATACTTTCATCTATAGAGACTTGTTGCACACGAAGGTTTTCTCCATTGACCACTGCCTGTTCGCCTGGTGCAAGTACTTTCTCTTCTCCAGTGGGAACAGAAACTTTAACTTTACCTTCTTTTAAAGAAACTTTGGATTCTTTCTCATTTGGATAAGAATAGACATTGAAATGAGTTCCTAACACTTCTATTTTTTCCTTTGCAGTAATAACAATAAATGGTCTACCTTGCGATTTCGCTACTTCAAAGAAGGCTTCACCGTCTAATTCCACTAAACGTTGCTGTTCTGTAAATTTATCTGGGTATTTTAGACTTGTAGATGCATTTAGCCATACTTTTGTACCATCCGACAACTGAATCTCATATTGCCCTCCCCGCGGAGTTGATAAGGTCATCATCTGTCTTTTATCCGTCGAGCTACCTAAGGCTACGGAACCATCATTATAGGTGATACTACTGCCTATAACTATTCCATTATGGCTTTGATCTAATCCTAAACTGCTCCCGTCAGAAAAATGAAGTGTTGCTTTGTTTCCACCAGGGTGCAGGTTTTCTGCTAATTTTGTAACATCAATATTGTTATTGTGATCTTTACTTTTGATGGTCCAAATACCAAATATTGCTAATCCAATGAAACAAGCAGCAACTGTATACCATAGTGGTAACTTTTTATAACTTGTCGTTTTCTTTAAAGATGGTTTCTCAATTTTTGTCATGATATTAGAGAGTACTCGAGATTCTCTTTTTTCGATATCTTTGACGTGCACACGATAGTATTCTAGTTCTTGACGCAAATGATCAGCATTTTCCAACTTTTCTACCATGATTCGTAAATCTGGATATTGCTGAAAAAGCATCCGAAGCTCTCTATCTGTAGTTGGATGAATATTGCCTTTCAAATATTCTTGCAATAGGATTAAGGTGTTGTCTATATGATGCTTCGTGTTTGCCATTATTCATTTTGATAATAGAAACACGAGTTACTTAACAATCTTACAGCACATTTGAGGAAAACACCTAAATATCTAATAATGAATTAAATAAAATATATATTTACTTTTGACCAACAAAGGATAAAAAAGCAAAAAGTGCTAATGTATTTTTTGCCTTTAACAGGTGTCTAATTGTGTTAATTGCACGAGAACGGTTAGTGTATACGGCGGCAGGACTCATTGCCAGTTCTTCTGCAATTTCCTCAACGGTCTTATCTTCTAGGAAGGTTAAATTAAAAACTTCTTTTTGTTTTTCAGGTAATTTTTCTACTTCTGTAAAAATAGCATGAACAAGTTCGGCATGTATCAAATTCGAAAAGGCATCCTTGTCATCAACTAAAAGATCTTCATAGTCTGATAAAGATTCATGAATACCTTTGGAACGTTTTGCCCGAATCGTGTTAAGACTTGCATTTTTAGCTGAAATATAAATAAACGCCCGTAGGTTTTCCATAGTGGGAAAATCCATCCGACGATCCCACACCTTAACAAATACGTCAGCTACGATCTCTTCCGCAACATCTGCTTCTTTGATATACTTCAGTATAAAAAAGAATAATTGCTTATAAAATCGATGATAGATGATAACAAATCCCGTTTGATCGTCTCCTTTCAAACTGTCTATCAATTGTGAATCTGTCATAAGGCAGTGTGAAATTAGACTATTTTTTCAAAAAAACGAAAAGGCATCTATTTAAAGTGATACATAGGTTAGAGTCACTATTTTGGACTAAAATAGAAAAGACTTTTTAGAATATCAAGTTGTTAACAATTATTTAAAACACTCATATCATACCGTTAACTGTTCAAATGCATTAAAACACCGATAAGTTGTATAAACCTCTTTACCATTTAGTCAATATTAAAATTGAAAACTGTTGATTTACTACTTACCAAAAGCTAAATCTAATTACTAGATATTCAAAATCAAACTAGTATAAATTGAAAATTTTGAATTTTAAGTTCCGTTCACTATATATTAAATGATATATAAATAAAAAAAACTAAATTAGTATCCACAATGACATACACAACCAATATATTTCTCCAAAATTATGGAAGCATCATCCTACTTATTGTAGGTATCCTTGCAGGGAGTATCTTAGGAATATATTTACCTACTATAGTTCCATATATCAAGCCTATAGGTGATATTTTCCTGAACTTGTTATTTGTTGCTGTCATTCCTCTAGTTTTTTTTGCTATCTCATCATCTGTAGCTAATATTGAAGGAACAAACCAACTCGGCAAGATCATCGGGGCAATGACCGGTGTTTTTTTAATGGGTGTACTCATCTCTGCCTGTGCTACGATTGCCGTCCTTTATTTCTTTCCTCTTGACGCTCCCATGGTACCAACTGGCTCAGAACTTCTGGACAATAATCCTGATGACACATGGAGTGATAAGATGGTTCGCTTTTTAACCGTTTCAGAGTTTGGTAAACTACTATCACGAGAGAATATGCTTGCTCTTGTAATTTTCTCATTTTTAGTGGGTATCGCTACGCGAAAATCAAGTGCTGTTGCACAGCCATTCCTATCTTTCTTAAATGCTGGAAATGAAGTGATGAAAAATCTGTTGATTTTGATCATGAAAATTTCACCGATCGGTTTAGGTGCTTATTTTGCTTATCAAGTCAGTAGTTTAGGACCACAACTTTTTGGTTTCTATGCCAAACCTTTAGGGCTTTATTATTTATTTGGAACCTGTTATTTTTTTGTGGGTTTCACTGTCTTTGCATTTATTGCGAATGGCAAATATGGAATTACCTCTTATTGGAAAAATAATATTGTTCCCACGCTGACTGCATTAGGTTCTTGCAGTAGTTTGGCAACAATGCCTGCTAACTTACTGGCTGCAAAAAAAATTGGAGTTCCAGATACAATCGCTAATGTGGTCATTCCTTTGGGAACAACGCTACATAAACAAGGATCCAGTATATCTTCTATTTTTAAAATATACGTTGCATTTTTGTTAATAGGAAAAGATTTTTTTGATCCGATGACGCTCGTTATGTCACTCGGAATTACTGTTCTAGTTAGTGTGGTAGCAGGAGGAATTCCTAATGGTGGATATATTGGAGAAATGTTAATGATCTCTGTTTTAGATCTTCCAATCGAAGCCGTCCCTGCTGTAATGATTATCGGAACGCTCGTTGATCCATTAGCGACCATATTAAATTCTACCGGAGACACTGTAGCAAGTATGCTCGTGACAAAATTTACCGGAAATAAATATCAGGTTGTTACAGCGGAGGTTTTAAAATCGTAATCCATAAAACAAGGATCCATATTGATGCGTACCATAAAGCATTTCTTTCGCTTCTCGTGATTGAAAGACATAGGATAATCCTAGGGTTGATCGACCACTTGCCAGCATAAATCCAACTTTATGGCTAGGCATGAATTTCTCAATCGTATATTGATCTCTGAATGTTTTATCATGTCCAATCCCGCCTTGAATAGTGGAGTTATATCCGTGATAATATAAGGATGGTATATAATAGAAAAATAATTCTCGATCGGTCTCCGTACTCTGAACATGTCCCTTAGTAAATGCAGAATGATAAAATGACCGTAAGCGCCCCCATCTGATAGGCAAACCAATATTTGCATTTACATGGTTCATTCCTAATGTTCCTGAACTTACACCCGAAATTTCGAAACTTCTGCCAGATGATCTATAGAACAGCCTTTGATACTTTAATCCTAGATCAACACCAAATGCATTTGGGATCTGTCCTTCCCAACCAGATACTTCATAAATATTGAATACCTGATGGATAATTTTTTGCACCTCCTTTCCTTTTGCAAGTGGTCCAACCTGCCCGAATTCAACTTTTAAACTTAATACCTGTTCCTGTCTATAATACTGATTCAATTCACCCGATAGGTATAGATAGGCTGCAAACGGTCTATCCCATTGTGATGATCTATTATTATACAAATTAACCCCATTGTACATCTTTTGTCCAAGCTCAATATCCAACACACGATTTTTAACTTTCGAAGTATCTGATTTTAAACCTAATCTATAGTTTATATTGATTCCATTTGTATAATAACGGTCCTGAGATGTTAATAAATAAACGTCATTATCATTTTGGAGAGCAATTTCACTTTTTAAAATTTTGCTTTGCGATAAAGCAAGTTGTAAAGGCAATATCCCTACGAGCAAACACACAATACGCAACACGATTATTTTCATTCGATCCAAATGATTGTAAAAATTAAGATATAAACTAAATTAAAGATATTTAATAAGATTAAATGTATGTTGTATAGAATGATTTAAACCTATTTTCAACGCATTATAAATTTATTTAGAAAGGTTATAAATAAACGATCCCGGTTGCAAATTTAGTTACTTCGCCAATCTATTCGTAATTTTGTATTCGATAAAGTGTTAATTTTTTTTAAAAATGAAACCATCATGAGCTTAAATCAGCTCATTAATAAAATGAATAACTGCTCATGATAGCTTCATGGCCTTTAAAACCGAGTGTTAGCGAGCTCAATAATACAAATAGAAAGCTGGCGCTCATTTATTAAACAAATTATTCTAATGAAAAAAAGTTCCATTATTCTAATCGCCCTTATTGCTGTTGCAATTGCGATGATTCTTGTAATTTACACAGATTCAAGCACCTATTCAACTTTTACTGAAGCGAAAGAGAAAAAAACAGAACTCTATGTTGTAGGCGTACTTAATAAGGAAAAAGCATTGCATTATGATCCAAAAACTAATGCAAATCACTTTTCATTTTACATGTATGACAATGATAGTACAGAATGTCAAATTGTATTCAATGGTTCAAAACCTCAGGATATCGAACGATCTGAACAAATCGTATTAACAGGTAAAATGGATGGCAATGTATTTCATGCGTCAAAAATATTGATGAAATGTCCTTCGAAATATAACCAAGATAAATTCGAGGTTACAGAAACTAACGCTACAGCATTTAATAACTAAAATTCATAATCACCAAATAAATGGACGTAAACTACGTAGGCGAGAATCTATTGCCTGGAAAAATAGGTCAGTTTTTTATTGTTCTCTCATTCGGAGCAGCATTACTATCTTTCATTAGTTATTATTTTGCTACTACAAATAAAGAAGAGAAATCTTGGTTAAAAATTGCCCGGATTGCTTTTTGGACGAATGCCGCTTCAATCATTGCGATTGCTGCAACGCTTTTTTTCATTATTCATACTCATTTATTTGAATATCATTATGCTTACGCGCATAGTTCTAAATCATTGCCTACACATTACATCATCTCCAGTTTTTGGGAAGGTCAAGAGGGTAGTTTTTTACTCTGGATGTTCTGGCAAAGTGTATTAGGATCAGTTTTACTTTTTAAAGCTAAAGATTGGGAAGGCCCAGTTATGACATTCATTATGCTATGTCAAGTTTTTCTAGCCTCTATGATTATTGGAGTTCAAATCTTCGGGTTTCACCTCGGCAGTTCTCCATTTATTTTATTAAGAGAGGCAATGGATTGGCCAATTCTAAAACAAGGTGATTATTTATCATTAATTCCTGATGGTCGTGGATTAAACCCATTATTACAAAACTATTGGATGGTTATTCACCCCCCAACGCTATTTTTAGGTTTTGCTTCTATGGTTGTTCCCTTTGCTTATGCGGCGGCTGCTTTATGGACTAAACGTTATAAAGAGTGGATAACACCAGGATTACCATGGGCACTTTTTGCTGTCATGATATTGGGTGTAGGTATAATTATGGGATCATTTTGGGCATATGAGGCACTTAACTTTGGTGGTTTTTGGGCTTGGGATCCTGTAGAAAATGCATCTATTATTCCTTGGTTTACTTTAATTGCTGCTGTTCACGTAATGATTGCTTATAAAAACTCTGGGCATTCTTACTTTACAGCTACATTCTTGGCTTTAATCAGTTTCGTTCTTGTCATCTATGCTTCCTATTTAACAAGAAGTGGGATTCTAGGAGAAACATCTGTGCACTCATTTACTGATTTGGGGTTAAATGTTCAACTTATAGCCTTTAATGCGACCTTCTTTATAATTATGGTTGTGGCGTTGGTTGTCCGTAAAAAACAAATGCCGACGACTCAAAAAGAGGAGGATATCTATTCAAGAGAATTTTGGTTGTTCATAGGCGCTTTGGTTCTAACTGTTGCCTGCGTTCAAATGATCTCTTCAACTTCAATTCCAGTCTTCAATGCTATTTTTGGAACCAAGGTTGCTCCACCTTTAGATCCGATCCAACATTATAACAAATGGCAGTCGGGATTTGCGGTCATTATTATGATTTTAACTTCAATCACCCAATTCTTGAAGTATAAAAAAACAGATCCTAGAAAATTTTTCGCGTCAACCATCGCTTCTTTAATCGTAGCTATTGTATTAACTGCTGCAGTTTCTTACATCACGAAAACATACACAAATTTAATTTTCATCTTAATAACCTTCTCTTCCCTATTCTGTATTCTCGCGAATATTCGCGTATTAGCAGATGCCGTAAAAGGTAAGTGGAAATTAGCGGGGTCAGCTATTGCGCACATTGGATTTGGATTATTATTAATTGGAGCCATGATAGCAGCATCTACCAATGAAGTGATTTCAATCAATAATACGGGTTATATTGCTGTATCTGGATTTGACAAGGTTGAAAAACCTGGTGACAACCTGTTCTTAACAGAGGGTGAACCGGTGCAGATGGGTGAATACCGCATCACTTATATTGGTGATAGTGTAGCACAACCCAATGTGTTTTATAAGATAAAATATGAAGCAATCGATGAGGAAAGTGGAAAAGTAAAAAATTCGTTTGTACTTATGCCGTTTGCTCAGAATAATGAGAAAATGGGAGGCTTGATCGGTACTCCTGCGACAAAGCACTACTTCACACATGATATTTACACCCTAATAACTGCGGCAGCTTCGGACTTACAGGCGAAAAATGCAAATATCCCTGCCGATCAGAAAACAGGCTTTGAGGATTATGAAGAACCGGCAACTTATGAGGTCAATGTTGGTGACACCCTTCGTTATAGAAATGGTTTCTTTGTCATTGAAGGTATTAACAGAAATGCTCATTTAGAAAACATCCCTAAGGGAGAGAAAGATGTCATTGTAGGATTAAAAATCAAAGTTATCGCTTCTGATAAAAAAGAATACAACGTTGAACCGGTGTTTTTAATCAAAGATGGTACTTCATATGATTTTAATAAAGATGTAAATGAAGAAGGACTACGTTTCCGTTTTTCAAATATCTTGCCTAAAAAAGATAAATTAGAAGTTATGGTTTACCAAAAACCACTTCCAGAGAAAAAATGGATTGTATTTAAAGCGATTAAATTTCCATATATTAATTTCTTCTGGTGTGGAACTATTGTCATGACAATCGGATTTTTCATGTCTATTTTTAGAAGAAATAGTGAGGCAAAAAGATTAGATAAAAAACAAAGCTAATGAATATTGTCATCTTAGGAAGTGGAAATGTTGCAACACACTTTGCACATAACTTCCATAACAAAGGTCACAAAATCTTGCAAATATTCAGTCAACAGAAGGTCAATGCTCAAGCATTGGCCTTTGCTGTAAATGCAGAGGCTATTTCTAAGGTATCAGAAATAAATAAAGAAGCTGATCTCTATATGATCGCAATTCCGGATCATGCTATTCCATCACTTATTGAAACCATATCTACAGCTATCTCCGGCATTGTTGTGCACTGTTCTGGAGCTACAGATATACAAGTTTTAAGTAAATTTCAGCATTATGGTGTGATATATCCTCCGCAGTCCATTTCTAAAAATGATCAATCCGACTTCAGTCTTATTCCGTTTTGTATTGAAGGAAATGACTCCATAACATTTAATATTCTGATGAAGCTTATGGCTACTATAGCACCAAAATCTATCGCTTGTAGCTCAAGTCAAAGATTAGCTATTCATATAGCCTCAGTATTTGCGAATAACTTCACAAACGCACTCTTTCAAATCAGTTATGACCTCTTACAGCAGCACGATTTACCGTTTGATATAATTAGGCCAATTATTCTTGAAACTGCACAAAAGGTACAATCTAAGCTACCTAGTCAAGTTCAGACCGGACCAGCTGTTAGAAATGACGAAATCACGATAAAAAAGCATTTAAATTTTATCAGCGAACATGATGATTGGAAACAAATCTATCAACTATTATCACAAGAGATTGTAAAAAGAAAAAGCTAAATATCATTTCTTTACCAAGATTTTAAAACTTCTTCATAACGGCCATTAATTTTCTTTTACAACAAGTAACTTAGTACTTTTGCTTTGTATAAAATGAACATTGGTTCAATATTTGAAAGCATAGTAAACATTAAAATTGTAACAGATCAATCGATTACATTTGATTGATATTTGATCAAATTTTTATTAAAGTAAGAGTCTAAATACTATTTAAATTATGACCGTTAGAAAATTAATTCTTGGCACCATGACTGTAATCAATTTGATTATAATCTCTTTTGGGCTTATTTTTACACCACAGTGGTTTTGGTTGTTAGTCATACCGATGCCTCTTTTATTTGTGGCGATATATCACAGTTTCCAACATAAACATGCTATTTTAAGAAACTATCCTTTAGTTGGATATTTCCGTTATTTCTTTGAATCCATTCGTCCAGAATTACGTCAATACTTTTGGGAGTCTGATACTGATGGACGTCCTTTTAATAGAAGACAACGTTCTATCGTTTATCAACGCGCTAAAAACCAACGGGAAACTGTTGCTTTCGGTATGCAGACAGATCCACAAACAGTCGGTAATGAATGGGCAGCTCACTCTGTCTTTCCTTGTCACATTGATAATCATGACTTACGTACTACTGTAGGGAATGCAGCTTGTAAACATCCTTATAGTTTAAGTGTATTTAACATTTCTGCAATGAGTTATGGCGCATTGAGTAAAACAGCTATTACCGCATTAAATAAAGGTGCTCAATTACAAAATTTTGCACACAACACTGGAGAAGGTGGTATCAGTGACTATCATAACAGTGGTGGCGATTTGATCTGGCAGGTAGGTACGGGTTATTTTGGCTGTCGTACGCATGACGGTAAATTTGATGGTGAACTTTTTAGAGAAAAAACTTCACGTCCTAACATCAAGATGATTGAACTGAAAATATCACAAGGTGCTAAACCTGGCCATGGAGGTATACTACCTGCAGCCAAAAACACACCCGAAGTTGCGGCAATTCGCCACGTCATCCCAGGTACAGATGTCATGTCACCTCCTGCACACAGTGCATTCTCAAATCCAATTGAAATGATGGAATTCATTCATAGATTGAAAGAATTAAGTGACTTCAAACCTGTAGGTTTTAAAATGTGTATTGGTGATAAACAAGAGTTTATTGAAATCTGTCGTGCAATGCAAACAACACAGATATTTCCGGATTTTATTGCTATTGATGGTTCCGAGGGTGGAACAGGTGCTGCACCACTCGAATTTACAGATAATCTAGGAATGCCATTATATGATGCTTTAGCTTTTGTTACAAAAACTCTAATTGCTTTTGGTCTTAAAAGACATATCAAGCTCTTAGTTTCGAGTAGAATCGTCACTGGTTTTGATTTGTTAAAAGTAATTGCTCTCGGAGCAGATGCATGCTATAGTGCCAGAGGAATGATGTTTGCATTAGGCTGCATTCAAGCTTTGAAATGTAACGAAGATACTTGTCCTGTAGGAGTTGCAACACAACAGCCCCACTTGTATAAAGGATTAGATGTTAACGATAAATATGTACGTGTCGCACAATTCCATCGTAACACTTTACGTGCTACTGTAGAGATTATGGAAGCTTGTGGATTTAAAACTTTATCCGATGTCAGTGCCGATAAATTTTTCAGAAAAGTTGATGCTGTTAACACATTAAGTTTTCAAGACATCTATTTTGGAAGAGAAGGTCGTCTAATCGAAAGTCATACTGATTTTGAGGCAAAAATATTTTAATAATAAAGAAGGGCTTTTCATAAAACAAAAGCCCTTCTTTATTATTTTCTCAAATTGCAGATAACTTGTTGAAGCGTTACTTGCGCCATATCAATTGTATCTGGAGATACCCCATCCAATGCTTCAGCAATAGTCTTATTAGCTTGTTGCATACCCATCTCTTTTAACTTACGGGCAGACTTAGTTAAATAAATCAAATTTGATCTACGATCATCTTTATCATTTACTCGGATAACTAAATTTAATTTCTCCAAATTATTAATTAAACGCGTAATACTTGGTTTATCTCTAAAGGTTCTAATGGCCAACTCTTGTTGTGTAAGTCCCTCCTCTTGCCATAAATTGTACAAAATACTCCATTGCTCAGCCGTAATATTGATTCCCACATCTTTTAAATTACGCTGCATTCTACGCGATATGGCTGTAGTCGCTTTTCCAGTTAGAAAATCATAGAACTCTATCTTTCCAATTAAATCTTCATTAAGCATAATAATCAAAGTCTTTTTAGGTTATACTATATCGTACTTTTTAGCCAACGGATCTTTATTTTCAAAAAAGATAAAATTAACTATAACTCGTTGGCCAAATAGGTTTATATTATAAATATAATGCTTTACATGGTATAACAAAAATTAAATTGTTTTTTTTTGTTATCTTCATGCTATGGAAAAGTTGGTCCCCCTATTAATTGCATTAGCAATCTTTGGTTTTAAGTCATATCAGAACTATATGAAAGAGCAAGATGCTGCGCTAAAAAGAAGAAAGGCAAATGCCCCTATTCCTAGCAAAAACAAAACAGAACCACCTGCATATCAGCCCTCTCAGAAAGAAAAGAATGTGGTTACCCCACCACCTTTTTACTCAGAAAAAATAAAAGATACAAACGAAATTCAGCGATTTAAAAAAGAAAGAGAAGAGCACCGCTTAGCTTTGAATAAAAAAAATAAATTACCACAATCTTTACAAAAAGAACCAATGGTAACAGAAGACTTTGATTTAAGAAAGGCAGTCATAATGTCTATCATTCTTGATAGACCCTACAAATAATGACATTAATCTATTGTGAAGCTATCTGCATCCTGTAAAAATGGAAAAGATTTTCTTGCTTCATGAAGATCTTTGGGATGAATAGTAAATGTATACAGATCTTCATCTTCAGGTTTATAATAAACCACATCTCCTACAGGAGAAATACACATAGAACCACCTGAATAATAAATATCATTACCATCGTGACCTACACGATTAACACCAATAACAAAAGCTTGATTTTCTATAGCACGTGCTGGAATTAAGGTTCTCCAATGAGCAGAACGTTTATCTGGCCAGTTTGCAGTATATATCAATAAATCATAAGCGCCACCAATATTTCTTGACCATACCGGAAAGCGTATATCATAACAAATCATAGGACATATATTCCAACCTCTGATGTTTACAATAATACGTTCTCGTCCAGCTGTAAAATAGAGGTCTTCTTTTGCCATTGCAAACAAATGTCTTTTGTCATATTTTACGTAGGTTCCATCTGGAGACATCCAGACAAAACGATTAAAGTATTTCCCGTCTTCTGTTATAATCAATGAACCTGCTATCACACAATTTAAACTTTGGGACATGTGGAACAGCCACTGCATGGTTTTACCATCACTTGGTTCTGCACACTTCTCTACATTATTTGTAAATCCGGTATTGAACATTTCAGGCAAAATAATAAGATCCGTTTTTTCTCTTAAATTCGAGAGTTTAAGCGCGAGATTACTCAAGTTCTTATCGACATTTTCCCAAAAGATATATGCTTGAAAGATTGTTACTTTTAACGGTTCCATTGTAGTTGTTTCGTAAATTATGATGACCTAAGTCTACAAATTAAGAATTTTTTAAATAAATAAAGATTAAATAGACAATTAATAGCTATTACTATTGTTCCCTGATGAGGAGTTGAGTCGATAATGTTATTAACGTCTCTTTCTTGTGATTTGGTATATTAATCGCCGATAATCTTTCAAATGCACGTTGTGTATATGCATCTTTTAATTTGTCTGCATATTCTTTAATATTATAGTTTTGGTATAGTGATAACATATCATGCAATTTGTTTGGATTATCCTGTATTGTTGCGTTTAATAAATTCTGAAGTTTTGTAAGATCCTCTTCCTTTATGATTTCCATTAATTTGACCAACAGATAGGTCTTTTTATTAATTAGAATATCTCCTCCAATCTGTTTACCAAAAGTTTCAGGGTTGCCATAAGCATCTAGTACATCATCTTGAAGCTGGAAAGCTATTCCTATATATTCTCCAAATTCATAAATTAATTTTTGATCACTAAGATTTGCTTCGGCCAATATTGCCCCCATCTGTAGTGCACCTCCTAACAGTACTGAAGTTTTAAGCCTAATCATCTCAATATATTGATCCATACTAATTTTATCAGTATGTTCATAATCCATATCCAGTTGTTGGCCTTCACAGACTTGCATAGCAACTCTATTAAAAGTTTTAAGGAGATCTGCTATATAAAGCGGATTGCTATTAGCCAATTCATCATAAGCTTTTACCAATAATCCATCTCCTGAAAGGATAGCGACATTCAAATCCCATTTCTCATGAACGGTTGCTTTTCCTCTTCGTAGAGGTGCTTTATCCATAACGTCATCATGAACTAAAGAAAAGTTATGAAAATATTCGATTGATTTTGCAGCAGGTAAAGCATCATTAATTTCTTTAATATCAAACATTTCAGCGGCAACCAATGTCAAGGCTGGTCTAATACGTTTACCACCTAAACTTAAAAAATAGCGAATTGGGTCGTAAAGATTATTCGGTTGATTCGGAAATTGACTGTTTTGAATCGAGTCAGAGATTAGTTTTTGTAAATGCTGCATAGTATCTAGTCATCTTCTCCTAATGATACGCGAAGATAACAATTATAAAAACAAACTTTTACTAAGTACCGTTGAAAACAGTTTAATTCATTTCAAATAGTTTTTATCTCCTACACCTACTTTCTTAGTGAGAAAAAGATAAAATATTTAAAGTTAATGAATCGTGAGCAGATAGATACCTTACCTAGGATCGATTATATTTGTTGTTACTGCACTGGAATTAAAATTGCACATAAAACAAATTTATCTAAGTTTGTAAAAAAGCAAGCATATATGCGTATTCTAATCATCCATACTTTTTATCAAGGGCCAGGAGGTGAAGACACCGTTTTCAAACAGGAAAGTGAATTACTCGCTATAGATCATGATGTGGAGACGTTTACCTTTCAAAATAAAAAAGGATGGAAAGGCGCTTTGCAAACACTTTTTTCTTTTTGGAATATTGCTGCGGCTTATCGCGTAAGAAAGTGCATTAATAATTTTAAACCTCAGGTTGTCCATATTCATAATACACATTATGCAAGTGGTCCTATCATTTTAAGGACAATTCACAAATTGGGCGTTCCACTCATCATGACCTTGCACAATTTTCGTATTCTTTGTCCCTCTGCTATATTATATCATGAGCATCAGCTATTTCTTTCCAGTTTAAAAGAAAATTTTCCATGGACAGCCATTAAAAAGAAAGTACTAGACGGATCTACTGTCAAGACTTTTGTACTTGCATTGAACTATTGGTTTCATAGACGAATTGGAACATGGAATATGGTAGATCGATATATAGCTTTATCAAGTTTTGCGAAAAAACTTTTTATAGATTCAACCTTACATGTTCCTGCACAAAAATTTACAATCAAACCAAACTTTACCTTTCCTATTAAAGATACAATCGATGCTCAGGAAGACTTTTTTATATATATCGGAAGACTTACAGAAGAAAAAGGTATCGTAAATCTTTTGAAAGCATTTTCAAAAACAGATAGCAAGATCATCATTATAGGTGACGGACCTTTAAAACAAACAGTAGTCGATACTGCAAATCGTCATGCCAATATAAAATATATGGGTTTTAGAACCCGTGATGAAATACTGCCATTAGTTGAAAAAGCCGAAGCATTGCTCATGCCCTCAGTATGGTTTGAGGGGATGCCAATGACGATCTTAGAGGCTTTCTCAGTCGGAACCCCAGTGATCGGCAGTGATATCGGAGCTTTAAGTGAATTAATTATCCCAGATAAGACAGGATTACTATTTAACCCACAAAGTGTGGATAATATGTTAAAAACTGTACAGCAATGGAAAAATTACAGTATTAAAGAAAAATATAACATTAGACAAACAACAAAAGAGTTCTATTTTAGTAATTTTACTCCAGAAGAGAATAAAAAGAAATTGCTTGAAATATATAATGAAGCAATTGAAGATAACATAAAACGATCTTAAAATGAGTATTATAATTTTAGATAAGTTAAATATTGCGCCAGCTATCCAGGAAGCATTAGAAACTGTTTATGATCCAGAATTAAAACCGGCAAATATTGTCGATTTAGGATTGGTATATGAAATCATAACCAAAGAAAATGGAACCGCTAAGATAGTGATGACATTAACTGCGCCAGGATGTCCAGTTGCTGGTCAGATCATGGATGAGGTACAAAGTAAGGTTGCTGCTGTACCTGGTGTTACAGAAGCTCTAGTTGAGCTTACATTCGATCCACCGTGGACAAGGGATATGATGAGCGAAGAAGCAAAATTAGAATTAGGCTTCTTGTAATAGTAAAAAAGGGAATCTATAATAGATTCCCTTTTTTTTATAATGTTTGACCAGACTCCAGATCACTTAGTCTTTTAACTGTTTTTGGTTTAATTTCATCCTTACCGAATAATTTTGTCCATAGATTACGGGATTCTTTTGTTAACAGCGGTGATACAATTGACAGAATCAACACATACACAACGACAAACGACTGGATAACAGGCAATAACCCTCCTGCCTTACCAATATTGGCCATGATAATGGAAAACTCACCTCGAGCAGATAATGTAAATCCGATATCAAAAGCTGTTTTATTCTTCATTCCTGAGAACCTTGCCGCAAAATATCCTGAAGCCAAATTACCGAGGATAGTAACCAGAGCAGCAATTGAGGCCCATAATACCGCACCACCCAAGGATAGTATATCTATTGATAAACCAAAGCTAAAAAAGAACATTGCTCCAAAAAAATCTTTGTAGGGCAATACCATCGCTTCAATCTTCTTGATATATTGCGAATCTGCTAAAACTAATCCTGCCATTAATGCTCCAATGGCTTCCGCAACGTGAATAGTTTCAGAAAATCCAGCTGTTATAAATAGTAGTGCAAAGATAACAAGGACAAATAGCTCAGAAGATTTAACCTGCAATAGCTTATCAATTGCAGGAACTAGCTTTCTTCCCAGAATTAGAAATGTTAAAATAAATCCCAATGCTAGCAATGAAGTTCCGGCAACAGTCCAAAAGGAACTACTTCCCGTTAGAATCAATCCCGAAAGGAAAGAAATATGCATGGCAATAAATAAATCATCAAACATAATCATTCCCATAATCACCTCTGTTTCAGGATTTGCAGTCCGTTTCAAATCTGTCAATACCTTTGCTACAATGGCTGTGGAAGAACTTGTCATAATACCACAAAGTACCATCATCTCCTTAAATGGCAGATCCATCATCCATCCAATGAGTAACCCAGACACAAAATTGAGTAAAACATACACTGTTCCACCTGTCACGATTGATTTTCCGGACTTAATTAATCGGCCAACCGAGAATTCCAGTCCGAGATAAAACAAAAGAAAAAGTACGCCTAAGCGCCCCATAAAATCAATAAACGGTTTACTTTCCGTAAATGTCAGGTCTATATGACCAATTTGGGGAGCATGCTGGCCCAACACCATACCTATCAATATAAAAAATGGAATAACTGAAAACTTTAACTTATTGGCGATTAAACCAACAAATGCGACAAGGCCTACTGCGATTCCAATTTCTAAAATAAGTGTGTGTGATGGCATATATATTTATTTAGTTTACAATGTTTACAATAATATCTCTTTCAATAATTTAATATTATTCTTTTTTCCGGCAATAACTAAGGTAGTCCCTGGACTAATCATATAATCAGGTCCTGGATTAATAACCGTATTATCACCTAGTATTCCTGCTATAATAGATGCTCCTGTACGTTGACGAACTTCCAATTCGCCAATCGTTTTATTGGCTCCTTCAAATTTGCCTTCAACTTTATACCATTCAATTCTTAAATCATCTAAAGCGACTTCAATTGTTTCTAAAGCTTTAGGCTTATAGGACAATCCTCCGATAATACCGGCAACCTGTCTTGATTCCTCATCGCTTAAGGTCATGACACAGCGAGACTCACTCTCTTCCTCATCATAACGATATAATTCTCTTCGACCATCGTCATGAATAACCACGACCATATTGTCTCCAGCTTCAGTTTCAATTTGATACTTTTTTCCAATACCAATAAGATCCGACTCTCTTACAATAGACATATTTTTTTGCTTTATTATAAAACTTAATTTTTCAATAGCTGAAGTAAAAAGGCATACTATACAGCTTTATACAAACTTAACCAAAAATCCAGTCATAATAGAATTTATATGACGTGACCATCGGATTAATTCAAATACAGATACAATGAAGTCCTTGTACACAGGTCTTCCTTAAGTTAAGAAAAGATGCGGTATTTTTTATCTTTTCTTGATTTTTATTTTGCTTCAATCACTGTAAAACTTCCATCAAACTGCATGGTAGGCTTTCCTATTGCTATACTTGTGGCATGATAAAAAAGATAAATCCAATCGTTTGGAGCTCCATTTTCCCAGTACTCCTGACGTAACTTTCTTGACAAATGTCCATCATAGTCATATTTTGCGCTCTGATTTTGAAAGATCATCTCTGGTTCCGGAAGGACGTCTCCTCCAAAAAAATAATGATCTTTTCCATTATTAATGTGGAAGGTCTGATGATGTTGGGTATGCCCGCCACTTAAACAATATTCAACTTCTTCATTAACTTTACCATCTCCTTCAACAAGATTCAGATTTCCGCTTCTTTGCACAACATCAAAAATTTCAGTACGGTAAGAGCTATTAATTCCGGAATAAGCATCTTCCCATTCACCTCGTTGCACTATATACTCTGCTTCGGGAAATGCAATCCTTCCGACCTGATCAGTGAAACTCACCATACCACCAGCATGATCTTTATGCAAATGTGACATCAATACATATTTCACATCTTTGGGGGAATAACCTAATTTTTCAATATTTTCATAGAGAAGTAGTTTCCCATCACTGTTTGTTAATCCAAGTCCAGTATCACATAAAACCAATCCATTTGCGGTCTCGATTAGAAACGGATGCACTTGAATAAACATAGAAGCTGGACGATCATTTTTACTATCAACAGCAGGGTCAAAGGGAATAAATTTTTTAGAAACATCGACCGAAAATGAGCCTTCGAATAAGGAATATACTTGTAACATCTTTAATTTATTGGAAACTTGCGTGTTAGACACAACGCTATGATTACCCTAGTGTATAATTAGGTTAGTCAATAGACAAAACGTATATTTACACATAATTACGATGCAAAGATATGCAAAAAAGGTGGGTACTAAAATCTAAAAGTGAGGTCAAAAAAGTTAATCAATTAGGCAATGAACTTGGTATTAATCCAGTATTAGCAGAATTGTTAGTCAGTAGAAATATTGAGACTTTTGATACTTCAAAACAGTTTTTTAGACCTTCTCTAGACCAACTGCACAATCCATTCTTAATGCAAGATATGGAAAAAGCCATTGCGCGAATTACGACCGCAATCGGCCAGAATGAAAAGATCTTAATTTATGGAGATTATGATGTAGATGGCACTACTGCTGTAGCTGTTGTGTATAGTTTTTTTCGAGAGTTTCACTCGCGCATTGAATTCTATATTCCTGATCGTTATGCTGAAGGATATGGTATCTCTACACAGGGTATAGATTATGCTGCAGAAAACGGTTTCTCATTGATCATTGCTCTTGATTGTGGTATAAAAGCAAACGATAAAGTTGACTATGCCAATTCTAAGAATATCGACTTCATTATTGGTGATCACCATTTACCTGGAGATGAACTTCCAAAAGCATTTGCTGTACTTGATCCAAAAAGAAAAGACTGTGCTTATCCATACAAAGAATTATCGGGTTGCGGTATAGGATTTAAACTTATCCAAGCCTTTATCATGAAAAATGATATGTCTTTGGATATTTGCTATCAATTTTTAGATCTTGTTGCGGTAAGTATTGCATCGGATATTGTACCTATCACTGGAGAAAATAGAATTCTGACACATTTCGGACTCATTAAATTAAATACTAATCCTTGCTGCGGCCTTCAAGCGCTTGTTGATTTATCCACCAATAAAACAAAGACATTCACAGTAAATGATATTGTTTTTCAAATAGGTCCGCGGATCAATGCTTCTGGTCGTATTGATCATGCAAAAGATGCGGTAAAATTATTGATATCAAAATCACTGCAAGAAGCAAAAGATTTTAGTATCAATATTGATGATCAAAATAATGTTCGTAAAGATTTTGACCTTAGAATAACCGAAGAAGCTCTAGCGATTATAGATCAAAATGACTCGCTAAAAACACGAAAATCAACTGTGCTCTATAAATCAGATTGGCATAAAGGTGTTATCGGCATTGTGGCATCAAGGTTGACTGAAAAATATTATAGACCAACGATTATTCTGACCGAAACCAATGGTCATATCGCAGGTTCCTGTAGATCTGTAATCGGGTTTGATTTATATGAAGCCTTAAGTGAATGTAGCGATCTATTAGATCAATTTGGAGGGCATAAATATGCAGCAGGGTTGACGATGCAAATCGGAAATATCAAATTATTTCAGGATCGTTTCGAAGAGGTTGTTTCTAAACTCATTACTCCTCAGATGTTAATACAAGAGATCTTGATTGATACTAAACTAAACCTGCAAGATATTGATGCCAAATTTCACCGCATTCTAAGTCAATTTGAACCATTCGGGCCTCAAAACGAAAGCCCTATTTTCCTTAGTCAAAAAGTTAGTTTAATCGGACCGGCCTATTTAGTAGGATCGAATCACTTAAAAATGACCATCAAACAAGAAAACTCTCCTTCTTTTGATTGCATTGGTTTTGGATTATCTGAACATATACAGGCTATTAATAGTGGTAAGCCATTTGACATCTGTTATAGCATAGAAGAAAATGTATGGCGAGGCAAAAAGAATTTGCAATTAAATATAAAAGGAATCCGATATTAAATATATTTGTAATTATCAGATTGTTTTTTTGAGTTAAAACACGAATCAAATGATACTAAGAGCAGAACATCTAATCAAAAAATATAAGCAACGCACTGTTGTAAACGATGTTTCTTTCCAGGTAGAGCAAGGAGAAATTGTTGGTCTTCTAGGACCTAACGGAGCAGGAAAGACGACTTCTTTTTATATGATTGTTGGATTAATAAAACCTAATGAGGGTCATGTTTATTTGGACGATCAAGAAATCACACAGGATGCCATGTACCAACGCGCTCAAAAAGGAATCGGTTATCTTGCCCAAGAAGCTTCCATCTTTAGAAAACTATCGGTTGAGCACAACATATTATCTGTACTGGAGATCCATTATCCAAATAAAAAGGAACGCTTAGAAAAACTGGAAGAACTTTTAACCGAATTTAGCTTGCACCGTGTTCGTAAAAATAGAGGTGATCTTCTCTCCGGAGGAGAAAGACGTCGTACAGAGATCGCACGGGCATTAGCGGCAAACCCATCTTTTATCTTGTTAGATGAACCTTTTGCGGGTGTCGATCCAATCGCTGTAGAGGAAATTCAAACAATTGTCGCAAAGCTAAAAACACGTAATATCGGAATTTTAATTACCGATCATAACGTACAAGAAACGTTATCCATTACAGATAGGGCTTACTTATTGACAGAAGGTAAAATTATGCTTGCTGGAACTCCAGAAGAAATTGCCAGTAATGAAATGGCCCGTACATTCTATTTAGGCCAACATTTTGAACTCCGTCGCAAAAAGATAATTATTTAACGTTAATTCTACCTTTATATGGCAATATTAGACTCCCTACTTACTTGGTTCATGAAAAAACGGATTCATCAGATTGAATTATTCATGAAATATCCACATGATGTACAAGAAGAATGGTTTCAAAGTTTAATATCATCAGCCGAAGCAACAGAATGGGGGAAAAAATACGATTACAACAGTATTTTAACGCCTGAGGAATTTAAAAACAGAGTTCCAATTCAAGATTACAATTCATTGAAGCCTTATATCGATCGGATGATCAAAGGAGAGCAAAATATACTATGGCCATCTGACATCAAGTGGTTCGCCAAATCTTCGGGAACTACCTCAGACCGTAGCAAATTTATCCCAGTCAGTGAAGAGTCTTTAACAGAATGTCACTTTCAGGGTGGGAAAGATATGTTGACAATTTACTTCAACAATAAACCCGAAAGCCAGATTTTCTGTGGAAAATCGGTCGTATTAGGAGGGAGTTCTCAGATTAACAGTTTTAGTTCAGACTCTTATTATGGTGATTTATCTTCTATTCTATTGCGGAATCTCCCTTTTTGGGCCGAATTTAAGCGTACTCCAAATTTAGAAGTAACTTTACTTCCTGATTTTGAGGAAAAAATAGAAAAGGTGGCCAATATCACCATCCATGAGAATGTCACCAATCTGGCTGGTGTTCCAACATGGAATATTGTTCTAGCAAAAAAGATATTGGAAATCACAGGTAAGAATAATTTGCTTGAAGTCTGGCCTAATCTGGAATTTTATACCCATGGTGGCGTAAGTTTCAAACCTTATCGCGAACAGTTTAAAAAACTGATTCCTTCTGATAATATGTATTATTTAGAAAATTATAATGCATCCGAAGGATACTTTGCTCTTCAAGATCTGCCCGACTCAGAAGAATTATTATTAATGCTTGACTATGGCATTTATTACGAATTCTTACCGATCGAAAATTTATATGATGAGAATCCGCAAACATTAGGATTACATCAAGTAGAATTAAATAAAAATTATGCTTTGATCATTTCGACCAATGCTGGTTTATGGCGGTACATGATCGGTGATACGATTAAATTTGTAACGCTATCTCCATACCGTATTCAAATAACAGGACGGACAAAACAATTCATCAATACCTTTGGCGAAGAACTTATCGTCGATAATGCAGAGGATGCTATAAAGAAGGCTAGTGAAAGTACACGTGCAATTGTAAAAGATTATACTGCTGGACCGATTTACTTTAAAGAGGGTGAAGCTGGAGCTCATGAATGGATTATTGAATTTGAACAACAACCTGATAATTTTGAAACGTTTTGTAAGATATTGGATCAAACATTGAGAGAGATCAATTCGGATTATGATGCTAAACGTTATAAAAATATGGCATTACAATTTCCGGTTATTCACAATGCCCCTGCATACACATTCTTTCAATGGATGAAATCAAAGGGTAAGCTTGGTGGGCAAAATAAAGTACCGCGACTGTCGAATAATCGTGATTACCTTGAGCCTATATTGGACATAATAAAGAAGTAATGTACCTTAAAAGTTTATAGGGAAAGATTTTAATAAAAAATGAGATTGATCAGTTTATGAGCAATCTCATTTCAATTTTTTAGTACCTGCTAAATTTGAAAAATAATAAAATACCCTAGGGTTTGATAGCCGTTTTATAAAGAAAAACAAAAAAGCCTAAAATAAAATTTAGTGAAAATCCTTTTTTCTCCACAGCTGTGTTTTGATCAAATTCTAATTCATCATTTTCCAATGCATTGTTTTTACTGTTTAATCGGTGCATGGTTTTTAATCGTTTAGTTTGTTTTTTATTAGTGAATATCTGTTTAGAAGTGTTAGCCCTTTTTAAAACCTACCATTTTTGATGATAGATTAGTGTTTCCGTTAATCCAAATAACATGCCACTTTACAATTACTGTGTTAATTCATCTAAAATTAACACAGAATAAAGGAAAAGGTAACAAAACAGCTAAAAAAGCCTAAAAAATGATAATCTCTAGTAATTCAAATGATAATCTGTCCATAAAATAAAACGTAAAATCCTAAAAAATAGACAAATTTACTGTGTAATAATAAAATTTTCTCACTCAGAATAATATTTGATAAACAAGAGGTTTATCATTCAAATTCGTGGTTTTTTTCATACTTTAGCATTTGTAATTAAAATACAATGAGCGCGACAGAAAATTATTCAATTCGCGTAGAGCCCACACAACAATCGAGACTCTCGCAAGTAGATTTTAACAATCTAAAATTTGGAAAAATATTATCCGACCATATGTTGGTCGCTACCTATGAAGATGGAGCATGGACTGATGTCAGTATTGTGCCTTATGGTGATATTAATGTAAGCCCTTCTATGTCGGCTTTACATTATGGCCAAGCAATCTTTGAAGGTATTAAAGCATACAAATTTCAAGATGGAACTATTAGTATTTTCCGTCCTGACAAGAACTGGGAAAGATTCAATACTTCTGCAGCTCGTCTGGAGATGCCAGAAGTTCCTGAAGAAATCTTTTTAGGTGGATTAAAAAAACTATTAGCCACCGATAATAAATGGATTCCAAATGCTCCAGGCACATCTTTATATATCCGTCCATTTATGTTCGGTACTGAAGCGGCTTTAGGAGTACACCCTTCTAATTCCTACAAATTTATAATTATCACTAGCCCTGTAGGTGCTTACTATAGCAATCCTTTAAAATTAAAGGTAGAAACACATTATACCCGCGCAGCAGAAGGCGGAGTAGGTTTCTCAAAAAATGCAGGTAACTATGCATTGTCACTATACCCTACTCGTTTGGCAAATGATGAAGGTTTTGATCAATTGATGTGGACTGATGCTTCGGAACATAAATATATTGAAGAGGCTGGAACAGCCAACCTAATATTCCGTATCGGTGACAGTATTATTACTCCTCACGGTGATACGATCCTACATGGTGTAACAAGACGTACAATTATGGAACTGGCGGCAAGCTGGGGATATAAAACGGAGCAACGCAGAGTATCTGTCAAAGAACTTATTGATGGAATCAAAGCAGGAATTGTAACAGATGCATTTGCTGCTGGTACAGCTGCAACATTAACACCAATTGCCACTATTGGTTATGAAGGTGAATTGTTTCAATTACCTCCTGTAGAAGGTCGCGATTTCTCTAAAAAAGTATTAACCTATTTAGATGATCTTCGATATGGCAGAATTGCTGACGAATTTGGATGGAATTTGATCGTGGAATAATTATATTTCATTTCGTAGAAAAAAGGGCTTGATTACCATTGTAATCAAGCCCTTTTTATGTTATCAACAGAGTTATTAACATAATGTGGATAACTCTGTTGATATCGTATAAAATTATGATTGAATATAATCTATAATCTGGTTTTTGTCCTTAGGATCAAACCAAACTGTACTGATATCTTTCTTAAACCAAGTGAGTTGCCTTTTAGCATACCGTCGCGAGTTTTGCTTAATTTTATCTATTGCTTCTTCCCAAGATATTTTCTCATCTAAGAAATCGAACAGCTCAGAATAACCGACAGTCATTAAAGCAGGCTTATGTTTAAAAGATATTAATGACTTTACTTCATCCAATAAACCATCTTTCACCATCAAATCGACACGCATATTAATGCGTTCGTATAAAGTTGTTCGGTCCATTGTAAGTCCAACTGTAATGATCTTAAAGGGTCTCACTGCTTTTGTCTTTTGAAGAAAATTAGAAAATGGTAATCCAGTAGTTTCAAATACTTCCAGGGCTCGAATTACCCGTTGAACATTTGAAATATCTACCTGATCATAATAAACAGGATCGACTTCTTTTAAATAAGCTTGAAGTGGCACAATTCCCTCGTTATCAAACCTGTTATTTAACCGTTCTCTTGTTTCTGGAAGGGCCTTTGGTAAATTATCCAAACCTTCACATACTGCTCTCACAAATAAACCAGATCCGCCTACCATAATGACTATATCCTTTTTTTTGAACAGCGAGCTTATTGTTTCTAATGCCTCTTTTTCAAAATCACCGGCAGAATAATCCTCTTCTATAGAATGTGAATTAATAAAATGATGAGGCGCCTGACCTAATTCAGATGCAGTAGGTTTGGCCGTACCAATACTCATTTCACGGTAAAACTGTCTTGAATCGGCTGAAATAATCTCCGTATCAAAATATTGAGCAAGCTCAATTGCCATAGCAGTCTTACCTACTGCAGTAGGCCCTACTATAGCAATTAAAGTTTTATTATGTTGATCTGTGGTGCCTAACATTAATATTCGTCAAACGAACCACTACTTTCCTCTTCAGACTTTTCTCCACTTTCTTCTTCATCATCCCCGTCAAACAAATCGAATTCTTCGTCATCATCAACGCCATATTGCGTTTCATCTACCAAAACTTCATCTTCTTCATCGTCATCCAAAGGATCTGCAACAGGAAAATTCGCTGCTGCTAAAGATTTTGGTGCTTGACCCACCGTTTTAAAAACAGTAGGATAAGTTTTGCCTTCCTCTTCTTTTAAAATTTTGATCAATTCCACATGAAATTCATAAGGTCTATCAAAATTATAGATGTAATAAAACTTTTGGTGGGGATCGTCAATAAACTTGCTTAAACGAATATTTTCCATTAGTAAAACACCATCTGAAATTTTACGAGCAGTTGGTAAAAGAGCAATTTCAGTTCCTTTTTTCCATTGATCGTTACTAACATAAAAGGAAGATGAACGGTCAGCTTCATAAGCAGTTGTCTTATGAATAGCCTCATGTAATTCTAAGAAAGTTTGTTTCGAAAGCATATCGATTTCTCTATACACATCCTCATAATCTTCAAAAGTGATTCTGAATCTATAAATAGCCATTTCTAATATTCGTTTTGTTTGTTAACAAGATGAGCTTCAATAAGAATTGAAGCGATTAAAGATACTTTTTTTATTTAACTGTTGTATTCAAATCCCATGCCTTTCTAATAGTCAAGCCCAAATCTTGAGCTTTGTTGACCATAAAATGATATGCGTCCATCTTAGCATTAGGAATCTCTCCTTCTAAGATCGCTTCTCGGATTGCATTTTTTATTTTCCCAACTTCACGACCTGGCCCAATACCAAAAACTTCCATAATATCTTCTCCAGAAATTGGAGGTTGCCAATTTCGGATCTGATCACGTTCTTCAACATCTTTTAGTTTTTGCTTGACCAATTCGAAATTCTGACGATATTTCTTCTTTTTATATTCATTTTTTGTTGTTACGTCGGCATGGCATAATTGCATCAAAGCATCAATATCATCACCGGCCTCAAATAACAAACGACGTACAGCAGAATCAGTAACAATATCTTGAGCCAGTACAATTGGTCTTAGATGTAATAAAACTAGTTTCTGAACAAACTTCATTTTTTCATTCAATGGAAGTTTTAACTCAGCAAATAATTTAGGAACCATTCGTGCCCCTTTATCTTCATGACCATGAAAGGTCCATCCTAGCTTTTTATCAAATCTTTTTGTGGGAGGTTTTGCAATATCGTGCATAATAGCAGCCCATCTTAACCACAGATCATCGGTTGTTTCACAGACATTATCCAAAACTTCCAGCGTATGGTAAAAATTATCTTTATGTCCTTTTCCATCGATGATTTCTACACCGTATAAGTTTTGCATTGCAGGAAAAACCAAAGCCAATAACCCTGTATCAAATAAGTATTTAAATCCAATAGAAGGTTTTTCTGACAAGATAATCTTATTAATTTCGTCAGTGATGCGCTCTTTTGATATAATACGAATACGATCTTTAGTATCTGTGATCGCTTGAATCGCCTTTGTATCAATCTTAAAGTTCAATTGTGTAGCGAAACGAATAGCACGCATCATACGCAAAGGATCATCGGAAAATGTCACGATTGGATCTAATGGTGTACGTATAGTACGTAATTCAATATCCCTTACTCCATCAAATGGATCAAGCAACTCACCATAATTATCCTTATTCAGTGAATATGCCATAGCATTGATGGTAAAATCACGTCGATTTTGATCATCAACTAAAGTTCCATCTTCAACAATTGGTTTTCGGGAATTAGCACGGTAAGATTCTTTACGAGCTCCTACAAATTCCACATTTAATCCTTCAAAAACTAACATTGCTGTTCCAAAACTTTTGTAAACAGCAACTTTAGTTTTCAATTTATTTCCTAAAGCTGTAGCAAACTCAATTCCACTTCCAACAACAACAATATCCACATCATTTTTAAAAGGCCGGCCCATAATATGATCGCGTACATAACCGCCAATGACGTAGCACTCCGTATTTGTTGTTTCGGCTAACTCTTTAATGATTGGGAAAATAGGATGTTGTAAATTATCACTCATAGCATGAATCTAGGTCCTTAAAAAAACACTAGGATGCAAAAGTAAGGAATTTATTATAAAATAGATATTAGTCTTGCGATATAAGCGCACAAGACTAATAATATTACGTCTTTATATTTAATCGCGATCGCGAGAAAGCTTGCGGAAAGCTAGTGGATTTTGAGATAGCTCTGCCTGTTCACGACGACGCTTTACAATGTGAACTGCCTGAAATATAGCTTCCATGAAAGACTCATGAGCAGCAACATTTTGTCCAGCAATATCATAACCCGTTCCATGATCTGGAGAAGTACGAACAATCGGCAAACCTGCAGTAAAATTTACACCATTACGATTTGCAATATGTTTAAAAGGAATCAATCCTTGATCATGGTACATAGCTAATACCGCATCAAATTTTTCGTAAGCATGATTAGCAAAAAAACCATCTGCAGGATAGGGTCCAAAACACAATATTCCTTTTTCTTTTGCTTTTTCTATCGTTGGTCGGATAATCATATCATCTTCAACACCAATAACACCATTATCTCCTGCATGTGGATTTAATCCGAGTACAGCAATTTTAGGTTTCTGAATCCAGAAGTCCTTTTTAAGACTCTCATTCATTAGCTCCAATTTATTTAAAATTGCTGCTTCTGTAATATGATCGGAAACATCTTTTACAGGTATATGGCCTGTAACAACACCCACCCGCAACTCATCACAGATCATAAACATCAATACATCATCCGCATTTGTTTTTTCTTGCAAATACTCCGTATGTCCTGGAAAATGAAATCCTTCCTGCTGGATATTATGTTTATTAATAGGGGCAGTGACCAAAGCATCAATCTTTCCTGCATTTAGATCTTCAACCGCTTTTTCTAATGAAATAAAAGCATATTTACCACCGATCTCATTTTCTTCGCCTAAAGTTATCTTGACATCCTCCTGCCAGCAATTAATCATGTTAGCCCGTTTAGGATTTGCCTGCTCAGGATCATTGATGACATTAAAACTAAAATCACTGACACCTAATGCTTTTCTATGAAATGACGCAACTTTTGTATTACCGTAAACAATCGGAGTGAAAAATTCTAAAACACGATTGTCCAATAATGATTTTATAATTACTTCCAATCCGATACCATTGATATCGCCTACTGTAATACCTATTTTTAATTTGTCAGCCATAGTAAAAAATGAAATTATTGACTCAAAAGTAATTAAAATTATATGAAATAGTCAAGCATCACTTTAATTTCCAATTCATATAAACCACCTTCAAGAGAAACAGATGATAAATTGCCACTCATTTACCTTACCTGTTTATTATCCTCCACAAGTTAACTATATTTGTACCAAATTCGAGCATATATGAGTACAGTAAGAGCCAAGAAACATTTAGGACAACATTTTTTGAATGATAAAAATGCGGCAAAAAAAATAGTTGATGCTTTGGATCCAAAATTAGGATTCACGCAGGTGCTTGAGGTCGGTCCTGGAATGGGTGTTCTTTCCGATTTTCTTCTACAAAATGATGCTTACGAAACATGGATGATCGATGTGGATGATGAATCTATTGAATTTTTAGCAGATAAATATCCTCAGTTGGAACACCGTCTGATTCATGGTGACTTTTTAAACTTGGATTTTTCACAACATTTTGGCGAAAAGATGGCCGTAATCGGTAATTTCCCTTATAATATTTCTTCTCAGATTTTATTTAAAATATTGGATGAACGCAACCGTGTTGTGCAGATGACCGGTATGTTTCAAAAGGAAGTTGCAGAGCGCTGTACAGCAAAGGCAGGTAGTAAAGAATATGGTATTTTAAGTGTGTTCTTACAGGCTTACTATCATGTAGAATATTTATTCACCGTAAAGGCTGGTGCATTTAATCCACCACCAAAGGTACTTTCTGGTGTCATTCGAATGACGAGAAATGATCGCACAGCACTTGCGTGTGATGAGAAATTATTCTGGAGAGTTGTAAAATCTGGTTTCAACCAAAGACGTAAGACCTTAAGAAACTCGCTGTCGGCGGTAGTTACAAAAGATAAAATGTCGGACAATCCATTATATGAATTACGCGCTGAGCGATTAACGGTTAATGATTTTATCGTTCTAACAAACGAAATTGCGAATGCCTAAGATCTAGCTCCATGAAACGCTTTACCATTATCGGAGGTGGTGTTGCTGGTTTGACTGCAGCCATTGGCCTTAACAAAATTGGTATACAAGCCACTATCTATGAAAGTGCTAAGGCATTAAAAGGTATTGGAGCTGGTTTTGGTTTAGCGGCCAATGCCATTCAGGCATTAGAATACTTGGAACTTAAAGCAGGTGTCATCCCCCTAGGACATTATTTAGAAAACTATAATATTCTGGATAAGCAGGGAAGGATTCTTGCAGCTCCCGAAACCAAAACCATTAGTGACAAGTATGAACAGGATAATTTTGCTATACACCGTGCAGATTTACATCAGTTTCTACTCGCACAAATTGAATATGAAAACTTACATCTTGGAAAAAGAGCTCTTAAAATAGAATACCGAGAAGGAGAAATTGACATCTTTTTTGAAGATGGGACCATACATCAAACGGACTATCTGATTATTGCTGACGGTGTTAATTCTCGATTAAGACAACAATTGATTCCTGGTTCAGCACCACGCTATGCAGGTTATACCTGTTGGCGTGCAACCATTGATAATGCTAATATAAACCTCAGCACTGGTTCAGAAACATGGGGGAACAAAGGACGCTTTGGCATGACTCCTCTTGTTGGAAACAAGATTTATTGGTATGCTTGTATAAATTCTCCCGCTCATAACAAAGTATTCAGTCGTTACACAATCAAGGATCTGCAACAAAACTTTGCGTCTTATCATGATCCGATTACAAGCGTCCTTGCTGAAACAAATGACCAGCAATTGATCTGGAATGATATCATTGATATTAAACCTCTAAAAAATCTAGCTTTCGGTAATACCTTATTTATTGGCGATGCAGGACATGCAACAACCCCCAATATGGGTCAGGGTGCGTGTCAGGCAATTGAAGATGTAGCCGTATTGATAGACGAATTAAAGAAAACGACAGATGTTGCTCTTGCTTTTCAAATATTTGAAAAAAGAAGGTTAAAAAGAACACGTTATATTACCGAAACATCATGGTCTATCGGAAAGGTCGCACAATGGGAGAATCCGATAAGTATTATCATCCGAGATACATTGATGCGTATACTACCTGAAGAAGTTAAGCAGTATAAGCTTAAAAAACTGCTAAGTGTTGATTTTATGAAATTGTAATTATATTGAATTGAACAAGTCAGCATGCATATCTGACTTATGATCAATTCATTGCTATTTAATTATAATTTGTTTTAATGTAAATAAATAATCATTATGAAAACAAAAGTATTAATCGTTGATGACGCGCATGCAGTGCTTACTCAAAAATTGGATCAAGCTGGAATTGCCTACGATTACAAACCTGAGTTCGATCGCGCAGATGCTGAAAAATACATTTCTGATTATACGGGATTAATCATAAGATCTAAATTTCAAGTCGATCAGCACTTTATAGATTTAGCAAATAATCTCCAATTTATAGCACGTTGCGGAGCTGGTATGGATAATATTGATGAGGCTTATGCACAATCAAAAGGAATTGAACTCATAAGTGCAAATGAAGGAAACTGTGATGCCGTTGGTGAACATATGATCGGTATGTTGCTTTCTCTTATGAATCATCTTAACAGAACCAATCAGGAAATTAAGACCGGTTTATGGCGTCGTGAGGCCAACCGTGGCTATGAATTACAAGGTCGAACTGTTGCCATTATTGGTTATGGTCACAATGGCCAGGCTATGGCAAAGAAACTCTCCGGCTTTGGTGTAAAAGTTATTGCATATGACAAGTACAAAACTGGCTTTTCAGATCAATTCGCAAAGGAAGTCTCCATGGAAGAAGTTGTCAAACATGCAGATGTACTTAGTTTTCACATTCCACTAACCAAAGAGACAAAAGGATTGATCAACGAAGAATATTTATATCATTTTCGCAAACCCATATTTTTCCTTTTAGGAGCTCGTGGTGGTATTGTTCAAATTCCTGCTGTATTAAAGGCAATGGATGAAGGAAAAATCATAGGAGCTGCTTTTGATGTCCTTCCCGTAGAGAATTTTCCTGGTCTTAAAGAGCAATCTTGGTTTTCAGATCTAACAAGTAGAGACAATGTAATTTTAAGTCCTCATGTTGCAGGATGGACATTTGAAAGTTACTATAAATTATCTGATGTAGTTGCGGATAAGATTATCTCTTTTTTGAACAAGTAATCGTTTTAAGATAAAATCAAACAAAATTTTTAATAAACACAATGATTAAAAATTGGAGCACGAGACTTACATCTAGTAAGTAAGCATAATGATAGTGTTCATTTGTTCTGAAAACAAGAAATCTCAAAATGAGGTAAATAATTGTGTTCGTAACAAGAAGACCAACTTTTATAATCAATAAATAAGGAGCACATACAATCAAGAGACTATGTATGCACAGTAAGATGTAACATAGGCTCTTTGCTCTCCCCTCTCCGAGCATATTGGGCAATGTTCGGAGATGATAATAAGAATCCTGCTTGATATCACGAATGTCAAATGGCAACGTACAGATAATCAAGAAAACGAACTTTAAACAAGCGAGGTAATACAATAAATGCAGGTTTACTGACATAGCATTACTGTAAAGCTCTATATAGGGAAGAAAAACACTGCTTAATACCCATACCAATGCAATATGAAAAATTTTCATTGCCGGAATCTGTCTTAATCCCCCCCATCGATCTTTTAAAGGAATAATAGGAAGACTATACAATACGCTGACCAATCCAATAACACCTAAGAAAAAGATAGAGTAAACGTGGATATGAAAAAGACACCATAGGCAAATACCTGTTGCTATAAATGTGTTGATCCATAAAATACGTTCATATTTAAAAACCCACCTTGTACGGGCATAAATTGATTTCTCCGGATGTTGTGGTTTAGATAAAATCAAGCTAAAATTGTAAAGCGCAAGTGTAGCCGCTCCCTCAATTAATGCGATATAACCATTAATCTCCTGATCAAGTATAATGTACGTCAATACACACTGCGAAGCTGCCGCCAATGCAATTAATATATTGCTAAAAATTAAAAAATAGTACATTTTTTTTAATACATCCATATAGATCAATCTATTATATCATGAGCAATATAACAATAGTGTTATAAAAAAGTTAAATTTCAAATTATAAATTTTATAAATTGGCAATTGTCTCAAAAAAAACTAAATTAGCTGATTCCAAATGAACTTGTTTAATCAACCAAATAAGTTTTAAGGGATTGAATTTAATAAAACCAAAATATGAGTCTACAAATCAAATCATTTGAAGAATATCAAGACGTTTATAAAAAAAGTGTAGAAAGTCCGGAAACTTTCTGGGGAGAGATAGCGGAAAACTTTTTTTGGAAAAGAAAATGGACAAATGTTCTGAATTGGAATTTTACAGAGCCTAATGTAAAATGGTTCGAAGGTGGAAAATTAAATATTACAGAAAATTGCCTTGACCGCCATATCTATAATTTAGGGGATAAACCTGCGATTATTTGGGAGCCAAATGATCCAAATGAATCGCATCGCATTTTATCTTACAAACAACTTTTACAGAAAGTTGAGCAATTTGCCAACGTTCTAAAAAATAACAATATCCGCAAAGGAGACCGTGTATGTATTTATTTACCAATGGTTCCCGAATTGGTTATTGCGACTTTAGCCTGTGCACGTATCGGTGCTATTCACAACGTAGTCTTCGGAGGTTTTTCGGCTCAATCTATCGCTGACCGTATCAATGATGCGGCCTGTAAAGTAGTTGTGACTTCTGATGGTAGCTACCGTGGTCCAAAAGTATTAGAATTAAAGAGCATTGTTGATGATGCATTAATGCAATGTGACTCTGTTGAAAAAGTCATTGTATTAACAAGAACACGTACACCAGTCTCCATGATTAAAGGTCGTGATGTATGGTGGGAAGATGAAATTAAGAAAGTAGAAACACAAGGAAATCCAGCTTGTCCCGCAGAAGAAATGGATTCAGAAGACACATTATTTATCTTGTATACTTCAGGTTCTACAGGCAAACCAAAGGGTGTTGTCCATACCACTGGTGGCTATATGGTTTATACTGGTTATACTTTTGCAAACGTATTTCAATATCAGCAAGGTGAAGTATACTTCTGTACTGCAGATATTGGCTGGATTACAGGTCACTCCTACATTGTTTACGGACCTCTTTCACAGGGAGCTACTTCATTAATGTTTGAAGGTACACCAACCTATCCTGACGCTGGCCGTTTATGGGATATCGTTGATAAATATAAAGTCAATATTTTATATACAGCACCAACAGCTATCCGTTCACTGATGGCTTTTGGAGACTCATTTATTGATGGAAAGGATTTGAGCAGTATCCGTAAACTGGGATCAGTTGGTGAGCCTATCAATGAGGAAGCTTGGCATTGGTATAACAATAAAGTCGGTAAAGGAAAAGCTCCTATTGTTGATACCTGGTGGCAAACTGAAAATGGCGGTATCTTAATCGCTCCTATGGCTGGTATTTCACCAACTATACCAGGATATGCGATGTTACCATTACCAGGGGTTCAGCCTGCACTTATGGACGAGAATGGAAAAGAAATTGAAGGAAATGATGTTTCCGGAAATTTATGTATCAAATTCCCGTGGCCAGGTATGTTACGTACCACTTGGGGAGATCATGAGCGTTGCCGTCAGACCTATTTTGCAACTTACGAAAATATGTATTTCACAGGTGATGGCTGTTATAGAAACCCTGAGGGTTATTACAAAATCACAGGTCGTGTGGATGATGTATTAAACGTATCTGGACACCGCATCGGAACTGCTGAAGTAGAAAATGCAATCAATATGCACTCTGATGTTGTAGAATCAGCTATTGTTGGTTACCCGCACCCCGTAAAAGGACAAGGTATCTATGCTTACGTTATTGCCAATCATCATATTGATGAAGAAAGTACACGTAAAGATATCATGCAGACGATTACAAGATTGATTGGTGCTATCGCAAAACCTGATATCATCCAATTTGTATCAGATCTTCCTAAGACACGTTCTGGAAAAATCATGCGTCGCATTCTTAGAAAAATTGCAGAGGGTGAAAGATCCAACTTGGGAGATACTTCCACTCTTCAAGATCCAGCTGTCGTTGAAGCAATCATTGAAGGTGCAGAAAAAATGAATAAGTAATTATATTATATTTCTAACTAAAGAAGCCTGCGCGTGCGCAGGCTTTTTTAGTTAGATCTTTTATCTATATTTTTCAAGAAAAAAAATAATATAGAAATGAGAGCTTGATAAAATCAAGTAAAATAGACCTTTGAATCGAAATCCTCACCTTAATCATAAGAGATATCTGCGCATACAAAAGTGAGAACTATTTAAAACAAATATCCAAATTAGTTAACGCTGTTTTTAGTTTAGCTATATTCTGTATTGAAAAAGTGACTTTCTTCTTATTCTCAAAACAGAAAGTAACAATATAATTTGAACTAAAAATGTAAGACCAACGTACTTCTTGCTATATCTTATTCCCCAGCCACCAAAATATCCTAAAGCAGATATGCTATCAAATTTGCAACTGTCAATTTTTTTTAAATCATACTTTCTATTAAAAAAATAAAAAAATGAATTTGTTAGAATAACATCATCGTTCAAAATTAACTTAGATCTGCAAATAAACAACAAAATACCTATAATTATAGCTGGAATGTGGTAGTACAACGACATCACATCCATTTTTAAATAATATATTGTTAATACCACATATTGAATAATATATATAATCAGAATAAACTTAGGAAGTCTATGTTTTTCCTCAAAAATGATCATAATAAAAATACCAAAAAACAAAGTGTATGGAAAAATATCATGCCTTTCTATTCTGTTTGAGATAAACAAAGCGTCAATTTACTTCTGCAGATTTGTTACAACCAATTTATAGCTTTATTATTCCAAAAACTAATTGGTCATTATATCACTGTCAAATCTTGATTTTTTAATTTTTTATCGATATTAAGGTAATTAATTGCTGTAAACAAAATAATAAACACATAATAGATGAGTGGGATTGTAAAAAGAACATATGCATTCAATATCTTATCCAGAAATGCGGGCATAGTAATATTTAAAAGACCTGTCAGGAAAAGATATGAAATAGAAATACTTAAAAAAAATAAAGCCAACGCGTGTGCTGTTATCATTTTTCTTAATTCCTTTTTATAAAAGTCGCTTTTGTTTTGTTTAGTCGAACCAATTATTGCTGGCACTAAAAGTCCTAAGAGTGGATTCACAAATAATAGCAATGATGATAAGTAAAGTCCTTTAATACTTCCCGTTTGATCCTTGTCTATACTTATTTGGTTTACATTTGGCATGATTAATTGCTCTAAAGGTATTTCTAATACCTGACTAATTTGTTTTAAACTAAATCCACTAATTTCTTCTGTTCCCTTCTCAACTCGTTGTATCGTCCTTAAGGAGACACCAGCCACCTCTGCCAGATCCTGTTGTGTCAGTCCCCTCTGCTTTCGCATGAATTTTATCTGTTCTTGAATATTTTGTCTTTCCATAAGACGAAAGTGTAAAATGTTATTTATATAATGAATTATAACATGTGCCAAAAATATGTCAAAAACATGCAAATGCATTTAAATGCATTTAAAGGGGATTATTGTATTAGAATACCTTTGGAGATAAATATTTTAACATTTGATAATTATTGATATTCAACTTTTCTATTCCATAAAATGTCGTAATCGTCTATCCAAAACTTGTTTTATGTTAGATGGAAAGGAATTATAGACTTTGATATACCTTTCAAAATCCTGCTTACTATTTACTTGAAAATTATATATCTGAATAATAACATCGCTAGATATGTGTTTCTTCATAAATAGAATTTCTTGAGTAATCAATTCATTTTTCACAAGATCTAGCCAAGGTTCATGTAACGTTGCGCTAACTATCTTGGCTTCATCGTACATTTTATGCTCAATATAATAATTCTCTACCTGTTGCAAGCTATCTTTCTGATGTCGGTTTTTATGCTTAAATCCATCTAATAAATCAAGGTATTGACAATACAGCTTATTATTTAATCCATTAGATTTTACCCACATGTGAGTAGGTTCGTCCGCCACTTGATTAAATAATATCTCTTCCAACTCGTCCTGATTATAAACTTTATCGAACGATAAGTTGTATTCATTGGCCTCTTCATTGTCTAACCAAAAAGTCGTTGATAAAAAATATTTTGGGACTCCTAACTCAGGCTGTCGTGAAAATCGTTCAATATCTTGAGGTCTAAGTAAGTCCCTTTTCCATGAAAACACCGCTTGATAAATCCCTTTTGGAAGATTCTTTATAGATATGTTAAAATCATTACTATTGAGACTATCCGAAAATACCTTTCCTCCACTATTTAAGTGATAAAAATCGATATAAAATGGTGGACTAACATTGAGATTGCCTGAAAAATAATTACTATTTGAGACGTTACAACTGACTAAATAAAAAATTCCAAAATAAATAAAAGAATATCTCTTAAAAATAGTCCTTTTAAAACACCAAATGATATCTTTAAACATTATTGCACTGTAATAATTTAAGAAACATTGGATTGAGAATTGAAAAAAGTTATAGCAAGCCAAAGCAGTAACTTTTTTTATAATTTCAAATCTACCCAACAAATTCCTATAACATATTAAATTAAGTATAGTATTGCTATGTAAATACGTCCACAAAATCAATCATTAATTATATTGTGGACGTATTTATAAAATTCACCCTTCAATTAATAAACAAAAGAAAAATAATAATTAGGATCTTCTACACTAGTAAATTGAATACCCGGACCAAAATTTTCATCTTTTATAAATGACAATTTAAAATCGTGATTTATCATCTTTTTGAAGAATGTTTGGTTCATGTATGGCACCATTATTCCTCCATTATTTGTAGTATTTTTGACAGAAAGGAAACGTATTGTACCATTCTCAAGGTCGATTGAATAATTCATTACATATCCACCTATAAACCTTGTATTATCTTGATAAATATACCCATCCATTGTAATCAATTTTTTAGCATCATTGAAGTTATAAAAAGATTCACCAACGGTTAAGTTATACCCTCCTGTTTTTGAAAGCCGTACATATTCATTCCAATCAACAGAATAACTGGTAGACCATGTTTTTAGCGGAAGATAAGAACTATAATTATAGACACCTGGTTGGTACATATCTGTAATTGCAGTTCCTAGTTTATATTGAGGAGGTAGCAAATATTCTTCGGACTTATTAATAGTGAATGACTTGCCAGATACAGAATGTAATTTATAAACACCATTTTCCTCAGTAACATTAGTAAATTTTTCACCATCAAAAGAGACATCACCTAGTAAAATCAGGTTTTTATTAAGGCTGTAAAAATATGGAATTTGAACACTTTCTACCTTACCATCAATCATTGCCATAAGATTTATCTGCTTGGCAGCAATATTTAAAGTAAATTCACAATTTGCCTTATTTAAAGAAACTACATTAATTCCTTCTTCAAAATAAGTATTTACATCTTCAATACTAGTCAATAACTTTTTAGTTAAAAAAGCATTTTCCTCAGCAGCCGTAGCTTTAACCAATATAAGAGGCTGAACAAATTTACGCCCCTGAAAAAATAGTGTATCTCCATGAGTCTTAACATAATCATACTCATTATCGCTACCCAACCCCTTACCTGGTGCACCTCCGTACACGTCAGGATTAGGATCTTGTAGCTTGGTTATATAATTATATGTATCGAAAGACAAAGTTGCATACATGATTTGGCGTATACGATAGGTAGACTCTTTTATTTCAGAAGCACTCGTTTCGTCCAAATCAGCAACCATTTTCAGCCTGTCATTTTCACCAAATTTCATATAAAATCCATATCCTCCATTGCTAATAGAGGTAGTTGTGTAGGCTTTCCATCCATTCGCTGCAGCTACCAAAGTATTTTTCACATAAGCTAATGTATCCGCAATGCGTTGCGTGGGATCCCCAAAAATGGGATCGATCTCTTTTGGTTTACTACAGCTAATAGTTAATAAAACCAAAAACATTAAATAAAATATATTTTTCATAACTTAATATTTTCTCAAATTAACTTTCCCCATAAATTTCACGCTCGGATCCTCGATATTTTTCAATACAAAATATTGTAAATAATCAGTTGGATTAACGGTTAAATCGACGCTCTTCCATTCGGCAGAAAAGCTGGTACTACCCAGATAATCTATCAAGGGTTGTACATCTTGCAGAATCAAACTTCTATTACCGTTATTATAAATTGCGCCCGTTCCTTGTACTGCTGATTTAGAGATCTTAAACGTATTATCATCATTCTTAACAATATCAAAATCATAAGCGGCATTATAAGTACTATTATCATCTCCGTATCCAATATTTAGTGTTGCTTTTGTTTCAGAAACGAATTGAAACACCATTGTTTTAGTTCTATACCCTTCTAATCCGTCAAGAATATTCATAAAAAGATCTCGTTGTTTATTAGAAATTGCATTTTCTAAACCCCAAGTACTCCTGATATCCCAATCCAATGAACCTAGATAATTACTATTAAGTGCCGTTGCAGCAGAGTATCTTGTTGATTTATATGTTTCGCTCATTATACGCTGAAATTCAATTTGCAATTGCGTAACATCAATATTAAAGTTTTGCATCATATAGTCCCGAACAATTGACTCCTTCTGTTTAAATTTAGGATAGGCATCTTTTCCACTATTATACGCAAAATCATCATAATACAATTGCCCAGCTACTATCAAGTGAGATAACACTTCCGCAAAATCTTCACCTATGGACTTACGGGCATAGGGAGTAATGAAGCCAAGAGAACGTGCCAATGCTGTAGTATTCTCTTGTGCAGTCCAATTCGAATAATAATCTCCCACACTTACCCTTCCATATTCGCCAGGAATAAATCTATTTTGATTCAGGATATGGGTAAACTCATGATGGATTACCTGTAAATTCCCAAGAACAGAATTGGCGTTCTCAGTACTAAAGTTATTTATGCCATACAATGTAATCCTTCTTCCTCCATCTGCGGTACCACCTTTTACAGAACCATCTACATCATAATCACCTGATCCAAATAAGGCAAATTGTTTGGGTGTATAAGTTTTAATAAAAGGAATACCCCCGATCTTTTTGTAAACATCCAAAAAACCCTTAATAACAACGTCCATTTGTGGAATGACTTTAGCTTCATCTGCTGGAGCTATATTTTTATTGATATCATGCATATTACGCTGATACCGGTAAACCACCTCAATATTATAGGGATCTGTTAAATTAGTTGTAATCCATTTATCAATTTCCCCGGGTACGAATGTATCGTAATTTTCAATTTTCACATTGAGTTTTTCCTCCTTTGTACAAGAGTATAAGCCAGTTATTAAACTAACTAGTATAAATATTTTTACTGTCGTTTTCATAATTTACCTTGGATTTTGTTCAACACCGGACAGTTTCGCTTCTTCCGGAATTTGGAAAACGCGTCTTGGATCCTCTGGTTTCAATTCTATATAAGACTCACTTTCATCATTTGCTATGACAAGGTGCTTTACCGTAATTCCCTTACGAATAATATCCAACCACCTTAATCCCATAGACATAAAACCGACTTGTTTAAATTGTAACACCGTTTGAATAAGGGCTTCCTTATCATCCTGTACACCAAAAAACAATTTGGATTTTTCTGTAGTTACGGCATGGTTTGCCGGATTGTAATTCTCAATTCGGTTGCTTGCCATTAAATTCATATCGGCTATACCAGCTCCAGTATTTCCGAGCTCTAAATATGCTTCTGCTCTATTCATCAAAGCTTCATCCGTAATTAAAACTGGAACCATTAACATGGGGAAACCCGTATTGGCAGTTGTATTGGTGACATACCAATATTCTTTCCATATATACGTAGTATAATGAGGGGCACCATAAGAAACTCCAAAATTATAAAATTTACCACCGGCTGCTGTATTGCCATTATATATGTCTTGAAATACGTTTATACCCATAGCATAACGATTATTCCACCACCTCTGATAGCCACTATAGGTTTCATTTATTAATAAATTATAGGGCTGCTCGGCTTTTGCGAAAACCGTGTGCACCTCTTCAAATGTCATTTTTTTAAATGTTGAATTATAAGGGATCAGCTTGCCCGCAAAATTGCCACCTGCAAAAATCTTATTTGCATTGTCAATGACTTTCTGCCATTCGCCAGTAAACAAATAAAATCTCGTAGCGAAAGCATGGGCCGCAGCGGGCGTGAAATGGTATTTAGGTACTGTCCACTCAGCAGGGTTAGCATCTAAAAGGGCTAGTCCTTCTTCTAAATCCTTCCGGATATTTTCATAAACAGACTGAACTGTCCCACGATCATACTTTTCTATAACTTTTGTTTCTGGTTTTGTTACATAAGGGATTCCTGGAGACGTATTACTTTCTGGTTTTTTATGATCATATACTTTTGCAAAAAAGTTGACAAGCATAAAATGTGCATATGCACGTGCTACTAATGCTTCTCCTTTATATGCCAAAACCTCGTCTCCAAAGTTATTTGATTCAATTGCATCCAAAGCATGATTTGCTGCAGCAATAGCTTCATAACATTTATTCCAATAACCAGTAGGTGTATCAGAACCGCTATCTTTAACATCTTGCCAACGGTACAATGCTGGAACCGGTTGATATAAATCTCCTACACCTTTGTCTTCCACATTGTCTGAATAAGTCTCAGCCATAGCAAGATAATTATTAAAAGGATAGGCAGAAGTAATGAGTCTCTTAACTTTATCGACTGTATTAATTTCTGCACGCATATCCGGTTGTTGATCCAGATATTTACTACAACTGCCTAATAACAATGTCGATGAGATTATTAAATATTTAAAATTTGAAAGTTTCATAGTTTAGTCTTTTAGAATCCTAATTTTACAGATAATGTCACTTGTTTCGGAACTGGAAGAGCTACGCCTCCATTGCTATAAAACTCAGGGTCGACACCGTTTAACTTTTTGTCCGAATGCAGCAACCAAAGGTTATTACCAACCAAATTGAACTGAGCGGTTCTAAATTTAATCTTAGAAACTAATTCTTTTGGAACATTATAACCTACGGAAATCTGTGATAAACGAATATAATCACCCTTAGCTACACGTTCGCTAGAATAGTTGTAAGCGTTATAAGTATAATTTGATGCGTTACGATCGCCATTGGAATTCTTAATATCAAATTCGGAAGTTAATCCATCTAATGTAGAAGGGATGACTGTTAGGAACTCATCACCTTTAAAAATAAAGCGGTTAACTAAATCTCTTGATACATTATACATATCCAAATAAGTTGCTGAATATGTTGGCTGCAAACGTACTTTACTTCCAAATGCAAATTTTAACAAAAACGACAAATTGAAATTTTTATATTCTAGACGGTTATAATATCCTCCAGCAACGGTTGGATCAACTGGACCTTCATATTTTAAGAAATTTGTTTCATTATCCTGCAACCAAAAGTAAGTCTCACCAGGAGTTCCATCCGTTCCAATATAAGTGGGATATCCTCCATTTGTTGCCAATTTATCAAAATCTATTGAGTATAATCCGCGATGAGGTCGTCCAAGCATAGCGCCACCTTCAGCAGAAACAAGATTCCAGATATTACGTGTTACATCAAGTTTTGTAATTTCAGTTTTATTAAAACCTAAGGTAAATTGTGTCCGCCAAGTGAAACCTTCTGGATTTTTGAAAGGATAACCGCCTAATTGAATATCTATACCTTGGCTTTTCATATCGGCATAATTGGCTAATTTCTCAAATTTCCCTCCGATACCCGATGTGCGTATTGGGCCAATTAGATCAAAGATATTACGCTTATAGTAATCAAAATTTAGATCAATTCGATTGTTCAAAAATGATAAATCCGTACCAATATTCAATTCGTACATCTTTTCCCATGTCAATTCTGAATTTTCTAAATCATCGAGGCTGATTTTTCCTTCTTTTTCTCCCTCAAAAGGTCTATACGTAGTAGCATTATAGAATACTGCTGAAGAATTGGATGCATTCCCCATGTTAGCAACTAAGCCATAGGTTCCACGTAATCGCGCACCAGAAAGAATACCATTGTCCTTATTAAAGAAGTTTTCTTGATCAATATCCCAAGCTCCAGACAGATTCCAAGTAGGTAACCACCTTGCCACATTTGTCCGTCCCATTTTATTGGATCCATCATAACGTGTGGTAAAGTTAAATGAATACTTATTCATATAGTTGTATGCACCTCGAATAGCATAAGCAATCTTACGATCATAAGTATAATTCATCGCGAACGGTTTATCGCCTGATTCTATCAATTTTTTATAATAGCGAGAACTAGGTAATACCAAATTACCATTACCATATTCTATACCTGGCCCGTTAAAATCATGACTTTGCTTATCTCCAAACTGAAGTTCGTATGTACCAAATAGATTTAAAGAATGGTCATTCCAGGTTTGATTATATTCCAAATTATGGCGCATATAATAACTGATCATATTATTATTTGCCAAATTGAAAAATCCACCATTTGGAAGGATAACATATTTATCTGTATTTGGAAAATCAGGATCTGCATATAAAAACCTATTTCCACTGTTTACAGTTTGATCTTGGTTCGCCCGATATGCTTTTGATAAATTAGCATTCTCTGTAATCATATGCTGCCTTTCCGAATTGTAATAACGATACATACCGTTTGCAGAATAAGTTAAGGAAGGTAAAATTTTGTAGGTAATCCCCGCCTGAACTTTGATATCCATTAATTTGAGTTTGATATAGTTATTATCTAACTCATTTAGAATATTGAACGGTGCATAATCCCGAGTAAAAAACTCACGATCACCATTTTCATCAAAAGCCGTAATTATCCGACTGGTATTTAAGGAATAAGAATATGGATTGATATCAAAATCACGCGAATAGCTTCCATACACGGCATCAGAGTTACGGTTCAGCGTACCTGGAGCCCGTTGATCTCTAATATTTCCCTGAAAGATAAACTCTGTACTTAGTTTATCACTGATTTTATAATTATTTCGAATATTAGCAGTAAAACGTCTCGCTTGATTACCAAGCGTGTAACCTGGATCATTCATAAAACTAGTAGAAGCATAGGTTTGTGCTTTACTTGTACCTGAACTCATACTCAAAGAATGGTCATGTGCTATATTACTTTTAAACAGCTCATCAAACCAGTCCGTATTTGTATTAGCGTAACGTTGCAAAAACTCATAGCGGGAAGGGGCGTCATTACGTAACGCATATGAATCCGTTTTCGGATCATAATCATACATTAAATTATACATTTTATTAAATACTCCTCCTGTAGGGGCTCTTGAAACTTGTGAATGATTCAGATACCCTTTATTCTCCATATCAATAATCAATTGCATCTGCTCTGCAGAATTCATGATATCAAATTGATTATAATTAGGTTTAATGTAAGTTGTAAAATTACCTGAATAATTAAAATTAACTGCACCGTCTGTATTGCGCCCTCTCTTTGTATTTACTACTACAACTCCATTCATCGCTGCTGCACCATACATTGCTGTAGCGGCAGCATCTTTTAAAACTGTAATAGATTCAATATCATCTGGATTTAAACCGGCTACGGAAGATCCTAATAATGTGTTGGCATCACCTGTTGAAAGTGCTTCATTCGAAATATTAACAGCTTCGTCCAAGATAACACCATCAATAACCCAAAGGGGTTTATTATCTCCCGTAAGAGAAGTTGCTCCACGGACACGAATCTTAGGTGCAGCCCCAAATGTTCCGGATACATTTTGTACTGAAACACCAGCAACCTGTCCTTCTAACATTCTCGATATATCTGGCACTCCTGCGCGCTCTGCCTCTTTAGCATCAATTTTTGATGATGCCCCTGTAAACAGCTTGCGATCCAAATTTTGATAACCTGTTGCTACTACATTAACAATGTCCAATTGTTGTTCTGTACGATTCAATGTTATTGAAATAACATTTCTTTCATTAATAGCCGTTTCAATTTGAGTAAAACCTACATATCGAATAATTAAGGTAGCATTGGCAGGAGCATTTATTTTAAAATTACCACTATTATCTGTTTGTGTTGAAACGCTTGTTCCTTTAACAGTTATACTCGCTCCTGTCAAAGGTCGCCCTTCCTTATCTTTGACTGTTCCACTAACGGTATTTTGCAATACAACCTCTGAGGTTTTATTACTACTTTTTTCAATATTATTGATAGTAATCGTATTGGCAATGACTTTATAGGTATAGTTATTATCACTTAAAACTTCTTCAAGTGCATCTTCAAGACTTGCGTCTTTTAAATTTAGACTTATTCTCTTCGCACCTCTAGTGACATCGTCACTGTAAAGGAAACGATGCTTTGTCTGTTTGCCAATAGCTGATAACGCATCTTCGACCCTAACATTTTTGAGTTTAAGGTTGACCTTTTGCGCAATCCCTTCAGCCTGGACACCAGTAACGAAAGCAAACATTAAAAAGGTACTAATTTTCATAATACGTAAAGGTTTGCAAAATAACGAGTCTTGAGAATCCCAAGGTCGTTTTTTGCCAAATGGTAAGTTATTCATACATTTACATTTGGTTAATGAGTTAATTTTTCGGTTAGCTTCTTAATTAAGAATAGATACAGGGATGCTGCAACATCTCTGTATTTTTTGTTTAATAATTAGGTTTAGTATTTATTCTCCATATCGTGTTATTTATTTTTAATAATTAATTGATCTCCATCTATCTTAAACCGCAAATCACTTACATATTCTAACATCTCTAATACCTGCGAAAGTGGAACATTGCGATCAACTGATCCGGTGATTGCTTTATTTCTATTGACCCCTTGGTCAAATTTAGCTTCTACATCATACCAATTAGATAACTGATCGACAATGGATTGAACATTATCTTTATTAAAATAAAATTCATTATTATGCCATGCCAGGTCCTTTGCCAAATCTGCATAACCTTTATTGAGTCTTCCATCAACAGATTCTGCAAACTCTCCTGGCTGTAATATGATAGCAAGATCAGCATTGGACACTTCAACTTTTCCTTCTTCCAAAGTTGTTCTTACTTTTTTACTATAAGCGTCAACATTAAAATGTGTACCTAAAACTTTAACGTCAGTACCATTCGCTTGGACTATAAAAGGACGATCAACATCTTTAGATACTTCAAAATAAGCTTCGCCATCCAATTGTACCTTACGCTCTCCTGATCCAAAAGACTCAGGGAACTTCAATCTGGACATCGCATTAATCCAGACCTTAGTACCATCTGATAGTTCGAGCTTATAATAACCGCCTTTCGGAACAACTAAAGTGTTATACCTGAGTTCTGCACCTCCATAATGACCTTTTACATACTCCAGCTGATCATTGCTAAGCTTAATGTTATTGGCTATTTGCCCGTTATTACGATTACTGAGATCAAAAGTTTCACCATTATCCAATATTAACAAGGCATCATTTGAAGCTGGCTTTATATCATTTTTATGTTTGGTAGATTGGATGGCAATTATCTTTGAATTCTTAGGTGATTTATTTTGATATAAAAAGAGGAAACACAAGACTAAACATGAGGCAATAAGTGGAATCCAAATTTTAAGATTAAAATTATTTTCAACTTTTTGCGTGCTATTTTGCTTTTTTTCTAAATTATTCCAAGCTTGCTCAACATCAATTGATCTTAAAAACTTTAAATCTTCTTCAACTTTATGGGATTGCTTAAAACTAGCGTACAATTTTTTGTTTTCATCCGTTAAATTTATCCAATTTTCAAGCACAGTTTTTTCTTCAATAGACAGTTCCCCGACTAAAGATTTTTTGATGATTTCAGCAATAATAAAAGGTTTACTCTTCATAATATATAATAAAGAAACTTTGCTCGCCCGAATGGGTGACAACAATTTTTAAAAAAAGTAAATTTCTTGAAAGAATAAAGTGAAACAGGCTTATAGAGATTATATAACACCATTAACATAAATATATAACAGTGATTCATAAAAGATATGAACCTAAAAAAATAACCTGCTTTTGACTAATAAAATACTGGTAAGAGAAAAATCAATTTGAGTTTGATCTATATAGAATGCGGGAAGCATCTATCGAAACATGTTATAGAAAATCAACGCTAGGGGCAACAATTCAGGATTCATTTTCTTCATAATTGTTTTTAACCCACGTTGCTTTTGAGTTTTCACAGTATTAACACTAATATTTAGCTCTTTAGAGATATCCTGATTACTTAATCCTTCAAAGTATCCCATTTTAAATACGATACGACAGCCTTCAGGCATGCTTTGCATAATTTTATGAACCTCTGCGATAACTTCCGAATGAATAATATCTAATTCTAAAGAATCGTTGCTGCACTCATTAAATGGAGAATTTAACCAATACTTCTCAACAACCCTTTCTTTCCGCTTGCTATTTAAAAATGCATACCTCACAGAAGTATAAAGGTAATTCTTTATAGCACCCTGATGTGTAGAAATATGATCTTCATGGTTATAATAAGAAATGAATGCATCCTGTGCCAGATCTTCAGCTTCTGTAGCGTCCCCACATAGCTTCCATGCAAAATGACATAGGCTTCTATAATGTTCTTCAAATAATTGTTTATGGACGTTACTGTTCATTTAAAACATAAATTTGGTCAAGTACAAATTATTAATTAGGTAGTTTTTAAACGGTTTAGCATGTTAGTTCAAAACGAAGTTAATGTTAAATTTTGTTAAATGCTATAGTCATTCGAAATTAATTTCTCTTAAAATTACACCTCCAATTCAGAAATAACCGTCAATTTTTCTTATATTGTAGCCTTTCACAAATATTAAAAACAAAGACTAAATGCTATTTACCGTTCTAATAGGACTAATAACATCGAGCCTTATTGTTCCATTTGGCAAATTCGTAAAAACTAAATGGGGAATTATTCTCGCATTCATACCGCTACTTTTATTTCTTTATTATCTCCAATATCTACCATTAATAAATTGGGATAAATCATATGTGCAGCATATTGATTGGATACCCTCACTAGGTATAAATTTTGATTTTAGACTAGATGGATTATCACTCCTATTTTCTTTATTAATCACCGGAATCGGAACCTGTATATTTTTTTATGCTAAATCATATTTAAAAGATGATCCGTATGTTGATCGCTTTTTCGGATACTTATGTATGTTCATGTCGGCCATGCTCGGCCTTGTACTGTCTGACAACATCTTTCTATTATTTACCTTCTGGGAACTGACCAGCATCAGCTCGTTTTTCTTGATTGGTTTTAATAATGAAAAAATAGAATCTAGAAAAAGTGCCCTGACAGCATTAAGCGTAACTGGACTAGGAGGCTTCTTTTTATTGGCAGGTCTTGTTCTAATCGGTAATATTGCCAATACCTATTCCATCTCCGAGCTCGTAAGTAAGGCTCAACTAATTCAGGAACATCAGCTATTTCCTTATATATTAGGTCTTATCATCTTAGGTGCTATGACCAAATCTGCACAATTTCCATTTCATTTTTGGTTACCTGGTGCTATGAAAGCGCCTACCCCAGTATCTGCTTACCTGCACTCAGCAACTATGGTAAAAGCTGGTATCTACCTACTTGCACGTTTTTATCCCATTTTAGGCAATAATACAGCGTGGACGTATAGCCTCATGATTATTGGTGGAATCACAATGCTATATGGAGCTTTTCATTCTCTTTTTAGAACTGATATGAAGGGCGTACTCGCTTATTCAACCATATCGGCATTAGGTATTTTAGTTTTTTTGTTAGGTCTTGGCACCCAAGATGCCATCATCGCTGCCTCTGTTTTTATTGTTGTGCATGCACTATATAAAGCAACATTATTTTTAATTACAGGTATTATTGATCACGCCACCCACACTCGGGACCTATCTGTACTGCAAGGATTGAGAAAGGTTTTATTACCTGTTGCAATTGCTGGTTTTTTAGCCGCTATATCCAGTGCCGGAGTACCTTTAACATTTGGATTTATTGGAAAAGATTTAATATATGAAGCGACATTACATAGTGAAAAACATTTAGCTATTTACCTGACTGTTGCAGCAGTAATAACAAATATTCTATTGGTATCTGCGGGTTTCATGGCTGGTATCAAACCATTTTTTGGGAAACTTCCTGAAAATTTTGAGAAAATAAAACTTCCTGCAAAATCGCTTTGGATACCTCCGTTTATACTTGCACTCTTAGGAGTCGTTTTTGGTTGTTTCCCAACTTTTATTGGCGATCTGATCGCACAACCCACCGTAAATAGTATCATGTCCGTTAAAAGTGATTTTCAACTTAAAATATGGCATGGATTTAATACTATTTTGCTATTAAGTGCCATAACTATAGTACTGGGCACAGTTATCTATTTTATCAATAAGCCAAGTGAACATAAATTAAAATGGATTGAACAATTAAATTTCATAGCGCCGATTACCATTTTTCAAAAATGTTATCGGACCATTTACAATTTCTCGACAAGTTATTCGCATTATTTCCATAACGGATATCTTCGCTCTTACCTATTGAAGATCATCATATTTGCAGAGGTTCTTTTAGCTTATCAACTTTACCTTGGTGGCCCACTACATATCAACTGGGAACTACTATCAGCAGTAAGCGTATACGAAGTGGTTACTATTCTGATCGTATTTGGAGCTGTCGCTCTCACCTTGAGCACTTCTTCAAGGCTAACCGCTGTAGTTTCAACTAGTGTCATTGGATACGGTATCTGTTTACTTTTCGTATTCTACAGTGCTCCGGATTTGGCTATGACACAATTTACAATAGACACGCTAACAGTAGTTCTATTTGTTCTTGTTCTCTTTAAATTACCTCCATTTCTAAATCTTGCCAATAAAAGAGTACTGATAAGGGATGCGGTGGTTGCCATCATATTTGGGATAATCTTAGCTTTGGTGGCCATTCGCGTACTACATGTTCCTACGAATATTGCGATAAGTGACTTCTATGGTAAAAATGCATATCTATTAGCGAAAGGTAGAAATGTCGTAAATGTACTGCTTGTTGACTTCAGGGGGTTTGATACCATGTTTGAAGTTGTTGTATTATCGATCGCTGCATTAGGTGTGTACAGCTTATTAAAATTACGTTTAAAATCATCGGAGAAAGAATAATATGAAAAGTACTATTTTACAAACAGCTTCAAAATATTTGTTGCCTATACTTCTTTTATTTTCCTTTTTTCTATTATTAAGAGGACATTACTACCCAGGCGGTGGTTTTGTCGGAGGTTTGGTTGCATCCATTGCTTTTGTCTTACACAGTTTCGCTCATGGTACTGAAGAAACAATGAAGATATTGCGTTATAAACCCCTATCCTTACTTCCTATCGGATTAGGAATATCTGCATTCAGTATGTTTATGCCAGCACTTTTCGGACTGCCTGTAATGACTGGATTATGGCTGGAACATCCGATCCCAGTTATTGGTATGATTGGTACAGCACTACTCTTCGATCTTGGTATTTACCTCGTGGTCATCGGAGTTGTTTTAACCATTTTATTCACCATTTCACTCAGTTCAGATTAACATTGCAATGGAAATACTACTTATTTTACTCATAGGCGTATTATATGCGACAGGCATATATCTTATTTTAAGAAGAAGTATGGTTAAACTACTTCTAGGAATTATGCTACTTGGAAACGGCACCAATATTTTGATATTTCTCTTGGGTAATATCACCAAAGGAAAACCGCCGATCATTAGAGATGGATTGAAAGTCTTTCAAGATATATATGCAGATCCAATACCTCAAGCATTAATTTTAACCGCAATTGTCATTAGCTTCGGCTTAACTTCCTTTGCTATTGTACTATTAAAACGTGTTTATGCACTAATTAACACGGACGATCTAGACAACTTAAACACACCCGAAGACGAAGATATATGATTGATAATCAAATTATAGCAACAGTACTTGTACATTTATTTACTGCAATCATACAGTTAGGTTTTTGGAGAAAAACAGGTCCACAACGTATCCTCAGCATTGGCGGCAGTTTCATAAGTTTAATTTTTGCCATCAAATTATTTGCTAAAGTATTTAATGGAGACATACTCATTATGCATGCGGCCAATTGGGAGGCTCCTTTCGGAATTGTATTTGTAGCAGATTTACTAAGCTCCACCTTAGTTCTGCTCACAGCGATAGCGACTTTAGCAGTATCTATTTTCTCTGCAACAGGTATCGGCCGGCAACGTATACTCTACGGTTACTTCCCTATCTTCCACTTTTTAGTGATGGGATTAAATGGTGCATTTTTAACCGGAGATATTTTCAATCTTTACGTGTTTTTTGAAGTTATTATTATTTCATCCTTTGTATTAATGACCCTGGGAGGTCGGAAAGCACAATTAGAGGGCGCTGTAAAGTATATGGCGATGAATATACTCGCTTCTACTTTCTTCTTAACTGGAATCGGTATTCTTTATGGTATATCGGGGTCTTTAAATATGGCCGATCTAGCACTCATCGTTCCCAAGATTGAAAACCGTGCAATAGTTGATATTACTGCTACTTTCTTTTTAATTGGATTTGGCATCAAGTCTGCGATTTTCCCTCTTTACTTCTGGTTGCCATCATCCTATCACACACCTCCTTCTGCTGTAGCAGCTATATTTGGTGGGCTACTCACTAAGGTAGGTATATATGCCTTATTCCGGGTCTTTACCTTAATTTTCATTCCTAATGAATTTATTCGGAATCTGTTGGTCATATTGGCAATTTTGACCATTTTAACAGGAGCATTCGGTGTATTGATCAAGACCAATATAAGACGGCTATTTTCTTACCTCATCGTATGCCATATCGGATTTATGATAGGGGGATTAGGTATTTATAGCAAGTTGGCAATTCTCGGTGCCGTATTTTATTTAATTCATGATATCATGGTTAAAACGAACATCTTCTTAATCGCCGGATTGATCCGTCAAATGAGAGGATCTATGGATATGAAAAAACTGGGTGGATTGTATGCTGAATATCCAAAAATTTCATTGCTGATTGCCATAGTACTGTTTTCACTGGCTGGTATACCACCATTATCCGGATTTTGGCCAAAAATATATTTATTGCAGGGTGCCTTTCAAACAGGACATTACTTTTATGCAGGAGCACTTATACTAGGTAGCTTCATGACTTTATTTGTACTCGCAAAATTTTGGTCGGAAGTATTTTGGAAAAAACCACAAGACCCCGATGCAATTGAGGACAAATTTAAAGACCTGATAGGTATTCGAAAGGTCGCATTGATTTTACCGATCTGTATACTTGCAGCTAGTTCTTTATATATCGGACTCAATGCAGAAAGTATCATTCAGGTAGCGGACCGCATATCATCAGAAATGTTAAACACCAAACCTTATATTCAAGCAGTATTAGGCAAATAAAGTAAAATATGATCAAACAGTTTTTAATGAACCTGCTGCTTTCTTTTATTTGGGTAGCATTAACAGGTTCAATGTATTATACGAATTTTCTTTTTGGCTTCTTACTTGGTTTCTTCATTCTATGGGTCATGAACCGAAATGAAGTTGATCAGCGTTATTTTTACCGTGTCCCGAAAACGATTAGCTTTCTCTTTTTCTTCTTGTATCAAATGATTATAGCTAATCTACAGGTTGCTTACGACGTGATCACACCTAAGTATTTTTTTAAACCTGGAATTGTGAAATACAAGATGGATGCTAAGTCTGATTTTGAGATCAACTTACTTTCTACCTTTATCTCACTAACACCGGGAACATTAATTCTGGATATCAGCGAAGACAAAAAGATTTTATATATCCATGTCATGTACCTACATGATAAACAAAAATTCATGACAGAGTTGAAAAACAATGTTGAACGCAAACTTTTAGAAATTTTGAGATGAGCTTAACTGAATATTTAGATTATGTGATTCTGCCCATATTAATTTTGTCAACAGTAATTACATTTATACGTCTTTTCAAAGGACCGGATGTGGCCGATAGGGTTATTGCTCTAGATCTAATCATTACCACAGGTATTGGGATTATTACTGTCTATAGTATCACGACATCTCAAGAAATTTTTCTTGACGTGGCCATGATACTTGCCCTAATTGCCTTTTTAGGAACAATTGCCTTTGCCTATTATTTAGAAAAACAAGACTATAATGACTGATATTATTATTGCAGTGCTGAGTACCATCGGCGCCTTAGCGATTCTCTTCGCTTCCATTGGCATCCTTAGAATGCCTGACTTTTATTTACGCCTTTCTGTTACGGTTAAAGCTGCAACTCTAGGTGTTGGTTTGCTTTTGCTTTGTGCCGCAATTGTCTTTCCTGACGTCTCCGTCACAACAAAAACAATCGCAATCGCGTTCTTTCTAGTACTAACAGCTCCGGTTGCGGCGCATATGATTGGAAGGGTTGCCTATATAACGGGCATTAAATTGTGGAAAGGGACAATCACAGATGAATTAGAGGGTATGTATGATGAAGAGACACATGAATTAAAAAGTAATTCTGACGACTCTTCATCAACAGATGATAGCACTAAAAAATAATACAAACTGGAGCAGGAACACGAAGTGGTTTTCCAGTCTCTTTTAGAAGTCCTGTTTTTTCATCCCTGCTAAAAGTGATAATTTCGTTACTCGTTTGATTGGCTACCAATAGGAATTTACCGTCAGGGCTAAAATTAAAATTGCGCGGTCCTTTTCCAGATGTACTCTGATTTGCTACTTTGGTCAATTTTCCGTCTTTAGCAATAGCGAAAATTCCAATGGTATTAGCATCACCTCTGTTTGATGCATACAGAAATTTTCCGTCCGGAGATACTTTGATATCAGCGGCACCATTTTTCCCTGTAAACCCATCAGGATTAATATTAACAGATTGATCAAATAACCAATCTTGTCCATCCCGTTTGTATACAGCAATGTCTGCTGTCATTTCGAGTACGACATACATATGCTTTTCTTTCTTATCAAAGGCAATATGTCGAGGACCACCACCTGCTGAAGAGAATACTTCCGCAGGATCTGTACCCAATTTAACATCCTTTGATTTTGGATCAATTAATTTATAAATCGAAATTTGATCTAGACCTAAATCTTGTACAAAAAGTTCATTTCCTTTTTTTGAGAAAAACGCAGAATGTACATGAGGGCCTTCTTGTCTAGCTTTGTCAACGCCTTTACCTTCATGTTGAACAAAATCTTTTAGATTACCGATAACACCATTGGGTTCTAATCCGTAAAGTACAAAAGAGCCACCACTATAATTAGAAGCTGTGATCAGGTTTTTATAAGGACTTACAGAAACATGACAGGGTGCATCTCCTTTTGTAGGAACTGTATTTAAGATTGTAAATTTACCTTTGTTATAAGAATATGCAGTTAAACTTCCTTTATTATTTCCCTGCTCACTAACAGCATATAAAATATTATCCTTTCGAGCTAGAAAAGAGGGATCCACTAATGGAGTGGTCGATACTAGCGCTATTTCACCCGTTTTTACATTAAAATCAAATGCATAGATTCCTTTACTTTCGGTGTTAGAGGTATAAGTACCTACAAACATGGAAATATTTTGCGACCAACCAAAAAAAGGAAAACAGGTCAAAATAAAAAGTATAATTTTTTTCATGATTTCAAAATTAAAATTTTGTGGGAAAATGTAGTGTTAAATTTGGTTAAAACTACTTTTACTACCTTGTAAATACTTATTTTAGCTGTTCCAGAGCCGTTCAATATGTTATTATTCATAATAAGCATATAAACGGGATAAGACCTCGGAAATAATATTCAAATAAAATTAAGAATAATTAATATATTCTAATAATTTTGTGCAAGCTTTCAGAACTTTAAGTTTGAACAGTTATATTTTTAAAAAGCATTTAAATTACATTCCACGAATGAAACCATCATGGGCTTATAATAGCTTACAAACCGCGAGTAGTAACCAGCTCATGATAGCTTCATCACCATTAAAAGACATATTATTCTAATGAAAAAAAACTTATATACGTTGCTATTATTGGTATTTGTGACAGCACAAACAGTATTTGCTCAAAAACAAGTAATCGATCGAGTAGTTGCGACAGTAGGATCTGGTATTATTTTACAATCAGATGTTGATATGCAGTATGCACAATATCTTTCAGGGGGTAATAAACCAAATGCAGATTTCAAATGTGAAATGCTACAACAGTTGTTAACACAGAAATTACTTTCTCAACAGGCGGTAATTGACTCCATCGAAGTGGGCGAAACTGAAGTTGATGATAACCTAAACAGCCGACTACGCTATATGTCTCAACAAGCAGGTGGTCAAGAAAGATTAGAAAAATTCTTAAACAGATCTCTGTTGCAATACAAAGAAGATATGCGTCCTAGTATATATGAGCAATTGAAAGCAAATAAAATGCGTCAGAATATTGTTCAAAAAGTGGACGTTACACCTATTGAGGTAAAACGCTATTTTGAAGGACTAAATACCGATAGTCTACCTTATTTTAATACAGAAGTAGAAATTGGTGAAATTGTTATGTTCCCTAAACTAACTGTTGAAGAGAAAGCTGAGTTTAAAGCAAAAGCAGAGGGACTTCGAAAACAGGTTACAGATGGTTCTGATTTTGGTACAGTTGCACGTTTATATTCTGAAGATGGATCTGCTCCTTACGGTGGTGATTTAGGTTTTAATACACGTGATAACTGGGTTAAGGAATTTGCTGCAATGGCTTTTAAATTAAAAGCGGGTGATGTTTCTCCTGTTTTTGAAACAAAGTATGGTTTCCACTTTTTACAAGTATTAGAAAGACGTGGAGAAGAAGTGCATGTTAGGCATATTTTGATTAAATTTAAACCAACAGCTGCTAGTATTGAGCGTACCCAAGCAAAGATGGATAGTATCTACAACTTAGTGACAACAGGGAAATTGGATTTTTATCATGCAGCAACAACTAACTCTGACAGTGAAGAATCTAAATTCAATGGAGGAATGGTCCTTAACCAAGAAGGGGAAAGCCGTTCAACATTAATACCTGTAGATAAATTAGAAGCTTCTGTATTTCAAGCTATAGATCCATTAAAACCTGGAGAATATTCTAAACCGGCACAATTTACAGATCGTACAGGTGAAATTGGTCTACGATTCAATTATCTAAAATCACGTATTGCTCCTCATAAAGCAAACTTAGATGAGGATTTTGTAAAAATCAAAGAAGCTGCACGTCAAGATAAAGTAAACCGCAAATTGAATACCTGGTTTGAATCTAAGAGAGAGAACACATATATCAATATTGCCGATGACTTTAAAGACTGTAATGAACTTAAAGTTTGGATCTCCAAAAAGTAAATAGATCTCTTACTAAGATAAAATAGAAAGGGCTTCAAAATTAATTTTGAAGCCCTTTCTATTTTATAAATAATGTACAGAATATTATCTTTCGAACATCATTTCAACAAGTATATTCCAATTTGCTTTAGATACATCGTCCTTCGCGAGTTCACTCAACTTCCAAATACGGATATAATTGTATTTAACAACCTTATCCTTAATATTAACAGTTGCAGTACCGAATGAATATGCATATTCACCGCTATATGCTCTCCCTACTTTTTCAGGAGTAGTTAGAATATTAATCCGGGATTTCTTTAAGTATGCTAATATTTCTTTTTTACCCTCTATCGGTTGGATCCAAGGAAAAAGAAATCTTGCATCTTCATTCAAAAACTCTTTATAGCCCGCTTGATTATCCGCTTTAAGAACTGTCGACAAAAGCTTATCGGTTTCAAAAACAATCTCTTTACGTTGATCTAAACGTACCTGAGAACGATGTTTCAAATACCAAGCTTCACTAGGTTCATAAAACTCCAGTTCAGAATTTTCCTTATTGCCAAAATTTTCGACTTCAGCACGAATATCCACCAGCCATTTACCTTTTTTATTTCTTTTCCAGACCGTTAAGTACTGTCCAAAACGTTTTCTCGCTCCTACTTTCTGAAATTCCATCGGACCAGTAGTAACGCCAAATTCTTGACTTTTTGAAACCATCGCTAGCGCTGGTTCCCAAGTTAGTACATCGGGTATATTCGGCCTATTATTAAGATAATCTAAAGCATTGACCTCGGAAGGAACAAAAAATTTAGACTCTTTATCGACAATCGACAGAAAAGCCTGATGCGGAGTAGTTGTCTTAGAAATCAACGCAGCCTCTTTGTCGGCATTGATTAAACTACCTACTTTATCGGGAACCTGTGCATACACTTGTGCTGAAAAGGCACTCATGAAAACTATTGCCGACATTTTATTCCATATATTCATGTAATGTCTTTATTTTAATTGGACACTAACTATCAAATCTTATTCCAAAGCGTTCCATCTTTGCTATCTTTTAATTGAATACCGATAGCATTAAGTTCCTCACGAATACGATCAGATGTAGCAAAATCTTTATTTTGCTTAGCTCCATCACGTAATTTGATCACAATAGCCATGATTTCATCCACATTATCAGTGCTCGATAATTGATCATCTTGCAAGCCTAGAATATCAAAAATAAAATGTTGTACAAATGCTCTTAACTCTTCTAGATCAGCAGCACTGATAGCTGCTTTTCCATCGTAAATAGAATTAATCGAACGAACGACTTCAAACAATTCTGCAATTAAGATAGGGCTATTGAAATCATCATCCATGGCAGCATAACATTTCGCACGTAAATCAGCTACATCAACAGCAGACTTACCTTTTGAAGGTTTCAGCTTATCCAATAGATTTACCGCTGTCATAAGACGCTTGAACCCTTTATCTGCAGCATCAAGTGCCTCATTTGAGAAATCCAATGTGCTTCTATAATGCGCTTGTAACATAAAGAAACGAACAGCCATAGGTGAATATCCACGTTCCAACAAAGGATGATCACCGGTAAACAACTGATGAGGTAAAAAGCCATTTCCTGAAGATTTAGACATACGTGCTCCATTTACCGTTAACATATTGGTATGCATCCAATATTTGGCAGGTGCAGTATGATTACATGCTTCAGACTGAGCTATTTCGTTTGTATGATGCGTTGCTGCCAGATCCATACCTCCACCATGAATATCAAACTGATCGCCTAAATATTTACGGCTCATCGCCGAACATTCAATATGCCAACCCGGAAATCCAACACTCCAAGGTGAAGGCCAGCGCATAATATGTTCTGGCTTAGCTTTGATCCATAATGCAAAATCCAGACGGCCATGTTTTTCATCTTGGCCACCAAGCTCACGTGTATTATTCAACATATCTTCCAGCTTACGATTAGTCAGAATAGTATAATCGTAATCTTTCACATATTTCTCTACATCAAAATATACAGTCCCATCTACTTCATAAGCATAGCCATTAGCAATGATCTTTTGGACCATTTCAATCTGCTCAGAAATATGTCCTGTAGCGGTCGGTTCTATACTTGGAGGTAAAGTATTAAAAAGACGAAGCACATCGTGGAAACCAAGAGTATATTTTTGAACAATCTCCATCGGTTCCAATTGCTCCAATTTTGCCTTTTTAGCAAACTTATCATCACCTTCATCATTATCCCCTTCCAAATGGCCTGCATCGGTAATATTACGTACATAACGAACTTTAAATCCGAGATGTTTTAAATAACGAAATATCAAATCAAATGACACAAAAGTCCGACAATTTCCTAAGTGAACATCACTGTATACAGTAGGCCCACAAACATACATCCCTACTAAAGAGGGATGTAATGGTTGGAATTTTTCTTTCTTACGTGTTAACGTATTGTATAAATGAAGATTGTTTTCCATGTCTAGAAAATAGCTGTTTCTATTTTTGTCTAAAATATATTTGAATTGGAACACCTTCAAAATCGAAGTGCTCACGTAATTTATTTTCGATATAACGTTTGTACGGATCTTTTACATACTGTGGTAAGTTACAGAAGAATGCAAACATAGGTGTACGTCCTGGTAATTGCGTTACGTATTTTACCTTGATATATTTACCCTTTAAAGCTGGTGGAGGATAATTCTCAATCACCTGCAACATCACTTCGTTCAATTTTGAAGTAGGTATTTTTTTCGTTTTATTCTCATAAACTTTTGCTGCTACTTCTAGCGCTTTGAAAATACGTTGTTTTTCAGTGACCGAAGTAAAGACAATCGGTATATCTGTAAAAGGAGCGATTTTCTCTTTAATTCGAGCTTCAAACTCTTTCATCGTTTTATTGTCTTTTTCAATGGTATCCCATTTATTGACAATAATTACAATACCTTTTCTATTTTTTTCTGCCAAATGAAAAATATTGATATCCTGTGCTTCAATACCATCATTTGCATCTAACATTAAAAGGACAACATCAGAATCCTCTAATGCCTTGATTGTACGCATCACAGAGTAAAACTCAATATCTTCGTTTACCTTAGATTTACGTCTCAAACCTGCTGTATCAATCAATAAGAACTCATGTCCAAATTGCTTATAATGAATACGAATCGAATCGCGTGTCGTACCTGCAACAGGTGTTACAATATTACGATCAACACCTAATAAAGCATTTGTTAAAGAAGATTTACCTACGTTCGGACGACCTACGATTGTATATTTCGCTAATGTGGTATCATCTTCTTCTTCGTCTTCAAAAGTTGAAACTACAGCATCTAATAATTCCCCTGTCCCCGATCCTGTAGCGGAAGAAACATTATAAATTTCACCTAAACCAAAAGCATAAAACTCTGCAGAGTCATGGTGTAATTTAGCGTGGTCAACTTTATTTGCAGCAACATATACCGGTTTAGAACTTCTTCTCAAAAGATCTGCGATCTCATCATCTAAATCCGTAATACCTGTTGTTACATCAACCATAAAAATGATCGCTGATGCTTCTTCTATTGCGATATGAACCTGGTCACGAATTGCTTCTTCAAAAACATCATCCGATCCATGTACAAACCCACCAGTATCAATTACTGTAAACTTTTTCCCAATCCATTCTGCCGTTTCATAGTGACGGTCGCGCGTCACTCCACTAAAGTCATCAACAATAGCTTTTCTACTCTCCGTCAGACGATTAAAAAGCGTGGATTTCCCAACATTTGGACGACCTACAATTGCAACAATATTTGCCATATTTTTACTATATATTATTCTCGTTACCTCACGGCAACTTATTTAAATACAATTTAACTCAGTGGGCAAAGTTACATAATATACCTGGTATTTTTGAAAATCAATCTAATCTTATCGTAAACAATAAGATTTTTATTATCATATTTTACAACTGAGCTAAGACTATCAAACAAACTTGCTATCAGTCCGTAAGTATTCTTTTAATTGAAATTCAATTAAAAGAATATAAGCTTACCAAAAAGTATCCTAAAAGGGATTCAATAAAAAAAGTCCCAAATAGCTGGGGTGTTCTAAAACACTAAATTTCATTTATTCTAATTCATAAAATCGTTTTCGCGAAAATTCTAGCAATCATAATTATTAAACATAAAAAATGGCTTTGCAAAATTGCAAAGCCATTACTTTATTCATCAAAATCTAAACTTAAACTATTGAGTTGGATTTTGTGTTAATACACCAGGGTAAGAATTAATCGCAGACTGTGGTATAAAGTATACTACACGAAAGTCTGTCGGAGCAATAACCTCTGACTGATTGTGCGGTCCCGGATATTGACGCGTCAAGGCTTCACCGTTACGAAATACATCATAGCTACGTTCTGCTTGAAATGCTAATTCCAATTCACGCTCTTTATCAATTAATTTACTTGCATTTGAAGCATTTAAAGATGAATAAGCACCATTCGTAATTGAGCGGGTTCTTATTTTATTTAAATCCGCTAAAGCTGCACTGTAATTACCTAGTTTTGCTTGTGCTTCTGCTCTATTGAGATAAACCTCTCCTAACCTGCTGATGACAGGTGAATGTAATTGCGAATTTTCACCTTCTTTAGAACATTTGGTGATGTAAAACTGAGGATATACACGGTTCAAGGAAATATAGTAATCCAGTACACCTTTGTAGGTTTTACCATCTTTATATATCAAGCTATAAGTTCCCTGACCTGCATCAATTACAGTTAATGCATATGATATTCTTTTCTCCTTCTCCGTTTTCGTTTCTGGGATTACTTCTACAGCATTGATTGCATTTCCAACTCGTTCAATAACAAATTGAGCATAGTTTAACGTACTCACTCCATCTTCTTTTACAAAACGAAACACTTCAGAATACTTACCTGTTTTTTCATCTTTTGCATAAGTAGGTTCTATAAAAGATGCTCGAGCATCAACGATGCGATAATTATCTGGACGCCAATCGTTACGACCGGTTTCATTCAATAAATCAATGTATTTAGCACTTGCATACATCTCACCCCAGCCCATACCTCCAATATTGGAATACATACCACCAATACCATAATAATGATCATCACCCGAAAATTCAGATGCTACTCTTTTAACTGCGAAAATAGTCTCGTTATTATTTTCTGGTGTGAACGTATTATATTTCATAAATCGCTCTCTTTCCAACAATGAATAAGATCCAGAGTTGATTACCTTATCCGCATACTCAACAGACAATCTTGCATATTCTGCATTGGGTGATTGATATGTACCACTCATATATAGATAAACACGGGATAACATCGCTTGAGCTGCTCCCTTAGAAGCATAAATATTACCTTTATTAATTGTCAACAAAGACTCCGCTTTCTTCAGATCGCTTATCGCTTGCGCATAAGTTTCTTTAACAGTTGAACGGTCTGGTAAATGTAAATTATCAAATACATCATCCGGTGTACCATTTACAATAGGCAAACCTAGATTTGTTTCTGGATTTTGATAATAAGGACGTCCATATGCACGAACCAAATAGAAATACATCATCCCGCGGATATAGTAACATTCTCCTAATTGATTGTCTTTTTCAGCACTTTCTCCCTCTTTTATAATTTTCATCACATTGGAAGATTGAGCAATTGCCTTATAACCTGCATTCCAAAATTCAGACAAACGTCCGTTATTCGGAGTACGTGCATAAGAAATAAACTCATAAAATGCATCCGTTGAGGCACCCCTAATCATCATATTATCTCCTGCATATTCCCCTGCGCGATGCATCGGGTCTGACCATGCTTTTAATTGTGCATAAGCACCATTGATCATCGCGTCTGGATTATTCGCAATAACATCCGAATCCATTAAGTTATGGGGTAACCTATCTATATTACATGACGTAAAGCTAGCAGCTGCTAATAATACAAATAATATCTTTTTCATAAAATTTTTTCCTCTTTTAACTAAAATGTCACATTAAGACCAAACATAAATTTACGTGTAGCAGGATAAATAGCAGGTCCTGCAGAACCCAATATAGCACCTGAATCATTCACAGACATTTCAGGATCTACACCTGAGTAATTTGTAATGGTAAACAAGTTCTCCCCCGTAAAGAACAAACGAACATTTTTCAATTTATACTGTTCCAATTTCAAATTATATCCTAAGGTTAAAGAACGCAACCTTAAAAAATCACCATCTTCTAAATAACGAGTTGAAGTAGAATTTCCTTTATCGTTATTATTGTATTTCGCAATAGGATGTGTTGCTATATCTCCCGGTTTTTCCCAACGGTTCCAGCCATCTTGCAATTTCATTTGATTTCTATCTGTATATGTTCCATCCGAATCGTATTCTTGACGAGAATAGTTATAGATTTTTCCACCAATTGAATAGCCAAACGAAGCATTTAAATCAAATTGCTTATAAGTTATTCCAGTATTGAATCCTCCAAATAGATCTGGCGATGCTTTTCCTGCTTTCTGTAATGTTGCTGCAGAATAATTAGAGGTCTTTACTTGAGTTTGATTACCATCTTGATCGGTTTCAACTTTATACCATTCGGGAGCACCTGTCTCTACATTCACTCCAGCCCATATCGGCATATAATAGGTATCAACAGGTAAACCAGGTTCTAAAACACGATTAGCAGAACCAGCGATGCCTAAACCATCACCAATGATAAGTGGTCTAACAACGTCATTTCCACTAGCATCCTTACTCTTAATCAATTGTGTCAGTTTATTTTTATTGTGACCAATATTGATATCCAGACTCCACGTAAAGTCATTTTTTCGAATGATATCTCCACCTAAAGTAAGCTCAATACCTCTATTTTGCATCTTACCGATATTCTTATACACAGAAGTAACTCCAGTTAATCCACTAATTGGCACATTATATAAGATATTATCGGTTTTTTTATCATAGTAGTCAAAACTTACACGAGCACGATTACTGAACATCGATGCATCAAATCCTGCCCCTGTAGTAAACGTACGCTCCCACGTCAGATTCTTGTTTCCAATCCGATAAATCAAAGCGCCCGAAGTCTCATTATATCCGGATGATGATGATACAGAATATAAGCTATATTGTGGATACAACTCACTAGGGCGGTTACCGACAGAACCATAAGAAGCACGAACTTTTAAATTATCAACCCATGAGGCATTGAACCAATTCTCGCGATTGATATTCCATCCTCCACTCACAGAGAAGAAATTTCCGTATTTCGCATTGTCACCAAAGTTAGAAGCGCCATCACGACGGAAAGACAATTGTCCTAAATATTTACCATCGTAAGCATAGTTTGCATTAGACAAGAAAGATTGAACAGCCCATTCATTGATCGCTCCTTTAGTTCTTTCTGGTCGAGAAACAACATCAAGCACTTCAAATCCTGGAATAAATCCAGTTCCATATACATCTAATGTCTTAGACCAATAATCATTGAATTCATATGCTGCTAATGCGTTCACAGCATGCTTGCCCCAAGATTTATTGAATTTTAATATTTGGCTGGTGTAACGTCGTGCATATTCCGAACGATAATCGGTTAAACGTCCTTTTACACTTTCTCCACCATTAGAGCGTGGATCAGTATAACCAGCAGCACTATACGTGTTATAGCGGTAGTTATTAACAGACGAAAATGTTAGCCAATTCGTGAACTTGATATCAAAGTCCATATTACCACTGAATTCATAATTTGTGTTGGCGCTATGATCCCATTGTAAATCGTAAAGGTAGTTTGTACTCGCACTATTTACCCAGCTACTTGAACGGTGACCAACCAAGTTACCATTAGCATCATATGGACTGTCCCAAGGGAAATTTGAATACATAGCAGTTGTAGAATACTGTCTATCTTCAACTCCACGACGTGCCCCCACCAATGTTGGTTTAACAGTCAACCATGTGGTAGGCTTATAAACTGTATTCATACGGAAGTTATAACGATCGTATTCATAACCTTTTACAGCACCTACTTCATTATAATAACCTAATGACAAGTAAGACTGCAACTTCTCCGTACCACTTTGAATCGAAACATTATGATTTTGCGTAAATCCTTGCTGAGTAGCTACTTTCCACCAGTCAAAATTGCTATCTCTTAAATCTGCATTCCAACGTGGAAATTTGATTGCACTTTGGTTAGCAAAAGAAGCATAGTAATCATACAATTCTGCACCGTTCATCATTTTCATATTACCATTGGTAAGCTGATTGAATCCCATTTTTGTAGAAAAACTGATTGAAGTGCCGCTTGCAGATGGGTTCTTAGTCGTTACGACAACTACACCATTTGCGCCTTGAGAACCATAAATAGCAGTGGAAGCTGCGTCTTTCAAAATTGTTAATGTTGCGATATCATCTGGATTTAAATCTCCAGCACTAGATCCAAGAATTACACCATCTACGACCCAGAGCGGACTAGTTGTACCACTTAAAGTAGCTTGACCACGAATCACGACTCCTCCTTTTGCACCTGGCTGACCCGATCCGGGGGCAACATAAACACCAGCAGCTTTTCCATTTAACATATTCTCCACATTCGGAGAAGTTGTACCTCTCAATTGATCACCCTTTACAACTTGTAGCGCTCCTGTTAGACTCTCTTTCTTTTGAGTGCCATAACCTACAACTACAACTTCTTCAAGTGCTTGATTGGACTCTTGTAACTGCACATTTAAAAATGCACCTTCCACTAGTTTTTCAGTTTTGTTAAATCCAATGGCTGAAAAAATCAAAGTTTGACCAACTTCAACTTGAAGAGAATAGCGACCATTAGCATCAGTTGAAGTCGCAAGAGTAGGTTTTTCTTTCACAGAAATAGTCACTCCGCTTAATGGGCCCGTACTTGATGTAACAGTACCAGAAACTTTCTGTTGCATACTATTACTTGTTACGCTAATCAAATTACCATAATCATTTGCCATCACCATATTTGGAGCTACAAGAGCAAACATTAAGGCAGATGTAATCGGGTAAAATTTAGTCGTAAAAAAAGGTTTTGTAAATCTTTTATTCATAAACTTAATTTCAAGATAATCAGTATATTAGTTAATTATCATAATTTATACAGTGCAAAATAGCGTAAAGATTACTTAATATAAATTTAATATGTAACGAAATCGATTGCATAAATTCACGCAAACGATTGTTATGAAAACTAAAATATAGTTATCTCAGAAACTACCCAATCATAGCGCTTATACAAACTTCTTCATAATGAAATAACTGCTCGGCTATTATATCACAATAAACAATAAAAGCAGGTATTTATAGAGATACCTGCTTTTATTAATCGGGTTAAAATAAATTAATAACCTGTGTTCTGTTTCAAAACTCCATAAGATAAATCAATTTGGCTTTGCGGAACAGGCATTAGATATAATCTATCATTCCAAACTCGCTCTTGAGCTAGCCCATTTTTTACATCGTAAATATTTTTCATTACATCAGGAGCGGTTTTCCAACGACGAATATCATAATAGCGCACGCCTTCTAACACCAATTCAACAGCTCTCTCATTACGAATTAATTCCCTTAACTTACCTTGACTTCCATATGCTCCGCGATCGACTTTAGGCAAACCTGCACGAACACGAAGTTGGTCCAAAGCATCAAAAACTGTTGCATCTGGTCCAGATTTTTCATTTTGAGCTTCTGCGTAGTTAAGTAAAACTTCAGCATAACGAATTAGGATAACATTAGCATAAGAATCAATCTGATCTCTATTAGATGTTGGATCTACTAATTTCCTAAAATTATATCCTGTTATTGACATATTAGATTTACCACTGCTCCAAGTAAACTTATATCCTCCTTCTTTTGTTAAAGCATTCCAAGGCGCTGTCTCAAATAATATAGAGGCATAAAAACGTGGATCACGATTTTTAAACTCCTTCACAAAATCAGCCTTATCCGCTTTTGCATAATTAGCAGCTCTTACTTCAGCACTCACAGGCTTGATGGATTCTCCCGTCTTAAAATTAACATAAAGATCAACTAAATTCTGTGTTGGTGTTAAAGAACTCCAGCCGCCCACAGCACCTTCTCCTAGTAAGGTATTATTCAATTGAGATTGAGCGACACGAATATATTGTCTATCCAAAATCACTTCACTGTTACCTTCATTTTCAACCTGAAAGATACCTTCATAACTTCTAAGCCCTAATCGAAACTTTTTCTCATCATCAGCATTTTCAAAATCAACAAATTGCGCATAATTATCTTTTTTATTTAATTCTGATTCAGCACCAGCATGAAACAATCCATATCCTAAGCCCATTACTTCCTTGGCTGTACGTGCAGCCTCCTCCCAATTATTCTCCATCAAATATAATCGCGATTGTAAAGCTAAAGCGGCACCTTTCGTAATCCTTCCCTTTTCAGAAGAGTATGACGCAGGCAATTTTGCTGAAACTTCTTGTAATTCCTTAAACAAGAAATCAAGTACTTCCTTCTTCGCAACGCGAGGAACATTAGATTCTTCCTTAGTCAAGACCTTAGTCACCAAAGGAATATCTCCAAATTTCTCTACCATAGGGATATATAGATAAGCACGAATAAAACGAACTTCAGCTTTATAACGCTCTTTAAGCGTTTCATCCATGACAGCTTTATCTACATTTTCTAAAAAATAATTACATGTTCGGATTGGAATATAACTCCAGCCTGCATCGATGTCTGCACCTAGCGAGCCAGATGATATTGCCGTTGAAGCACTTTCCCATGGGTATTGAGCATGAACCAAATCTGAAGCTCCATCATCATACATACCATCAGATAGTTTTCCATAAATAGCGTTTACCGCTAATTTCACATCATTTTCAGTTCTCCAAAATTCTTCCTCCGGAACCTTGTTAACAGGTGTACGGTCTAAAAAATCTTTTGAACAGGCTCCAAATAACAGTGTTGTTGCTAATAAGGGATATAATATATGTCTTTTCATTGCTTTTCTATTAAAAATTAAAATTTAGCGGTTAAACCAACAGAAATTGTTTTCACACCCGGATAACTTGCTCTTCCCGAACCAGTTTCCGGATCAAAATCGCCAAGACGCTTATCCGCCATAATAGTAAATGGATTATTAGATGAAGCAAAGAAGCGTAATTGAGACATTTTGATATTACTCAACATTTCTTTAGGAAATGTGTATCCGACCGTAATGGCACGAATTCTGAAATAGTTACCACTAAACAACCAAAAATCTGATGTTTTATAATTATGAGGAGCATCACCTGTCAATGTGATTCTCGGAAATGGAGCATCCGATACATTATTTTCTTCGGACCAACCGTTTGACCAGCTCTTCTTAATGTTAGCACCATTGAAGAAAGGAAAGGAAGCCTCATTATCCAAATAAGTTTTAACTCCACCAACTCCATAAGTCAACACATCAATATCAAAATTTTTATAGGCAGCTCTGAAATTAAACCCATAATTGAACCAAGGAACATCATTACCTAAGATTGTACGATCCTCTGCATCAATTTTATGATCACCATTGATATCTACATATCGGATATCTCCTAATTTTGGTGTACCTCCCATTGCTTCATAATTGACATTCTTTAGCTCTTCCGCATTGGTAAACAATCCATCAGATTTATAACCATAATAGTCACCAACAGATCCGCCTACACGATTGATGTAGTAACCGTCGGTGATTTCATTTACATCACCTAAAGAAAGTATGGTATTTTTAATCTTCGAGATATTTCCCGATACCGAATATGTAAATTCATCACCTACTTTACCATTGTAAGTCAATGCAATCTCAATTCCTTTATTTTGCGTAGTCCCTTGATTATAATATGGTGTGTGATCTTTATCAAAGCCCGATGTAGACAAAGTTGCGGGTCTTAATAGTACATCCTCCGATTTTTTAACAAAATAATCAGCTACTAAATTAAACTTACCCCCTAAAAAAGTAGCGTCCAATCCAATATTCGACATCGTAACTTTTTCCCAGAGCGCAAGTCTATTAGCTCCATATTGCTGCTCTAATCCATCAACTGCTAATCCATCAAAGCTGTAAGCAGAATAACGATCCAAAAGATTATAATAATTACCTATCGCAACTGCATCTTGATTGCCCAATGTACCATAAGATCCTCTTAACTTTAATAAATCAATCCACTCCACATCCTGCATAAAAGATTCCTTATTGATATTCCAACCGGCAGAGAAAGATGGGAAAATTGCTCTACGAACTTCCGGAGCAAATCGAGAGGAGTAATCCATTCTCATGTTTGCTTCAAAGAGATACTTATCTTGGTACGAATAATTAAATCGGCCAAAAAAAGAACGCAATGCCCACTCATCTTGAGTAGTGCGGTTAGCAAGACCTTTATCATCTTTACTAATTTCGCCCGAACTACCGTTAATAATCGTAGAAGCATCGTTGTTAACAAAATTTTGTCTACCTAAAAATGCTTCCCTGTATACATTTGACTCCTCAGAAGCACCAACAGTCGCTTTCGCATAGTGATCTCCAAATCGACGCTCATAATTAATTGTTCCTTGCAACATTAACTCCTGACGTTTACCCCAAAATTCCTTTAGCTCATTGATTGCATTTACAGTAGAGGCCATGGGTTGTTTTGTAATGAAATTTATAACAGGATCTGTACGATTTATAAAATCAAAAGAATTTGTATTGGTATATTTCAAAGATATAGCCCCATCAATTGATAAACCTTTAAGCGGAGTTAAAGATGCGTTGGCAGCCATTTGTAAATAATTATCTCTATTATTACCCCTTCCACCTTCAGTAATGGCGCGCAATTGATTGTTTTTTGCAATTGTCGCGTTAGCAGCTCCATTTGAGATTGACCCCCATGAACCATCTGATTGACGTATTGAGGTAAAAGGAAGCGCTCTACCCATCTCAACCCAGCTTATAGCACTACCATTACGATCATAATCTTGCTTTAAAAAAGAAACATTTGTGTTAAATGTTAACAAATCCTTGATAACGGTCGTATTGGTATTCAATTTCATATTAATACGATCCTGTTTTCGTCCTGGTACTAAAGATTCTTGATCAAAATAGTTTAAGCCAAGATAGTAGTTTGTAATTTTTCCAGGAGCATTTACATTCAATCCAAAATCACGCTGAGGAGCGGAACCTCTCAAGACCTCTTTATACCAATCATTATTAGGATAATAATCAGGATCGGTTTGATTTTTAAATTTATCGATCACATCTTGCTTAAATGTAGGAGCTTTTCCCGCATTTACCATCGCCTTATTATGCAGTTCGGCATAACCTACAGCATCAGCATATTCTGGTAAATAAGTTGCACTTTGAAACCCGTAGTTTGCATTAAAACCTACGACAGCTCGGTCACCGCCACCACGCTTAGTCGTTACTAAAATAACACCATTAGCAGCTCGAGAACCATACAATGATGCAGAAGCAGCATCTTTTAGAACGGACATACTATTGATATCATTTGGACTCAATGCCGAAAATTCTGCACTAGTTGCTGGAATTCCATCAATAATAAACATCGGCGAAGGTGAACCTAAATTAGTTCTACCACGTACAGTTATTCCTCCAGAATTACTTGACGCGCCCGTACTAGAAGATTTTCCTACCTCACCTGGTCTACTCAAGACTGTCACGCCTGGTGATATACCTTGTAAAGCATTCTGCAATGAAGTTACAGGTCTATCTGCCAATTGCTTAGGGGTAATTGTTGCTACAGAACCTGTTAAATTTGCTTTCTTTTGGGTACCAAAAGCTACGATAACAACTTCATCTAATGCTGTATTTGAAGATGTTAATGAAATATTCAGATTTCCACCGGTATAAACCACCTCCTTGGGCTCGTATCCCACAATATTAAAAATAAGTATTTTACCTGTTTCTGCATTTAATTCAAATCCTCCTGCAGCATTAGTTGCCGTAGCATTACTTGTACCTTTCTCAGTAATAGTTACACCCGACAACTGATTTCCCTTGTCATCTGTAACATTACCCTTAACTTTAATTTTTTGTGCAAAAGTTGCACTCATAACTAAAGACAAAGCACAAGAAAGTATGGTAGCTCTTCTTTTCATAGGTTAATTTAATAATTGTAAATAATGATTTTGTATTGTATTTAAGTCAGTTGTTTACTATTTGTAAACACAATATTAAATCTATATTATTGAAAAAAAAAGAGCAAAAATCGAACAATCGATTGCATATATTGCCTAGACAACTTTATTAAAAAAATAATAAGTACTACATATAAATTGGTTGATAATCAGTAAAACACTAATTATCAAACTCTTTAGATTGAAAATAATATTCAAATAAAGAAAAATGAATCCCATTCATTAAAAAAGAATCTTTGTAACAATTAGAGGATTAAATCATAGGTATTGGGAAGGAGGTGGAAAAAATAAAAGACAAAAATAAACCCTTTAGCTTTTGACTAAAGGGTTACCAAGTAGCGGGAATCAGACTCGAACTGATGACCTTCGGGTTATGAGCCCGACGAGCTACCAACTGCTCCATCCCGCAATGTATTTTTAATGTCTTGGAGTCTGTGTCTTTCAACAGACTCTTTTAGTAGCGGGAATCAGACTCGAACTGATGACCTTCGGGTTATGAGCCCGACGAGCTACCAACTGCTCCATCCCGCAATGTATTTTCAATGTCTTGGAGTCTGTGTCTTTCAACAGACTCTTTTTAGTAGCGGGAATCAGACTCGAACTGATGACCTTCGGGTTATGAGCCCGACGAGCTACCAACTGCTCCATCCCGCAATGTATTTTTAATGTCTTGGAGTCTGTGTCTTTCAACAGACTCTTTTAGTAGCGGGAATCAGACTCGAACTGATGACCTTCGGGTTATGAGCCCGACGAGCTACCAACTGCTCCATCCCGCAATGTATTTTTAATGTCTTGGAGTCTGTGTCTTTCAACAGACTCTTTTAGTAGCGGGAATCAGACTCGAACTGATGACCTTCGGGTTATGAGCCCGACGAGCTACCAACTGCTCCATCCCGCAATATATTTTTAGTTCAATCGTCCTTTTTGTGTTAAAAAGCAAGATATCTTTACCTCCGAATTGGAGCACAAAGATATATTTTGTTTCTTTGTAATCCTAATTAAATTAAAAAAAATGTCGCATAAAGCAGGATTCGTAAGCATCATCGGTAAACCTAATGCAGGTAAGTCTACGCTAATGAACGCTTTAGTGGGTGAAAAGATGTCTATCATCACTCCTAAAGCTCAAACAACAAGACACCGCATTATTGGAATAGTCAATGATGAGGAGCACCAAATTGTCTTTTCAGACACACCTGGTATCATCAAACCAAACTATTCGTTACAAGAATCAATGATGAATTTTGTCCAAGGATCGCTGATCGATGCGGACATTATTTTACTTGTTACAGATATCAATGAAAAATATGATGAAAATGATGTTATTGAGAAATTAAAAAAAACAAGTTCTCCAGTAGCTGTTCTTATCAATAAAATTGATAAGTCTAACGAAGCTGAAGTGATGGCTAAAGTAGAGTTCTGGAAAGAAACGATCAACCCAGAAGTTATTTTTGCGGTATCAGCACTTCTTAATCATAATATCACTGGAGTAATGGACTATATCAAGGAAAAACTTCCTGTACATGCTCCTTACTATGAAAAAGATGAATTAACAGACAAATCAATGCGTTTCTTTGTTTCGGAAATGATTCGCGAAAAAATATTCAAACTGTATGACAAGGAAATTCCTTACAGTACTGAAGTCGTTGTTACATCTTATAAAGAAGAACCGAAGATCACTCGTATCGCTGCAGAAATCATTGTGGAGCGTGATTCACAAAAGAATATCATCATCGGTACCGGTGGATCAATGATTAAAAAAGTCGGCACGTACGCTCGCCAGGATATTGAGGCATTTATTGACAAAAAAGTCTTTCTTGAGGTTTTCGTAAAAGTAATTCCAGATTGGAGAAGTAAGAAAAATTACTTAAAAAGATTTGGTTATGACGACTAATGCTAGAAAATAGTTTTTAGTACAAATGTTAACCAGCATACAAAAGCCCCATTAGTGATCAACTTATTGGGGCTTTTCTCTTAATAAAAAATGCAAGACAAACGCGCTTAATTTCGCTTAAAATGTGCTAAAAGTGCCTGTAGCTGTTTTAAGTTCAACACTTTTCTCAACTCTTCTTCTGGAGCCTCTTTAATCTTCTTAACAGATTTAAAGGTAGTCAGTAATTTCTCTACCGTAGTCTTACCTATGCCAGGAATATCTTCGAGTTCAGATACAAAAGTTTTTCGGCTACGTTGATTTCTGTGAAAAGTAATTCCGAACCGATGGGCTTCATCCCGCAAGTGTTGAATGATTTTAAGAGTTTCCGATTTTTTATCCAAATAGAGAGGATATTGATCACCCGGATAATACAGCTCCTCCAGCCGCTTAGCAATACCAATTACTGTAACCTGTTTCTCTATCCCTAATAATCGCAAGCTTTTCAAAGCGGCCCCTAACTGCCCCTTACCGCCATCAATAATAATCAACTGAGGCAAATCACCATCTTCTTCCAAAACCCGCTTATATCGCCTATATACAGCCTCCTCCATCGTGGCAAAATCATTTGGACCTACTACTGTTTTAACATTGAAGTGTCGGTAATCCTTTTTTGATGGCTTACCATCTTTAAAGACTACAATAGCAGATACAGGATAACTACCTTGAATATTAGAGTTATCAAAACATTCAATATGCTGAGGCAAGACATTTAACCGCAAATCTTTCTTCATCTGCGTTAAAATACGATCTACACGTACATCTGGATTCAATTTCTCATAATGTAGCAATCGTTCTTTTTTAAAGAACGCTACATTCTTCAACGATAGATCCAATAGTTTTCTCTTTTCCCCTAGTTTTGGAACCGTAAATTTGATCTGATCATTTTCCTGAATATCCAGTTCAAATGGAACGATAATTTCTCGTGATAAGCTTTTAAACCGATCCCGGATCTCAGGAATCGCTAAAGCAAGAAGTTCTTGTTCAGTCTCATCCAGTCGCCGCTTCATTTCAACAGTCTGTGTTTGAATGATTACCCCGTTCATCACTTTTAAATAATTAACAAAAGCATAACTTTCATCCGATGCAATACTGAAAACATCAACATTCGTGATAGATGAATTAACAACCGTAGACTTACTCTGATACAGATCCAGTTTATCTAATTTCATCTTAAAGGAATGCGCCTTTTCGAAATTCATTTCCGATACTGCAGCAGACATCTGCTCTTTAATCCTATTCGTGACAACAGAAATTTTACCATTTAAAATATCTTTAATATCACTCAGATTCTGATCATAATCTTCTTCAGATTGATAACCTTCACATGGACCTTTACAGTTGCCAATCTGATATTCAAGGCAAATTTTGAATTTACCCCTAGCAATATTCTCCTGAGTCAGTGTCAAATTACAGGTCCTTAGCGGAAAAAGATCCCGGATTACGTCCAATACAATGTGCATCATCCCTACAGAGGCATAAGGACCATAATACCGAGAGCCATCTTTAATATATTTACGTGTCCAAAAAACTCGGGGAAAGCGTTCATTTTTAATGACAATCCAAGGATAAGTTTTATCATCTTTTAATAATACATTATACTTGGGCTTATGTTTCTTAATCAATGAATTTTCCAGCAACCATGCATCAATCTCCGTATCTACAATTGTAAAAGAAATACGGTTGATCTGACGAACTAATACACGCGTCTTACCGTTATGTTGCGTTTCATTCACAAAATAAGAACCAACCCGATTCCTGAGATCTTTAGCTTTACCGATATAAATCAGGACATCCTGTTTATCAAAATACTGATAAACCCCAGGCTTATGTGGAATTCTTTTAAGCTCCTCTTTATAATCAAACACGCTCATATATAACAAATAAGCCAGATAACAAATTTCGAAAAACTCAATTATCTGGCTTTATATCTTTATTTAATAAAATTTAAAAACCTAATCGATCATCATTTAAGTTTGATTCCGAACCCGTGCTGTCTGCTCCGGAGCTTCCGCCCCCTCCCCAGTACTTAGAACAGTCGACTACTCGCGTTAGCCCACCTTCAGGAAGTTCAAAATCGCCCTTCGTATAATTGAGGTTTTTATCTGCATACACCTTCTGCATATAAAGTGCAAATACAGGCATTGCTGCTGCAGCTCCCTGCCCGTCTTGCATATTCGCAAAACTAATACTACGATCTTCAGCTCCTGTCCAGACACCCGACACCAGTTCAGGAGTGATCCCGATAAACCAAGCATCAGCATTATCATTGGTTGTACCCGTCTTTCCTCCGATTGGATTCGTCAGATGATATTTCCATTGAATTCGTCTTCCTGTACCTTTCGAGACAACCGATTTTAACATGTCTACAATAATATAAGCAGACTCACTGTTCAAAGCCTTAACAACTTTAGGTGCCTTTTCATAAATAGGAGTTCCATTCTTATCTTCGATCCTCAAGATCGCATTAGGTTCAATCCAGGTACCATGATTTACAAATGCCGAATAAGCACCAACCATATCAAATACAGAAGCTTCATATGCTCCAAGTGAAATGGATGGATAGTTCGGGACATCACTGGTAATACCCATACGTTTCGTCAATGCAGCAACTGCCTCCGGTGTAACTTGATTCACCAAATATGCAGTCGCATAATTCTGAGACAAGGCCAATGCATTAGCTAAAGTAATCGGATTCCCACCTTCAGCTGTACCCCTTGGTGTCCAATTTCCATAAGTCTGTTGATAATTTGGAATACTGTAACATGGAGAGTAGCCATTATCAACTGCGACAGCATAAGTAAATGGCTTGGCAGTTGAACCGACCTGTCTCGTCCCCATTTTTACTTGATCATACTTGAAATGCTCAAAATTTATTCCACCGACCCAAGCCTTGATATGTCCAGTTTTTGGTTCCATCGACATCATTGCATTACGTAACATCAATTTATTGTATTTGATAGAATCAATCGGAGCCATAACAGTATCCACAGAACCCTTCCAAGTGAAAATAGACATCGGAACTTTTACCTGAAATGCTTTCTTGATTTCATCTTCAGAAAGTCCATTTTCCTTCAAAACACGGTAGCGTTCAGAACGTCGCATACCTGTCGTCAGTAACTTGGCTTTATCTCCTTTAAAAGGATCCTTATTTTTCCATTGTACAGCAAACTTACCCTGTAAAGATTTCATCCATTCTTTCTGGGCATCTTCAGCATATTGCTGCATGGACATATTAATTGTTGTATAAATTTTCAACCCATCACGATCCAGATCATAAGGTGTACCATCCGATTTGGTAATCGATAATTTTGAAAATTCTTTCTTGATTTCTTCTTTTAATACCGCACGAAAATAAGGTGCTAAACCTTCCCCATAATTGGCGATTTTCAATTGTAATCCCAATGGTTTAGCTTGTGCACTAGCCTCTTCCTCTGTAGAAATGAAATTTGCTTTATTCATATTGTCCAAGACTGTATTTCTACGCGCTAATGCGTTTTGCGGATACCTGACAGGAGAATAAACGCCCGGACCTTTCAGCATACCCACTAATAAAGCAGCTTGGTCTGCAGTAAGTTTATCAGGAGTTGTATTGAAATAAGTACGTGCGGCTGATTTAATACCATAGGTATTATATGCTCCAAAGTCCACTGTATTGAAATACATGGTGATAATCTCTTCTTTGGTATAATTACGCTCTAAACGAACAGCAGTTATCCATTCCTGAAACTTTTGAATGATACGCTTAGGAGCACTTTTAGCACGACCGTCTGAAAATAAATTAAGAGCTAATTGCTGTGTAATCGTACTCCCTCCTTGTTTATTTCCAGTTAAAGTGTGGAAAATGACCGTAAAAGTACGTGTATAATCAATACCGGAGTGATCGTAAAAACGCTTATCCTCTGTTGAGATCAAGGCATGTATCAAGTAAGGTGACAACTCACTATACTTCACATTTGACCTATTTTGAATATAATAAGTACCTAAAACCTTATTATCTTCCGTTATAACTTCCGAAGCTAAATTACTCTTAGGATTTTCTAAATCACTAAAAGACGGTAACTTTCCAAATAACCCCAGGCGAACACTAAATATAAATAGAAACCCAAAAGCTATTATTCCAATAATAAATTTCCAGAAATTACGTGTGTACCGCTTAATATCTTCTGGTTGCAGTTGGTTTTTTTTTGATTCTCTCTTCATTGAACCTTATTCTTTCTCGATTTGATCATTATAAAATATGATGACATATGCCTCCGCTACAATATCAGATAATGTGCCAAAGATTATGTGCATGACAACAAAGATATTACAAATATTTTGAGGAATCTTCATTCGATACAACATCCGTTAAAAAAACACTGAAAAAGAATCAATTACTACAAAAAAGAAACTTTAAACCAATCGCACATTTCAGTCTTTAAAACCATTTTCTAAATAAAACAGATCGCCTTTGATTGGTTCAAAAACAATCCTTAGGGTATGATCCTAATTTTTCAATATCGCTAAAGCTTGGTATTTCAGAAATTTAGTTTAGATTTAAAAACAAATCAATTGTCTGTCATTCGTGACAGGCAAAAACATATAGATTATTAAAATAAATGATAAAGCTATAGGCCAGTAAATCGTTTAAAAGCCTATCTAAAAAATAAAAAACAGTAAAATATGCAAGTCAACACTTCAAAAAGTCTATTTTTCATTTTTTTAACCGTACTAATTGACGTCATTGGTTTAGGTATTATTATACCTGTAATGCCTAAATTAATTGAAGAATTGATTGGCGGCACATTAAGTGATGCATCGCGATATGGTGGTTTGCTCATGTTTTGTTATGCATTAACTCAATTCTTCTTTGCATCCGTGTTAGGTAATCTCAGTGACCGATTTGGTAGAAGACCCATCCTTTTAATATCACTCTTAGGCTTTTCTATCAACTATTTACTCATGGGGTTAGCTCCAACCATCCTGTGGTTATTCATCGGTAGGTTTATAGCAGGTATTACAGGAGCCAGCTACACAGTAGCTGCTGCATTTATAGCAGATATCAGTTCGCACGAGAAAAAAGCTCAGAATTTCGGATTATTGGGAGCTGCATTTGGCTTAGGTTTTATAGTAGGTCCATTGCTAGGAGGGTTATTGGGGCATTATGGTGCCAGAATACCGTTTTTCGCAGCAGCATTATTAAGTTTTTTGAATTTCTTATATGGTTATTTTTTTATTCCAGAATCATTAAAAAAAGAAAACAGAAGACCTTTCAGATGGAAAAATGCAAATCCGGTAGGTGCCTTCAAGCAACTTGCTAAATACCCGCATCTAAAACAATTATTTTTTTGCATCTTTCTGATAAACATCTCTTCTCATGCCGTACAAAGTACTTGGTCATATTACACCATGGAAAGATATCAATGGGATGAAAGAATGGTTGGTATCTCTTTGGGTTTTATAGGTATGTTGTTGGCTATAGTTCAAGCCGGACTGATTCGAATTATTATTCCAAAATTGGGATTAGAAAAAAGTATTTTAATTGGATCTGGACTCTACGTGATATCGATGCCCTTAATGGGGATGGCATACGCTCCATGGTTAATTTTCCTAGCCGTAATACCCTATGTATTTGCGGGAATCGCAGGCCCAGCTATCCAGAGCCTTGTATCCAACGAAACGCCATCGAATGAGCAGGGACAGATACAAGGTGGATTAACAAGTATTATTAGCTTAACAGCCATTATAGGCCCTCCCGTCATGAGCTGGTTGTTTGCTCACTTTACAGATAAAAAAGAAGCCCTTTATTTACCAGGAGCTCCTTTCTATCTAGGATTCGTACTTACAGCAATCAGTTTTATTGTTGCCTGCTTCTTTTTTAAAAAGAAACAGAAAGTTTAAGCTTTTTCGATCAAACAAACAGCATATGCTACTACCCCCTCTTGTCTTCCGACAAATCCCATAGATTCATTCGTCGTTGCTTTGATCGAAATATCATCAACGTCCAAACCTGAGGCCTCCGATATTTTAGCCTTCATCTGTCCGATATACGGTTTAATTTTAGGAGCCTCCAGGCATAGCATAGCATCAATGTTCCCTATGGTATACCCCTTATCTCCAATTAGCTTAACACAATGTTTCAGTAAAACAAGACTGCTAATACCTCTCCATTGCTCATCTGTATTTGGGAAATGATAACCAATATCCTCTAAATTTGCGGCCCCCAGGAGCGCATCACAAATGGCATGAGCCAAAACATCCGCATCCGAATGGCCGAATGCACCAGCATGATGATCCAATTCTACTCCACCTACTATAAATGGATGCCCCTCTTCTAATTGATGGACATCAAAGCCAAATCCAACTTTAATTTTCATAATAAAGCTAAGGTAACATTTTAAATTATCATCCTTGCCATTAAATCAAACGCAAAACTTATTTGTTAACAATCAGATTTTAATCTAATATATAAGAGATCCTTCACTGATGATATTTCACAAAAAAATAGCGTCTAATTTCTTAGACGCTATTTAAATACGTTTAATTTCTATTTTAAACCGTTGTTTCTTCTTCTACAGGAGCAAATTGATCAAAAAGATCATTGAAAGCTTCATAATCTTCATCACCATTAGGTTCAAAGACCTGAATTCCTTTTTCTTTTGCATATGCTAGAATTTCTGGATTAACACCCTCCTCAGCTACAACCGCTACATCGGTGAAGTCCAAAGCACCTTTATAGATGTTGACATAACTACCGTCACCATAACTAGCAACATCATCTTTTGTCAATGCACCTTCAGGGGCAATTTCTCTGTATTTATCGCCTAAAGTTCCGGAGAACTCTTCGTTATACAACGAATACATAACTTTGGCACCTTTAAAAGTAGGATCATCTTTATATGTCGTCTTTAAATAAGCCGGCACTAATGCTGAAAACCAACCGTGGCAATGTACCACATCTGGTGACCAACCTAACTTCTTAACCGTTTCCAGTGCTCCTTTACAAAAGAACACAGAACGCTCATTGTTATCATTAAAAAATTCTCCATTCTCGTCACGAAAAACTTTTTTCCGCTGAAAATAGTCTTCATTATCCAAAAAGTAAACCTGCATACGTGCCGCAGGCAATGAAGCTACCTTAATGATTAGCGGATTGTCATTGTTATCCACCACAATGTTTAAGCCTGACAGACGAATTACCTCATGCAATCTATTTCTACGCTCATTAATATTACCAAAACGAGGCATAAGAATACGGATTTCAAATCCTTTCTCTTGCATAGCCTGTGGCAATTGACGCGTGATTTCAGAAATTTTAGTTAATTCGAGGAAAGGCGACATCTCGTGGGTTATAAACAATATCTTCGTTTTTGCCATCTCCAGTTTTTATTTATTTTATTTTTATTAGAACAGTAAAATCGGTCTACAAAGATACAAAAAATATCCCGACAATACAATTCCTTACAAATCATCGTTTTATATTCACAAATATATTCCCCACTTTTGCCCTGTATTAAAATTTCTAAAAGTGAGAATTTTCGAGACTAAAAAAGAGCTCCAAGATTACCTGGAAACAGCACGAATCAACAAACAAAAAATAGCTCTTATCCCAACAATGGGTGCACTACATGAAGGACATATCTCTTTACTGAATTATGCAAAACCTTTATCAGATGTCACCGTTTGCAGTATTTTTGTCAACCCAACACAATTTAACGACCCAAAAGATTTAGAAAAGTATCCAAGACCCATTGAGCATGATATCGCATTATTAGAAGCTGCTCATTGTGATGTCTTATTCTTACCGACCGTAGAGGAGATGTACCCTGATCCAAATGAAAAATGGCACATTGATCTAAACGGATTAGATACTATATGGGAAGGGAAAATGAGACCGGGGCACTTTCAAGGTGTAACGCAAGTCGTTTACAAATTATTCGCCTTAGTGCAACCAGATATTGCATGCTTTGGTCAAAAAGACTTCCAACAGGTCATGGTTATTGAACATATGATCAAGGTAAAGCAATTACCGATCACCATTGCATTATGCCCAATCATCCGAGATGAAAATGGTCTTGCTTTAAGTTCAAGAAACATGCGCCTCTCATCAAATGGTAAAATACAAGCGTTAGCTTTGTCCAAAACACTTCTGTATATCAAAAGTAACTTTGGAAAGATACCTTTACTTCAATTAAATAAACAGGCAACAGAACTATTGAACTCCAGCGAAGGTATTACCTTAGAATATCTCGCTATTTGCGAAACAACGACATTGAAAGAAATCAAAACAATTGAACAAGATAAACAATATGTAGCACTTGTCACTGCGCGGGTCGAAGATGTACGGCTTATTGATAACATGATTTTGAATTAAATGTCACATTATACTTATTAACTTTACATTTTTACAAGAAAAATCTAACTTTGCCACATGTTTATAGAGGTAATGAAATCTAAAATCCACCGTGTTCGGGTTACACAGGCCGAGCTTAATTACGTTGGTAGTATCACAATTGATGAGGATTTAATGGATGCAGCAAATATTATTGCAAACGAAAAAGTTCAAATCGTTAACAATAACAATGGCGCTCGTTTAGAAACATATGTTATTCCTGGAAAAAGAGCTTCCGGTACCATCTGCTTAAATGGCGCTGCAGCAAGATTAGTTCAAGTGGGTGATATTGTGATCATCATATCGTATGCACAAATGGAAATGGAGCAAGCTAAAAAGCATATTCCTAGCTTGGTTTTCCCAGATGACAACAATCAACTTATAAAATAATATTTAAATAATACACTTTCAATAGAAAGCTACGTTTATTTTCAATAATTTAGCACTCGTATTAAGCGGGTGCTTTTTTATTACCTACATGTCAAAGAATATATATATCAGAAAGATCTTAGCATCAATGCAATTGACATTGATCAGCTTGATCATTATTTCTGGTGTTATTTTCATGCACAAAGAAGTAAAATCAAACGGAGAGATTGTCATGCACAATCACCCCTACGATTTTACAAACGATCAGCCCAGACCGCAAGAATCCGACGATCAAATTGATTTCCTCAATGTCGTCTACAATCAGAACTTTGTTCAAAGTGAATTTATCGTTTTTGAACAACCCATTCGAACTGTCGTTCATATCTACAGTTATCAAGTCTACACACCGGTTGTCACCAATCGTGTCGTCGATCACGCTTTCTCAAGGGGTCCTCCAGATTTTGCTTAAAATAAAATTAGTTATTGCATTCATCCTTATTATCAAGACGAATGCTATTCGCCGTGCGATAGCACGACGCATTGCGTCGTGCTGTAATTTATTAATTATTTTAAGTAAATAATGTAACCATAGTGGACATAGCTGGTATGAAAATATACATGGAGCAGGCATTCGCATTGCTTCGTACCGATATTTCACACCTCCCATGATAGGTTCATTACTATTAAAAGGACAAATACACTCCAATGAGAAATATCAACCTATTGATCATCATCATGATGATCAGTATGCATACATATGCACAACATACATTAAAAGGTAAAATCAGTAACAATGACGGTAAAGGTATAGTTGGAGCAACTATCAACATCGAAAATGGTCTTCACTCGACCGTTTCTGATACCGCAGGCTATTTTGAATTTCAAAAACTAACTAAACAAAAACAAAATATACAGATAACCGCTGTTGGCTATCAAACCATCAAACAGCTGATATTGCTAACAGATTCCACCGTACACTTTAAATTAAATACAGACAACCTGCATTTGAATGAAGTCGTTGTAAGCGCAACCCGATATGGTGTCAGTAAAAAGGAAGCACCAGTTATTGTGCAGGTATTAGGCCCTAAACTTTTTCAGGCTACACAATCTGTAGCTATGTCCGAAACACTAAACTATCAACCAGGAGTTAGGGTAGAGAACAACTGTCAAAACTGCGGTTTTTCACAAGTCCGTCTAAACGGATTAGAAGGCGCCTATTCACAGATCTTGATCAACAGCAGATCCGTATTCAGCGCATTAAACAGTGTATATGGTTTAGACCAACTTCCAACCAGTATGATCGACCGCATTGAAGTCGTTCGAAGTGGTGGTTCTGCCCTATTTGGAGCAAATGCAATTGCCGGTACCATTAATATCATTACTAAAGATCCTGTCGAAAATGATTGGCAGATTAAATCTACCAACTCATTAATCGGCGGTAGCAGTTGGGATAATACGGTAGACTTCAACACCTCCTACGTAGATGAAGACCTTACAACAGGAGTTACCTTTTATGGTATGCACCGGAATCGTCAACCATTTGATAAAAATAAGGACGGATTTTCGGAGATAACAGAACTTAACAATACCACATTCGGAACAAAAGCATTTTTCAAACCTTCCGATGTCAATAAAATAACAGTAGATTTCAGTACCATACAGGAATTTAGAAGAGGAGGAGACCAATTTAACAAATCACCCCATTTTACAGCCATCACAGAACAACTGGAAACCAATTCACTGATTGGTGGTATCACTTACGATCATTATTTAGCAGACTATAAACAAAAAATCTCCGTGTATGCTTCCGGCCAAAAAACAAAACGTAAAAGTTTTTACGGGGGACTGGGCGAAGCGCCCACTGCAACAGATAGTTTAAGAGCCGCAAATTCTTATGGAGACACAGATGATTTGTCTTTTGTTACAGGAACACAATACACAAACAATTTTGAGGATGATGTCTTTACCGGCGGTATTGAGTTCAACTACAACAAAACAAATGATCAGATTCCCGGATATCAACGTATCATCGATCAAAAAACAAAAGGAATAGGAACTTATGCCCAATACGAATGGAAGCCAATATCCTCTTTCAAAGCATTAATAGGAATGCGATACGACTACATCTTCGTCGATGGAAATTATCAGCTCCAACAAGTGGAACGCAGCAGTCAGAAGAATTTTGGATCTTGGAATCCGCGATTAACCATCTTGTACGATATCAATAGTAATATTCAATTTCGTGGCGGGTATGCGCGCGGGTTCCGTGCCCCACAAGCCTTCAATGAAGATATGCATGTGACCTCAATCGGAGGAAAACAGGTTTTTGTATTAATTGGAGAAGACCTAAAAACAGAATATTCAAATGCTTATACCGGATCGTTCAATTTCAGCAGAAATTATGGTAATACGCAAACAAGTCTTTTAGTGGAGGGCTTCTATACACAGTTGAATAATCCATTTACGACAGTCTTGAAATCAGAATCCAATGACATTATGATTGAAGAAATGCGAAACGGTACAGATGCCTATGTATACGGAACAAACCTAGAACTTAATGTAGCCCCTTCAAGTATATTTAGTCTACAAGCTGGTGGTACGATACAACGCTCGCGATACCAATCGGCACAACTGATAGCTGAAGCTAAAACAGGTCAAGAAGCCATTTTGTCCCAAGATTTCTTACGTACGCCAAATGTCTATGGGTACTTAAATGCCAATTGGAAAGCAACTAAGAAATTCGCAGTTGACCTAACAGGAGTTTACACCGGAAAAATGAAGATCTCGCATATACAAGAAGAAATCATGAGCCTCAAAAATACGAGGGATTTTATGGAGCTGAATGCACGGTTAGGATATACTTTTGCTGTTCACAAAGATTTTAACCTTGAATTATTTGCAGGTGTACAAAATATGTTCAACGCATTCCAAAAAGATTTCGATAAAGGCGCTAATCGAGATTCAAACTACATTTACGGTCCGACAAAACCACGTACAATAACCTTTGGAGTAAAAATTGGCCATTTTCACTAATCCCATTTATTAAAGAAAGATGAAGCATATGCACAAATTTGTTTTATTAATAACGATTATCCTTTATCCGCTCAGCCATTATGGTCAAGAGCGGATAATTTATACCTCTTTTCAACAATTAGACTCTTTATTAAGCATAGCACCAAAAGAAACAATCATCTTCATTCATACCGACTGGTGCAGTTACTGCAGAAAAATGGAAAAAGAAGTCTTTTCAAAAAAAGAAATCTATGACCGATTAAACAAAGATTATTATCTAGTTGAATTAGATGCGGAGACGGTTGAGTACATCACTTTCGATCAGCAATTATGGAAATCAAAAACTCCCAAAAAAAATACCGGACAATATCATCCCTTAGCCTTACTCTTGTTAACCAGCCAAAAGATGGTTTTCCCGAGTCTCCTGCGTTATGATCAAACATTTAAATTAAAAAGTATTAAGCAAAAATATCTAAGCCCAAAAGAGTTAGCGAATTTTTTAAGATAATTTAACATCTCGCTGTAGCGAAACCGAAAAACATAACGTTTTAGTGGTAATATAAGATACAATTTAAAAAATTATGAAAAAATTTACGAAATTTTTAATGGCATTTTTATGCATGGGGATAGTTTTTGCTTCCTGTAACAAAAATGATTTTGATTATGAGAAAGCTGAAAGAGAGCAAATTGAAAAAGCAAGATTAGAAAAAGTACGCAGAGATTCATTAAAAAGAATACAAGCTCCTTTATTAGAGCAATATGCAAAAACCAAATGGGGAGATAATGCTAAATACTCTGATTCAACTGGAATCTGGTATAAAGTAGATTTAGCGGCTGGAAATGAAACTCCTTACGTATATAAAGGAACTGTTAATGGTATTGGACAAGCAGGGTTAAATGTTTGGGCAGCAACTGTAAATTTTAAGGGTGAACTGATGAATGGAACTGTATTTGATAAAAATACAGATGGAGTTCCTAAAAATTACACAGATATTCGTCAAGCAACTACAGTATACGGAGCTGCTTGGGTTCAAGCATTTGTACCAACAATCATTAATATCCAAGGTAAAGATGTAAGATTCGAGGGATTACTACCAAAAGGTCTCCAAAAAAATGATAAAATTAGTTTTATTTCACCATCTTATTATACTTTTGACCAAGTAGAATATACAAAAGGTAGCGAAAAAGTAACTGTTCCTAAAAATACTCCAGTTGTTTACACAATCGAAGTGAAAACTGTTGGAGATGTTACTGGTTCGTAATTAATACAAAATCAATAAAAGCATATAAAAGGTCCTTTACATCGTGATGTAAAGGACCTTTTATATATATATAATTTTCACAAGAAAACTATTGTTAACGAACAAAAAGACAGCACATTGCCCAATAAAAAATTATCCTACACTTTACTTGCTTTAAAATTCTTTCGTACCTTGTAGCACATCTAAACAATTGAACGTTTTAACCGGTATAATAACAGTAATAAGTAAAGAAATTTATGAAAAATTTTACAAAAATCTTTTTTGGAATGTTGGCAATGATTATTGCTTTGGCATCTTGTAGTAAATCAGACGACTTTTCAAAATTAGCTGAAGAACAAAGAATTAAAGATTCTATCGAAAATGCGAGAATCCAAAATTTACTAAAAGAACAGGCTCCTCAGTTGAAATCATTTGCCATCAAAAATTTCACGAATCCTAAATTAGATACAGCAACTGGTATTTGGTATGATCTGATAGCTGAAGGTGACGATGCTTCATACGCTTATCAAATCAGCTCCGGTGGTTACCTGATGTATCCTACCGCTGTAGTAAATTATAAAGTTAATTTACTGAACGGCGCAGATAAAGGAACTCTTGTTGATGAATCTAAAGAGGGTAGCCCAGCAACATTTACGATAAATAGAGACCGTATTATCTTATTCTGGCAGTTCGCTTTTTTTCCAAAAAAATTATCTTTTCAAGGTAAGGAAGTAAATATCGGTGGATTAACTGTAAAAGGACTTAAAAAAGGAAGTAAAATAAAAGCTGTAGCACCATCTCCATTCGGTTATGATCAAGTTGCAAAAGATAAAGTTCCAGCAAACTCTCCACTATATTCTGAAATTGAAGTTGTTTCAATTAGCAATTAAATGGCGTTTGGGAGATTTATTTCTTCTAAAATTTTAAACGAATACACGATGCAGGATCTTTACTTACGTAAAGATCCTGTTTGTTTTTAATTCACTATCAAAAACTAAAATAAAAAAACAATAGTATCAAAAAGTAGTCTAAAAAACTTCTTATCTTGCTCTTCATATCAGTATACCATTCAAAACAAAGACGCAAAAATGAAAATAGCTTTAGCCCAGTTAAATTATCATATCGGCAACTTCAGTTCCAACACAGCAAAAATTATTACTGCTATTGAAAATGCAAGAGCACAACAAACTGAAATTATTGTTTTTTCTGAATTAGCAATTGGCGGCTACCCAGCAAAGGATCTTTTGCAAAATGCAACATTCTTAAAACAGTGTAGTGAATCTATTACCACCATTGCATCACATTGCCAAGATATTTTATGCATTATCGGAGCGCCTGTCCCCAATACAGATCCAGAAGGTAAAGCGCTATACAATGCTGCAGTTTGTTTAGAAAATGGAAAGATTACACACATTAGTAAAAAAGGACTACTTCCTAACTATGATGTTTTTGACGAATATCGTTACTTTGAACCTAGCAGAAAATTCGCATGTCTCACCTATAAAAAAACAAAAATAGCATTGACCATTTGTGAAGATTTATGGGATGACGATCAAGGAAATAATTCTTATGTTGGCGATCCCATGAGCGAATTACTTCAAGAAAACCCAGATTTGCTGATCAATATTGCAGCATCGCCTTTTTCTTATGTCCATTACGAAGATCGTGTTGCTGTTTTGAAAGCACAAGTGGCAAAAGCAAAACGTCCGTTAATCTATGTTAACCAAGTAGGTGCTCATATGGATATAATTTTTGATGGAAGATCATTAGCTATTGATGAAAATGGAGCAATTTGTTGCGAATTAAAAAAATTCGAAGAAGATGTACAGATTATAGAATATAGAGATCAAACCATAAAAGCAACAACAGCATTTACGGTACCCCAAGATCAGGAAATAGCACTGATTCACGATGCCCTGCTTTTAGGTTTACGTGATTATTTTCACAAATCTGGTTTCAAAAAAGCTGTCTTAGGCCTTTCCGGTGGATTAGATTCAGCACTAGTTGCCGCATTAGCCTGTGAAGCATTAGGTTCAGAAAATGTACTTGCAATATTGCTTCCTTCTATTTATTCATCCGACCATTCCATTCAAGATGCATTAGATCTCGTAAAAAACACCAATTGCGCACATCATATCATTCCAGTAAAAGATATTACACAGGCCTACGAAACAACATTAGCTCCCTTTTTTGAAGGGCAACAAGCGGGTGTTGCCGAAGAAAATATCCAGGCACGTACCAGAGGTACGTTATTAATGGCAATTTCCAACAAATTTGGTCATATCGTTTTAAACACTTCAAATAAAAGTGAAGCAGCGGTAGGTTATGGCACCTTATATGGAGATATGGCAGGATCGATTTCAGTAATAGGAGACGTATATAAATCAAAGGCCTATGATCTCGCCCGATACATTAACCGAAATAAGGAAATTATCCCATCTAATACAATTGAAAAAGCACCTTCTGCAGAATTAAGACCCGATCAAAAGGATTCAGATTCCTTACCACCATATGATTTACTGGATGAAATATTATTCCTATATATCGAAAAACAAAAATCAAAAGAGGAAATTTTAGCTCAAGGTTATGATCTTAATATTGTTGAAAAAATTATAAAACTAGTTAATAATGCCGAATTTAAAAGATTTCAGGCTCCTCCAATACTGCGCATTAGTCCAAAAGCTTTTGGTCCAGGCCGTTCGATGCCATTAGTTGCCTTTTATCAATAATTTTTTTTACTGATATAATTAAACTTTTAACATTTACATTTGTCTAACACTAAGAAAATAATATAAATCCTATTGGTCATGAAAAAAATAATTTATTTCCTATTTGCAAGTCTAATTCTTGCATCTTGTGCCTCATATCAATATAATACGATGCGCGACGAAAAAGTAGATTTTTCGCAATATCGTACTTATGGCTGGTTACCACCTGTTGATTCGTTATCAAAATCATACTTTGATAATGATATTGCAAGAACAAATATATTAGACGCGAGCAACAGCGAATTACAAGCAAGAGGCTTATCTTACAGTAAGGATAATCCAGATTTGTTATTCCGTTATATAACAATTGTCAATAACAAAAGCCGTTTAGTATATGGATCCTCATACGCTTATGGAGGTCCATGGGGTTGGTACAGACCGTGGTTTTCTCCTTATTATGGTTATGCAACATATCCTGTAGCCAAAGAACGCTACCGCTACGCTCACTTAATCATAGAAGCTGTAGACCGTAAAACAAATAAAGTTGTTTGGCAAGCACGTGGATCTGGTGAAGTTAATAGTCCAGAGAAAGCTGCAACTAATGTTGCTAAAGTTGTTCAAGGAGTATTTAAACAATACCCTTTAACCATAAAAAAATAATACTGTAATCGTGATCAAAAGTATAAAAGCCATGAGTTTTCTCATGGCTTTTTTTATAGTCTAAGAAATTCCTTTATATAGAAGCTCGAATCTTAATATTAAATGGAACTTCTAGCCTCTCTTTAGAGTTATTTTTAATCAGATTTGCCGCCATCCGTCCCATTGTTTCAAAATCAGTTGATATGGTTGTAATTCCATTCAAAATAAATTTCTTTAAAGGTGTTTCATTATAGGAAATAACACCAATATCTTTACCTATCAAAAGCTTTTTCTGCTGGATCTTGTTCAGTAGCTTTACGAGATCATCTTCAATAATATTAATATAACAAGTACCCACTACCACTTTTTCTTTATTTAATTCAGACACCAGCTCATGATCAAAAGCGTATTGCTGACAAAATTTATAAAAACCTTTGATAATTGCTTTTGGGAAATCACTATGATCTGGAAAAACCAATTTTATCATTTTATATTTACTTAAAACTTCATTAGCTTGTTCCAATGCTAAATAAATATCCTGTTCATAATTCTCATAAACCGCTGGAAAATCACCAGGTACATCATCAATAAATCGTCCTAATAACATTAGCTTATCGATTGGTATTCTACGAATAATATCTGGCGCTTTATCTCGTCCCTCTTTAAAATGTGGAAACAGCACGTAATAGTCATAAGTTTTGGTCAGATTCGCTAATAAATTCTTGAGATAAGAAAGGTCTGAATTATAGACAAATAAATCGAGATCAGCATAATCCCCCAACTCCTTCGCAAATGAATCATAGACTATTTTTTTGTGAACACTCAATTTATTCAGAAACAGTGCAATTTTACATTTGGATTGAATATCTGTTTTATTGACATAGTATCCCTTACCTGGATTTGATGCAATAATTTCATGCTTTTTTAAATAGCGATAAGCCTTTTCAACCGTATCTCTAGATATTTCAAGATAAGTACTGGATTCATTAATTGAAGGAAGCATTTCACTCTTCTTAAGCCTTTCATTTTTTACCGCATCAATGATGGTATTCGCCAATTGGAGATATTTAGGAGTTGCTGAAAAATCACTGATCTCCAGTGTCATTAAAAACTGAGCAGTTGAATTGGTCATTTTAAAATTTAGATTAATCACTAAAATAACAATTAATTAGCATAAAATTTTAAAAAAGTTAAACTCCAAGACCATTCATATTTTTCATATTTCAACTTTTTTAGGTGTTTACTACTAGGTACCATAACAGCACAAGATGGAAACTATTGTCAATAGCCGTAAACTTGTTCTGGTAAAAAATCTATTTACGCCATTCATGATTAGACAAACACCTTAAAGGTTGTTTGTCTAATGATTCCTAAAAAACAATTGGTTTTTTAAAGACTTTCACGCTCTCTATTTAGAAACCTTTTGTATTGAAGAAAAGGATCAAGTGATTACACTCGACCCTTTTCTTATTCATAGTTCTGATCTATAACAATTTAAATTTCATTTATTTCTAAAGTACCGCAATGCAATAAGGTCATTCGGTATTGCCAGCTCATTCCAATGGTCATGAATGACAAGAGCTGCGCCCAATGCTGTTGCCTGAGCCATTGAAGCGCCAAAAACTTCGACTTCAGGAAATTCTTTTGCCAGAAGACTCATATAAATATGGTTCTTACTAAACCCACCGTCTACAAATATTCTAGAGATCTTATTCGCATCTAAAACTAGTTTTGTTGATTCCACCTGTACTTTGATGAGGTGTAAAATTAAACTATGGTAAGCTTCTTCATAATTACGGTATCGATCAAGCTCAACTTTTGAAAATGCTTTTAAATCCACAATTACAGGCTCTTTCATTAATTTTTCTAAAATCCTTAGATTAAGCTGAAGATTACGAAACTTCGCTGTCGTAACATGAAAGAAATCAGCAATTCGTTTAGATTGCAGTTCATGTTCATAACCTGCAAATAACCGCGAAGCCTTAACCGGGTTTCCTAAATAAGATTGATAAAACAAACAGTCCTTTTTTAGTTCGCAAGAAGTTAGAGCACTATTATTAAATGGATTAAATGAGATACACCAAGTGCCCGTGGATATTAGAACAAATGGTTCACTAAAATTGAATAAATAAGGAATTAAAGCCGAAGAACTATCATGAAGCCCCGCTCCTACTCTAAAAGGGCTACCAGGAAATGCACCATCAAAAACTTCATCTCCTTTAACAATTGGAGCTAACACCTTGGTAATACCCTCATCTTGTACCCATTGATGATACTCACCCTTTTCAAAATCCCATAGAGCAGTATGACAACCGATGCTGGTCATATCTGAGTAGAACTTTCCAGAAACCAGAAAACTTAAATATTGGGGCAAATGCAGAGCAAAGTTGACCTGTTTATAAATTTCTGGTTGCTTCTTTTTTAATCGAAGAATCTGGAAACCCGAATTTAAACTACCTAATGTTGGCGATGAAGTTGTTAAAGAAAAATGTTCCTCTCCTCCATACTTATTATGCAGTTCTTGTTGAATAGTAACAGGAAATTCTTTTAGATAATTATATAATGGAGTTAAGGGTCTACCATTTTCATCAAGATATACAAAGCTAGCCCCGTATGATGTAAAATTAATCGCTTTAATTTCAAATTCATTCTTTCTAAAGACCTCATGAAGTGAATCAAAAACCGATAATCTAAGACTTTCAAGATTTTCACAAGGATCCCCGTCCTCATCCTTTGTTTCTAAAAATCTGGCCGAACGTTCAAACACGATCTGATAATTAGAATCAAATAGAAACAGCTTTTTGTTGGTTTTACCAACATCGAAAATAGCAACTACAGGAATTTTATCATTATTCATCCTAAAAACTTTATAATCCAGTTGCAATAGTTTGTAAACCTCTCTCTTCTATTAGCTTATCACGTAATTTTTCCTCCTCAAATAATAATACAGGATTTAAAGCTGCACCACTCCTCAACCTAGATTCAGCAACCAATGGTCTTACATCCGTACGAAATGCATCTTGAAGAATTTCTTGTGCTTTTACAATATTATTCGCTTGTTGAGCGGCCTTGAGTGCAACACGATCGATAAGTAATGCTTGCGCATAAGCAATTTTAATGGCTTCAACAGATTGCAGCAAGTCCACTAAAGGATCTTTAAGATTATGTGAAGCATCAATCATCCAACCTAAACCAGTAGCGTGATCCATTCCCTTCACATCCATCCCATCAATTAATTCATTAAAAATCAGAAAAAGTTGATAGGGTTTAATACTTCCTGCTGTTAAATCGTCATCAGCATATTTACTATCATTAAAATGAAAACCGCCAAGCTTCCCCTCCATTAATAACAATGATACGATCTGTTCAATATTAGCATTTGGTAAATGGTGCCCTAAATCCACTAATGTGTAAGCTTTAGGGCCCAGCTTATTTGCCAAAAGTAGAGACTGCCCCCAATCTCCAATGGTCATCGAATAGAAATAAGGTTCGAAAGCTTTATACTCGATAAACAATTTCCAATCCTCGGGTAAGTGTTTATAGATTTCCTGCAAACTGGATAACGTATTCTGAAAAGCCTCACGGAAATTCAATTGGCCAGGAAAAGATGAACCATCAGCTAACCAAACAGTCAAAGCCTTCGAACCGAGAGCTTTCCCATAATTGATAACCTCAATATTATGGTCGATAGCCTGCTTGCGAACCTCAGGATCAACATGATGCAAAGATCCATACTTATAACTATATTCCTGCTGTGGTTGATCTTGAAAAGTATTGGAATTAACAGCATCGAACGTGATATTTAAAGAACGTGCCAATTCCTTCACTTTTACGGCGTCTTTTGGGATATCCCAAGGTATATGTAAGGAAATAGCTCCACTAGATTTATTAAGAGCATGTAGTAAACCAACATCTTCAAACTTTTGCTCCAAACTCCCTGGCTCGCCAGGGCCAGAAAAGCGTCCGAAACGTGTACCACCTGTCCCTAGTGCCCAACTCGGTATCCCGATCTGAAATTTCTGAAGTTTAGCAATAAGCTCTTCAACTTCATCAATATCCTGGGAAATAAATTCAAATGCTCGATTATGTTTCTTTTCTAATTTATTATTGTGCTTTTTTATTAATTGTTGATCTAAAATCATATTAAAAATGGTTATTGGTTAAAATTTACTTAGATACAGCATGTACTTTCTTTTCATTCCTTAAAAACTAAGATATAAAACCTACCGTAAAAAAGCCATTGCCACTCCCCCGTCAACGTTTAATATATTACCTGTAGATTTATTCAGTAAACCACCAACATGTGCAAAACACGCATTTGCAATGTCTTCTGGCAGAATAATCTCATTTAACAAAGTACGCTTTGCATAATATGCAGGTAACTCCTCGATTTTTACACCATATGCCTTAGCACGACCTGCGGCCCATCCACCTGCCCAAATATTACTATCGGAAATTACGGCATCCGGGTTCACTACATTCACTCGAATCTTTGCTGCCCCTAATTCAGCTGCACTCAAACGGCTCATGTGTAATTGAGCACCCTTTGCACTACCATAACCAATATTATTCGGACCACTCACTAAAGCATTTTTACTTACAATATTGACAATATCACCACCAATATTTTGTGCTTTTAATATAGCTGTTGCAGCCTGAGTTACCAGAAACTGACCTTTAACCAAAACGTCATATAAAAGATCCCAGTCATCTTGTGTATGTTCCTCGATCGTTTTAGAAATTGATAAACCCGCATTATTAACGACAATGTCAATCCCACCAAAAGCTAGTACAGCATCATTGAGTGCATGTTTTATCTGGGCCTCATTTGTTACATCAAGTAGAGTCGTAATAACCGCATCTCTACCAAACTCTGCTACGAATTCTACCTCGCATGATGCAAGCCGATCAGCATTGATATCATTCAACACGACAACAGCACCTTCCTGTGCCATCTTTCTTGCAATCGCCTTTCCAATCCCACCACCACTACCTGTCACGAGTACAATCTTACCTGATAATGCTTTTGATTTTGGCATACGTTGTAATTTTGCCTCTTCCAACAGCCAGTATTCAATATCAAAAGCTTCCTGACGTGGCAATGCAGTATATTCGCTTACCGCTTCAGCACCTTTCATTACATTAATGGCATTAATATAAAATTCAGCAGCTACACGAGCAGTTTGTTTATCCTTTGCAAACGAAAAAAGTCCAACTCCGGGATATAAAACAATAACGGGATTTTTATCACGTATAGCGGGGCTATTTTCATGTTTGCAGCTATCATAATACTGTTCATACATCTCTCGATATCCAGCAAACAAAGGCTCCAGTTTCTTTTTAATCTCCGCTATATTATCTAAACACTCCGATTTATCTAAATTTAGCACCAAAGGCTGGATTTTAGTTCTTAAAAAATGATCCGGACAACTTGTCCCTAATGGTGCTAATCGGTCCAAATCATTGGAATTGATGAATTCTAAAACGCGTTCATCATCTGTAAAATGTCCGATCATATGGCGCTCGCTTGAACAAAATCCCCGCAAAACAGGAGCTAATTTTGCCACCTGTGCATTTCTTTCTTCTTTACTAAGACTTACTATCTTTTGGTTGCCAAATACGTTATTCTTCTTGCTATAACTTTGTTCAAGGTATGTAGCACAAGTCTCAATAACATCTAAGGAATTAATATAACAATCGTAAGCAGTGTCTCCCCAGGTAAACAAACCATGAGATCCCAACATAATACCCTTGATACCAGGATTTGCTTCTAAACATTCTTGTAATTGTAAACCTAAATCAAATCCAGGACGTTGCCAATCAACCCAACCGATCGATCCATTGAACAATTCAGCAGTTATTCTTTTCCCATCTTTGGATGCTGCAATTGCAATTCCGGCATCTGGATGTAAATGGTCAATATGCTTAAATGGTAAAAATCCGTGCAAGGGCGTATCAATAGAAGGTGCCTTAGAGCTTAAATCAAAAATACAATGATTAAATAGTGCGACCATTTCATCCTCATATTCTATTCCTCTATACACATTTTCAAGATTACGTAAGCGCTGAAGATATAATGCTGCAAGCCCTGACTTCTTCAGCGTGCCGATATCTCCTCCAGACCCCTTTATCCACATGACTTCAACACTTTCATCAGTAAGCGGATCTTTCTCCAAAACTTTACAAGAGGTATTTCCTCCTCCATAATTAGTAATTCTTAGATCGGCGCCTAGAATATTTGAACGATATAATAATAAAGCAACTTCATCACCTTGCAATGATTGCGCTATTTTATCGTCCCACAAATAATTTACATGTTTGTATGTTTTCACTGCTATATATATTAAATTAATTTTCTAAAGTTCTTGCAAACCCTACGACACAAATAGAAATTATGATTGTCGCTATTCCTGCAATTATAGATCGATATGCCATTCTATTCACGCCCTTCCACTCATTTAATATAATTCCCCAAGCATTTGAAATTAAAATAATGAACGCCATGTGAAGAATCCAAGAACTGGCACCATTACCCAATCGACTCTCACCCATACCATAAAAAAAGAACTGTAAATACCACATTGTACCTGCCAAAGCACAAAAAAGTAAATTCTTTCCTTTTGGTACATTGGATTTAGTATAGTCTGAAAAAGTTCTATTTTTAATTAGGAGATAGACGCACCATATAAAATTTGTAGTAAAACCTCCCCAAAGGATAATGATATAAGTCACATTATTTTGATAAAGAAATTCTCCACTGTTCGAATTACTATTTTTCCATATGGAATTTGCAACATTAGCAAGCGGCTTACCTGCTTCAATACCAAAATTGAAACAAGCACTAAGTACACCAGAAATGATCGCAACGATAATACCCAGAGTAAAATTGTAATCAGACCTTGCGGCCTTAGAAAGAGTCGAAAGACTTTTCTCCTTTGAAACACCTGCCCGACCGCACAGTACAACACCCATTAGACATATTAATAAACCTATCAATATGCAAGTTCCTGATTGAGTCATAAAAAAATAGTTGACTCCATGTTTACCCACTGTGGGGTAAAAAAAATAATAAAGACTTGGCATCAGCGAACCAAAGACCATACTTAAGCCCAAAATAATACTGCTACCTAAGGAAACACCAAGATAACGTATCCCTAGACCATAGGTAAGTCCACCTATACCCCATAACAATCCAAATAAAAAAGTATAGTATAAAGTAGCTGCCTGGGCATTGCTGATAATCTCCCAAAAATTAGGAATAGTTACCCATGCTGCAAATGGTGGTACAATAATCCAAGAAAATAGACCACCTAGGATCCACATGGATTCCCATGACCATCCTTCAACTTTCTTATAAGGCACATAAAAACTTCCTGACGCAAAACCGCCAATGAAATGAAATAAAACTCCGAAAACAGCATTCATATTTATCTTTTTAGGTATTGTACATAAACTAAATTACAAGATTAAAATAGGTAAACTGTTATGGACTGTTATGCATAAATACAGAGATTATAGCCAACAGATATTTCATGATTTAGAAGCAAAAGGTCAATTTTCAATGTGTGGAAAATTGACCTTTTGCATATTATTATTATTAAAGTAATAAAACTAGATTATTTATATCCTAAATTTTGTTTAAGTCCTTCCCCTTCTTTGTTATTTAATTGAATTTCACTCAAGGGGATTGGAAGTAAAATATTATAATCTTGGAAACCACTGGTTATTTTATTTGCCGGTCCTTGATCACCATTTAAAGCAATACGTTCTTTGAGTTTATTTGTTCTCACCAAAGTCATTCTACGATTTTCTTCTGAAATCAACTCACGGGCACGTTCATCAAGAATAAAATCGATCGTCATATTTGATGCGAGAACCTTTCCTAAAGCGGTGTTTCCAGATTGAATACGCGTATCTTTAAAAGAACGATCTCTCAACTTATTGATATCCTCAGCTGCTCCGCCTAGATTATTTTGTCTAAGACGTGCCTCTGCCCTTAATAGATACGTTTCTCCAAACCGCATGACTGGCCAATCTTTGACCAATGCATAGCCAAAATCATCTATCGGATCATAACCACCCCACTTTGTTGGGAAAGGATACCATACTTCCAAACTGTCTGTACGAAAAGGAATCACTTTATCACCAGTTTTTATCGTCACATTTCTAACCCCTGCACCTTTAGCAACACGATAACCATCGGCATCCACACCGATTTCTGTACTCCATGGTGTTACCACAGCATTGTTGACGGTCATATTAGGTCGGTTATAATTTGTGGTACGACGGATATTATAATTGCTATTCCGAATATCACCTTGAAGTCCTTTCCAGACCGTATACTTCATAAAATTGCTTAATCTCAAACGTCCATTACCCCTTCCTCCAAGAGAATCAGCGTTTACCATTCCATCCCACTTGTGATAGGAAGGTTGCCATACACGACGATGCTGCGGATTATCGATGGTTCCACCATTCACTTCGCGATTAAATTCAACTTCAAAAGTCCATATGGCTTCGGTATTTCCTTGAGCGCGGCGCATATTGCCCTGTCTAAACATATCTCGAAAAGCATCGCCACCCTCATTTAAGTATTTACCGTAACGACTGTCAATTAATTTATAACTGCCGCTTTCAATGATGGCTGTTGCCATGGCTTCTGCTTTAGCAAAATAAGCAGGATCTCTCATGCCCATTCGAAGATAAACTTCAGCAGCCAATTGTCTTGCCATATCTTTATTGATCCGGCTTGGAGCAGCAGCTTGTCCAACATTAGCCAATTCCTTAGCCGCATATTCCAGATCTTCAACAATCACTTTGTCCACTTCTACAGTAGAATTTCGTACATAATTGAACGTTGGAACTTTAATAGAAGTAGTCAACAAAGGCACATCGCCCCATAGCGTGACCAACATATGATAAGCATAAGCTCTAAAGAATCTTGCTTCTGCTGCTGCCTTTGGATTAGTATCCCCTACAGCTTCAATAATGCTATTTGCATTGTTAATAAACTCGTAACAGCGTTGCCATAAGTAGCTTACTCCACCATTTTCTGGATTGAGATCAGCATATTGAAAAAAAGGATTTTCCACACCTTCCGTAGAACCAGCATTTGCGATATCAGTACCGATCTGCCAACACGACAAAAATCCTTGACGCCCACTATAACCCCACAATTGACCAAAAGTCGCATGCAAACCTAAAACTCTATTTTCTATTGTTGATGGATCACTATTTCCAGCTTCGTAATTAGAATAGGGTTTCTCTTCCAGAAAATTCTTACTACAAGATGCAGAACCTAACAAAAAGATCGCAAAGACAGGTAATAACTTATTTTGAATATTCATTGTTTTTTTCATCAGTATATATTATTTTTTATCGATGATGAAGCTATCATGAGCAGTATATCTTTCTTTGTGCACATTTACTCATGATGGTTTCATGATTTCATTAAAAGGTTAAATTAACTCCAAGTACATAGGTGCGAACCATTGGATAATTTAGATGAGCATTATCAGATCCACGAGTGATATCTCGAGCTTCGGGATCCCAGCCAATCCAATTGGTCCATGTATATAGGTTTCGGCCACTGACATAAACCGTAGCCCCATTGATACCCAATTTATTCAAGGTATTTTGTGGCATATTGTAACTTAAGGTCACATCTTTCAACCGTGTAAAACTTGCATTTGATGGAAACCCATAACCATATACATTGGAACGATTACTCAATGAACGCCATTCGTTACTTTTATTTTCAGGAGTCCAATAGCCCAATTCTGCTGGCGTACTTTTACGTCCCATTTCATCTGCAGCCGAACCGATCTGCGGATTATTGCGTAGTGCTCCTTGCACCGTATTGATGAAAATATTTAATGAAAATGCTTTATAGCTAAATGTATTGGTAAGTCCAGCGGTCCATTTCGGGGCAGTTTGTCCCAATACAGATCGGTCGTCCTCATTAATTAGACCATCACCATTTAGATCCGCTAATTTTACACTTCCTGCTTCTGCTTGTTCATCCCATCCTTTATTAGCTCCCGCTTTTATTTCCTCTTCCTGCCAGATCCCCACTTTGGTAAAATCATAGATGATACCCAGCGGATGTCCGATCAACCACCTATTGCCCAGATCTTCTTTTCCATCACCATAAACTTCTACAATCTTATTTTTATTGCGGGAGAATACAACCGTACTGGACCAAGTAAAATCATTCTTCACAATATTTTTGGTATTCAGCGTCAGGTCTATACCTGTATTAGCAACCTTTCCAATATTAAAATACACATCTTCAAAACCCGTAAGTCTTGGAAGGCGCTGTTTTAAAAGTATATCATAAGAATTGGTTTTATACACATCGATGCTTCCACTTATTCTGCTTTTAAATAATCCGAAGTCAATCCCTGTATTGAATCCCTTTGTTTTTTCCCATTCCAAATCATCATTTCCCATTCTTTTACGAATATTCAATGCCGTATTGGATAAGCCTTTCATCGCAATAGTACTGGCATCCATTAACGAAAGCGTTTCATAGATGCCAATAGCCTCATTTCCAGAAATACCGTAAGATATTCTCCATTTTAAATTGTCCACCACATCTTTAGTGCTATTCATGAACCATTCATTATGTATATTCCATGCGACAGCGGCAGATGGAAACATTCCGTATTTATTATTTCTACCAAAGATAGAGGCCCCATCTCGACGTGCAGTTACTGTAAATAAATAACGGCTATCGTAAGAGTAATTTAATCTACCCATTTGGGAAATAGAGCGGTACAAGTCGGCTTGAGAAGACACTTTCTGTGTGGCGGCAGCACCTAGATTACCCCATTCCAAGGCATCATTAGGGAATACCTCTCCTGTAGCAATAGCCTGTTGCCAATATTTACTTTTTGAGGCATATAATCCTGTGAAATCAAGATGATGCTTACCAAAATCCTTGTTATAGGTTAATATATTCTCTACTGTATATGACTGAGATTCACTGTTGGTGATACGACCCATCCCGGCAAAATTATAAACACTCTCCCCTTCATATTCGTTGGTACGACCAGGGACATAAATATATCCTGCATTGAGTTTATATTTTAAACCTTCCAGCGGTTTGTAAAGCTCCCCAAAATTAAGATCTGCATAACCGTTGAGGGAGATATTAAATTGACGACGCTCTGGATTTAATGTCGTTGGCAAAAGTGGATTGGTCCAAAGCTGTTCCGAATACATGGGATGCTGTGTTAAAGTGCCGTCATCGTTATACATTTTGGCATAAGGGCTCATTGCAGCAGCCTGTAGAAGACTCGCGCGTCCACCATCTCTATTATGCGCTATGATATAAGATGATGTACCTACCGATAAATATTTAGTTGGTTTAAAATCTGTATTCGTTCTAAATGAATATCTTTTATAGTTGTATCCTAATAAAACGCCTTTTTGATCCAGATAATCTCCAGAGACATAGTATTTGGCATTCTCACTTCCACCTGATAAACTGACATTGTGATTCTGGATCACACCTGTCTGCATCACCGCATCCAACCAATCGATGGTCACACCATTGGTGTAATTATCAAGCTCATTCCGATTGCGAACCGGACCACCATTATATAGCGGACTATTATTAATGCGGGAATATTCAGCATAACGCTTTAAAAGCTCTTCTCCCGAAACGGGCTTAAGAATATGTGCAACATTTTCTACACCGCCATAACCACTGTAACGAATACGCGGGGTTCCGGATGTACCGCGCTTTGTGGTGATCAAAATAACACCATTAGAACCATTCACACCATAAATCGCAACAGCTGATGGATCTTTTAAGATCTCGACCGACTCAATATCATTGGGATTGATATCATTAATAGAACCATCTGTACGCGATAGCGGAATTCCATCAACGACAATATACGGTTCTGAAGATGCATTGATCGAGTTCTTACCTCGAACTTGAACATTTGGAGCATCTCCAGGTATAGAGGATGCTTGCGAAACCGAAACATTGGATACGGCACCTTGGATAGCTTGCATCACATTCGTAACCGGAATTTTTGACAATCGATCCTTTGGTACTGATGCCACAGACCCCGTAACATCCGATCTCTTTTGTATTCCATATCCGACCACAACTAATTCGTCAAGTACATTTTCAGATGGAACAAGCGTAACATCAACAATTCCCCCCTGAGGTACAATAACCTCCTTTTCCTGATATCCGACCGAGGAAATGATCAAAGTATTTCCGTGATTAGCTTGAATGGTAAAGCTACCGACGGTATTTGTTTGTGTACTGACCGAACTTCCTTTTACTTTAACGGTAATGTTGCTTATGGTTTTTCCTGTAGAAGCGTCTCGAATAGTTCCCTTTATGGAAGTTGCTTGACCATAAGTAGTCATTGCTATTAAAAATAAACTGTTTAATAGCAATGTGCTTTTTGCGTATTTATTGCAATAGTGGGTTAACATAATTTACAATTGGTTTTTAGATTAGAATTACTATTTTATTCCATTTATTATAGGACCATACCTTTATCCTATAATCCCCCTAAAGGTTGATTTCAACTTGATCCCATCATCGTATAGTTTATATTTTTGTTTATAATTGGTACTTAGCAAACTCAAGAAGATCGTTCGCTAAAATTCCATTGGTTAGGAAGAGAAGCACTCTTGTTGCGCTATTTTCCAATTCCCTCTAGGTCAAAATTATAGCGGATTCGCTTATAAACGGTTTGAAATCGATTCAATAAGGTTGAAAATCTATTCAGGAGTCATAATAATTCACTAAAACTCAATAAAAAGCAAAAACCATTTTATTTAAGAGATGCCTTGGGGACATTTTAAATAAAATGGTTTTAAAAATTTTGTTGCGATATATACTAGCTCTTGCGCAGTAGCATTATCTCTTTTCTCTAAATACTTAAAATAGATTCTTAACCATAACGACCTTTGATATAGATCATATTCGCCATTACACTTTTCACTTGCAAAATATTGATCAAAGGTTATTATTGTTGATCCGTGGATATCAAATTCAAGACTTGATAACGACCATTTTTCCTACTAATTCCTACTTGATTCAGCTTTTGGTTCAATTTTTTTATTGGGAATAATTCATCATTAGTCCATTTTTCGCCCGATTTTTTCCATAACATAAGTGTCGCAAACAATTGCTTTTGATTTGCACTTGTGTTTGCTTTTAAATTCAGGACTTTACTCGTTTCAGAAACTGGGTTTAAACCTGCTGCACTTACTATCTCCACCTCTTCCCAGCCCTCAACAGGAATAACAGCTAACTGATACTGCCCATTGTCAATAATACTTGCTGTCCATTTTTTATATTTAATTTGATGCTCAACAATTGCTCTATCTTCATATTGTGGCAATGCGTAGTGTCCCAACCGTAGCGCAATAGATTTTTGGCTATACACCTGATCTATACGCAAGATTCCGTTAGGAAGTATAATATCTGCAAGTTGCAAGCTGATGGTAGAATCCGAAGCTAATACAGCGTCCCTGTAATAAATATCATCCTGATAGCCTTTGAATTTATAACGGCGAAGTGATTCCCATTTCTTCCCACCAATTTGAAACATATAGTTCATTGATACTTCACCATTCTTTCCATCCGCTTGCCAAGGAAATGCGCTATTATAAGCCAGTTTATTATAATTCTCAGTTCCCTGATAATAGCCGATAGTTTTACTATCACACCAAGCCCTGATCTCTGATGCGCCAATTCCAGCATAATCAGTAATCAAAATTTCAGCACCAGGAGCAAGCTTATTCAACACCTTCGCTTTTGGTATCTCGCTCTCCCAAGCACCTAAATTTTCATTTGCTGTCCAAAATATATTATCATCAGGAATGAGCAATCCTAAAAATATTTTACCCAACCAAAAAGCACTTCCCCTACAGCTGTATTCCTGCACGGCAGGTTCAAATGCACCATAAAAACCAAGTGTAGGAATACCTTCAGATAAAAAATCAGGCTGTTTGAGAAATTGTAGCAGTGTTCCTGATGCAATTCTTCGCATCCATCCATAATTGATGCTTTTGTCCTCTAGAAAACCCATCAGAGGAAAGGGAACAGCAGCTCCCATGCGATAGGCAATACTTCTCCCCCACATAATCATTTCCCCGTCCTTACTGAACATATAAGGATAATGACCGACCATTTCTCTTAAATGAGTCCTGAACTTCTTCGCATAATCTGGATACATCTGATCGCCATAATAGGTAGCCCATAAAGTTCCGTACATCTGATACCCCCACATACTATAATAATCATAATAAGGCTGGTCATTATACCAACCATTCCCCTTATAATCAGATAAACATTTCTCCAACAATTCCTTTAAATAATCTTCACGTATCGAGTAACCTTTACTCTTAAAAAAGCTTAAAATCATGACATTAAAAAAACGCCAATTCATATCAATAGTAGGTCCGTTACCATAACTTAAGAGTGTATGCGCTAAAGTATCTTTTTTCTCCTGTGATAGCGGATCCCATAAAATTTCGGGAGCGGCCATCAGCGATACGGCCAAACCACCAAATTCAACAAGCTTTTGACTTGGTCCTCCTTTTTTGGGTAAAGGTGGAATGAAACTCGTCGAATTTGGATTCACTAATTGCGTAATCTGATGCCGGTAATAATCGGCAATCTTTAGACCACCAATTTCATAGTCGGGATTTCCCTTCATCAAAGGCAAAGCAATAAACAGAGTCCTACAAAGTCCTTCCAACCGTTCTGTTTCCGTATGAACGCCGTCTCTAGGATAACTACGTCCTGGTTGTTTAGGAAACTCCATCGGGCTATCCAGATTACTGACGTAACTAAAGGCACCCTTTAAAAGATATTCGGCTGCATCTAACCAATGTTGACGGTTCATACCGGTATAGGGACTGAGATTCAGATCTGGATTTTTGACGTTAAAAACAGCATCTCTTGTCCCTTGTCCGAACATATCCATGGGATAGGATACAATGAATATGAAGCAGGACATAAACCCAAACATGTATTTTTTCATAATTAATGTTTGATTATATTTTGTATTGCCTCGAGACTAGGCGCCCATTCAATAACCCTGACCTTACTTGGACCAGATTCTAAAAGTCCTTCTCCATCCTTTTGATCAGTAGCTTGAACAAATAGTGATAATCGCCCCTTGTTTCGCCACATCTCAGTATCATAACTGGGTTCCCATGCTCCTAATGATTCGTTATTCAAATCAAATAGTTGATAATCATTATCCGTCACCTTATTTAAGTTCAAGACAGAAGCTCGACCTAATCTTTCCTTATCCCGGAACAAGAGCATGACAGCAACCCTATCTCCTTTCCCTTTAACCATTAATTGTGGTCTCGCTATAGGTATTTCTTTTGTCCCATGTCCACTCAAACTGAAAGACATTTTTCTAAAATCAAAAGAACGGACTTCCCAAGCACCTTTCCTATAATAAATAATTTTATATTGAGGAATTGTAGAACCTGCAGCCCGCCAGTAAGTCGCAATAAATGGATTCCCATCATCATCTGCAGCCATCGATGTTTGATTGATCAATTCACTGTTTTGAGGAATACGCACCGCATATTCCGCTGTTGATTCCTGTATAGGTAATGTATATTGAGCTCCAGTAGTAGACTCCCAAGTGAGCCCTCCATCCTTAGAACAAGCATATGCTATATCATGATTACTGGCTACATCGGGACTTTCTCGCCATACCCAAGACAAATGTATCGTTCCTTGGTTGTCGACATATGCCTGCCAATAAGCATTTCGTTTCCCTTCTCCATCGATTAAATTACGATGCAGTCTAGTCCATTTTTTATTCTTGGGATCATAATTATTCATAACAAGATTTCCTGATCCAGAACCGCCATCACGATAAAGAAATAATAATGAACCATCAGGCATTTTAAAAAATTCAGGATAAGTCACATACTGTTCATCTTCCCCGATCATAGACTGCTCAGGTCCTAAGTCCAGTGTATGCGGCTGCTTTGTTCGAGCATATCGCAACTGACCATTATGATGATCCCAACAAACATGTAAATATCCCTCTCCATCAATCATGATACTGATAATATTATGTGCATCCTTAGCTCTGCCCGTATATTCGGTAACCTGTAGCTGCCAGCTCTTCTCGTTCAACTTTCTTTTTCCTAATACAACTTTTCCCTTCTCGTTGTAGTAGGCTATGTATTGAAACTTCGCATCACTAACGAGAGAATTTTTTCGAAAAACAGCTGTATTGACCGTATTCTTAGCCCAACCGTCTCCAACTTCCATGACCTGAAGCTGCTTGCTTTGCGAAAAACAGAAATTTAAGGAAAGGATAAGATAAAAATAAATTACTCCAACTGTACAAAATGTTATTAATCTCATGACTCTTATCTATTATTGAATGACCTTACTTTGATCTTTTTTCCAATCCTGTCCAGACCAAATACGCTTCGAACTCCATTCTTCTTCTTTGGAAGTCCAAAAACTATCCGTTTCAGAAAGTCCAAGAGGTAAAAAAATAGTACTGCATAAATATGGACTCCCCTGATTGTTATAAAAATCCCCTAATCCGGGCTGATCTCCATATAAACCAATCGTTAACCAGTTTTGATGGTAAGTTGATGGGCTTTCAAATGTTTTCTTCATAACGGCAGATAAAGCGGCGCGAACTTGTCCTTCCGTTAACTCTTTGGGTAATCTCTTTTTCAATGCCATGTCTGCCAGGTGATGAAATGCTGCTCCACGATAAATTACTGACCGGCCCGATGGTGGAAAAGTCCCATCTGTATTAATCAACCTTTCCAATATAGTGGCATATCGTTGGTTTCGTAATTTAATTTTTGCAAACATGCTATCATAATTTTTAGTCTTTTGCTCGATGACATCCATAATTCCGGATAAAAAAGGATGAATGACATAACTATTATAATAATCATATGCGTAATGAGGACCATCCATATACATCCCATCTCCAACATACCATTGTTCCAGTTGTTGCAAAGCATAATCCACTCGCATAACATCCCAACCTGTACTGTACTGGGCTAAAAAAGCTTCATTCATAGCAGAAAAAAGTAACCAATTGGAAAACACCGGTCTGAATTGACGTGTCGTTTTGATAGCCTCAATCAAATGACCTTGGGTTACAGGATCCAGATGATCCCATAACCAAGGACAACGCAAAAAAGCAACTGAAATAAATGAGGCATCCACTAATTGCTGCCCACCTAGATCAAAACGCATAAAATCATTTGCATTACTATCTAAGGCATTTTTTAAGGCTTGAATAGTCCAATTGCGATATTGTTTTCTCAATGCTTGCTCTTCTTCCGAACCATCATTCAAAGCCAACCAAGGCGATATTCCGCTTAAAACTCGACCTAATACCTCTACATATTGTACTTGAATGCGATGTTCTTTATTGTCAACTGCAACAGAAGTAATTTGAGGCATATTGATCTTTAAACTGTCATGAGCCAGACTACGCATAACCGGTCTTGCCATACGATCCATCTCCTTTAGCCAAAAGGCTCTTGAAGTTTCTTTCCATGCAATAGGATTTCTCTTCTGCCCATATGTCACAGCGGCGAAGCATATGAATATCCATAATGTCCATACATTTTTCATCATTACTCGCTTAAATATCTATACATTTCAACACCTGCCAATAAAAATGCTCCGACACCGAATGGCGATGTTGAATGGGCATCAACCACTTGACCCGGTATGGCCTTTTCTCCTATAGGCTGAATATAACCTACTTTTCCATCACGCTGTAAAGCAACAGTACTTAAATAATGCCATCCTTTTTTTGCAGCACCCTCAAATTCGTTTTTGTTCAGAATACCATTATTAATGCCCCAAAGAAGTCCATAAGTAAAGAATGCCGTTCCACTGGATTCTTTACCGGGTGCATGTTCTGGATCCAGCATACTTCTCGTCCAGAAACCCTCCTTCTGTTGACACGCTACAATAGCATCGGCCATATCTTGAAAACGTTTTACATAATGTTTATAATGAGCATTGTCTTTGGGTAGATCTTGTAGCACTTTTGCTAATCCCGCGAATACCCAACCATCACCTCTTGCCCAAAAGTCTTTTTTTCCATGGGCAGTCTTATGTTTTGGATAAACGTATTTTGCATCCCTATAATACAATTTTTCATCCTTATCATACATGATACCATCTGCATAATCCAAATATTCATGAAGTTTTTCTAAATAGAGCGGGTTTTTAGTTAAATTGTACATCTTAGTCATTACAGGCATAACCATATATAGTCCATCAGCCCACCACCAGTAATCATAATGTTTGGAATGAATTTGGTAATTCATCACTTCTTGCGCTCGAGCTATCTTGTAAGCTTTAGGGGCGATATGATAAAGATCAATATACGTTTGAAAACAGATCTGCCAATCGCCAAATAACACATAGTCATCGGTCTCCCCATAGCTATATTTCCAATTCGCTTTATCAGTTGATTTTGCACCCTTCCATTCATTAAAATCTGCCCAATCTTCTGTATATTTTAAGAAGTTTTTATTTTTAAACTCTTTATAAAACTCCATATTACCACTGTGATAAGCGGCTTGATCCCAAAATGCCCAAACTTGAGGCTTATGATTGGTCTGCCAATATTGATTAGCAACATTCAATTGGGCCAAAACATCACTCTTTTTAAAGTCTTGTCCAAAGACAGAATAAGTAATCAGAAGAAAATAAACAAGAACGTATTTGTGCATATCTTAAAATTTTAAGGTTTAAAAAATCCAATCAACAGGGTTTAGCAGATGTAAATATGATTGAAGATTGGTTATTCAAATCTAGATAAAATCTATACGGTCGATGTTTAATTTTAGTTTATTCAACATACAAAATGGGATCATTTTATGATTATAGCCATTGATTACATGTTTCTTTTGACTAAAAACGCATTTTTACGGAGCTTTTGATAAAAAAGAGACACAAACAAGAAAGTAATCAATTTTTAAAATAAATGTTTATATTACATTTATTTTAAATAACATTCTATATCTTTAAAGAAGATACCAATTTGAATCTGACTTTTTGAAACATTTAGATGCTCAAGTAAGACGGAAAAAATGAGCTATTTAAAGCTAACCATTATTGATTAAGGAATTAAATTAAGTTTCCCTTTTTTCTTGTGTTATTTAATTCATTGGCTCTTTAGACAAAGTTGATGCAAAGAGATATAAGTGAAGAACAAATTGTCGATCTGATTAGATTAAACCAATTGATTATGAAAAATACATATCAAACCTTCTTCTTCATTATATATTTACTTTTCTATATCCAAGTTAATGGTCAACAAATGGGATTGAATCCCATTACCAAAAATAATGAATTACCCTCATTGACAATCAATCAAACTTGTCAGGATAAGGATGGGTATATCTGGTTTGCTTCTACACAGGGATTAAGCAGATATGACGCCTATAATATTTTAAATTTCAAATTGAAGACCAATGATGGTAAAACGGCTACCAACCAGAACATTAAAACACTAGTAGAATATCATAATTACCTCATTCTAGGTACAGAAAAAGGATTATATACATTAGAAAAAGAAAGCTATGTGATCAAACCCTTCAAAAATAACCTCCAATCTGCAACACGTATTACAACATTACTGATTGATAAAAAAAACAGATTATGGGTAGGATCAGACAATGGTATTGTGGTATATAACAAAGACTTATCCATTATCCAAAACTATCAAGATGATCATAATTCCATTTATAAAATACCACCGGGGACTGTTAATACCATATTTGAAGATAAAAATGGCAATATTTGGGTAGCCATTTGGGAACAAGGGTTATTTAAATTAGATATACAAACAAATCAATTCGTTGCGTACCCAAAACTTGGAACACGTAACAATCCTTTTAAATTATTTGAAGATCATAATAAACAACTCTGGGTATGTACCTGGGGGGATGGAATTTATTTATTTAATCCAGACAATAGAAAGAATTTATATCAAGAAATAGAAATCAAAAACAAGCGTCGAAATATTGGAAAGGAAGATTTATTCTATAACATCGTTCAAGATCGGCATCGCAATTATATTTGGATACTTTCATTTTCTGGTATCTCTACTTTTCAATATATAGATGGTGCACTTCAAGAAGTAAATATGGCTCCCCATTTTGATCATACAACCAATATCTTCAATGATATTTATCAAGATAGATCAGGAACATTATGGTTGTCTATCGGTGGGAAAGGAATATCTACGATTAGTTTTGATAAACCTCTCATTCAAAATTACACCTTTAAAGAAATTAAAAGTCGATATAGCATTGCTCCCAATGTAAATATGTTATATCGAGATAAAAAGGGTATCTTTTGGTTTAATCTAGAGCGTTTTGGTTTTGGAAGTTTAAATCCTAAAGATGGTTTATTAAATACCTATAGTAACGCCAATCTACGCGAATTAATCTCCATTAGAGCTGCTAGCTGCGCCATTGATGTACAGCATGAACTGTGGGTCGGTTCTTCTTATGAAGCAACTATAAACGTTTTCAAAAAAAAGCATAACAATATCAAGTTAGACTATAAGATTGATCTAAAACGTGAAGCCAATCACTCCGGGGTCCCCATCTTCTTTTTTCAAGATAATCAATCGAGAACTTGGATAGCGACAAACCAAGGTGTATTATATAGTGATCCAAAAAGCAAAAAAATAAAGCTCATCACAAAAATAAAAGATCAAGCGGTTAGCATAGCTGAAGATAAAAAATCAAATATCTGGATTGCCACCAAAGGAAGCGGCATTTATTACATCAATAAAAATAATCCTGATCAGGTACTCCAACATATTGGTCAATCAACAGCAGTTCTCAAAACGAATCAAATTGAATCCTTAGATGTTGATAAAAATGATAATCTATGGATTGGAACCAAAGATAATCGCTTACTCTATTATCAAACAGGTTTAAAGAAAATGGAGGAATTGGCAAATTCGGCTTTATTTGGAAAGAACCAACTTTTGGATATCGTTTGCCTAAATAATACCGTATGGCTTTCCAGCACCAGAAATATATTTAAAATAAATGCACTCAATAAAGACATTTTGGAATTTACATCGACTGACAGCCTGCAAGTCAATATGTTTTCCAAAAGAGCATTTACGATTGATAAGAAATCAAACTCGGTCTACTTTGGAGGATATAACGGAATGGTTAGATTGGATGATAATAGCAATATCCCAAATTATAAAGCTAAAGTGCAAGTAACAGATATCAAGATTAATAATAAGTCCATTGTCCTTGAATCCAATCAGAAAAAATTTAATTTCAATCAACAGATATTAACATTAGAACCCGAAGACCAAAATATAGAATTTTCCTTTTCATCCCTTGGCTATACCCAGGATAATAAACTTCGATATGCCTACAAGTTAGAAGGTATTGATCAGGATTGGATCAATGCATCCCGAGATCGAATTTTTGCAGCATATAATAATTTAGGAAAAGGATCTTATCGTTTTTTAATAAAATCGACTGATTTAAATAATAAATGGAATACGACGATTACTGAAATTAATATTTACAAAAAGGCTGCATTTTATGAGAGTAACTTAGCCTATTTCTTATATGCGTGTCTACTGATTGGTATATTTTACTATTTCATAAATTTTACTTTACACCGTTTAAAATTAAGAAATGATCTAAAAATAGCCCAAATAGAAAAAGAAAATGCACATGCACTGGCACAGTCCAAACTCAGCTATTTTACAAGTATTTCTCACGACTTGTTAACACCACTAACCATTATTTCTTGTTTAGTAGATGATGTTCAAATGACCACAAAGCATCATTTAAGTCAGTTTGAAAAAATGAGATTGAATCTAGATCGCCTAAAACGCTTATTGCAACAAATTTTGGATTTCCGCAGAATAGAAAATAATTTGATGGAATTGAAAGTTAGTCAAGAATATCTGCCCACATTTATAAATCAATTGAGCCATGTGTTTTTTAACCCATTAGCCATTCGAAAAAATATTGAATTTGAAATCAATCATGGAGAGTGTACAACAGATATCTACTATGACGCGGATAAAATGGATAAGATTCTTTTCAATTTACTCTCGAATGCCTTTAAATATACACCTAGAGGTGGTAAAATCACCCTGTCATATTATATTAAAGAAGATAAAAAACAAAAACTGCTCTATCTTTTTGTACGTGATAATGGCATTGGAATCGATAAAAATGAGTTAGATAAAATATTTAAACCATTTTATAACAATAAGTCATTTGTAAATCAAGAAAGCAATGGGATTGGTCTCTCAGTAACAAAGGAGTTAGTTGATATTCATTTTGGTAAAATTACTGTTGAAAGTGTTCCTGATCAAGGAACCTGCTTCCAAATCATATTACCAGTTGATCAGGAATTTTATGTCAAAAATGGTATTCAGATATGGAACGAATCTTTTGCTAAAAAAGACGAAATTACTTACGAAGCAGATAAATTCACAACAGCTATCATTGAAGATACGAATGAAAATTCAAAACAACTACATATTCTATTAGTAGAAGACAATGAAGATCTTCAACAAACCATGTTTAGCATTTTATCAAAAAAATATCATGTTCACGTTGCCTCTGACGGTAAGCAAGGACTCGATCTTTTAAATAAAAATGAAATTGATATCATTGTTAGTGATATCATGATGCCTGAAATGGATGGGCTTTCTCTGTGCAGAGCTGTCAAACAAAATATGGAAATCAATCATATTCCAATATTGTTGCTAACTGCCAAAAATAGTATGGAAGATCGTATAGAATGCTATCAAGCTGGAGCTGAAGGTTACATCAGTAAACCTTTTGACATTCAAGTTTTAGAAGCCAAAATACAGAGTTTTATCATCAATAAACGGACGAAGCAAATCAACTTCAACAACAACACACAAATTAATATCGCTACTTTGGATTATACGCCTGTTGATGAACAGTTTTTACAACTGATGATCAAAGTTGTTGAAGAAAATTTAAGTGATGATCAATTTGATATTATCAAGCTCGGTGAGATTCTGGCACTATCCAAATCAACTTTGTATCGTAAAACCAAAGTTTTGCTAGATTTATCTCCAAGTGAATTTATAAAGAATATTCGCCTTAAGCATGCATGTCAAATGATGGAAAAAGATAAATCAATTACAGTTAGTGAAGTGGCATTCGCGACAGGTTTCTCTGACCCAAGATACTTTGCAACTTGCTTCAAGGCATCATTTGGGATAACTCCTACTGAGTTTCAAAAAAATACAACTGCACAACATATTTGATCAAACTGTCTTTTTCATCTTTTAACTATCCATATCATCGATAATTTACTTATTTTTAATAATAAATAGAAAAATACTTTTTGAAAAAATACATATTATTTCTTGATACAGAAACCTCAGGGTTACCCGAAAAATGGGATAAAAAATATAACAATACACAAAATTGGCCCCGTGTACTTCAAGTTGCATGGATAATATATGATTCAGATTTTAATGAAATTACACGCACAAACAAATATATTTATGAACCCTTTATTTTTATCAACCGAGAATCTGAGAAAATTCATGGTATAACACCACAGTTTTTAAGAGAAAATGGTGTCAACAAAAAAGATGTATTACGTAAATTAGCTTATGATTTAAAAAAATACAATCCCTTAATTGTTGGACACTTTTTATCATTCGATTTACAAGTCCTTGCTGCTGAATTTGTCAGAACTAAACTCAACATGCCATTTAACCATTTAATTTATTTCTGCACACTATGGCATAGTAAAAAGTATGTCAGAAATCCCCATAGAGTTCACCTGAATCTTTCACTGCTCCATGAGATGTTATTCTCGACCATACCTCAGTCTTTACATAATGCAGTAACGGACGCCGAAATAACTGCAAAATGTTATTTTGAGATGGCTAACAGAAATGAACTGACGTCCGAAGATATTGAAAATCAACAGGCCCGTTTCTTTAATTTATTTCAAATCTAATTTTGAACCTATGCATAATTCTGAAATTATTTTATCCCTATTAAAAACTACAGCCCCTTTCCATGTACTGCAAGAATCTGTACAAAAAAGTTTAGTGGATCTGATGACAAAATGCACATTTTCAAAGGAAGAACTTATTTACCGACAAGGAATAACAGATATAGATGGAGTAGATCTCATTTACAAGGGACAGTACGAAACATTCTTTCTCGATAACATGGAGAATAAACGATCAATCGAAATCCACGAAAATCCTTATTGTTTTGGCGGAATTTCAGTGCTTTTAAATCGGAAAAAAGCATTAAAATCAGTAATGGTAAAAAAGGGGACAATCATATATCGATTGCCTCGTAAAGATTTTTTTGAACTTTGCAACGCCAATGAGGAGTTCTTTCATTTCTTCACAAATGCTTTTGGCCGTAAAATGCTGGAAGAAGAATTTTCACATTTTGTAAAATCCCCTGCATCATTTGAAGAAAGTTATTACGCAGCAGATCAACTCTACTCCCGTAAGATTGATAATATCATTTATAAAGATATCGTCTCAACAGATTACAATACGCCCATTTATGAAGCTGCAAAAATAATGTCATCCAATAAAGTGAGTTGCATTTTTATTATGCAGAAAGATAAAATTGTTGGGTATGCAACAGATATAACACTCCGAGATAACGTTATTGCAAAACAAATCCAGGCTGATAAAGCTATTGGAACCGTTATGGATAATCCTATCGTTAGTATTTCTAACCAGGCAATTCTATACGAAGCGGTATTGATGATGTTTAGAACAAAAACGAAGTATTTATTAGTTGAAAAAGATGGAGAGTACGTTGGCTTCTTGAGCCGTAACCGCTTATTAAGCGAACAGGGACAATCACCTTTAGTTTTTATACAATCCGTAAAGCTCGCGGAGTCATTAACCGAACTTAAGGATAAGTGGGATAATGTACCGAAAATCATCAACCAATTACTCGGCCGAGGTGTCAATGCCGCTGTTGCAAACCAGGTTATTACAATGATTGCTGATACCATTGCCATAAAAGTGATTGAGAAAACGATTCACAATATGGGACCTCCCCCAGCTAAGTTCGTATTTATGGTAACAGGAAGTGAGGGCAGAAAAGAGCAGACCTTAAAAACCGATCAGGACAACGCCATTATTTATGAAGATAAAGCCAATGAGCAACGTGAGTACGTGAGAGACTACTTCCTCAAATTCGCCAACCAAGTTTCAGATGACTTAAATAAAATTGGATTTGTCTACTGTACAGGAGGATATATGGCCAGTAATCCCGCATGGACACATTCATTATCACACTGGAAAAATAATTACAAAAGTTGGATCGAAGATACCATACCAGAAAATGCTATTAAATTTTCCACCTTCTTTGATTGTAGAAGACTGTATGGTGACAAGGGAATCATTGATGAACTTAAATCTTTTCTCAACCACGAATTACAAAAACCCAACGAACGTTTTTTTTCTTTTATAGCGAAAAATGCTTTGCAATATGAACCACCGCTAACCTTCTTCAATGCCATCAAAACACAGACTATTGGTACTTCAGAATTTCTAAATATCAAAAAAGCAATGAATCCGATTGTAGATCTCGTACGGGTATATGCATTAAAAAACCTAATCTATGAAGAAAATACCGGAGTTAGACTTAAGAAGTTAGTAGAAATAGGAGTTTTCACACAATCCCAATATGAAGAACTTAGTCAATCCTATTATTATTTAATGGCTCTTAGATTAAAAAATCAAGCAAATCAAATTATAACAATAAAATCAAATCCCGATAATTACATCCGAATTGACAGTCTAACGAAAATAGAAAAAGCAACATTAAAAGAAATTTTTAAAACTATTAGTAATTTTCAATTAGGTATAAAATTTAAATTCACAAACAACCTTTTAGGATAATTCCGATCGCATTAGACTAAAAGATCTCTTTAATTTATTATAAACAGACCACATGAATATGCAATTTATAATAAATTTAAAATTTAAAGCCTCAAATCTTAACTTTTTAGTATATATTAGAAGCAATCATTACTTTTGTAAAAATCTGTAACATCAATTTATATATGCATATTTTAAAATCATTAATTATCACTGTATCTCTTCTATGTGCGCAACAGCAATTCGCATCGGCTCAAGCTCCAGTAGCTCAACCAACAACAGCGAGTGCTAATAAGTTTGGCCCAGAAGGTTTGAGTAAAGGTAGTCTTGCAAATCAGTTTGACCATTTGAACTACATATCAAAAAATAATTATGATTTCAAGATGGTGCGCAAAACAAATCTTGAAATTATCAAAAAAAATGTAGTTGATACTGTAAGTAAACTTCAGAAAGAAATTAACACCTTAAAGTCTGCTAGTTCTAATTATGGATCAACAACAAAAGGTTTACAAGATAGTGTTCAAATTTTAAAAGATCAATTAGCGCAAGAGCAAGAAAAAGTAGATAGTTTTTCATTTTTAGGTATTAATACGACAAAGTCAGCTTATAGCAGTATCGTGTGGATAATTATTGCTGTACTTTTAATCAGCACCGTTACATTTTTATTTTCTTACCGCAAGGCTAAGGTGAATACTGATGAATATCAAAAAACAGCAGATCAAGCACAAGAAGAGCTTGCATTATTCCGTAAAAAAGCGCTTGAAAAAGAACAAGCTTTAAAACGTCAACTTCAAGACGAGTTAAATAAGAAATCATAAGATTCTAAGATAGATAATTAGGGGCAATCCACATGATGTGAATTACCCCTATTTTATTGGATGATAGATCAAAACGATTATAGAAATAAAAAATACAAGGAGGTTTTTTCTCCCAATCATCAACTTTCGAAAATTAAAATCACCTGATTAACAATAATTATGATCATATCAGCTATCATGAATTGTTAAAAATAAAGATTTCTTGATCTCCTCAGGCTGTATAGCTAAAAATAAAAGATCCAGAAAAAATGCCATTAAGAAGCATAGGCACGTATTATGGAGCCAAAGATGATTTTTTCAGCGAACCCAGTCAATTAGAATGAATAACAAATTGACATATTTAAATAAAAAAGAATTTAATTGAAATTTCTATTTGTTTTTCAGCGACAATAAGCTTATTTTTGCTGACCAAAAAGAGGCGGTTTTTATTGCCTTTATAAAATTGATTAATAAATATTTAGTCCCTATAATATGCCCAATATTGGTAAAATAGCGCAGATTATCGGCCCAGTGGTTGACGTCAACTTCGCCGACAATGAAAATCTACCTAGAATTTACGATGCCTTGATTATCGAAAGAGAAAATGGTCAGCGTGTCGTTTTAGAGGTTCAACAACACTTAGGTGAGGAACGTGTTCGTACAATTTCTATGGATGCAACCGAAGGTTTGGTTCGTGGAATGAAAGTTGTCGACACAGGTGCTCCAATCAAAATGCCTATTGGTGAAGAAATTAAAGGTCGTGTATTCAACGTTGTGGGTGATGCCATTGACGGGATCAAAAATTTAGATAAAACAAATGGTCGTTCGATCCATAATGTTCCACCTAAATTTGAAGATTTATCGACTGAAACTGAAGTACTTTTTACAGGTATTAAAGTAATCGATTTATTAGAGCCTTATTCTAAAGGTGGTAAAATTGGATTGTTTGGTGGTGCCGGTGTAGGTAAAACTGTATTAATCCAAGAATTAATCAACAATATTGCAAAAGGACACGGTGGTTTATCTGTATTTGCTGGTGTTGGAGAGCGTACACGTGAGGGTAATGACTTATTACGTGAGATGTTGGAATCAGGCATTATCAAATACGGTGAGCATTTCATGGAAGAGATGGAAAAAGGTCAATGGCCTTTAGATGCTATCGATACTGAATTAATGAAAGAATCAAAATGTACTTTCGTATTCGGTCAAATGAATGAGCCTCCAGGTGCGCGTGCACGTGTTGCTTTATCAGGTTTAACAATCGCTGAATATTTCCGTGATGGTGAAGAAGATGGTAAAGGTAAAGACGTATTATTCTTTATTGATAATATCTTCCGTTTTACACAAGCTGGTTCTGAAGTATCTGCTTTATTAGGCCGTATGCCTTCTGCAGTAGGTTACCAACCAACTTTGGCAACAGAGATGGGTTTAATGCAAGAGCGTATCACATCTACTAAAAATGGATCAATTACATCCGTTCAAGCGGTATATGTACCTGCCGATGATTTAACTGACCCTGCACCAGCGACAACATTCGCTCACTTAGATGCAACAACAGTATTGTCTCGTAAGATTGCTGAGTTAGGTATTTACCCTGCGGTGGATCCATTAGATTCAACTTCTCGTATCTTAAGCCCTGCAATTTTAGGTAATGAGCACTACGATACAGCACAACGTGTTAAAGAAATCTTACAACGTTACAAAGAATTACAAGATATCATCGCTATCTTAGGTATGGATGAGCTGTCTGAAGAAGATAAATTAACAGTACAACGCGCACGTCGTGTTCAACGTTTCTTATCTCAACCTTTCCACGTTGCGGAGCAATTTACAGGTTTAAAAGGTGTATTAGTAGATATCAAAGATACAATCAAAGGATTCAATATGATCCTTCAAGGTGAAGTTGATGAATATCCTGAAGCAGCTTTCAACTTAGTAGGTAGCATCGAAGAAGCAATCGAAAAAGGTAAAAAATTATTAGCTGAAGCAGTTTAATTAGATATTAGACATTAGATATGAGGTAATGGAGACGCTATTATCTCATATCTATTTGAAGACCTCAAGTTCTCAAATTTCAAATCTCAAATCTTATATCTAAAAATAATGAAATTATCTATAATCACTCCAGACAAAATAGTATTTGAAGGTGATGCAACTGCAGTAACTGTTCCAGGAACTTCAGGATCTTTTCAAATATTGAAAGATCACGCGGCTATCATTTCGACTTTGGAAGACGGAAAAGTAATTGTTCAGCAAGGTAAAGACGAGCAGATCTTAAACATCAAAGGTGGTGTTGTAGAAGCTAAGAATAATGTCGTTACCATTTTGGCCGAAGGAATTATTGAAGCATAATCATCTTACGATGATCTCAAAAGCCTCTTATTAAAAAATAAGAGGCTTTTATTTTTTCAACACATTATAAACAAATTGTTGAAAAACTATTATAAATCCGAAAATGATTTCCCTCTTAACATGTCAATAGAAAAGTGGCATATCCTCCAACCTAAAATAAACATCATTTGTCCACAATGTGGATAAGTTGACAAAATAGTGCATTATGCATCAAGATTAGTTTTTCTCCTTATACTAAGACAAGAAAATCATCTTAAACAAACACTTTAGAAGACTCTTAAATTCCACCATAATAAAAACGTTCTGACCCATTCTTGACATTTCTCCATACACAGATCCACAAGACACATCCAATCTAACACCCAGCAATCTGAAAGCTATCAACAATTTGTTTAAAGCAATGCAACTTGTCGGTTTCCAAGTCCCCAGTTTTCACAACCTATCCCCCCATCATCCCATTTAAAATTTTTTCCACATATTGTTCATAAACTGTAGTCTCATGAATCAAAAAAAACGGAGTATCGCTTCAAAGAAATAACACTCAAAAAAATAAAAAGAATAAGGAATTATCAATTTTTAAGAAGAATTTGAGGTTAAAATGAAAAAAAATATTTTTGACCCAAGTAGACCGATTTTAAATACGGTCTACTTACTGCATTCTAAAATATCACTAATATTAAAAATATAAAAATTTAATTTTGCAAAAAACAAATAATCAAAATTATATACTTAATCAAAAAAGTTAGATAAGGCTATTGCCAATTATTTTTATTCGGAGTAACTTAAAGAAATAATTTCAGCAGTAAAGTTTACGCTTAAATTACATTTACCCAAGGGAAACAAAAACAGGTCATTTTCTAATTATTACTAATAGGGAGGGTAGATAACAAGGTTATGAAATATTACGACGAGAACACATTAATTTACTTAGACGGATCTTACGTCAAAGCTTTTGCTACGGGTCTTGACCTGTATACTCAAGCTTTGCATTATGGATATGGTGCGTTTGAGGGTCTTAGGGCATATAACACCCACAATGGACCTCGTATTTTTAAGGCACTGGAACACTTTGAGCGTCTAGAGAAGTCATGTGAGGCAATCAACATACCATATACGTGGGATAATAGGGAGTTGATTGACCGTGCTTATGAATTATTATCCATCAACAATCTACGTTCAGCCTACATTCGTCCATTGGTATTCTCTGGATCCAACATGCATCTCACTTCATCAACAGAAGCTCGGATCATGATGGCGGCATGGGAATGGGGACCTTATTTAGGACAAAATTTATTAAAGGTTGAAATATCGGATATTCAGCGACCAAGTTCAAAGGCATTTCCGATTTCATCAAAAATATCAGGCCAATACATCAACTCCATTTTAGCAAGTAGTAAAGCAATAAAAAATGGATATGACGAAGCACTGTTGTTAGATCAGGATGGTTATGTTGCACAAGCGTCAAGTGAAAACTTATTTATTGAAAAAGATTTCAAACTGTATACACCGCCTATTCAGAATATTTTTCCTGGCATAACCCGAAAACAAGTCATGCTGATCTGTAAAAAATTAGGAATTGAACTAATTGAGAAAAGGTTGACAGTGCAAGATATCCACGAAGCAGATTCAGCTTTTCTATCAGGAACGGCAGCAGAAATAATAGGAATCAAACAAGTCGATCACATTATTTATAAAGAAGATTGGGAGCATACAATAGGTGCTTCTATACAAAGAAGATATAAAAATTTAGTATTAGAGAACGAGAACTATGAAGTCATCATCTGATAAAGAACAAATATTGAATAAATACAGCCGTACATTCACACAAGACGAAACACAACCCGCAGCAAAAGCAATGCTTTATGGTATTGGTCTTACGGATGCGGACATGGAAAAAGCACAAGTAGGTATTGCAAGTATGGGTTATGATGGGAACACCTGTAACATGCATTTAAATGATCTAGCACAAGTCGTTAAAAAAGGTGTCTGGGCAAGTGATTTAGTCGGATTAACATTTGGTACAATCGGTGTCAGCGATGGTATGAGTAATGGTACTGCGGGTATGCGTTATTCATTAGTAAGCAGGGATGTCATTGCTGATAGCATTGAGACAATCTGTGGTGGCCAATATTATGATGGATTGATTGCGATCCCAGGATGTGATAAGAACATGCCAGGTGCAGTTATCGCTATGGGCCGTTTAGATCGTCCTGCGATTATGGTATATGGTGGAACAATTGCACCCGGTCATTATAAAGGCGAAGATTTAAATATTGTCTCCGCATTTGAAGCTTTAGGGCAAAAAATATGTGGTAATATTTCCGACGAAGATTACGATGGTGTCATCCGTAATACATGTCCAGGAGCAGGTGCCTGTGGTGGAATGTATACCGCAAATACAATGGCTGCTGCCATCGAAGCATTAGGAATGAGTTTACCTTACTCATCATCCAATCCTGCTGTATCACAAGATAAAAAAGATGAATGTTTAGAAGCAGGTAAATATATCCGTATCTTATTAGAAAAAGATATCAAACCTTCCGATATCATGACACGTAAAGCATTTGAAAATGCCATCCGTGCGATCATCATACTAGGAGGAAGTACAAATGCCGTATTGCACTTTATAGCAATTGGCAAATCCGTTGGAGTAAATATCACACAAGATGATTTCCAACGTATGTCGGATGAAACCCCGGTTTTAGCTGATTTTAAACCATCAGGTAAATACTTAATGCAAGATTTACATCAGTACGGTGGAATCCCTGCAGTTTTAAAATATTTATTAAATGAGGGATTGCTACATGGGGACTGTTTGACTGTAACAGGAAAAACATTGGCTGAGAATTTAGCAGATGTTAAATCCGTAATAGATTATGATCAAAAGATCATTCATAAACTAGCCGATCCTATTAAAGCAAATGGACACTTACAGATCCTATATGGAAACTTAGCCGAGAAAGGTTCGGTAGCAAAAATTTCAGGAAAAGAAGGAGAAAAATTTGTCGGACCCGCACGTGTATTTGATGGAGAACAAGATCTTATCGCAGGTATCTCTTCAGGACGTGTCAAAAAAGGAGATGTAGTGGTTATCAAAAATGAAGGACCGGTTGGAGCACCTGGAATGCCAGAAATGCTAAAACCTACTTCAGCTATTATTGGTGCAGGATTAGGTAAATCCGTAGCATTAATCACAGACGGAAGATTCTCTGGAGGTACGCATGGTTTTGTCGTGGGACACATTACCCCTGAAGCGTATAAAGGAGGTTTGATCGGATTAGTAGAAGATGAAGATATCATTGAAATTGATACCATCAACAATACACTAAATCTAAAAGTAGATGAAGCAACAATTGCTGCTCGACGTGCAAAATGGATACAACCAGCACTAAAAGTAACAAAAGGAGTACTTTACAAATATGCTAAAACTGTTGCTGACGCATCAGAAGGCTGTGTAACAGATCTATAAAGAAGAAGACCGAATAATCAACAAAACAAAGAATTAAAAATCGAATAAATTAAAAATAATGAGTACGCTGGAAAAAACTGAAAGCAAGGAATGTGCGAAGCAACCTCAACCTATTAGTCAACTAAAAGGTTCGCAGGCGGTATTAGAAGCCTTATTGTGTGAAGGTGTTGATACCGTATTTGGATATCCTGGAGGGGCTATTATGCCCATCTATGATGCATTATATGATTACAATGAAAAATTGACTCATATTCTAGTCCGCCACGAACAAGGTGGTATTCATGCAGCACAAGGCTATGCAAGAACCTCAGGTCGTACCGGTGTTGTATTTGCAACTTCTGGTCCCGGAGCAACAAATTTGGTTACTGGTTTAGCCGATGCTATGATTGATAGTAACCCTATAGTCTGTATCACTGGACAAGTATTTGCTAGTCTATTGGGTACCGATGCCTTTCAAGAAACAGACGTCATTAATATTACTGCTCCTGTCACCAAATGGAGTTATCAGGTGACAGAAGCATCAGAAATTCCTACAGCTATAGCAAAAGCTTTTCATATTGCCAGTACTGGCCGTCCAGGTCCCGTATTGATTGATATTACCAAAAATGCACAAATGGAATTATTCGATTATTTAGGTTATGAAAAATGTACGCACATCCGTTCGTACCGTCCATCTCCTATTGTAAGAAAAGAATATGTACAGGAAGCGGCAGCTTTAATCAATAGTGCACAAAAACCATTTATACTATTTGGTCAAGGTATTATCTTAGGTAAAGCTGAGCAGGAGTTTAAAGATTTCTTAGAAAAATCAGGAATACCTGCCGCAGCCACAGTAATGGGGCTTAGCGCACTCGAAACAGATCATCCACAACATGTTGGAATGCTTGGTATGCATGGTAACTATGCACCTAATGTGATGACTAACGAGTGTGATGTTTTAATCGCTATAGGTATGCGTTTTGATGACCGTGTTACGGGACGTCTTGACAAATATGCTAAACAGGCAAAAGTAGTTCATTTGGATATTGACCCTGCCGAAATTGATAAAAATGTTCAAACAACAGTTGCAGTTTGGGGAGATTGTAAAGAAACTTTGCCGCAACTGACCGAGTTAATTGACAAAAAAGAACATACCGATTGGTTAGAACAATTCAGAACCTTAGAAAAAGAAGAAATTAAAGAGGTCATCCAAAATGAGCTTCACCCTACAGGTGATGTGCTAACAATGGGTGAAGTTGTTCATTTATTAAATGAATTGACTGGCGGAGATGCAATTATCACGACCGATGTCGGTCAACATCAAATGGTTGCCTGCCGTTATGCAAAATTCAATCAAACCAAATCCAATGTTACTTCAGGAGGATTAGGAACCATGGGATTTGGTCTACCTGCGGCAATAGGTGCCTGGTATGGCGCTCCACATCGCGATGTTATTGCTATTATTGGCGATGGAGGATTCCAGATGACACTCCAAGAGTTGGGAACTATTATGCAATTTGGTGCTAAAGTAAAAATCTTGATCCTAAACAATCAATTCTTAGGAATGGTTCGCCAATGGCAACAGCTTTTCAATGAAAAACGCTATTCTTTCGTGAATATTACCAGTCCAGATTTTGTTGCCTTAGCAAAATCATACTACATAGAAGGGCAAAAAGTTTCAGAAAGAGATCAGTTGAAAACAGCTTTAAAAACGATGTTGGATCATGATGGAGCTTACCTTCTCGAAGTAATGGTTGGCAAGGAAAACAATGTATTTCCAATGGTTGCCCAAGGGACAAGTGTTTCAGAAATTAGATTGAAATAAAATGGAAAAACAAGAATATACAATCACAATATATACAGAAAATTCTATCGGTATGATCGGTAGAATATCAACCATATTCTCAAGAAGAAAAATAAATATCGAAAGTTTAAACACTTCTCCTTCCGAAGTAGAAGGGATTCATCGCTTTACGATTTTAATTACTGAAATAGAAGAAGTAGTACGCAAATTATGCCGTCAAATCGAAAAACAGGTAGAGGTACTCAAAGCATACTACAATACTAATGATGAAGTAATCTGGCAAGAACAAGCTTTATACAAAGTTCCAACAGAAGTCATTACAGAAAAAGTGTATGTAGAAAGACTATTACGTCAATATGGCGCATCTGCAGTTGTTATCCGCAAAGACTACACCGTCTTCGAAACCGCAGGTCATCGTGAGGAAATTGATAAGTTAACAGAAGAGTTGACCAAGTATAATTTAATAGAATTTGTACGTGGTGCACGTATCGCTATCATTAAAGAAAGTGCTGGATTTCATGCTAAATTAAAAGAATTTGAACGCAGAGAACCTTCTGAAGATGTCGTTGAAAACGAATATCTCGAAAAAGGAGATGATGTTTTCACCATGTAATGGCAACATTTCTTAACTTTCAAAAAATGAGGCAATGTCCTATAAAAATCATTGCCTCATTGAAAATTTCGATTAAAAAAGTAAAAAATGACACAACACATATTTGAATTTATTATCAGTAGCCGTAAAGGATTTATAAGATTGCTAGATGATTTGACATTAGACGAATTAAATCTTATACCAGAAGGATTCAATAATAACATCTTCTGGAATTTTGCGCATATCGTCGTTTCAACACAAACGTTGAGTTATGTTCGCACCGGTATCTTAGCAGATACGTTATCAGTAAAGTACAATGAAGACTATAAAAAAGATACTAAACCGACACGTAACGTGACACAGGAAGAAGTAGATGAATTGAAAGCATTAGCACTAACAACCGTCGATCAGATTCAAAGCGACTATGAGAAAGGTATTTTTACGACTATCACTCCTTACGCTACAGCAACCTATGGTGCTGAGATGAAAACAATCGAAGAAGTACTAATCGCAACCCTATCGCACGACAATTTGCATTGGGGATATGCCTTAGCACAACGCAAAGCAATTAGAAACAGTAAATAAAATAATCAACAAACCATCAATAAAGAAATTAACAACAACAATGGCAAATTATTTCAACACACTACCACTTAGAGATCAATTACATCAATTAGGTCAAGCAGATTTTATGGACAACAGTCAATTCGCTGACGGTGTAGATGCTTTAAAGGGTAAAAAAATCGTAATCGTAGGCTGTGGTGCACAAGGTTTAAACCAAGGTCTAAATTTGAGAGATAGTGGTTTAGACGTATCATATACTTTACGTAAAGAAGCTATTGAGCAAAAAAGAGATTCTTGGAAAAATGCTACAGATAACAATTTTACAGTAGGAACTTATGAAGAATTAATTCCTACTGCAGATCTAGTAATTAACTTAACACCAGATAAGCAACATACTGCTGTGATCAATGCTGTAATGCCTTTAATGAAAGAAGGTGCTACTTTGTCCTATTCACACGGTTTCAACATCGTAGAAGAAGGTATGCAAATCCGTAAAGACATTACTGTTATTATGGTAGCACCTAAATGTCCAGGATCTGAAGTACGTGCTGAATATGTACGTGGTTTTGGTGTTCCTACTTTAATTGCTGTTCACCCAGAAAACGATCCACAAGGAAAAGGATGGGCTGAAGCAAAAGCATATTGTGTAGGTACAGGTGGTCACAGAGCTGGAGTATTGAAATCATCATTTGTTGCTGAAGTAAAATCTGATTTAATGGGCGAGCAAACCATCCTATGTGGTTTATTGCAAACAGGTTCTATTTTATCGTTCGATAAAATGGTTGAACAAGGAATTGACGCTGGATATGCATCCAAACTAGTTCAATATGGTGTGGAAGTTATTACTGAAGCATTAAAGCACGGTGGTGTAAGTGGTATGATGGATCGTTTAAGCAATCCTGCTAAAATCAAAGCTTTTGAATTATCAGAAGAATTGAAAGATATCATGCGTCCGCTATTCCAAAAACACCAAGATGACATTATCTCTGGCGAATTCAGTAAAACAATGATGGAAGACTGGGCTAACGGTGATGCGAATCTATTAAAATGGAGAGCTGAAACTGGTGAGACAGCATTTGAAAAAACTCCTGCAGGTGATGTGAAAATTGCAGAGCAAGAGTACTTTGACAACTATACTTTGATGGTTGCTTTCATCAGAGCTGGTGTTGAATTAGCTTTCGAAACTATGGTTGAAGCAGGAATTAAACCAGAATCAGCTTACTACGAATCATTGCACGAAACTCCTTTAATCGCGAATACAATCGCTCGTAAAAAATTATTTGAAATGAACCGTGTTATTTCAGATACAGCAGAATATGGCTGTTATTTATTTGATCAAGCTTGTAAACCATTATTAGCTGATTTCATGAAAACAGTAAAAACTGATTTAGTCGGTAAAAACTATAATGCTGGTAAAGACGCATCAGTAGATAACGCTCAGTTAGTGGAAATTAATGATATTTTACGTAATCATGAAGTCGAAATTGTAGGTCGTAAATTACGTCAAGCAATGACTGCAATGAAAGCTATAAAAACTGTTTAAATTTTCGTAATTTAGACTGCAAAAATTCGGTTGTTTTTAGGAAGTTCCAAAAAAACAACCGAATTAAATTGAAAAATTAACATTAGAGAAGAAAATGTCAAAAACATTAGTAGAAAAAATTTGGGATGCGCATGTCGTCAAACGTGAAGAAGGATTTCCAGATATTATTTATATAGACACCCACCTTATCCATGAGGTAACTTCCCCACAAGCATTCGATGGTCTGCGCAAAAGAGGTTTACCGGTATTTCGTCCCAACCAAACTGTTGCCACGGCAGATCATAATGTCCCCACTTTAAATCAGCACCTTCCCATCAAAGAAGAATTATCACGCTACCAAGTTGATATGTTGACTAAAAACTGTGCTGAATTCGGTATTAACCTATATGGTTTAGGTCACCCCTACCAAGGTATTGTACACGTGATTGGGCCAGAATTAGGGATTACATTACCAGGTAAAACTATGGTATGTGGAGATAGTCATACCTCAACACACGGTGCATTTGGTGCTATTGCTTTTGGAATAGGCACTTCTCAAGTGGAACAAGTTTTTGCAACACAATGCTTACTGCAACAAAAACCAAAAACGATGAAAATCGAAGTAAATGGTGATTTGCAAAAAGGAGTAGGCGCGAAAGATATTATCTTATACATCATTGCAAAAATCTCTGCAGCAGGTGGTACAGGCTATTTTATTGAATATGCTGGTTCGGCAATCCGTTCATTAAGTATGGAAGCTAGAATGACCATTTGTAATATGAGTATTGAAATGGGAGCTCGTGGAGGCTTAATTGCTCCCGATCAAACTACTTTCGATTATGTAAAAGGACGTGAATTCGCTCCTAAAGGAGACGAATGGGATAAAGCATTAGCATATTGGAAAACATTATATTCTGATGATGACGCACAATTTGATGCTGTATTAGAATTTGATGCAGCAGATATCGCACCGATGATCACCTATGGTACTAATCCAGGAATGGGCATGGGCATTACAGAAAGCATTCCAGCTACACAGTCACAACCTGAATCAGAACAACCATCTTATCAAAAAGCACTCAACTATATGGGCTTTGCTGATGATGCTCCAATTTTAGGAAAACCAGTAGATTATGTCTTTATTGGAAGCTGTACAAACTCCCGTATCGAAGATTTACGTGAAGTTGCTGCATTTGTTCAAGGAAAACAAAAAGCAGAACAAGTAGAAGTTTGGATCGTTCCTGGCTCAAAACAAGTTGAAAAACAGGCAATCGAAGAAGGATTAGATAAAATTTTCGAAGCGGCAGGATTTCAATTACGTGAACCAGGCTGTTCAGCATGTCTAGGCATGAATGAAGATAAAATTCCTGCAGGAAAATACTGTGTTTCGACATCAAATAGAAATTTTGAAGGACGTCAAGGACCTGATGCCCGCACGATGCTGGTATCACCTTTAACTGCTGCAGCGGCAGCTGTAACAGGTAAAATTACCGATGTTAGGGAGTTGATATAATCTAATTGCTAATAGTAGCTGTTCTTAAATAACTTTTACAAATGTGCCAAATTTGTCAGACAGTCGCAGTCACCGAAAATAAAGTGATTCAACGTGAAGAGCAAAGTGCAAACGCAATCTTTAATCAAAGAACGTTGGAAAAAGATTATCATACATTGAAATCTGCTTTAAAACCAGGATTAAGAGTTTTGGATATCGGTTGTGGAACAGGTGCGATCACAAAAGATATCGCAGCCATAGTCGGCCCATCAGGTGCTATTGTTGGAATTGATAATACAGAGTCTTTTATTACGGAAGGAAAAAATCTATTTGGTAGTATCCAGAATCTAGAATTGATTCATTGTGATTTACTAGATTTTGACAGCATCGAAAAATTTGACCTGATCGTTTCAGCACGTACTTTTCAATGGATTTCAACACTTGATAAAGCGATTGATAAATTGAAAACGTTATTAAAACCCAATGGGCAAGTATCGATATTAGATTATAATCATGAAGCCATCGATTGGACTCCAAAAATACCCAGAAGTATGGAACATTATTATCACATGTTTTTGATGTGGCGAAATGACGCTGGTATGAACAATAGAATCGGATACGATCTGGATGACATTTTTGAAGAACATGGTTTTGGTCAAATTGAAGTCTTTAACGCCGATGAACATTATGAGCGCAACAACCCATTACACCTAGACAAATTAAAAATATGGTCGCAGGTAGCCAACTCAAAACAAATGGTAGAAGAAGGGTATGTGAGCGATCAAGAACGTTTAGATGCTATTAAAGATTACAACAATTGGGCTGATAATTTAGCCGTCAGCATGACTATGAAGCTTAGAGAAGTTAGAGCAGTTTTAAAATAAAACATTGCACTGACAGCAACATAACACGGAAAATATCAAGAGCTTAAAACAGCTCACATATAAAGTGAAACGAGTTGTTCATTGATACAGTTAAAGACAGATACTCGTAAATAAATAATGAAGTGGAGGAAACCATCATGAGCAGAAAGTGGCTCAAAAAGGAGATAAATACTCTTCTCATGATAGCTTCATCAACATAAAATAACATACCGAGTGAAACGAGTTCATTGATACAATGAAGAACAGACACTCGTAAATAATTATTTAGATGAAACCATCATGAGGCAAAAGTGGCTCAAAAAGGAGATAATTCTCTTCTCATGATAGCTTCATCACCATTAAATAACAAATTATTTAGATGAAAAAATTTGAAACAATAACAACAACGGTAGTTCCTTTACCGATTGAAAATATAGATACCGATCAGATTATCCCAGCACGCTTTTTAAAAGCGACTACACGGGATGGATTTGGTGACAATTTATTCCGCGACTGGCGTTATGATAGCGAAAATCAACCCAAGTCTGATTTTGTAATGAACAACCCTACTTACACAGGAAAAGTTCTTGTAGCAGGTAAAAACTTTGGTTGTGGTTCTAGTCGTGAGCATGCTGCTTGGGCTATCCAGGATTATGGATTTGATGTTGTGATCAGTAGTTTCTTCGCAGATATCTTCAAAGGCAATGCCTTGAATAATGGCGTATTGCCGATTCAGGTAACAGACGAGTTTTTAGAAACTATTTTTGATACCGTATTTAAAAACCCGAACACAGAAATTATCGTGGATCTAGAAAATCAAACCGTTACATTATCTGAAACAGGTGCACAACAATCTTTTGAAATTAATCCTTACAAAAAATCATGTCTTATTAACGGATATGATGATATTGATTTCATCCTAAACAACAAAAGTGCAATCGAAACTTTCGAACAAACAAGATAATGATAGAACCTGTCGTCCATATTGCCAATTTAACTGTCCAGCACCAATATCACGTGGTACTGCAGGACTTGAATTGGCAAATTGAACCAGGTCAGCACTGGTTAATCGGTGGTAGAAGCGGTACGGGAAAGACTACTTTGGCACAAGCAATTGCAGGCCATATTCCATACAGTGGACTTTTAAATATCAACTTTAACAGCAACTCCCCTCTTCCTGCAGAAGTTTTATATGTTTCCAATTGGTATCAATTCACCAATTTAGAAGGCGATAAAAACTTCTATTACCAGCAACGTTACAACAAACATCAAACCAACGATACGTTAACAGTACAGGCCGAATTTCTACATTTTGCAAAAGAAAAACATTTGCAATTTGAAGAGGTAAAACCATACTTCCAAACTTTTGGGTTTGAAGATGTTCAAAACACACAGCTTATAGAATTATCCAGTGGTGAACATAAAAAACTGCAGTTAATTAAAGCGTTATGGCTAAAGCCACAAGTATTGATTATTGACCAACCCTATACAGGTCTGGATCGTCAATCTCGCCAAGAACTTAATCAAGCGTTCGATGATTTAGCACACGCTGGAGTGACTTTGATATTAATCAGTAATGATCAAACAGTGCCAACCTGTATCAATCATTTTGCAGAAATACAGGAAGGTCAGTTGCATGAGGTTTCTTCACAAGCAGCATTCTCACGAGAAAAAGAGCGCGCAAGAAAACCGCTTCCACATTTTTTACAGAAATCTCCACGTATTACTTCCCGAATCATGGTAAAAATGTCCAATGTGGATGTAAGGTATGGTGAAAAAGAGGTACTAAAAACAATTAATTGGGAAGTAAAAGCAGGTGAAAAATGGTTATTGCAGGGGCATAATGGATCTGGAAAGTCTACGTTATTAAGTTTAATCAATGGAGATCACCCTCAGGCCTATACCAATGATATTGTTCTTTTCGGTAAACAAAGAGGATCTGGAGAAAGTATATGGGACATCAAAGCTCATTTAGGAATTATTTCACCTGAAATGCATTGGTACTTTGATCAGTCAGCGAAAGTTTGGCAAAGTGTTGCTTCAGGTTTTTTTGATTCCGTTGGACTATTCCGTAATCTCAGCTTTGAAAACCAACAATTCCTCGATCAAGTATTGGATTTCTTTGATTTGAAAGAAGATAAAAATAAATTATTAAATACACTACCCTTAGGCAAACAACGTTTAGCTTTGCTAGCAAGAACAGTGATTAAGAATCCTGAATTATTAATTTTGGACGAACCCTGCCAGGGTCTTGATTACGAACAAACACAACATTTCAATGCAGTTGTAGATGAACTATGCACCTATGGAAAAACATTAATTTATGTTGGCCATTTTGAGACACAGCTACCGGCATGCCTTGAAAAGAAAATCATATTAGAAAAAGGAATGGTTAAAACCATTGAAGATATTTTACAGTACGCATAACAGGAAACTATCATGCCCACGCTACTCCCAACATACAGTATATATGCGCATGATAGTTTCATCATAAAAAATAAAAACGAGTGAAATGGAGTCGATTATCCAATTGAAAACATACACTCAAAATAATTAATCTGATGAAAAAAAATATACTCGTTATTCCTGGTGACGGAATAGGACAAGAAGTAACTATTTGGGGTAAAAAAGTTCTAGAAAAAATCGGACAAAAATATGGTCATGAATTCAGTTTTGATGAAGCGATCATGGGTCACGTTGCTATTGAAGCTACCGGAAACCCATTGCCAGATGAAACCTTAGAAAAAGCAAAATCAAGTGATGCAATCCTATTCGGTGCCATTGGACATGCTAAATACGATAATGATCCATCTGCTAAAGTACGTCCGGAACAAGGATTATTAAAAATCCGTAAAGAATTAGGTCTTTATGCAAACTTACGTCCCATCTTGTTATTTGATGAACTATTAGACGCATCTAGCTTGAAACCAGAAGTATTAAAAGGAACAGATATCCTTTTCTTCCGCGAGTTAACAGGAGACGTATACTTCGGTGAGAAAAATCGTTCTGAAGATAATAATTTCGCTTCAGATCTAATGAATTATAACCGCTATGAAGTAGAACGTATAGCACGTAAAGCTTATGAAGCTGCCCGTACACGTTCTAAGAAATTATGTTCGGTAGATAAAGCAAACGTATTAGAAACATCCCGTCTTTGGAGAGAAGTCGTGCAAGAGATTGCAACAGAATATCCAGATGTCGAAACTGAACATATGTTTATTGACAATGCTGCGATGCAATTGGTGAAAAATCCAAAGAAATTTGATGTGGTACTAACCGCCAACTTATTTGGTGACATTTTAACAGACGAAGCTTCACAGATTGCTGGTTCTATGGGCATGCTAGCTTCTGCATCTATTGGTGACGGTACAGGGTTTTTTGAACCTATCCATGGTTCAGCGCACGATATTGCAGGACAGAATAAAGCCAATCCATTGGCATCGATTTTATCTGTTGCATTAATGTTAGATATTAGTTTTGGTTTACAAGCAGAAGCTAAAGAAGTAACAGAAGCAGTTGCAGCAACTTTAAAAGCTGGCTGGAGAACAGGTGATATTGCAAATGTAAATACACCTGCAGACAAAATATTAGGCACACAAGAAATGGGTGCTAAAGTATTAGAATTTATTAAATAGACTGAACAGAGTTTCTAAATTATAAACATAAAGCTATGTTACACGATCCAAATCATCTATACATCTTCGATACCACTCTTCGCGATGGCGAACAGGTACCAGGATGTCAATTAACTACTCCTGAAAAAATCGACATTGCAAAAGATTTGGAGAAACTGGGTGTCGATGTTATTGAGGCTGGTTTCCCAGTTTCTAGTCCCGGAGATTTTCAATCGGTTGTTGAATTATCCAAGGCCGTAAATGATGTTATTATCTGTGCTTTGACACGTGCCAATGAAAATGATATTAAAGTTGCTGCAGAAGCCTTAAAATATGCAAAAAGACCACGTATACATACGGGTATCGGAGCTTCTGATATGCATATCAAGTATAAATTCAACTCCACACGCGAAGAAATATTAGATCGCGCTGTTGCGGCAGTAAAATATGCAAAATCACATGTTGAAGATGTAGAGTTTTACGCAGAAGATGCCGGCCGCGCTGATTTAGTTTACTTAGCGCAAATGGTCGAAGCAGTTATTGCCGCAGGTGCTACTGTTGTCAACATTCCAGATACGAACGGTTACTGTTTACCTGATCAATATGGCGCTAAAATAAAGTTTTTGAAAGAAAATGTTAAAAACATTGATCAAGCGATTATTTCTGCACATTGCCATAATGATTTAGGATTAGCAACAGCCAATTCCATTGCTGCAATCCAAAATGGTGCGCGTCAGGTAGAATGTACCATCAATGGTATCGGCGAACGTGCTGGAAATACCTCTTTGGAAGAAGTGGCTATGATTCTAAAAGTTCATAATCAGTCTTTCGGTAACCTAACTTCAAATATTGACAGCAAGATGTTCACTTACCTTTCACGTAAAGTAAGTGAAATGATGAATATGCCAGTACAACCTAATAAAGCAATTGTTGGGCGTAATGCCTTCGCTCACAGCTCCGGTATTCATCAAGATGGTTTCTTAAAACACCGTGAGACTTATGAAATTATTCGCCCCGAAGATGTGGGATTAGAAGAAGCAGGTATTATCTTAACCGCTCGTTCCGGTCGTCATGCTTTAAAGCATCACTTAGAACGTCTCGGTTACACCTTAGAAAAAGAAGCCCTTGCAGAAACATATGAGCGCTTCCTAATTCTAGCAGATGCCAAAAAAGATATTTGCGACGATGATCTCAGAAGTTTATTCGCAGAAAGCGTTTAATAACACAAAAACTTATTAAAACGTCATTTTGACAAAGAATAAATTTGCAAGTAAAAAGTCAAAAAACTTATTTACTTTTATTCTAAGTCGAAATGACGTTTTTTTATTTGAATAAAAAAAAACAATCACCTAATCATAATAGAACAAAATGAGTTTAGATTTTTCTAATTTACAAATCGACTCAGAAAGCACTTACCATCGTATCAAGGACGTCGTCAATCGCACAGCTTTGCAATACAACACTTATCTTTCTGAGAAATATGGCGCAGATGTCTATCTGAAACGAGAAGACCTGCAAATCGTTAGATCATACAAATTAAGAGGAGCATATAATAAAATAATTTCGCTGAGCCAAGAAGAGCAAAAGCGTGGTGTGGTGTGTGCAAGTGCAGGCAATCATGCACAGGGAGTTGCCTTCTCTTGTAAAAAGCTCGATATTAAAGGTGTTATTTTTATGCCCGGCCCAACACCAAAACAAAAAATAACACAAACAGAAATGTGGGGCAATGGCAATATCGAAATTATATTGACCGGAGATACTTTTGATGACTGTCAGAAAGCGGCTCGCATTTATACTGAAGAAAATAACATGACCTTCATTCCTCCTTTTGATGATCCAAAGGTTATTGAAGGACAGGGAACAGTAGCCGTAGAAATCTTACAAGACTTACCAGATGTTAATGCTGTTTTTATTCCAATCGGTGGCGGTGGACTTTCTGCAGGAACGAGTTACTATTTAAAAAACAAAAATCCCAATATCAAATGCTATGGTGTAGAGCCACAAGGAGCAGCTTCTATGCAGGCGGCATTTACAGCGGGAAAACCTGTCGAACTCGAGAAGATCAATAAATTTGTCGATGGTGCTGCTGTTCAAAAAGTTGGAGACCTTACATTCGAGATCAGCCGCGAATATTTAGATGATATCCGATCGATCCCAGAAGGAAAAATCTGTACCTGCATATTAGAGCTATATAATAAAGATGCAATCGTCGTAGAACCTGCGGGAGCGCTTTCGGTAGCGGCATTAGAGTTTCATAAAGATGAAATAAAAGGAAAAAAAGTTGTCTGTATTATTTCAGGAGGCAATAATGATATTAACCGTATGAGTGAAATCCAAGAATTATCACTCTTATATGAAGGATATAAACATTACTTTATTGTACGTTTCCCAAATCGCCCAGGAGCTTTAAAACTATTCGTATCCGAGGTATTAAGCCCCAAAGATGATATTACCCGTTTCGAATTTATCAAAAAAACCGAACGCGAGCGTGGTCCAGCCTTGATTGGTATCGAACTAAACAACCCGGCAGATTACCAATCGTTGTTACAAAGAATGACGGAAAACAAATTTGAATATATCGAATTAAATAAAGATCAAACCTTATTTGAATACCTTGTTTAAGTGCTTAATGAGAAAAAATAAAAGGGGAATATGCAAAACACATATTCCCCTTTTTGTATTAAAATTTATTTCTAGCCTTCTCCAAGTACAACTATTCCTCATTTACACCAAAACTTTACCATACGATCTACCTATGTATCAACAAAACTAAAATTGTGGCATCGATATCTCTAAATACAAGAAATTACTTTAAAAAGCTTACTATCAATTTTTTACTTTAAATTTTTATGTATATTTAATTAAAAAATATTATGAAAACAACAGCTATCTTATTTATGTTAACGATCATTTGTACCACTGTATTTGGACAAACTGATAAAACCAAGAGACCAAGCCCACCTGATAGTGTTAAAGTCACTACTAGTGATGGTGTAACCATTGATGTAAACTACAGCCGTCCATCTTTAAAAGGTAGACAAATTGGTGTTGATATTGTCAAAGTTGGAGAAATATGGCGTACGGGTGCAAATGAAGCAACAACTGTAGCATTTGATAAAGATGTACTTATTGAAGGTAAAAAATTAACAAAAGGAAAATATAGCTTATATACTATTCCCGGTGAACAAGAGACAATTGTTATTTTCAATAAAACATGGAATCAATGGGGAACAAAATATGATCAAGCACAAGATGCATTACGTGTAAATGTTAGAAATTCAACAAGCACTACACCACAGGAACAATTTAAAATTGATGTGGATAAGTCTGGTAAAATTGCATTAATATGGGGCGATCATTTACTACCAGTCCAAGTCAAAGCTGCGCTATAATTAAGAATTTCAAAAGAGATCAAACTGTAAAATAACATTTGACATGCGTTAAAAACGCATATGTATTAAAAAAGCCAGATAATTTTTATCTGGCTTTTTACTAAGGGTTATTTGTTTTTTAAATATTTTTCTAAAAACTTATCCTGTTCCCACAATAGGTGGAAAATATTTTCCTTTGCAACATAACCATGTGCCTCACGCGGTAAAATAACCATACGAACAGGAGCTCCAAGATTTTTCAATGCTTGGAAATAACGCTCTGTCTGTAATGTAAAGGTACCCGGATTATTATCTGCCCCCCCATGTACAAGTAATAAAGGAGTTTTCATCTTATCAGCACTTACAAATGGAGACATGGTCATATACAGTTGTGGGTCATCCCAAAAGTTACGTTGTTCACTTTGAAATCCAAAAGGAGTTAACGTACGATTATAAGCACCAGATCTTGATATTCCAGCAGCAAATAAATTTGAATTAGATAAAAGATGTGCGGTCATAAAAGCACCGTAAGAATGTCCTCCAACAGCCACTTTCTTTCTATCAATATAGCCTAAACTATCGACCGCATCGATTGCCGCTGCACCATTCGCAACAAGCTGTTCAATAAAAGTATCATTTGGTTCCTGAGTACCCTCGCCAACAATTGGGAATGCGGCATTATCCAATACGGCATACCCCTTAGACACCCAATAAATAAATGATCCATAACTCGGATAGGTAAATTCTTTCGGGTTTGCAGTACTTTGGCCAGCTGTATTTTTATCTTTATATTCTCTTGGATAAGCCCAGATCAACAAAGGAAGTTTTTCCTTATTCTTAAAATCGTAACCTGCAGGCAGGTATAAAGTACCTGAAAGATCAACACCATCTTTACGTTTATAATTCAAGATCTCCTTGTGTACTTTTTCTAAATTCGTAAATGGATTTTTCAACTGTGTCAATGCCTTTTGTTTTCCTGTTTTAATATTCTTTGTAAAATAATTGGGAAATACCGAAGCAGATTGCAGAGAAACCATCATGTCTCCCGTTTTCGGATCAATAAGCTGAATAATACGTTCTTGAAGATCTGATTTTTTAGCTGTGTAAAGTCTTTTTTTCTTTAAACTCCTTAGATCCAGCTCATCCACAAAAGGAAATTCCCCTTCCTTTGTAAATCCCTTCCCTATTAAAAACACTTTATCATTTTGAATTGACATCGGATACGTTCCAAAGTTATTACGTGCCTTAAACACATCCCCAGGATCATTGTAGATATCTTGGCTATTGCGGTCATTAATCAATTTTGACGCTCCAGAACTTGGGTTAATCAAAAATGTTTTCACATTACGGGTATCATACCATTGCGAACTGACCATTGCATATTCATCATTTCCCCAGATGACACCAGCAAAGCGATCTTTGGTTTTGGTGATCAATTTAGGTGATGAGGTAAAAGGAAAGTCCAATGTATATAAAGCATCACGAAATTCAACATTCTTCCCGGGATCACCGCCGTCCAAAGCCTCAACATAGGCTAAAGTTGCTGGTTTATCATCTCTCCAATGCAAATTCCGACGACCTGTACGTGAAGCAGAAAAACCCTTAGGCATAACTTCTATCAAAGGAACATCATTTACCTTGGTAATTAATTTGCCTGTCAGATCGTAAATAGCTGTTTCCTGGGGAAATCTAGAATAAGGTACAATATAAGAATAAGGCTTTTTAATGGTATTCACTAAAATATATTCGCCATTTGGAGAAAAAGAGGTCCCGGCAAAAATTGCTTTATCACTAAACTTTTGAACTGCACCTTCTAGATCTACAATTTGTAATTCAGACTGAACCAACGTTTCAAAATTAGTCTCATCCTGTGGATTTTTCAGCAAATCCTGATATGTTCTCAATTGCGACACCTGTCCATCACTTGTCGAAACAACTGGCCCGGTCGGCAAATCTTTTGTTTGGTCAATTAATTTTATTCTATTTACTGGTAGTGTTGAAATCAACAAACGTTCAGAATTACGGAACCATTTATAAGGTGCATCTAATAACGTATTCAACACATATGATGTCAATTGTTTAACCTGCAATGATTTTAAATCTAATATAAATAAAGCCGTACCGGTAGTATTTGTATTGGTAAAAGCTAATTTCGCATTATCTGGTGAAAACGTTAAATTTGCCAATGAAGGATTAGCAGGCATGCCTCTAAAATCTGTAATCTCCTTATCATCAGCAATTTTCTTTAAAGAAAATTTACTAAAGAAGGTTTCTGCACTTTCAACATTTGTTGCCGGATTGATACGAAGACCGGCCAGCTTCATCTCTTCCTGCCCCAATTCTGCCAAAGACTTATAAGTAGGTCGATATAAAAATAAGATCCAATTATGATCATTAGACATTCGTATCTGTGGAGGGCGTATAAAATCAGCTAAGGCTAAAATTTCAGAAGAAGGTTTTTGGAAAGTGACATTCTCTTGAGCGGAGGCTTCCAGAGATAATAAAAATAGTAAACCGCAAAGTAATTTTTTCATATATATATTTTAATATAATAAGCTGTCAAAATATAGTAAATAATTAGATTAAACCAAGAAAGTGTAGTCACTTTATGACATAAATATTAGACTAAAAAAACATTCTTAAAATACAGATATTTTCTATCTTCTAAAGTTATCAACATTAAATTAATATTGATAACCAAGCGAATACAAATATTCCGCATGCGCAAAGCCCTATATCGATCATTTTTTTCCACCAATGTGGAAAAGTCAAATTACAGCTTCAAATTAAATTTATGATATTTGTTAGAGTTGGGAAATTAGGCTTCTCAAACTTGTTAAAATCATTCAACTCAACTCGCCTTCTTTTAGGAAGCGCGATTTTTAAATTTAAGTATAATCATGGCAAGAATCATCAAATTCGAGAAAAACGATTGTGCACCTTGTGCGCAAGTATCTGCATATCTAGATCAAAAAGGTATCAAATATGAGTCTATCAACCCATTTGACCAACCAGATTTAGCTGCAAAATTTAAAGTTCGCACAGTTCCGACCGTAATCGTTTTGGAAAATGACGAAATTCAACACCGTATCATTGGATTTAAGCCTGAAGAATTAGGAGCGATCGCATTATAATAATAATCTGGTATCAAATTTTTATAATCCATGATACATATTTATTACGATAGCAAAACTGGAAATGTGCAACGTTTTATGGACAAGCTTACCCAAATCACAGGCTGGCATGCTCATAAAATAACCGCAGATCTTATTGCTGAAGAATCGGGGCATCTCGTAACGTTCACAACTAATTTCGGACAAATGCCCGAAACGACACGCATATTTATGACAGCAAACGCGTCTAAAATATATTCGGTCACTTCGAGCGGGAACCGCAACTGGGGACAGAACTTTGGACTTGCCGCTGATAAAATTTCAGCTGACTTTGACATCCCATTGGCTTTCAAATTTGAATTGTCTGGTACAATGGAGGATATTAACCAATTTATTGACATCATAAAGAACAACTGCGATGGTAGCAAACGAGGTAGCAAAAAACTGGATATTGCTTAACAACGAAATCATGATTAAACATGATGACGAGTTTAGCTTACATAAAGATAAAGAGGCCGTACGTGCCTATTTTTTAGAGTATGTGAATAAGAACACGGTGTTCTTTTATACTTTAAAAGAAAAAATCGATTACTTAATTGAGCAAAATTACTATATCAATTTCTACGAATGGTTTACATACGAAGAAATGGAAACGGTCTATAATTTTGTTTTCGCAAAAAAATTCCGCTTTGCCTCTTTCATGGCTGCGTTTAAATTTTTCCAGAGCTATGCGTTAAGAGACGATTCTGGAGAAAAGTTCTTAGAACGTTATGAAGACCGTGTCGTAGCAGTAGCTTTATTTTTAGCGCGTCACGAAGGTGTAGAAAAAGCAATTGCTTATGCCGAATTATTCATCAATCAAGAATATCAACCAGCAACACCAACATTCTTAAATGCAGGTAAAAAACGTTCTGGAGAATTGGTTTCTTGTTTCTTAGATGAAATTGGTGACAATTTAAATGGTATCGGCTATGCGGTTGATTCAGCAATGAAATTATCTTCCATCGGAGGCGGAGTTTCATTCAATATATCGAAAATTCGTGCTCGTGGCGAAGCCATCAAAGGAGTTGAAGGTCGCGCTGGAGGTGTTCTTCCAATCATGAAAATCATGGAAGATACTTTCTCATATGCCAACCAACTGGGTCAGCGTCCTGGTGCTGGAGCTGTATACTTAAACATTTTTCATGCTGACATTGAAGAGTTCTTAGACTGTAAAAAAATCAATGTGGATGAGAAAGTACGTATCAAATCCCTTTCTATAGGTATCATTATTCCTGATAAATTCATGGAATTGGCTGAAAAAGATGAAGCCTGTTACTTAATATATCCACATACTGTGATGCTGGAATACGGCATTCCATTGGATGAAATGGATATGGACAAAATGTACGAAGAGTTAATTACCAATCCGAATATCAAGAAAAAGAAAATCAACGCCCGTCACATGTTAGTAAAGGTTGCACAGACACAAAAAGAGTCCGGCTATCCTTATATCTTCTACAAAGAAAACACCAACCGTGCTCATGCATTGAATGGCATTGGTAAAGTAAAATTCTCAAACTTATGTACGGAGATCATGCAGGTGTCTGAAGTTTCAGAAATAAATATCTACGGAGAAGAAGATCAAATCAAATATGGTATCTCATGTAACTTAGGTTCCTTGAATATTGCTACCGTAATGGATAATAAGCGTGTTAAAGAATCTGTTAAATTAGCAATGCGTGCTTTAACAATGGTATCTGATGTAACAGATATCAAAATGGTTCCTTCTATCGCCAAAGCAAATAAAGAATTACATTCAGTAGGACTTGGAGCTATGAATCTACATGGTTATTTAGCGAAAAGCTTTATTATGTACGAATCGGAGGAAGCATTAGACTTTGCCAATGCATTCTTTATGATGATGAACTTCTACTCTTTGGAAGCATCGATGGAAATCGCACGTGACCGTCAAAGAACATTTGTAGGATTTGAAAAGTCAGCTTATGCAGATGGATCATATTTCAACACATATACAGAACGCGATTATTTGCCAAAAACAGATAAGGTTAAAGAATTATTTGAAGGAGTACATATTCCAACAATTGAAGATTGGGAAAAATTGAAAGCAGAAGTTCAAGAGTACGGTATTTATCATGCATATCGTCTGGCTATTGCACCGAACCAATCTACATCTTATATCATGAACGCAACCGCCTCTGTTATGCCGATTGTGGATATCATCGAAGTTCGCGAATATGGAGATAGTACAACCTATTACCCAATGCCTTATTTGACAAATGATAATTACTTCTACTTCAAATCGGCATACGACATGGATCAATTCAAGGTACTTAAATTAGTATCTGTAATCCAACGTCACATTGATCAAGGAGTAAGTACTATTTTACATACAAATTCTAAAGATAATACACGTGATCTATCTAGATACTACATTTATGCACATAAATTAGGGTTAAAATCATTGTATTATACGCGTACACGTAAGTCATCTATTGAAGATTGTGTTTCTTGTTCAGCATAAACTTCATTTAAAATAAAACCCATAAGCAATTCAAAAGTTATTAAAACTTTTGAATTGCGCTATTAACATATACATTCAATAATTCTCGCTGTAAAATAATGAGTAAACAATATACTGCTGTAAACTGGAATACGCCAGATAATGATTATGCCTTGATGTTTTGGGAGCAAAATATTAGACAATTCTGGATTGATACCGAATATATCCCTTCAAAAGATATTGATAGTTGGAAAGGATTAAGCTGGGAAATGAAAGAATGCTACAAAAAAGCATTGGGCGGATTGACTTTGTTAGATACTTTACAGAGCCATACAGGAATGCCAAAAATCATCGAACATACAGAATCGTTACAAAATAAGGCTGTATTATCGTATATGTGTATGATGGAGGCGATCCACGCAAAATCATATTCGACTATTTTTACAACGGTATCTACTACAAACGAAATCAATGATATTTTTGGTTGGGTTGAACAAAATAAATTTTTGCAATTCAAAGCATCCACCATTGACTCTTATTACCATGTATTAGACAAAAAGAATCCAACAAATGAAGAATTATTTATGACACTGGCAGCTTCAGTGCTTCTTGAGTCATTTCTATTTTATTCAGGTTTCTTCTTACCATTGTGGTTATGTGGTCAAGGACAAATGGTTGCTTCAGCAGATATCATCAAAAAAATTATTGCGGATGAGTCTATCCACGGTGTTTTCGTTGGATTAATGGCACAAGAAGTCTTCAAAAAACTAAAAAATCAAGAAGAAGTGAAACAAAAATTCATCAATTTATTGAACGAATTGTTCGATAACGAGATGAAATATACAGAAGAAATCTATACCGAAGTTGGTTTAACAGCAGAGGTAAAAGAATATGTTCGTTACAACGGTAATAAGGCATTAATGAATCTTGGATTTGATCCGATCTTTGAAGTGAAGCAGGTGAACCCAATTGTTTTAAATGGCCTAAATACAGAAACAACGCAACATGACTTCTTCTCGAAGAAATCAACAAACTACGAAAAATCAATGGAAATCGTACACCTGAAAGATGACGATTTTAAAATGGATGCTACGGTCAACGTATAACTATCTAAATTCCATTATAGCGATTCCCTTTACAGATTATGTAAAGGGAATTTTTATTTTAAACTAATTGAATCCGTCGTAGTCATACAGGTAGATAACCTAAACCTGACGATTATGACCACATTGCAAAAACAGCCTTCAGGCACACTTGTATTTCTAAGCTTTTTAATTATATACTTATGTTGCACCCATCTGTGCCAAGCCCAATTAAAAAAAATTATTCTGCTTGATGCCACAACATCAAACCCCATACCCAAAGCAAGTATATTTTTAGAAGAGGAAAATAATGGAACCGTTTCGGATGAAAATGGAATTGCACGTCTAGGAAATACACAAAGTAAAAATATACGAATATCGCATCTCAATTATAACATGCTCACTATAAAAACCAGCGATCTTACTCACGAGATAACAACTTTAAAATTAATCCCAAGGCCCGCCAATCAACTGGAAGAAGTCATTGTTTCAGCAGGATTTGATAAACTTTTAGTCGGTAAATGGAAACTTCTTGAAATCACTAACATTCGGATTCTATCCGATGGGACAGAACACAGTACCAAGAGAAAAACTTCTTTTGGCAATATAAAAGAATATAACGCAGATCGATCCTTCATAATTACCAGTTCAAATGGATCCAAACAATTATCAGGTAGATTTACAGCATTAAATAATCAGATATATGAAGACATCGATTATTCATATGATAAATCACTGCAAGGGATAACCAATATCTTATTTTATTCCAAAACAGAAGAAGACCACCAGATAAGAGTGAAATATCAACTTTCAAACTCCGTGTGGGTAACCGAAGAAATATGGAAAAAATTATAAATAGTAAAACCTATATTACACAATCGTTTGTCTTAAATGAAGGTTATAAATAAAGCTATCTTTTGGATTATATTTGAAATTACCTTCAAACCAATTCAATAACGATGAATAAACTATTTACTTTTTTATTGATAACTGTAATAACTGTACAGTCTTACGCTCAGCAACAGTATAGCCAAGTATTTGCAAAAGACGATTACAGTCAATTAAAAAAGAATGCCAGAGATCAGGACATTGAAAATATCAATAATTTGATATTAAAGCAGACTGCTAGACAATTAAAAGAGGGATCTTACCCCATTCAAAAACGTTTACGCGCTTATACAAATTATCAATCTCCCAATAGCCTAAGCAAGCGACTTAAAACAAGCCCTTACTCCCAATATGAAAATCCTACTGGTATTTACTTCACAGCAGGAGATGAAGCTATTGTATGGGTTGGAAAGACCAATGGAAGCCCTATTGCGCTACGCGTAACAAACTGGGATGATAAAAACTTCAAACAAAAAGACTACAATCTAAAAGAAGGCTATAATGCTTTGAAAATTGAAAATAAAGGAAATGCTTACATTCAATATTTCACAGAAGACAAAGTATCTTCAAAAAAGATCAACATTCACATACTAGGTGGAAAAGTGAATGATGTATTTGAACGAGGTAAGCATACCAATAAAGATTGGGATCGTATGCTAGCAAATGCTTCTGGACCCATCTTAGATATTGTAGGAAAACAAGTACAACTTGCATATTCGGTCAAATCATTACAAGAAAATGCACCCCATCAAGGCGTAGAACTGATCCAACTTTATGATTCAATTATTGGTATCCAGCACCAAATCATGGGGTTGACACAAACAAAAAGAATTCCGAAGAACAGAATGTTTGGCCGTGTTATCTGGCAAGGATTTATGCATGCAGATGGTATCGGCGCCGCATTTCACGATAATACCATGAAAGATGTCGCAAATGTGGCTAATCTTAGGAAAAATTCTTGGGGAGTAGCGCATGAGTTTGGTCATGTCAACCAAGTAAGGCCTAATATGAAATGGGTAGGTACAACAGAGGTAACCAATAACATCTATTCCGTATGGACACAATATACGTATAACAGCCATAGTCCCAAATTAGAACGAGAACGCTTAAAAGACTATGATGAACCTAAAATTGGAGGCCGTATCACTGCTTATATGGAATCTGCATTTGTACACCGTCAACCCTGGTTAACACAAGCAGGCCCAGACAGGTGGGATCGCCAACGTCCACGTGATTGGGGCGGAGATCACTTCGTAAAACTAGTTCCACTTTGGCAATTACAGCTGTACTTCAATGTCGCAGGAAAAGGAAATTCATGGGAGAACAAAAACTTTTATGGTGATATCTTCACGAAAGCAATTAATGCTCCAGCAACAGCAACTAAACAAGACGCATACTACCAGCTCGAGTTTATCAAAAACGCATGTGATGCATCAAAATTAGATCTCACAGATTTCTTTGAACAGTCTGGAATGCTTATCCCTATTGACCTTTGGGTAGATGATTATACCTGCGCACAGATGACCATCACAGCAGCTGATATTGCAGCCGTAAAACAGTATGCATCTAAGTATAAGAAACCTTCCACACCGGTATTACATTATATTACTGCAAACAGCACTTCAATTTATAAAAATAGACTGCCCTTAAACGGGATCGAAGGTTCTGGTTTCGAGAAAAGAGAAGATAAAATCATTGTTCAAAACAGCGCTTGGAAAAATGCTGTAGCATTTGAAACCTATGCAGGTGATAAACTTGTAAAAATTGCATTTGTAGGAGCTGGGTCTAATGACGTCTCCAGCACAACCGTTCATACTCCAAAAGGTACAACACAGGTCAAGGCTGTGGGATGGGATGGAAAAAGAATCAATGTATTATAATTTAATAAAAAAATAGGCTGATATAATCAGCCTATTTTTTTATTAGTATCCAAGTTTTGCCAGTCGCGCATACATCTCTACAAATGCACACTGATCTAGCAACCCTTTCGTTTCCTTCCTATCTTTAAGTGTCCAGTCCGTATAGAACAAACCTTTTTCATCCCGCATATAGTTCCAGGCATATTGCAGATTATGAGCAAAAACTGCCAAATACTTAGGATTATGATCTTGTTCAAATAGACTGATAAATCCCCGCATCATCACAGCATGAAACCATAGATTGCTGTTTTTTAACAATTTAAATTCTTGTCCTGTGACATCTTGAAAAAAATAAGAATAACAGGCTTCTCCGAGCTTTTGAGCATCCATCAAATATTGCTTCTCCTGAGTCAACCGGTACAATAAAGCCGCTGCTTGCAACATCTGACCCGAATTATAAGAGTATTTTGCTTTATCTATATGTCCATTTAAACTCATATTATCCCAAAAAAGGCCATCATTAGGATCTTCTAATTTTTCTTTGGTCCAATGGTAAAGTCTCCTGCCCTCTTCCAAATAATGGTTATCGTTCGTTGCTTCATACATCTTAAGCGCAAATACACTCGCAGGAGCATTAGAACATGCATTTTTAGATTCTTTTTTTTGTTCACACCAGTAGATACCACCACCAAGTAGGTCGTCTTCACCGCTCATCACAAACGCCCACACTTCCTTCGCTTTAGTAAGATACGCTTGTTTTTTCGTCAACAAATAACTATCCGTAAAATCAATACCTAGCCAGATATTATCATCATAAAAGCGATCGGAAACAGGAGCGTTATTTAAGTATGATGCATATCCCACAGGAAGACGTTTTTGATCACGATACCCCGCAAGGCCGACCAATACTTTTTGATCGAGTATATTCTGATATTCCCTTTTTTTCTTCGGCAACTCCATCAAAGCATTAACAGCTGAAAAACTACCCGAAAAAGGCCATAGATAAGCATATTTCTTTTGCTGCGATGCTTGTTCGGTGTTATTCAAATAATCGGCTTTAAAACCCTCATCAAAAGGAAACCTTTCCAATAGAAGCTGGTTTTCAACATTTCCAAATAAATGATAAATCTGTTTCATAGTCTGCGCGGCTGCAACATCAAAGTGTACTTTTTCCTGTGCCTGTAAACCATTCGCCAAAAGTGTAATACTAAAAAGTAGGTAAAAACTAAATATTCTCATAATTAGATCCTTAAAAAAGGCTGTCCAATTTGATTGGACAGCCTCATTATGCTATTTATAACCTTCGTTTTGCGTTAGTTTATTATTTCTTTGAATTTCATCCGGTGATATAGGCCACAAAAGATCAGACTCTTTAAATACTGCACCTGATGCATTTTTAGCACCAATAAGGGGTACAAAATCTATTTTACCAGCATCAGTAGTTGAGATAACAGGAAACATCTTCGTCCTTACAATATCATCCCACATCTTGAACTCTAATGGAAATTCTCTCAAGCGTTCAATCCAACATTCTTTCACAAAAAGATCAACAGATAAACCTTGTAAATCAGAAGTAAATTGAGCAACAGTTTTACCTTCTGTATTTGCACGAGCTTTAACCTGCGCTAAGTAGCCCGCTGCTTCAGCAGTCACACTACCACTTTTAGCAATTGCTTCAGCGGCAATCAACAAAGCTTCAGGGTAGCGATAAAAGTTCCAATCTTTTGTTGCTTTACCAGTAGTTAATAACGCTTGTTCATCAAAATAATACCAAATACCTGCATCAGTAGATTCCCAAACTTTACCATTAATTGGATTTGTATATTTCCAGTGAAAAAATTGATTGGGTTGAATACGAAGATCTTTTGTATCATACACATTCAAAAATTGTTTTGTTGGTCCAAAAACACGTTCAAAGATCGAATATTTATCAAATACCGATACAGCAGAAGAATTAAAAGCATAAGTTGGCCACCAGCTACCACTACTGATATTAGCATCATATTCTTGTGCGTAAATCACTTCATCCAAATCATCTGTAGTACGTAAGCGATTATAAGCACTACTCATGCCTAGATCAGTATTTACAGTCATGCTATGGCCTGAATTAACAACAATTTTAGCTGCTGTAGCAGCATCTGCAAATTTTCCTTGCTGTAAATATACATTCGCCAAAGTCATTGCTGCAACATACTTAGTGATTCTATGACCATTTTGAGCAAATTTAGCTGCAGGTAATGCCTCAATTGCTTCTTTAAGATCAGCTTCAATTAGTTCGTATACCTTTGCAGCAGGTGTTCGATCTAAATATAGATTATCATTCAAAGTTTCAATAGGAGTCGTAGATAAAGGTATTGCTCCAAATGTTTTCACTAAATAGAAATAATTATAAGCTCTAAAAAACTTAGTTTCTCCAATTAGACGATTTTTAGCGGCTTCGGCCATATTGATATTAGGAATATATTTTAAACCCGCATTAGCAATATTAATAGCTGTATAACTTTCATCCCAAATGGTATTCATAGTACCTGAAATCAAGTTTGTATTATTTTGACGCGTCAATTCCCTCGAAAATAAACAAATTCGTTCTTGTCCTTCATAGCTATTGGTAAAATATCCAGTTAGCATCGTACTCACTGAGGCCGTAGGACCAATGTAAGCACTACTTGCATAAGATGTCCGCAGTTGAGCGCCGCGACGATAAAGAGAATTTACTGTACCTTCAGCTTGTCCAGCATTTTGATAATAATATTCTAACGATAAATTTGATTTTGGATCTTCTTCCAAAAATTTATTACAGGAAGTTGTCAGTGTCACTCCGGCCAATAACAACATTACTAATTTATTTTTCATTTTGATAAGTTCTACGATTTAAAAAGTTACATTCACACCTAAAGAGAAAGTCTTCGCTCTTGGATAAGCAAAAAATGTCATGTTTTGACCAAAATTCCCGGTCCCTTGAGAAGTACTTTCTGGGTCATATCCTTTGAAATCACTGGATGTGAATAAGAATGGATTATTAGCATTTGCATATATCCTTAAATTAGACATCCCTACACGTTTCAATACATCCGGATTAAAGGTATATCCCAGTTGAATTAGATTAACTCTGATATACGATCCATCCGCTACCCACGAATCGTCGACATTCGTATCCTGACCAGCATGTCCCCCATTGGTTAAGTAAATCGCTTGCTGCATGGTATTAGGATTTGTACCATTGTAAGCATCCGTCAAAATTTCTTTTAAGCCATTCGTGATTCCAAAACGATCATAAGTAGAGTGGTAAAATTGTTGCATTACTTCTACACCTTTCACAAACTGAAGATCTAACGTAAAATCAAAGTTTTTATACTTTAAATTATTGATAAAGCTACCTGTCCAATCTGGTATTCCCTTTCCAATAATTTCTTTCTCAGTTGTACGTTTAGCTCTACCAACTTGGCTTAATGTAGCATTACCAGCATCCACATCTTCTTGTGTATAAACACCCAATCTACGGTAACCATAAAAACTATTTAAATTTTCTCCAACACGAATTACACTATTAGCACCACCGACCCAATTATTCATTAAAATATCGGCATTATTTTCACCTAATTTTAACACCTTATTTTTATTATAATTCATATTTACAGATGATTTCCAGCTAAAATTATCATTATCAACTAGAGTTCCGGTGATCATCATATCTAAACCTTGATTTTGTACAGATCCAATATTTTTCATCACTGTACTAAAACCTGTAGCTGTTGGCACGGGAGCAGCCAATAATAAATCAGTTGTTTTCTTATGATAGAAGGATACATCAAAATTTAAACGATTTTGAAATAATCCCAACTCTACTCCAACGTCATACTGCGCTGTTCTTTCCCATTTTAAATCAGGATTGGCAATTGCCCTAACATAAGAAGAAGGAGCTCTATTTCCGTTCAATAAAACTGTTCCAGCCTCAACAATAGCTAAAGATCCGTAAGGATCTATCTCAGAATTACCTGTTAAACCATAACTTGTATGAAATTTCAAGTTACTAATAGACTCGTTGCCTTTCAAGAAATCTTCATTGGATACGTTCCAGGCTAAACCAGCTGATGGGAAAAAAGCATATTTATTATTTTTTCCAAATTTAGATGATCCATCATAACGGCTTGTAATAGTCGCAGAATAACGATTATCGTAAGAATAGGAGGCTCTTAAAAAATAAGAGTTCATCGCCCATTTATTTGAATTTGATCCCGGAGGAGCCGGTAAAATTCCGATCCCCATATTATTTGACTCATAAAAATCATCAAAGAAACCTTCCGTTCTTGAGTTATCAAAATCATAGGTACGTTCTTGCCATGACAATCCAGCCATCGCATTAATACGATGCTTATCAAACTGCTTATTATAAGTCAAATACGTTTCCTCTTGCCAATATAAGGTATTGGTATGATCTCTCTCAGCCCAACCATTTGGTCTGGAAATATTATTTAATGTTATAGATGAGTAACCTTTATATCTCTTTTGATGATTATCAATACCAAATTGTGTTTTCAAATCTAGTCCATCGGCTAGGTGAAATGTCAAAGCAGCATTACCGAAAATCTGTGTATTATAGCGCTCCCGCTTTTGCAATTCTAAAATAGAAACGGGATTAGCCATACCTTCAAAACCCAAAACATCAGAAATTTTAGAAGAAGCAGAATTCGTGTATACACCAAGCTTATCTCGTACAGGATACCATGGCAACATTTCAATCATGGTACGGCGAGCATCTTGACCACCACCATCTTCAGGCGTATATTGTCCCCAAGTATGATTCACACTTAAATTAACGGCAGTGGACAACCAAGAAGTCGGTTTAGAATCATACGCTAACTTTCCGTTCAAACGTTTACTATAGGTACTATTGACGATACCTTGTTGATCAGTATAATTTAGAAAAGCTCCTACTGAAGATTTATCATCCCCCTGTTGCAAATTCAACTGATGATTTTGCGATATAGCTGTACGTGTTGCTTCTTTTTGCCAATCGGTATCATATAATGGTTTACCTGTAGCGTCAAAGTAATCCGGATCATTAAACCATTTTGAACGATCCAAATCCCAGGTTTTTCCTTGATATTTATTTTCATTTTCTAAACCTATCATAAATGCATCTGTCCATTCCTGCGCATTTAAAAGATCCATATAACGCTGTGGAGTACTTATTCCTACCGATCCCTGGTAACTGATCGTACGTCGGCCATCTTTATTACCGCGCTTAGTACTTACTAGGATTACCCCATTGGCACCACGGGCACCATAAATTGCGGCAGAAGACGCATCCTTCAATACTTCAATACTTTCAATATCATTGGGATTCAATAATTGAAAATCTTCCATCACCACACCATCTACTACGTATAGTGGATTTGATGAAGAATTAATCGTAGCCATACCACGTATGATCACTTTATTACCGTAGGCACCAGGTTGACTGGAATTGGAGAAAATATTCACTCCCGATGCTTTCCCTCTTAAATTGTCCAATGGACTAAAGTTTTGATCTTTGATCATATCAGCACCTTTTACCATCGCAATAGATCCCGTAACATCCGATTTACGCATAGTACCATAACCGACTACCACGACTTCATCCAGCACATCTGCGGCAGATTCCAATCGAATGGTTAGACCTGAGGTACTACTTACCCTTGTCTCCGCGGTCTTAAATCCAACTGAAGATATGACCAGCATATCCCCTACTTTCGCATTAATACTAAAGCTACCGGTCTCAGAAGTCTGGGTACCTACAGAAGTTCCTTTAACAGAAACCGTTACACCCGAAACTGGGTTTCCGCTACTGTCCACAATTTTACCACTAACCTGTCCTTGCTTAGCAACAAGTTCTTTTGCTTTTGATACATGCGCATACCCCGACAAAGTAGCGGACGAGGCATTTACCTGTTGCATAGATCCAGCAATAACAGCTAAAGAAAAAAACAATTTAGAATTTTTCTTCAACTGCAAAAATGTTCTTGCGTCAAATTTGTTCATAATTTTTAAAGTGATTTTAGATTTATTTATTTGTTTCAACCGTTTAAAAGAAGAAACATGTTTGCTTATTGGTTTTTAATTATACAACGTATATAGCCAGTACATCTAAAATTTCAAGCATAGGTATCCTTAGCTTGATAATAGTTTAATCGTTTTAGCTATTTAGAGTAAAAATTATTGTACTAGAATTCCCTTTCAAAGACACTCAGACAAAATTATTACTTCAGTTTGTTAATTATAATGGATAAAAGGGTATTCAGTTTTTCATTTTAGTTTCGAACATAAATTGGTCATCATATCATAATTTGTTTAATCGTTTTAGCAAATAAATTGTAAATATCATTCCTTAAGCCGTATCATAAACCGGATGTGAAGATATTTGGTTTGGTTTATCTTAATTTGTGATAATTAAGATTGGTTTAAATTAGTGCTTTAATTTTAAAGATTAAGTTTTTTTTTCAAAAAACTTAATCTTTAAAATTTTTTATATATTTCCTTTTTTCATCTCATTTACAGCATAATCCACTGCACGGGCCGAAAAAGCCATATATGTCAGAGAAGGATTTTGTGTAGAAGTTGAAGTCATCGCTGCACCGTCTGTAACAAATACATTGGGTACAGAATGAACTTGATTCCATTTATTCAGCATTGATGTTTTAGGATCCAATCCCATTCGTGCTCCACCCATCTCATGAATATCAAGACCTGGAGCCTGGTTACCGTCATCACGTCGGATATTTGTAAACCCAGCAGTCTGGAACATATCCTCCATTGTATCGAGATAATCCTTCTTCATCTTTGCATCGTTATCATCGTAATCGACAGCAATATGGAGTAGAGGAATTCCCCAATCATCCATTTTCTTTGTATCCAAGGTTACCTGTCCAGACTCTTTTGGTATAGTTTCGCCCATCATGTGAGAGCCAACCTGCCAATTTCCAAGCTTTGGATTCAGTAAGTTATTTTTTAACGATTCACCTGCTCCGCTTCGGTCACTGTCTTTACCCCGATATGCACCAAAACCTGCGGCATATCCGCGGAGATAATCTGTTTCCTGCTTATGCAAGTTTCTAAACCGTGGAATATAACCACCGCCCGCAGGATTTCGTCCTTCCGTTGTATAGTCCTGCAATCCTTCATACTCCGCATAAATCCGGGCACTATAATTATGGAAAGCAACATATTTGCCCAATACACCGGAGTCATTACCCAATCCATTCGGGAAACGATTTGATTTAGAATTCAATAAAATCAAATTTGTATTAATTGCCGCCGCATTAACAAAAATAACGCGCGCATAAAAATCGATTTCTTCCTTCGTATTGGTGTCTATAACACGAACGCCAACAGCTTTCCCTTTTTGCTCATCATATAAAATCGAATGTACCACTGAAAAAGGACGCAAGGTCATATTACCCGTTTTTGCTGCCCATGGCAATGTCACCGCATTGGAGCTGAAGTAGCCTCCAAAAGGACAGCCACGCTGACATAATGTACGGTTTTGGCACTGCACACGTCCCTGATCAAAATGAATCTGATTAGGCTTCGAAAGATGTGCACAACGTGCCGAAATTACCTTCCGTTCAGGATATTTGGCTGCAATAGATTGTTTGAAATATTTTTCAACCATATTAAGTGGATAGCCCGGTAAAAATTCGCCATCAGGCAATTCCGGCAAACCATCCTTATCCCCTGCAATCCCAGCAAATTTTTCAACGTAATCGTACCATGGCTTTAAATCGGCATATCGAATCGGCCAATCAACAGCAAAACCATCGCGGGCTGGGCCTTCAAAATCAAAGTCCGACCAACGCTGTGTCTGTCTTGCCCATAACAACGATTTGCCACCTACCTGGTAACCACGAATCCAATCAAAAGGTTTGTCTTGCACATAAGGATGCTCTTTATCTTTTACAAAAAAATGAGCAGCATCTTCATGAAAAGCATAACATTTACTAACGATCGGATTCTCCTGTTTGATCGCATAAGGCATCTCATTACGATGTTCAAATTCCCAGGGATTCATATTGGTTGTCGGATAATCTTTGATATGCTTGACATCACGGCCACGCTCCAATACCAAAGTTTTTAATCCCTTTTCACACAATTCTTTCGCAGACCAACCACCGCTAATCCCCGATCCAATCACAATTGCATCGTAGGTTCTATCTTTTTGACTGTCTATATTAATATTTGCCATTTACGCTTTCAATTTTACCGCAGCTTGATAAGGCCCAGGAATCAATTTGTATATCAACTTGTTTTTCATCACGTATTCAGAATTTAAATATCCTTGAATAGCCCGATTTTTGAATATCTTAAAAAAAGCAACTTCATCTCCCTCCTTTTGACCTTCCAAAGTTGTTATCGAGGTTAAAAGATCCTCTGAAGTCTGCGATTCGGAATTGTCCTTTAATGCCTGCATGCCCTTTACAAATACCTGTTGGTTTTCTGGACTTTCACAATCATCAACCATTTTCATTACAAACAGATGTAAGTTCAGCTCTAATCCACCAGGAGAGTCTGTCTTAGGGATCAGTATTTCAGCTAATTTTGCTAAGAAATCTTCATCTGTTGCAGATAACTTAATATTTTGGAGCACAATAGATGCCCCTCCTTGTTCACGAAGGCAAGATGGCAATAGAGCAATTCCTCCCGCAATAATAAACAATTGCTTAACAAGGGTTCTTCGATTCATCATAATAAGGTGTTCTTACTGCTGTAATATTAAAGATAATATTAAAAATAACAAAGCTAAAACGATTAATTTTTTGTAACAAAAATGCAAAAAACTACCTCAGGATAGCATTAACCTCTTTTAAGTCTGAAAAAAGATAGGTTGCAAAATCCAGACGATCACGCTCAGCTTTTTGTTTGGTGACAGCAATGCACTTCAATCCGGCATCGATTGCCGCTCTCGCGCCTGTTGCAGTATCTTCTATAGCAACGACCTCTTCCCTATTAAAGCCCGATAACTGTAATGCTTTTTCATAACAAGATGGATTAGGCTTTGGATTAACAACATCTTCACGTGTTACAAACCAGGAAAAATGCTCATGTAAATCATAATGTGTCAACATGCGATCTACAGTTGGCCTAAAATTAGAAGTCACTAATCCGATCTGAATATCCTGTTCAACCAAAAAATGAATCAATTCTCTTGCATGGGGCATTAGGGGTATACTCAGCATATCTTGTTGTGCATAATTTTCCCTGGTGGTTCTCCACATAAATTCTTCTTTTACCTCTACGTCCCAGAGCTCTTTCATCGTCAATAGATTACGCGCTAAAGTATGTCCTGCAAAATGTTGAATCCAAGTCTCAAAATCTAAATCAATTGAAAAATGATACTTAAGAATTGGCTTCCATGCTTCAAAATAAAAACGTTCAGAATCCACCAATGTCCCATCAAAATCAAAAAATACGGCTTTTAAATCTTTCATGCTTTAAAAATAGACAAACCAAAGAGCAATTCCTACTCAACTATGCCACAATACACCGAATCGGAATTTAAATCAAGGTACGAATCCCATATTACAAAATATACGTGAATGGGAGTTTTCTCGTCAAAAGATCCAATTAATGGTACTGTACAAGAGCCTTAATTAACCTCAGCGACACCGATGTCAAGTTGCATAAATTCTTTTGTGTTAAATAATGCGAAGCTCATTTTGTACATTTTATCCTTATAATCGGCATTAACGATCCATTTCATATGCAACATTTTGCCATGCCTTTCAACAGAACAACCTGTCGGAGGAGAAAGCAGACCTCTAAATACAAAAACTTTTTCAACATTAACATAATATTGGCAATCAGCATCCAGCTCCATCGTGTCCTTTAAGATATGTTGTTGCGCTGTCTGAAATGGTCCAATTATACTTCCCTTTGGAGCTTGATGACGATAGCCATACTGCATTAAAGCTTTTACAGATACAATAAAATTATTCGCAACCTTCATCTTCTGCTGATTCATTAACATAGCTTCGGTTGGAGGCTTTCTATTTTTATTTCGAGCACCTCTAATAATATTTTGACCATTGAGCTTATAGCCATATACTGAACCTACTTTACCTTTAAAAGGTCCATTAGGACCGTTCTCTTGAATTGCCATTGGTTTAAATAGTTATTTGGTTTTCAAATCCTCTTACACTCCTCAATACCAAATATATACAAAATTATACATTAATTTAGGTATAAAATATTGTTTAGTCAGTTTTAATAGGGAGTTAGTAGGGCTATACCCCTATTATCCCCCTATTAACTCCCTATTAAATTATAACACTTTCCCAATTTGATCCGAATCAATTTGAATTACTTTCTACATTTGCTAAGTTTGTATATTCCGCACCATCAACGCATATATCCAGGTGCTTTACTTTAAGAAAGATCAAGATGAAAGTCATTGCTATAGGCCGTAACTATGTCGACCACGCTAAAGAACTGAACAACCCTATCCCACAAGAGCCTGTTGTATTCATGAAACCCGACACCGCTTTATTGAAGGATAACAAAGACTTTTATTATCCAGAGTTTTCTAACGACATTCACTACGAAGCGGAAATCGTATTACGCATCTGTAAAGAAGGAAAACATGTAAGCCAAAAATTCGCAAACACATATTTTGATGCCATCGGACTCGGTATTGACTTCACAGCGCGAGACATACAACAAAAACACAAAGAGAAGGGTCTTCCCTGGGAGTTAGCAAAATCTTTTGATGGCTCAGCTGTCATCAGCCCGTTGATTCCAAAGGAAGAGATTGATGATCTTAAAAATCTTGATTTCTCCTTGCTAAAGAACAAAGAAACCGTGCAGCAGGGAAATACAAAGTATCTGATTTTTTCATATGACGATTTGATAGTTTATATCTCCAAGTTCATTACTTTACGAAAGGGAGATCTTATTTACACAGGTACTCCTGCAGGAGTTGGTCCCGTTGTAATCGGTGATACTTTAGTTGGTTTTATTGGTGAGAAACAAATGTTTAGTTGCACCATAAAGTAAGGTCTATGAAAAAATTAACCGCAATAATCGGGATGTTTGCACTTGTTTCCAACACACTCCATGCACAGGATATCATCAAACATCGTCAATACCCTCAAAATTATTTTAGACCGCCTATGGATATTGCTCCGCAAGCCTCGGGTTCATTCGGAGAATTGAGAGCAACACATTTCCATGGCGGTGATGACTATCGGACGCAACAAAAAATAAATATACCAGTATATGCCGTTGCAGACGGTTTTGTTTCGCGTATCCGTGTACAGATCGGGGGTGGAGGGAATTCCGTTTACCTCGATCATCCCAATGGCTATACTTCTGTATACCTACATTTAGAAAGCTTCAATAATGAGCTCAATGCTTTTATAAAAGCAGAGCAGTATAAACAAAAACGTTTTGACGTCGACCTATTTCTAAAACCTGGTCAGTTCAAATTGAAGAAAGGACAACTTCTGGCAAACTCAGGAAATACAGGAGGATCTGCAGGTCCACATCTTCATTTTGAAATTCGCGATACAAAACAGCAGCTTCCTTTCAACACACAACTTTTTGGACTTACATTTCCAGATGGTATTAAGCCTATCATACGAGGTGTAACACTATATGATCTGGACAATCCAATTTTCGATGAAAATACACCCCGAAGGCATCAGACTGTAAAAGCATTGGCCAATGGAAATTATAGTCTTGCCGGTAGCTCACCGATTCCTGTTAATGGTAAATTTGGTTTAGGGATCAACACCGTAGATAGGCGTAAAGGAATCTCCTTTACTTACGGTGTATATTCAATAGAATTATTTTTAGATAATAAAAATATCAGTACTGTACTTTTCGAAGCTATTCCTTTTGATAAGACCCGTGCTATCCATTCCTATATCGATTATCCTTATTGGAAAAAATCAAATGTACGTGTACAAAAGAGTTTTAAGCAACCGGGAAATCCAATCGATATCTATGCACAATTGGACAACAGCGGTGTTATGGAACTTAAAGATGATAAAGTACATCAGGTTCGTTATGTTGTCAAAGATGTTCAGGGCAATGCCACAGAAATAAATTTCGAAGTGCAACGAAATGCAAACTATGTAGTCAAAAACAATCCGTCAAACGCTGGTAAATACTTCAACTTCCTACTGGACAACATTTACCAAGCAGACAATTTTAAAGTAACCATACCCAAAAATACGCTATATGACAATTTAAACTTTACTTATAGTGAAGGTCAAAAACCAGCCAACGGTTATTCTCAATTACATCGCGTCCATAATAAATTTACGCCTGTATTTGGTTCTTACACATTAAGTATTAGGCCAACTGCCGACCTGACGAAAGAACTGTACAGTAAAGCTCTTCTCGTTTCAACAGATGGTGGTGCACAGGGTGGAAAATATGAAAATGGTTTAGTAACAGCGTTGGTACGCAGTTTTGGCGACTTCTATGTAGCAGTTGATACGATAGCTCCAACCATCATAGTCCGTAATCTCATTAACAATAAAAATGTCAGTGCACAAAAGCAAATTGACTTTACCATTTCTGATAATCTATCCGGGATACAGTCATTCAATGCTTACATTGATGGCGAATGGGTGCTGATGAAATATGACCCAAAAAATCGTCATATCTGGCATAACTTCGAATCCACTTTAGGATCCGGAAAACATAGCTTTAAGCTGGAGGTCAAAGACTGGAAAGATAATGTCAGAGTTTATGAAGCAAGTTTCACCAGATAATCAGTATCTTGTTCATTAGATTAATTAATAACACATATGGCTACATTAGAAATAGGACAGAAAGCGCCTGCAATAACGGCTAAGAACCAAAATGGAGAAAGTATTTCTTTGTCAGATTTTATTGGAACGAAGGTGATTTTATATTTCTACCCAAAAGATAATACACCAGGTTGCACAACAGAGGCTTGCAATTTTAGAGATAATTATCAGTCTTTAAAGAAAGATGGATTTGAAATTATCGGCGTAAGTATCGATGGAGAAGCTTCTCATCAAAAGTTCATCAACAAACATGAACTTCCCTTTCAATTACTGGTTGATGAAGATCAGAAAATTGTCAATGATTATGGTGTTTGGGTAGAAAAAAACATGTACGGTAAAAAGTATATGGGAACTGCACGCACAACATTTGTTATTGATGAACAAGGAAATATTGCTCACATCATTAAAAAGGTGGACAATAAGAATGCATCTCAACAAATTCGCGATCTTATAAAATAATATTTGACAGTACTAGAATCATGATAAAACAGCAACCGACCATGCATTTATATACATGGCCTGCATACGATTATCATTATCTAAGTACGACTATCTAAAATCTAAATACTAATATTTATATTTGCTACTTATGAGCAAACAAACAGACGACTTCTTTAAAAGTATAGTATCCCACTCTAAGGAATATGGTTTTGTATTCCAATCAAGTGAAATATATGATGGCTTAAGTGCTGTCTATGATTATGGTCAATTAGGTTCTGAATTAAAAAATAATTTAAAGACCTATTGGTGGAAATCCATGGTGCAATTGCATGAAAACATTGTCGGTATCGATGCTGCTATCTTTATGCACCCAACGACCTGGAAAGCTTCAGGCCACGTGGACGGGTTTAATGATCCAATGATCGACAACAAAGATTCTAAGAAACGTTACCGTGCAGATCAATTGATCGAAGATAAAATAGCGCGTTACGAAGCTGATGGTAAAACTGAAAAAGCGGCTGCGCTATTAGAAGCATTGAACGTTGCCTTGAATGCTGATGATCTTGCTGGTTTAAAAACTATTATTGAAGATCACAATATCGTTTGTCCTGTTTCTGGAACTAAAAACTGGACTGATGTACGTCAGTTCAACTTGATGTTTGCTACCCAAATGGGTGCTATGGCAGATGGTGCTGAACAAGTATACTTACGTCCCGAAACTGCTCAAGGTATTTTTGTTAACTTCTTAAATGTTCAAAAAACTGGCCGCATGAAAATTCCTTTCGGAATTGCTCAAATTGGTAAAGCATTCCGTAACGAAGTTATTGCTCGTCAATTCATTATGCGTATGCGTGAATTTGAACAAATGGAATTACAATTTTTTGTTCGCCCAGGTACAGAAATGGAATGGTACAATAAATGGAAAGAAACCCGTCTTAAATGGCATTTAGCTTTAGGTTTCAACCCTGATAACTACCGTTACCACAATCACGATAAATTAGCTCATTATGCGAATGCGGCAGTAGATATTGAATTCAATTTCCCATTTGGATTTAAAGAGGTTGAAGGTATCCACTCCAGAACTGATTTTGATTTAAAACAACACCAAGAATTTTCTGGTAAAAAAATGCAATATTTTGATACAGAGATCAATCAGAACTATATCCCTTACGTAGTCGAAACTTCTATCGGTTTAGATCGTCTGTTCTTAACAGTTCTATGTAATTCATTGGTTCAAGAAGATCTTTCAACACCTGAAAAGCAAGATTCACGTGTCGTATTGAAATTCCCTCCTGCAATTGCACCTGTTAAAGCGGCCATCTTACCTTTAACAAAAAAAGATGGTCTTCCAGAAAAAGCACGTGAGATTATGGCTGTATTAAAATTGGATTACAATGTACAGTATGATGAAAAAGATTCAATTGGTAAACGATACCGTCGTCAAGATGCAATCGGTACGCCAATCTGTATCACAGTAGACCATCAGTCATTAGAAGACAATATGGTTACGATCCGTCACCGTGACTCCATGCAACAGGAACGTGTAGCAATTGCAGACTTAGAGAAATTTGTTGCTGATCTAGTTGGTTGGAACACACTTTTGAAAAAAGTATTGTAATCTCTTAAATAAACAAAAAAAGAGCTTGCTGTTCACCAGCAAGCTCTTTTTTTGTTTCAAAATTTAATTAAATAACGTAGGGTGTCGATGTTTAACTTTAAAAATAAACATCGACGTTTCCATCCCATTTTTCATTCTTCCGTATTATAAATCCTTGTCCAGGATTGATTTCTTCTAATAATAAGCCCTTAAAAAGAACCTGCATATTATTCTTAACTTCACTTTTTAATTCAAATGATCGAATAACAGATCCCTTTTCGTAAACGGTGAGTTCATACCTGATCGTTTTATTTGTATCATGAAACCCCATAAATTGATTAAAAAAGAAACTTTTATTATTCTCTGTAAAATTGGGTTCGATCTTCAAGAAAGTCGCATCCAACTGACTGTTGCTGCTGTTACTAAAGGGATAATAATAAAAGCCGGGATGCTTTTGCTGTATTCGGATACTATCAATATGACTTAAATCAACTATATCGGTAAACTCTACTTTCACCTCACTGTATAAACGTTTTAATAGCAATGTCCTTTCTATAGACTGTTTAACCTCAAAGGTATCTCGAACGGCATAAATCTCGGCTTCCTTCTCCATAAATGAATTACTGATATAAAATCCATTGCGATTGGTACTATTAGCAAACACGATAGGACTATTGGAATTTTTTGTCAGTACACTCAAATAATATGTCCCCAATGGCAGATCAACCGCAAAAGTTTCCGCTGCTGAGATACCGCCCTGTTTGACCAGTTCATTACCTGAAGCATTATAAATATGATAATATAATTTGTTTTGTAATGCTGTATCGTTCACAACTCCAGTAATCAAAACATTATCAAGTTTAAATGTACTGCTGGTCGGATTATAAATGCTTCCAGGCGGGCGTTTACCGGAATACAAACGTATACGTATCCAAACGGCATCTTTACCCATAACCGGTATCGCATTCAGAGATTGAGAGATTGGGAGCTTTGATATACCGGTGCTTGTTAAATCCAGTGGATAGTGAATCGTATCCGACAATTTCGAAAAGTTTGAACCCTTATCGGTCGAATAATCGATCAATAAGGCACGTGGACCTGTCCCCGAACTATTCACATCTAGACTCAGATTACTGAGCAATTCGATCTGCTGTGCGGGAAGTTTAAAAAGGATTGACTCCACCCCTCTAAAACTAATTGATTTGCCTGTAGTAGGCCATCCTGCGGTAAAACCGTAATCAACTTTCCCATTATTATAATCAATAACAGGTAACGGATTAAATGCAATAATAGGATCTGCATTTCCTAGATCGAAGTCCCATTTAAATAAAGTTTCTTCCTGAGAATTAACAGAGGCTTTTGAGGAAACTAATTTCCTAGCGCCATTTGCCCTTTGAAGCGGCGATACAATACTTTCAAAATCTTTAATTTTGAACTTTACTGAGAACACATTTTCGTCTAATTCATCTGAAATTTTCTTGTTCTTTTGACATGATGAAGCAACGGCTAATAAAAAGATGAATACCAAAGAAAATATGTTAAAATTAAATTTAACATTCTTTTTCATAAAATATCTATGGTTTATAATATATAAATAACCTTAAAGATACCTACTTAAGTAGAGTATTAAAACTTTGAAATTAAAATCTCCAACTTTTCACTACGGCACGTTGTTGTTTTATTAACTTTTATCACATATATTTTTGAATTTGAATTCGATTTATTTAACAGTAATTCATTGTTATTTCCTTTTGGAGAAACATATTCGCCATTAAACTCATCCCATTCATATAATAATGTACCATTTTCGTTACACCATAAGTAATTGTAACGATCATCAATCTTTTCGCTCAAAGTAACACGTATTTTATTCAACTTCTTATCGAATCGTACTTTCGCACCTTTTGGTTTTTCAACTTTATCAAAAACTTTAACTAATATTCTCTTTTTTTCAGATTTTTTGCCCTGCCACATACTTTCCACGAAATAAACAGTAGATTCATGGATATTATTGACACTCACATTCGATCCAGTAGCGAAAGGAACTGTTAATTGATGTTCGCTATACCAATTGTAAGTCAATCCACGACTTGCATGTTTTATGGATAGTACCTGTCCGCCATTATAACAGGTCTCGAGCGTATCGCCCCAGTTTGAAAGTGGCATTGCGAGTGCGCAGTCCATTTTATTGTTAATAGACCATACTGTTTCATAAACATGCTGTTGATGAGAATGGATACGAACTAATGAAGTTGTATCTTTCACAATCGCTTTTAATTGGTTTACACCCACTTCAAGCATACCCATATTCAAATAAATAGAGTCAATATTTTGATCAATTAACCGATTATTAAGATACCATTTCACTTCAAGTGTATTGGGGGATGGTTTTAACAATTTTAAAGAGAAAACAGACATGCTATCTGCATCTACAGGTTTACTCGCGACTGGCAGGGTAGCTAGAATTGGATTTGTTTTCTGATGTATGGTCTCTACAAAAACTTCTTGACAAACAGCACAAAAAGGAGCCACTAAGTATTGCATTTTACAAAATTCATGCGGTCTAAACCAAGTCGACTTTGATCCTGATCCTCCGTAAGAATATACACCAACACCTTGTGTCCCGACCCAATTCTTCCAAGGAACCTTTGTCGGATCAGACTCCTGACTACGATTAGGACCTTCAATTGCATATTGATTACCTGCCCAATATTCGTCGGCTAAAATAGAAAAAGAATGACCGATCTCATGAACAGCAATATCATTACTCATAAAGTTAACGGTTGCTGTCGCATACTTACCACCAGAACCTCCGTAAAAGGGAGAGTTTACCAAAATCACAACTTGTGTATAATTGGGAATATGCTCCTTTAATACCTGCTCGATAACCTGATACTTTTGTGGTACCACCAGCCGGTGCAGTCCTCCGTTATCGAAACTGCTTCCAAAGATGGTATTAGGTGATGCAATAGGAACTGGATATTTTTTTGTAAACTTATTAAAGCGGGCTGGATATTGACTCAAATCCGTATTGCCGTGTACACAGTCACTGGCAGTACAAGCATGTACAGCTCCAGATTCTAAAGACGGTGTTTTAATCGCGAATACATTAAAGTAATTACTGTACTGACGAAAGGGTTCCGTTTGAAAGAAATAATCTGTGAAACGTTTGGCATCTTCTTCAAAATCCATCAACTGCGCCTGTGTATAACCATCGCCCAAGATCACTAGGTTGACAACCTTTTGATCAGTACCTTGATATTGTAACGTATCGATCGCATAACGCTGTGCAAAACAATTGGGAAACAGGAGAAATAAAAATATAAAACTAAAAAGGAAATGCTGTAATCTGATATTCATTACGATAGGTATTGATTAGGTATTAGTTCATGTCTTTAATTTTGTGCTGCATCAGGTATTCACTGGGAGATACCTTCGTGATTTTTTTAAATACACGATTAAAATTCACCACATTATTAAAGCCGGTTTTAAAAGCGATATCCGATACATTCTCAGAAAGACCATGTATCAGCATTTTACAAGCTTGCTCAATGCGAATTTCATTGAGGAAAGTAATATAAGTTTTTCGGGTGTGTTTTTTAAAGTATTTACAGAAGGCATGCGGTGTCATATGGGCAATTGCCGCGATATCTTCCAAGGCTATCTTTTTCTCAAAATGCTTAAATGTATACTGAAAAATATCATTAATGCGAATCCCTTCTGCGTCAGAATACTTTTTTTGAGGAATTCCTGTATAAAGTGAAGTCCATAGATCTACTTTTTCAGCTAAATAATCGACAAGCCCCATAAATGCCGTTAAACGATCTAACCCATCCGTCTCATTAATCTGTAAAAACTTACGTTTGATCCCTGGATTTGAAGCGGCGTCCAGTTTTTTACTTACATTGATATTTTCTAGAAATGAACGGACTTCTGTCAATTCCGGCAATTGTAAGAAATCTTTAAACCGGGCGTAATCAAAGAATATATGAATCGCATGGATCTGCTCTTTTAAATCAGGATCAGGAACTAGCTCAGATCGTTGAAACATATGCGGTTCATCGGCATCTACAATATAAATTTCATCTTGTTTGAATTGATGTGTAAAATTGCCAATCAAAAAAGTACCTTCCCCCTTTAGAATGTATGTCAGTTGGATTTCTTTATGTCGATGATAGTTGCTGTAAAATTCAACCAACAGATCTTCTTGTACACAAACGGAACCTTGATTGGGGACAGGAACGGTAAACTGAACAATTTTCATTCTTACAAATAGCTACAAAAAAACAGATATTGTTTAATTATTCAAATTTAAACATTATAGCGGACAATAAACGTAAATTGTATTATAATTTATTCTTGACATTTTTAATAAAATCTGGTAACGTTGGATCTGCACCTGCCAGTTCAATAACAGTTCTTGATTTTGGATCCAGCCATAAGTATCGTGGGGTTCCAATAACATTATAGCTATTTTCGATAAAATCACGATCAGTCACGTTTAACAAATAACTGTTCATTCCTAATCCGATTTGTCGATTGCTTGCCCTCCAACGTTCATAATCTTCATCATCGGTCAAATACACAACTTCAACACCCATTTTTTTCAATTCGGCTTCTTTGCGTACTAAAACCGGTAAATCCATTTTTGAATTTTTGCCTTTACTTGACCAAACCGCAACAATTATCATTTTCTTATCTACTAGCTGGTCAAACTTCAAAGAATCACCTTTTAGATTACGAGGAGTAATAGCCGGAAAAACAGGCATATTAGCATAATAATTCTTGACATCATCTACTTTTGCAACAGCTGCTTTAACAAGTGGGTGTTTCTGAATAGCAGGATCTAAATGTGCTAAAATTTGATCATAATCTTTATAATTCTCCTTATTCAGGCTGATGTACTTAAAGGAATAGGGAATCAGAAATGATGCTTTTTGTTTGCTATTCAAAACATATTCTTCGTAAAATCTTTTATCATCTTTTCTAGCCCGAATTTCATTCGACTGTTTTGTTATTTCTTCAAGTCTATCTATAGTTTGATTATAGACAGACTCTTGTCCTCTGCTAAAGTTCATGAGCTTAGCATTCAAAGCAGCAGTTTCGTCGCTGTATTTGGCAAGCTGTTCATCTAATTCGTGCTGTACTTTTTCTTTGTTTTTATTGAATGCTATCAGTTCATTTGTCGTCAATGAATTTGTTTTTACCTCAATACTAAAATGATCGCCTTTTTCCTTGATAGCAACATCATAATCAGCATCAGCTTCCACATAAAGGGGCGTGCTATAATTAAAGGATTTCACAGCTCCCGAATCGGACCTGATGATCAGATCATAAAATGCATCAATGACCAACTCGCCTTCTAAAACGAACTTGCCTTGTTCTACTTTAGCTCGACGAAACTGCTGCATGGAATTATCGTGATCTTGCAAATAAACGGTACCATTTACTTCGGGATTTAAAGACCCCGTAATTTTATAGACAATTGGTGTTCCTTTTTTCTCCTGCTTTTTTTCTGGATTGGACTGACATGAACTTATAAAAAAGACGAAACATATCAGACAATAGTAAAGTGGTTGGTTCATAAAAAAATTGGTTGTAAACTCATCATGAATTTACAACCAATTTACAGAATTTTATTTATAAATTATTTTATTTTATAATTTTCGTATGTCGATCCATTTAATACTTTAACAACAGTTTTATTTGGTCCCGTTATTTTATAATTGGTGATCTGTCCATTCTTCCAAGTCATATCAACCGTATAATTTCCTCTAGCTTTCAATCCTTTTACGGCGCCATCTTTCCATGCTTTTGGCAATGCCGGCAGTAGGTGAATAAATCCGGAATGGCTTTGGAGAAGCATTTCTCCAATTCCGGCAGAACCTCCAAAATTACCATCTATCTGAAACGGCGGATGTGCACAGAACAGATTAGGGTAAGTACCTGCTCCGACTCCTTGATAGGTCGTTTCATTAACAAAAGCTGGTTTGAGCAATTGTCTTAAAATTTCTAAAGAATGGTCACCATCTTGCAACCTTGCCCAGAAAAGAATCTTCCATGCGCGAGACCAGCCTGTCCCCTCATCTCCTCTTACTTCTAATGTTTTACGAGCGGCCTCTGCCCACTCTTTATTTTGTTGTGGTGAAATGAAATGAGCCGGATATAATCCATATAAATGTGAAACGTGTCTATGTTTTGGTTCTATTTCAGTATAATCTTCCAACCATTCTTGCACACGGCCGCTTTTACTTACCACTACTGCTGGTGGAATCTGTGTCAACTTATCTTTTAACTTTTGAATAAAAGGATCGTTTAATTGCAAAAGACTATCCGCCTGAATCAAGTTCCCATAAAGTTCTCTAACAATTTGGTTATCAATCGTAGGTCCCATCACTACTGATGCGACTTCACCATTTGGAAGACGAAATCCATTTTCTGGAGAAACTGAAGGTGAAGTAACCAACCAGCCTGTCTTAGGATCCTTAACTAAAATATAATCATAAAACTCTGCTGCTCCTTTTAATACAGGATAAACTTCTTTTAAATAGGCTTTATCCTGAGTAAATTGATAATGCTCCCACAGGTGATTACATAACCATCCTGAAGCTGTACTCGACCCCCAAGATGCATTTTCTCCGGGTGCTGAGAAACCCCAAACATTTGTCATCATATAAACGACCCATCCTGGCGCATTGTAATAAGCTTTAGCCGTTTTTTCACCTGTCTTTGCAATACGCTTGATCAGGGCAATAAAAGGGGTATGGTATTCAGATAGATTACTTACTTCCACTCCCCAGTGATTCATTTGTGCATTGATGTTTAAGTGATAATCCCCATTCCAAGGTGTTTGAATCCGATGTGCCCATAATCCCTGCAAATTTGGAGGTAATGCATTCTTGTGTTCGGGAGCTGTGCTTGAAATACTCAAGTAGCGGCCAAATTGAAAATATAATGCGGCCAATCCATTATCTAAGGCTGGATTTTCAAAAAATTGCTGTAAACGTTTTCCAGTCGGAATATTCACCTTAGTCTGATCATCTGCGATGGTTAAAGCAACACGATCAAATTTCTTTGCAAATGCTTTTTTATGATTGCTATAGAGCTTTTCTTGTGCTATTTTTTCAGCAGTAGCGATATCCTGGCTGATCACCTGTTGTGGATCAGTTCCATAGTAATTCGTACTCGCTGCAAAAAGAACAGTAGCTTCGTCGGCACCTGTCAAGATCAATTGCTTACCATCATCCGTTAGTTTTCCGCCCTTAAATCTAATCTTCACTTTACTCGCAAACTGTAAGTTTTTGCCGCCTTTACCATCTGGCAAAGAACCCTGCAAAATAATCTCCCCATTTTTAACTTGATAAGAATCAATATTTTCAGCTCTTTCTAAGGCAATAGCAAAACTGATATTTTTTTTCTTTGAAGCAGTTAAGTGTACAACACCTACATTTTGATCAAAAGAAGTATAATAAGTCCTCTTATAATCCACTCCTCCTACAGTAAAGGAAGTCTGCGCGGTTGCATTGCCAATATTTAAGGATCTTTCATAATTTGAAACACCTTCAGCACTTAGTTTAAAATTGAATTTTAGAAATCCAAAATTCTGATAACAACCAAAAGGTGCATTGGCTCCGGTTCCGAAAGCAGATCCTTGGCCATTACAGACAAAATTCTTATTGACCAGTTCTTCTGCTTCTTTGTTCTTTCCAGCTATCAATAACTTCTGAATTTCACTGACACTCTTATATGCGTTATAATTATTAGGGTCTTCGGCAGAACCCGACCACATGGAAATTTCATTTAATACCAATGATTCAGACTGAATACCCCCATCAGGCATCATTCCGATTAACCCATTGCCTAAAGGAAGCGTTTCTTCCCAGCGGTTGGCAGGTTTGTCATACCACATGGTTAAAGCGTCTCTTTTTTGCGCTTGCGCCTGCAAGCAAGTCATGGCTGCCAGCGCAAATAATGTTGATTTTGTTATACCTTTCATTTCTTACTTAGAATATAATTCAAAGGATGCTACTGTGAATACATTTTTGGTTAACGTTTCCGTTGGAACAAATTTGATGTATTTTACTTTTACAACATCGTCAAAAATGATTTGCTGTAAAATCGGATTTGCTTTGATATTTGAAAATTCACCTTCCTTCAAAAGTTCCCATTGCTGTTTATTTTGACTGCTGTAAATTTTGTACTTCGTAGCTGTACCGATTGTTTTACCATCTTGACGAGGTAAGTATCCAAACCCGTTAATCGCTTCTTTCAATTCAAAAACAAATCCTTTCTCATAAGCAGTGACTGTTGCAAAAGTTTCCGCATTATTATCTATTGCTTTTGCCGATTCCGTAAAAGCTGCTGCCGTAAACTGCCTTGCACTTAATTTTTTGAATCCAGTATCCTCAAATTCAAAAGATTCATCAAATTCTTTAAATAAACCAAAATCACTTACTGTAATCGCTACAGGTGCAAATAATTGAATTCGTAGTTCATCCGTTGTAATGGGCTTCGTCAGTTTCATTAATCGATTTGCTCCGATACTGGTAGCTTTAGTGAGCAAGGTCCATTGCCCATTCACTTTCTGCTCAACTAAAACACTATCCAGACGTTGTCCTAATTTAATATTTTCTCTGATCTGGATAATATCAAATGTTTGCGCTGATTTCAATTTAATTTCCAGAGCAGCTTGATGCTCATCATCATTGGTTGCCCAATAGCTATAGCGATCATTATCGATAATATATTTCGTCCCGTATTCTCCAGTTTCATGATCGCGAGTAGTTGTTGCCGTAATCTGCGCATCTTTTGCTAAATTATTTTCAAACGTTTTTTTCACCTTTCTTCCGAAAGCTTCAAGTGATTTCACATCATTTTCATGCAGTTGTCCTGATGGCATCGGTGCCAATCCAAGATTCATATTTGCACCACGGCCTACAGATTTCAGATAGATCTCAAACAGTTCAGTTGGTGTTTTTACTTTCGCATTCTGCTCGGCATGATAAAACCACCCTGGTCGTTGTGGTACATCACATTCCGCAGGAATCCAGTATTTCCCATTTCTTACTCCTGAAGTCAGTGTTTTTTCATTTACCAATCCAGGAACTGCTTTTTTCCCATCAAGGCCTTCCGGCGTAAATGTAGCCCATGAGGTTTCTCCCGCAAATCCACTTTCATTTCCTACCCAACGCATATCTGGACCAACATCACTAAAAATCATGGCCATCGGTTGCAGTTTACGAACGATTGGCCAAGTTTTCTCCTCCCACGCATAATAGGTGTTGCGGTCAATCGTCCTTTTCTCTTTTAAACCTCCATAATAACCATCTCCACCATTGGCGCCATCATGCCAAGAGGTAAACAATTCACCATAATTAGACATTAACTCAGTCAATTGCGCCCGGTATGCATCAGCATAAGCGGCTGTTCCATATCTGGTATCATTTCGATCCCAAGCAGAAAGATAAACACCAAATTTCATGTTGTTTGCATGCGTCGCAGTCATAAAATCTTTAACCATATCCCCTTTTCCTTGTTTCCAGGGAGATGACGCTACACTATAAGTTGTCGTGGCTGTTGGCCATAAACAAAAGCCATCATGATGTTTTGCAACAGAGATGAGCCCTTTAAAGCCCCCAGAAGCCGCTGCCTTAGCAATTTGATTAGCATCAAAATTTGTAGGATTAAAGATAGCAGGATCTGCGTCACCATATCCCCACTCCTTATTTTGGAAGGTAGTTGGTGTATAATGTATTAAACAATACATATCCATTTCATGCCATTTCAACTGCCGTTCGGAAGGAAGTGCTCCATAAGGTTTTGGTGGATTTACCGGTTCAGATAGCAAAAAACTACCATTTACCCAGAGAAGACTAGAGAATAGAAAAGTAAACATATAATTAGATAAAGGTTTTAAGGTTTAAATATAGTTTAATTTTAGGGTATTAAAAATCTAACAAAATCATTTTCCTCAAGCAATCGATTGATTATATTTATATTACATATACAAAATAGTCATCACTAATCTTGATAAGGCATCAAGATTATCAATAAGATAAGCTCATTCATTTCATTTAAATTTGTTGTAGAACAATAGGGGAAAACTCATAAATTTTTTAAAAATGGAAGACAATAGAAACAAAAAAATTACAACAGCATCGGGCGCTCCTGTTGTAAACTACGAAGACACGATGACAATTGGCCCAAGAGGTCCGGTGCTATTACAAGATTATTTCCTCCATGAAAAACTGGCTCATTTCAACCGAGAACGTATTCCGGAACGTATTGTACATGCTAAGGGTTCTGGTGCCTATGGTACCTTCACGGTAACCAATGATATTTCGAAATACACAAGAGCAAAACTCTTTAATGGTATTGGAAAGCAAACAAAATTATTCATTCGCTTTTCAACTGTCGGAGGAGAAAGAGGTTCGGCAGATTCCGAACGTGATCCACGCGGATTTGCTGTTAAATTTTATACCGAAGATGGAAACTACGACTTGGTCGGTAATAACACGCCAGTCTTCTTTATCAAGGATGCTAAAAAATTTCCTGATTTTATTCACACTCAAAAGAGAGATCCTCATACTAACTGTAAATCGGCAACCATGGTCTGGGACTTCTGGTCACTCAATCCCGAATCATTGCACCAAGTAACGACTTTGATGTCCGATCGTGGAACGCCATTTGGATTCAGACATATGCACGGTTATGGAAGTCATACGTACTCTATGATCAACGCGCAAAATGAACGTGTCTATATCAAATACCACTTCAGAACACAACAAGGAATAAAAAATTTGACAGGTGCAGAAGCTGATGAAATGCGCGCTAAAGATATGGATTATGCACAACGTGATTTACATACAGCTATTGCGAAGGGTGATTTTCCGAAATGGAAGCTTTATATCCAAGTCATGACAGAATCGGAGACTAAAACGTTCCGTTGGAATCCATTTGACTTAACAAAAGTATGGTCACAGAAAGAATATCCTCTCATCGAGGTTGGTGAAATGGAATTAAATCAAAACCCAGATAATTACTTCGCTCATGTAGAACAAGTGGCTTTTGCTCCGGCACATATTGTAGATGGAATTGGATTCTCACCAGATAAAATGCTACAGGGACGTATATTATCTTACCCTGATGCTCAACGTTATCGTCTAGGGGGAAATTATGAACAGATTCCTGTGAACAGATGTCCTTTTATGACTAATAATTATCAACGTGATGGTCAGATGACTGTCAATGGGAATCAAGGGGCAGCTCCAAATTATTATCCAAATAGTTTTGATGGTCATTACGAAGACCAATCCTACAAGGAACCTGCATTGCAAGTAGATAGCCTAGTGGCTGATAATTATGACCGCAACGCTCCTGGTGAGGATGATCATTATACCCAGCCAGGTGATTTATACCGTTTATTGGATGCTGGACAGAAAGAACATCTCATTCAAAATATAGTAGGTGCTATGTCCGGAATTGAAGGACCAAAACGAGATGAAATTGTTATGCGACAACTGTGCCATTGGTTTAGAGCCGACATGAATTTAGGACTAGGAGTTGCTAAAGGATTAGGATTCTCTATGGATGAAATGGCGAAACATATGCCTCAAAAATAAAAAATCATTCGGCAATAATAAAAAGAGCGGAAATGTACCCATACACTTCCGCTCTTTTTATACCTTCGCAATACATCATAAACTATGATAATTATCAAAATTTAAAGCTTCACATCTACCTATACCACACTTATCCTAGCTTTTTAATAGTACTTATTCAGAATCGAATCAATATTGACAAAACTAAATGAATCGCATTACAATCGATTTAACTGTATGATAGGCTGTTATTTGAGATTGGAATCTTATAAATTTACAAAACCTAAGTTGTTCTACTGATTATTTTTTACGCAAAATTATTTGATAAAATATAAAAAATAAAATTTACAACTTGTACCTTTACCTCATCATGAACAAAGATCAATCTAAAATCATCCGCGAACAAGCCGATCGTTCTGCAACACGTGAGCATTCGGTGCCCCTATATCTTACTTCTAGTTTTATCTTTGATAGCGCAGAACAGGGAAGAGCTATTTTTGCTGATGAAGAGCAAGGAATGATATACTCCCGCTATGCCAATCCAAATACTTCAGAGCTTATTAACAAAGTTTGTATCCTAGAGGAAGCAGAAGCTGGGCTGTCCTTCTCTTCGGGTATGGCAGCAGTCTTTGCCTCTTTTGCAGGTATTGTTGAAAGTGGTGACCATATTGTTTCGTCACGCGCTATTTTTGGTTCAACTCACCAACTATTTACGCAACTATTCCCTCGTTGGGGAGTAACAACAACGTATGTTGATGCGGTCGATCCCGAAGAATGGGAAAAAGCCATTCAGCCGAATACAAAAATTATTTTCCTGGAATCACCTTCTAACCCTGGTCTGGAATTAGTAGATCTGGAATGGTTAGGTTCTTTAAAGAAAAAATATCCTAATATTATTTTAGCCATTGACAACTGCTTTGCAACACCTTATCTTCAAAAACCATTAAAGTATGGTTTTGATTTGTCAATTCATTCTGCTACAAAATATATGGACGGTCAGGGTCGTGTCCTTGGTGGATTAGTTGTAGGTAAACAGGAATTGATCGACAAATTAATGTTTTTCATTCGCCATACTGGTCCTTCCTTATCTCCTTTTAATGCTTGGGTCATCTCTAAAAGCTTAGATACACTGGGCTTACGTATGGATAGACATTGCAGCAACGCATTAGCATTAGCAACAGTTTTGGAAACAAACGAAGAAATTGAAGATGTTAAATATCCATTTCTTCCTTCCCATCCGCAATATGAGCTTGCAAAAAAACAGATGAAGGCCGGTGGTGGTATTGTCACTTTTGTTGTTAAAGGTGGAAAAGAGCGAGCTTTCCGTTTCTTAGACGAATTAAATATGATTTTATATACTTCTAATTTAGGGGATGCAAGATCAATCGCTACCCATCCTGCTTCTACAACGCATTCGAAATTAACAGAAGATGAACGTCTAAACCTTGGTATTCAACCGGGTAGTGTGCGTCTATCGGTTGGTTTAGAAGATCAGGAAGATATTATCCAGGATATCTTACAGGCATTGGAAAAAACTAAATAAAAAAAATAGAGCCATCTCCAAGAAGATGGCTCTATTCTTTATTTATGATCTGCTTATTTCAAAGATGCCAATGCAGCTTCGTAATTTGGCTCTTCTGTCACTTCCGCAACTTGCTCTTCATATAAAACTTTACCGTTTTCATCCAATGTAATGACTACACGGCTCAATAAACCCGCTAAAGGGCCATCGGAAAAACGCAATTGATATGCATCTGAAAAATTACTGTCTTTATATTCCGACAATGTAACCACATTATTCAAACCTTCCGCTGCACAAAAACGTCCTTGAGCAAATGGTAAATCTTTGGAAATACATAACACCACTGTATTTTCTAATCCTGACGCTGCTTTATTGAAAGCACGAACAGATGCTGCACAGGTACCTGTATCTACACTTGGGAAAATATTTAAAACTACTTTCTTTCCTTTATAATCTGCTAATGATTTATCAGATAAATCACCTGCTGTCAATTTAAAATCTGGAGCTTGATTTCCTACTGCTGGTAAATTTCCAACCGTATTAACTGCTCCACCTTTGAATGCTACTGTTGCCATAATTATTTTTTTTAGCAATTTAATGATTTCCTGTTAATCTTACTACAAAAATCACATTTATTAATACACATTCTTTCAAAATAAATATTTATCAATTTTCGCCAAAATAATATCGAAAAGCCACAAAAATTTACTATGTTAGCATTGTAATTCAAACACAAACGATAAACCAAATTTGATGTATATGAAGAAGTTACTAATTACCTTGCTTTGTGTATCGCCGTCTTTACTTTTAGCACAGGGATCTCAAGTCAATCTTCAGAGTCCAAAATCTGTCGGTATGGGTGGTGCAGGTTCTGCCTACTTTATAGATGAATCTTCCATCTTTTATAGCCCAGGAGCACTTTCAAAAATGAGCCACAATGCGGTTTCTGTAAACGGAAATGGTGTTATGTTTAAATCTGCTTTTCAAGCAACAGGAAGTTCTGTGGTGGATCATACTAAAAATCAGATAACGCCACCTTTTTCTGTTTTTGCCACAGTAGGACCTAAAAATACGTGGTGGAAAGCGGGTATAGGAATATATACACCTTATGGAGGTGCAGTAGACTGGGGCACTGAATGGACAGGTAAATACAGTTTAGTTAGTTTGTCGTTACGCGCCATATACATCCAACCTACCGTCAGTGTCAAATTAACGGACAACTTCAGCATCGGTGGGGGTTTTGTGTATAACATTGGTTCTGTGGATTTACAAAGTGCTGTTCCCGTTTATTTCCAAGATGGGTCATCAGGGTTGGCTGAATTAAAAGGAACCGGTACTGGAACAGGATATAATGTCGGTGTTCACTACAACTTAAATGAAGAATTTGCCATTTCTATGAGCTACCGATCTAAAGTTGTTACGAAATTAAAAGATGGAGATGCTAAATTCACAGTACCTGAAGCGGCGCAAGGAACATTTCCACCAAATAGTAAATTTAGCGCCGAACTTCCACTCCCATCTACTTTTGCTGTTGGTGTAACATTCCCGATCAGTGACAAAGTGAAAATGGCTGTGGATGGAACGGTGATCAATTACGATATTTATAAAGAACTAAACTTTGATTATAGTGGTGCAAATACTCCTGACACGCATTCCCCTAAGAATTATACAAAAGCAGGTTCTATTAAAGCGGGTATCGAATACTTGCCATCAGAGAAATTGCAACTCCGTATCGGTGGCGGTTATATCGCAACACCTGTGAGTAAAGATTATGTCTATCCAGAAACTCCAGATAACAACCGTGTACTGATTGCTGGCGGTTTCACATACAAAATGAATCAGAAGTTTGATCTAACAGGCTCTTTTGCATACCAGAGAATATTACCTCGCGAAGCAAATAATGTAGACAGCCATTTATCAGGAACGTATACGACGAATATTTACGCACCAGGTATTGGATTGACGTACAAATTTTAAGCATTTATATTAAAAATGTTATTATCATGAACAGAAGAAATTTATATATAGGAGTTGCATTGGCGATACTGAGTATCACAGCATGTAAACCATCTCTCGACGAATTCACACCTTCAGCAGGAACAAAAGCTGACTTTAGTAAATATATTGCCATTGGAAATTCTCTTTCTGCAGGATTCGCTGATGGGGGACTATATCTTGATGGCCAAAAAGTAGCTTTTCCATTGCTCATCTCAGAACAACTTCAAAAAGTAGGCGGAGGCGAGTTCAAATCTCCATTTTTTAGCGAGGAGCAGTCCAATGGATCGGGCTATATTCGTCTTAAAGCATTGGTCAATGGCCAACCAGTAACAGAACAGGTTACAGACAAATTAGCTTACCGCTCCGCTAGTCCAAAATTATTAACGAAATTTACTGATCCGATCAATAATTTAGGGGTACCGGGTATGCGTATGGATATGGCTTTTGCACCTGGCATAGGAACAGCAGCTGGAAATATGTACTTCGAACGTCTATTACCAGAAGGCACTCCACCAACAATGAATTATTTCACTTATTCTACGTCACAAAATCATACGTTCTTTACATTTTCATTGGGAAATAATGATGTATTGGGGTATGCAACCAATGGAGCTGTTAATGAAGGTCCAACGACAACATTAACCTCTACAGCACTGTTCAATACCCTATTGAATAATTATGTAACAACATTAACAGCAAAAGGGCAAAAAGGTGTGTTAGCAACGATCCCTGATGTAACATCCGTGCCTTATTTTACAACAGTAACACGTCAAGCGCTTCTAGCGGCAGTAAATGCCGCAAGTACAACCAAAGTGACTGATATTTACATCGCAACTAAGACGGGCCCGCGAGCTGCTACGGATCAGGATTTCTTTGTCCTCCCTTTTTCATCGGCAGGTTTATTGGGTGTTCCAAATGTAAACAAAATACCTTACGGATTACACCCGCTCAATCCTGTTGAGGACAAATATGTTTTAGATACAAAAGAAGCTGCAGAAGTGGTAGTGCGTGTCAATGATTTCAATAAATCAATTAAATCGATCGCCGCGTCTAAAGGCTTAGCTGTCGCAGACGTCAATGCATTTTTAACAGCTGTTAAAAATGGCATCCGCATCGATGGTCTATCGGTAAGTGCGAAATATATCACTGGAAATGGGTTTTCATTGGACGGAATACATTTGACGCCTATTGGAAATGCATTAATGGCAAATGTATTTATTGAAGCCATCAATAAAACGTACGGTGCTCAAGTTCCGAGATTAAATATATCTGATTATAGAGGTGTGAAACTTCCATAAAAATATTAATAAATGGTTTGGTAAAAGGGTGTATCATAATTATGATCACCCTTTTTATATTTATCCTCAATTAGATGTGTTTAGGGTAATAAGTATATCTTATTATGTATATAACCGCTTTGTAAGAAAAAAGTAATAACAAGTCATGTTATTTACGTGTCAGCGCAATTATATTGTTAATGAAAGCAAATTTCATTAAATTTGTATATACAAGGAGATTCAATCATGAAAGTAACACTAAATCGTCAAAATAAAGCAGTTCACTTTGAAGCAGCAAGTGAACTATCCAATGTAAAAGTAAATATTGATGGTTCAGAAGCTATTGGTGGTGAAGGTAAGGGAGTTCGCCCTATGGAATTAGTCTTAATGGCACTAGGCTCATGTAGTGTATTTGATCTTTCTTCTATTTTGACGAAACAGCGTCAGGAAATTGAAGATATACAAGTTGAGGTTGAGGGAAAACGCCGCGAGGAAATTCCAAATATCTTTACAGATATCCACATTAGCTTTTATCTAAAAGGTGCTATTGATGAAATTAAAGCTCAAAAGGCAGCAGAATTGGCGGTCAAAAAATACTGTTCGGTACATGATATGCTTGCCGCAGGTGGTATCAATATCACCTATTCACTCAAAATCAATTAATAATAGTGGAATGCTTAGCTCATAATCTGAACTTAGACATTGTAAAATAAAAACATACAAAAACCAGATAACTATTGATATCTGGTTTTTTTGTACTTGGGGAGATTCCCCTTTTTTTAATAAAGGGCGCTTTATACTTAAATCTTATAATCTTCCCTGCTCTTCCGTCTTTTTAGGCATACTGGAATTATTCTTTATCTTCTGATTGCCAAAATGATAGCGTAATGTTATATTGACTTTGCGTGTATCTCGATAATCGTTATAGTAATTATTTTGGTCCGCATATTTTGAAGATACCCTTTGTCTTTCCGATTTAAAAATATCCATAAAAGAAAGATTGACTTCAAACCGTTTACCAAAAAACTTACGGCTCGTGATCAGATAGGTACTAGAATAACCTGTGATCTTAAAAGGTCCCTGTATGGTAGGCGACTCAAAGGTTTTTCCAAGCTCAAGGTTCCAGTCGCTTTCTTTATTCAGCACGAAAATTGAACTAAAATTTCCATTGGCCATCCACACTCGATTACGATACAATTGCATATCGCTACCTTGATAATTATTGACATTGTACATCCCTTCCAGTTGTGCGTTTAAACTCCAATTTTTCAATAATTGAAAACTTTTACCCAAATCTACACCTGCTCCCTGCCCGTTTCGAATATTCGTGTAATGAAAGATCAATTGATGATTTATATTATCTTGAATAGCAATCTCCATGGACGGCCATTGCTCATATCGATAAAACAAATCTACATTCCATTCTTTTTTCGTTAACGTAATATTGAGATTATGAATAATTGTAGCCTTCAACCGCGGATCTCCCTGAAAATAAGAAAAAAGATTATAATAGGACTTCGCCGGGTTTAACCACGAATAAGCAGGTCTGCTGATACGCTTACCGTAAGAAAACCCCCATTGGTATTCCTGATCTGTTTGGTACTGAGCATAGAAGGTTGGAAAGAGTACCCAATAATTTTGATTATTCCGGTCTTCCGGTTCTGAGACGACTCCTTCCAATGCCGTATTTTCAAGACGCAAACCTCCTTTCCAGCTCCATTTTCGCCATTTATATGCTATTGATCCATATACAGCTGCCTGTTGTTCATCGTAATCAAAAATATTACTCTTATCTGATCGAGGCTCAAAACTTCCTGAAGCATCATCTGAAAACATTAAGGTACTTTTCGTTTTCACAGCACTAAACTTACCTCCAAACTCAATGGCAATATTATTCATATTTACAGAAAGATCGAGCTGTGTTGTGAATAATTGGTTCTGTGTAGCATTGTCACTCAGAAAGCGCGTACTTTTAGGATCTTGATTCTTAAATTGTAGATCTGTCCATACATCCTGTAGATTAGATTTACGATTTGTTGTAAAATAGGAAGACCAATTTGCATTCCAGTTGGAATTTATTTTTTTATTAACCTGCAAGTAATAGTTATTGGTTTTACGCGATTCGATATGATCGTTCTGTGTTAAATAAGAAGACTCCAGTAACCTATCCTTATTATAGATGGAAGTCGGTACTTGATATAATCCTGTTGATTTTGGTCCATAATATCCGTTTAGACCGACGGCAATATTCCAGATACTATCCGGCGTGTAGTCGAGCGAAAACACGTAACTGTTTTGGCTATTATTTTTATCGATACGGGTCATAACACTTTCCCAGGAAGTTTGATCATTCGGATAGTAGACAAAATCGGTTCCATAGCGCGCATATGTCCCTCTTCCAAAATTATAAGTGGCGCGAACATTAACTTTTTCATTTTTATAGTATTGGGTCAGTCCAAATAGTTGCTTACCATAATTACTTTGCTCTGCCAATGCCAGTAGCGTACCTCTGTACCCAAATAGTTGCGATTTATTGAGTTTTATATTAATAATAGTACTTCCCTCCGCTTCATATTTTGCAGGTGGACTTGTAATGACCTCAATAGATTGAACATCCGATCCTGCTGTATTTTCGAGTAACGTTTTTAGTTCTTCCCCGCTCATCATCAGTTTTCTTTCATTAATCATGACAACTACTTTTTTGTCTCCACGTACAGCTATACTACTTCCACTTACCATAACCATAGGTGTCCGTTTCAAAATATCCCAACTGTTCAATCCGGATAGATTACTTCCTTGCACATTAAACTCTAAACGATCAATTTTTCGAGTAACCCTTGGTCTTTTACCGGTTACTTGCGCTTCTTCCAGTTTCGACTCATTAGGACTTAACTTTATTAATAATGGAACTTGTAAGGTATCTGATCGAAAATTCAATTCTCGGCTCTGATAATTTAAATGGGATATTGCCATACGGTATAGCTGGTTGTCTTCTATTACAAAATCAAACCTACCGGCAGTGTCGAGACTTAATGTGTGGATGGGTTTACTTATACTGTCCAATAAAATGACAGTTGCTCCTTTCAAAGGAATTTCGTTTTGATCGCACACACTACCGGATAAACGTTTCCCTTGAGCCTGTCCAAGAAAAGGTAATAATAATAGAATAATTAGATACTTCATACTTGATTAAATTGCTGCTACAAAGTTGCCTCAAGTAGTGGAGAGCGATGGTTAATAAAGAGTTAATGGTAGGTTAAGATTCTATTTATTCAAAATCGCAACCTATATTTGTATATGGAACTTAAGTCTAAAAACTATATTTATTTTTTCACGATCCTCTTTGTTATCCTTATTGGCATTCAATCCTATTTGCTCTTGAATTCTTTTCAATTGAAGAAAAGGGAGATATATTCGCTAACAAAAGAGAAACTAGGAAAAATAGATGAGACTGACGCTCTATTCGACAATGATCTCCTTAATAATCAAGACGCAACTTCTTACTACATACAACTAGCTCAGAAAAAAATTACGCTTGCAACGCTGGAAAGCAGTTATGCTGATAAAGTAAATAAAACTGAGAAAGCGTTGACACATTATGTAGATAGTCTTTTTTCCCCATTAGGTTTTCAGGTAAGATTACAAAAAGAGATTCTGCAAATCACCTTTCAAAACGCTCAAGAAAAACTGATCAAAAAACCAATAATTGTCTATAAAACAAGTGGTGAAATGACGCATCCATTGGAGTTATCTTCTGGAACCTGGTCTACTGAAAAAACTGTTAAACAGTTAACGAAAGAACAGTCAACAATCACTGCTGAGCAGGAAGATAAACAGTACAGTTTTCTTGTTCTTCGAAGATCAACGTTTGAGGTGGTCAATATCAACTGGATTGTTTTTAAGGAGTTAGCATTCCTACTCTTCAATTCAACATTGATTCTATTGGCTTTATTATTCTTATTTTATCGAACATATCAGAATTTAAAACAGCAACAGAGAAAGATTAGTCAGTTGCATGATGCCGTTGACAATATTTCGCATGAACTAAAAACGCCCATTGCAACGCTTAAAGTAGCTTTAAAAACAATTCAAAAACAACCTGATCCTACCATTCTAGCCGTTATGGAACGTCAAGTGGAACGTCTGGAAAACACTTTACAACCTTTGCATGAAAGTGACAAAACAGATGCAGACATCCCCATTACCTTTGATCAAGTGAAGATGATACTTGCTGATTTTAAACTTGCTCATCCTCATATAAAATTTGATATAAATGAGTTTTCAACAATCGAAATACCAATTAACGAATCCGATTTTACGACCATTATTGTCAATCTTATGAATAACAGCATCAAGTATGGTGCTTCTCATCTGAGTGTATCAATTTCCACGAACAAGAATTTATTTGAAATCCAAGTACGTGATAATGGGATAGGAATGGCTTTAAAAGAAATTCCTCATATCTTTGAGAAATTCTACCGCATACAAAAAAATAATATCCATGATAGCAAGGGTTTAGGACTAGGATTATATCTTGTCAATACGATTGTAGGGCGTCATCAAGGCAAAATAGACGTTACTAGCAAAATCAATATAGGAACTACTTTTAATATTATAATTCCCCATGAATAAACTTTTGTTAATTGAAGACGATGCTGATTTCGGATTTATGTTGCAGCATTATTTACAGCTTTCCGGATATGATGTGCACTGGATGCAAAGCCCAGCGGAATTACTGCTTGCTGAAAATATACTTCCTTACGATCTATTAATTTTGGATGTAATGTTACCCGTTAAAAGCGGTTTCACATTAGCGCAGGAGATCAAAGAATACTATCCTGAAGTCCCTTTTATTTTCCTAACCGCCAAAGAACAAAAAATAGATAAAATAACAGGTTTAAAAATTGGCGCTGACGATTACCTAACAAAACCCTGTGATCCAGAGGAATTAGTATTACGAATCCAAAATATCCTAAAGCGTAATAAAAAAACTGATCAGATCACATCAATTACCCTTGGTAGTTATCAATTTTTCCCTCAGCGATTACTCCTCACTCATCCACTGGAACAATTTAAACTAACAGAAAGAGAAGCGAAGCTCTTACAGTTTCTATGTCAACGCAATGGTTCTCTTGTGACAAGGGAAGAAATCTTACAGCAAGTCTGGGGTAACAGTGACTTTTTTAATGGCCGCAGCATGGATGTTTTCATTACGAGATTACGCAAGTACCTCAAACATGATTTAAATCTACACATTACTTCTTCAAGAGGTGTAGGCTTTAACATTTCCTTTTAAGTATGCGCGCTTGGTACTTATATCGTGATATTAGGTATCTAAACTATCTTCTCTTTTTTGCCATAATTTTTCTGCCCAACGACCAACAAACCAGAATGATACTGCCAAAATAAGAAAAAAGATTGCACGATTGATATTATCCCAAAGGTATTCTACATATCTTGTGTAGACATTCAATACAAAAAATACAAAACCAATTTCTCTTGTTGTATTGTCTTTCATCTTCAGTCCATAGATAACGAGACCTGCGGCTACTGCTGTCGACAACAGACCCCAATAAAAGATGTGGTACTGTCTTACTAAAGTCCATTCATAGAAATCTGAATAATTACCAAAAATAGAAAGAGACCACAATGAAATCATTAAGTATAGTAAGCCAATGAGGTAGCTTAGCGGTTGAAATTCTATCAGTTTTTTGAACCGTGGCTGCACATAAACAGCAATTAATGTCAGCATTAGTCCAAAAATAGTAAAACGTAGTGGGTAATTCATTCCCCAGAACTTAAATCCCCAATCACTATGATATGCTGTTTCGGTCGCAAACCAGATTCCTAATGCAACAAGCATAAATACCCATATGAGCTTAGATTTTAAGCGGTTCGCGAGATATCCGTATATGAGGACTGATAATAGAAATAGTAAAGAATAGTGCATACTATTCTTATCCAATACCTTTCCTAAAAATCCGATGCATGCTGCTGTCGAAAAAACACCTATCAACATCATGGTTTCAATAGAAAGATTTTTATTAGGAAATTTTGTTTTGTAACGAAAGCCGAGGGTATAAAACAATACAGCTAAAGCACCAAAAAAGAGACAGAATAAAATATTGGGCGCTTCGTACAGTGTATCTACAAATTTGAGAAATGCAGTATCAGTCATTAAAGAAAAAACTGCAAATACCAAAGATGCTAAGGCAACCCAAAATGCATACCGTGCTAGGCGCTTCCAATCAAAGCTTTTGACATCAATGCTATCGACCATAGCTTTTGCTGTCGATGCATCAATTACATTTTCCTTTTCCCAAAATTGTATTGCTTCTTCTAAGGATTCTTTTTCTTGTTTAGTAACGTCTAATTTCTTCATATAACTTTTGTGGTTGCAAAATACAAATTATACCTTTCACTTAGGGTATAGATTTGCAATAGCGTGACAATAATAAAGAGGTGAGCACTCTTAAAGTTCATTAAAAATAAGTAATTTTGCATGTTTGCAGAAATTCATCTGCGTTTGGAAGAAAACAGCGGTTACATGACAAAGAAAATCACACCTGATTTAGGTGAACAAAGTGAAGTTCAAGTATTTGGAGCACGTGTACATAACCTCAAAAATATTGACATTTCATTTCCTCGAAACGAATTGGTTGTTATTACAGGATTAAGTGGCAGTGGTAAATCGTCATTAGCTTTTGACACCATATACGCGGAAGGCCAAAGACGTTACATGGAAACATTTAGCGCTTATAGCCGTCAGTTTTTAGGTGGTATGGAACGACCGGATGTAGATAAAATTTCTGGTTTGAGTCCTGTGATTTCTATTGAACAAAAAACAACAAGCAAAAATCCGCGTTCTACTGTCGGCACCATCACTGAGGTGTATGATTTTATGCGTTTGCTATTTGCTCGCGCAAGTGAAGCATTTTCTTATGTTACAGGCAATCGCATGCAACGCATGTCTGACGACCAGATTGTTGATCGTATTTTAACCGATTTTGATGGACAGGCTTTGAATATTTTAGCTCCCGTGATCAAAGGGCGTAAAGGTCATTACCGTGAGTTGTTTGAGCAAATCCGTAAACAGGGTTATGTTAAAGTCCGTGTAGATGGAGAAATCGTAGATTTAACGCCTAAAATGCAGGTAGACCGCTATAAAATACACGATATTGAAATTGTGATCGACCGCTTAAAGGTTACTGCCGACGATAAAAAAAGGTTGCAAACATCTGTTATGCAAGCGATGAAGACAGCAAAAGGAATTATTAAGGTAGCCAATCAAGAAAATGTCGAGCAATTTTTCAGCCGCTATCTCATGGATGCCGAATCAGGTATTTCTTACGATGAACCGCAGCCTAATACGTTTTCATTTAACTCCCCATACGGTGCCTGTCCAAAATGTGATGGCCTAGGATATATTTTTGAAATTGACAAAAACACAGTTATCCCTGATGGAAAATTAAGCATTCAAAAAGGAGGCTTAGCTCCCTTAGGACCTGCAAAGGATACCTGGAACTTCCAAGTGTTGAAAGCTGTGGCTAAAAAACTTGATTTTTCTTTGACAACACCGCTAGAGAAGTTGACAGAAGAGCAAATCGACACGTTACTATTTGGTGCTGAGGAGCCTATTTCAGTTGCTGTTTCCTACGGCAGTTACGATGTACGTGATTACCGCATTGAGTTTTCTGGTATTTTCAAAATGCTAGAGGAGCAGTCTGGTAAATCTAGTGATGATATGTCTTCTTTAGATGATTTCAGATCAAAGATTGTATGTCCAACTTGTGAAGGTGCCAGGCTTAAAAAGGAATCACTTCATTTTAAATTTGCCGGTAAAAACATTTATGAACTGGCACATATGGATATTAAATCGCTATATGAATGGTTCTCAAATGTAAACGCTTCTTTAGATGAACGTCAACAGATCATTGCTACCGAAATATTAAAAGAAATACAATCGCGTTTAGGTTTCCTACTGGATGTAGGCTTAAATTACCTGACTATAGATCGTTCTTCTAAATCGCTATCTGGTGGTGAAGCGCAACGTATCCGACTTGCGACACAAATAGGTTCCCAACTTGTCAATGTTCTATACATCTTGGATGAGCCGAGCATCGGTCTCCACCAGAGAGATAATGAGCGTCTGATCAATTCTTTAAAAAATTTACGTGATATCGGCAATTCGGTGCTGGTTGTTGAGCATGATAAAGACATGATCTTAAATGCAGACTATGTTATTGATATGGGACCCGCTGCTGGTGTCAATGGAGGTCAAGTGGTTGCCGAAGGGAAACCGAAAGATATCCTGAAATCAAAATCACTAACTGCAGCTTATTTAAATGGGAAAAAAGAGGTTGCGATTCCTTCAGAACGAAGAGCTGGAAACGGAAAAACATTATCTTTAAAAGGTGCAACAGGAAATAACTTAAAAAATGTTTCTGTCGATTTTCCACTTGGAAAATTAATTCTTGTCTCGGGCGTTTCGGGTTCTGGTAAATCAAGTTTGATTACCGGTACGTTATATCCGATTCTAAATAAACATTTTTTCCGTGCAAAAGGTATTCCACTTCCTTACAAAAGTATCGAAGGTCTGGAGCATGTCGATAAGGTCATTGAAATAGACCAAAGTCCGATCGGTCGTACTCCAAGATCAAACCCTTCTACTTATACGGGTGTATTTTCAGATATCAGAACTTTATTTGTCCAACTTCCTGAAGCGAAAATAAGGGGTTATAAACCGGGACGTTTTTCATTTAATGTGAAAGGCGGACGTTGTGAAACTTGTCAAGGTGGTGGAATGAAGGTTGTGGAAATGAATTTCCTTCCTGATGTCCAGGTTCCTTGTGAAACATGTCATGGAAAACGTTATAACAGAGAAACTTTGGAGGTTCGCTTCAGAAGTAAATCCATCTCAGATATCCTGGATATGAGTGTTGATGAGGCAGTCGTTTTCTTTGAAAATATTCCTTCCATCTATCGTAAGATTAAAACATTACAGGATGTTGGCTTGGGTTATATTACATTGGGACAGTCTTCAACAACATTATCGGGCGGGGAAGCACAACGGATTAAATTGGCGACAGAGCTTTCCAAGAAAGACACCGGAAATACATTTTATATCTTAGATGAGCCGACAACGGGTTTACATTTTGAGGATGTAAATGTATTGATGGGCGTAATCAACCGATTAGTTGACCGTGGTAACACGATCTTAATCATCGAACATAACCTCGATGTTATTAAATGTGCTGATTGGGTGATTGACATTGGTCCTGAAGGTGGTAAAGAAGGCGGTAATGTCTTATTTGCAGGTGTACCTGAAGAGTTAATCAAAAATAAAAAGAGCGAAACGGCTCGATTCCTTAAACTGGAAATGCAATAACGAACAGTTAGATTTGATACGTAAGTATTACGTATCAAATCTAATTCATGAAAGTTAATAAGTAATGTAATTTATACGACAACTTTCTAACGGAATTAAAAGCATTCCTCATTAATTTCGTAACTTCGCGTCATATGTCGGATATTATTCAATTATTACCAGATAATGTTGCCAATCAAATTGCAGCGGGTGAAGTCGTACAAAGACCTGCCGCGGCGATCAAAGAATTGATTGAAAATGCTATTGATGCTGGGGCTGACAAGATACAATTGATCATCAAAGATGCTGGAAAATCATTAATTCAAGTGATTGATAATGGTTGTGGAATGAGCGTGACGGATGCACGTCTTTGTTTTGAACGACATGCTACTTCCAAAATTCGTAAAGCAGAAGATTTGTTTGCCATTCGTACAATGGGATTTCGAGGTGAAGCAATGGCTTCCATCGCTGCCATTGCACATGTGACCTTAAAAACACGTCGTTTTGAGGATGAATTGGGTACTGTCGTAGAGATAGAGGGCTCTAAAATCATCAATCAAGCACCAGAAGCTGTCGCTGCTGGCACCAATATTTCCATTAAAAATCTATTTTACAATATACCTGCACGCCGAAACTTTTTAAAAAGCAATTCGGTCGAGATGCGTCATATTATTGAAGAGTTCCAACGGATAGCATTAGCTAATCCTGAAATCTTTTTGACGTTACATAGTGATGGTAATGAAATGTTTCATTTACCTGCGGAAACATTGAAACAACGTATTGTTCATCTATTTGGCAACACGTATAATCAGCGATTAGTACCTGTAGAAGAGGATACCACGATCATAAAAGTAAATGGTTTTGTAGGAAAGCCTCAGTTTGCTAAAAAAACAAGAGGGGAACAATTCTTCTTTGTTAATAAGCGATTTATCAGAGACCATTACTTGAATCATGCTGTGATGAATGCTTTTGAAGAAATTCTGCCAGCAGAAACATTTCCTTTATATGTGCTTTTCATTGACATCGATCCTTCAAAGATTGATATCAATGTACACCCAACGAAAACGGAAATTAAATACGAAGATGAAAAGGCAATTTACGCAATCATCCGATCTGCTGTTAAAAGGTCTTTGGGACGATATAATATCGCGCCTTCTTTGGATTTTGAGCAAGAAACAGGTTTCTCAAACATGATCACGCCAAAACCTTTGGACGAGATCATTGTACCTACGGTGAATTTTAATCCTGATTTTAATCCGTTTGAACCTGATCAGATTACAAAGACGACATTTTCGCGATCAGATAATTATCTCGCAGGTTTTGAAAAGAAAACGGCCATTCCTCAAAATTGGGATACTTTATATCAAATTACTGAACAGGATGAATCGATGCAACTGCCTTTAGAGCACGAACAACAAGACCGTCCAATTCATCAGATACAAGGTATAAAAAGTCAAGCGACAACGAAACAATTTTTTCAGATCCATAATCGATTCATTGTTTCACAAATTCATTCTGGTGTGATGCTGATCGATCAACAAGCTGCTCATGAACGCATCTTATTTGAACAGTTCAAATCACAGCTTGATCAACATAAAGGTTTGAGCCAACAGAGTCTGTTTCCTCAAAGTATTGATTTAAATCCTTCGGATAATGAATTGATGCAAGATTTATTGGAAGATATTCAAAGTTTAGGGTTTCAAATTCGTTCATTTGGAAAAAACAGCTATATCATTGACGGAATACCTGCAGATTTAGGTACCGGAATTGACGAACGTAAAATTATTGAACAGATCTTAGAAGATTATAAGAACAATCTTAATGATTTCAAAATTGAGAAACGTGAGAATTTAGCAAAAAGCTTAGCGCGCAATGCGGCAATAAAACCAGGTACTTTTCTGGATAATAATGCGATATCAGAACTTATTGATCAGCTTTTCGCTTGTGAGTCTCCAAATATCTCTATTTTTGGGAAACCAATCGTTATTACCATTACCTTACAGGAACTATTAGAAAAGTTTAGTAAAAATTAGAAAATAAAAATTATGTTTCCACAATTAACACCTGTTGTCAAGAACTTATTAATAGTCAATATTGTATTTTTTATTGGTTCTAATCTAAGTCCAATGGCGTACAATTATCTTCCAGTATTTTATCCAGATTCACCATTTTTCAAAATTTGGCAGGTCATCACCCATATGTTTATGCATGCGGATCTATCACATATCTTTTTTAATATGTTTTCACTTGTGATGTTTGGCTCCCTTATTGAACAGGTTTTAGGACCTAAACGTTTTCTAAATTTATATTTACTTTCGGGTTTGGGTGCTTGGTTATTACAATCGGGTGTGCAGGGCATTGAACTGTACAATGCTACGGGTTCATTTTTACCTCTGCATCATAGTTTAGATCTTTCTAATTTAGCTTCTAGCAATCCAAACCTTGTTAAAGAAATATACACGACTAGAATGTTAGGTGCTTCAGGTGCTGTTTACGGAATACTTTTATCATTTGCTTATCTATTTCCGAACTTACCATTGCAATTCTTATTTATACCAGTACCCGTTAAAGCCAAATACATGATAGGGGGATTTATTCTTCTCGAAATTTATATGAGTATATCTAGACCGGGCGATTCTGTTGCACACTTAGCTCATGTCGGTGGAGCTTTATTTGGTTATATACTATTAAAGGTCTGGGGTATAAAAAAAGGATTATATTAATTAACTTTATAAGATGAGGGAAAACTCGTTCAAAAACTTTATCAGGACAACCTTCGGTTCAGGCTCTCCCATCCCATTTATTATTGGTGGACAGGTTTTCCTATTTATTCTGATTTATTTTTTTGATCTCCTTTTTGAGCTGAAGATTATTTCTTTCCCTCTTTTTCAATGGAGCGTAGATAAACTAAGTTTACCAACAAATTTTCAGGCATTCATCCAGCAACCGTGGTCTCTACTTACGTATAACTTTCTATATACGGGCCTTTTCAATGTTGCTTTTGATTGTTTGTGGCTGTATTGGTTAGGTACTATTTTCTTTAATTTTTTAAATAGGAAACAGTTTCTTTTCATTTACATTGTCTCCGCTATCATGTCCGGACTGATCTTTTTAGTCTTCTCACACCTTGCTCTTTTCTCCAATACGATTAATCCTCCATTGAGCACTGGAGCATTTGGATTAGCGTCAATTTTAGCAGCTACAGCTACCTTAGTTCCAAAATATGAACTTAGACTATTGCTGTTTGGGAATGTTAAATTAAAGACTATCGCTATCATTTATTTTGCAATCCAGTTTTTGTTCTTCATACTTACGAATAGACCTGCGGCCATCAGTTATTTTTGTTCCATTCTCTTTGGAATGGGATTTATTTATGCACTGCAATCGGGCATGGACTGGTCTAAAGTATTTAAAAGAAAACAGAAAAGGTCCACAAAAATGAAAGTTGTCGTAGGTAATGGTGCACAACAATCAAAGCATCATCGTTATGATTTACCCAATCAGGATCAGATCGATCAAATTTTGGATAAGATATCCTTAACAGGGTATGATAGTCTAAGTTCACACGAAAAAGAAATTCTTTTCAAAGCAAGCAATAATAATAATAAGATCGATGGTTAAGCGTGTATTGTTAAAAAAAAAATTGGGCTATTTAAGCAGGACCGTTTTCATTTTTAACATTCTTGCTATTGTTGCTTTATTGATTAGCTATTCTGCTTCTTTCATCAATCCTAAGACATTTTGGCCTATTGCATTTTTTGGTTTAGGTTATTTACCGATATTACTTGTCAATATTGGTTTTATTGCTTATTGGTTGTTAAGAAAACCTAAAATGATTGTATTTTCTTTAGCAACGATCTTACTTGGCTGGCCATTGCTAACAAAACACTGGAATTTACGTTCGAGCTCTCCAATAACTCAAAAAGCATCTGATCAGATCCGCGTACTTAGCTTCAATGCCCATCTTTTTAAAGATATCAACGACTCAAAGAAAAATTTCAAAAATGATGCGATAAAGATATTGGACAGTATTAAACCTGACATTGTCTGTTTCCAAGAATATTACAGTAAAATAAAAGGGAAATATGTCATCTCTAATGAGTTTAAGAGCAAACTAGGCTATGACTATCATTATTTTGCAGAAAGTGCCAAAAATGATTATGAGGCTTATGGAATGACCATTTTCTCCAAATATCCGATTATAAATTCTGGTAATATCTTAGATAATGACTATGGTATCAACCGCATTTCGTACGCAGATATTGAAAAAAATGATAGTACTATCCGCGTCTACAATGTTCATCTCAGATCTTTTGCTCTTCAAAATGATGAAAAGGAATTTTTTCAAAATCCATCATCCAAAAAGGAGACTGATAATGCTGCTACACGTCGCATTGGACGAAAGCTTAAAAATGCTTTTGAATTTAGAAGTGAGCAGGCTAGTTCTTTAAAAAAACATATGGACGCTTGTCCTTTCCCTTTTATCGTAATGGGTGACTTTAATGATACTCCTATGAGCTATTCAGTAAATCGGGTGAGTAAGGGTCTCCACAATGCATTTAAAGAAAAAGGATCGGGTTGGGGAGTGACGCATTATGAATTATTGCCGATCTTTCAAATTGATTATATTTTTGCCAGTTCCAATTTTGATATCTTAAATTATCATGTGGTTAAAAGAAAATTATCAGACCACTACCCTATCTGGAGCGATTTGAAATTGAAACACCTTTAGTGCATCTGAATTCCCAATGCACGAAATGCTCCTGCAACAAAATGATCTTTTCTATTTTTTATCTTAAAGTAAGCTTCTCTACCAAAATAATAACGTCCTACTAGTGCCTCAATATCTGACTGAATAATTTGATGCAGACGATCTGCTTCAAGTTTGTTCACAGCTATTCCTTTTTTTAATAAAAAGGAAATGAAATCATTAAACTCGGAGTCAGGCAAATTGTAACCACTCAAGAAATTTTCTATGGAATAAGCTGGCAATTTTTTTGTAAACCTATCATAAACAAATTCTTGTATACTATTGGAATGATATATTTCTCTATATTTAGCACTGATTTCATTGGAATCTATTGGAATGAGAACGTCGGGCTGAATTCCACCTCCCCCAAATAGCATTTTCCCCTTACTGGTGGTATATAAATCATGAGGATTAAATTCGGTATCCAACGTCCATAGGTCAAATGTGGTCATATACTTAGACTGATCGTAATTTGCGCGCGTATATTTGCGCTGAATACATCTGCCCAAAGGCGTGTAATAACGTGCTACTGTCAGGTTAACGGCAGAGCCATCGGCAAAATCAAATTGTTCTTGAACTAATCCTTTGCCATAGGAACGACGACCGACTACTGTACCTCTGTCTAAATCCTGTAGCGCACCTGTCACGATCTCGCTTGCGGAAGCTGAATCTTCATTAATAAGTATTACGATGCGACCTTCACTAAAATCACCGGTTTCTTTTGAGAAATAATCCCTTCTCAATTCATTGGCTCCTTCGGTATACATCAGTAAACGCTTATCTTTAAAAAACATACTGGCTATTTCAATAGCTGTATGTACATAACCGCCGCCATTACCTCTCAAATCTAAAATTAAATCTTGCGCTCCACTTTTTCGAAGATCGCGCAATTTGATTTTAAAATCTTCAGAAGTCTGATGCCCAAAACGTCTTATTTTTACGTAAGCTACTTTAGGAGCTATCATGTAGGATGCATCCAATGTACTCACAGATACTTGATCGCGAACAACTTTGAGCGGAGTTGTCAAGATTTCGTTATTTCGTTTCACAATGATGTCTACTGTAGATCCTTTTTTACCTCGAATCAACTTGTCTACTTCATTTTCTGTCACACGTACGCCAGCTATATTTCGATTCGCAATTTTGACCAATCGATCTCCAATCTTCATTCCAGACTTTTCTGCAGGACCTGCTGAGATCATTCCGACAACAAGCAAGGTATCGTTAAGATTAAAATACTCAACACCAATACCATCAAAAGTTCCTTCCAGAGCCTCTGCTTGTGCTAAACGTTCATTGGGTTTTAAATAGGTTGAAAAAGGATCTAATCGGGTAATGATATGCTGAATGGCTTCATCCTGAATCGTATCCAAACTTACTTTATCAACGTAATTGTCCGATATTAAATTAACTAGATATTGAACTTTTTCAGAATTACCGGTCAGTCCTCCTGCTAGAATAGAAGTTGACTGTTTATTACCTTGTTCATCGGCATATTTTTGCCCAAGCAATAGCCCCACGAGTAAAACTCCTGCGTATGTTGCTGCCACAAAAATATTCCGTTTTATACTTCCTTGCATATGAAAAGATGCTTCAAAAATACTAAGTTTTATCCATTAAAACCACAATATATGCGTTGATTTTTGGATTAAAACAAAAGTCGTTAAAAGTGGTTAATATGTGAAAGTTTTCTCAACTTTGTGTTTGTAACAATCAAATAATCTGCCAAAATGCACGAAATTGAACCTTTTTACAATTGGAGACATGATTATATCGCATCGGAAGATGAACAGTCTCCTTTTTACGGAACGATATATAATGAATTTGAATACGACAAACAGATTTATAATTTCCTTTTACACCCCCAGTGGGACGACTTTGGTTCACATACTTTATATTTGAAAGCCCTATTTGTAGACTATGACAAGCAATTTTGCATCATCGAACTGATCGGCGAATGGAATGATGCCATTGATAATGACATTATGATCCTGAAGCGTGAAGTGATTGATCTGATGATCGCTTCGGGTATTAATCATTTTATATTAATTGGTGAAAATATTCTTAATTTTCATGCTTCAGATGATACGTATTATGAAGAATGGTTTCAGGATATTGATGATGGTTGGATAGCTGCTGTTAATTTTAGGACACATGTCATCACAGAATTTATGCAAAATAATATTGATTATTATATCAATTTTGGAGGAAACCTCAATGATCTTTCTTGGCGTACCTTAAAACCAATTCAAGTTTTCCATCATATCAATGAACAATTAACCAAACGATTGAATGGTTAACAACATTTGAAGATACTATGACATTCAAATTTTACTAAGATGAAGTGTTTGAATGCCTGTTCTCTATATTTTTACTTAACTTTGTTATATTAAAAAAATCAAACGCTATGTCATTTAGAATAGAAAAAGATACCATGGGTGAAGTTCAAGTACCTGCAGATAAATACTGGGGTGCTCAAACAGAACGTTCACGCAATAATTTCAAAATTGGTCCTGCTGCATCTATGCCACATGAAATTATCGAAGGTTTTGCTTACTTGAAAAAAGCTGCTGCTTATGCTAATGCTGAATTAGGTGTATTACCTATTGAGAAACGTGATGCTATTGCTGCAGTTTGTGATGAGATCTTAGCTGGTAAATTGGACGATCAATTTCCATTGGTAATCTGGCAAACAGGTTCGGGAACTCAATCTAACATGAATTTAAATGAAGTAATTGCAAACCGTGCTCAGGTATTAGCTGGTTTCAAAATTGGAGAAGGTGAGCCTGTGTTAAAAGCGAATGATGATGTGAACAAATCACAATCTTCTAATGACACCTACCCTACTGGAATGCACATAGCGGCCTATAAAGCAGTTGTTGAAGTAACAATTCCTGGTGTTGAAAAACTACGTGATACATTAGCAAAAAAATCTGCTGAATTCATGAATGTTGTTAAAATTGGCCGTACTCACTTAATGGATGCAACTCCTTTAACATTGGGTCAAGAATTATCAGGCTATGTAGCACAGTTGAATTATGGTATCAAAGCTGTTAAAAATACTTTAGCGCATTTGGCAGAAGTAGCATTAGGTGGTACTGCAGTTGGTACGGGATTAAATACACCTGCTGGATATGATGTTCTGGTAGCAAAATATATCGCTGAATTTACTGGTCATCCTTTCATTACTGCTGAGAATAAATTCGAAGCTTTAGCTGCGCATGATGCCATTGTTGAATCACACGGATCATTAAAACAATTAGCAGTTTCGTTAAATAAAATTGCTAACGATATCCGCATGTTGGCTTCTGGTCCTCGCTCTGGTATTGGTGAAATTATTATTCCTGAAAATGAACCTGGTTCTTCGATCATGCCTGGAAAAGTTAACCCTACTCAATGTGAGGCTTTAACAATGGTTGCTGCTCAGGTAATGGGTAATGATGTAGCTATTACTATCGGTGGTACTCAAGGTCACTATGAATTGAATGTATTCAAACCTTTAATGGCGTCTAACTTTTTACAATCAGCTCGATTAATCGGAGATGCTTGTGTATCATTTGAAGAGCACTGTGCAAGTGGTATTGAACCAAATTATGCTCGTATTAAAGAATTAGTTGATAACTCTTTGATGTTGGTAACGGCTTTGAATACTAAAATAGGCTACTACAAATCGGCAGAAATTGCACAGACAGCACATAAAAATAACTCGACATTAAAAGAAACGGCTATTGCATTAGGATATGTAACTGCTGCAGAATTTGACGAGTGGGTAAAACCTGAAGAAATGGTAGGTAGCTTAAAATAAGGCTATGATTCCATTTTTAAATAAATTAAAAAATATCAAAGCATACCTATTTTTAGCAATGGGTATGCTTTTGCTATTTGGAAGTTGCAAATTCAATTCGGAAATGCAATCTGAGGGTGCTAGTTATTTGCAAGGGGAATGGAAACAAGACAGTATTGCCGACCAAGATCAAATGTTGCAATATACGCTCACAGATTTCCGTTTTACCTGTGACTCCATTTATGCACGCATGTATGTCCATGCTAAAACAAAGCAGATATCAGATAGCTGTTATAATAATGGGTCTTGGATCGAATATGCTAAAGGTATTTATGTTGTACGTGGTGACAGTGTCATTGTCGATGGTATATACGTCAAAGAAAATGGCAAACAAAAAGTATCTGGCTGCTATCGCCAAGGTCAATATTTACCAAGGTTTAAAGTTGCTTTCCACTCTAAAGATTCTCTAGTATTAGAAAATAAATATGATCAGCGTCCTATCATATTACGTAAAACAAAGGATGTAATTTGTGTCCCGCAGAAACGCTGGCAATAAAAAAGAATAAACGTGTAGCCATTTAATTTTTTAAATGGCTTTTTCTATCATTAACGACACGCTCGTCACTATCTGAGCAAAAAAATATGAATAAAGGAATTATTGCATTGGCATTTGGAGGTCTCGCTATAGGAATGACAGAATTTTCTATGATGGGAATCTTACCAGACATCGCAAAAGACTTAAATATCGATATTCCAACAGCTGCCCATTTAATAGCACTTTATGCTATCGGTGTTGTTGTTGGTGCCCCTACATTAGTACTATTATCTGGAAAATACCCTCCTAAAAACGTTTTACTTTTTTTAATGGTTCTATTTTTCATTTTCAATGGATTATTTGCTATATCTCCTACCCATTTTACCATGCAACTTTCCAGATTTATGTCCGGTTTGCCACATGGAGCTTTCTTTGGTGTAGGTTCTGTTGTTGCAGCTAGATTAGCTCCTAAAGGTAAAGAGGCGCAGGCAATATCGATTATGTTTACAGGTATGACGATTGCTAATTTAGCAGGTGTGCCTTTAGGAACATATATCGGACATCATTACTCTTGGCGCATTACCTATGGTGTCATCAGTGTACTAGGCCTCCTGACATTTTTAATGATTTATCTTTGGTTACCAAAAATTGAATCTTCTAAACAAAACAATATTATAGCACAGGTAAGTTTTTTCAAAAAGCAAGAAGCATGGCTACTGATGGCAATTATTGCAATCGGAACTGGAGGTCTTTTTGCCTGGATCAGCTATATTGCTCCATTGGTTACAAATGTATCTGGACTTGACCCTAATCGTGTGCCTATTATTATGATTTTAATCGGTATAGGTATGTTTTTTGGAAATTTATTGGGTGGAAAAATGGCTGATACCATCTCTCCGACAAAAGCGGCTATTGCTAGTTTTAGTGCTATGGCGATATGTTTAGTCTTTGTTTATTTTGTTTCACCATTTCAATGGTCAGCATACATTATGGCCTTTATTACGGGTTTGGTTTCTTTTACAATAGGTCCACCTACACAGATGATGTTGATCCGGACTGCTAAAGGTGCTGAAACTTTGGCTGCAGCGGGTGGTCAGGCAGCATTCAACTTGGGTAATACTTTAGGAGCCTATTTAGGAGGTATACCCATTACATATGGCTTAATGTATAATACTCCTTCTTTAGTAGGTGTTGGTATGGCCACTATAGGCGCTTTACTTGCTTGTGTATTCTTGGTTCAATTTGTACAAAAGAACAGAATCCCAAGTGCAGATTAACAGATAATATGACCGAAAAACTCAGCTATATCAGTGTCCTTCGAATTATTGCTACCATTGCAGTCATCGCGATACACGCATCTTCTGGTTACTTAAATAGTACTGATATAGCTGGGTTTGACTGGAAATATGCAAATCTGATAAATAGTTTCACTCGATTCTCTGTCCCCATATTTGTGATGCTTTCTGGGGCTCTCCTGCTGACGAAAGAAGAACATACAGGACAGTTTTATAAAAAAAGACTCCTTAAGATTTTTTATCCCTTTCTTTTTTGGACTATTATTTACTTTTTTTATAACACGAATGTGCTGGAATTAAATATAGACCAATTGATCTCTACATTGGTCTATAGACTCAAAAACGGTGCGAACGCACATCTTTGGTATCTCTATATGATCATGGGTCTATACCTTGCTATTCCTTTTCTTCAAAAGATCGTAAAGCATTCATCTATGAGAGAACTGGAGATTTTTTTAGTTTTATGGTTTATAACGCTGTTTATATTCAACAAAAACTTTTCAACCTATCTACCAAAATTCGATCTTACATTTTTTTCGAGTTATACAGGGTACTTGATCTTAGGTTATTATTTGAAGGTAAAAGATTTTAGTGGGATAAAATGGTGGTGTTTGTTTTTATTTATCATGGCTGCATTGGGAACAGCTTATTTTACTTATGAAATGAGTTTAAGCGCACATGAATTTCGTCCACTTTTATACGGTTATTTGTCACCGAATACAGTCCTGATTGCTACCGGTATATTTATATTCATCAAAACAATATCGCGTGATCTAAAACTTCCCCAGTGGGCATTATGGATCGATCAATATAGTTTTGGAATATATCTCTGCCATATCCTGATTTTAAATTATGTACATCCGATATTACCCGTGGGCACATTTTTAAAGATTCCTTTAGTAACTTTTGTTACACTTGCCATCAGTATTATGCTTATATACGGTATTCGCAAAATTCCTTTTGGCAAATACATTTCTGGTTAATAAAAAAGCTTCAATAAGCGCAGGGCTAATTGAAGCTTTTTTATATTTGAGATTCGCGTAAGACTAGAAAGGTAAATCGTCGTCGTCATTTGATCCTGATAAATCAACTGGAGCTGGCATTTCAGCATAACCTGGAGCAGGAGCTGAAGCAGCAGTATTTGCTAATTTAGTAACTCTCCAAGCAACTAATGAATTGAAGTATGTTGTTACACCTTCTTTATTTGTCCAAGGACGACCACGTAAATTGAAAGAAACTTCAATTTCTTCACCTACAGTCAAACCATCAAAAATTGATGTTCTGTCTTGAGTAGCTTCAAAGCGAATATATTCAACAAACTGCGGATTTTCAGCGTAAGCCACGATTATATCACGCTTCTTAAATGACTCTGTTACTTGTTGCGTAGCACCTATTTCGTGTACTTTTCCTCTAATTTCCATAATCAAAAATATTAAACCGTAAAAATAAGCATTTTTTGAGTAAGAGATTAACTAACTTTGTACAAATATTATGGAAGTTTTCAACACCCCCAATAAAATCATCATCACTTGCAATAAGCGACTTTCTCCTTATTTGCAACAAGAAGTCGAAGAACTTGGCTTCGAGATCAAACGTTCTTTCTCTACTGGTGTAGAATTATTTAACACCTTGAATGAAACGATTAAGTTAAATTTGAATTTGCGCACTGCTTCTCAGATTCTTTATTCGATAAAAGAATTTAAAGCGTCCAACCCTCAGGAACTATACGATGAACTGAAAGACATCGCATGGGAAGAGCTTATTGCTTTTGACGGCTATTTTTCTGTGACTTCAAATGTCGATAACGAAACAATCACGACACCTTTATTTGCGAATTTGAAAGTTAAGGATGCCATAGTTGATCGTATCAAAGAAAAAAAGGACATTCGCCCAAATTCGGGTTCTGATGCAAACAAAGCTGTTATACATCTGTATTGGAAAGATGATCGCGCAGAAGTTTTTATCGATTCTTCCGGTGAGACGCTAGCAAAACACGGTTATCGTAAACACCCTGGAAAGGCACCAATGTTAGAAGCGCTTGCTGCTGGTACTATTCTTGCAACGAAATGGGATGGTCTATCATCTTTTGTCAACCCAATGTGCGGTTCTGGTACTTTAGCTATTGAAGCAGCATTGATCGCGACTAACCGTCGTCCTGGCCTTTACCGCATGAACTATTCGTTTATGCATTTCATTGGTTACGATGAAGAAGTCTTTTTTCAAGAAAGAAGAAATCTTAAAGAACAGGTCAATAAGAAAGCAAATCCGAAGATAATTGCTTCAGATCTTTCGCAACAGGCGGTAGATATTGCGATCATGAATGCCAAGACTGCTGGTGTAGATCAGCTTATTGATTTTCAAGTTTGTGATTTTGCTGACACAACTGTACCACAAGAAGAAAAAGGAATTGCTATATTTAACCCGGAATATGGTGAACGCCTTGGTAATCATAGTCAATTGGAATTAACATATAAACGTGTAGGTGACTTTCTAAAACAAAACTGCAAGGGTTATAAAGGTTACATTTTTACTGGAAATCCGGATCTTGCCAAAAAGATAGGCTTACGGGCTTCTAGAAAAGTTGAATTTTATAACGGTAAATTAGATTGTCGTTTATTAGAATACGAATTATACGAGGGAACTCGCGAAAAACCAAAAGTAATTTATGAATAAGATTATTGAAAGTACGGTTGCATTTGTACAGGACAGATTAAAATTTGCTGAATCTGGTCATGATTGGTCTCATATCCAACGTGTATGGAACAACACAAAATTAATTCTTCAAACGGAAGAGGCGGATTACCAAACTTGCGAACTAGCCGCTTTATTACATGATATTGCTGATAGCAAATTTCACGATGGAGATGAAACGATAGGCCCTCGTGTTGCTGGTGAATTTTTAACCTCTATAGGCGTTGATAAAGACGTAATTGAACATGTTGAAAAAATTATTTTAAACATGTCTTTTAAGGCAAGTCTTGGCGAAATCGTTTTTCATTCTAAGGAACTTGAGATTGTTCAGGATGCTGATCGTTTGGATGCAATAGGTGCAATTGGTGTTGCTCGAGCATTCAACTATGGCGGTCATAAAAACAGAGAAATGTATAATCCGAATGTCCCTGTTCAAGAATATCAGGACAAGGAAAGCTACAAACATTCTGAAGCACCGACAATTAATCATTTTCACGAAAAGCTTTTATTGCTTAAAGATAAAATGAATACCAATGCCGCTCAAGCTATCGCTGAAAAAAGACATGAATTTATGCTTTCTTTTTTAGATGAATTTTATGCTGAGTGGGAAGGTAAACGATAACAATAATAAAACTTAATATTTCCTTAACTCGGAAATTACACAAAAATGGTACTTTCGATAATTATCGAGGTACCATTTTTTTTGTTTAAATTTAGTCTGTAAAACTAAGCCCGTAATAAATTGCAATCTATGCGAACAGGTTATGATCGCTTATTTTTTATATTTAAAACAAAAAGAGCTCGTAGACTCCTAAGTAAAACAAAGTATTCGTCTATACCAGAAAACATGAATACTACTTTATATTTATATCCGATGAAAAAAACAGTTTTTGTAATCCTTGCCACTATGGCCGTTATGGGAATCACTGAATTAAATGCTCAAACCAAAATCATTGCTCACCGTGGAGCTTTTAAAAACACGAAAGTTCCGGAAAATTCAATTGCTTCGTTAAAAGCCGCTAAGGATTTAAATCTTTGGGGTTCGGAATATGATGTACATCTTACAAAGGATAATGTACTTGTTGTCAATCATGATAATGATTTTTACGGAATAGATATTGCGACCGCTACTTACCAGGAGTTATTGGCCAAAAGCCATCCAAATGGTGAGAAAATTCCTACTTTAGAGGAATATATCAAAGCAGGGTTAAAGCTTAAAGGTTTAAAATTAATTCTTGAATTGAAGACTAATAAACTAGGACTGGAACGTACCTTGGAGGCTACTGAAAAAGCTGTCGCTTTAGTAAAAGAATTAAAAGCTGGAAAAGTAACTGAATATATTGCTTTCAGTTATGATGCTTGTAAAAAGATCCATGAACTTGATCCTAAAGCTAAGGTCGCCTATTTAAATGGCGATATTGCTCCTGATCAAATTAAAAAAGATGGTTTAACGGGTATTGATTATCATCTTAGTGTTTTCACGAAAAACCCAACCTGGTTACAAGAATCAAAAGCATTAAAGCTGACGACAAATGCTTGGACAGTTAATAAAGAAGATGATATGAAATCTCTGATCAGTCAAAAGATTGATTACATTACAACGAATGAACCTGAGCTTTTAAAGACTTTACTCAAAAAATAATTAACCTTGTATAGCAGTTCATAGATATGAACAACACATTTATAAAAAAATAAGTTAATGAAAAAAATTATTCTTGCTTTCTCTATTTTACTTGTGGGTTTAGGAAGTGCTCTTGCACAGCAAATGCGAGTGGCCACCTACAATATAAGACAGAAAAATGATCATGATATTGGTAATATGTGGAATGAACGCAGAGATGCTGTAGCCAATTTGATTAAATTCCATAATTTCGAAATTTTCGGTATACAGGAAGCATTTATTGACCAAGTGAAAGATCTTCAAGAACGTCTTCCTGATTTTAAATCGATAGGTGTTGGTCGAGACGATGGTGCAGAAAAAGGAGAACATTCTTCAATTTTTTATAACAAGAACCGTTTTGACGCTATTAAAAGCGGAACTTTCTGGTTGTCTGCGACAGATACAAAACAACCCAATAAAGGCTGGGATGCTGCACTGCCACGAATCTGCACATGGGCAGTTTTAAAGGATAAAAAAAGTGGAAAATCATTTATTTTTATGAATACGCACTTTGACCATGTTGGTGTTGAAGCGAGAAAAGAAAGTGCTAAATTGATCTTAACTAAGGCAAAGGAATTAGCCGGTAATCTTCCTTTAATCTTAACAGGTGATTTCAATGTTGATGAACATAATGAAGCATATTTTACTTTAGCAAATAGCAAAACTGTGGTCGATAGTTATACCATTAGTCCTCGAATCTATGAACCAAGCTCTTCTTTTAATGGCTGGGGTAAAAGTATTAAACAAAAAGAAAGGATAGATCATATTTTTGTTGTTCCTAAAACAAAAGTAAGTAACTATGCAATATTGACTGATACGTATCAGGGAAAATTTCCGTCAGATCATTTTCCTGTTATTGTAGATTTATCGCTATAAAACAGAATTCTATTGTGCCGGTCTAAAACCGGCGCAATTAAACTGCCTTTTCCCTTGATTTATCAAGAGTTAGACGATCATTTGGGTATCCGCCCATCCTTCTAAATATGGTAAATATTCGTACTCTTCGTTAAACTTTAGATTCCTTTTGCGTTCTAATTTGTAGTTTTACAAAAAAAAAGACATGAAAAGTATCTTATCATACGCTCTTATTGCATCAGGATTATTCTTTGCAACTCAATCTCAAGCTCAGTCCAAAGGGCTTTCTAAGTTAAAGGATATCTTAAATTCTACATCTGCTCAAAATAAAACAAATAGCGATACTACTACGAGTAAAGTTGTTCCCTCTAATCAGGCTGTCGTAAAAAATATTACAAAGAAAGAAGCTACTTCAGGTATAAAAGAAGCTTTAGCTAAAGGATTGACTAACAGTGTTAATATTCTTTCTGTAAAAGATGGATTTTTAGGAGATGCTGCAGTCAAAATTTTAATGCCTGCTGAAGCTCAAAAAGTAGAAAAAGCACTTCGCGCAGTAGGTATGGGTTCTTTGTGTGATCAGTTTATCAGCAGTATGAATAGAGCTGCGGAAACAGCTGTTAGTGAAGCAGGGACTGTTTTTGTCAACTCTTTATCCAAAATGACGATTACAGATGCTTACAATATTTTATTAAGTGGTAATCAAAATGCCGCAACGACTTTCTTTAAAACAAATACTTCGACCGAACTGACTTCAAAATTTTCTCCTGTTATAGACAAGGCAATGGGGGCTAATAATGTATCGGGTTACTGGAATCAATTAACAACTGCTTATAACAATTTACCATTTTCAAAAAAGGTAGAAACCAATTTAACAGGTTACGTTACGCAAAAAGCTATCGATGGATTATTTGTAAAAGTAGCAGATCAAGAGTTAAAGATCAGAGAAAATATTGGTGGATCACGAAACACGGATTTACTATCAAAAGTATTCGGCTGGGCTGATAATCAAAAATAAGGTATTGGACAGAATTTTTAATTCTGTCTACACCTTTACGTTTCTTTTGTTAATATGGCTAAAATATAGCCTGGACCAATTTTTATACTGGTATATAGTAGCAAGTCCGACCAATAATAAGATAGACTTCACAAATAAATTTACTCCAAAATAAGGTGTGATCTGCACATGTTTCCCCATTAGTATTAAAGCGAAAAACATATAATATAATCCACAAATAATTAGATAAATTTGAAATGCTTTTCTTAAGATTCGTTGATTCTTTGTCTTGATTAAAATCCAAAACGGAATTAGAAGGTATATAAATTGACTAATATAGATCAATTGTCTAATAGAATTATCCATACTAAAAAGTAAAAATAACTGAGCGATAAAAAGAAGGAGAAACATTGCTTTTAATAAACGCAACATACTGGAAATCAAATTTTAAGTTTTTTAAATTTACAAAAAAAATATTGTTTTACAAATAATAAACTATAAAAGTCAAAATTCGCTAATGCTCACATTTTTTGTAATTTTGCAGGGCATAATCACATTAATGATATAAAAAGTATGAGTAAGTTCGAGATCAATAACATCAGTGATTTTTCAGTTTCTGAAAGATTCCAACGTTATGTACAGATAGATACACAGTCGGATGCAAGTTCGCCTACTTGTCCTTCGACAGAAAAGCAAAAAAATTTAGGTAATCTTCTTGTGGAGGAATTACTGGCATTGGGAATTTCTGATGCAGCCATGGATGAAAATGGCTATGTATATGCAACTATCCCTTCCAATAGTACTAAAAAAGTACCTACTATTTGTTTCTGTTCGCATATGGACACGTCACCTGACTCCTCAGGTAAAGATGTTAAACCTTTGGTTCATCATGATTATCAAGGTCAGGATCTGGTATTACCGGATGATAACAGTATTATCATCAAATATTCGGAACATCCTGATCTGGCAAATCAAATCGGTCATAATATTATTACAGCGAGCGGTACAACACTATTGGGCGCCGATGATAAGGCGGGAATTGCAGAAATAATGGATGCAGCTCGTTTATTAATGAAACATCCTGAGATCAAGCATGGGGATATAAAAATCTTATTTACGCCAGATGAAGAAATTGGAAGAGGGGTTGACAAAGCTGATCTTAAACGCCTAGCTGCTGATTATGCATACACGATGGATGGTGAAAAAGCGGGCACGATAGAAGATGAAACTTTTTCTGCAGATGGTGCAACATTAACCATACATGGTGTTTCCGTTCATCCTGGATTTGCTAAAGGAAAAATGCAAAGTGCTATCAAAATTGCTAGTGCAATTATAGAGGCTTTACCCCAGGACCGCCTGTCGCCAGAAAGTACAAATAAAAAAGATGGTTTTGTTCATCCGACAAATATCTCGGGCACAGTGGAAAAAGCAGAAATCCATTTTATTATCCGTGATCACCTTACAGCTAATTTAGTAAAGCATGAATCTGAGCTGGAAGCTATTGCAAAATCTATAGTCGCTCAATACCCTAACTGCAGTTATACGTTCGAAGTAAAGGAACAGTACCGCAACATGAAGGAAATTCTAGATCAATATCCTCAAATCATGGAAATTGGAATTGAAGCAATTACACGGGCTGGCATGAAGGCTGAACGCAGAAGTATTCGCGGTGGTACTGATGGTTCGCGTTTATCTTTTATGGGATTACCTTGTCCTAATATTTTTGCTGGTGGACACGCCTTCCATGGAAAACAGGAATGGATATCTGAACAAGATATGCAAAAAGCTGTTTTAACAATTTTGCATGTAGCCTCTCTTTGGGAAGAAAAATAATCATTAACTTCATACATATTCAACGCGTTTAAGGAAATAACATATATGCAATCTAACGAAGTTTTAAAAGCAATACAGAGCCGAAGATCAGTTTTTCAAGCTAATTTTACGGATCAAGATGTTAATAAAGAAGATATCTTAACGATTTTAGAAGCGGCGAATGCTGCTCCTACTCATAAAAGAACGCAACCTTGGCGTTTTACTATTTTCAAAGGCGAAGGTCTTTTACGTCTAGGCACTGAACTTTCGCGTATTTATAAAGCGGTCACTCCTCCAGAAAAATACTTTGAAAAAACAGAAATCACTATGGGTGAAAAGGCTACGCAATCCAAAGTTGCAATAGCTTTAATTGTCAATTATACTGGTGACGTTCCTGAGTGGGAAGAACTGGCGGCAACATCTTGTGCGATTGAAAATATGTGGTTAGCGGCACATTCTTTAGGATTGGGAGGTTATTGGGCTACTCCAGGATTAATCAATCACTTAAGCAATTTCTTAAATTTAGAAGAGAATCAAAAGTGCATTGGGTTGTTCTATTTAGGACACCATGAAACAGAAGCTAGAGAACCTGTTCGATCTCCTATTGCGGACAAAATCCGTTGGGAGGAATAAAAATATTCTTTAATTAATAAAAAAGGTCGACCCAATAGTCGACCTTTTTTATTGCAGTTTATTATTAAACTTCTTAATCTCAAATTTTTAAAAATTTATTTTCACAGTCTACGATATATTCGTAAATTAAACCAAAATTGGCCTATGAAAATAATCATATCCTTCTTATTATACATAATCTTTACATTCTCTCCAAGTTTCGCCCAAAGCGTGATTAAAGGTGTTGTATTGGATAGGGAGACTAAGCAACCTATTCACGGAGCTACTGTTTATATCAATAATTCATCTTCTGCAACCAGTACTGCAAAGGATGGTAGTTTCCAACTGCACCAAAAAATTATCCAGAATCAAGAACTGGTCATTTCAAATATTGGATATGAGGCCGCATTTGAAACAATTACTACTAATAATTATGAAAAGGTAAAGATTTATTTAACACGTAAGATTACTACTTTAGAAGAAGTTAGTGTTATCCCGTTTGAAAAAGATGGTTGGGCAAAGTGGGGTAAATATTTTACGGAAAGCTTTATCGGAACAAGTAAATTTGCCCAAAAAACGAAAATATTAAATCCAGATATACTGCGATTCCGATATAATAAATCATCAAAAATATTAACTGTAATAGCGAACGAACCAATACAAATAGACAATAAAGAACTGGGTTATATGATCTCATACGATCTCATTAGTTTTCGATCAAACTTTTCTGAAAATACAATTCAATTTGAAGGTTTTAGCTATTTTAAAGATTATAAGCGGATTACAAAGAGTATATTGACGCAAAGAAGAGTGGCCTACCAGCTTTCCATGATGCGCTTTATACGAAGTTTATATGAACATAAATGGCAGGAGGATGGTTATGTAGTCCGCGAGCTTACTAAAAAAGAAAATCTAGAAAGAAAAGATGCCCAGGAAAAACTGAAAACAATAACGTCACTGGTCAATACGAAATATGAAGGTAAATGGAACTCATTTTATATACTGCAATCAGAAATCATCAAAGATAGTGTGACTAAATATCAAAATATCATGCGGCAACCTGCGTTCTATGACGTCTTAGGAAAACAGTTAACTGAATCTGATCTTGAAAAAGGAAGCTTGGGAAATCAATTAAAGGAAATTCACCATCAAAATTACATTCATATCTTAAATAGGACCCAAAAAATAGACCTCGATTATTTCAATTCTAACAATGCTTATGATGAATCATCTCGTTTAAAAATAGATGACGATTCATCCATTGTCATAAATTATCAAGGAAACTATACGCCTGCTATACAATGGTCAATGGAAGGTTTTTTTGCCTGGTATTCTAAAGTTGGCAATATGCTCCCCTTGGATTATACTGTACAGGAAAATAATAAATAGTCTTTCTTAATTACTTTTTTCTACAATTCCAAAACAATGTGTCGGCTTGAAAGCTTGGGTAGGATTTTCTATAGGAAAGCTAATAATTAATTTACCTTTTTTTCCATGCCACTTGGGTCCCTTGTCTATTAATCTTAATATCTCCTTTTTTAGAACTTCATTGGGTGCGTCTTCAAAATTAACATTTTTTAATTTTCCATTTTTATCAACTTCAAAATTCAGGATAATTTTACCTCCTACATCCCGCACCTGTACATTTCTTTGCAGATATTGCTCGAATGCATTCCATCCTTCTATCGGTGAGGCATCTCCACCAGTTAAGATGGGTTCAATCCCAATCTTATTTTCAGGGGAACTCAGCTCGACTTCTGTCGTTCTACTTTTATTTGTATTAAAATTCTTAAAATAAATAAAGGCGATAAGCACGACAAAAATGACTGCTGCTGCTGATCCAACTGCCAATCGTTGCCAAGTATAAAACTGGGCATTACGGGTAGATATCGTTTGCTCCACGCGGCGGTTTAAACGCTGTTGCAACAAACTCAATTGTCGTACATCCACTCCTTTTTGCAAACGATAACCTTCAATTGCATCCTGCAAAAAAGGATCTTCCAATGCTTCTTTCTCTAGTTGAAACATTTCCTCTTTATTCATCAGACCACTGATGTAGTTATGAATTCTGGATAATTGATAATTATTTTCCATTTTACTTACTCTCCATACAAATTTTAAGATTTCGCTTGCCATTTTGAATATAGCTTTTCACTTTATTCATTTCTATTCCGGTAAGGACTACGATATCTTTATAACACTTTTGCTCTAAATAAAATAACCTGATACAACGCTCCTGCTCAGGTTTTAGCGTCAACATGCACATTTCTAATTTTTCAAATTGACTTTCGCTCCATTCTTTGGGATCAGATTCATCTAAATAATCATGACCAACCGCAACTTGTTCATCAATATCAACATACTGCGTTCCCTTTTCTTTCCTCAGCTGCATGAGGCAAAAATTTTTAGAAAATGTGTAAAGCCAGCTTTTAAAATTATCGACCTCGTGGATGCGCAATTTCCGAATCAATTCTTCAAAAATTTGCATGACGGCATCCTGACTCTTTTCGGCATCGTGCAAATATTTAAAACATACACCATAAAGCAATGACATATAGGGAGCATACAATTTACCCAAAAGATCCAGATCTCCTGTACTTCGATATTGTATTAATAATTCCTTTTCTGTCATGCTCGGGATATTACTTTGCTTAATTGATGCTTTAAGATACATAATTCCATAAAACAATCAAGCAAAGATTAATATTATGTTTCACTTTTATATCGAGTTATTGAAATTCTATCGCTTCAAATTGATTGTAGTATCTTCGTACAATCAAAACTTGATAGTCTTTATCAATTATTTGATGACATTTTAAAGAATAATAGATGCTTATGAATGAATATGAATTAATAGCTATTGGCTTATATATGGCCTTAATGATTGGAATTGGAATTTACTCTTGGAGGAAGTCAAACAGTAATTCCGATGATTTTTTGATCGGTGGGCGTAAGATGGGCGCGGCTGTGACTGCTTTATCGGCAGGTGCAGCAGACATGAGCGGCTGGTTACTCATGGGACTTCCCGGTGCGATGTATCTTTCAGGATTATCCAGTGCATGGATTGCAATTGGTCTGACTATTGGCGCATACTTCAATTATGTTATTGTAGCCCCTCGACTTCGGGTATATACAGAAGTTGCCCAAAATGCAATTACACTCCCTGTATTTTTTGAGAATCGTTTTAAAGATAAAACCCAGCTCTTAAAAATTGTCTCTTCAATTTTCATTTTAGTGTTTTTCACTTTATATACTTCTGCAGGTATGGTTTCGGGTGGAAGATTGTTTGAATCGGCTTTTGGTATTGATTACTATACTGGATTGTATGCTACAACTTTTGTTGTTGTACTTTATACTTTCCTAGGTGGATTTTTAGCTGTTAGCTTAACAGATTTTGTGCAGGGAACAATTATGGTCACCGCGCTTGTCATCATTCCAATTGTACTGATTTTCCAACTTGATGGACTGGGTAATACATTGGATATCATACATAATAAAGGTGCTAATTATTTAGATTTACTAAAGGGTACCACCACGGTATCGATCGTATCCTTACTCGCTTGGGGATTAGGTTACTTTGGGCAACCTCATATTTTAGTGCGATTTATGGCTATTGGCGATGTTAAAGATATCCCTAAAGCTAAAAGAATCGGCATTAGCTGGATGATTCTTACTGTTGGTGGAGCATTACTTTTGGGATTATTTGGAATAGCTTATTTATATAAGTTTGATCAAACTACTATGTTGCAATTTGATCAATCAAAGGAATTGTCAGAAACTATTTTTATCCATCTTTCGAGAGCATTATTTCATCCCTTAATTGGCGGTTTTCTTTTATCCGCAATTTTAGCAGCTGTCATGAGTACCATATCTTCTCAATTATTAGTGACCTCTAGCTCAATGACAGAAGATATTTATAAAGCTTTTTTTAATAAAACAGCTTCTCCTAAACGTATGTTACTTGTAAGTCGACTTTCTGTGCTTATTGTAGCGATAATTGCCTTACTGCTCTCCCTAAACCCTAAAGACAGCATATTAAATCTTGTGGGAAATGCCTGGGCCGGTTTTGGCGCTGCCTTTGGTCCCCTTATCATCTTGTCGTTGCTTTGGAAAAAAACAACCGCCACTGCAGGATTATTGGGAATGTTGGTGGGTGGTGCTACTGTACTTTTATGGGTGTATATTCCTCACGATTACAAATCTGTGTATGAAATCATACCTGGTTTCATTTTGAGTTTCTTAACGATTGTTATTGTTTCGTTTTTCAGCAAACCTGTTGCCCCTGTCATTGTGGAGGAATTTGATCAGGTTACGAAAATTCTGAAATAATAAAAAAGGATAACCAGATTTAGGTTATCCTTTTTTATTATTTGAAATGTTGATATTGACGATATATTATCGGTCTTTCTTATCCATCATTGTATTCCTAAGTCTACTGAAATAACAAGAGTGCAATAATTAAGGTCACAATAATATTAAATGTTTGTGCAATTAAAAAGGCATACAATGGCTTTTTATTATCCTGTTGAAACAGGTCTTTAAAATTAGTTTCCAATCCGATTGAGGTAAAGGCCAGGGTAAACCAAAGTCCCTGAATAAATTTCAAACTTCCTTTAACCGCAACATTTGTTTCTGGTGAAATAAAAAATGAGAAAAGTAAAGATGCAAATATAAAACCCAGGACAAACTTTGGAAATCTTTCCCAAATAATTTTCAAAGTTGGTTTCTCTTTCTTTGTTTCATCATCAACTGACTTTGAATAGCTCCAATAAATACTAATTGCAAATGCTGCAATTCCTAATAATACATTTTGTGAAAATTTTACAATTGTACTGATTTTTAAGGCTTCTTCTCCAACTAAACTACCTGAAGCGGCTACAGCACCCGATGTATCTATTGAACCTCCTAGCCATGCTCCTGTTACTTCTTGAGACAGTCCCATTTTATCCGCCAAATAAGGCATAAAAATCATCATCGGAATTGCCGTGATCAATACAAGTGAAATAATGTAAGATAACTTTTTACTATCTCCTTTAATTGCTCCAGATGTTGCAATTGCTGCTGATACCCCACAGATAGATACTGCGCTTGACAGCATCAAAGCCATTTCTTTATCAATCTTTAATTTTTTACAAACCCAAAAAGCAAAATACCATACTGAAATGACCACTACTAATGCTTGGATAAGTCCCAGTGAACCAGCTTTGAGTATATCTCCAAAAATAACTGTTGTTCCTAAAAGAATCAATCCAATTTTGACATACAACTCTGTACTTAATGCACTTTTAAACCAATCAGGAAGATTGAAAAAATTACTGATGACCAAGCCGATCGCCAAACTGAAAATAACAGCTTCTAGATTATAGTCTTTTACGAGTGAATTTCCAGCAAAGATGAGCGCGAGCATGGTTAACACATAGACAGACGGAAAAACTATTAATAAGCTTTTAACCGACTTACCTAATAAGGAGGCTCCGATAATGGCGACAATAAAGACTAGACCAAATTGGGTCGCTATTGCCTGCAGGTTATGAATGGAAAATACTTGGTTTCCTAATTCTGAAAAATTGCTCCAGCTGAAACTTGGTTGAGGAACAATGACCCCAAAAATTGCTAAAAAGACAATTCCTAATCCTAAGATAACAACTACCCAATCCTCAGCTAAGGAGAATGATTTCGAAGATGACATGTAAACAGGTTTTAATTTAGAAACCCCAAATTTAGAAATATTATCCATGCCGGCAACTAGTAAACGAAAAAGTTACCAAATAATAAAGCCGAGATGTTTTCATCTCGGCTTCTAAACCTATAATCACTTTTTAAAACCTAAAAACAATATTTATTGGCATCAATCAACTTCTTAGCAATTCGTTGACGCGCATCTTTCACATTAAATGGTTCTGATTTTGTAAAGCGACGTAAACCCACTAACATCATTTTCAACTCATCACCTTCAGCAAAAGAATTTAGGGCTTCTTTTCCTGCAACATTTACTTTATCAATGGTTGAATATAGATAAATTTTAGCCATATCTGTTGCATCAGCACTTGCTTCTACTCCTTTTGTATGATATAATTTCTCCGCACGAAGTAACGCTGACTCAGCGATGTATACATAACCAATGATATCGGCAATATTCATCAAAATCTCCTGCTCCTTAGATAAAGACATCATCAATTTTTGAACTGCGGCGCCAGCAATTAATAAGCCTGCCTTTTTCAAATTAGCGATAATTTTCTTTTCTGCTGCAAATGGTGTTTCATCTTCTTCTCCAAAATCAGGAATAGCTAATAGTTCTGATGCAACTGCAATAGCAGGTCCCATCAAATCAATCTCTCCCTTCATGGCACGTTTCAAAAGCATATCTACGACCAACAGTCTATTTACTTCATTAGTACCTTCAAAAATACGATTGATACGTGAGTCTCGATAAGCGCGTTCCATTGGTGCTTCTGCTGAATATCCCATGCCTCCATAAATCTGTACGCCTTCATCCACAACATAATCTAACATTTCCGAACACCATACTTTAATGATCGCACACTCGATAGCATATTGTTCTACAGATTTCAGTTTTGCTTTAGCTTCATCCATCCCCCCTGCAACTAATGATTCGTACGTGTCATCAATATTCTGACCGGCACGATATGCTGCTGATTCGGTCGCAAATAATCGCGTTGCCATTTCAGCTAATTTGTAACGGATGGCTCCAAATTTGGAAATCGGTAAATTGAACTGCACGCGCTCATTGGCATATTTAATCGCTTGTGTAATCACCATGCGTGATGAACCGATAGTAGCAGCGCCTAATTTTATACGACCAATGTTTAGGATATTAACCGCTATTTTAAATCCATTTTCACGTTCAGAAAGCATATTTTCAACAGGAACTTCACAATCGTTGAAAAATACCTGTCGGGTTGAAGATCCTTTGATTCCCAGTTTATGCTCTTCTGGGTTCATACTGATTCCTCCAAAATCTTTCTCAACAATAAAAGCGGTAAGATTCTTATCATCATCAATTTTTGCAAAAACAATAAAGATATCAGCAAAACCACCATTTGTAATCCACATCTTCTGTCCATTAATGACATAGTGTGTACCTGCGGCATTTAATTTTGCTGCAGTACGACCAGAGTTGGCATCTGATCCTGAATTAGGTTCTGTTAAACAATAAGAAGCTTTCCATTCCCCAGTAGCTAATTTTGGAATGTATTTTGTTTTTTGAGCTGCGTTTCCATAGTATAAAATAGGCAAAGTACCTATGCCTGTATGTGCCGATAATGCCACAGCAAAGGAGAATCCTCCCCCAACCGCATCTGCAACTAACATGGATGTATTGAAGTTTTTACCAAATCCCCCATATTCTTCTGGTATGGACACACTCAACATTCCTAGTTCTCCAGCTTTATCCATAAGACTTGGCATCAAACCTTCTTCCTGGGAGTCAATACGATCCAATTTGTTTAGAACTTCCGTATCTAGAAAGTCAATACAGGTCTGACGAATCATCTTTGCTTCTTCATCAAATTCTTCAGGAATAAAAATATCTGTATAAGATGTCTCTTTAATTACAAATTCTCCGCCTTTAATTGTGTTGCTCATAATTTTTCTGATTAAAGTGCAAAGGATAAAGACTAAAACCTTATTTCTTTGCTTCTATTGTTAAATATTATTCTATTTTTTAAAACAAATACATCTCGATAAGTCACCTAACTGATCTTTAAGATTAAAAACCAGTTTAGATGGTCCGATTTGAAAAACATGTGGATGAAAAGCTGAAGTCATCCTCAAAATGTGCAATTTGATTTCGATAAAGAACATCTCATATGCCCTGTCGAAGTTTTAAAATTTGCGCTATCTATAGTAATTCAAAAATACCTGCTGCTCCCTGTCCTGTTCCGACACACATTGTTACCATGCCGTATTTTTTATTTCTACGCTTCAGTTCATTTAATATTTGAACAGTCAATTTGGCTCCAGTACAACCCAATGGATGGCCTAAAGCAATAGCACCGCCATTGACATTAACTTTTTCTTCATCAAGACCCAATTCGCGAATAACGGCTAAAGATTGTGATGCAAAAGCTTCATTCAATTCGAATAAATCGATATCTTCTTTTTTTAATCCTGCCATTTTCAAAGCTTTTGGTATTGCTACAATAGGACCAATCCCCATGATACGTGGCGGAACACCTGCCACGGCATAACTGACAAGACGTGCTATCGGTTTTAGGTTCAATTCCTTCATTTTTTCTTCTGAAACAATCAAAACAAAGGCTGCTCCATCTGAAGTTTGTGATGAGTTACCTGCAGTAACTACACCGTCAGCTGCAAAAACTGGACGCAACTTCGCAAGCGCCTCAAGCGATGAATCTGCTCTCGGTCCTTCGTCTGTATCAACGACATATTCTCTTGTTTCTAATTTTTTGCCATCCTTTAAGTAGTTTTCCTTTACTGTAATCGGAACAATGCCATCTTTTAAATGACCATTTTTAATAGCCTCAACAGCTTTTTGATGTGATTTTAAAGAGAATGCATCTTGGTCTTCTCGAGATACGCCGTATTCTTTTGCAACAGCTTCGGCTGTAAGTCCCATTCCCCAATACCAATCTGGGTTTTCTTTTGCTACTTCAGGGTTTGGAACAATTTTCCATCCTCCAAAAGGCATTCCTGACATGACCTCGACTCCGCCAGCAATAATACAATCTGCCATTCCGGCTTTTATTTTTGCTACAGCTGTGGCTATTGTCTCCAACCCAGAGGCACAGTAACGGTTTACAGTGACTCCTGGTACTTTATCCGTTTGCAAGCCCATCAAAGAAATTAAACGTCCTACATTCAATCCTTGCTCTGCTTCTGGCATCGCATTACCGACGATTACATCGTCAATTTCTTCTTTATTTAAGTTGGGTACTGATGCCACCAAATGCTTGATCACATCAGCGGCCAAATCATCCGCACGCATAAAACGAAATCCTCCACGAGGTGCTTTCCCTACTGCTGTACGATATCCTGCTACAATGTATGCTTCCATAATTTTTAGATATGAGATGTGAGATTTAAGATATCAGATCGTTAAAATTCACATATTATTTATTATCATTTTTTAATTTATTCAAAAATCCAAAAATCATTTTTTGAATTTCTATAATTTGAGAACACAGCTGTTCGGCTTGCTCAACCTTTAACAGCTTTAGATTTTGTGCTATAATAATTTGTGTCTGCAATTCGAAAGATGATCCATTTGCAATTCCAAGAAAATGAATAAATTCATTTCCTGAATTTCTACCTGCTCCTTCTGCTATATTTGACGCAATCGATATAACCGATCGTTTAATCTGAGATGATAATCCAAATTTTTCTTCTGAAGGAAAAAGAGATACTACTTCATATACTTTTGTAGCTAATTCAATTGATTTACTCCAAATCTTTAATTCTTTCAGATTATGCATATCTCAAATCTAATGTCTCAAATCTCTAATCTAATTTATACTCTAATTTCTTAACGGTTTTCCTTTTGTTAACATAAATTGGATACGTTCCAAAGTTTTTCGTTCTGCACATAGCTCAAGAAAAGCTTTACGTTCTAGATCCAATAAATACTGTTCAGAGACTTCTGTTGGTGCCGATAACTCACCGCCACATAAAACATTTCCTAATTTTTCAGAAATCTTTTTATCATGGTCAGAGATATAATTTCCAGCACGCATTGAACTTGCTCCTACATAGACAATTCCTAATCCTTGTTTTCCCAATACCTTAATATCAGTCCTTTGAACGGGCTGTATATAACCTGCATTAGCTAATTCTAAAGCCTTTTCTTTTGCATCAGCAATAAGTCGAGCTTTATTCATAGTAATCGCATACTTACCTTGCTGCAGGTATCCAAGCTCATAGGCCTCTATAGCTGAGGTTGACACTTTTGCTGTTCCTATGGTCAAAAAACGATCTTTTAAAGTATTTTGAACAATTTGATCTTCTTTATATTCATCTGAAGCACGTAAAGCAAATTCTTTAGTACCTCCGCCACCTGGAATTACACCAACTCCAAATTCAACTAAGCCCATATATGTCTCAGCATGTGCCTGCACAAAATCGGCATGCATTGAAAATTCACAGCCTCCTCCTAATGTCATTTGAAATGGTGCTACTACTACTGGAATGGACGAATAGCGAATCCGCATAGAAGTATTCTGGAAAGCACGAACCGCCATATTTAATTCATCGTAGTCTTGCTCAGCGGCCATCATGAATATCATACCTATATTAGCTCCTGCGGAGAAATTTTTTCCTTCGTTAGAAATTACTAATCCACGATATTCTTTTTCAGCTAAATCAATTGCTTTATTCACGCCTTGAATTACATCTCCACCGATCGTATTCATTTTGGTATGGAATTCACAATTGATAATTCCATCTCCAAGATCAATAATGGAAACTCCGGAATTTTTCCAAATTGTTTTGCTTTCACGGATGTGATCTAAAACAATAAGATCTTCTGTTCCTGGAATAGGTTTGTATGATTTTGATGCAATATCATAATATTGACGAACGCCATTTTCGATTTTATAGAAAGACTCACAACCTGCGTCTAACATATCATGAACCCATTGTGAAACTTCACCACGTTGACCTGGGAGACGTTTCTCTTCGTTCTTAATTTTTTCTATTGTCTCTCGAACACCTAAAGCATCCCAAACCTCGAAAGGACCTATCTCCCAACCGAAGCCAGCACGCATCGCATCATCGATACGGAAAAAATCGTCAGTAATTTCAGGTACACGATTAGATACGTATTCAAACAAAGGATAATGCATGGCACGGAACAATTCTCCTGCTTTATCTTTCCCTTGTTCATATACTTTCATTCGTTTGCGAATATCTTCCACCAATTTTGTAGCTTCCAGGGTAGCAGATTTCACCTTTCCTTGAGGTCCAAATGTTAAAGTTTTCAGATTTAAAGATTGAATTTCTGAATTTCCAGAAGCATCTTTTACTTTTTCGTAAAATCCTTTTTTGGTTTTTTCACCTAGCCACTTATTTTCAACCATTTTAGTTATAAAGGAAGGCAATTGAAATACCCCTTTAGCTTCATCATTGGGTGCATTCTGGGCGAGGCCATTAGCAACGTTTACCAAAGTATCTAAACCAACAACATCAGCTGTTCGGAAAGTTGCCGATTTCGGATGCCCCATCGCTGGACCGGTATACTTATCAACTTCTTCCACAGTCAAACCTAGCGGTTCTACGAGATGGGTTAAAGCAAGCATTGAATAAACACCGATTCTATTGCCAATAAATGCTGGTGTATCCTTGCATAAAACAACAGTTTTACCTAAAAACTTGTCACCAAATTCTAACAGAAAATCAACAACTTCTTTTATTGTATGGGGGGTAGGAATAATTTCCAACAATTGTAAATAACGTGGCGGATTAAAGAAGTGTGTACCACAAAAATGATCTTTAAAATCTTCGGATCTACCTTCCGTCATAAGATGTATCGGAATACCCGAAGTATTTGAAGTAATCAAAGTGCCTGGTTTTCGGTATTGTTCAACGCGTTCAAACACAGATTTTTTGATATCCAATCGTTCAACGACAACTTCAATGATCCAATCGCATGATGCGATATCAGACATATTATCATCAAAATTTCCTGTTGAAATCCTTTTCACAAAAGATTTACTATAAATAGGAGATGGATTAGATTTTACAGCCGTTTCTAAAGACTGGTTGACAATGCGATTGCGAACGAACTTACTATCCAAAGTAAGTCCTTTTGCTGTTTCAGCTGGCAATAGCTCTTTTGGAACGATGTCCAAAAGTAATACTTCCATACCGATGTTAGCAAAATGGCAAGCGATCCTAGAGCCCATTACTCCAGAACCTAATACTGCTACTTTTCTAATGTTTCTACTCATTTATCTAATTGTTTATTATCAATAATTGCTAAGCTTATTATTGATCGATGGTACTATTTTCTTCTTGATATGAAGTCGCCAATTCATTTAATTTGGCTAAAGATTTCATCAATTGATTACGCTCTTTCTCTGATAAATTTTCCTCGAGATAATGATTAAAATTACGAACGACGTTTTTTGCCATTTCTCTTTTTTCTTTACCCAGCTCTGTTAAATACACTTTAACCGACCGCTTATCAGATGCACTCGCTTCTCTATAAATAAATCCCAACTTCTCTAAATTATTTAACACCCGAGACAAACTAGTTGTTTTCACACCTGTTAAATTGGCGATCTGTGACACGGGGGTCCCCTCTTTATGGATATTAATTAAAATATAACCAGCAGCCTGAGTAAAACCATACTGCGTCGCAATCTGGTTATACTTATTAGCGATAGTCTGCCAACCTGTTTTTAAAAAATAATCAATTGTTTTATTTTGACTCATAATTTGCTTTATTATTTACTATGCAAGCATAACAAATCTAATTTATTTTTTTTGGATTTCAAATAGTTAATATTAAATTTTTAATAAATATTTGACGGAAATGAATAGTCCCTTACTAAGGTATTAAAATACCGATTATAATCAACAATATGCCATATTATCAAAATGTGGAAAACTTTTAACAACTACAAACCAACAACTTAAGCAAAACACCCCTACAGTTATTCACATTTGTGTTTTTATATTCAAAATTAAATCGGTTACCTTTGTAAAAACAAACATAAACGTATGGCTTTAGTTAATATACCGAGACTTGACTTGTTAAACTTTACTGAGGGGAATTCAGAACAGCGCGGTCAATTTATCCAAGACATTGGAAAAGCTTTTAACGAAACTGGTTTCGTTACTATTGCTAATCATGGTCTATCAAAAGAACTAATAGACGAATTGTATCAAATCGTACCCGCATTCTTCTCATTACCGACAGAAACAAAATTGAAATATGAGTTTCCTGAACTTGCCGGACAAAGAGGGTATACAACAAAAGGTCGCGAAAAAGCAAAAGATTCCACAACTCCAGATTTGAAAGAATTTTGGCAAAGAGGACAAACAATCGTTGGTGAAGAATATAGTAAAACTGATTTTCCTGATAATCCTGAAGTTGCCGAATTACCCCGATTCAGTGAAATCACCGCCGAAGTATATAAAAAACTAGAAGATACTGGTCGTGAATTATTAAAAGCAATTGCAACTTATTTGGAGCTAGAAGAAGATTATTTCGAAAAATTCGTTATCAACGGTAACTCTATTTTACGTGCAATCCATTACTTTCCGATCCAAAATCCTGATGAATTAGCACCTGATGCTGTTCGCGCCGGAGCACACGAAGATATCAATTTGATTACTTTATTAATTGGAGCGAGTGCTGACGGTCTTGAGGTTATGACAAAAGACGGTGAATGGTTTCCTATTAAAGCTAAAGGTGAAGATATCGTTATCAATGTTGGTGACATGTTGCAGCGCTTAACAAATAATAAATTAAAATCAACTACACACCGTGTCGTTAATCCACCGCGTGAATTAATGGGTAATTCTCGTTTTTCTATTCCTTTCTTCTTACACCCTAAAGCATCAATGAGCTTAGCTTGTTTAGATTCTTGCATTAGCGAAACCTATCCAAAAGCTTATCCTGATTATACTGCAGGTGAATATTTAGATGAACGTTTGAGAGAGATCGGTTTGAAGATGTAAGTATTTTTTATAAAAAAGAAGACCAACCTTTCAAACAAACTGTTTATTAGAAAACAAAAATGGCCTGTTAAAAATTTAACAGGCCATTTTTAATTTTTAACATCATTAAAATCTTGATTTCCCTTTTGACAATGATCAATCAGGAAATCCATATTAATCTGTTTAAAAAGAATAACCAAAACCTACGTTGAGGTAAATATTATGCATACTGAAATCGATAGAATTGAAATCTTTTTCTAAAATATTATTGAAGCCATATGTAAGGTCTGTCAATAATTTAAAATGTTTATTCATTTTCCATTCTGCTCCAAGTTGAGTACCCCATTGAAATTTCCGAACATTGTCCGAGAAATCATATGCAGCTTGACTTCCGTCTTCAAACGATATTTTTGTTCCTGTTGGTGTATTTTGCCTTAAATAGCCATCCGATACATATCCATCAAATGTATTGTCAATCAATCTTGAAAAATAGAGACCTCCATATAAATTCCATTTATCCGAAAGTTTATAAACAGCCAAAACAGGTATAGTAAAATATGTATTACTCACATTTGTCTGTACTTTTCCTGTATAGTAACCTCTAACTTTTGAATTATCCTTAACCACTTCTGTTAGATAGTTCTTGACGCGGGCATTGGTCTTCATTCCTTTTTCTTCAAAACGAAGCCCTAATCGCACTCCCCATTTTCCATTTTCATGTATCCATTTAGTAGCGTTTGCTTCTAAACCAAAACTAAACCCGGGATTAAAACTTTCAATCTTTCTTATTTCACGAGGCATACCTAATGGACTACTGCCCCCTATACTAAATTGCGCTTGCACTGCGTAATCAATATTTGTATTAAAAAAATTTGTGTTACTGTTAACTGTACTGTCTTGCGCCTGGGCATATTGGGTAACTATTAAACAAATAGCTACAACATATAGTATTCTGTTCATTACAATAGTTTTATTATTTATATTCATCATTATTTTTTTTGACCTGTAACAAGCTCTACCTCATCAATAAATAAAGTACTTCCTACAGCACCATTAAAAATATCTCCTTCTTTACTTGAACTCAATACTATGGTATACATATATTCTTTAGCTGGATCAAAAGATTTACCATTCACAAAAGAAAAAGGAACATTAAATGCTGTCCATTTATCAGTTTCAATTTGTTCTTTTGTTCCAATTCTAGCAACACTAACGATCCGAGAATCTTTAAAGGCATGTGTACCTGTTAAGAAATTTTTATTTAAATCAGCTGATTTTTCAAATAAAATTGCATATCCATCCCACGTATCTTTAGTGAGCTGTGATGGTTTTGTATTATCTACAAATTTTTCACCGGCTTTATATTTAAAGAAACCTTTTAATGCTACCGGAGCAGTATCATTGTTGTACGAGATACCAAATCGAGTAGAATTAACAGTAGGAAAAGTAAGCCTGAACTCCCCAACAAACAGATTACCCGCAGCCAATGGCGAACCGAACATCCCGCCTAATGGACCGGTATCTTTCGTCATTAATTTAGCAGCATTACCAAGATAACCGTCTGTTACTTGCGAAGTTGGATAGAAAGATGGTATTAAATCTTTATCCTCTCCCACTAATGTACCAGCAAGAATATTATATCCCTCATTTGCTGTTTCCCAAATAATATTTTTCTGACCGCCTGCTGTTAATTCAAAAAACTGATGGTAATGACCTACAGGATTATCTGTATCAACAACTTGTGCATTTTCAAATGCACCATAAAAATTAGCGCCTTCGTCAACTACAAATGAGACTGTATAAGTCTTTGACCATGCACCATCTTGAGAAGTTACCGTATATTTTTGAGGTTGTGAAAAATCAAGTTCGGTACCACTTTTTGGCAAGATAGTCGCTCCTGGTGTCAACACAAACTCAGGCGTATGTACGTAACTACCAGAAAAGCGTTTTAGTTTAAAAATAATCGTATTATTACCTATAGAAGGTGCTGTACTAAGTGCTAAATCTCCATTCAGAATACTCGCCTGTTCAATATCAGCTTCTGTATTCAATGCCTCTTCTTTAATACAGCCATTTAATCCAAAAAACAGCATAATACAAATCATAAACGATAGAATTCGTTTTTGTTCCATAATAAATTAATATTTAATGTAAAATATCGTTAATTGTGAGAATTATTAACGTGGCGCAAAGTTAAGATTGTTGGGGTAACAACTTAAATTTCGTGGAGAAAAAAGACCTTTGTCTCTAAAACTTGACAATTAAAGGAAATTCAACTGTTATTAAAGATTTTCTTTTATTTTTTTAGGCAATGATGCAAACACAAGATCATAACTATGATCAATTAATTCCAATAACTTTTGGTCTGTTAATTCACGATTTGCATGAACTGTATTCCAATGTTTCTTATTCATATGATAACCTGGAAAAACTGTCTGCAGAAATTCCTGTCTCAAACTAATAGCATACTCTGGATCACACTTAACATTAAAAGATAGTCCCTCCAATTGATCTAACCCAACTAATAGAAAAACTTTAGAAGCAACTTTAAAAACCAGTGTATCAGGACCAAATGGAAGTTCTTCTGTTACTGCATTTTTTGCTATGCAATAATCGCGTAATTCTTCGATATTCATGTTTGGATTTTTTCTGAAAGTTAAGAAATAATTATTATTTTACCCAATGTACAGCCTGCTGATAAAGATTATAAAAAAACAAAAAATGTTAATTATTGTAAATAATGCTCTGTTTTTATAACATTCTGATTACACAAATATTAAGAACCGGTTAATATTCTATATTTGACACATAACTTCACCTAAATAGCATTATGAACAGGATATTTTTCCTCCTATTATTTTTTTGCACATCATTAAGTTACGCACAAACTTCTATTAAGGGTAAGGTTATAGATCGAGGCGAAAACAAGCCCCTTTTCAATGCTTCAGTAATCTTACTTACGGCACAAGATTCTATTTTGAAAGTATTTACACGCACAAACGAGGAAGGTAGTTTCAATATTCAACCCCCAGAAAAAGGTGCTTATCGCGTACTTGTGACTTATCCAAAATTTGAACTATACAGTGACATTATAAATGTAGAAGATAGCAAGATTGATTTACATGATATTAAGATAAGTTCACGAGCCAATGTTCTTGAAGAGGTTGTTATTACGCAAAAACTACCAATAAAAATTAAAGGTGACACAATAGAATATAATGCCGGTAGTTTTGAAACTGAAAAAAATGCAAAATTGGAAGACCTTCTCCGAAGGTTACCCGGTATGACTGTATCTTCGGACGGAACTATTACTGCTCAGGGGAAAACAGTTTCAAAGGTATTGATAGATGGTGAAGAATTTTTTGGTTATGATCCTAAAATTGCGATTCGCAATGTTAGAGCAGATGCTATTGACAAAGTACAGGTATACGAGAAAAAATCTGATGAAGCTGAATTAACGGGAGTGGATGACGGCGTACGTATCAAAACGGTTAATGTGGTGCTTAAAGAAGAAGCTAGAAAAGGTATTTTCGGAAATGCGAATGCTACAATTGGTACTAAACATTTATTTGACGCGGGTTTATTTGCCGCTAAATTCAATCGTTCTGAACGTATAGGACTAACCGGAAACTGGAACAATATGGGAGGGGGAAATGATTCAAGGATCCGTTCCAATGCCAGCATTCAAGGTAAACCTGAATATAAAAATATTGGCGTAAATTATGATAATGTATTTCTAAAGAAAAGATTATCATTAAATTCCAGTTATAATTTCAACAACAACAGCGCTACTAATGAACGAACTTCTAACGTTAAGGAATTATTTGAAGACAAAACACAAGAAACAATAGGAAGTAACAGCTCCGATAACGATACAAAAAATAACAATGTCAGAACACAGGTACGATTCAAAATCGATTCTATCCAAAATCTAGACGTTCAATTGAATGCAGGCAAATCAGACACCTATACTAAAAGTACGTCGAACCGTAGGATCACCATTAATGACACTACACTAACGAACACTTTTGATGAAAATAACAGCTCAAAGGGAAATAATGATAATGCCGATTTCCGTATTAATTATAGAAGAAGATTAAACAATAATGGACGGTCTATTAATGTTCAGTTTAATACGCAATTATCACAAAGTGAATCTATTGGTCAAACAAAATCGATTACAAACTATTATAAAAACAACGCGCTTAACAGAGCTGATACTATAGATCAAAAACGTGTAAACGAAGCGAAGAACAATCGAATCGGTGCTTCTCTAAATTTAAATGAGAAATTACTTCAAGACTTGTACCTAACTGTAGGATATACGATGAACAGTAGCGTTTCAAAAAGTCTAAATAGATCATTAAATGCCAATGGACTGGGTGAATATACGTTGTTAGATTCATTATATTCTAAAAATGAAGAAAACAAAAATTTCAATCAGGGTGCAAATATTCAGTTAAACTACAACATTAAAGACAAACTCAATATTAACCTATCAAATACGATGAGCTATAGGAATCAAAAATTAATTGACACCTATCGTGATATTAATCTCAATCGCAACTTTTGGGATAATAACCTGAATATGAATGTTAATTACAAATTGTCTTTAAACAAAAATTTGATGCTTAGCTACGGTACATCGAACAGAATTCCGACGTTCGGACAATTGATAGCCTTACAACCACAGACAAATCCATTATTTGTACAATTAGGAAACCCCGATTTAAAGAAATCAACTGAAAACTCTTATAATTTAAATTTTAATACCTTTAGCATTTTAAGAAGTTCGAGCTTCAATATCAATGCGGGTATTACAACAACACATAATCCGATTGCAAATAAGAGAATCCTTGATTCTGAAGGGGTGACAACCAGTAATTATGAAAACATACGAGATAAAATAAACTGGTCCGCTAGAGTATACTCTGGTTATAGTAAACCTTTATTTAATAATTTACTTCAGTTCAATCCAAATGCGAATTTAAGTTATGGAAATAGTTACGACTTTCTGAATGGTGTATTGAACAATTCCAAGAACTACAATGCAAGTGCAGGTTTTGGATTAAATAAACAAAATTCTAAGGTTATTGACTTCAACTTCTTTACGAATATAGGTGTTGATCGTGTGGAGACTCTTTTACAACCTGATTTAAACAGTAATAGTCTGAGAGCAAATATCAATACGGATATCAAATACTTCCTACCCTTTAAATTTGATCTGGTGCAGGTTATTAATTACGGATATACGGGTAAGAACAAAGTATACACTAAAGCTATCAATCAATTTTATATGAATATGGAATTAAATAAGAAATTGATGAGCAATAACCTACAATTAAGCTTAAAAGCATTTGATATTTTTAAAACATTCAATACTACCAATCGCTCATTTGACAGCAGTAAATTTTCGGAATCACAACAACAGATGCTTACTCAATATTTCATGCTTGGATTGAAATGGGATTTTAACAAAAAATTAGGAAAGAAAAATGACTAAATTATTAATAGGTTTCATTCTTTTGCTATTTGGCACAGATGCATTTGCGCAACATGCTTACTTTGCAACAAAGGGAACCATCAATTTTGAAAAAGTGGTGTATACGAAAGCGAGAATGCGAGAATTGATGGCTAAGCATGGTGGAAACGGTAATAGAGGTATGATGTACATGGGAAACATCGATGAAATGCCAGAAAGTTCTACATCCAATTTTGTTCTGAAGTTTGATGAGAACCAGACATTGATGGAGTCCAATGCAGAAGAAACGCCAACAAAACCCAATACCTCACCAGCAAATACAAGAGTTGGAAGAAGTTCAGGAGGAGGACGAGGGAATGCAGGAGCCAATCAACGAACAGGCACAAATGGAGGTGGCGGTATGCGTGGCATGGGCAGAGGAAACAACAGAATGGGCGATAAAACTTATTTTCAGAACCTTAAAGCTAAGCTTTCTGAAGTACAGCTTCAAATTGACGAAAAAATTATTATAAAAGATAGTCTTCAGGATGTTACATGGCGATTCACAGATGAGTTTAGAACAATTTCAGGGTATGAATGTAGACGTGTAAATGGGGCGACGAAAGATTCACTTTATCTAATCGCTTTTTATACAGAAGAGATTCCTGTTTCAGGAGGGCCGGTATTAACAGGAGGATTGCCGGGAATGATCTTGGGACTTGTTATTCCTGAAATGCATATCAATTATTGGGCGACTGAGGTAAAATTCACCACTGATCAGGTTTCAAGTTCGTGGAAAGATAAAAAAGCAAAAGAGATGTCATCCAACGAATTTTTTAAATTGCTTTCAGGCAGTATGTTTAGGGGAAGAGGTAACAGTGATGCACAACAAAGAAGACAAATATTAGAGCAGATTCTTTATTAAAGAATCTGCTCTAATCAGTTATCGACTAAGTATGTCAACTAATTCCTCCTGTATGGCAACTCCTTTATCTTGATTATACCATTTTTGAATCTCTTCTTTAATGTCATTAAATTCAGCTCCTTTACCTTTCATCATAACAAATAGATCTGTACAGCCCTGAGGGCGCGGTCCCCATACAGCCAAGTCATCACCTTGCTCATTACGAATCACTAATTTAGGAATAGACTTTCCGCCATTGGTCAAATATTGGTTAATTGTATAAGGTTCCGAATCACGTAACTGTATATCCACAACAAGCAATGGATTACTCTTCACCATCTGGTAAATCATGGGGACAGAATGAGCGGCATCACCGCACCATGGTTCTGTTATTAAGATCCAATGTTGCTTGGTTGCAATCCCGTTCATAAATGAAGCTGTTTCAGCATTGGGTTCAAATTTTTTCAACCAGCGATTCATCCTCGACCAATTTAATTTGGTGTAATTAAAGATTTCTTCGTCTTGATAACCTTCATAATTCTCGGGATTTTCTACGATAGCTTTAAAATAGGATACGTATTCTTCGAACTGCATATATTAGCTTTTATATTTTGGGATACAATATGACAAAATTTTGCCATTTGCACAATTCAGACGAAATAAAGAAACATAAAAATGACAGTTTGTCACCAATTCTGACGTTTACTTGTCAATTTTATTCATTTTCATGAAAACAAAATGATTGGCACAAGGGTTGATTAGGTAGGTATACAACAAACAGATTAGTAAAAAATAAATATATATAATATGTCTAAAATAATAGGAATCGACTTAGGTACGACCAATTCATGTGTTGCTGTAATGGAAGGTAACGAACCGGTAGTTATTGCTAACAATGAGGGTAAACGTACAACCCCTTCTATCGTTGCTTTTGTTGAAGGTGGCGAGCGTAAGGTAGGTGATCCAGCAAAACGTCAAGCGATCACAAACCCGACTAAAACTATTTACTCTATTAAACGCTTTATGGGTTTATCTTATGATGAGTCTGTAAATGAAGCGCAACATGTACCTTATAATGTAGTAAAAGGCGACAACAATACACCACGTGTAGAAATTGACGACCGTAAATATACACCTCAAGAAATTTCAGCTATGATTCTTCAAAAAATGAAGAAAACTGCAGAAGATTTCTTAGGTCAAGAAGTAACTGAAGCTGTAATTACAGTTCCTGCATACTTCAATGATGCACAACGTCAAGCAACTAAAGAAGCTGGTGAAATCGCTGGTTTAACAGTTAAACGTATTATCAACGAGCCAACAGCTGCTGCTTTAGCTTATGGTTTAGATAAAGCACACAAAGACATGAAAATTGTTGTTTTTGACTGTGGTGGTGGTACACATGACGTTTCAGTATTGGAATTAGGTGATGGTGTATTTGAAGTTAAATCTACTGACGGTGATACACACTTAGGTGGTGATGACTTTGATAATGTAATCATCAACTGGTTAAATGACGAGTTTAAAAACGAAAACAATGGCTTTGACTTGAAAAAAGATCCAATGGCATTGCAACGTTTGAAAGAAGCTGCTGAGAAAGCTAAAATTGAATTATCAAGCACAACTTCTACTGAAATCAATTTGCCATACATCACTGCTGATGCAACAGGCCCGAAACACTTAGTTCGTCCTTTATCACGTGCTAAATTTGAAAGCTTAGCTGCTGATTTGATCAAACGTACAATTGATCCTTGTCGTTCTGCATTGAAAAATGCTGGATTCAGTACAGGTGATATCGATGAGATCATCTTAGTTGGTGGCTCTACACGTATCCCTGCAATCGTTGATGCAGTAAAAGCATTCTTCGGAAAAGAGCCTTCTAAAGGTGTTAACCCTGATGAAGTTGTAGCATTAGGTGCTGCTATCCAAGGTGGTGTATTAACTGGTGAAGTGAAAGACGTATTATTATTAGACGTTACTCCTTTATCATTAGGTATCGAAACAATGGGTGGTGTGATGACTAAATTAATTGAAGCAAATACAACTATTCCTACTAAAAAGTCTGAAACGTTCTCAACTGCTTCTGATAATCAACCATCTGTTGAAATCCACATCTTACAAGGAGAGCGTCCAATGGCTGCTCAAAACCGTACGATTGGCCGTTTCCACTTAAATGATATTCCTTCTGCTCCTCGTGGTGTTCCTCAAATTGAAGTAACATTCGACATCGATGCAAATGGTATCATTAAAGTTTCTGCTAAAGATAAAGCAACTGGAAAAGAGCAAAATATCCGTATTGAAGCTTCATCTGGTTTATCTGACGAAGAAATCAAAAAAATGAAAGAAGAAGCTGAAGCAAATGCTGAAGCGGATCAAAAAATGAAAGAAGAAGCTGATAAAATCAATGGTGCAGATGCTTTGATTTTCTCAACTGAAAAACAATTAAAAGAATACGGAGATAAAATTTCAGCAGATAAAAAAGCGGCTATCGAAGCTGGTTTAGTAAAATTGAAAGCTGCTTTTGAAGCAAGAAGTTTTGCTGATATCGATTCAGCTTCTGCAGAAGTAAACAATGCTTGGAATGCTGCTTCTGAAGAGATGTATGCTGCTTCACAAGGTGGTTCACAACCTCAAGGTGATGCTGGTCAAGCAAACAATGGTGGTAACCAAGGTGGTGATGACGTAACTGACGTAGAATACGAAGAAGTCAAATAATTACACTCCTTTTAAATAATAAAAAGCTCGAAGATGAATCTTCGAGCTTTTTTATTATTAGACCAAGTCTGAATCTTCCAATTGGAATAATTCTTCTATACTTTTATCCAATACTCTTGATAACTTAAGTGCCAATACAGTTGAAGGAACATATTTCGCAGCTTCCAAGGCATTGATTGTCTGTCTACTTACTCCGACTTTATTTGCTAACTGTTCTTGTGAATAATCTTTCATCAGTCGATTGATTTTAATATTATTCTTCATGCGCTAACCTCCTATTCATTTTAAAAACCTGGAACCGAAAAATAATAATATAAAGCAATAATATAATATTTGGACTTAAAAATGCCAGGCTTATATACCAACTAGCATAAACAAATGCAATTAATAATACATTGAAAATAGCAAAAGAAATAATAGACCAGGACCAAGAATAAAGACGAATAGAATTAATCATTTCATCCTCATACTTATACTTCGTAAATGCAATAAAACTCAACCCTAAAAAGATCGATAAAAGCTGTAATGTTAGTGACATTTCTGTATTAATAATTTCAAAAGGGCCATCATTTCCTCCCAAAACTGCAAAAGTAGAAAAAGATAATTCGAAAGGCATAATCTCTACCCCTTTTATTCTTGGATAATTAGTAATTAAAATACTATTTTCTTTTAGCATATATAATGCCGTTGGGATTAAAAACATGAGGACTAATCCTAATCCAATCCACCGGAAGTACCGGGGTAATAAAGGAATTTTTTTCATAATGATTTTAAGTTTTATATTGTTAGTACGACAAATGTAAAACTAATCATACATATTGACAAGTGTTTTTTACAAAATGTAAAAAATACTTGTCAATCTATTATGTCTTTTATTGTGATGAATACTGGAGTGCTATTTTTTGTAATGGCTTAATATTCCTTTATCTAATGTTGCCCATATACCCGCTGGCATATTCGCCTTTTTAAGAGCCTCGTTCGTCCAAGTATTGCATGAGTAAAACATGCTGTAAGATCCTTTGGCTTCATAAAAAGCATCCGAATCACCATACTGTGCATTAGTATTAATTACAATTGGCTTATTTTCAGCATCATATTCCAACGATGATTTCACAAAATCAATAAGGATTTGATATTGTACTGTATCAATCATATACTTGTAACAGAGCTCATTCTCCTCCACTGATTTATGATAGGTAATATGTAGTGCCGTTTCACCAATGCCAGTTGCTGCTACAAATGCTGTCGAAGCTTTTAGATCTTTCCATTCTGGGGTATTTAAATAAAAGCCCTTATCTCCCCATCCTATTCCCATGTAAGTATATGTGGTATCTTTTCCCTTATTATTACTTAATGGAAATAGATGTGTCCAATCCATCAGATTATTTTTAACGGGGAATACTAGATCTGTATGCACACCATTTGACATAATATACAACGTTATATCTTTCGGTAGAGCAGAATTTTCTCTATGTGCACTTATTCGCGATAAGACACGTTCTGACAACCAATAAATAAATACAATTAGAATGAGTGTGATAAGAATATATAATAGCACTTTTAATATTTTTTTCATGTTTATAATGGACTTGATCTTAGAATGATAATACCTTCTAATACTCAAACATAAAAAAAACCCGCAACAAATATTGCGGGTTTAGAAAATACTACGATAATATTTTAAAATATTTTTTCTGGATATGCACCATCTGCAATCAATTTTAGGATTGATGCCTGCACAATTTCCTTATCTTCTTTATAGGTAACACCGAACCATTTTGATGAGGTCGGGATAACTTTAAAATCTGCTTGCTTTGTTTGCACGAAATAATCTGCTACAGAAGGAATGAAGAATTCAGATTTAGGATCTTCCGAATTTTTCTCAACAAAATCTCTAAACATGCCTTCAGCCACTTCAAATACTTTTGGAGTAAAGCCCCAGAAATTCATAGATACACGACTTTCCGGATCCAACTCTGTTATTACATCACCTTCTTCGAAAACTATTTTTTTCTCGCCTTCAATTTCTTTATAGTATATCTTAGTACGTTCCGTAACACTTTCCATATGTCCTGAAGGACTTACTACACATACCCCTCTAGATACATAACCATAATCGGATAACGTATTACCAACTTGAAATCCCATCAAAGCCATTTGGTCATCTGATACTTCAGTTGTTAAGAACTTAGCCATTTTTTCGTAAGAATCCGTACCGTAAAAATCATCTGCATTAATCACACAGAAAGGTCCATCAACGTGATTTTTTGCACTCATTACAGCGTGTGCAGTACCCCAAGGTTTAGCACGCTCTATTTCACGGTCAATACCATACTTCTTTAAATCAAAATCTTGGAAAGCGTAATCTACTTCGATTTTTCCTTTTAACTTTTCGTCAAAGACTTCTTTCATTTTATCTAAAAATTCTTCACGAATTATAAATACTACTTTGCCAAATCCAGCATTAATAGCATCATAGATAGAATAATCAATAATAGTTTCGCCGTGAGGCCCAAAAGCATCAATCTGTTTCAATGATCCGTAACGGCTAGCCATACCTGCTGCCAAAATTAATAAAGTTGGTTTACTCATATCCAATTTCTAGGTCGTTTCTAGTTTAAATTTGTGCAAATATATAAATATTAGATTACTTTTTCTTAAAGAATGCTGTTAACAAACCACTTGCCAGTTTCCCCAACAACTTTACCCCTTCTCTTGCAAGTGTGGTCGTCGCTGTTTTCTGAGCGGCTTCTAGTGGTGTTTGTCTTCTCGAACTGCTCTTAGCAAGCTTAGCCTCTTCTTTTTCTCGATCTTGCTGTATCTGCTGATCATTTGCCACTTTCATTCTTTCATCAACAATCTCAGCTGCAGAGCGATTTTCCTCACGTTGTTGATATTTCAAATACAAATCAGATTGTTTGACAAGCTGATCGTAAGTTGTTGCATCTGCAGGTCCCATGACAGCTCTTGCTGGTACCAGATGTGTGGAAACAACTTCTGTAGGAATTCCTTTATCATTCAGCACTGTAATGAGTGCCTGCCCTGTTCCTAAGGATGTTAATATTTGATCGATTGCATAAAAATCTGATTTAGGATATGTTTTGACAGTTTTTCTTAAATTCTCAGCATCATTCGGAGTAAAAGCACGTAAAGCATGCTGTACGCGATTCCCCAACTGTGCCAACACAGACTCGGGAATATCTGTTGGTGACTGAGTACAAAAGAATACGCCTATACCTTTTGATCGAATCAATCTAACGATCTGCTCTACCTGCGTCAGAAATGCTTTAGAAGCATCTTTAAATAGTAGATGAGCTTCATCAAAGAAAAATACCAACTTTGGTTTATCCAAATCGCCTACTTCAGGTAAATTTTTAAACAACTGGGCTAATATACTTAATAGAAATGTTGAAAATAACACGGGTTGATCCTGAACATCCGAAATATTCAATAAACTAATGACACCTCTGCCATGTACTTTTTGAAATAAATCTTCGATATCAAATTCCTTCTCTCCAAATATATGAGCAACACCCTGTTGTTCTATAGCAACTATCTTACGTAAAATAGTTCCGGAACTCGATGTACTTATTTTACCATAATCATCTTTAATCTCCTCACTTCCTGGACCATCGGCGAGGTAACTCAGTAACTTTTTAACATCATTAAAATCAACCAAAGGCATATTATGATCTTGTGCATATTTAAAGATTGCAGCTAACACTCCAGTTTGTGTATCATTCAGTTCTAAAATACGGGACAAAAGAATTGGACCAACATCAGACACTTTTATCCGCATTGTTGTTCCTTTATTACCTGTCAAAGAAAATAATTCGATGGGAAAACTCGCAGGTACAAACTGAACACCCACAGCATCTCCACGATCTATAAGCGCTTGATTGGTTTGTCCTTCAACAGCTAAGCCCGATAAATCACCTTTAACATCTAACATAAACACAGGAACTCCTGCATCAGACAACTGTTCAGCAATTAATTGCAAAGTACGTGTTTTTCCAGTTCCGGTTGCTCCTGTAATTAAGCCATGTCGATTCATCATTTTTAAAGCCAGGTTAACTTTAGCCTCTGATAAAATATTACCGTCCAAAATACCTGCACCTAAATATATATAGGCTCCCTTTGGATTGTATGATGCTTTTACTTTTTCAATAAATAGTGTTTGATCTTCCATTACTTAATTTGCTAATTTTTAAAACCCAAACAGTTAACGCTTGAGAAATCTCTTCACTTTTTACATGTTATATTTCCTCTATTAAAGATAGAACGAAATATTGAGTCTTTGTAATTTTTTTGTCAGCATGGATTTTTTTTAAAAAATTTCACAATTTTTTAACATGAAAAATGTATTTTTACATACTCTAAATAGGGGACAGATACAGTTTTGAAGAAAGATGTTTAATAAAAAAATTAGAAATATAGCCGCTTTATTATGTGCTTTAATCTTTTTCACAAAGATGAGCATATCAATAACACCTATATTTTCATCTTTATTAGATCAAAATACCATTCTTCAAATTGTGCTTCAATTAGAAATTGAGAACAACAATGGAGCACATAGTGATCATAATGAGTCCGGATCAAAGTTTTTTAATGCCAAAACTGAAGAATCTTACTTTCTAGCGATCATAACTGATAACCACGGAAAACAAAAGCACTACTTGAAAAATGAAAAAAGTATTCGTGCATTCCACCCATCTGTTCCTACGCCGCCTCCTAACTGCTAGGCTTCCTGTACATGCTTTGGCATGACCTCAACTTTGGTCAGATCTGACTAAAGGAAAATCTTATATAAAAAAAACAGGTAAAATTTTAGACAAAAACTAATGTTTGGAACTCGTATGTCTGCTTTTCTGAAACTATCGAAAAGAGACTTAAAATATGATGTACCCGCTAGTGTTGTGGTGTTTTTAGTAGCACTTCCACTATGTTTGGGTATTGCAATGGCTTCTGGTGCGCCATTGTTTGCAGGATTGTTAACTGGAGTAATTGGCGGTGTAGTCGTTTCTTCTATCAGTAAATCACCTTTAAGCGTCAGTGGTCCTGCAGCTGGTCTTACAGTTATCGTTTTAGGAGCCATTCAGAGTCTTGGAGCTTATGAAACGTTTTTATTAGCCGTAGTTATTGCTGGAATACTTCAGTTGATTCTAGGTATTGTAAAGGCGGGAATGATTGGTAATTATTTCCCATCCTCGGTTATTGTTGGAATGCTTGCTGCCATTGGGATTACCATTATATTAAAGCAAATTCCTTTGGCACTTGGTATGTTGGAAACACATGCTTTTGAGCTTGATAACGGCCATGGAATTGGCGCATTTACAGACACTTTGGTATCTTCAATTGGCCCTGGGGCTTTGATTATCTGCATCTTATCACTGATTGTTTTAATTTATTGGCCAAGCATACCGAAATTGAAAAGCATTCCTGCTCCACTAATCGTAGTGGCTTTAGGTATCGGATTATCATTTGCCTTTAATGGAACAGCATTTCAATTAGCAGAGTCACAGTTTGTACTTGTACCGATTGTTAATTCCTTTGCAGAATTTACAGGGCTGTTTACGCTTCCCGATTTTACACAGATCATCAATAAAGAAGTTTGGATTGTCGCTTTCACCATTGCGATCATTGCCAGTTTAGAAACACTATTGAGTATTGAAGCGGTCGATAAAATTGATCCATTTAAAAGAAATACGCCGACCAATCGGGAACTGATTGCACAAGGAGTTGGTAACATAACAAGTGGTCTATTGGGTGGTTTACCAATGACGTCAGTTATTGTACGTTCATCAGCGAATGTAAATGCTGGAGGAAGAACAAGACAATCTGCCTTACTTCATGGTATGTGGTTATTACTAGCGATTCTGATCATACCTAACGTATTAAATTTTATCCCACTATCTTGTTTAGCTGCTATTTTATTGCAAACTGGCTATAAGCTAGCGAAACCAGCTTTATTTACATCTATGTATAAAAAAGGACTTGACCAGTTTATTCCTTTCTTTGCAACAATTGTGGCAATTGTATTTACAGACTTATTAATGGGTGTAGGTATTGGTCTTGTGGTAGCCACTTTTTATATTTTAAAAGCTAATATGCAGAATGCTTTCAAATTTGATATCGTCAAACAAAATGATTACGACAAAGCTGTAATCACTTTAGCGGAAGAAGTATCTTTTTTAAACAAAGCTCCTATTCAACAAAAGCTTTATAGTCTTCCAAAATCTGTTGGCCTTATTGTTATTAACGGTACAGGTAGTAAATTCATTGATAAAGATGTTATCGAGGTCATTAAAGATTTTGAACAGAATGCCCTGACCAAAGGAAAGCGCATTGAATTGACAGATATTGAATACAAGAAAAAATAATAAAATAAAAACAATTAATTAACGAGATTTGTATCCTATAAGGGATAAAACATACAGCACATGACTGAATGAACTGTATTAATATATATATAAAATGGAAAAAGATTTAGAAATAGGATTTAAAAAAATTTTACAAGGAAATCGTGAGTGGATGGACTTTGTTAAGAATGATACGACTGGTCGTTTTCAACAATTAGCAAAAGGTCAAAATCCAGAAATTTTATGGATTGGTTGCGCTGATAGTCGTGTTCCTGCAAATGAAATCACAGGTACTAAACCTGGAGAAGTATTTGTACACCGTAATATCGCAAACATGTGTGTGCATTCGGACATGAGCATGTTATCAGTACTCGATTATGCTGTAAATGTATTGAAAGTAAAGCAGATTATTATTGCTGGTCACTATGGCTGTGGTGGTGTAGCGGCATCATTAAGCCGTAATCAATTTGGAATTATTGATAACTGGTTATGTCACATCAAAGATGTTTATCGTTTACATGCAGCAGAAATAGATGCAATTGATGAACATGATAAAAAAGTTGATCGTTTAATTGAGTTAAATGTGCAAGAACAGGTATTTAACTTATGTACAACTTCTATTATCCAAAATGCTTGGAAAGACAGAAACGATCTAGCTGTTCATGGAATGGTCATCAACATTGGAACAGGTGAATTAACAGATCTTGATTGTACGTTCACGAGTAACGAAGATCTTGGAGATGTATTCTCTTATAGATAGCATATAAAAGGATCGGGCAACCGATCCTTTTACTATTAAAAACAGTTCTTTACAGCATCTCTTCTCTCCGTTACAACTCACTCATTTTTCTTTCGAAACAACTTACTTTAAAATGTAAGAACTACTACGGATAATTCGAAGTAATACTTAACTTTGTATTATGATAAACGAGGAGAAATCATTAAATTTTATTGAAGAAATTATCGAAGCAGATCTTCGTAATGGGACCCATGATGGGCGTGTATTGACACGTTTCCCTCCCGAGCCTAACGGCTATCTTCACATCGGTCATGCAAAATCTATTTGCCTAAACTTCGGTTTAGGGCAAAAATACAATGGCCAGACCAACTTACGTTTTGACGATACTAACCCCGTGACAGAAGATACGGAGTACGTTGAAAGTATTAAAAACGACATTCAATGGCTTGGCTTCAACTGGGCACAGGAATTATATACTTCTGATTATTTTGACACCCTTTATCAATATGCTGTAGACCTCATCAAAAAAGATTTGGCTTATGTAGATGATAGTACTGCCGAAGAAATTGCAGCAGCCAAAGGTACGCCAACTGAACCTGGAGTTCCAACTCCTAATCGCAGTCGTAGCATTGAAGAGAATTTGGTTCTTTTTCAAGAAATGAAAGATGGTAAATACCAAGATGGTGAAAAAGTGTTACGTGCTAAGATAGATCTTGCAAATCCAAATATGCACTTACGTGATCCGTTGTTATACCGCATCAAACACGCGCATCACCACCGAACTGGAAATAAATGGTGTATTTATCCCATGTACGATTTTGCACATGGACAATCCGATTCTATCGAAAAAATCACACATTCTATCTGTACGTTAGAATTTATTCCACATCGTGCATTGTACGACTGGTGTATTGAAAAACTAGAAATCTATCCTTCAAAGCAATATGAATTTGCACGTTTAAACATGACCTACACCGTTATGAGTAAGCGTAAGCTTTTACAATTGGTAAATGATAAATTTGTAGAAAGTTGGGATGATCCACGTATGCCTACTATTTCAGGTTTACGCAGAAGAGGTTATACTCCAGCAAGTATCCGTACTTTCTGTGATAAGATCGGCGTCGCTAAACGCGAAAATATGATTGATGTGAGTCTGTTGGAATTCTGTATTCGTGAGGATCTGAATAAAACAGCATGGAGAAGAATGGCTGTGCTAGACCCTATTAAATTAGTGATCACAAACCTTCCTTCTGACCACATTGAAGAACTACATGGTGAAAACAACCCAGAAGTTGAGGGTGGTGAAGGTTCTCGTATGATTCCTTTTTCAAATGAATTATGGATTGAACGTGATGACTTTATGGAAGATGCTCCAAAGAAATTTTTCCGTTTAGGTCCTGGCCTTTCTGTGCGTCTAAAAAATGCATATATAGTAACCTGTCATGATTTCGTTAAAGATGCAAATGGTCAAGTAACAGAAGTACACTGTACTTATGTGCCCAATTCAAAATCTGGCGAAGATACTTCAGGAATGAAAGTTAAAGGAACTATTCACTGGGTTTCTGTGCCACATGCTAAAGAAACAGAAATCAGATTGTACGATCGTTTATTTAACGACGAGAATCCTGCTGCTTCAGAAAACTTCAAAGAATCGATTAATCCAGATAGTTTAAAAATCAGCAAAGCATTTATTGAACCTGATTTGTTAAATGCAATCCCTGGAAAAGGTTATCAGTTTATCCGTTTAGGGTATTTCACTTTAGATACATCTTCTAAACCAGATCACTTGGTTTTCAACCGTACGGTCGGACTAAAAGACTCTTGGGCCAAGGAAGTTAAAAAAGGATAATATTAATATTAACAAAAAAGGGAAGCAGCTGCTTCCCTTTTTTTAATATATCATTCTGATAGATACATCTTTTTATATTTATTGCTCAGCTCAGCAATATATGCATATCGGTCCTTTTCTTTTGTATTAGAAAGTATACGTTCATATAGATCGACCGAGTCAAGAGCCATCCTTATATTTTGAACTTCCAACCCGTTTTCAGGTTTGTCAATAGCTAGTTGTTGATAATAATCCATATGCTCTGTTAAAAATTTCATATTACGATCAACCAGCTGGTTTGCAAATTTTATTTCTCCAGTTTTATAAAGCGTATCAATAACATCCCCATAACTCGTCACATCAGACATGCTATATAGTCTTTGGGGTAATTCATTAAATGCTTTTACTGCCACTTGTCTTGCTTTTTCGGTCTCCCCTTTTGCCAATAGGGTTCGCGCTGCTTTCCCGAAAATCTCCTCTGCATACATACCTGCAAAACGGAAGGAATCCGTATCAAGGTAAGTTGCTTGATGTATGTTTCCCCAAGCGTATTTATCAACAATATTTTTATATAATTTATCGACATTAATTAGAGACTCCCCTTTTTCAAGCTTTGCTTCTATAGGCATCAACCGTTTGGCAAACCCTTCATTTACCATGTATTTATCCAATCCCATCAAACTTTCAGCGGGTACCATTCCTGAAAAATAAATTGGTCTTTTCCAATTATTATTCACAAGAACAGACATCAAGCCTAGATCTGCGCGGGTGACGTAATCATTACCAAAAGTCCACTCCATTTGTTTTGGGATCTCACTTTCCCATTCTTGAGGTACGACTTTATTTCTAATGACATCTTCCTTATTCACGGCAAGCTTCAAGCTTTTTGTTGGCAGAAAGTTTTCATATTGTCCGTCTCTCATTTGAAGTTTGTTATCATTACTATCTGATAATAAAAAATCCAACAACAAGTTTATATCTGTAGATCCTGCTAAATTCAGATCATGGTAAGGCAAAGATTCTCGAAGGCCTTTTGCCACCTTTTCATTCGGTATCGTGATCGGCAATCCTGCGGCCTGATAGGTACCATTTTTCACCTGGCGGAAATACCAGTCAGAAGTCAAATAACTGATCACCACTATTCTAACATCCCGCCGAACACCTTCTACTTCTTGTAAATACCATAGCGGAAAAGTATCATGATCACCGTAAGTAAACAGGATCGCATTGGGAGCACAGGTTTCTAAATAATTTTTCGCCATATCCCGAGCTAACGATTTCTCCGATCGATTATGATCATCCCAATTTTGACTAATAAGAATCAATGGGCCAGCTATGAGACATAATGATGTAGCAAGCAGATTTGCATTTCTTTCATTAATATATTTTTTAAAAAATTCAGAAATAGCAAATACACCTAATCCAATCCAGATTGCGAAAGCATAAAATGATCCTGCATAAGCATAATCACGTTCACGTGGTTGCAAAGGAGATTGATTTAAATAGATAACGATGGCCAATCCTGTAAACATAAATAAGAGACTAACAACAGTTGCATCTTTCTTGTTACGTTTAAAATGCCATAGTGCACCTGCGAATCCAATTATTAGCGGAAGGAAAAAATAGGTATTCCGAGATGGATTATGGATCATTTCATCCGATAATTTAGATTGTCCACCTACATGTAAATTGTCGATAGCCTTAATCCCTGATAACCAATTTCCTTCTGTTAAAGAACCGTGTCCCTGCTGATCATTTTGCCTTCCAACAAAGTTCCACAGGAAATAACGTGCATACATATGCCCCACTTGATAGTTAAAGAAGAATTTCAAGTTGTCAGCAAAATTTGCTTTTCTTCCTTCTTCAATACCTAAATAACCTTTATAAAAATATTGATGATAGGGTTTTTGACTGTAAATCCTTGGGAAAATGGTTTCTCTATCAAATTGATAACTTGCGGCTCTTTTTATTGAAGTATACTGGTGGTTGTCTTTTCTATAATCAATACGTTCATTGATACCTATGGGATTTGCATCAAAATATTGCCCTTTTATGAGTGGCTCTGATTCATACTGTTCTCTACTTAAATAACCCAAGAAAGAAAATACGTTTTCAGGATCATTATTATTTAAGGAAGGGTTAGCATTAGCCCTTAGCAATACCATAGTGAAAGAGCTATATCCTAATAAAATAAAACAAGTTGCCAAAATCGCTGTATTCAAAATAACTTTTCCTTTTCTTATGGAGTAATATATGCCATAAACTAATGCCGATAAGATCATTATGATAAAAACGAATATGCCCGAGCCAAATCCTAATCCAAGTGTATTGACAAAAAACAAATCAAACTTGGCAGCAAATTTAATAAGGTACTGGATTATTCCCCACAGAATAATGGCCAATATTCCTAGTCCAATAAACAATGCTTTACTAATTCCCCAAAACGTTGTACGATCAGTTTTCTTAAAATAAATAATAAGTGCTATCGCTGGAATAACTAATAGATTCAATAAATGAACTCCTATTGAAAGTCCAATAATATAAGCGATGACAATAAGCCAACGATCTGCATGCGGTTTATTTGCACGGGCTTCCCATTTTAGAATTGCCCAGAATACGACTGCTGTACATAAGGATGACATCGCATAAACTTCAGATTCTACTGCTGAATACCAGAATGTATCGGAGAAACTGTAAGCTAAAGCTCCCACCATGCCTGCTCCCATTATTTTAATCAGGTGATTTTTATCATTGGATTGATGATCAGATTGGATAATTTTTCTTGCTAATGCTGTTATGGTCCAAAACAAAAACATAACTGTCAAACCACTGCATATAGCAGAACCCACATTCATCCAAAATGCAATCTGAGCTAAATTTCCTAAAGCAAAATTTGAAAATATATTCTGCAACATTAGAAACAAAGGTGCTCCAGGCTGATGAACAATCTGAAGTTTATATGCTGATGCAATAAATTCACCAGTATCCCACCAGCTTGTTGTTCGCTCTGCTGTGATAATGAAAACGGATGTTGCTATGATGGCACATAGCCAACCTAACACGTTGTTTACTTTCTTATAATCCATGAATGATTCAGGTTTAATTGATTATTTGATAAATCAAATTAATTTTCAATTAAATATAATAAAAAGAGATTTCATTTGAGGGTGATTAACTTTTTTTAACAAAAATCGAAACGCATAAAAAAGCCTGCTATAATGTGATAGCAGGCTTTTTTATACGATATAAGTCTTAGAATAACTTTTCTACAATACTTTTAGTCGGTCCAGGATTACTCATGGTATAAAAATGTAAAACTGGCGCACCAAAGTCAATTAATTCTTTACATTGTTGTACCAACCACTCTTCTCCGACTTGTCTCACGTCTGCATTATTTTTACATCCGGATACTGCTTCACTCAATTCCTCTGGAATATCCAAATGAAAAATTTTCGGAAGCGTAATCAGTTGTTTTTTTGTTGTCAATGGTTTTAAACCTGGTATAATTGGAATATGAATATCATTTTCCCTGCACTTATTGACAAACTCTTTATATTTTTCAACATTAAAGAACATTTGTGTAACAATAAACTCAGCCCCCATCTCAACCTTCTTTTTTAACCATTTAAAATCGGTATTAAAATTTGGCGCTTCGAAGTGTTTTTCAGGATATCCTGCAACGCCAATACAAAAGTTGGTCTTTTCTGAAATCGCAATATCCTCATGTAAGTACTGTCCTTGGTTCATATCGGCAACCTGCTGTAAAAGATCTGTTGCAAATGCATGACCACCTTCTGTTGGTATGAAATCAGGATCGCCTTTTCTTGCATCACCTCTCAATACGAGCACATTGTCAATACCCAAGAAGTTCAAATCTATCAAAGCATTTTCAGTTTCCTCTTTTGTGAAACCACCACAGATAAGATGTGGTACAGCATCCACTTTATACTTATTCATAATAGCGGCACAAATTGCAACAGTCCCTGGACGTTTACGATAAGCCACACGTTCTAATAAACCGCTCTCGTGCTTCTTATACATGTAGTCTTCTCTATGATAAGTCACATCGATAAAGGGAGGCTTGAATTCCATAAGTGCATCCATTGTTTTAAAAATACTTTGGATACCTTGCCCCTTAGCTGGTGGCAACAGTTCAAAAGAAAACAAAGTTTTTCCTTTGGCATTACTGATATGATCAACGATTTTCATTAATATTTTTTAAAGTGATTTTGGTTGGCTTACATCGAAATGCACAAGTGGACTTGTTTCAACTTATCTTTCCCAGCTCTGAGTTGGGGTAGAATGTAGCACCTTATAAAATAACAGGTTGCTAAGGCTTCATTGGGTCTATTCCCTCGGCCTTTCTCTATAAGCATCGGCTAATATCGGCAATAGAAATTTATAATCAAAATAATATTAAGGTCATGCCTAAAAAAATGCCCCAATAAAACGTTTATTAAAATGGATTTCTTTAAATAAAAAAGAGTTACTGCATATAACTACAGTAACTCCTTTTTATTAATCTGTATATCGTGAAGACTTTAAATCTCCTTATATAGCTCAACCAATCCATCTGGTAAATCAACCTCTAAAACTTTATCCTCTGAATCAATTCCTAGCATAAGATCGTCATTTAATGGGAACATCAATTCTTTTCCATTAAAGTCTACTGTTGCTATAAATTGCTGAGGCATTTCCTGTACATGTTTAATCTCTCCTAATTCTCCATGAACTTCATCAATCACCAAGTATCCAATTAAATCCGTATATCTAAAATCATCAGGATCACGCTCTGGCATTTTATCATTTGGAAGGTATATTTTCTTACGCACTAAAGGTTGTGCTTTATCAATATGATCGACGTCTTCTAAATTTAAATAGGCTGTACTATTTGATTGGTATTTGATATTGTCGACAAAGTAAGGCACTAATTTTTTATTCACTTCAGCAAATAAAACATCAAAGTCTAAATCTTGATAATCTTCAAATTCAAAAAAAAGCTGAAGCTCACCTTTTAATCCACGTGTTTTGCTAATATAACCGATGTAAAAACTTTCTTCTATGGTCATGTTCTAATTTGAAAGTGCAAATTTAAAAATATAAATATATAAATACAGTACTTCGTAGGTATAGCAACTACATTCTTAAAAAAAAGCCGGATCAAAATTGAACCGGCTTTCTTGATACTGTATGAAAGAAAAATTAACCTTCAGTTTCTTCTGCAGCAGGAGCTTCAGTTTCTTCAGCAGGAGTTTCTTCTACAACTGGCGCATTTTTAGCGGCAATAGCAGCAGCTTTTTCTTCTTTTTTCTTAGCTTCAGCAGCTAATGCAATTTTCTTAGCTTCAGCTTTAGTAGTTGCTAAACCGTCTTTTTTACCAGCAGTTCTTGCATCATTAGCTTCAGTCCAAGCTACAAATTTAGCTTCAGCAGCTGCTTCATCAAATGCACCTTTTTTAACACCGCCTAATAAGTGTTTTTTGTATAAAACACCTTTATCCGAAAGGATAGTACGAGCTGTGTCAGTAGGTTGTGCACCATTATTCATCCAATCCAAAGCTTTGTCAAAATCCAAAACGATAGTCGCTGGATTTGTGTTCGGGTTGTAAGAACCAATACGTTCGATGAATTTACCATCACGTGGAGCACGTGCATCTGCTACTACTAGGTGGTAAAAAGGACGTCCTTTTTTACCATGTCTTTGCAATCTGATTTTAGTTGCCATGTTTTTGTGTTATTTATGTATTCAACATATCCCCCGTGCTACATGCAAGAGGGGACGCAAAGATACAAAGGATTATTGGAAGTTAAAAACTAAAAATAGAAGTCAACTTCCACAGAATAAGAAAGATGACAAATAAGCGTCATTATATACCATTATGGCCAAATTATTTCATGCACACCGTCTTAGTCTTACAACGAAACAAATCATAGATGCCATCTGGATGATACAAATTTATATAGGGAATTAATTTGTAATTTTGCCTTATTTCTAAAGGTTCCGTACGCATTAGCAATTTTGTCTATTCAAATTAATAAGCGTATTTTCATCCTTCCAAATCAAATTGAATTCATGTCATCGATAGCGCCATTAAAAATATTAAAAGCCTCAGCTGGTTCAGGCAAAACATTCAGCTTAACTGTCCATTACCTGACTTTATTACTTTCAAAAGAAAACAGTTATCGTGAAATATTGGCCGTCACTTTTACTAATAAGGCGACCGCTGAGATGAAGGAAAGGATCTTATCTGTTCTAAAAGGATTAGCACAAGGTGACAAAAGCCGAAAAATCGATGATTATAGACGTTTATTGTTGACCCAATTTCCATATTGGAGTACGACTTCAATTCAAGAAAAAGCACATCGTGTTTATCGTAAAATCTTACATGATTATAGCCATTTTACCATCAGTACCATTGATGGTTTTTCGCAAAAAGTGATTCGAAGCTTTACTTACGAACTCAATTTAGATGCTGCTTACAAGATTGAAATGAATACAAGTAAGGTGCGGCAGGACCTTACTGTCATGTTAAATCAACTTCTGGATCAACGCCCTGATTTATTGGAATGGATTATTGAATATGCGGAAAAGAAAATTTTAAATAATGAAAACTGGAACTATCGTCGTGAATTAACCAATCTAGCGAATGAGATATTTTCTGAAAACTTTAAAGAGTTTGACAAACACCTCCTATCGCAAGATTCGGATAAAGTGTTCAATACCTTAAATAAAGAAATTGAAAACTTTACAAAAATATTCCTAGAAGCAGTTCATGAGGAAATAAAAAGTTTTGCAAATACTTTTAAGGCATTAAATATGGATTCTGCTGACTTAAAAGGAAAAAGTAGAAATCCGATTTACTCGCTTTCTAATTCAAAGAACAACGTATTCAAACAAAGTACTTCTAAACTACAGGAGATCATTGGTAAATATGTAGAGCTCCTAGATAAGGAAGATGCATTTTTAGATGGCAAAAAAGAAGTTAATTACGGACTACAGCAGGCACTTTTACCTATCTTAAAAAATTTCAAAATATTACAGGATAAATTAAGTACTTATATCACATATGAGGCATTCCAAAAGAATTTCTACTACCTCCGTCTTTTAAAAGAAATGAGTGATTTGTTAGCGCAATGGCGAAAGGAAAATAATGCACAATTAATTTCCGATGCGCAGATCCAATTGAATAAGCTTGGGCTAGATCAACATGGAGATCCTACTTTTATTTGGGAAAAGATTGGGAATCGCTATCAGTATTTCTTGTTCGATGAGTTTCAGGACACTTCCCGCATTCAGTGGAAAAATTACAGTCCTTTATTGATTAATGCCCTTGGGAATGCATCGGGAGAATTATCCGAGCATTTAATCGTTGGTGATGTTAAACAAAGTATCTACCGTTGGAGAAATGGAGATTGGCGAATACTATTGGAACAGGCTGAAAAACAAGTAGCAGATGCCTTTCATATTTCAAACGAGCAGGAATTACAGGAACTTGTTGAGAATGGCTCGCTGGATGTAAACTATAGAAGTCTTCCAAATATTATTCATTTCAATAATTACCTATTTGAGACAGTACCTGATCATATCCAACAGTTACTTAATGAACATATTGCTACTAATCTTACTACGGAAGGACAAACATGGTGGCAGGAAATGGGATATGACCACATGATTAATAAAGCCTACGATGGTGCGTCACAAAAGGTTCCAGAAGCAAAGGTCTTAGATGAATCACAAAAGGGTTCTATTACCATCAAATATTTTGATGTAGAAAATAACGTGAGAAGAAACTCACAAGTTGAAAATCTTACTGTATCTTCCTTATGTGAACAGATTGAAGAATGGATTACTTCGGGCAGATACCAAGCTAATCAAATCGGAATCCTTGTACGATCGAATAAACAGGCGCGATTGATTATCCACGAATTAATGAATTATAGAAATGAAAAACAGTTACATTTTGAAGTTATCTCTGGAGACGCACTGGCATTAGAGGCTAACGAAGGTATTCAGCTGTTGATCGAAACATTAAAAGCATTTGTTTTTAATACGGATAAGCACATTTTATATAAAGCTAAAATCACACATCTTTATCATATTATTCAAAAAGAGCAAAATTTCAATGCCGAAGTCTGGTTGAAATTTAAGGAAAATGATGTTCTTAATTTAAATGAGGACCTCCCTAAGGATCTGATTGAAAATTGGGAAAATTGGCAAAAATTACCCTTAGTTCACCTCGTTGAAAAACTTATAGAAGTTTATAGTTTAACCTCATTACACAACCCACATTTGCCTTATATTCTTGCATTCAAAGATATGATCGCTAATTTTTCTGCAAATGGGGAACGCGGAATTAACCAGTTCTTAACCTTTTGGGATGAAGATGGGGTGAAGGCGGTACTTCCTTCTTCGGGCAAAGTGGATGCCATTGAGGTAACCACTGTACATAAATCTAAAGGTTTAGCTTACGATGTCGTTATGATTCCTTTCTGCAGTTGGACACTAGATGGTATGACCAACGGAAACTTCTGGATAGATACGGAAGGTACAGCTCTTGAAATTATTGGAAAGGCGCCCATAAAATATACCTCTTCTTTAGGGCAATCAACACTCTATCAAAAATATTATGAAGAGATGGTTTTCAATTATATGGATGCCCTGAATACATTTTATGTGGCGACAACCCGAGCAATAGAACATCTTTATATATCGGCTCCTGCTTTTAAGCAAATCGTTGACAAAAAAACGGGAGAGATAATGGGAATGGATGTAAAAAATGATTTAATCAGTGATATTGTTTATCAAGTGCTTGACAGCAATAATGGAGCCTTTACACTTACCGACAACGAATTGCATATCGACCATGTTATTCGTAGAGAAAAAAGCACTAAGATTGAAGTTGGCAAAATTGCCTTACAGCAATACCCGATTTCAAAAGAATTGGATAAAGCCTTTGATAAATCATCACAACGCACTATCACCAGTATCCTGCTATTGGATAAAGCGTCCCAATATGGTGTAATGGCTCACGAAATTATGTCGATCATAACTTCTGAAGACGAAATTGATGGTATTATAAATCAATATATTTCTGAAGGAATATTTACACCTTCAGAAAAGTCAGCGATTTTACATGAAGTCAACCAAATTTGGCAACACCAACAGATTAATAAATGGTTAACTGGGAATTTCAAAATTTGGAATGAATCGGCTATTATTACTGCTAAAGGAGAAACATTACGTCCTGATAAAGTTTTCACAAGTGAAGAAGAGACAATCGTATTAGACTTTAAATTTACACAGAGCGAAGCGCTGTCACATCAGAAGCAAGTCAAACAATATGTCAAAACTTTGGAAGAATTGGGGTATAAAAATGTGAAAGGATTTTTATTTTACGCCAAGTCAAATGATTTAGTAGAGGTTATCATACAAGCAAAAAACTAAGAAATGAATCCATTTTTAAAAGACGTCGCTATCGATTTGAAAAATCGTTTTGGAGAAGATCTACACGAAACTGCTATAATATTCAATAATAAGAGACCGATTACGTACCTCAAACAACATCTAGCTGAGGTATATGGTCAAGCAATTTGGTCACCACAATTTTTTACCATTCAAGAATTTTTTCGTCTGTCCACTAACTTGTCTGAGGCTACACCTATTGCACAATTTTTTATTCTCTATCATTTACACAATGAACTCCTCGCCAAGGAAGGTCATGAAGCGGAGACCTTAGAAGAGTTTTACCCAATAGCAGAAACCATATTGAGTGATTTTTCACAGCTGGATTATGATCTTGTTGACATAGACGAAATCTTTATGGAATTGTTTGACAATACCCAAATTGATTTACAGTTTCAACATTTCACTGCAGAACAGCAGGATTTTATCCGTCAATTTTGGCAATCATTTTCCATAGCAGGTCATACTGCTGTACAAGAACGATTTTTAAAGTTATGGCGACGTCTTCCGGTGCTATATCGGTCGTTTAAAGAAGAATTAAAAGTTAAAAAAATGACAAATATGCCGACCATCTACCGTGATATTGTGGATGGAAAAGCAAAAAACCAAACATTCCACCAACAGTATAAACAAATCATTTTTGTCGGATTCAATGCTTTGAGCAAAGCAGAAGCTACTTTATTCAAAAAGTGGCAAGATGCAGGTTTGGCATTATTCTATTTTGATGCAGATGCTTACTATTTAGATGACAAACAACAAGAGGCAGGATTATTTATTCGTCGTAACATATTTGAAAGCGGATTGAAAAATGCATTAGGTGAAAGTTCAAATGTTATTGGCAATCGCTATTCAGATGTAAACCTTTATTCCGCAACCGGAAATGTATCGCAAACCAAATTATTGCATGATATTTTAGTAAATAATGAAAAGGAAGGCAAATCTTCTGCTATCTTATTGGCAGATGAATCTTTACTAGTATCGCTATTACAAAGTCTTCCAGATGTGAAACCTAATATTACCACCGGTTTTCCTTTGACTCAATCTCCCATCTACGGCATTATAGAATTGTGGATGGAGGTACAACACCTCATCACACATCAGAAAAAAAATAAAATTCCATACACACTGATTGAGACATTTATCAATCACCCATTGACCAATGTGTCTAAAGAGGAAAAGTTGGACATTCAAAAGCTTATATCAGATAAACAACTTTTCGAAGTAGAAATCAAAGAGCTTTCCTTCAAAAGTTCAAGTTTAGCACACTTCTTCCACCCCATTGTAAGGATAGAGGAAGCAATTGCTATATTGATTCATATCATTGATAATCTACTGCAAAATCTAGCACAGGAAGATCGAATAAAACAGATTGACAGCAACTTATTGATTGAAGTAAGAAAGACTTTAAACCAGCTTAATTTAGGCCTAGAATCGCTTCAACCGCTAAGCCTACCATTTCAATTTGGACTAATCAGTAAAGCAATTGCAAATATCAATTCGGCAATCGAGGGTAATCCACTTGAAGGACTGCAGATCATGGGGCTTTTAGAAAGTCGTTGTCTCAATTTTGACCACGTTTATGTTTTAGGTGCAAATGAGGGTATATTGCCTAAAACATCTAGCTCTCCAACATTCATCCCCAATTCACTAAGACAGGCTTATGGATTACCAATTCTGGAGAACCAGGACGCGCTTTCCGCATATTTGTTCTATCGTCATTTTCAATACAGTACCGAGATCCATCTGCTCTATAATGGTATTGTTAGCGACAGTTCATCTGGAGAGGAAAGCCGCTTTATCAAACAGCTGGAGTTTGAAAGCAAGTTCAATTTTTTAAAACATAATCAACAGCAAAATATTACCTTTTTACCTGATCAAGATGAAGTTATCATTGACAAAAAAGGAAAAATTTGGGATAAATTGCGCTCGGATTTCATTACTAATAAGAAAAAAATTTCTGCAACCGCGCTCACGACTTATTTACAATCTCCCCTACAATTTTTCTTGAAATATGTAGCTGAGATTAAAGAACCTCCCAGTATCTCGCAAGAATTTGAAATGAACAATTTGGGTACTGTTATTCACAACGTGATGGAAAAAGTCTATCTACCATTCAAAGGTGCAGCAAAATTTGTACCTATAGGAAAATTAGAGCAATCATTACAGACAGTAGATGCTTTAATTATTGCCGAAATAATTGAATTATATCAATTGGAAGGCACGGGACTAAATTCGCTAAATAGTCTTCAGCGGATCATGCATAAGATTTCTTCTGAATATGTCAGATTACTGGTTCAACATGACATCGATCACTTTATTGGCATCAAAATCATTGAATTGGAAAATGATGAAGACTATATCATGGATTTACCTATCGAGGTTGAAGGGAAAGAGGAAAATGTACGTATATACGGTATTATTGACCGCGTGGACGAAGTGCTATTAAAAGATAAAACAGTCAAAATACGTATTGTTGATTATAAAACAGGCGCGGACGAAGTCAATTTTAAGTCATTGGATAAAGTGTTTATCAAAAACACGGAGAATAAAGCATTGGTGCAAACTTTATTTTATACGTATGTCTATGAGCAGGTAACAGGACGTATCGGAATAGAACCTAATCTGTATGTTGCTCGAAAAATGAGGGAAGAAGGAACTTTATTTTACGCCAAATCAGAAGTGTTAGAAACAGTATATCTTGCAGAAGTGAAAAAAGAATTTATTTCCTTTCTAAAAGCTACTTTGGAAGAGATCTTCAATCCAGAAATTCCTTTTAGACATGATCCAAAAGCAAAAATATACGATTCGGATCCTTATACTTTATTTTACAAAAACGCTATCGACGAAGAAGACGAAGAATAAATGCAATATCATAAAAAGAGCTCCACCCTTTTGTGTCGGATGGAGCTCTTTTTATCAATTAAAATATACTATTTTAATTTTTTAATCGCTTTTTGCGCTCGTTTTATTGCCATTTCTATCTTATAATCCAACCATTTCTTTTTAAAGATCCTACGCATAGCATCATCAAAATAACGGGTGATGAACAAATTGCGGGCACCAATTAATTTTTCAGAGAATGTATTTGCTAAAGCCCGAACTGAGATGGAATAACCTTCCGTATCATATTGGATATAATGCCACCACCCTGCCGGCATATATAACGTATCTCCAGGATTTATAACCGCTTCATAGCCTTTTATAAATTGTAATCCAGGATATTCAGCTTCAGTACTGTATTTAGGATTGGCTATACTATGAAAATTATAGGGTAATTTGTACAATAAATCAGATTGATCATTTGGAAATAACCAGATCCGCTTAGATCCTTGAAACTGGGAAATAAACACATGTGACATATCAATATCAAAGTGATTTCTTGTTGACGACCCTTCTCCACCAAAAAATAAGTAAGGTAACCATTGAATCACTTTACCACCGGTCACATCGTTATAAATAACATCCTTTTTTAGTTCTGGTCTAATCTTCAGCAGATTAAAAAGGAACAACCGTAGCTCGGTAGGTTCTGCACTTATTTTATCTAAGTATTCTGCCAAAGTCATTTTCCCAACAGGAGGACTTGCAGCATGATTTTGAGAATTTTCTTCACGCCCATACACATCTACTTGCTCTTGACCTGCAATTTCCTTGAAATAATCGTAACTCCATTTATCCCAACATGCACTATCCTTACTTATAAAGTCTTTAATAATTACAGGCTGACCTTTTTTTAAGTAATCTTTTACAAATTCTTTTGGAGTTATTCCTGAGATACTATCAACTGGTTTTAATTTCACAAGCTATCTGTTTTTACAACTACTACAAACTTAAAAAAAATATTTCTACTTAAACTTATGCCATGATTAAAAACAATCACTCCTGCTAAAGTACTAATTTAGCTCACAAGTTAGTAGAAATATTCTAAATAACTAAATGACACTTGTCATTTAATTTTATATTATCATCTTAATATTACTGAATAAAAACATATAGAGAATTACAAATAACTTTTCAGTATTCAATCAAACTTCGTCTTAAGCCTTATTTCGATCATCATCTCAAATTGAGATAATGATATTTTTATTTATTTACCATTTTTATATATTCCTCAACCGCCATTGTCATACTAGGTGCCTTAGGTGTTGGTGCAGGAATATCTAAAACTAAGCCATGCTCAAGTAATGCTTGTTGTGTGCTTCCACCAAATGCAGCAATTCTGGTTTGATTTTGTTTAAAATCTGGAAAATTCTCATACAGAGATTGCACACTAGAAGGACTAAAGAATACGATGACATCATAAAAAACATCCTTCAGATCAGATAAATCACTTACCACTGTTTTAAAAAGAACAGCAGGTGTAAATTTATAGCCATTTTCTTTCAACCACTTACTTGTCTCTTCATTTGCGACATCTGAACAAGGAAATAAGAAATTTTCGTCTTTATGCTTCTTAAGAACGTCTTCTAAATCTTTAGCTGTTTGCTTTCCAAAGAAAATTTTACGCTTACGATACTGAATATACTTTTGAAGGTACAAAGCTATCGTTTCAGAAATACAGAAATATTTCAACTCAGAAGACACTTCAAAACGCATTTCTTCACAGACTCTAAAGAAATGATCTACAGCATTTCTGCTTGTAAAAATAACAGCCGTAAAATCAGCAAGATTAACTTTATCTTTTCTTACATCACGTGCTGGAACACCCTCTACGTGGATGAAACCTCTAAAATCAAGTTTTAAATTATACTTCAGTGCTAATGCAGCATATGGTGACTTATCATTTTCAGGCTTTGGCAAGGTTACCAATATACTTTTTACCTTTTTCGCTCTTTCTACGTCGGAAGTTTGCATATTATCATTTAATTAGCTTAGTAGTCGCACCAATATTAAAATAGGTGCTATTTCTAGGCAACAAAGATACAAAATTAAATAAAAAACTGAAAACTGCTGTTGAGAGACAACATTTAGCGCTGTCCGTAAAAAACGATAAGAAAACAGCAGTATACCGATGATTACCGTGAAACTGAAGATATAAGACAGATATTCTAAAGGTACAAGACTTACTACAAGCACTACTGGCAGTAAAAATAACAATGAATTAAAGTAAATTAAATATAAGATTGTAACATATTCTTTCACTAATCGCTGTATTTCAAAAACAAACGCTATAAACCTTATAAATCCTATTTTTAAAGCAAATATTATTGCTATGATCGCTGATATTTTTAAATAATTGGTAAAAGATAAGAAGTTAAATCGTTGTAGGATGTATGCATAAAATATACAGACAAATAAGCTTAGTGCTAAAGAAAACAGTAGGTATAAAAAGATAAACGGCCAAGAGGTTAATATGGTATCTTCTTTACTTACTTGTACAATAATTCGTTCATTAAAATATGCAGATACAATTAATTTTACATCTGAAGAGAAGAAAAACCGAACTATTGCAAATGCTAAAAAAAGAAATAGACTTGTAAATAATACCCACCTTTTCCGTTCATATTTTAATATGCCAACATGTACTTTATCTTTACCTTTTAGATCACTTGTTTTAAAATATTGTGTAACAGCATATGAGTTCAAATTATGAAGAATAATTTCATCGCCAACAATTTCTACGATATGATAGGGCCGTATTAAAGATGGATGGAGCAATTCCTGTCCTTTTGGAACTTGTTTCACAGCCAAAGTATCTGAGATCGTTACAGAATCAATGGAAATCTTGCTTATCGAATCAACAGTCTCCTGTCCTTTTGCATTATGGGCAAAAGATAAAAAAATGAAAAAAATAAACTGAATAATGTAGCTTAACTTCACCTGCATCGCTTTGAAACTCTTTAGAGTTGTAAAGTTATGATAAAAATTGGCTTAGAAAAAAAACATTACAAACGCTTTTCTTAACTTCAACCAAAATTAAAAACGAACAGATGTCAACAACAAGATGTTTATGGTGCGGGAACGACCCGCTGTATATGGAGTATCATGATTTGGAATGGGGTAAACAGGTTAAGGATGACAAAACCCTTTTTGAATTTATGATTTTGGAATCTGCGCAAGCTGGATTAAGCTGGATTACCATATTGAAAAGAAGGCCCCAATACAAGGAGGCATTCGCAGATTTTGATGTACAAGCTGTGGCAAAGTTCACTCCTGAAGATGTAGAGCACATTTTAACAAATACGGGAGTTGTCCGCCATCGTCGGAAAATTGAAACATCAATAACAAACGCCCAAATTTTTATCAAAATTCAAGAGGAGTTTGGTAGCTTCTATGAATATCTCTATCAATTTATGCCCAATCGGGAGCGGATTGAAAACAACATCCTAACACAAAAGGACACCGCAGTTACGTCCTTAGAATCTGATTTAATTTCTAAAGATCTAAAAAAAAGAGGTGTTAAGTTTTTTGGATCTACCATTTGCTATGCCTATATGCAAGCTGTAGGGATGGTCAACGATCACCTTAATTCTTGTACTTTCAGAAACTAAATAACAATATTTTTATAAATATGTGGGATATTTCGTCCCAAACCATTGTAATCCATACCGTAGCCAACAACAAACTCTTTTTCAATCTCAAAGCCTACATACTGAATGTTTTCAAAATCATTTTGTAAACATTCAGGCTTTAACAATAGCGTACATACCACTACACTGGATGGTGACTGCTTTTCGATGGAGGCTATGGTATGCTTTAATGAATTACCTGACTCTACTATATCCTCTACAATAATAACATCCCTTCCTTTAAGATCTATACCCAAACCTATAAGCTCACTCATTTCCCCCTGGTTGGTACCCTGATAAGAAGATAGTTTTACAAAAGACATTTCACAAGGAATTACAACCTGCTTCAAAAGGTCGCTCATAAACATGAAACAGCCATTTAAGACACCAATAAATACTGGATTTTTATCTTCATAACGATGATTAATATCAACGCCAATCAAACGTATCCGTTTTTGAATCTGATTTTCATCAATCATCAATTCAAAGTGCAATTCATCTATCTGTATCTGTTTCATTTATTTTTCTTCTTTATTTCGCCCTAATAATTTATCAAAAAGAGATCGCTTGTGGGCTTCCGTTGTCTCATCTAAGTTTAGAAAATTATCTTCTCCCTCTTCTAGATCCAATGTATCTGTTTGTACTGAATCAAAAAATGCAGGTCTTGCCGATCGAAGATGTGGCACCAACTCGACTTGATAAAAACCATAATTAGACACCGTAGAGTCTACTCCAATCTGCTTTGTCTTAACCATGATGTTGCCATAGGTATTAAAATAGCGGATCATATTTGACTTCAGATGGCCTGTCCAGTCAAAAGAATATAAACCCGTCTTAGGTCGAGGTACAATACTAGACAAAAAGATACTTTCACCTAAATTTAAATCTGCAGGTTTTTTACCAAAGTAATAACGAGATGCTTCTGTAATACCATAAACATTATTCCCCCACTCTATGACATTCAAATACACTTCATAAAGTCGTTTCTTACTGACTTGTTTAGAAGACTCCATCAACCAGACTAAAATAATCTCTTCTACCTTTCTTACTACCGTTTTATTACGGTTCAAAAACACGTTTTTCACAAGTTGCATCGAAATTGTGCTTGCTCCACGTTTAAATTTTTTCTCCTTTAAATTTGTAGCAATTGATAAACGAAAAGCCTCTTCTTGAAAACCGTTATGAGAAAAAAAGAATGGATCTTCCGTATTGATTAAGGATATCTGCATATACCTTGAAATCTGATCTAAAGGTGTAAAATCTTTATTCTGAGGGCCAAGTACTATCGTTCTCATGGGCTCTCCTTTCTCATAGGCAATGTAGGTAAATGCTGTATTTAATTCTTGAATATTAGCATTACCCCATTTTTCTATTTTTAAATCTTTATCATCCATTTTAGATGTAAAGATCACTTCATTCGGTTTCTTAAAGTTCAATGCAAAATTTAAATCATATTGCATATGTCCGGAAACACGTATACCTTCTAAAGAATGAAATAACCCTTGAGGTATGGCATCAAAAAACTTTTGAGCCTCAATTCGATCGGTATGAATGGCCAGTTCTAATTGTTTATCAGGTTTATGCACATATTTTACATAAGGACTAAATTCAAACTCTTTAACCTTAACCTTACTTTCCTTATCAATTTCAACAGATGTTTTTCCAATATTAAGAATACCACTCATTAAACCTTCAGGAAAAAGAACATCTTTATCTGAAATACGCCAATGATTCAATTTCAAATTCTCAAACCCCCATTCACCAGATAGCGACAATAACTCTTTATTTTTACGATCGACCTTATTTAAACGAAATGTCAACGCATCAAAACTTGCTCTTAAACCAAATTTTCGTCGTAACAATGGTAGCTCTACATCTTTTGCATCAGAAAACAACCGGAGATACATTTCCTTCCCATCAGGATTGACTGTGCCCTCTAGATTCCAGACAGCTTCATGATCATTCAACAGGAATTTTGTTTTAAGATCTCCACCTGAGATTTCTGCCTCAGGAATTGAGATACGCTGTGAAGTGCTATCATCCTGATAGGATATTTCGAAATTCTGTAAATCCATATCCTTTGGAATTTTAAAGAATACGCTCTTTAGCATACGATCGGCCAGTTCTGCAAAATTAGTTTCAGCTTTATCATTAGCTGTGCTATCTCTATTTTTTTTCTTGAATAGGAAATCGTAATTACTTGTCGAATCTTTCTTAATCAAAGTGACCGCACTATTGTTCATTAAGATCTGACCTAATTTGACATCACCGAATAGTAATGGAAATATTCGAATAGATACAGTCAGATCCTGAATATGGGCCAATTGCTCTTTACCTTTAGGTTGCAAAATAATATTCTGAAACTGAACAGCTGATAGGCCTTTAAAAGAATAATATTGGATTTTAAGGTCCAAGTCATACTTGGTCGCAAGTTTTTCTTTTGCCTTGTTGATTGCAGACAACAAGATACCGTCTCTTTTTTGATATGCGAATACACCTCCTGCTACTATAAATATAGAAATAACTCCTAATACAATGTACAAGATTCGCATTTTCTTGGAGCGAAGAAGGGTCTTAAGATTATTGGACATATTATAACAACGTATCACACTCGATTTTGAATACTCAAATGTAAAAATTAAATCTTAATATCATTAAAAACATCTTTATGACAAGTTTTAATTTATCATTCAGTAAATTTGTAGTTTAATATACATGCATCCATATATCAGATGATAACCAAAGAACAAGTACTAGAAGCATTATCATATGTCGAAGAGCCAGATTTGAAAAAAGATTTGGTTACGCTCAATATGATTCAGAATATTGTGATTGAAGATCAAAAAGTATCTTTCGAAGTTGTTTTAACAACTCCAGCATGCCCACTTAAGGATCATATAGAACATGCTTGTCGCAATGCTATTGCGCATTTTATTGACAAGAATATTGCAGTAGATGTTCACATGACCTCACGTGTATTAGGTAAAGAAGGAAATCAACTTTTAGGAATTAAAAACATCATCCTTGTTTCTTCGGGAAAAGGTGGTGTGGGTAAATCGACTGTTGCTGCAAACCTAGCCTTATCATTACATGCTAAAGGTGCAAAAACAGGACTTTTAGATGCCGATATCTATGGCCCTTCCCTTCCAATTATGTTTGGCTTAGAAGGTGAAAAACCTCAATCTGTACAACATGAAGATGGTACTGTTAAAATACAGCCTATAGAAAAGTTTGGTATCAAATTGTTATCGATCGGATTTTTCACAGATCCAAATCAGCCTATTCCATGGAGAGGTCCAATGGCAACATCGGCTATCAAACAATTATTGAATGACACTGATTGGGGTGATTTAGATTATTTAGTGATCGATATGCCACCAGGAACCGGAGATATCCATATCACTGTTGCCCAAAACTATCCTATTGCAGGTGCAGTCATTGTAACGACACCACAGCATGTAGCACTAGCTGATGCTATTAAAGGTATGGGAATGTTTCTAATGGACTCTATCAATATCCCATTGCTGGGTATCGTGGAGAACATGGCGTACTTCACACCAGCAGAATTACCTGAAAACAAATATTACATATTTGGTAAAGGTGGAGGAACAAGGCTAGCAGAAGAATACAAAATACCTTTCTTAGGGGAGATTCCTTTATTAAAGGGGATTTCTGATGCCGGAGATAACGGTTTTCCAATCGCTATTGATGAAGAAGATCCAACAACCAAAGCATTTATAGCAATCGCTGAAAAAGTAGCACAACAGTTGTCTATTATACAAGCTGTTAGATAGCAACTTATATCGTATAAAAAGAAAAGGCCCTAATAAAGAATTAGGGCCTTTTCTTTTGTGTTGTAAATGACGATAAACTTATTCCATCATTAAATATGGAAGCTACTGCTTCGACATAGTATTATTTTAAGTTAAGGACAACTGGACAGTGATCAGAATGTACCGCCTGATTTAATATTGTAGCCGATTCGATTCGATCTGCTAAAGCATTTGATACCATATTATAGTCAATACGCCAACCTAAATTTCTAGCACGTGCTCCTGCACGATAACTCCACCAGCTGTAGTGATGCGGATCTGGATTTAAGTGACGGAAAGAGTCAATATACCCTGAGTTTATAAAATTTTCCATCCACTCCCTTTCCTCTGGTAAAAAACCTGAAGAGTTAGCATTTGATTTCGGATTGTGAATATCAATCGGACGGTGACAGATATTATAATCACCACATACAATTAAATTAGGCTTTTCCTGTAGTAACTGATTCGAATAATCCTGAAAATCTGCAAGAAACCGATACTTAAAATCTTGTCGGATATCTCCCGTGGTGCCTGAAGGAAAATAAGTACTCATGATGGACAAATCATCAAAATCTGCACGAATAATTCGTCCCTCAAAGTCATAATCCTCATGTCCACATCCATACTCAACATGTTTTGGTGTTATTCTAGTAAATATAGCGGTACCACTATATCCTTTTTTCTGAGCAGGATACCAATAATGTTCATAACCGAGCTGTTCCAGCAATGCTATTTCAGGAATTTGATCGGGAGTCGCTTTTATCTCCTGCAAACATATAACATCTGCATTTACTTCCTTTACCCAACCTAACCAATCTTTTTTTATGGCCGCTCGTAAACCATTGACGTTATAAGTAACTATTTTCACAGTAATCTTTTTTGAAGCTTAATAATTTTGAGAAGAAAATAAATCTGCAATCTTTGTAAAGAAACCGTTCTGAGGTTTTAAACCCTTTAATTCACGTTCCAAATTAATTGCTTCTCTTTTCGTTAATAATTTAACATACATACGCTCATCTGTTAAAGGACGATCATTTTTATCCGTTTTTACAGCGGCAATCGCGTCGATAACTTCCGTTCCATTGACCAGCTCTCCGAATACCGTATAATTTCCATCCAAATGCGGAGTACCACCCACGGTTGTATAAGTTGTGCGTTGTGCTTCAGTAAATTTTACGCCTTTCATTCGTAAAGTTTCTAAACTATCCAGACCTGCATTCGTAAATTTCTTGCCCTGTACGATGTAAAACTGTGACGCAGAGGAAGCTTTTGCCGGATTATCGTCACGTGCGGCACCAAGAGCACCTTTTTTATGAAATAATCCCGATTGTATTTCTGAAGGAATTGTATAACTTGGACCACCATCACCTAACAGTTGTCCTGATTTGGCATTTTTTGAATCAGGATCTCCACCTTGAATCATAAAATTCTGTATAACACGATGAAACAATAAACTGTCGAAATAGTTTTCTTTCACCAATTTGATAAAATTATCCCGATGCTTAGGTGTTTCATTATACAATTTTAAAACAACTACTCCTTTATCTGTTTGAATACGTACATATTTAAACGCAGGCTTTGCAGCAAATACTACGATCGATAAAGCACAAAAAAATAAACTTAAAACAATTCTTTTCATTACGTTTTATTAAATTACATTTAGCTCTTGAAAATAATCAATGATCAATGATTTTATGATCAACTCTTGTTCAAGCAATGTATAATTAGGAATAGGCTTAATCAATTCCCAATGTGGCCATCCTTGTTCGTCCAACCCCTTAAGCTCATAAAAGCCCATTGCACTAAAAAGGCGGCAATTAGCTATATGCATCAACTCTTCTTTTTCTCTTTTTGAAAAAGTCTGCGGTCCTTTCCCTAATTCCTGGACACCTATCAGAAATAAAAACACTTTTAAATCTGGTAGATCCATATCAAATGACTGTGCAATCTCATGTTGCAAAATCACCCATTTCTTATTTACTTCTGATGCATTCATATAAAGACAATCTTAGATATAAAGACAAACTTAGATAAATTGTAATTTATATACTAATATATAAATGTGAATATGAAACATAGTACATTCAGATTATCAATTTTACCTCAAGTAGATCTCAGCGCGAGATTAGCAAGATGTACCTATCTCCTGAAAATATGGGGTTCTAGACATTTCATATTATTACTTCCACGCTTTGATTAATTCTTTACAACGAGCTTCGATCATCTTATAAACAGGTTCAAATAAGCTTTCATCAAAATAGGGATCGGGAACAATATCATTAACTAAAAATAAAGCAACTTTATCTTTTTCTTCTTTTGTTGATGCCTGTGCAACGACATCCTTATAATTTTGGTGATCCATTACCAAAATATGATCATAGATTTCAAATAAACTAGGATTAAAATGCATTGCCTTTTGTTGTGAAATATCTACTGCATATTTTTTAGCCACAGCGATAGATCTACGGTCTGGGCTTTGACCAATATGCCAGTCTCCTGTTCCAGCAGATTCAATTGTCCAATCTAAACCTTCTTCCTTTGCCATATGGCTCAGAATACCATGTGCCAATGGTGAGCGACAAATATTTCCTAAACAAACCATTAAAATTTTCATGCCTTAAAAATAATGATAATATTGCTATTATAAGTGGTATATATAAACTAAAAAAAGGTGATTTCGATTCCGAAACCACCTTTCCATAACCAACCTAAAATCTAATTAATATTCAATAGGAACATTAATAATAACAGTACTTCCACGCTCAGGAACTCCTTTTAAGCTTACAATATTACGTTTTGTTTTACCTAATGCCGCTTCAATTTCATCAACATTATTAACTGGAACCCCATTCACCTCTGTTATCACTAATCCTCTTTCTACTCCAAAGTATTCAAATACACCACCTTTATTTATTTGCGTCACTACAACACCTGAGTTAATTCCTAATTCTTTTTTCTTCTCACTAGAAGCAGGCATGAAGCTAGCACCTAACTTATTATAAATTTCGGTAGCACTTTTACTTGATTTATCACCAGCTGCAGCTTTATTAATTTCTTCGCCTTTTAAAGTTACCGTCACCTCTTTCTCTTTTCCATCGCGCTTAAACGTTAATTTAACTTTATCTCCAGGACGTAATCTACCGATTGTTTCTTGTAGAACTGGCGAAGAAGTAATCACTTTACCATTAATTTTCGTAATCAAATCTGCTTTCTGAATTCCTGCAGCTTCAGCAGCTCCACCTTTAACGATATCTTGAACATACAGACCATTCACATCTGTAAATCCTTTTTCTTTCGCTAACTCTGGTGTAATTTCAGTAAAGGTAATACCAATGTATCCACGCTTAACATTTCCAAACTCAATAAAATCGTCAACAATTTTTTTAACTAAATTAACTGGTATTGCAAAACCATATCCAGCATAAACCCCTGTTGGTGATGCTATTGCTGAATTAATACCGATTAACTCACCCTGTGCATTAACCAATGCTCCCCCGCTATTACCTCTATTAATAACGGCATCTGTCTGGATAAAAGACTCAATTGAAGAATTCACAGGAGGTTGGTCCTGATTTCCATATCCTCTTGGTTGTTGTTGACTTTCACCTAAGATCCCAATCTGACGACCTTTAGCACTCACTATACCTGCAGTTACTGTAGACTGTAATCCCAGTGGATATCCTACCGCTAAAACCCATTCTCCGATATTGACATTATCCGAATTCCCTAGCTTCACGACAGGCAAACCTTTACCCGTCACTTTAAGAAGGGCCAAATCCGTATTTGGATCGCGACCTATTACTTTTGCTTCAAAGGAACGTTTATCTGTCAAGACAACCTCAATCTTATCGGCGTCCTCCACAACGTGATTATTTGTTACAATATAACCATCCTCTGTTATTATTACTCCAGAACCTGACGCTTGGACAGGTTGTGCCTGTCTCTGTTGACGACCACGGCCCTGCGGTGTTCCAAAAAACTCTTCAAACATGTCGAAAGGAGAACCCGATCCACCACCTTGAGGCGCTTGTCTCGTATATGTTGTTTTAATATGAACTACCCCCGGAGACACAATAGCAGCAGCTTGTGTAAAATCAGGATTTCCTGTTGAGGACATCACTCCAGTTGGATTGTTCGCAAAATATACTTTCTGTTTGTCCTCGATAGACATTCCTTCAAACTTTTTATTTTCAAAAAGCTTATAACCCCCAAGGGCTACGGCTCCACCGAAGACTGCTGTTAATAAAGTTAAACTTACTTTGTTCATAAACTATAGCTTCTAAATTTTTTATTAAATATGATATACTTCAAATTGATATTTATCCCGAAAATTTATTCTACATAAATATAACAGATACTTTTCAAATCTAGTACCATTTCAATATTCTCTGCAAATTAGACACGTTAAAAAATGTTAATTAAAGCCTATGAAAGACTATTTTAACAAAACTTAACTTTCCCTATGTTATCTGTAACAGAAAAGTTAATTTTGCTAGATACAATCACTCAAATGGAATCAAAAATTAAATTTTCAAAATACCAAGGCGCCGGCAATGATTTTATTCTAATTGATAATAGAAAGCTTCATTTCGACAGTAAGAATGAGGGTTTGATACAAAAGCTTTGTGACCGAAGATTTGGTATCGGTGCAGATGGCCTGATGTTATTGCAAGAAAAAGAAAACTTTGATTTTGAGATGATTTATTACAATTCGGATGGACGAGAAGGAACTATGTGTGGCAATGGGGGCCGGTGTATTGTTGCATTTGCTAGAGATCTCAAATTAATATCTGACAAAACTGACTTTTTGGCAGTAGACGGAAGTCATCATGCCAATTTAGAAAATAATTTGATTGACCTGCAGATGATTGATGTTCAAGAAATAAGCCGTGATGGAGAGGCATACGTGATCAATACAGGCTCCCCTCACTATATTAAGTTTATGCATAATCTGGTTGATTTAGATGTTTTCAAGGCAGGTTATGAGATTCGAAACAATGAGATCTACAAAACAGAGGGTATCAACGTCAATTTTATCGAAAAAGAAGGCGACTCCGGATATTTCTTACGTACATTTGAACGAGGTGTTGAAGATGAAACATTTGCTTGTGGCACCGGAGCAACTGCAGCAGCGATGACTATAGCTCTTCACGAAAATCTAAATGGACAAATAACAATACCTATCCGTGTATTAGGAGGTCAATTGTATATTTCCTTTCTTAAAGACGGAACTTCCTTTACAGAAGTTTACCTGAAGGGCCCTGCCACATTTGTTTTCGAAGGAATGATTTAATTCCCCATCTTTGACTGACCAAAAAATTTATTAAAAAGTCAAATATTACTTGATGAACATAAACAAAATCCACGTTTATGTTCATTGAGCATAAATTTATTAACAAATTTTAGCCACATCATATAGATTAATCTGTATATTAGAAACCTTTTTAGAGGTACGAATATATTAATGCAACAAACAAAGTTATCTTCATCACACCGAATTGTTTATTCAATCTGCGAACATCCTTACTTGGGCTATTTAATAGAACCACATGTGGTTAAGTTAAATCCAAATGGGACATATTCACTTCGATATCAACGCGTATTTAGCAATACAGTCAATGAATATGCGCAAGCGGTCGATGAATTGGATTATAAATTAATCCGATTATTAGATGAAATTGAGCAAACAAGCCTTATTAAAAAGTTCCATAAAAAAGCAATAAGACCCGTAGACTTTTTTTCAAAAGTATTTGATAAAAATCTGTATGAATTATTAAGAACAAAAATTGATCAGGTATTGTTACAATTCTTTGCCCTTGTTGGAGAGAAGCCTATATTCCTCATGAGCAAAGATGGTTATCCTGCAGATCAAAAACTATTGATCGCTCCTCAACCCGCTTCCGTACTTTTCCATTTTAGAAGAAATGAAGAGGAAACCCGCTATTTTCCAACGATTAAATATGAAGACCATCGTATGGAATTCATGTTTAAGAACGCACAAGTCATTGTCAATGAACAAGCTTGGCTACTTTTAAACAATACCCTATTCCACTTCGACCAACAATTAGAGGGGAAAAAACTCAGCCCTTTTTTAAATAAAAGATTCATATCTGTATCCAGAAGTACCGAGAAAAAATATTTTGAAACTTTTGTTTGTAGCTTAATAGAGAAATATAATGTATATGCTGAAGGCTTTGAGATCAAAACCCATCAACATAATGCCAACCCAATATTAAAATTAATCTATCATGAGGAAGGTGATTCGCATGTTGAATTGCAGTTTCAATATGGGCCTTATATCTTTTCGTCTGGAAAAGACAATAAGGTCAATGTACGTATGGAATATGATGAGGAAAATGATCTGTATACTTTCCATCGTATAAAAAGATCGATTATTTGGGAAGAAAATCAGGCAAAGATCATTACTGAGCTTGGTTTAGAAAAACTATATCCCCACTCTAATGATTTACTGCCAAAAGAAATACTTGGAAAACGGCCTTCTATTTTTGATTGGATAAGTCAAAATGATTTGGTATTGCGGGAAAAAGGATTTGAAATCATTCAGGATGTAGCCGAAAAGAAATTCTTCATCGGCCAAACTTCCATTGATATATCCATCAATGAGGATAACGACTGGTTTGATATCAAAGCGATCGCAAAATTTGGTCCTTTTGAAATTCCTTTTATTCAATTGCGCCATCATATCCTTCATAACATTAAAGAATTTACTTTACCCAATGGAGAGATTGCGATGATACCTGAAGAGTGGTTTGCACAATACAATCACTTATTTCAATTCTCTAGGGATAAGAATGAATTAAAATTAAATAAAATTCATCTGGGTTTGCTGTATGAAATCAGTGAACATACAGAACTTACCTTTAGTCGAAAATTAAAAAAATTAGCTGATTTCGAAGAAATCGCTGATGCACCATTACCTAAAAATTTTCATGGTCAACTCCGACCTTATCAAAGGGCTGGCTACAATTGGTTCAATTTCTTACAGCAATATAAATTTGGAGGATGCTTGGCAGATGATATGGGTCTTGGTAAGACTATTCAAACATTAGCCCTACTGCAACATCAAAAAGAAATATTAATAGCAGACCATGCTGTCAGAACATCTTTACTAATATTGCCAACCTCATTAATTTACAATTGGCAAAATGAGGCTACTAAATTTGCTCCTGATCTTAAGATTTATCTGCATACGGGAAATAATAGATTAAAAGACCCACAGTTGCTTTCTCCGTATGATCTGGTCATTACTACATATGGTATCACTCGTATTGATGAGGAATTTTTAAATCAGTTTTACTTCAACTATATCATCCTAGATGAAAGTCAAAACATTAAAAATCCAACATCAAAATCATTTAAAGCGATCAAAAGTCTAAAAAGTCAACATAAATTAGCATTAAGCGGAACACCCGTAGAAAATTCAGTTTCTGATTTATGGACACAGATGCATTTTACAAATCCAGGCCTCTTGGGTAGTTATACTTATTTTCAAAAAGAATTTGTTCAACCAATCGAAAAGAAAAAGGATGAAGAAAAAGCAAAAAGACTTCAAACTATAGTTAAACCGTTCATTTTACGTAGAACTAAAGATCAAGTAGCAACGGAATTACCTCCAAAAACGGAACAGGTCCTTTACTGCGAAATGTCAGAGAAACAGCATGAACTGTATGAAAAGGTTAAATCGGAATATCGTAATGCCATTTTAGACAATCAGCTCGCAGGAAAAGCAAAATCAAATCAGATCGCATTATTACAAGGATTGATTAAATTGAGACAACTTGCCAACCACCCGAAAATGGTTGATCAGGAATACACAGGCAATTCGGGTAAATTCGATACTGTCATAGAAACACTTGAAAAAGTACTTCAAAATGGTAATAAAGTATTGATTTTCTCTCAATTCGTCAAGCAGTTGAATATTTTCAGAAGCTATTTTGACAAAAAAAGTATTAATTATGCCTACTTGGATGGAAGCACAAAAAATAGGGACGAAGCTGTTAGTCAATTTAGAGAAGATAAAGACACCAAGCTGTTTTTAATATCCATCAAAGCCGGCGGTGTAGGCCTAAACCTTATTGAAGCGGACTACGTATTTATTTTAGATCCATGGTGGAATCCTGCTGTGGAGCAACAAGCTGTTGATAGATCCCACCGTATTGGACAAACAAAAAATGTCTTTATATACAAATTCATCTCAAAAGATACTGTCGAAGAGAAAATACTTGCAATGCAAAACAGGAAGCGTTCCATTGCTCAAAGTTTAATTACCACTGAAGAAAGTTTTATCAAATCACTCTCTTCAGAAGATATTCAAGAGCTACTGGGTTAGTTGCTCAAAAAAAGCCCCCATACAACGCATGGGGGGCTTATCATATATATCAGTGCTCTTATTCAGCTGTAAAAGCTACTAAAGCTTTATTAACACGAGCTATTACTTCTTCTTGTCCTAATAATGAAACGATTTGGAACACATCTGGACCAAATTTACCTCCCACTAACATAATACGGAAAGGCATCATCAATTCACCCATTTTCATGCCTGACTCCTGAATAGCACCTTTAAAGTACGCTTCCAATGCTGAAGCATCCCAAGACTCAAATTTACCAAATTCGCTATTAACTTTCTGAAAGAAATCCGTTTTCTCAGCAGACCATTTAGGTTTAACAGCAGCTAGGTCATAATTTTCTGGTTGTACAAAGAAGAATGATGCTTGTTCCCAAAAATCCGAAACAAAAGTCAAACGCTCTTTCACTGCACTTAAAACTTCAGTAACAAAATGATCGTCTACCTTTTGCACGTTATGCAATGTTAACAGGGCTTTAATCTGTGGCAATAAATCCTCGTTAGACGATTTTTTGATCCACTCATGGTTGAACCATTTCGCCTTTTCAAAATCAAATTTTGCTCCAGCTTTACTAATACGCTCTACCGAGAATTTTGCGATCAATTCATCTAAAGAAAACAATTCTTGTTCTGTGCCATCATTCCATCCCAGTACACCTAACATATTGACAAATGCTTCCGGCAAAAATCCCATTTCACGGAATCCCTGCGTTACAGTCTCTGATTGCGCATCTTTCCAATTCATAGCATACACAGGAAAACCTAATCGGTCACCATCACGCTTACTCAATTTACCATTACCATCGGGCTTCAATATTAATGGTAAATGTGCCCATTTTGGCATTTCATCATTCCATCCTAAATATTCCCATAATAAAACATGTACAGGAGCAGAAGGTAACCATTCTTCCCCTCGGAAAACGTGAGAAATCTCCATTGCTTTGTCATCGACGACAACAGCTAAGTGATAAGTAGGCATTCCATCAGCTTTTAACAAAACCTTATCATCAATAAGATTAGTATCAAAACTTACTTGTCCACGAATCATATCATTAAAAGAAACGGTTTCATCTGTTGGTACTTTGATACGAACCGTATGGGGTGTACCTGCGGCTAATAGTTCTGCTGTTTCTTCTTGTGATAAACTTAATGAATTTCTAAGTTTCAATCTATTTTCATGGCTGTAACGGAAATTCGGTTGTTCTTTTCGTTGTTCATCCAATTCAGCCGAAGTATCAAATGCATAATAAGCATATCCCTTTTCTATCAATTGTTCCGCAAATTGGCGATAAGAAGGTTTTCGTTCACTTTGACGATAGGGTCCAAAATCGCCACCTTTAAGAGGACTTTCATCTGGTGTTAAGCCACACCAAGCTAAACATTCATTAATATATTCTTCTGCACCAGCAACAAATCGTGTCTGATCAGTATCTTCAACACGCAAAATAAAATCTCCTTGATGTTTACGCGCGTACAAATAATTAAATAAAGCTGTACGAACTCCTCCAAGGTGCAATCCACCTGTAGGACTTGGTGCAAAACGCACTCTTACTTTTCTTTCAGAACTCATGACACAAAATTACCACAAAATTTTCATTTCAATGAAACTATAGCACTGATAACCACAATAAAATAATAAAACAGGGAGTTTATGAATAGATAAATGTTGCCGATAAAGGTAAATTTCATTTAATTACTTAATTTGCGGCAACAAGATTCCTGATCACTTATATGAATCCGTATCAATACAACCAACAACGTTGGAAATTTTTCTTGCTTATTTTCGCGGCCATCATCGCGGCGGCTTCGCTTTTGTACACAAATTACCTTGTTCGAAATTTATCAAAGGTAGAGCGAACAAAAGCAGAAGTATGGGCAATGAGTACAAAAAGTATTATGACCATGCCAGATGTTGACGATGAATTTATAACGTTCGTCTACTCGGTAAGAGATAGTCTAGCAGTTCCTGCAATCATTACCGATGAAAAGGATAATATTGTATTCTGGAGGGATTTAGATTCGACCAAAACCAACATTAAAACAACAGCAAAAGATAGCTCGAACCATCATTTGGATTACGATCCACATTACTTTGAGAAGCAACTCAATTTCATGAAGAAAAGCCATGCTCCTATTATTTTAAATTTAGACAATGGAGCAAAATGGATGGTATATTACAAAGACTCCTGGTTTCTACAACAACTTCGTGTGTTTCCTTATATTCAGTTATCATTAATCGCTATCTTTCTAATTATTGGATATACCGTCTTTAATTCTATTCGAAAATCAGAACAGAATTTAGTCTGGGTAGGTTTGACTAAGGAAGCTGCTCATCAGCTCGGTACACCGATTTCTTCATTAATGGGCTGGGTTGAGCTTATTAAATTAAAGTTCGATGCAGAAGATGACGAAACTTTAAATGAGATGGAAAATGACATTAAACGTTTAGAAATCGTCGCCGATCGCTTTTCCAAAATTGGTTCAACACCTGTTCTTCACAATGCGAATGTTTATGAGGTGATAGCCGCTTACATTCGTTACTTCAAAGTAAGAACAAGTGACAAGATTCTCTTCGAGCTCACGGGTGACAAACATGTTGAAGCGAAACTAAACATTCCCTTATTTGATTGGATTATTGAGAATCTTCTGAAAAACGCCGTTAACGCAATTGCATCAGAAGGAAAGATAACTGTTAAAATATCTGAAAATATTGCGAAAGAGGAAATTTTTATAGACATTAGTGATACAGGTAAAGGAATTCCCAGATCAAATTTTGAAACGGTATTTCAACCAGGTTTCACCACGCGCAAACGAGGGTGGGGATTGGGACTGAGTTTAACCAAAAGAATGGTACATTATCATCAAGGCCACATTTTTGTCAAAGACTCGGAAATAGGAAAAGGAACAACATTTAGAATAATATTAAAAAGTAATCTAACATATGAACCCACTGAAATCTGATGAATACCCAGCGGTGTATTCCACGTACATTGAGACCGTTGTCGGCGATGTCATGGAAGTACTGGAAGAACAAATTTTATCCTTTCCAGCGTTCCTAGATACCATACCTGAAGAAAAAGGCGATTACCGTTATGCTGAAGATAAATGGTCTATTAAAGAGGTTATAGGGCATATTTTGGATAATGAACGTATTATGGCTTACCGTGCCCTGCGCTTCTCTCGAAATGATATGAAAGAACTTTTGGGGTATGATCAAGAATACTTTATCCAAAACTCAAGATATAGCGAACGCACATTAGCCTCTCTAAGTAAAGAATTTGTACATCTTAGAAAAGCAAATATGTTTCTTTTCGAAAACTTCAATGAGGCAGAATTGGAGAGAAAAGGAATGGCGTCAGAAAGACTTACAAGTGTAAAAGCTTTATTATATGTGATTGCCGGACACCTAAATCATCACCGCATAATTATTCAAGAGCGTTATTTCAACTCAAACAATGTCCATGATTTGGTTTCAGAATTACAGCATTAAGCAGATAAACGGTATCCTCTCTCAATATATGACCGGTCTGCTCGAAATTAAAGCGACGGCAATCGATAGTCATTCCATTACTGCAACGATGCCCGTGAATGACAAAACAAGACAGCCATTTGGAATCCTGCATGGCGGAGCATCTGTTGTACTAGCCGAATCAATAGGAAGTATCGCATCCAATCTGATTATTGATCCAGATATTTATAAAGGCGTGGGATTGGAGATTAATGCTAATCATTTAAGACCAGTTGCTACAGGATTAGTAACCGCAGTTTGTACAGCCGTACACATTGGCAAACAAACTCATATTTGGGATGTACGAATTGCAGATGAATCGGGTAACTTAAATTGTATTTCCAGATTGACAGTCGCTATTATACCAAAATAAAATTATTTTAAAACATTTATTCTTATTACTTGTCTTAAATATAAATGAAGCCAACTGGATTGGTTTACAAATACGGTTTTTACAAGAAAGGAGTATTATACTAGGTATAATGCTCCTTTTTTCTAATGAAAATATTACTAAATAATCTCAAAAACCACTTCTTTTTATTTCCTATATTGAATTTATTTAATTAGTCTTGTAATGGAAAGCATGATTTTTTATTATAAACCAATATCAATCGATTGTGTAAGCACATCTTGAATAGAGACACTATAAAAATCATTATTTTCTAATTTTATAATCTAAAAAACAATTAATTGATACTAAAAAAATGAATTCTCAACCAAATTCAGGAAAAACAGCATTTCGCCCCATGGCTATGTGTTGTGCCTTATTCTTCATTTTAGGATTTGTCACTTGGGCAAATGGAACACTTATCCCATTCTTAAAGATTGCCTGTAATTTAGAAACAGATTTACAAGCCTTTTTTGTAACATTTGCTTCTTACATCGCTTACTTCTTTTTAGCAATCCCAAGTTCTTGGATTTTGAAAAAAATTGGTTTTAAAAATGGATTAGTTCTCAGCTTAATTTTACTTGGAGTTGGTTCTTTAATTTTCATTCCTGCTGCAGATGGTAGAAGCTATATTCTTTTCTTAACAGGAATTTTTGTTCAAGGTTCTGCAATGGCATTACTACAAACTGCTGTTAACCCATATTTAAGTATCATTGGCCCTATTGACAGTGCTGCACAAAGAATATCTATTGCTGGCTTTTTCAATAAATCTGCAGGTATTATTGTTCCATTAATATTTGGTACATTATTCTTAAAAGATTCTTCTGCTATAACAGCTAAATTGGATGCCGCGGTAGATATGGAAGCTAAAAATGCCATTCTAGATTCTTTATTACAACGCGTACATACACCATACATTACGTTAGCTGTTATCTTCGTTTTATTTGCGATCGTTATTAAAATAACACATTTACCTGAGGTGGATGTAAATGCAGAAGAAGAACATACTGATGAGAATGGGGCAGTTATTCTTAAAGAGAAAAAAACAAGTGTATTCCAATTCCCACACCTATTCTTAGGCTCTTTAGCTATCTTTTTCTGTGTTGCTGTAGAAGTAATGGCTGGAGATATTATTGGTGTTTATGCAAGAGAATTAAATATCCATGGTGCATTAGTTACCTATGCGACAACATTCACATTAGGATGTATGCTTTTAGGTTACATTGTTGGTATTATTGCAATACCAAAATTTGTTTCTCAACAATTAGCATTACGAGTTTGTACTATTGTTGGTATTTTATTCACTGTTATTTCTGTATTTACAACTGGAATCACTTCATTCATTTTCGTTGCCCTTTTAGGTATTGCCAATTCTTTAATGTGGCCTGCTATTTTCCCACTAGGTATTAAAGGTCTAGGCCGTTTTACTAAAACAGGATCAGCCATCATGATTATGGGTATTGCCGGAGGAGCTATTTGGCCTCTAATTTATGGTTACTTAAAAGATAATTTACATGTTGACTTTCAACATGCATTTCTTTATGCTATGGTTCCTGCTTATCTGTATATCTTATACTTCGCAACAAAGGGCCACAGAGTCGGACAGAAATAAAAAATACTAATTACAATCAAATAGCGATTATTTTTAAGAAATAATCGCTATTTTCTTATCCACCTAAATATGAAAAAATCGTTTTATTGTTTACTATTTGGTCTATTCGTTTATACACAACAGGGCTATTCCCAGAGAATAAATGAACTGAAAGATCCAAAAGCCCCTCAAACAACTGAAAAATGGAACAGTCTAAAAGAGAATAATAATTTTTCTTTTAGCACAGCTGATTATAGTTATTCCAAAAGAAACCCACCCACCCTAGAAACACTAAGTAAATCATGGATTACAAAAGCTTGGAGAGGTGAGAAAGTACATACACAATTAGTCTTTTGGAGTAACCAAAATCACGATAAAATTGAAGTGAGTTCTTCACCGTTAAAAAATAGCAAAGGGCAGGAAATCGGAACAAAAGATATTACTACTGGGTATATTTCTTATGTAATGACAGACCTTCCTGGAGATTTAAAAAATGGTTGCGGTATCAGTAAAATACTAGATTCCGCTTTAGTTGCAGACCGTATCACTAATCAATCAAGTTTTGAATATGATAAAAATACCACGAGACCCCTCTGGTTAAGTATTCAAGTTCCTCGTGATGCAGCTCCTGGAATCTATAAAGGATCACTTACACTAAAAGGTACAAATTATAACACCACTATTCCTTATACAGTAGAGGTATTATCACATATACTTCCTGAAGCAAAAGATTGGGCTTATCATTTAGATCTATGGCAAAACCCTTACTCTATTGCTCGGCATCATAACGTCGAGCTATGGTCTCCTGCACACTTCAGTGTCATGAAACCATATTATGAAAGGTTACGCGATGCTGGTCAGAAAAATATCACTGCAAGTATCATCAACGATCCTTGGAATGGTCAAACGTATGATAAATACCAAGCTATGATCAAATGGACTAAAAAGAAGGACGGTTCTTGGTCATATGATTACAGTATTTTTGATAAATGGGTAAGTTTCATGCGTGAAATTGGAATTTCAGAATATATCAATTGTTATAGCATGATTCCATGGAATATGAATTTCCAATATTTTGATGAAAACACCGGAAAATATGAAATTTTAAAAATAAAAACTGATGATCCAAAATATAGAGCACATTGGTTACCTCTTTTAAAAGATTTCGCAAAACACCTTAAACAAAAAGGATACTTCGAATGGACAACCATTGCCATGGATGAAAGACCCCAGGAAGATATGAAACGTGCTATTGCTATTATCAAAGAAGCTGATCCCCAATTCAAATCATCTCTTGCCGGTGGATATCATCCACAAATTTCGAATGAATTTGCAGATTATAGTATTACTCTAGGAGAAGATATGGCTCCAGATGTATTAAAAGCCCGTCAGGAAAAAGGTTACAAAACCACTGTTTACACTTGCTGTTCAGAAATATTCCCGAACACTTTTACTAATTCTGGATATCAAGAAGCAACGTGGTTAGCGTGGCACAGTGTTCAAAGAGGTTTTGATGGTTATTTAAGATGGGCATTTGACTGCTGGAATTCAAATCCTAATCAAGATACACGTTATGGAACGTGGTTAGGTGGCGACACCTATTTTGTTTATCCTGATAATATGACTTCTATTCGTTTCGAAAAATTAATTGAAGGGATTCAGGATGCTGAAAAAATAAGAATCTTGAAAAAAGAGTTAAAAGCATCTCAATTACAGAAATTGAATGATGCCATTGCTGGATTCACAAATAAAAATATCAATCAAAAAGCAATACCAAACCAAGTGAAAGAAGCACAAAAAATATTAAACAGTTTATAAAAATATAGAATATAAGAGCCGATAAAGATGATTTACCGGCTCTTATTATTAATAATCAAAATTCTTTATTCTGATTTTTTACGAGTAAATTAGGAAAAATTAAACGTTTCCAAAATGAAAAAATCTATTTTAACACTGTGCGCCGCGACGGTACTCACATTTAGTATCTCTACAACTTCTTTTGCTCAAGTAAAATTGCCGCAAGCAAGTAGTACGACTTCGATTACTCAAGGTTTAGGAATTAAAAACATAGCGCTTACATACCAAAGACCGAACATAAACGGTCGTGTTATCTTTGGTAATTTGGTTCCTTACAATGAAGTTTGGAGAACAGGTGCTAATAACCTTCCTATTATTAAATTTGAAGAAGAAGTTACAATAGAAGGAAATAAGGTTCCTGCAGGAACATATGGTATTTTAACTATCCCAACTAAAGGTGACTGGACAATCATATTAACAAAAAACAGTAATCAGTGGGGAGCCTATACCTACGATAAGAAAGATGATTTAGTTCGTTTTAATGTAAAATCCACAAAGCTTTCTAATAAGGTAGAAACTTTTACCATGCAATTTGAAAATGTAACAACTAATTCGGCTACACTATCATTAGCTTGGGAAAACACATACACGAAATTTACAATTAAAACCGATCAAACGAAGGAGATTTTAGCTAATATTGATCAAGCAATGAAAGGTGATAAAAAACCTTATCTACAAGCTGCACAATTTTACCTAAGTAATAATTTAGATCTTAATAAAGCATTAGCTTGGGCAAATGAGGCTGAAAAAGAAAATCCTGATGCACCATATGTTCGTTATTGGAAAGCTAAAATTCAATTAAAATCTGGCGATAAAAAAGGTGCAATTGCAACAGCTCAAAAAGGAGTAGAAATTGCACAAAAAGGGAATAATGCTGAGTACGTTAAATTAAATAACCAGGTGATCCAAGAAGCTGGTAAATAATAATATTATGCTATAAAAAACGCCACTTCGAAAAAAGTGGCGTTTTTTTATAATTCTTCTTTCAGCAATTCTGCGAGTTCCTCATGTGTAATATTCATATTGACATTGCCATCTTTTGCAAAAGATATTTCACCCGTTTCCTCTGATACAATAACAGCGACAGCATCAGATACCTCTGTCACCCCAATCGCGGCACGATGTCGTAAGCCAAATTGCAAAGGCAGATCTTCGCTATCTGATAAAGGTAAAATACAAGAAGCTGACATAATTTTAAAATCAACAACAACTACAGCTCCATCATGTAAAGGGCTATTCTTATTGAAAATACTTTCTATTAGGCGCTTAGAGATATGTGCATCAATATACTCACCACTGCTTTGATAGTATTCTTCATCAAAATATTTAGAAAAAACCAATAGCGCACCCGTACGGGATTTTGACATGCTACGACATGCCTCAATAATAGGTCTCATGTGTTCAGAATTATCTTTTGCAACAGTACGTTTGCTAACCAAAAAGGACCATAAGATCTTCTTTCGCTTCATCGAAATGTTTTTCCCTATATGTAACAGGAAACGCCGGATCTCCTGTTGAAATACAACAATCAAGGCAATAGAACCAACAGAGATAAAGCCCCCAAATATTTCCGTCAGCAAGCGCATATGCATCTGCTTAACAATTATATATATTCCGTAGAATAATGCGACACCTATTAATATATTAACAGCAATGGTCCCGCGTATCAAACTATACACATAGTAAATAATAATCGCTACTAAAATAATATCGATAACATCGAGCAAGCGGAAACCTCTAAAAAGGCTGTAATCAAATCCTTCCATATAGATGCAAGTTAAAAAAAATCAATTTAAGAATCTGTTCTTTATCAAGCAAATTGTTGCTAATATGAGTAAGCATGCAAATTGTTTTGTATTTTTACTTTAAAGATTGAAATCAACATGACTGCATTATCTGTAAACATCAATAAAATTGCTACCCTACGTAATTCTCGTGGCGGAAATAATCCAAATGTATTAGCAGCTGCTCTAGCCTGTGAACGTTTTGGTGCAAATGGAATTACTGTACATCCAAGACCTGACGAACGCCACATCCGTTATGCAGATGTTTTTGACTTAAAAGCCAATATTCAAACAGAATTAAATATTGAAGGTAATTGTCAGGAACAAAAATTTATAGATCTTGTTTTGGCGAACAAACCTGCTCAGGTAACATTAGTTCCTGATGCGGAGGGACAGATTACTTCGAATCATGGTTGGGATACTATTAAAAATAAGGCATATCTGACTGATATGTGCAAACTATTTAAAGATCAAGGTATTCGAGTTTCTATTTTTGTGGATCCAGATGAAGATATGGTTGAGGCAGCAGCAGAAACGGGTACTGACCGAATTGAGCTTTATACAGAGTCATATGCTCAAGCATTCTTAGATGAAAGAGATGAAGCGATCAAACCTTATTTTCATGCCGCATTAAAAGCGAGAGAGGTAGGATTAGGCATTAATGCTGGTCATGATTTAGATTTAAATAACCTAACTTACTTTAACGAACATATTCCCGGATTGTTAGAAGTAAGCATAGGACATGCTCTAATTGCTGATGCCCTGTACTTAGGCTTAGAAGAAACGATAAAAAGATACTTAAACGCACTTAAATAAAACAAAAGAGGCTTTACAAATGTTAAGCCTCTTTTGTTGTTATGTTTATTCTATTCCTTTGAATATTCTATTCCATCTTATTTTCGATAGTCCCGATCCCAATTCATCAAGACTTAACCAGGTAAATAATGCTTTACCCACTATATGATCTTCCGGCACGAAACCCCATCCTCTAGAATCTAATGAATTGTGTCTATTATCACCCATCATCCAGTAATAATTCATTTTGAAAGTATAAGAATTAGCTTTTACACCATTAATATAAATACCATCAGACTTATTTTCTAATTTATTACCTTCATAAACAGTGATTGCACGTTCATATAGTGGCATTGTTGCACTATCTAATTGAACTGTCCATCCTTTACTCGGAACTTTAATAGGACCAAAATTGTCAAAATTCCAGTTCAGAGATGCAACATGAGGAAAAGTTCCATCTTCATTTTCTCCAGCTTTACGAATATTGGGAACAACTTCCTTTACATTTATCCAACCTTTGACCATTGCAGCCTCATCTGCTGTCATAAAAACTTGATAAATGTTAGGTTGTCCGGTATCAGACATTTCTAATCGTTTTTCTTTCATCACACGCAGATCCAAACCAGATTGATCCGTTACTACAATATAATCTAATTGTCCTTCTGGCGGATTAAAACCAGGCTTACCATTTACAAAAAATACTGCATTTGCCATTGAAACTTCATCTCCAGGCATCCCTACACAACGCTTGATGTAGTTTTCACGTTTATCAACGGGTCTGTTGTAAGGAGCATCGGCTTCCATAGGATAATTGAATACTACGACATCATTTCTTTTGATATCCTGAAAACCAGGTAAACGTTTATAAGGAAGTTCGATCAGTTCGGAATAAGCTTTTCCGCCTGTTAGCGGCATCGTATGATGAGCAAAAGGAAATGCCAAAGGTGTCATTGGAATACGAGGCCCATAATTCAACTTACTAACGAACAAGAAATCACCGACTAACAATGTTCGCTCCATGGATCCAGTTGGAATCATATACGCTTCAATCAAAAAACCACGAATTAAGGATGCTGCAACTGTTGCAAAAACAATCGCATCTGCCCATTCGCGGGCCATTGATTTTTTATAAAAATATTTCTTTTTAAATTCCTCTGAATTTGGATTTCCTAAATACTTTACTAGAGGATCGTTACCCCAAAGAGGCAATACAATAAAAGGAGCTAAAACTGCTGCCGTATTTTCCCAGAATCTTCTTTTCCCAAATGCCTTTATAAGGTCCAAATACAATCCATAGAAAATAAAAATATTTACGATTGGAACTAGCAAAAGAACAACAATCCATTTTGCACGACCTGTCAATTGAGCCATCACATATTCCCGATAAAAAGGAACTAATGCTTCCCATCCCGGTCTTCCTGCCTTAACAAATAATTTCCAAAGCCCGTAATGAGCAACTACTGTTAAGACCGCAAAAATAATATACCACATAAGCTTCTTAAAATTTTATTGTTTAATAATCTAATATTTCAATTAGTATAATAGACTATGGATTCGTTACAGAATCCTTATTTTTTAATGCAAAATCGGCAACTTAGTTACCGATTAAAATCAAACATTTCTGTCACCTGATAGAATCCTTGCTTTCCAAATAACCATTCAGCAGCAATTACTGAACCTAAAGCAAAACCATCACGACTGTGTGCTGTATGCTTAAATTCAATTTGATCCACTTCAGAACTATATACAACAGTATGAGTTCCTGGAACTTCTTCAATACGATGACTCTCTATTAGCAATTGATCTGCTTTCGGAATAACCTCCTCTTCTCCATCGCCAACGACAGAATTAACCCAGGAAGTTTTAGTGTCGCTATTGTTCAGGATACCCTCCGCTATTGTAATAGCAGTTCCACTTGGTGCGTCCAATTTGTGGATATGATGAATTTCCTCAACCTGTACATCGTAAGCTTTATAAGGCTGAATTGCTCTCGCCAACATCTTATTGATATGAAAAAAGATATTTACACCGATCGAAAAATTAGAACCATATAAGATAGACCCATCCACAGAGAGACATTTCTCCTTGATCGTATCAAGATGTTCATACCAGCCTGTTGTACCCATTACAATCGGAAGATTTGCTTCTAAGCAAAGTTCCATATTAGCTATCGCTGCCTGTGGAACACCAAAGTCAATTGCAACATCTGCACCAACCAGTTCATCCACTGTAATGAGATTACGATTTTCGCTATTGACGATCAAATGAATTTCATGCCCCCTCTTTTGAGCAAATTTTTCTATGATTTGGCCCATTTTTCCGTAGCCGAATAATACTATTTTCATATCTATTTCAGATCATATTTAAATAAAGAAGACCAAATAAATCTATGCGACAGCGCACAAATACAGCTTTAAGTTATATAATTTTTATTTTATTTTCATGGATAATTTCAGTCCCATAGTTGGAACGGCATTAAATGCAAAACTATTTGATGGGCCCTGAAGTACAGTTGGCCTAATGGAAAATGCGACCTTTTCAGAACTTACACTCCATCGATTCTTTAGCATTGAGTCCACATAGGCTTCAACCACATTCAACCCGTATAACCCCACAGTTAAAAGCACCATTAAATCTCGATTACGCCGTGCATAATCTTTTGCACTGATAAGACCTTGATCTGAAGCGTTAAAATACAACGGATTTTTCTTCTGATTAAATTCAAAACGATAATCAAGTTCATCAAGAAGTTCTTTATAAAAACGGTTGTTAAAGTCAAAGACAAGTACCGTGGTTGCAAATCCTCCATAAATTACAGGAACCTTGATCCACCATAATCCCTTATTGGTATATTGACCCCATCCTGGCAAAACTAAAGATCGCTTCCATGCGGTAACGGTTTTGGCTTCAATAGCAAGACGTGTTGAATCTTTAAAGATTTTGGGTGTTTTTGCTTCTTCTTCAGCCTTCTCTCTTTTTTTTCGTTCCCTACGGCTCTCTTTTTTTGTTGTATCCTGCACTGCCGATACTTTTTTCGTTGAATCTGTTGCTGTAACTGTTTTTAAAGCAACTTTATCCTTTGTATCAACTTTCTGTGCCTGCGCAGCAAAAAAGATAAATATAGAACAGAATAAACTGATTATTTTATACATCTTACCAGTCTAATAATTCCAGAATACGGCTCAGATCATCTTCAGACTCAAAAGGAATTTCGATCGCACCTTTTCCTTTTGCACTTTTCAAATTTAACTTAACCTGAGATGAAAATTTAGATGCCAGATCATCTTCAATCTTTTGAAACTGAAATGATTTAGGTACATTCTTATCTTTTTGTGCTTTCTTTTTATTGCCATTTTGAATCTCCCGCACCAATTCTTCTGCCTTGCGAACAGACAATCCTAAGTCAACGATCAATTTAAAGATATACAATTGCTTATCTACCTCTCCCACATTAATTAGCGCACGTGCATGTCCCATCGTTAACTCTCCATCACGGATCGCTGCTTGAATAACAGGAGGCAATTTCAATAAGCGTAAATAATTGGTTACGGTAGAACGGTTTTTACTTACACGTTCTCCCAATTCTTCTTGCTTCAAATTACACTCTTCAATCATCCGTTGAAAACTTAATGCTACTTCAATCGCATTTAGATTTTCACGTTGAATGTTTTCAATCAGTGCCATTTCCAACATCTGTTGGTCATTCGCTGTCCGGATATATGCCGGAATTTCGGTAATACCAGCTAATTTTGATGCACGGTATCTGCGTTCTCCAGAAATCAACTGGTAGGCATTCTCACCAATTTTTCTAACAGTAATAGGTTGAATTAAACCTTGCAATAAGATCGATTCAGACAGTTCCTGTAGCGCTTGTGGATCAAAATCAGTACGGGGTTGAAATGGATTCATTTCTATCGTATCCACATTAACTGTACTAATATTGCCAGATTCTTTTGATTTTGTAGCAGATTCTACCCGGGATGTTTCTACCTCCGAATTTCTTTCAGGGATATCGGCACTATCGTTTAATAAGGCACCTAATCCTCTTCCTAGACCTGTTTTTCGCTGTTGTGCTGCCATATTATATTGTAACTGTTGAATCTAATTCTTTTAGATGTCCGTTCTTATGTAAAATTTCTCTGGCCAAATTTAAATAGTTGATTGCACCTTTACAGGATGCATCGTGCATAATCACAGAAATACCAAAACTTGGCGCCTCACTTAATCGCGTATTTCGCTGGATAATCGTTTCAAATACCAAATCAGTAAAATGTGTCTTAACTTCCTCTACAACTTGATTAGACAAACGTAATCGCACATCGTACATGGTCAATAAAATACCTTCTATTTCCAAACTAGTATTTAAACGTGTCTGAACAATTTTAATTGTATTCAACAACTTGCCTAGCCCTTCTAATGCAAAATATTCACATTGAACAGGAATTACAACTGAATTTGAAGCCGATAAAGCATTAATCGTAATTAAACCTAGTGAAGGAGAGCAGTCAATAATGATAAAATCATAATCATCCTTTACCTGATCTAAGATTTTTTTCATCTTATACTCACGTTCGTGCATATTAATCATTTCGATCTCAGCACCTACCAGGTCAATATGAGCAGGTAATAAGTCTAAATTAGGAGTTTCAGTAGCTTGAATAGCATCACGTGGATCTAGATCATTTACCAGACACTCATAGATACTTTCTTTAATGGTTCTTGGATCAAATCCAATTCCAGAAGTAGAGTTTGCTTGTGGATCAGCGTCAACCAATAAGGTTTTATATTCTAAAACAGCTAAACTAGCTGCCAGATTGATTGATGTTGTCGTCTTACCAACACCACCCTTTTGATTTGCAATTGATATAATTTTACCCATTTCGAATGAAATTCTTTCTTTATAAAATGTCATTTTGTTCCCCTAAAGTCACAAAAAAGGATTATTCTGTTCATTCATAAATTCTTCCACGCAAAAAAACACTTAAATCATGCATATTTCTTACTTTTGAAAGCATCTAAAGGAATAGATCCTCAAGATGCTAAGATACAAAAAATCAGGATATACATCCACTTTGTTCCTTGGGTTTTTATAAGTTACAACTAGACAATGATTTTAATAATTTCGGGGACGAATCGACCCAAAAGTAAGACGCTAAAAGTTGCACAATACTATCAAGATTACATACAAAAAAGCGGTGAAAGCTGTCAAATACTACCTTTAACAAATCTACCTGCAGATATTATAGTCTCAGATTTATATGGTCAACGAAGTGACCAGTTTAAAAAGATACAACAGTTGGTATCTGAAGCCGATAAATTTATTTTTATCACACCAGAGTATAATGGCAGTATACCAGGCGTACTCAAGGTCTTCATTGACGCCTGTACTTTCCCAATTAGCTTCTGCCATAAAAAAGCGGCTCTTGTTGGTATTTCATCGGGACGCTATGGTAATTTAAGAGGGATAGATCATCTAACCGGAATATGTAATTACTTACGTATGCATGTTTTACCATTAAAAATTTTTTTACCTCATATTCAAAATGAAATAAGCGAAGAAAATACATTTGTGCATATTGAAACAAGGAATGCCATTCATGAACAAATAGATGAACTTATTCATTTTTAAAAATTTACAAAACACAAGAGCCAATGCTTACACGCATTGGCTCTTGTGTTTTAATTCAATAAAAGCGCAAATATTTGTATTTTGCCCAAAACTTAATCATATGAAATTAAAAATTACATACCTCCTATTATCCATTGGCTTACTATGGTCTTGCAAACAAACTACAGAACATAATACGCTAAGTGCAATCGAAAAAGAAGAGGGTTGGCAACTTCTCTTTAACGGAAAAGATATTAACAATTGGCATATTTACAACCAAGGGAATCAACCCTCTAAATGGGTGGTAAAAGATGATGCTATACTTTGCGACCCCACTGTTAAAACTGGTGTATTTGGAGATTTAGTTTCGAATGAAACTTTTCAAGACTTTGACTTAAAATTTGATTGGAAAGTTGCCAAAGGTGGCAATAGCGGCGTATTTATAGATGTTCAAGAGGATCCAAAATATGACGCTACATTTGTTACAGGACTTGAAATGCAACTTTTAGATAATGCCAATGCGGAACCGCGGCATCAAACAGATTCAACACATTGGGCTGGATCGTTGTACGCAATAAAGGGCATAGGATCCAATTCAAAACCTAATCCCTACAACGAATGGAATCAATCTAGAATTGTACAGAACAAGGGAAAAGTAAGCTTTTGGTTAAATGGGAAGTTAACATTCGAAAACGAAACCAACACCCAGGAATGGAAAGATCTTGTCGCTGGTACCAATATGAAGAACTATCCAGATTTCGGTAAATTCCAAAAAGGAAAAATTGCCTTACAAAACCATACTGATGAAGTTTCTTTTCGTAACATCAAAATTAAGGTATTATAAAAAAATAAGAGCAGGTAATCCTGCTCTTATTTTTTAAATCAGATTAATATCCGAACAACTCTTGCAATGTTAATTTCTTAACTTCTCCAAGTTTTTGCAGATCCTCCATTTTTATATTTTCATCTTTTGCAACAATACAATAAACATAAGGTTTACGACTCATTTCTTTATTATGAAAAGCTTTTAGGTCTGTAAAACTTAATTTTGGTGCTTGTTCATAAACATCTTTACGGATATCTGAAGTAAGTCCCAACCGCTGTGCACTTAGATAATTTGATAAAATATTTGCATTTGTAATTCGGTCACTAGCCAATGATTTTACTAAACTAACTTTAGCAATATCCAAAGCTTTTGGAGCATCAGGTAAATCATTTAATAGTTCATTCATACCGACAACAGCTTCATTAAATTTATCGGCCTGTGTACCGACATATGCGCCTACCGAATAATGATTTTCCTTTTTAACAGGAGAAGCAAAATTAGCATAAGTAGAATAAGCTAAAGCTTTAGATTCTCGAATCGTTTGAAATACGATACTTCCCATACCTCCACCAAAATACATATTAAATAATGCGACAGTAGGACTATATTTTGAATTATACACTTCAGAATTTCTAAACCAGAATACTTCCGCCTGCTTCATATCAAAATTAGTAAACAACACTTGATTTTTAGGGGTAGGCAATTCTTCAAAAGTATTTGCTTTCTGAACTGTAGCAAAATTGGTATTTGAATTTAAAGGTTTAAGAGTAGCAACCAATTGACTGGTGGTCTTAGGCCCGTAATATAATATTTGATGTTTTGTATTTGCCAGCTCGTGTAAAATAGCAACTAAGTCCGATGCTTTGATCGCATCCAACTCTTGATCTGTCAAAACATTATTAAAAGGATTTTTAGCTCCATATTTTGCATATGACCTCAATCCTTCCATGATCAAGTTCTTATTTTCTTTAGCATTTGTTCTTGATTTCTTCAAACGACCGATATAAGCTTCCAATGCTTCTTGATCACCAACACTATTTTTTAATAAATCTTGAATCAGCTCAACTGTTTGTTCAAAATTTTCATTTAATCCTGAAATATTAATACGTGTTTCTTCATTACCTGAAGACACTGAAAAATCTGAGGCCAACTTATAAAACGCCTTGCTGAAATCTTCACTGGTTTTTTCTTTAGTACCTAAGAATTCTAAATAATCTGCGGCAATACTTAATAACTTATTATTCCATTTCCCCATCTCGTAACGATAAGTTAAACTAAACAATGCGTTATCTTTATTTTGCACTGCGATCACATCAAGACCTTTTAAGGTAGTCTTTTGTACATCTTTAGTATAATCTAACCAGACAGGTGCAATTTTGCTTTCAGGCATTGCAGCAATAGTTTTTAGAAAAAGTGATTGATCGTCACGATTTACAACTACAGGCGTAATAGGAGGTTTCTCTACTTTTACAATGCTATCGTCAATGCCCTTACGTTTATAGACCACTACATAATTATTATCATTCAGATATTTTGTAGCAAAATCCATAATATCTTTCTTCGTGATTTTAGTTAAGTTATCTGAATAACTCAATTCTGTCGACCAATCAACTCCAGAAGTAAAGGCATCCATTAACTCCTCAGCACGATTACTATAGCTTTCATTTCGTGAAATTTCTGATTTCTTTTCGTTATTTACAATGGAAGTAATCAGGTCGTCAGAAAAATCACCTTTACGCAGCTTATCCAATTCTCCTAAAATCAAAGATTTCACATCATCTAAAGATTGACCTTGACTTGGATTAGCCTGCATGATCAACATCGAATAATCTTTTAATACATATGGAAAAGCCCCTGCTCCCAATAACTTTTGAGATTTCACTAAATCTAAATCAATTAATCCAGCTGAACCATTTGTAAGCATATTTCCGAGCAAATTTAACATTTGAGCATCTTTTGTAGATGCACCGGGGAAACGGAAACCTAAAAATAGAAATTCCGATTCTGGACCTTTAACCTCTCTTACAATTGGTTGTTTGATGTCTTTTTCAGCATCAAAAGTATAGGCTGGAATTTCTTTCGGTTTCATATAACTGAACGCCTGATCGATTTTCTTTACTACTTCATTTGGATCAAAGTCACCAGACATAATTACCCCCATATTATTAGGGACATAATACGTATTAAAATATTCACGAATCGCTTTCAAAGACGGGTTCTTCAAATGTTCAACCGTACCGATAGTTGTCTGTTTTCCATAATTATTATTTGGAAACATCGCCTCAAACATGGCTTCTACAGATTTACGTCCATCATTATCCAAACCTCTATTCTTCTCTTCGTAAACAGCTTCTAATTCTGTATGAAACAATCTTAATATAGGATTACGAAAACGCTCTGCTTGTACAGCCAGAAACTTATCGATGACATTATTGGGAATATCCTCAGTATAGACAGTCTGTTCAAAAGAAGTGAAGGCATTTGTCCCTTCAGCCCCCATCTCACTCATCAATTTATCGTATTCATTAGCAATAGCATATTTTGCTGCCTCGCCAGAAACCTGATCGATCTGCTTATAAATTTCTTTACGCTTGGCTTCATCCTTAGTGGAGTTATACTGTTCATATAAACCATCGATCTGATCCAGTAATGGTTTTTCCTTTGCCCAATCTTTTGATCCAAACTTATCAGTCCCTTTAAAAAGCATGTGCTCTAAATAATGTGCTAAGCCTGTGTGATCTGAAGGATCAGTTTTACTACCTGCTTTCGTTGCAATATAGGCCTGAATACGAGGTACCTTTTTAGAAGGGCTCAAAATAACTGTAAGACCGTTTTTTAATGTATAAAAACGCGAATTTGTAGGATCATTGGTTACGTAACGATACGTATACCCACCCTCGTTTGCTTCTTTCCAATCATACTTTTTCACCTGTGCAAAAATTGTTACGTGTGATAAGAACACAAAAGCTATTACCGAAATAGATTTTAAATTCATTTCTAATAAGTTTATATAATACAATCAAATATATAAATGTTTATATGAAAACTCATCGTGTTTGAACATCTTTAAAATGACAACACTACTATGAGGTAAATTTCAATTGCGAAAGCAATCAGCTAGATCAATTTAGCTTCGATAAAATATAAAGGAAACATAAAAAGGAGTAAATAAAAAAAGCATCGATAAATCGATGCTTTGATGTGCAGAATACTGGGTTCGAACCAGTGACCACTCCCGATGTATCGGGATGATCTGAACCAGCGTACTAGACACGAATCAATTCTTCGATTTTTAAACGGCTTTTCCAAGATTTAATAAGCGTTTCCCTAATCAAAGCATCATGCTTAGAGCCATATTCTTCCTGGTATACAACCTCCCAATCCTGAGCTCTACCGGTAAAACCTTTTTTATAAACAGCGTTATGCCTGCGAAGTCGCCCCTCAACATCTGAAGAAACACCGATATAATACCGGTCACAGCTTAACGAATATAAAATATATAGGAAATACATAAAAAGGGGTAAATAAAAAAAGCATCGATAAATCGATGCTTTGATGTGGAGAATACTGGGTTCGAACCAGTGACCCTCTGCTTGTAAGGCAGATGCTCTGAACCAGCTGAGCTAATTCTCCTTTTTTCTTTCAATGAACCATCTCATTTGTCAGTGACCACTCCCGATATATAGGGATGCTCTGAACCAGCTGAGCCAATTCACATTTAAGTATTTTGAAACACTTCTGTTTGTGTGGAGAATACTGGGTTCGAACCAGTGACCCTCTGCTTGTAAGGCAGATGCTCTGAACCAGCTGAGCTAATTCTCCATTAAGTATTTTGAAACACTTCTGTTTGTGTGGAGAATACTGGGTTCGAACCAGTGACCCTCTGCTTGTAAGGCAGATGCTCTGAACCAGCTGAGCTAATTCTCCATTTTTTTTCAGACTTTCAATAAATTAGCTGAGCTAATTCTCCGCTTTAGTTCTTGGTATATAATACCTTTCCCTAATTGCGTATGCAAATGTACTGCAAAATTTCGACTCTCAAAATTATTTCAAAAGTTTTTTACGCTTAAAAACGCAATCCACTAGAAGCCACGCATATAATTTTCAATATTTTTAGTCATAGAATTTCCAAGAAACACCAAATCTTATATTCGCATCATTCATCGGATAACGACGAACAGTATAATAGCCTTTTGGCATGCCCAAATATTGGTTTACAAAATTACAACTGATAAAAAGTGTCACGCGTTGTATGTTTGCTGTAGCCCACGCATCAAATATAGGATAAGTCGAAAATTTAATCCCTGCATTATCATTATAAAACTGACTTGCATTAATTGAATAAGATGGTGTTGTAAACGGAGTGTTGAAACGTGCATCAACTCCAATGTTGAAATCAACCACCTTATAAAGCACATTGCTGTAATACAAACTATGCCAGGTATATATTTCAGGAGTTGCAAGTGTTTCCTGCTGATCTGTTTTTTGATATACAATTAAGTTATCCAAGGTAAATTTACTAAACTTGAACTTTTGTCCTACTGAAACCTTTAATAGATTAACAGATCCTAATTGCGCCGGTTCAATTAATTTAGCCAGACGTGGATCATTTTGCGGATTATCAATCTCTTTAAAATAAAGATAGTTATCCATTAAAAAGTATTCAACCTTTCCATTGAACCCAATTTTTGGATTGCTATACTGAAAAGCTAGATTTTGTGTTTTTGTTTTATTAAGATCCCGCTCCCATTGATGGTACGTATAATTCATTCGATTAAACACCATTTCTGGTGATTTATTCTGCGAATAAGCCGAAAGCGTAATTTTACCAACATTAGAACTTAATAAAAAGTCGGCTTTTGCTTCATAAAGATAATCACCAAAATTATGACCCATCACTATCTGATTGACTTTACCTGTCAGATTGACTCGATCTGAGAACTTATACCCCAGCTCCCCCTTTAGCATACCATTTTGATAAAATCTGTTATTGACACCACTATCGGAATACCAATACATATCATGTTGAAAAGCAACATTTAATTTCGCTTCATTTTTAAAAATAGATTTTCCCCTCAAGTAAAAGCTATATTCAAATTCATTTGAAATAGAAGTAATTTCCGTTGTATCCTGCGTTAATCTGGAAGAGCCATAGGGGAAAGCACCATTAGCATCGGTTTCATTTTTAAAAAAATTATATTTCTGAATCCGTACAGAACTATTATGTGCAACACTATTTGTAGGGTAAATCTGCATCGTAGACTTACCTGCATCAACGGTATCAAGATGACCAAGAAACATCGATTGACGAAGGAAGAATGAATTATCACGCCATTCATTTCGAGGTCTATTGTCTCCTTGCCCCTGTAATCTTACGGGGTAACGATCGGACGATTGTTTTTCTTTATCTTTGAATATATTATCTGATAAAATCGAACCATTCTCTGAAGCATCAAGTTTATTAAACACTAAATTTGTCAACAAATTATAGCGGTGATTTTCGGACTCGTACCAAGCAAATAAAGCCGATTTGATATCGGAATACTTCTGATTGGTATAATATCCATCTGCTCTTGTTGCATGAAATTCTCCACCTATATTAAGTCTTGGATTTATATTTTGTGCAAGTCTAGCACGAAACACTTGATCATCAAAGAAAAAACCTACAGCATAAAGTTCCGAAAATCTAGCACGGGCCCTAAAATATTGAATAGAATCCGGTCTGTATAAGGTCCGCTCCAAGCTATGAAATCCACTTTGAAAACCTATCGTTTTACTAGGTTGAAATAATAGGTCACGCGTTGCCAAACCGTAGGAGCCTAAATTGATACTCGGATTCCCTGGTAAATTCTGTTTATTGTAATATTGAAAATTACGATGTGATGTATCTATTTGAACGGTGTAGGTTCCTTTTTTCATCATATCCAATGTTGTATATCGAATATATTTAGCAGACAAAATAACAGAATCCTGTTTTGCATCCTCTTTTGCCCTAGCAGAATCTAAAGCACTACTCCATTCATCATTACTTTGTGCTTGAACTTGATTTACAAAACCAAGAATACAACAAAAAATCGCTAATAAGCGCAGGGTCACCTTCATTAATATTTGAACTAGTATTGTTTAAAAACTATTGCAAAGCTATTAATTCTTTCAAAATTAACGTCATCTTTGGTTCAGCTTTTGCTGCTATATCTACGATATCCTGCAAAGAAACAGGTTGCAGATGATCATGAAAACCCTCATCAGTAATCACAGAGATCGCAAAAACAGGTATATCCATATGATTAGCGACAATAACTTCAGGCACAGTACTCATCCCTACAATATCACCACCAATCAATCTCATGTAACGATACTCGGCTTTAGTTTCCAAATTTGGTCCCGGGGCGGCTACATATACAACCTCATGCGCCCTAATTTCTTTGTGGACAGCAATGTCTAAACCTTGCTTTACCATTTCACGGTTATAGGGTTGACTCATATCAGGAAAACGTGGACCGAATGCGGCTAAGTTTGAACCACGTAGCGGATTATCTGGCAACAAATTAATGTGATCGGAAATAATACCCAAATCACCTTTAAGAATATTAGGGTTTAAAGATCCTGAGGCATTTGAAACAAAGAGCTTCTGAATGCCCAAGACTTTCATGATACGGATTGGAAATGTAATTTCTTTCATATTGTAGCCTTCATAATAATGAAGTCTACCCTGCATCGCTACAACCCTACGACCATTCAGCGTACCGAATATCAATTTACCGGAATGAAATTCAACTGTAGAAATGGGAAAGTTGGGGATATTGGAATACATCAATGAATACTGGACGTCGATCTCATCGACCAACTTACCCAATCCAGTACCTAGTATTATTCCAAATTCAGGCTGAAAATCGCCTATTTTCTTGCGGATAAATCCAGCGGTTTCTTCTATCAATTGATACATACGTGCAAAAAAACTAATTTAATCAAACTTAACTTAATTTTTTTGCACGTACAAATCACTTAACTTTTTTTAATTATGTGAAAGCGCTCTATCGGAGGCTTTACCCGGAGAAGTTAAAATCAACAATAAGAATGTTATAAAACCATTGATAATGATCAAGTCTAAACCGATTACATACGGCGTATAAACTTCTATTACATAAGTTTTCAAAATATACAAAATAGCTGGTGATATAACACAAATGAAAGGCACTAGTTTGTCTTTAACTGCGTATTTTGTAGCAATACCTACAACAAAGAGTCCCAACAATGGACCATATGTGTAACTTGCAGCTGTAAAGATTGCGTTTACGACCGAATCATCATTGATTAATTTGAATACTAAAATCACCAATAACATAACAATAGAAAAGCCAAAATGTACATAATTGCGTTGCTTAACCAATACAGGATCATTTGGATTCTCTTTTTTATTGAAATTTAGGAAATCAATACAATACGAAGTCGTCAAAGCAGTTAATGCTGAGTCAGTAGTTGCAAATGTAGCTGCCGTCAATCCCATCATAAAAATTATTGCCGGAAGAATAGCCAAATGATTTAAAGCAATTTCAGGATATAAATAATCACGAGTAGCGAGCTGACTGATATCAATTCCATTTTTCTCTGCATAGATATAGAGCAGTGCTCCAACTGCTAAAAAGAAAATATTGATCACCACAAATACACTGGTAAAGGTAATCATATTCTTTTGAGCCTCTTTGATTGTTCCCATGGAGAGGTTCTTCTGCATCAGATCCTGGTCTAATCCTGTCATGGCAATGGTTACAAAAATCCCCCCTAGAAATTGTTTCCAAAAATTAGCTTTGCTACCAACAAAATCATCCAAAAAGAATATTTTAGAATAGCTACTTTCTTTAACTGCTTCGAAAGTATCAACAATTCCAAAGTTTAGTCCTTTAGCCATAAAGTAGATGGAAAGAATAACCGCTGTTATCAAAAATGTTGTTTGCAGTGTATCTGTAACAATAATTGTCTTCAACCCGCCTTTATTTGTATAAAGCCAAATTAACAACAGACAGATGACAACTGTAACTACAAAAGGAATATTCCAAGCGTCAAAAATAAAATGTTGCAATACAATAGCAACCAAGTAAAGACGAAAGGCAGAACCAATCGTTCTTGAAATTAAAAAAATAGCTGCTCCTGTTTTATAGGTTGTATGACCAAAACGTTCTTCTAAATAGGTGTAAATAGAAGTTAGGTTCATCCTATAATATAGCGGTAACAAGACATATGCGATGATAATAAAACCAACGGCATTTCCGAGTACAAACTGAAAGTAGCTAAATTCTGAAGCACCAACTGCTCCCGGTACTGAAATAAAAGTCACTCCTGACAATGCAGTACCAATCATTCCAAAGGCAACCATATACCATTTCGAATTGCGATTAGCCACAAAAAAAGTGGAGTTATCTGATGATCCCTTTGAAGTAAAATGCGCTACGGCAAGTAAAACAGCAAAGTAGACCACCAAAAATGATAATAAAATTATTGGTGACATAAGTTTGTTTTATAATAGGTGATTTAGTGTTTAGTGTGTTTCTTGATATGCCTCTATTGCTTGGCGCACATGACCAAATTTTTCCAATAATTCTGTCGCTTCAGCTTCCGTTGCATTCGTTTCATCCATAATAATACGGACCCCGCGAGCCACTAATTTATGATTAGATAATTGCATGTCGACCATTTTATTTCCCTGCACACGTCCCAATTGGATCATAATGGAGGTACTTAGCATATTCAGTACTAATTTTTGAGCAGTCCCTGCTTTCATACGTGTAGAACCTGTAACAAACTCAGGTCCAACCACAACTTCCACAGGTAATTGCGCTTCTTTTGCTATAGGAGAACCACTATTACAAACGATACAGCCTGTTGCTAATCCCGCGGCATTGGCAGCTTGTAAACCTCCAACTACATAAGGAGTCGTTCCTGATGCGGCAATACCGATAACAACATCCGTTTTATTGATACTATATTCAGTCAAGTCCTTCCAGGCCTGTTCTGTATCATCTTCGGCAAATTCAACTGCTTTTCGGATAGCCGTATCTCCTCCTGCAATCATTCCGATAATCCAATCAAATGGAACACCATAAGTTGGAGGACATTCTGATGCATCCAAAACACCTAGTCGTCCACTTGTACCAGCACCGATATAAAAAACACGTCCCCCATTTTTCATCTTAGCCACACACTCATTAACCAACGCCTCTATCTGCGGAATAGCTTTTTCAACAGCCATCGGAACGGTCTTATCTTCGTTATTAATATTCGTCAACAACTCCAAAACAGTCATTTTTTCTAAATCCTGGTAATGCGATTCTTTTTCGGTTGTATTTATCATCCTATCTTCTATATTATCCTTTATTCTATTGTAATAACTCACGAATATCGACAAATTGATATTCCTCTTTCTTTAACTTATCTATTATTTTACCTAAACGGTGATAAAATTTATCTTTTCGACGTGAGTCTGTGCCCATATGTATGAGTATGATAAATCCATTTAATCCGTTTAGCTTTTTATTTTGTTCCCATAGCCCCTTTTCAATATCATCGGAAGATAAATATCGTTTACCCATTTCAGGATAACTATAATCGGCGGCAGTTCGTAATCCAGGAGTATAATTAATGGGAACATATCCCATTTGCTCACTCCAAGTTACAATCTCCTGATTGTACCATTCATACGAAGGAATAAAATATTTGTTATCGGTTCGAAAACCTAATTTTTCTAATTCCCTGAAATTCATCTCCAAATCTTGGATAAATGAATCCTTTGTTACTAATAAACCTTGTCTATTGCCCCAGTCACTAAACAATAAGTGTTTATCAGAATGAGCAGAAAGATAATTTTTATTCCTTTTAATCTCCTTTACAACAGAACGAAATTTGGATGTTCTCAAAAAGTCTCCTGTTAGAAAGAAAGAACCCTTTACATCCTTTTCTTTCAATATTTTTAGCACCGTCAATCCACCATCAGCTAAATCATGTCCTGTAAAAACCAGCGCTAATTGCTTTTGCAAGCTATCTCCTCTCACGATAGCTCCAAAAGAATCTTTGACTACTTTTTTATTTGAGGCTCCTCTAAGGCCTTTTGTTCTTGAGAAGCTAACAAATAGATCAATGAAGCAGTACCATCCATTGTAGGTTCATTTGTACTATAGTCACCATAATCATCATGATAAACAACAAGATCACTTTGAAATGCCGCATACGGATCCTCATTGAGCAATTTAATTCCGATCAGATTACGATATGTCGAAGTCATTATGGGACCATCAACTAACCCACCATCAATTGGAAAATTCTTTAAATGAGTAAAAGCAGAATGCGGATTAACCGGTGTATCGCCCCACGAAGGCAGGCCATAAACCATGCTTGTACCCCAAGGATTTGTACCGAAGATCCAATCTATATTTGCTTGTGCCAATTCATCATATTGTGTATCCTGTGTCAATTCTTTATACCATAAACATTGAATAGCGAAGGATACAGTCAAATTATTACTGCACCAAATAAAAGGAACACCCCTATAAAAGGCATTTGTTTTTGCCCGTTCAAAAACCGACGCTATTCCAGACTTATAATATGAGACAATCTCCTCGCGATCATTGCCTTTTAGCTGTTTTCCCAGTTCATAATGCCCTAGATTAATAAATGGATACCATTGATAATGTGCTGCGGTATCTGTTTCCATCCACGGCGTAATTTTCTCCTGCCGCGCATAAACTATCGATTCATTTAAAAACCGCTTCTTATTTGTTGCTCCATAAAACATTGCTCCAGCAAGTTCCATGTCATCAACCCAATTATCCTCGGCATAAATATAAGGAGACTTCACTGATACTGTTTGTGTTACCCCAGGTTTTATTAATGCAAAGTTATATGCTGTTTTGGCTTTTTTAGCCAAAGTTTTAGCATATTTAATATCATCATTTCGAAACAAAGAACTACCCAGATGAAAAGCACTCGAAAATTTGGCTGCCGTTGAACTTGTACCAGTTGTATTATTCATAAACTTACCTCTTTGTTGCGGTTCTCCATTTATAAAATAAACAGGTCTTTCAAAACCTCTTCCATAAAAAGGATCTTCACCTGGCATTCTCATATTCGTATGATCACGGTCATCTGCAATCTGGTTAAACATTAAGTTTGGCGCAGGATGCATCTTCAGCAACCAATCCAATCCCCATTTTGCTTCGTCCAGCACATCAGCGCGACCATTCTGGCCATCCAATCCATTTGCCTGCTTTTGATCACCAAATACTTTTGGAAAATCTCTATAAGCCGCTAACAAATGATAAGTAGCATTTGCCGAAGTCGTTGAATATTGCAAATAATCGGAAGCATCATGCCAGCCTCCTCCTGCATCAATACGTGAGCTATCTGCAATACCTACCTTATTAGCATGCAATACAAAACCATCGTGTGTATGACAGCTATCTTTCAGATACGGGTTAAAAAGTGTTCTTTGTTGCCGCATATAACGAAGTGCAAAATCAGCAGCTCCTTTATATACATCCTTTCCAATTTTAAAAACTGGTGATTTCACTTTTCCAACTCTTAAATAATAAGAACCCGTATCGCGATATGCTGAAAAATCAAACCTAAAGCTTTGCACAAATGGTCCATAAGTTCCAAAATCTTTACCGATTAGATTCGAAAATACACTTTTCTGCGTTTTCACATCAATCAGTTCAAACCGAGTATAATCAGCCTTTTCCTTTGCTCCAAATACCGCAACTTTAATTCCTGCAGGTGTATACCCTAATTGGTTCACTCTTATCCATGCCTGTTCTTGCGCTTTCGCAAAGTTAAAAACAAAACATGCAAAAACAAGCATAAAAACTCGCTGTAAATGTAATAAGTTTTGTGTAGTTAATTTCATAATTTAGAACTTTTATAAAGTTAAAATTTTAGTTTAACAATTTTACCGTCCATTGTGCTGCAAACTAACCCTTTATTACCCATAATCAATGGCGGATTGACCATACCATTTGATATTTTATATTGCCACATTACAGCTCCTGATGAGGCATTAACAGCTGACAGCAAACCTGAATGACTTGGTACAAAAACAATTTTACTGTTAGCGGTTATCGCTGACGGGGTTAGTTCATATGGAAGTTTCAAATCTGATTTCCATGAGACTTCCATTTTATCAGCTTTGGTGGAAATACCAAGTAAATCACCATCCATTGTTTTCACATAAACATATTTATGATCAGTTGATAAACCCATTGACTCTCTAACTCGTATCGTATCCTTCTTCTCTCGCCAGATAACCGTTCCATCTTTTGCATTTAATGCTGTCATAAACCGATCTGGAGCTACTACATAAATGGCGTTATTCACCGCAACGGGATAACAAGCAGCAGCTGAAAACATCCGATTTGCATGCCCATTATTCCATTCCCACTCTAATTTACCTGACTGCGCATTTAAGGCATAAAAACCATTACCCCATGAACCAAAAATAATTAGATTTTGATAATAAGTTGGAAGCGTAGAAACATACCCCTTTACACCCTTAAAATTCCACCTTTCCTTTCCAGTCAATACATCCAATGCTCTAAAAACTCCATCCGAACCACCGATGTATGCAGTGCCACTCTGAATCAAAGGTGATCCCAAAACAGCTTTTCCTGTTTTTACTTTCCATTTTAACAGTCCACTTTCTGCATCCAATCCATAGATATAATGATCTGAAGAACCGACGATAACAACCCCCTTCCAAGCAGCTGGTGTTGAATAAACTTTACCACCAGTTTTAAATGACCATTTTTTCTGTCCCGTATTATTATCCAAAGCAAAAACATCACCTGAAGTATTTGCTGTAATGATCAAATCTTTATAAAGTGCCATTCCAGAACCGATATCACTCTCATCTTGAAAAACCCAATCCACAGCAACTTTAGAGGCAAATTTTTCATTAACTGCGTAATTTGGTCTTGGATATTTCTTTTTATCTAGTTCAAAATGATGATTTTCTAGCGGGATCACTGCCCAAGGATCCAAGTAAGTTCCATCAACTGTACGTTCTTGACAAGTAGCCTTACCCTGGTCAATCGTCACAATATTATAACCACCATACTCATTCTTGGCGCGCAAATTTGACCTCCCCATGATCCCGGGTATACCCTCCCAGTCGTACACTTTATTTATATGACCATGTCCACAAAAAGCCAATTGCACATTCCTAGATTTCACACGATCCAACGCTTCAAACCAATTATTTAAAGAAGAATCTTGCGGATAATGATTGATATATATGAGAGGGGTATTACGATCAGGATGAGCAATAAACACAGAATCCATCCACACTAGGTTTTCCCTCGGAATCTGACCGGGACTCATCCGCATGTTAGGACCAGAGTTTGTTCCCAAAAATATAAATCCTTTATGTTTAAAGAAGAAGGTTTCACCTCCAAACACACTACGAAATGTATTAGCCCCATTTTCAGACCAGTTACCATCATGATTTCCAGGTATTACATACCAGGGTAATGACAAGCTATCCAGTATCTGCTTGGCCAATTTCAATTCATGATCCGCACCAAACTCTGTAATATCACCCGATAAAATAACAAAATCAATATCTTTTAATGTATTCAGATCTTTTACGGTTCGACGTAAATCTTCTTCTCCAGTTGCACCGCCAACATGCGTATCTGTTACATGAGCAAATTTGAAAGTTTGCGCATGCAAGAAATTGAAGGCAAAAATCATTATGCAAATAAAACTATAGGTTCTTTTTATCATTATAGGAATCAGTTATTAAAGTAAATATACTTAAAAAAATGCACAAACATGCATGTTTGTGCAATAACATAAAATAATAACGCAAACAAAGAATTTTATATATTGATCAATGGAAACAAATAAAAAGAGCCACTTAAATTAAGTGGCTCTAATAACCCAGTAGTCAAAGACTACCAGCCTGCTGTTTGTGTTAATGTATATCCTCTGTCTTTATACTCGTTAACCTGAGCCTGACCAACTGGAGCCATATAAGAGCGATCTGTGAAAGGTTCTCTATGTTGCGCATTTTCAACCATATAAAAACCAACCAATTGATCAGCATTGCTACCATTATATGTAATTGTCGCACCGGTTGCATTCACAACTTTCAATTTACCTTCATTACTCTTATTTAGTAAACTAGGCATATCTGTTTTCACATCTAACCACGGGCCTAAGAAATAGTCTTGATTTTTACTATAATCCATGTAATTAAGTTTTTTCCAGCGCTTAATATCCAACAATCTAAAACCTTCGTACACAAATTCCATTCGGCGTTCACGACGAATTTCCCACATCAAAGGAGAAACATCACCATCACGAGAAGGATCTACCGCAATAGCTCCAAGAATTAAAGGCGCAGTTTTTTTAACTCCTTTTGAAGTTGCAATAGCATCAATTGGACGGTTTCTGATCGCATTAACCGACTTATCCAGATCCGACTGCGTAACTGCAGCTCCACCAAAACCTTCAGCTAAAATCTGTTTCGTCTCGACCCAGTTCAATACAACTTCAGCTAGACGAATGACAGGCGCATCAGTAATATTTGTATTACTAGCCCAAGCCGCAGGATATGTTTTGCCTAAATAAGTAAGAGCCTCACGAGAAGCAAATTTAAAAGCATACAATAAAGTCGCAGAAGAACTTAATGGTTTTTCATAAAATGAAGCCTCAAATCTAGGATCACGCGACACTGCCAAATCTTTTATCTTGAAACTACTTGCATTTGTTGCAGTAGAATTTTGCCAAGGCTTACCATCGTTACAAATAAACGATTTCATCAATACTAAATTGGCTGCTGAATTTTGTCCTTCAGTTCCGTTACTATAAGATCCTACACTATGCGTAACACTTTTACCATTATCGTAGGCTCTATACATGATCACCTCTTTATTGGCGCTTAGATCATCTGAAGAAAACAAACTTTTAAAATCACTCGTAAATGAATACGCGTTCGAATTGATAACAATTTCAGAAGCTTGTTGTGCTAATTCAAGATATTTCTTAGCCCTATTTTTATCCAGGTTATGATAATATTGAAATGATCCTTCAAACAACATTAATCTAGAAATAAAAGATGCGGCAATATATCTATTCAAATACTGTTTACCGTCATTGATTCTCATATTCTCCAAGGCATATTTAAAGTCTTCGTAAACCTTATCCATTACCTCACCGCGTTTATCACGGTCTTTATACATTAATTGGGTATCATTATCCGCGAGTTCACGATCAAAATAAGGAACATCACCAAAAACCTCCACTAAGCGACTATATTCAAACCCTCTAAAAAAGCGCGCAACTGCAGTCCAATGATTATAGGCTTCAGTGGTAATATTTGGTTTAGTTTTAGTATCGATTCTATTGATAAAAATATTTGCCTTTCTTACCCAAGCAAAATTCCATGTTGGGCCAGAATACTGCGTCAACATAGATGGAGCCTCCATAGCAGTAATCGTGCTACCAGAACCTACACGAGATGCAGGAACAGCATTTTCAAAATTTGTCTGAACGTTTCTATTTGTCAAATCATCTGAGAACGTATAACCAGTAACCGGAGCATAATCTGTCCCCCAAGCACTATTATACCCCACAAAGTAATTTTGATAAAACCCATTCGCATATAACCGAAGTCCCAATTCATTTCCCCAACTATTTTCATCTTCCAACTGTGTCAATTGATTTCTATCTAACACTTCCTTATTACATGATGAAAACAAAGCCATTGCCCCAAAAGCAACGTATGCTATTTTCTTTGAATATTTCATTTTCATTGTTATTAAAAATTAACTTGAACACCAAACGATACCGACTTAAAAGTAGGCGTACCAATCCCTGTTCTTCCCGAGTTATAATTCGTGTCATTAAACATTGAATAACCATTTATCACTTCAGGATCGATAGGCAATCCATTTACATGATCTTTTGTAAAGAAATTCTCTAATGACGTATAGACACGTGCTGATTTAATATAAACTTTATTCAGCATCGTAGTTGGCAACGAATAACCCAACGTTATATTTTTAACACGCAGGTATGATAAGTCCAACAGGTATCTCGATTGGATTTGCATATTATTATTCAGATTGTTACCACCATTATTATAAGCTCTAGGATAAAATGCTTCAAGATTATCGGCAGACCAAAAATTATCGGCAATAGTTGAAGGCATTGCACCGTCAGAGGATTGATAGCCAGCAATCGCTAACGAACCATTACCCCACATTTCACGTTTCCCAATACCTTGAACAAACGCAGAAAAATCAAACCCCTTAAAATCAAGACCTAAACGGAAACCATATTCATATCTAGGCGTCTCATTCCCCAAGATTGCTAAATCCCCATGATCATTAACGGTCTTACTTCCATCATTGATAACTCCATCACCGTTTAAATCAGCAAATTTTACATCACCAGGCCCGAAAATAAAGTCACTGCTATTCTGCAAATATCCTTGGTAAGCGCCTTTAGGGTCAGATAATTTATTTACTATTTTACCTTTATCTGTTGTTTTAACTAATGCTCCAGCGGCATCATATTCAAAATCTGAAGCTTGGTACAATCTATCAGTTTTATACCCCCAGATTTCTCCTACTTTTTTACCCACATAATAACTGCTGATCAACTGCGTATCTGTATATTTTAAGATAGTTGATTGTGCATCAGCTAATGTTCCACGCATGTTTAAACCTAAACCATTGCTAAATCTATGATTAAAGTCTACCGCAAACTCCCATCCTTGAGTCTTCATATCACCATAATTCCCTTGTGGTGCTGGCGCTCCAAATGTTGCACTCACATTTCCACTAGGAACAATCATATTTCTCGTATTTCTTCTATACCAATCAAATACAAAACCCAACTTATTATTAAGCACTCTTAAATCAGCTCCTAAATTCAAAGTTTCAATATTTTGCCACGATATATCCGATCGCACAGAAGTTGGTGTACCGATCGCATAAACCCTACTACCATCTGCAGCCAACCAACTCACCTCTCCAACAGTCATAGTTGACGTATATAAACTTGGCTTAATCGTTTGATCACCAATAGAGCCCCATGAACCTCTAAATTTCAATTGGTTCACAACAGGCTTAGACCATTCCATAAAACCTTCTTCCGAAGCAACCCAACCAGCTGAAAAAGATGGAAACCATTTCCATTTCAAGTCTGTCGGAAATTTAGAAGAACCATCATATCTAATGTTACCCTCAAAAAGATACTTATTCTTGTAGGCATAGTTCACACGTCCAAAGTACCCCAACTGAGCTTCCCATTTTGCATCACCCGTAGCTTGTTGTGATGCAGTATTAATTCCAAATCCTAACTGAGGATTATTTAAATCTATTAGATTAAATGTTTGCGAAGAATTTTCAGAATAATCTAATGTTACACGGTTCAATCCTGCAATAAATTTAAAATCGTGATCATCATTTACCCTTAAATTGTAAGTTGTCAATGCATTGATCGTATTATTTCGTTCGTTACCAGCTGTCCTTTTATAATGATCAGGATTACCACCATTAGGCGTATACTGATAATAATTTAGATCGTATGCACGCATGGCACCAGAAACATCTGAAGCTACTAAAGCACCTGTATTATCAACATAAACAGGAACGCCATTTGCATCATTTCTAGCCACACCAGCAACCCATGAATCTGCCCCTGTAAATCGTGTTCCTGGATAAGTATTGATCATCTCATTATTTGCAAATGTGTAATCAATATCAAACTTCCAGTTATCATTAATTTTTACTGTCGCTCCTAGATTTAGATTTAAATAATTATTTTGTAGACTGGCTGTATTTGCCGCAGATGTTTCACTCCAAGGACTTCTGATCGCTCTATCATTTTCATCCAAGCCCATTGGATACAGCGAACTCCATCTATACAAATATAACCAAGGATCTGCAGTTGTTGAGTTAGTCGTATACGGATACTGTTTATTTCTTCTAGAGACCATCGCTCCTGCTCTCACAGTCAAATATTTGTTAAGCTCGGTAGAAATCCGCAACGAAGCATTATAACGCTTAAACTTATCGTTGTCAGTAGTTTTCATCATTCCAGCCTGACTGAGAGTAGCCATACTTAAATTGTAATCTGTTTTTCCTGCAGATCCAGAAAATGAAAGATTATGTTGTGACGAAGGAGCAACATCACGAATCATATAATCTTGAGGATCATAAGTTCGTACACCATATTTTTTTGTTGGTTCAGCTGGATTCACATACCAATCTCTTCCATATACAGTTGGATCATTAACACCTAATTTTCCACCATATAGCTTCTCCCATTCTAAAGCACGGTTATAACTTTCACGATTTACTTTATAAAAAGCCCCAGCTTCGGTTCCTCCAACACGCTCTACAGCTTCCAAAGTATATTTCAAAGCATTTACCCCAGCCATATTATAATCGATTGCCGAGCTTTGAAACGAAAAGTTATTTGAATAATTGATATTTACTTTTTCACCTGATCCACCTTTTTTTGTCGTAATCAAAACAACACCAAAGGCTGCTTTTGCACCATAAATTGATGATGCGGCAGCATCTTTCAATACAGTAATCGATTCCACATCAGCAGGATTAACCAACTGAATACTTGGTATTTCAACATTATCCAACAAAATAAGTGGGTTAGATGTTCCTGCAATAGAACCTATCTGCCCACGTATTTTCATAACCGGATCAGACCCGACCTCGCCACTTGGAATAACCACGGTCAAACCTGGAGTAGTTCCCTGAATACCTCTTCCAACATCAGCAATAGCTCTGCCTTGTAAATTATCTTTTACAGAAATTGACGAAACAGCACCTGTCAAATTTCCTTTTTTCTGCGTACCATAACCAACCACAACGACTTCTTCCAAAGCTTGATTGCTAGATTCTATGGTTACATTAACTGTATTAGAAGTTACTGTCACCTCTTTTGTTGCATAACCCACAGAAGTAAATCTTAATTTACTTCCAATTGGAGCAGCAATTTTGAAATGACCTTGGCTATCAGTTTTTGTAGATGCCGTCCCTCCAACAACTACTACGCTTACCTCAGATATGGGCCCATCTGGTCCAGTCACTACCCCCTGAACTGCATTTTGAAGTACAGATTTGGATGAAGCTAAAAGTGACTGTGTTACTTTAGGATTATTTAGAATACTCTCTTTGCTCACATTACTGAAAGACTTAGAAGGCACACTTAATCCCACTGCAACAGAAAATAGTATAAATTTTCTCATTGTATTGTAGCGTTTTAAAATAAATGATTGCTTATATTGATATTTAGTTTGTTTGTTTTATTTAAAATCTGGGTAGATCAAATATTTTTTACGCATCAATTTATATGCGTCTAAATCCTTAGCCCATGATGCTCTAATTTCTTCTTCCGATTTACCCGCAAGAATCTGCAGTCTTAATTGATCTGTTCCCGCTAGCTTGTCAAAAAAGGCAGGTCGAGCAAAGAAAGTTGACTTATCAGGAGTTTTATTGTAAAAATCCAAGAGATATTTCAGGGTAAACTTGTGCTCTGAAGGAATTATATTTCGCAGATCAACACCATAATTAACAGCGCCTTTACCTTCCACATGTTTTGTCATACCATGGCGATCACCTGGAGTAAAAGTAAATGAACCGTAAACTGGATTGGTATAACCAATAATTTGAAATGGCCAGTCCGTTCCACGTCCCACGGAAATATCAGTCCCCTCAAAAAGACATAATGATAAATACAGCCGAACCGATAACGCATTTGGAAGACTTGGTGAGGGAATAACCGGCAGTTCATACATCATCTTATGATCATATCCTTTTACAGGGACAACCGTAACATCACATTGCTTTCCATTTTCTAACCATTTTTCACCATTAACCATTTTCGCCAATTCACCAATTGTCAACCCGTGAATCATCGCTATTTTGTGCCATGAAACATCAGATTTAAATTTATCATCATGTCTTACTGGACCGTCTACTTGATCTACATTTGGATTAGGTCGATCCAAAACAATCAATTTCTTATTATGTTTTGCACATAATTCCATGACACGATGCAACGAAGTGATATAAGTATAAAATCGAGCACCTACATCCTGAAGATCGAAAATCATAACATCGATAGTGTTTATGATTGAATCCTGTTTCTGATTACCGCCATATAAAGTATATAAAGGCAATCCTGTTTTTGAGTCAACATCATTTCCAAATTTCTCCCCCCTTTCTACATCACCTCTAAATCCATGCTCAGGAGCAAAAGCGAATTTTAAATCCACTTTCTCCCGAAATAATAGATCAACCAAATGTTCCTTTGATCGTCCAACAACAGAAGTTTGATTCCCCATTATCCCAACCTTCTTACCTTTTAGCATTGGTAAATAAATTGCAAGTTGATCTGCTCCAGGTAAGATTTCTGAATTATTAATAACAGAAGAAGTCTTGCTTACAATTGCTGATTTACTAGCACACGAATTGAAAGTAAGAAAACTTGTCAATGCAAGGAATGCAAATAGTCTTTTCATAGTTAAATTAAAATTGATGACAGCATATCTACCATACTGCCAAATAGTTGATAATTCGTCAATAAATGTAAGTAGATGTTTTCGTTTTTTAAATTAAATAACTCATAAAAACGCAAAACAAAGTAAGTGATCACTTTTATTTTATCCATATTCAATTGCTATTTATTTAACATTTTTTAACAGAAAAAATCACTTCAATAACGCAACTAATTAAATAACAACATATTAAACAAAATTTAAAGATGTAAAAGTGGTTCAAATAGTGTAACAGATACACCTTAATGTAACATTACTGATACATATTCAGAATGTAGCATAAAACAGCAAACAACACTTTCTTAAGAAAAAGATAAGAGAAATATCTTTCGGGGATCAAAAGCGACAAAAAAACTCCTCAAATGCAATGAAATCCTCAAAAAAAAATAAATAACAAAAAAAGGAACCCATACGAGCTCCTTTTATTTCATTGATCGATTCGATCTATTATAAAGATAAAAGTTTCAAATCAGTCAGATTTCCCCTCAGCTTTAACATAAAGGCATCCCCTGGATCTGATTTAGACGTAAAATAATCAGGATCAGTCTCTTTCCAATATTTAGTCTTTCGAAAAGCTCTATATTCATGATGGCCAATTACAAAATCAATCGGATACTTACTTTTCAAGTATCTAATCAGCTTCTCATTTGCTTTTAACTGCTTTTCGGTAAGTGGATACTTATCTCCTCCAATATTTTCAATACCGATAGCACAATAGTTTAAACCAATAGTGTGTCTCGCAAACACTGTATCGGGTAAAAACTGATAAATTGTTCCATCTCTGTCAATAACATATTGGGAAGAAACATTTAAAGCACTTGCTTTTCTGAGTTCAGGCCTTCCGGGCAATAGCACTGGATTGAATGTATTAAATGTTGCCTGAACACTGTTATTCGCGGTCCAGTGCACTACTACCATTGTTGGCTTAATAATGGCTTTTTGCTGTACAATACCATGCCTTTTTTTCAAATAATCTAAAGACAATTGCTCACGCTCAGCATTCCAAATAATTGGTTTTTGAATAATTTCAGATGTCTGCGCAAATGAACGAATGGCAAAAAATAAAAATAGAAAATAAAAATATCTCATTTCACTAATATATAAAAGGGTTTACAAAAAAATGTAAACCCTAATTATTTTTTATTTATCCCACCAAATACGTTGATTTTGATATGTTGGCAAATCCGCTTCCGCATTAGCCGCTTTTACTTGAGTTAGGTTATAATTAATTTCATAAGATGGAATTGCAAACCGTCTAGGCCATTCAATTTGCGACGGATAAGCAGTGGCAAATACATGGGACGGCCTTTTAAATCCTTTATAAATACCCGTTGATTCATTGTAATTCCCTGATGCATCCGTACAATAATTCATTCTTCTCAAGTCAGACCATTGCTCAGGGGAGTACGAAAGAGCGATATATTTTTGAATCATGATATGACTTAAAGTTAATTTTCCAGCTTCCTGCACTATGGAAGAACTTGCCATATATGCTGCTACATCAGAAGCCTTAACACCCATTATTTCCATATGCGCCTTGATACCGGCTTGATAAGCGGTTAGCGCAGCTCCCAATTCTCCTTTTTTAAAGCGAACTTCTGCTTCAATGAACTTCATTTCAGAATTAGTTAATAATAATCCTTTACCTCCTTTTTCAGTATACCAAGTTCCTGTTGAAAGTACTCGTCCATTTGCTGCAACCTCCTTACGCATTGAAATATAAACAGAATCTTTATTTGAAAATTTATTTGTCGCGCTGGCATAAACATAAGAAGCAGGGCCTGTTTTTGGCAAATCCGAAGTCATATCTACAAATAAGGTTTGACGATAACTGCCATCTGGATTCTGAGAACTTGGAACTAATAAGTTTAATCGCGGATCAATAACATTAGCATTACCAGAGGGGGCGCCATGATAATTATTGGTAATATAATTATAATATAATTGCGTAATACGGGCTGAAGTCCCAGTATTCCCCCACTGCAAAGAAGCTTTACTCTGATCACTTGTCGTAGCTGTCTCATCGATATATTGTATAATTGTACTCTCATCATTTAAAATTGGAGCTTTCGCCAAAGCGTCTAATACAGCTTGTGAGTTATATGTAGGTAATTTACTATAATGATTTAAAAATCTAGCTTTTAATCCATAAGCTAATTTCAACCAATTCTGTACGTTTCCCTTATTATAAATGTCTCCGGCAGATAATGGAGCTGCTCCAGAAGCTTGTTCTTTAGACAAATCTAAGATAGCCTCATCAATTAAAGCTAAAATTTTGGTGTACACATATTCTCCATCATCAAACTTAGGTGTGAGATTATTAACTTTATCAAACTCGTCATACGGCAACATTCCATATAAATCAGCCATATAACCAAAGCCCCAAGCTTTAATCAGTTTTGCTACTCCAATATAGTGGTAAGCTCCAACTTTAGTTGCACTCTCAATTAATGGATCAATATTTACCGCAGTATTCACATACCATGATTGCCAAGGCCAGCCTGTTGAAGAAGCTGTTGAATTCCACCTGGTTAAATTCCAGTTGTTGTTGTTAGCATTTACAACTGCCAATTGTTGACCTAAAAATGAAGTACGTGTACCTGCAGACTCATATCCATCGATAAACTGAGCCAACATTGATGGCAGTCGTTGTTGAGGTGTAGGTACTGTTGAATTCGCAGAATTAGGATTTTCATTGACATCTAACCATTTACTGCAAGAATTGAGTAGCAATAGTATAGAAGTTGTGGCTATATAAAATATTTTTTTCATTACGTTAGAATTTTAAATTAACACCAAATGTAAATCCAGCAGTTGCAGGAACGCCTGCATAATCAATACCTACCGAACCTGATCCGATAACACCCGCCCCCGCTGCACTTGTCTCCGGATCCATCCCTGAATAATTTGTAAGCAACCACAAGTTTGTTCCGGTTACATTAAAAGAAGCACCTTTGAAAACTTTGGATCTTTTTAAGATAGATGATGGTAAACTATAAGTCAATGAAACCGAGCGTAAACGCAACCAATTAACTTTTTCAACAAAAAAAGGAGTGTTATTTGCATAAATATCTCGATAATATTTTTCTGTAGCAATAACTTCACGCGTTACTGTCTCGTATTCTTTTGTAACTGGATTTAAAGATTTCCCTGTAAAGGTAAGTGTCTGGCCTCTATTTTCTGTTTCTTTACTAAGCCCATAAGTTGTCATCAGATATTCTGTCCCATTCAAGATATCTCCACCTTTACGAAAATCAAATAAGAATGAAAAATCCCAATTTTTATACGTGAAATTATTAGTTAATCCTCCAATAAAATCTGGTTCACGATTGCCAATTGGTGTAGTAGTCAATGTGGATGTCAAAGGATTTCCTGTTTCCCAATCTAATAAAAGATTTCCGTCTGCATCCTTCTGCCATGTTGATCCCGACAGGCCCATAAAATTCCCATTACCAAAAGAAGCAGCTTTACCGTTTCCCACCTGCACATCAGTAACATATAATATTGGGAGTGCCGCAGGAAGCGATTTAACAACACCTTTATTATGTGAAAAATTCAACATCATATCCCAAGTGAAATGATCTCGTTTTATTGGAGTTGCATTTAACGAAATCTCAAAACCTTTATTTTCAATTTCACCCGTATTTACATAACTTAAGATATAACCTGTAGCGTTTGAAACACGAGGTTGTAAGATTTGATCTTTCGAATTATTTTGATAGTATGTAAAATCTAGCCCCAATCTATTTTTTAGGAATTTCAATTCCGTACCAAATTCCATAGAGGTTGTTGTCTCAGGTTTTAATTGATCATTACCTCGTGTCCAGGCATTTCTATAACCTCCACCTATCGTTAATTCAGGACCAAACAAATAAGTATTGGTTTGATATGCCGGAGCATCTTTTCCCACTTGAGCATACGATGCTCGTAATTTTCCAAATGATAACATATCATTCTTTTCCATTAGCTCAGTGAAAATTAAACTTCCTGAAACAGATGGGTAGAAAAATGAACGGTTTTGGATTGGCAAAGTTGAAGACCAATCATTTCTTCCAGTAACACTAAAGAACGCCAAATTTTTATATCCCGCTCTAAATTCACCATAAACACCTAATAAGCGCTTATCCGTGATTACTTGATTTAAATATTTATCTCCATTTTCGGCATTATTGATACTTTGAAAATTTGGAATAGAAAAATTTTCTGCACGTAAAGAATTTGCCTGTATGTGAGTATCTTCAGCAGAAGTCCCTAATAACAAATTTAAATCCCAGTCTTCAGCAATTACTTTATGGAAATTTAACATGAAATTTGAATTCAAATAGGAGTATTGTCTTTTTCCTTCAGAAAGCATACCATTCTGCCAGGCCAATTTGACTGCAGATCCAGGAGAAATTAATGTACTAAAATCCGTAGTATAATTATCGATACCTAGACGATATGTAGCATCTAACCAACTCGTAATTTTAGCAGAGGCATAAGCAGTACCTAAAAAACGATCTGTTTTATCATTTTGTGGATTCTTATTAATCGTCCAATATGGATTATCCGCATTATCTAACAATGGAATATTTGGCAATAATAAATGCTGTGAACCATCAGGATTTATCCAATCTCGCATATTTGAATTTCTCGGCCAAGCAATTATAGATTCCATATAGCCCGAACCAGAACCACCCCATAAACCAGATCCAGTTAAAGTTTTACGAGTTGAGGAACGTGCAAAAGAAGCATTAGCACCAAAGGTAAAGATATCTGTTTTCTGCTCTGCATTAAATCGAAATGTAGTCCGGTCGAAATCTGTTGTTGGCACAACACCGCTCTGTTTAATATTTGAACCCGATAGATAGAAGTTCCCTTTTGCAGATCCGCCAGAAACATTAAATGAATTATCATATGTAGTTGCGGTTTGATAGAAATCTTCCATATTATTATAGATTTTCTCCCCATCTTTAAAAGCATCACCCCAGGATAAGCTAGTTTCAGGAATAAATAAACCATTGTAATATGATCCTTGTTTAAACTTATCCTGTTGCTTTGGCAGACGATTAACCCAATTAGTACCGATACGCGAATTAATACCAATAGAAGTTGCACCTTCTTTACCCTTCTTTGTGGTAATAACCACAGCCCCGGCCGCTGCCCTCAAACCATAAAGCGCAGCAGCAGCCGGGCCTTTTAATACTGAAATAGACTCAATATCTTCGGGATTAATATCTAATGCTCGATTACCATTTGTCGTTGAAATATTTGTATTTCCGTCAAATGCTGAATTATCACCTTGACCAGTCGAATTATCCATGGGCATACCATCAATAACAAACAAAGGTTGATTATCTCTTTCTAAAGATGTGCCACCACGAATAACAATAGATGCCGAACCTCCGGGGGAACCTCCAGAGTTGGTTACATTCACACCTGCAATCTTACCATTCAGAGAATTGATCACATTAGGATTTTTATTCTTCATCAGCTCGTCGGCCTTAATATCCTGAACAGCATAACCTAAAGCTTTTTTCTCCTTCTTTATCCCCATAGCAGTTACAACTACCTCGGTCAATGCTTCTTCACTGTTGGAAAGGGCAATATTGACGGTAGAGCTTGAGCCAACAGTCTGTTGCAATGGTTTGGAACCAATAGTGCTAAAAATAAGCACATCTCCAGGATCTGCTTTAATGGTAAAACTTCCATCTGGATTGGTCTGCGTACTTACTGCTTTGCCTTTGATGCTTACAGTCACATTCGACATTGATGTCCCATCAGATGCATTGGTCACTTTTCCCGAAATAGTTTTCGTTTGTGCCCACAAACTGGTAGATAACATCACTCCCGAACAGAATAAGAGTAATTTTTTATTCATGATAATAATTTAGTTAGTAGCAATTGTTTATATCGGATGTTTCGATCCCGACAGGTTTATACGAATTACTTTACAATAGTATAAAAAGGTTCTAAGCTTTGCAAGATTATGCGTAATTATTTTCAAAAAATGCCATAAAACACACTTGAAAATCATTAAGTTATCATACAATCGATTGATAAACCTTAAAAACAAAAAATACAATATGCAAAAGACCGCACCACTAAATTATTATCACCATCATCACAAATTTATTTTCACATCGTAATGTTGTCTGATATATTCCTGTTGTTCTTGAGAGTCAAATTCCAAATCGAGGGTAGCCCGCTCTCTCTCCTTCTCAATTTCGATTTTAATCACACTTTTATAAAACCGAAAGATCTCCTTTTCACTTTCCAATATAAGTCGCGGAACACGAACAGATTTGCCTTCAGCATTTTTCGCAATCATTGTAAAATATGATGAATTGCAGTGTTTTGTCTCACCAGATTGAATATTCATCGATTCAACACGAATTCCAACTTCCATCGAACTATTTCCTACATAATTGACCGAAGCGATAAGTGTTACCAACTCCCCTACTTCAATAGGCTTTAGAAAGTCCACTTTTCCAACGGACGCTGTCACACAATAATTTCCGGAAAACTTGGAGGCAACTGCAAAAGCAATTTGATCCATCAATGACAAAATATAGCCGCCATGAATCTTTCCGCCAAAGTTGGCGTTAGAGGGTAACATCAACTGAGATATCCGTATAACAGATTCACCAGCTTTTTTATAAGTATCTTCCATATCTAAATATACTTCAGATAAATACGAACTCCAAATCGCTTGTTATCAAGCAATGTAATTAAGACACCGAGACTATAATGTACGCTACCACATCAAAACACGAATTCGCAGAACAAAAAAAAGGGATACCTTTTTGGATATCCCTTTTAATAGATTTATTTTAAATTACTTAATCTTTTCCGCCATATATGGACTCTCATTACTCAGACGGTCCACTGCTTTTACTGCCACATACTGTAACTTTTTACCATTCTTACTTTTTGCAAGTTGCTTGGCAGTAACCGAAGGATCAAAAATCTCATATGACCACTCACCACCATAGTTGCAGTAAAGTATCCAGTGATAAACTTGATCTACTTGTTTATGTTGCCACTTTGCAAAAACAAAATCTTTTTCTGCTGTCAACAACAAAGTTGGCTTCAGCATCGGATTTGCATTCAACCAAGGCGTTCTAGGTATCAATACTTTATTTTGGTAAGGACCTTCAAAAATTGCTCTTGTCATCGTAGGGTTTTTAATTAAACCGGCTAAGCTCCAATGAACAATACCTTTGCTATCTGGCACGATATTACGCATCGCAGCAATTTGATTTACAATTTCAGTTGAATATTCTGCTGTACGTTTCCCGACAGTATTGATACCTGGCCAAAGATGTCTGTGCATTGTATTTTCACTCTCCCACCATTTCAATAAAGTTGTGAAACTTTGCTTAGCAGGCTGTATAGGCCAATACAATTGTGGCGTATAATAATCGACCCAGCCTTTATTAAGCCATAGCTTTGCATCTGCATACAATTGATCATATTGACTAGATCCTTGAATACCTGCCGGATAACCTGGTTTCCAGATCCCAAAAGGACTAATACCAAATTTCACAAAATTCTTTTCAGCTTTTATTTCTTTATAGATCCGTTCAATGAATGTGTTTACACTATTTCTACGCCAATCTGCACGAGCCAATGTACCACCATTCTTTTTGTAATCATTCCAACTGTCATTATCCGGAAAATCCTGCCCTCCATTATATTCCGCATAAGGATAAAAATAATCATCAAAATGTACCCCGTCAATGTTATAACGTTTTACAATATCCATTACTACACGGGCAGCATGGTCTTGAGTAGATTGTTTTGATGGATCAAACCAATACCATCCCTGCTTCAAACGGACAACGGAATTGGGCATCTTTTTAGCCATAGATGCCTCTGTCAACTTACCGCCAGAAGTATGGTGAGCACGATAAGGATTTAACCAAACATGTAATTCAATCCCCCGCTTATGTGCCTCTTCAACCCAAAATTCCAAAGGATCATAATATGGAAAAGGAGCTTTCCCTTGTTCTCCTGTTAAAAAATATGACCAAGGCTCGAGATCACTCTTATACATCGCATCCGACGAGGGGCGAACCTGAAAAATAGCTGCATTGAAATTATTTGCTTTCAAAAATTCTAAAATCTGGATCGCTTCCTGTTTTTGTTCATCCGTAGATAAAAAGTTTTTACTTGGCCAATTTATATTTGCGACAGATGCGATCCATGCAGCACGAAATTCACGTTGCACTTCAGGAAGCTCCACAGCGATTTCTTTTGGTGCTTCAATCTTTTTCTCTTGTATATTAATGTTAACCTTTTCACGTTGCGGTTTATCCTTTTTATCCGGATGCTGTACAATTACAGCAGGTGTGGCTTTTACCTCTTCTGTTTTTCTATTCTTTTTGGAAGAGCATGAAAATAAGAATAAAGCAACTGAAAGTATTAATAAGTGATGTTTCATTAAAAAATGTTAAGGAATTATTTCAAAATAAGTTACAAATGTACGGATTATGGATTTGTATCAAGAGCACTAGCGCGATATTAACTTTCCTTTAACCAGAACATCTTGAAGTTCAAAATTAGAAGTAAAAATGATCACATTAGCTATACTTCCTATATTCAGGTTTCCAATATCTGTACGCTTTAGCAGTCTTGCTGGATAAGTAGTTCCCATCCGTATCGCCTCGTCCAATGGAACACCAACCTGTTGCACTATATTTCTAACCGATTCAAATAAAGAAATGGCTCCTCCCGAAATCGTCCCGTCGGGCAGTGAATAATAACCGTCATTCAACACATGTTGATAGATTCCTTTTGCACAAGCAGCAACTGCATCTGATATCAAAAACAATCGTTCGCCCATTTGTTTTTTAGCCACTTTAACGGCCTCGAAACTGACGTGATGTCCATCTGTAATTATACTCGAACATGCTGTTGGATGATTGAAAATAGCTCCTACCATACCAACCTCCCGATGATGTAAAGAAGACATCGCATTAAATAGGTGGGTACTTGTGGGAATCCCCAAATCAAAACCTTTAGTGCCTTCCTTAAATGTTGCATCACTATGCCCTGCACTTAATAAAAGTTCATACGATTTTAGGTACTCAAGAACATCATCGTCCATACATTCCGGAGCAATGGTCATCATTTTCACAACAGTATTGTGCTCGCCAAGCAAATCCTTAATATTTTCTTTTGTTGCTTTTACAATGAGATCAGCCGGGTGAGCCCCTCTCTTCTTTGCATTCAAGAATGGCCCTTCAAGGTGCAAGCCCAATAATGCATCATGTTTAAAATTGTCAGCAACCTGAATCGCTTCTTGAAAAACTTTAAACGTATTTGTCGCTAAAGTCATCATATATGAAGTCGTTCCTTTTCGAACCAAACGATCAGAAATGCGCTGTAAAGATGCTGAAGTCAAATGCGCCGAAAATAAATCATCACCGTCGCCATATAACTGTAAATCAATGAGACCCGCACAAATATTAGCTCCATTAACAACAATCTGTTCAAAATCAGCTGGAACTTGATTAGGCTCTACTATTGCAGTAATCTTTCCATTTTCAATAAGCAATGTTTTATCTTCAATAAGATTATAATCTGAAAAAATTCTTCCACCAACTAAAGCGAGTTTATTCATTATCTTTTATTTTTGATTGTTTAAAGATAATCATTGCGATTATCAATTTACTAGCGTAACTTAGTTCCATGTACTTTTTTAGAAAAAAAGACCCCAATCGCCCAACGAACGGCAATCTAAAAGCTATGCATATTATTAATGCTATAGCCATCATCGTTTTCATTCTGGCGCTGATTTACAAGTTTTTCTTTGCACCCTAAATACCAGCATATGTCTCAAAAAATTATTTTAAATACCGAAAAAGCACCAGCCGCAATTGGTCCTTACAACCAAGCTATAAAAGCTGACAAAACATTATACGTTTCCGGACAAATTCCTTTAATTCCTGAAACTATGGAATTAATCACAACAGGAGCTGCAGATGAAGCACATCAAGTGTTAAAGAATGTTGATGCCATCTTAAAAAACGCAGGCTATGGATTTGAAGATGTTGTTAAAGCATCTATTTTCTTAAGTAGTATGGATGACTTTGCTACAGTAAATGAAGTCTACGCACAATACTTCACTACAGCACAGCCTGCACGTGAATGTGTTGCTGTAAAGACTCTTCCAAAAAATGTAAATGTAGAAATCTCCGTGATTGCTTGGAAAGATTAATGGCAAACATAGAACAAGATACTGAAGGCCGCGGAAAGTATTTCTTAGCGGCTTTTTTAGGTCCTTTAATCTGGGGGTTTATGGCTGTCCCTATACGCTTATTAAAAAATTGGTCAGCAGAAGATATCCTCCATTACCGCATCATATTAGCCGTTTCACTTCTTTGGCTCTTCAATATCGTTTTCAGAAAGGCCGACATTAGAGCTGATTATAATTATTTTAGGCAACTGCCCAAGAATAACAGAACTAAGATTACCTATCTTACCCTTATTTCGGCTATACTTTTATTTGCAAACTGGTATACGTATATCTACTGCATTAATAGCATCAGTGTACAGGCCGGTGCCTTTGCTTACATCTTATGTCCATTAATCACGACTGCAGCAGGCTATTTAATTTTAAAAGAAAACTTAAATATAGCCCAAAAGGTATCTTTACTTATTGCTATTACTGGTGTATGCATGTTGGCAACCGGATCACTTACAGAAGTATTATGGTCTTTAACCATTGGCTCACTATATGCCTTTTATTTGGTATTACAGCGTATTATACAAGGGTTTGACAAGCTCAATATGCTGGCAATCCAACTTGCCATCTGTACATTATTCATTATACCTCAAATGCTCGTTGATCAAAGTCCAATACCTCAAGACAGCACATTTTGGACTGTTACTTTAACCATAGCACTATTGTTCACAATCATACCGCTCTTCTCGAGCATGTATGCTTTAAAGAGAATATCTTCTTCGACACTGGGGATCATGTTATATATTAATCCCATCATTGCATTCGCACTCGCTGTTACATACTTTCGGGAACAGGTAGATCCTTATAAGTTCTGGGCATATGGCCTTATTTTCATTGCCATTATTATCTTCAATTCTGATAAAATAAAATTTCTCTTTAAAAGGAAAAAACACATGTAGCACAACCTGTTTTAGTTACGTTTACATGGTTAATAAACTAATATTAACCATGTAACCTTAATGCAATGAAAATCTATCGATTTTTTACACTTTCTTTTTTAGTGCTCACGATACTATCGTGTAAAAAAGATCACCTTTCTTATGATGAGCTTTATAAAAAAGCATCAGAGAAATATCAAGAAATGCAATTGTTGACACAAAGTATTTCATGCGGAGACATCAGCAAGTGGTACGTCGATACCTTATTGTTAGATCCAAATACTCGAGGTTACTTACCCGTTTCTCCCACAATAAAAAACAAATATGATCTTCTAAAAAAAGAACATACTAATTTATTAACAAAAGCCATGGACGCTGATGATCGGCCATATCCAAACTTTGTATCTCTACATATGCCTGTACATTTCGGAATCATATGCCAGAATGGATTTGCAAAGGTAAAAACTGTCGAAGATTTCAATACCGAACAGACACGAAAGGCTCTAAACGAAAGAAGTGAAACACTGCAGCATTACTTTAAAGATAAACCATGTACCGCGGCGAATGATTGGATAGTTACTGGCATAAAAAAAGATTGTTCCCAAATATGGATTCCAACCATTGCTAATCAAACATATCGTAATGGATTTTATACAATTCTTACAGAATATAATACCTTATATTTCCATCTAACACAATTAGATAAAGAACTACAAAATTGTACTCCGAATAGTGGCCCCGCCCCCAAATCCGTACGATGTGAAAATAATAAACCGATTTTAGTCTTTTAGACTTTATACTTACTCGATATGAAATTTATAAAACTAGTCAGCTATTTGTTTCTATTTATGTTACTTTTTAGTGCTTGCAAAAAAGACGATTTTACTTCTGAACAATGGTCTGCTAAAGCTGAAGAAAAGAAAGCCGAAATTGATAAACTCATTGCTTCAGAAAAATGTGAAAATTTGAACGACTGGAACATTGAAAAAGTCAGCAACTTTTGGTGTGGGCATGTTTATTTCCCTGTGCATAAACGTTTCAAATCACAATTCAACAAACTATGGGAGGAATATCTAGCACTTAGATCCAACGAAGTCAATGCCGGTATCAAAGAAGGAATTATTTACGAACCCTGTGAGGAGTATATTTTGTTTAATAGTGAACCCACTCAACTTTCCTGCGTAAATGGAAAAGCCAAATTGCTGTACATAAAAGATTTAAGCTTATCAGAAAGTAAAATACGTATTGCCCCTTTAAAAATAAAGATCGACAAATACCTGAATAATCTTACTTGTAGCGGAACCGAAACTGGGGTACGACAATACTCTTAAAAAACTGTGGAGTTGAACATATAGCTTATATTAGAACAGCAGAACGTCCGGAAATCATGAAAGATATTGCACTTTACAATTCCTTAAAAAAGAATATCATAGAACGTGAAAAGCCGAATTGTTCGACAGGAAAATATACATATCCCAAAGGAGTAAAATGCGTCAATAACAAACCCGTTGTTGAGCTCTCAGAATAATAAAACAAACAGCAGTATTTTTAAAATCGGCTAAGCTCTTAAAGTATTGGCCGATTTTTTTTGATCTCCCCCTGTACGTCTGAACATATATTTTATGAGATTAAAACAAATTATGATACAAAACATAATTTCCCTGTAAAAAACATTGAAATAAAACAACCTGATAAATAGCTATTTACAGGAAAAAAATGTTAAAATGTATCACATATGTTATAAAACTCTTTTAAATTTTATAGAACAGTAGTACATTAGATTCCTAGAATAAGAATCCTTCTTATTTTTACCTTGTATTGATATTTATTCACATTTGCGAAATTACGTATCCTACCTATCTTCAATATGAGACATCTACTGACCAATGTGCTAAATTGAATTAGCCATTTACAATAAATCTATTCTTATGAAATGTGTAAAGACATAATTAGATCATAACACATATTACTGAATGAATAGTAAATTACAAACTACATTAAAGATACTGGGTATTGTTCCGACAATGCTTTTTTCAGCATCTTTACTCCATGCCCAAAATAATCAAGTAAAGGGTACTATTGTGGACAGCCAATCTAAAGCCGCAATAGCTGGAGCAACCATTAAAGTTCTAGGTACTTCTAAAGCTAGTTCTACGGATGCTAATGGTGTTTTTCAAATTAACGTTGACGATAAGAATCGTATTTTGAGCATTAGTGTGATTGGTTACGAAACCAAAACTGTTACATTAGGGCCAAATGAGACTACTATCAACGTGAGTCTTGTACCGCAGACACAACAATTAGAAAGTGTAGTCGTTACAGCACTAGGAATTAGCCGTTCTCAAAAATCCTTAACTTATTCGACCCAACAACTCAAAGGTGATGAACTGAATCGCGTAAAAAGCACCAACTTAGCCAATAATCTAAATGGTAAAGTTGCAGGTGTCAATATTGCTTCCAGTTCATCGGGCCCCGGCGGTTCTGCTAAAGTTGTGCTTAGAGGTAATAAATCTGCATCAGGCAACAATCAGGTATTATATGTTGTTGATGGTGTACCTATCAATAATCAGACATTAGGAACACAACCTGATAACGTATTTGGTGGCCAACGCGATCCCGGAGATCCAATTGCTATGATCAATCCAGAAGATGTTGAAAATATCTCTGTACTAAAAGGAGCATCTGCTGCGGCTTTATATGGTAGCCAAGCGGCAAACGGTGTTATTCTGATTACAACAAAGTCTGGAAAAGGAGGACGTACAACCGTCAATTTCTCTTCCAGTGCACAAATCGAACAAGCAACATCTTTACCCGAATTTCAAAATCAATATGGACAAGGATCGGGTGGAAAATCTAGTGCGACAAGTGTATCCAGTTGGGGAGAGAAAAGCGATCAAGCTAATTTTAATAATGTTGACAAGTTCTTAAGAACAGGGAGTAATTTTACAAATTCATTGACATTATCAGGCGGAAACGAGAAAAATCAAACTTATTTTTCTTACGCGAACACCTTAGCAAAAGGAATCACGCCAAATAATGACATGACCCGTCACAATTTCAATCTGAAAGAAAGTGCTAAATTCTTTGATGACAAATTAACGGTTGAAGGAAGTGCCAATTATATTACCCAAAAATTGGATAATGCACCAACATCTGGTTTTTATTATAATCCTCTAGTAGGACTTTATTTATTGCCTCGTAGTATTGATATTTCACCTTACAAAGATTTTGAGAAATTTAATCCAAGCCGTAATCTTTATGATCAGAACTGGTTTACTTTATCCGATGATCCTACAACCCAACAAAACCCATGGTGGATCGTAAACAGAAACCAGAACAGTTCTAAAAGAAACCGTTTATTATTAAATGGAAGTGCCAAATATCAAATTGCACCATGGATTAATGTTCAAGCACGTGGAAGTGTAGATCGTACAAGTGAAGTTTGGGATCGAAAAATATATGCAGGTACTCAAAATATTTTAGCTAGACCAAATGGCGGCTATAATTACACGAATACAACCATCACACAACAATATGGTGATCTAATCGCCAATATGAACTTCAATGTGAACGATAAGCTTCAGATTACCGGTGTCGTGGGAACAAGTATTACAGACTGGAAGACTGAAGGAGTAGATTACACCAGTGGAACAGCAGGTCTGCAATATCCAAATCAGTTTATCATTCAGAATTCGACTACACCTACTCCGACAGGTTTATCAAATAACAGAAGACAACTGCAATCTGTTTTTGCCAGTGCTAATCTATCATACGATCAATGGTTATATCTTGATTTAACTGCTCGTAATGATTGGTCAAGTACACTTGCTTTCACAGAATCAAATTCATTCTTTTATCCATCAGTAGGTTTAGGTGTTGTCTTAAACGACAAATTGAATATGCCTGATTTTGTCAACATGGCCAAAATTAGGGGTTCATATGCTATCGTTGGTAATGATTTACCTCCTTACACCACCTTATTAACCAATAATCTGAATGCTTATGGTGTTATCAACCTCAATGATATTGCTTTTCTTAAGGGTCTTAAACCAGAGAAAACACATTCATTAGAGATTGGTACTGAATGGCGTATGTGGAACAACCGTTTAAACGTAGATGTAACCTACTATAAGACAAATACGAAGAATCAGTTCTTCAAAATTGCTGCCAGTCAAGCATCATTGTATGATCAATATGCCATCAATGCTGGAGATATCCAAAATCAAGGGGTTGAAGCATTAGTGTCATTAGATGCCATTAAGAATGACAATTTTACCTGGACAACAAGTTTAAACTTCACTTATAACAAAAATAAGATTATCAAATTAGATGATCGCATTAAAGAATTTGCATTAACCGGAGATGGACGTAACAATTACGCTTCCAAATTTGAAGTAGGCGGTTCTTTTGGTGACATTTATGGTCAAGATTTTGCTCGTGATGATCAAGGCCGTATTCTAGTCTCGGCAGACGGTACTCCCCAAAAGAATTCCAATTATACCAAATTAGGAAATTCAAATCCTATTTGGCAAATGGGATTGAACAATAGCTTTAGTTACAAAAACTTCAACTTAAGTTTCTTGATCGACGGTAAGTTTGATTACGAAGTGATGTCCATAACACAAGCGCTTCTTGACGGTTATGGTGTTTCAAAAGCAAGTGGAGATGCCCGCGCTAATGGAGGTGTAACAATCAATGGCATTACAGCTGCTGGTGCTGAAGTAACAAATGTTGCAGCAGAGAAATGGTATACAACCGTTGGTGGTATGGGACCTGTAAGCAGTCAATATATTTATGACGGAACAGTTGTTCGACTACGTGAATTAGTGCTAGGCTATGACTTTAATCTTAATGATAGTTTCTTTAAAAAGCTCCGCGTTTCGGCAGTCGGCAGAAATCTATTCTACTTTACTAAGAAAGCACCTTTTGACCCGGAAGTGACCATGTCTACCGGCAATACATTAAGTGGAGTCGATATCTTCATGATGCCTCCAACTCGTAATTATGGTCTTACTTTGAATGCAACTTTTTAATAAAACAACGATGAAATACAATTTCAAAAATATAAGTAAGTTGATGTTAGCTTTTGTGGTACTTGGAAGTGCCATGAGCAGCTGTACAAAAAACTTCGAAGAATATAACAAAAACAACAACGGCCTGACAGATGAAGACCTGGCTGCCGATGGAAAAGATTTAGTACTATTCTTCAAAACAGCACAGATGGCCATCTACAATTTTTCTGGAGGTGGTGATCCAAATTCATATCAACTTCAACAAAATTTGAATGCCGACGTATTCTCTGGTTATTTCATGTCCCCTACACCTTTCAATAGCGGTCAAAATAACCTGAATTACGCTATGGTAAATGGCTGGAATGGTGAACCCTTTAAAGTGCTTTACCTTGATGTGATCAAATCTATTGATAAACTACAAAAAAATGGATTGGATAAAAACTATCCAGCACTTGGCGGAGCCGCAAAAGTAATTAAGGTAGCTGCTGCTAATCGTGTAACTGATATTTACGGACCTATTCCATATAGCAAAGTAGGCACATCTGGAGATATTCCTTATGATAAGCAAGCTGATCTTTACACTGCTTTTTTCAAAGAATTAGATGAAGCGACGGAGGCTTTAAAGTCATTTAATGCCCAAAGTCCAATGACCGACAAAATTGAAGAGATCGATTTAGTATATCCGAATTTGGATAACCAAACACGTTTTAAGAACTGGTTAAAATTAGCTAACTCACTTCGCTTGCGTTTTGCTGTGCGTATTGTAAAAGTTGAACCTCAACTAGCAAAAGCACAAGCAGAGAAAGCGTTAGATCCAGCAAATGGTGGCGTTATTGAAGCGAATAGTGAAAACTTCAAAGTAAAAGTTCCTACAGACGGTACATTCAGCAATCCCCTTTGGTTTATTTCAAAGAATTGGGCAGATACCCGTATGAATGCTTCTTTACAGTCATACATGACAGGTTACGGCGATCCACGTATTTCCAAATATATGGAGCCAGTACCAGTTGACAAACAGACAACCGGCTTCGCGGGCAAATACATTGGTATCCGTACAGGTGCAGCAGGTATTGAAAAAGACAAATACCAGATGTTATCAGCGCTTAATACGGGAGGAAGTACGCCGTCATTCACAGCAACCACTGCCCCAATTTTAATGACTGCTGCTGAAGTCTATTTTTTACGTGCTGAAGGCGCATTGAGAGGTTGGGCAAATGTTGGTGGAACAGCAAAATCACTTTACGAAAAAGGTGTTGAAACCTCTTTTGCACAATGGGGCGTAAGCGGTTTATCGGCCTATTTACAAGACAATACGAGTAAAGCTGCTGCTTACGTTGATCCATTCAATGCAAGCAATAATGCAGCTGCACCAACTAACTTAACTATTCAATGGAATGATGCAGCCTCTAATGAAGAAAAGTTGGAACGTATTATTACACAAAAATGGTTAGCGATCTTCCCAGAAGGACAAGAAGCCTGGAGTGAGTTCCGTAGAACCGGATATCCAAAATTATTCCCTGTTGCGGTGAATAATAGCGCTGGTCTTATTGACACTAAGATTCAGATCCGTCGTTTACCATTTCCACAAAATGAGTACAACACGAATGCAGCTGAGGTACAGAATGCCATTTCATTACTTGGCGGTGCTGATAACGGCGGTACACGTCTATGGTGGGATGTGAATAAAGGAAATTTTTAATCAACATCTTATCCTATTTAAAGGCTGCCTCTTCAATAAAGGGGCAGCCTTTTTTATTAATATGCGAAAAAAATATCTGATACCACATCACCGGACTAAATACTCCTTTTTAATTAACATATACAACAACTTTAGCAATCATCTATACTATTTTGCTAAATTTTTAAGTAAAATCCTTAAATTAGCAAAGTAGAAGAATGGCTGATTTATCTTTAATAACCCCAATAGAATATCTGAAAGGCGTAGGCCCTCAGAAAGCTGATGTAATTAAAAAAGAATTGCAAATTTTCACCATTGGTGATCTGCTTAGTTATTACCCTTTTCGCTATATTGACCGTACCGTATTTCATAAAATAAGACAACTGGATGCCGATATGTATTCGGCCCAAGTATTAGGGAGACTTATTGGGCTTAAAGAAGTTGGTGAAAAAAGAGCAAAACGTTTGGTTGGACAATTCAAAGATGAAACAGGGAGCATCGAACTGGTGTGGTTCCAATCGATCACCTGGTTACAGAAATCATTAAAAGTAGGTTCGGCCTATGTGCTCTATGGCAAACCATCTGTATTTAACGGACAGATATCGATCACACATCCCGAAATGGAACCTTATCAAGCTCAAGTAAAAAACCTGGGTAATATGACTTTGCAACCTGTCTACTCCTCCACTGAGAAACTGAAGAAGTTCAACTTGGACAGTAAAGGGATTCAAAAATTACAGCAGACTGCTTTAGAAACCGTATTTCGTCAACTCACTGAACAGCTACCAGCTTATTTATTGGCCAAGCATCAATTGATGGACCAAGTCAGAGCCACTGTTGCGATTCATTTTCCACAGAGTCAAGAGGAACTGACGCAGGCCATAAAACGTATCAAATTTGAAGAATTATTCTATATTCAGCTCAAATTACTAAAAAATAAACAGCTCAATACTAAAAAATTCAGGGGACAGATTTTCTCTAAAGTCGGCGACAAATTCAATACCTTTTTCAAAGAACGGATTCCTTTTCCGTTGACCAACGCACAGAAACGTGTCGTCAAAGAGATCAGACAGGATACTGTTACCGGCGCACAAATGAATCGTTTGGTGCAGGGCGATGTGGGATCTGGGAAAACAGTGGTTGCACTTTTAACTATGCTTTTGGCCATAGACAACGGTTTTCAAGCTTGCATGATGGCACCAACAGAAATATTAGCAACCCAACATTATACGGGGCTAAAAGAGTTACTGGGAGAGGATATCTGCAATATTAAATTGTTAACAGGCTCTACGAGTACTAAGCAACGCCGTATCATACATGAAGAATTGGAAAATGGTTCGTTGGATATCCTGATAGGAACCCATGCCTTAATTGAAGACAAAGTCAAATTTAAGAATTTAGGTTTTGTTGTTATTGACGAACAACACCGGTTTGGAGTTGAACAGCGCGCTAAACTTTGGCGTAAAAATAGCATTCCACCACATATGCTCGTGATGACCGCTACCCCTATTCCGCGTACTTTGGCAATGACTATGTATGGCGATTTGGACATTTCGGTTATCGACGAACTCCCTGCGGGAAGAAAACCGATTAAGACAGTTCATTTTTTCGAGAGCTCCAGATTGCGCATGTTTGGTCTTATCCGTGAAGAAATAGCAAAGGGGAGACAGGTGTATGTTGTATTTCCACTGATCAAGGAAAGTGAGAAACTAGACTTATTATACTTAGAAGCAGGTCTGGAAAATATCCAACGTGAATTTCCGCTTCCTGAATTTAAGATCAGTATTGTCCATGGCAAGATGCCTGTCAAAGATAAGGATTTTGAGATGCAACGTTTTGTGAAACATGAAACCCAGATTATGGTTGCAACAACCGTAATTGAAGTCGGTGTTAATGTTCCCAATGCTTCTGTCATGATTATTGAAAACTCGGAACGATTTGGTTTATCTCAGCTCCATCAGTTGAGAGGACGGGTTGGCCGTGGTGCAGAGCAATCGTTCTGTATCTTAATGTCAAGTAATAAGTTGAGCAAGGAAGGGAAGTTGCGATTGAATACAATGGTACGAACAAATGATGGATTCGAAATCGCAGAAGTTGATTTAGAACTTCGTGGTCCGGGCGATATTTCAGGTACGCAACAATCTGGTGTACTGGAATTAAAATTGGCCAACCTTGCAACAGACCAACAGCTTCTGTCAGAAGCCCGAAATTCTGTTATTGATATCTTCAAGGAAGATCCAGAAATGACAGAAGAACGTCATGCATCACTCAGACAATACCTCGCTAGAAAAACGGACGGTATTGCATGGGATAAGATCTCATAAAGTACTTATCTCCCTCCTATTCCATTATGCATTAGTCTATAAGCTTCTTTAATAAAATTATAGGATCCGCTTTTGGCATAAAACAATTAAACTAAAAACGATTATCTTTGTATTATTATTGAGTCATCGTGCTATGACGTCACATCATTTTCACGTCTTTTTGCAGTGCCCCTGGGCCTACTCATGCAAAATCTTAATAAGCAATACAAAATTAGAATAGAAAACAATGGCAAAAATCAAAATATACGACACCGCAGTAAGACCCGAAACAGCTTTACTCGTGAGTGTAATTCCTCAGGGATTAAGCGAGGAAAAAGCACACGAGTATCTTGAAGAATTAGAATTTTTAGTTCAAACTGCAGGCGGGATAACAAAAGGTATTATCACGCAAAAATTAACTTATCCAGATCGCTCTACCTATGTAGGGGCAGGAAAATTGGAAGATATTAAAGCTTTTGTTATCGCAGAAGAAATTGATATGGTCGTTTTTGATGATGAATTATCTCCTTCTCAATTACGTAATATCGAACGTGAGCTTCAAGTTAAAATATTAGACAGATCAAATTTAATTTTAGATATTTTTGCAAGCCACGCTAAAAGTGCGCAAGCAAAAACACAAGTTGAATTAGCACAATTACAGTATTTATTACCCAGGTTGACAAGATTATGGACCCACTTGGAACGCCAACGTGGTGGTATTGGTATGCGTGGTCCTGGTGAAAGTCAGATTGAAACTGATAGACGTATTATTTTAAATAAAATAACTGTTTTAAAAGAACGTCTTGATCTGATTGACAAACAGAATGAAACACAACGTAAAAATCGGGGTGAAATGATACGTGTTGCTTTAGTCGGCTATACCAATGTCGGGAAATCAACCATCATGAACATGATTTCAAAATCGGATGTTTTGATTGAAAACAAATTATTTGCAACATTAGATACAACCGTTCGTAAAGTAGTGATTGATAATTTACCATTCTTATTATCCGATACTGTAGGTTTTATCCGTAAACTTCCCCATCATTTAGTTGAATGTTTTAAATCAACATTAGACGAAGTTCGCGAAGCGGATGTATTGATTCATGCGGTTGATATTTCACACCCAAATTTTGAAGATCATATTATCGCTGTTAATGAGACATTGAAAGATATTGGAGCTTTAGATAAACCAATCATTACGGTATTCAATAAAATTGATGCTTATGTACCGACAGTTGAAGAGGGTGAAGAAGGTGAAAAAACAGTAACATTGGAAGATTTTGAAAACAGCTGGATGGCCAAGAATGCTGATCCAGCAATCTTCATTTCAGCTACAAATAAAACAAACTTAGAGGAATTTAAACAAAAATTATACGATATCATTGTGGAAATTCACCGTGAAAGATATCCTTATAATAATTTGCTTTACTAATCCGAATTTATAAGTACTTAAAGTACGCTTGAAAAACAGGTTATATCCAATGTAAAATCAAGCGTGCTTTAATCATTTCAAACTGGGCTAAAACGCATATAGCCACATCACTATGCAAAATAAAAAAGTAACCTTTATCGATTGGGGCTTGGTTGACTATCAAGAAGCCTGGGATAGACAAGAAGAGATTTTTAATAAAACCTTAGCTGTAAAACATGAAAACCGGGTTAACAGCACAGAACTTCCAACGGAAAACTTTTTAATTTTCAACGAGCACCCTCATGTATATACCTTAGGGAAATCTGGGAAACCTGAACATCTTTTATTGGATGAAAAAGCGCTCGAAGAGAAAGAAGCAACCTACTATAAGATCAACCGTGGCGGTGATATTACCTATCATGGTCCTGGTCAGATTGTTGGATACCCAATTCTGGATTTAGATAATTTCTTTACCGATATTCATCTTTATCTACGCACGTTAGAAGAGGCGATCATCCTAACCCTAAATGATTATGGAATTCAGGCAGGAAGATACCCCAGTTTTACAGGTGTATGGATCGATGGGGACAACGAAAAGGCACGGAAAATCTGCGCGATGGGTGTCCGCGCAAGCCGATGGGTAACCATGCATGGATTTGCATTCAATGTAAATGCCGATCTAAGCTATTTTGGAAATATTGTACCCTGTGGTATAGACGACAAAGACGTTACCTCTATGGAGCGAGAACTGGGCTATAAACCCAATATTAACGAGGTAAAAGATAAGCTAAAAGGGCATATCGCCAATCTCTTCGCTATGGAATTGGTTTAAAATAAAAAAGGACTTACAAAAGCTTCAGGTCCTTTTTTATTTTATCTTTAATTGACTTTTCTAACAATAAAACATACATTCATAACGGACGGCTTTTCCATTTTCAAAAGTGATCATAAATAGGCCTGCGTCACCATCGGGGATTCGATAAACATGCGGGGCACCGATCCAGTCGGTCGAAACCAGATGTCCAAAATGTTTCACAAATTCCTTTTCATCATAATTCATATCGATTCGCTCCTCTCCCATCCACAAGGCTAGCTCATTGCTGAGGGTAACCTGATATACGGACCCAAAAACTTTTCCCTTGACATTTTCTTCAAATGCCACGATATTATTATCAGATCGATAATAATATACAGGTTCCCAACCGCATTCGGGCATATCCGGAATAACCGATACTTTTTGCATCTGAAGTTGCTTCATCTGACTTTCTGTTATCTTCCCATCATAAAGAAGCAACCCCTTCCAATCGAAATGCATCCGTAAAGATGTCACCTGCTTCTCCACCACATCGAATGCCGGACGAACTTGAAACCAATCTGCCAGATACAATTCAAAATCAATATCAACTTTCGGGTCCTGTAATCCAGCATTTTCGAATGACTCTTTCCAAAATGTCAATGCCTGTTTTAATTTTTTATCATCGGTCCAGGCAATTTCCCGGAGTCTTCCTACCCATAAAATTTCCTGTTTTTGATCCTTACCTTTTACTTTGAGATATTCTTTTAACACTTTATCATAGGTCAATTCCGCACCTAGAAATTTTGCCTGAATGAATTCTGGTCTCTCATGAAAGTGATCACCCACATATACCCAACCGTCCGTGTAGAGCGGAAAGTAATCGATACAGACCAGCTCATTGAGTCTTGCTCTTCTTACTGCAGTGCTTGAAACATCTGGAGCTTTACGCACCCGTAATTCCGATACCTGAACAAAAAAATGAGGGCACTGGCTTCCTTGTGTACCCCGATAGAAATATTGCGCAGGTTCACCCGCTGATCGCTTACCAAACATTGCCCGTTGGAGAGGTTGCTTCATTATAAACCCAATATCCCCATTACTCACCTGCACCTTATATTGTGTTTTTGTAGAGTCCAAAACATATACAGGAGCTTCCGTCGGAAATATCCCCAGCAGATCCATTTTGTTATTTTCGGTTCGATAGAGATGCCCCCATTCTGAAGTGTAAACAGGACGATCACCGGCCGATTGAGCAACAGTATCAAGTGTTGTAAAACAAAGTAACACAGCAAACAAACGATATAGTCTTCCCAACATAAATATGGTATTATTAATTATTAAAAGATCTTAGCAATAATAATTCTTATATTCGACAGTTCACCTCCATGAGACAAAAATAAACGAAAACCACGGCAATAAAATCACTTGAATCCGTTATTTTTTTAAAATTATAATAACGAAATATTGTACTATACAAATTTTCTTGAGTCAATATTGGCCTAATTTATAGAAATCAGGTGCAATGATACCCGACCCTATTCTTTTTCCAAGAAACCAATTTGCTTTTCAAGGGCAAGAATTGTCTTCTCTTGTGTTCTTATCGTCTGTTCCAAAGCATTGATCACTTTATTCATTGCCTCGTCCATCTTAATTGCATTATCATCTGGGCGCTGCTTGGAATGTTCAAGAGAAACCCTTTCATCACCGTTACTGTTCCTATACATTTCACCTGTACCCATCAGTAACCAGGTTGGACATATATCATTATATTTAGTTAAGATCGCTATCATTGCATCCGAACTAAGTGCTGAAAATTTTTGAACGCCTTTAAAATTAGCATAAGAAAATCCCAAGCCTTCAAAAAAAATAGCTTTGCTTATCCCCTTACTTTCTGCAATTAATAACACACGTTCTTTAACTCCCGACATGATTTCTCTTTTTTAACCTATACTTTATGATGCAACACAGCGCTCTCATCATTATAACCTCTTAACTCGCAATTTCTGCGTGTTATTTTACGCTATTTCAATATTACTTTATCCCTACTTAAATATCACCCCGTATGGGTTACTCCTTTTTTGACGATGTATTTTCCTGTTCGTAAACTGATAATTGTCGCTCCATGAAGGAAATTATCTTTTCCTGGGATTTAATTGTTGCATTTTGAGATGCTATTACTTGATGTAAGGCATTAATTACAGCATTACTAATGCCTTCCTGTTCGGCTGTTAAGTAGGTCTCATTAAATTCTTTAACGATTGATTTAGCACATAACATAGCTCCTTCACCTCTTAGTAACCATTCTGCTGAATAATCGGGATAATTTTCTAACAAGCTGATTAGCCACTTTGATTGAATATCTGTCCCGTTGTTCAGGGCTCTTGTAAAAACGCCTTTACTGGCCCCAATAGTAGCTTCTAAAGCAGAAACACTCATACCTTCCCGATCAGCAACAAGCTTAATTCTCTTCAAATAATCACTCATATGTGCAAATTTAATCTTAAAATAATTTGTTTTGACTTAAAATAATCCCTAAATTAGTTTTATGAAGATAATTAAAACCATTTTAAACCAAAATTTCCATTATGAAAAATACGCAAAAGAAACTAAAAGCGAAACATTTTCGCTATTTAAGTAAAAAGAATATCAAAAATCCCATGATCTACATCCGTGATTTTTTCCAACAGCAAACTGATATCATTAACTGGCAAAAGGATATCAATCTCTTTGTAACAACTGGAGCTTATCCAGCGATGTCGACCGGTGGTTATCCCGAAAATGGCTACAATTGCCATCAAATGATTAAGCAGATGGAAATAGCTTATGTTATTTTTAAACAATGTGGACTACCCAAACATAAGAATCCCTTAACATTATTTGACACAAGAAAAGATTACTTCAATTATTCGTATGGACCTGAATTCACTTGTAATAATAAAAAAAGCCCCTACGATTTGATTCGTAAGTTTTTCTCTTATCAGCCCTTACAAAAATGGTATAAAACCATGGATGGCCTGATGGAACAGCTAACTTTAAAAAGATCTATCGGCGATGAACATTTCGGTGATAAAATTGTCGTTATTCGCGAGTTTCTCATTCGTTTGGCGTACGCACTTTATTATATCTATGAGCATGGGGGTATCACTATTCCTCTACCTCCCTATGTTCATATGGAATCAAGGAAACCACGTGAAGAAGCGGAATCAAATAATGAATCATTAGACGATCCTCATGATATACGAGATGAAGAAAAAATGTCGGAAATAAACTCGACAAAACTGGAAACAGAGAATAAGGCGCAAATATAAAAGAAGGAGCTACACAGAAAATAACAGGACTATATATGGAAGCAACAGATCATCTTGACCCGGTAAACACTTTAAAAGAGAACATGACCTGTATTCAGCCAACCTTACAATCTCTATAATCTTAAAAAAACAGAGCATTTAACGAAAAAAATATGTTATAAAACAAATAAATAATAAGGCGTCTGAATACAATGTTACATTTCATCTCCATTCTCACCAAAAAGATGTGACAAGAAATAACACAAACTAAAATGTAGCAAATGAACACAACATACCCCCCTTGATATAGCCTTTCAGACAGCCTATTTAATGCTACCCAACAGCATAATAATCCAATATTACAATCATGAAAAAAAAAACTAAAATGGAAAGAGTTTAGGTATTTACCTAAATATACCTTTAAGAATTATTCAAACTCTTTAGAGAAATTTGCAAAAAGCAATACGGACTGGAGTAAAAATTTCAACCACCTTGTTAATATTTCTGTCAGTAGCAGGATGCGCTGCCAAGATTTCAACTATGGTTACATTTATATGAATATCGGTTATGCAATCGACCTCGCGTGGTTGATTTTCATCCAATCAGACCTACAAAAATGTAAGAAAAAAGATTTATTCTTAAATCATAAACACGAGATAGCTTGTTCGTGCAATAATAACTTAGGAATCTATCCTCCTGATTTCTTAGCTCGAATGTTTCGTTTCAAAACTCATAGAGAATGGTACGAAATCATGGATGAATTAATAGAAAGTTTTTCCATTACCTCATTAAAAGATTCTTTCATACAAAGTGCGGACAGTATAATTCCCATTGCACAATTTCTCACTAATCTTCCCATTGCTCTGCAGACGATACATGCTGTGGGAGGAATAGAAAAATGTTTGGAGCATAAATTAAACTCAGGAATAAATTAGATAGCTAAAAAAAGTAAAAGCCCTCTAAAATATTATAGAGGGCTTTGTTTTGTTATTTTCATATATCATTTACCAAAATTTATTACGAAGTACTACCGATCAGAAACTACGTCTGGATAAGGAACAGAAGCTTTAGTATTTTTAATAATTGGCATCTGAGCATCTACATGTCTTAAATAGCCTCCCAGCTTATGTGATAACCTTTTTACAATTTTGGGATTATTCATCGCAAGATCTTGCTCTTCTCCGATATCGTTCTTGATATTAAACAGTTCTTTTTTCTGCGTTTTATGCCAATAGATCAGTTTCCAGTCACCGTCTCTCACTGTACTTGTTGCACCTATTCCGGGTCCAGTCTCGCCCCAGCTATTTGGAAAGTGCCAATATATGGCCGATTTACGATTTACCTGCTTATTCGCTTTCAGTACAGAAATAAAATTTTCTCCGTCTATATGTTGCACAGTTTTTGTTTTTTTAACTCCTGCCATGTTCAATACTGTCGGAAATATATCCTCTATTATAACGGGATATTCCGTTACCGAATTTTCTTTAACAACAGCGGGCCACTTAACCAGCATGGGTACTCTTATCCCACCTTCATATGCCGATCCTTTGCCACTTTTTAAAGGTTCATTCCATCTGTGTTTTTTACATGTTCTGCCACGATCCTGTATCGCATAACCACCATTGTCAGAAATAAAGAGGATGATCGTATTATCAGTCAAATGTTTACTTTCCAAAAAATCCATCATATCGCCGAGGCTCTTATCCATACCTTCTACCATTGAAGCATATTGTGCTTCAACATGAGTGGCTCCTTTATCAATATATTTCTGATAGAACCGTTTATCTGCATTAAAAGGTACGTGCACTGCATAATGTGACATATACAAAAAGAAAGGTTTTTGATTTGACAATGAGTCATTCAAAACTTTTAGTGCTTTTTGCGTCAATGCTTCTGTCAAGAATATATCCTGACCGTAATATTCTTCCAAACCCGGTACTCCCCAAGGACTTTTGGGCGTTCCATCTTTATTATTCCCAAAATTTTCTGTTCCCAGAAAGCTACCAGGACCACCCGCTGCATGACCGGCAATATTCACATCAAACCCCAAATTTATAGGATCAGCTCCAGGTGTTCCCACAGCTCCAAAGTGAGCCTTTCCTGCATGAACGGTTAAATATCCGTTTTCCTTTAATAGTTGAGGCAAGGAATTGACAAATACAGATCGCTCTATGGTATCAACGGGTTGCATACCATTTACGTTCCACAAAGGAAAATCCAACTCATCATCTTTAGCATCTACGGAAGCATTTCTGTTTAATGTCCAATTGGTCACCCGATGTCGTGCGGCATTCATGCCACTCATTAAACTTACCCGGCTTGGAGAACAAACACTACTGGCATAAGCCTGTGTAAATTTCATACCTTGGTTCGCCAGACGTTCCATATTCGGTGTCTGATAAAAATTGTTTAACGGAGTTTTTTCTTTCCAAAAAGGAACCGAAGTATCTTCCCATCCCATATCATCTACGATAAATACGATAATATTCGGTCGTTCTTTCGTTTGGGCATGAACTTCGCCACTTCCGAGTGCACAAGAAAATAATAACAGGAAGAAGGTTGATTTTTTAAATAGCATGTTTAGATTTATATGTCCTAATTTACAAAGTATTATTCTTTAATCAAATTTGATTCATAAATTCAAAAGCCCTCTGAGCAGATCAGAGGGCTTCCTGTTACTATTAATTTCCCCTAGTAATGGATATATCTTTTAAAAAATTATTATTTAGCAAAAGCTTCATTTACGGCCTTTCCTCTCCAGGTCGGAGGCTGCTCAAGCTCTAAGAACGATAAATTAAAATGATTCTACGGAAGCACAAGCTCACAAAATATTACTTTATTAAAATTTCAAAACTTATTACACCCAATCTAGTTCTTCATCTGAATCTGGAAATTCCGAAGGACGGTTTTCTTTATTTGTTTCCTCTTCAAACTTGCAGATCTGACCGTTACGAATCAATATGGCATCAAATATTTCTGCAGTCATATATTTTGTGTTTAGGGTCAGAAATTCCTCTTTACGATCTGTAGATAATAGCCACATCCGTACGGTGGCCACACATAATAATAGCACATTGGGTTTATCTTTAATGGAAAAAATGACCGATCGTGATTCGACATCATCACCCTTAACTATAACCAACTCTTTACTTGAACTTATATCAACTGTATTTTCATCATCTATGGACACTTTAATGATATGCATCTTCAGAATAACTTTTCTTACTCTTTCAGGAAGTGTATCTAGTTCACGGGCTAAAATCGGTGGAGTACTTATACATAATTCTTCTTTCTCCGCGTCAAAATTTGTTGTGGGATAATTCATAAAGAAAGTTTGCCAACTGGTCTTTGGTGAAAAACGGAAGTTCTTTAGCGGATTTATGTTCCCGTATCCTAATTTCAATTGTCCTAGATCATGTTGACGATCATTTCGAATGACCATGTAAAGCTTCTTTTTGAGACGTAAGAAGGATTCGTACTTAGCGGAATCATCTTGTATGATTTTCATCTGCTTATAAATCCTGCTGGCTAATGTATTGGAGTATGCGAAATCTGCTCCTGCTAATTTGCTGTTCTCTGACAAATTATAATCTTTTCCTTTTTTTCGATATGGATTCTTAGGTTTTTCGAAATCGAACATGATTTATGCTATACTGGTTTTACTAAAAATAGTTTATTTATTGGATAAATACAATTATTAGCTTTATGAATCAACTAGCTCATATCTCTACATTCAGTAAATTTAAGTGCGTAAAAGTCCATGTAAGTCCGTAGAAGTCCGTGAAAGTCCATACTTTACTCGGGATTGAGTCGGTAGTGCCTTGACATTCATAGGAAACACCTTCGGGACTGGTTCGACTCTCCTTCGCCTATTGTTCGGGAGGGGTTCGGCAAGGAGGCAAACAAACGCCGAACAGAAGGCATACCATCGCCGAACTTGTCTCCTACTTGTCCCGAATGATTCTCAAGTGATTCCCGAACGAGCGTCAAACGACTGCCGATTAATGGCGTGTTTTAATTGGTTTTAATGAAAATGATGTACCACCTGTAGAATAGGTGATTTTCTCCTGTATTACATCAATCTTTATAAAGGACATATTTCTGACGCATCTTTTTATAGCTCTCTAAACCTGCTTTCCAGCTTGCTCTTATTTCTTGATCGCTCACATTGTTCTCTATCTGCTTTCGAAACTCGTCCACCCCAGCCAGCTTTTCTATACTACCGATTTGCTTGGAATAGCTCTGGTCGAAGAATTTATCTTTTTCTGGGGATTTATTGTACATTTCTTTTATCCATGAAAGATTGATCTCTTTGCTGTCAACGAGACTTTGCAAATCATAATCTCTTAAATCTAATCCGTAACAGACTTCATTCATGAACAGTGGTGTTTCACTCATTCCTTTTTTACTAACGGGTGTGAAGGAAAATGTGAAGATTCCTTTATATATCGGACTGCCAACAATGGTGAATGGAAAATCTGTTCCGCGGCCGTGATTCAGTTTGGTTCCTTCAAAGAGACAGGTACTGGGGTATAAAATTATGCTCTGTTCGGTATTGAGATTTGGTGATGGATTTACGGGTAATCTATATAGCATACTATGGTTATACCCTTCTATTGGAATGATCTTCAATTTGCATTTACGGTCTGTTGCCATCCACTTCTCTCCGTTGATCATCTGTGCAAATTCGGCTGTGGTCATACCGTGGGCAATAGGTACCGGGAATTGTCCAATTCCTGATTTATGTTTCATATCGAGTATAGGTCCGTCAATGAGGTAGGCATTGGGATTGGGTCGATCAAGGATAAGTAACTCTTTATCATTTTCGGCACATGCTTCCATTATATCCCGTAAGATATTGATATTGGTATAAAAACGGACGCCCATATCCTGCACATCAAAAATAAAGACATCGACGTCTGCTAAATCTTTTGCTGTTGGTTTTTTCTTATTTCCGTATAGGGAAATTATAGGGATCTGTGTCGCTGGATCTCGTTCGTCCGACACTTCGGCTCCATTACTTGCATTTCCTCTAAAGCCGTGCTCTGGTCCAAAGATCTTGACAATATTGACTCCTCTGCTCAAAAGGCTATCGACCAGATGACGTTCTTTTATTACTGTTGATGGATTGCCTAAGATGGCAACTCGTTTATCTTTTAAATAGGGTAGGTATTTTTCCGTCTGTTCTGCTCCGGTTCGCATCTGATCGTTGCAATAGTTTAATTTTGTCTGTGCTTTACCAATGTTTAGCATCATACAAATGGCTATCGTAAAACTGACTAATTGTTTAGCATTCATCATAATAGGGTTACAAATGTGATCTACATAAAGATAGTGATTTCATTTGTTTGGAGGTGAGAAAAAAATTGGGGTATAAAAAAGACGCTTAACTCATACAGCTAAGCGTCTCGTTTTATATTCAAGAAGAAGTTATGGTTTCACTCTTGTGACTTGAGGTACGATTACATCGATTGTATAATTCCCTTTGTAGTAAGTCCGAAATGAGAATCTCGGATTACAAGAATAGGTATTATATGGAAGTCCTAAGCTATCGTCATATTTCACATACTTTGCTGGAATTCTATAATAGTAGTTATATCCATTTCCTAAAGAATATAATGGGAATGGCATAACCCCATAGGTAAACTCAATGCGGTCATCAAATAATGTAGTTGTCATAGCATAATCTTGCATAGTCTGTAAAAAGCCTCCTGCAGTACCCGAATTAGGTCTTCTTTCAATTTCACCCGACTTTGGATTAAAAGGAATGCCATTTTTATCCAAAAATCGAACAGTTATTTTATTGCCAATCGTATCTAAAGCTGTAACTTTAATATGATCCGCATTACTAGGGATTGTCTTTGTTGTTGTCTCAGCCCCTACTTTCATTGCACTTGTAGATCGAACAGCTGGAACTTCAAAAAAAGGTGCATCTATTATTTTAAATTCACCAATCTTAGAATAAATTCGTGTTCCGGTACTATTTTTAATTTCTAAATCAAATGTGTAGTTTCCTTTCGGTAGATTTATAGTGTGCTTGTTCGTTTCAATAGCGCCAGATAACTTGTTTATGCGCAAAGGTGCCATCACCGTATCTTTCATCTTTGCATAGATTAGCTCTAATGATTTGTCGACTTTGGGATCATGTAAAGAAGTCCAAATTTTTATTGGATATGTTTTTTCAAACATACTAGTTACATCTTTTCCGCTTTCCTTTTCATAAATCTTCAATAATTTATACTCTGTCGGTTTAGAAGAACCTGCAGGATTAATAGCTGTAGAAACTTGCACCCACCCCTTTTTTACTTCTATAGGTAAAATTTCATACCGAACGATATCACTTAAATTTCCCTCAGGCAGCTTTTTGCAACCTGTCGCTATTAGTAATCCTATAGCTAGTGTATATAGTAAACTCTTTTTCATCTTGATTATCTATAAAAGAATAAATTATGGGCGTTGTTCAAAACATGGACGACACCGGTTGTTGTCTGCGCATTAGAAGTCTGAACTAAAATACGGTTACCAATTGGGTCTACAATTTTGGTGACATCAAAATCATTACCAATAGGTTTAAAGAGATAAGTAAAATACACAACTTTAGGAACAACAGATGAATTAGGGTTATACCCTAAATTAGGATCTTCAGTTTCTTCATATGAAACAATGAATTCTCCACCCTTCACATTATTATATTTCTTTCCTTTTGCAATTAAAATATCATTTATTAAGTTTTCTTTTGCAATATAGATATCTAATGAATCTGCAAATTTCTTTAATTCATATTTTATAATTGAATCGACTGTCCATTTTTTATTAGGATCAACATTTTGAATGGCTCTTGTCTTTGCTTGCACATAATTATTCACGACATAATCTGTCGGCGCAAAAAATGTGATACCTGGCGCATTGATCTTTTCCTTAACACCTGCTTTGTCTATTAACATCAATACGGTATCAAATACGCCGTATTTATTACTCTTCATCCAATCGTATGTGGTCATATTAATTTTTGGATTATGCAACTCACCACCTACAAAATAACCATCCTTTTTACACGAGCTTATTGCTACTAAAATTGTTAAAAGGACACAAATATTTACAACTATTTTTTTCATAACTCTTATATTTAATGATTTGCCCAATACAGATTTTGCGTTAACTTTTCATTTTGAGGTAAAAGTGCCCGCATATTTAATGGCCAGTAATAGCCTTGTCCCGCAATACGTTCTGCCGTATAATAGACCGAGTATTCATCAATTTTATCAAACAGATTCATACGAATTAAGTCAAACTGAGTTGTTCCTTCTCCAATTAATTCTCTTCTTCTTTCTCTGAAAATTTCTTCAAAAAGAGGTTCTCCCGATAGTATGGTATCTTTTAACCCGGCTCTATTTCTTATTGTATTTAAATCATTTAAAGCAACAGAACTTTTCCCATTTTTAAAACTTGCTTCCGCCCTAAGTAAAATCATATCTGCTAATCGAATTAATACCAGATTATTATTTACTGCATAATCAGTAGTATTATTGTTATAGAACACTACTCGATCATATTTTTGAAGAACTTTTTGCTTACCATTATTTGGCATTGGAGCAGAAATCGCATCAAAACGAGCTTCTGGAGTTTTAAATTCTGATTCTAAAAATTCAGGATCTATCTCCCAAACAGATGGAATTCCTTTTCCTGGAACATTTGTACTTGTCAAAAAGGCATTAAAGAAATCTTTACTCCATTCTCTGCCTGTTTCTGCGTAAAGCATATTGATTTCAAAAATTGATTCCTGAGAATCACCTTGCCAGATTTTTTTATAATCTTTTATATCCTCTAATGCATAACCGCCTTTTAAAGTTTCTGCGATATACTTTTCTGCATTTACGTAATCATGTTCCCAAGCGTAGACTTGTGCTAATAACGCATTGGCAGCTCCTTTAGATGCAAAACTCTTGTTATCACCTTGATTCAAATTTGCAACAGCAAAAACTAAATCTTCTTTACAAAATGCTAGTGTTTCTGATTGCGGACTTCTAGCCATATCAGGGATATTCTGCGGATCCTTAAATGGTTCCTTTACCAGCAGTACATCTCCCCACACGCGTTGCATATAAAAATAAGTATATGCACGTAAAAATTTCGCATTTGCGATGTATTGATTTTTTTCGTCTTCACCATCTACAAATAAATTTACATCCATAGCCGTTGTATTATCAACGATCAAATTACATTGATTGATGATTTTATAAAAACGGGTCCAGTCCATTACACTACCTTCTAAATATGGTGCATAACTAAATTTATAACCTTTACCTTTAGAAATGTCAGCATAATTCCAATAATCAGCTCCCGTTTTTAGTAAACCTGATGCAATATCTCCAAATATAAAATAAGAACGATCTGCTCGAAGACCATCCCGTAAAAGTGCATAAGCTCCCAAAGTTGCTTTATTTACATTTGCTCCATCTATCCAAAACACCTCATCATAGGTACTTCCCTGAGGAGTCAAATCAAGGTATTTTCCGCAGGAAGATCCTAGCATTAAAGCGCTAGAAATCCCAATAACCGATAATATATATTTAAATTTCATGTTTCAATTTTTTAAAAGTTAACTTCTAAACCAATCGTGTATTTTTTAGGAAGTGGGTAAGCACCACCACTATACTCTCCTTGTGGAGATACCAATTCCGCATCTGGTACAGAGGCTTTCTGAAAAGTGTGTACATTATCTAACATTGCGTAGAAACGAATGATACGTGCTCCAATTCTCATACGATCCACAATCTTCTTGGGAAGAATGTAACCCATTGAAATAGTTTTAATCTTAAAGTATGATCCGTTTTCATTAAACATCGTACTGAACGGTAGGTACTGATAAAAATACCCCCCAAATGGTGCTATGGATGGAAAGCCAGCTTGATAATTGGGGTCTTTCGCTTTCTCTGGTGTCCAATAATCCACACCTTCCAGATCCGGTAAACGATTATTTGTAAACTTATAAATATTTGCTCCAACGGCATCAAATTGATTACTTTTCAAATTGTTGATGATATCTCTACCTAAAGTGAAAGTATTCAAGACACTAAAAGAAAAGCTTTTATAAATAAATTCATTATATAAACCACCAGTAAATTTTGGGTTTGGATTTCCTGTTAGAACTAAATCACCATCCGCAGCTCCCTTATCTTCATCACTCCAAACATCCCAATCTTGATTAACATCATTCCAAATTGGATATCCCGGTTTTACTATTTGTCCACCTTTAAAATAGGTTATAGGCAAACCTGTAAGAGGATTAACTGGAATTTCACCTGGATGAGAATATACACCGTCATATCTCATTTGCGCCCATTGATAAATAGGACTTCCAACTGTATACATCAACTGCTGATTATAATCTCTTGAATCTGCATAAAAGCTACGGTCACCAAATGGTAATGAACCGATACGATTTTTGTTAAACGTTAAATTTAAATTTGTATTCCATTGCAATTTGCTTTCTTTAGAAAGATTATGAGTGGCAATTGTTAAATCAAAACCTTCATTGTAGATCGTCATAGGCACATTAAACGACAATTTCGTATACCCAGTATAATATGGGAAAGGAAATGCCATAATTGGATCTTTCGTGATCTTACGATATGCATCAAATGTAATATTTAGGCGATTATCTAAAGTGAATAGGTCAAATCCAATGTTTGTTTGCTCCGACTTATTCCATGTCAAAGTATTTAAAGTCAAAGGTTTTACAAATGACGGATATGAGAAAGTCTCTCCGTTATACGTATCAGAAGATGAAGTCCAAATATTAAAAGGAGCATAAAAATCTGTCGGTAATGTACCTGACAAACCCCAGCTTCCTCTTAGTTTCAACATATTGATCCATGAGGTGTTTTTTAGAAAATTTTCATCTGAAACTACCCAGGCTGCAGAGACCGCTGGAAAATAACCCCATTTGGTATCTTTACCAAAACGTGATGAAGCATCTGCTCTCCATGATGCATTAACGATGTATTTAGACTTATAATCATATGAAACTTGTCCCATATAAGACAAAAGGCCAGACTCCATAAGATTGGTGTTAGCATAAAGATTCTTTTGCGCTACCCCCTGTATTACTTTAATATCATCTGTTGGTAAATGATAACCTTCAATAGAATGTGACTGTTGCTTATCATATTGGAAAGACTGCATTCCAGTTAAAATGATGCTGTGTGTCTCATTGAAAGTTTTATTGTAGTTTAAGATATTTGCTAAATTATAGGTATAAGCATTTCGTCCAGTTGAACTTGCATAACTCACATCATTATTTAACTCTTTAGGTTGAAACCGATCGCGGTTATCCAGATTTACCTGAGCAGAGGCTTCAAGCGAATATTGCAACCCTTTAATAATATCAACATAAGTTTTTGAAAAAATATTGAGATTATCTGTTTGGTTATCATCTTTCAATTTATCAAACTGACCGTAATAAAAATCATAATCAGCCTTACCCAATCCAACAAATGATGACGGCATCGCACCTTGATTGATAGGAACTACTTCGTTTATTCCTTTTCCTAAACCACGCTTTCTATTAATTCGGGCTGTTGAAAACATTAAATCAGATTTTATGATTGGAGACAACGTAAATCCAAAATTACCTCGTAAGGAATAGCGTTTGAAACCCGTATTGCGAACAACACCGTCTTCATTATAATAACCCGCTGAAACACGATAATTTACGGCTTCATTTCCACCAGAAATACTTGCATCTGCATTATCGATATTTCCTGTCGTGTAAAAGAGATCTTGCCAATCGGTCGCATTATTATAACTTGAATTTAAACTATCTGTCAAAGGCTGTGTAATCCCGCCCATTTGTGAGTAGTTTCCATACTGCGACAAAATATCCATTTTTGTACGACGTTCTGTTGCCCCGGCTAATGTGCGTTGCAATTGAGGACGCTCTGTAACACCTTTATAGTACGAAACACGAACCTGCGGTTTACCCGATCGACCTTGTTTGGTTTTGATCACGATAACACCATTAGCTCCACGAGATCCCCAAACAGCCGTACCTGCCGCATCTTTTTGAATCACAATACTCTCGATATCGTTGACATTGATACCCGCCACGTAGTTTGTTCCTGTAGCACCAGCATTTGCCAAGTCACTAACTGATAATGGCATTCCATCAACAATATACAAAGGCGAGCTCATGGTATTTGCCAAATCAATTTCAGAGTTTAAATCAGGAGAAATGGTTGAGTTACCTCTGATGGTAAATGTGTTACGTGCTCCTGGTTCACCTGTAAAGTTCTGAATGTTTACCCCCGCCACACGGCCTTGTAATAAACTCTCAAAACTTGGCGCAGGTAGATCTTCGATTGTTTTTCCAGAAATAACCTGTACTGCACCTGTTGATTTTTTTGCGGACTGTCTTTGGTATCCTACTACTACAACCTCATCCAATGCCGAATTATCAGTAGCTAGTACAATATTGATCCCTTTTTCAGATTGAACCTGCTGTTCTTTGGACTTAAAGCCAATACCTCTGACCACGATGGTTGTCGGTAATTTATGAACTTTTAGTGTAAATACGCCATCACTCCCGGTGGCGGCCTGGTTGGTGGTTCCTTTCTCGGATACTGTAATCCCAGGTAGTACCCCTCCTTTGTCGTCTTTTATTGTTCCAGTAATATTAGTTACCTGTGCAAACAATAAATTACACGACATCAAAAAGAAGAGAAAAATTGGTAAAATTTTCTTCATAACAATTGATTTGGTTAGTAAATTTTAGGTTAATTTACAGCAATTGAAATGGTAACTCAAATTTTACATTGGCTTAATTTTCATTTTAAACAAAAGAATTAACTTGATTGTATCGCAAACGATTGTTCTATTTTCACGCAAACGTATGCGCAATCTTTACTATTTTTTTCCTCAAACGGGGAAATTTTTACATTTTTTAACATATTAATTACATTGAATTTTTCCCATTTCAAGGAGTATATGGGCATTTGTTGTTTCGTAATAATTCAAACGGTTTTTTTATGAAACAATATATTAATACACTATGCAACTAAATTTTAGTGCTTAAAAATTCCATTTTTCACAAATACTAAACATGAAAACTTTATGAAATTATTTTACCAAATAAATGTTCCTGAATTTTAGCTCGTTAAGGATTTAAACATAAAAAATAAAACCGTTAAAGTTTATAACTTTAGCGGTTTAGATCGTTACATTATGTAATGATAAGATTTTCCCTATCCGAGCTGACTAATGACCTGATTGCTTTCTATATTATGGAGGTCTAAAACATCAAAAATTTCTGTTTCTTCATAGCGTGTGGCAACGGAAAGAAGAATGTCATCACAATGAGCTCTAAATGTTTCATGCACAAGTTCCACGGTGTTATTTTCGCCTGAAAGGTGCGTTAGCATTAAGTGTTTGAGACGAGATGTTCGGTATTTGTTGAATAACTCTAACGCAACTGCATTGGAAAGATGGCCCCAGCCGCTGCTAATTCTATTTTTTAGAAAATAGGAATATCGCCCGTTTCTAAGCATCTCTTCATCGAAATTGGATTCTAGCAATAGTACATCTGCATGTTTGATGACATGCTGCACATTTGAACACGGACGGCCTATATCGGTCAACACACCAATATTATGCGTTCCATCGGAAATCAAAAAACTGCAAGGTTCTTTTGCATCGTGATATTTAGGTATACCATAAATCTTCATCTCTCCGATCTCAGTGACGGCATCTGGGGTAATGATGTGCACCAAATGACCGGGAAGATGCAATCTTGTTCCATCGTAACTGCCTTGAGTAATATACACCGGTATATTATACTTTTTGACAAAAACAGATAAACCCCGAATATGATCCGTATGTTCATGGGTAATAAATACGGCCTTGATCTGAGTTGGAATTATACCTAGATTATACATACGGAGATGAATGTGCTTATTATTAATACCTGCATCTACTAGAATAGCTGTATCGCCTTTCGCGATATAATAACAATTTCCATTACTGCCCGAGGCAATAGCACAATACTTCATATGTATTTCATTTATTCTTTATTGACATTTATATTGCATGATCAGACCTCATTCATGCAACATAAATATTTTTATGACAACGGGTTCTTTAACATTAACATTCCGGTAAACTTAACGGAATCTGTACAGCCAAACCGCCATCTGCCGTTTCTTTATATTTAACGTTCATATCTAACGCGGTCTGCCACATGGTCTTGACAACTGTATCGAGACTGACTTTGGCTTTATCCGGGTTGGATTGCAGGGCCAACTGCGCGGCTGTAATAGCCTTTATTGCACCCATGGTATTCCGCTCAATACACGGTATCTGTACTAAACCTCCAATAGGATCACATGTTAGGCCCAAATGATGTTCCATGGCGATTTCAGCGGCCATAAGCACCTGTCTTTGCGATCCGCCGAGACATTCGGTCAATGCTCCAGCTGCCATTGCTGATGATACTCCAATCTCAGCCTGACATCCGCCCATAGCGGCAGAAATAGTTGCTCCTTTTTTAAATATGGAACCGATTTCGGAAGCGGTTAGAATAAACTGAATAATTTTATCTTCTGAATCTCCATTATGGAAGGTAATAAAATATTGCAATACAGCAGGAATAACACCAGAAGCCCCATTTGTTGGTGCGGTAACGACCCTTCCAAATGAAGCATTTTCTTCATTAACGGCCAAAGCAAAACAACTTACCCAATCCAAAATATATTGAAAATTCTCTCCTCCTGCTTTTATTGCTGCGATCCAGCTTTCATAATCGTGATAGCTTCGGTTTTTAAGCAATCGCTGATTCAGTTTTGCGGCTCTTCTTTCTACATTAAGTCCTCCTGGTAGTGTTCCCGCGGTATGGCAACCACGATATATACATTCGTATATAGTTTTATAGATATTTAATACTCCGGCGCGCGTCTCTTCTTCTTCACGCCAAGCATGTTCATTTTCTAAGACGAGTTCTGAGATTTTCAAACCTGTCTTACGGCACCAGTGCAATAAATCTTGAGCGGTATCTACCGGAAAAGGTAGATCGACCTCTGTTGAGGAACTGCTCTCATCATTTTCCTGAACAACAAATCCACCACCAATTGAATAATAGGTTTCACTAAGAGCTTTTCCATTATTCAAAAATGCCTGAAAAGTAACTGCATTGGGGTGAAAAGGTAAGCTTTCACTATATAAAAAAAGCAAGTCTTCTTTGTATGTAAATGGAATGGTATGTGTACCAGCCAGACGCAACTGATTTACAGATTTGATATGTTCTACTTTTGGTGTTACTTGATTGACATCAAAAGTTACAGGATCATCTCCGCTTAAACCTAACATCACAGCAATATCAGTTCCGTGCCCTGTACCTGTTTTAGCTAAAGATCCATATAATAATATCTTTACAGATTCGACGTTATTAAGTACATCCTTATCCTGCAATACCTTTGTGAATTGCTGTGCAGCACGCCAGGGACCTAAGGTATGTGAACTGGAGGGTCCAATACCTATTTTAAACATATCAAAAACGGAAATTTGCTCTTTGCTCATGCTATACTAATAAAGCGCTATAAAAATAATGTTTTTAGGACAGTCCAAAAACATTGCAATTTACAGAATATAAAACAACCACAAAGTTCTTACAAAGATTTAATACTTTATCAATAAAGCTTAATTATCTTTGTTAACTTATCATTAAACAAATGAGAATTAAACACGTTCTGCACTTACTTGGAGTATTTTTTTTAATAGCATCAACAGCACAACTTTCATTCGCTCAACCTGGTCCCAAAAGAGAAGTCCGTGGTGTTTGGATTGCCACTATAGGTAATATTGACTGGCCAACAGTCGCCACTGGAACCAATGTTGAAAAACAAAAGCAGGAGCTGATACAAATACTTGACCAGCACAAAAAATCGGGTATGAATACTATTCTTTTTCAAATCCGACCGGCGGCAGACGCTTTCTATGGTCGTGGTAGAGAAGGCTGGAGCCGTTATTTAACCGGGAAACAAGGAAAGGCTCCTGAACCTTTTTATGATCCTTTGGATTTCATTATCGCTGAATGCCATAAAAGAGGGATGGAGCTGCATGCCTGGATCAATCCTTACCGTGCTTCCACAACTTTAAATCCGAATCATTTTTCAGAAGATCATATCACGAAAAAGAAACCTGAATGGTTTTTTACCTACGCTGGAAAAAAATTATTTAATCCGGGAATACCGGAGGTACGTCAATATATCATCGATGTCATCATGGATGTCGTCAGTAATTATGATATTGATGGTGTTCATTTTGATGATTATTTTTATCCTTACCCCGACAGCCGCAACACTGCTATTCCGGACCGCCTAACGTTTGGCCAATACAGCAACAACTTTTCAAATATAGAGGATTGGCGCAGAAATAATGTCGATGTGCTTATTCACGATCTGGGCGTTGCGATCAAAGCTAAAAAACCTTATGTAAAATACGGTGTCAGTCCTTTTGGTATCTGGGATAATAAGGATGCAAACCGTGACGGTTCTAATACACATGGTTTAAGTGGTTACCGGACTTTATTTGCGGATGGCGTGAAATGGATCAAAGAGGGTTGGATAGACTACATCAATCCCCAGATTTATTTTCCTTTCCAAAACCGTGCTGCCGCTTATGAAATTCTGGTTGAATGGTGGCAACATCATACTTATGGCCGACACTTTTATATCGGTCATGGTGCTTATCGCGTGAATGAGCAAAAACCTGGATGGACTGACCGAAGCCAAATTCCGCGTCAGATCCGTTTTTTACGAGAACAACAGAATGTACAGGGAAGTATCTTCTTTAGTTCAAAATCTTTAACGGACAATCTTGCCGGTCTTCAGGATTCTTTGCAACGTAATCTATATAAAACATCGGCTTTGCCTCCGACGATGCCGTGGATCGACAGTATCCCGCCTAATGCACCTTTTGGGTTACAGTTGAGGTCTTCAGAAAACACAAAATTAAATCACCTAGTCTGGCAAAAACCTGATCGTGCATCTGATGGTCAATCTGCTTATGGCTATATTGTTTACCGATTTAAAGAGGGGGATCAACCTGATTTGAATAATAGTAAGAATATCATCCATATTTCTTATAATGAGGATGACCTTCAATTTGATGATAGTGACCTGGAAATACATCAACAGTACTATTATATGGTGACGGCACTGGACCGAATGAAAAATGAGAGTGAACCATCTAACATAAGAAGTACCCAAAAAACTCATCTATATAGTACAAATCAAGAAGTAACGCGGCAACAATAAAAAGTTATACAGTACTGGTTTCAAAATATGACAAAAAGAAAGCCGATTAGTATATAATCGGCTTTTTTATTATTTTAATAAAGCATTACGGTATTCATCTGTTATAGCCGGCAATTGGATTTCTTGTCCTTCATTTTTTAAGGAGTCTGCAAATGCATTGGTATTGGCTATTGCTTTCAAATAAGCTGCAACCACAGCATCCGAAACCGCAATTTCTTTTCCTTCTTTGATATTTGCGATATATTGATTGTCGACCAATTTAACTTGTCCAAAAAAACGATAAGCAGCGGCTTTTAATAGTCCTAAATCTTCTTTCGACAATTCTTCAATTCGAGCTCCAGGAGGCAATTTAACCTCTATAAAGGCTTTGCCTTTCGCCAAAGTATCAATGGGATTGTCTAATGGGATTGCCGCTAATGAGGCAAGGTTCAGAACGGGCACTCCCGCTTCTTGTTTGTTTTGGCAACTGACCATTAACACGGTCGCTACGATAAGGGTTAAAAAAGTACGCATGTACAATAGTAAACATAAAAAGGGCTTTTCAACGAATTGAAAAGCCCTTTTTAAGATATCCTTACACTGCTATTACTTTAGTAATTCTGCTAATTTAGCTTCTAAAGCTTCACCTCGTAAATTAGAGGCAACAATCTTTCCTGTCGGATCGATTAAAAAGTTCTGTGGAATACCACGTACTTCATATAAACCTACTGGAGCAGATTTCCATCCTTGCAAATCTGACACTTGTGGCCACTGTCCTAATTGATCGTCTGCAATCGCTTTCAACCAGGCGTCTTTTTTACCTGGATTATCTAAAGAGACTCCAAATACAGTAAAGTTCTTGTCTTTAAATTTATTAAATGCTGCTACAACATTAGGGTTCTCTTGGCGACATGGTCCGCACCAGCTTGCCCAGAAGTCTAATAATACATATTTACCTCTTAAAGAAGAAAGAGAAACCTGATTACCTGCAGTATCAGGCAATGTAAAGTCCGGCGCTACTGCTCCGATTGCTACTGCTTTTAACTTTTCAATTCTTGTTGCTAATTCTTTACCTTTTTTACTGTTTTTTAATTCTGCTGATAACGCTTGATAACTTGGAATAATCAATGAATTGACATTTTCAGCATCTAATTTATCTCCTAATAAATCCAATGTAATGAAACTTGATTTATTATTTTTAATAAACTGCTCGTCCACCAATTCTTGTTTCTCATTAATTTCTCCGGCTTCTTTTTGCAGACCTGCAATAAAAGTCTGGTCATTACGCTGTTCTTCAGCAGCTTCTGAATAACGCTTATTTAATGCCTGAAACCCCTCTGAGAAAGGCTTAACAGCAGTTTGGTATTTTGCAAAATCATTATTGATCGCATTACCCGAAATAACTGCATTTTTCATCTCACCAGTAGATTCTACTTTGATCACTCCAGTTGACAGGTATACTTGTGTCAAATCAGGATTTTGTATTTCTTTGATGCTAGTTCCGTCTGCTGAAAGAATTAAGTACGCTTTAACAGGTCCAGCAACTGTACCGTTAAATTTAAACTGTCCACCTGTTACTGTTGTTGAATCTATTTTGCGCGCATTGTTTTCAGCATATTGCATAAACACTTTTGCTTTATCTGTCGCTCCTTGTATTTTACCTGTTACGGTAAAATTCTCTTGTGCAAAAATTAAAGTCGGGATAAGTCCTAATCCCAATAATATTCCTTTTTTCATCTGTATATAATTTGATATTTATTACTTCATTTACACGGTTTGGATTACCATCTGCCGCTGGCACCGCCACCACCGAAGCCACCGCCACCAAAACCGCCGAAACCACCACTATCTCCACCGCCACCAAAGCCGCCACCTCCGGAACCGCCTCGTCCAAGTGTATTTAAGAGTGTCCACCAAAACAAATCGGAAGTTCCTGTACCATTCATGACTTTACCACCACCATTTCCACCGTTTCCTCCTTTTCTAGAAATCACTGCGATGACAATGATCACAATCACAATCACGATCAACATCTTTGAAGTGCCTCCTTTTCCTTGGGGTTGCTTAGGATCTGCTTTATACTCTCCTTTGGTATAGGAAATCAGAGCATCAGTTGCCTTATTAACTCCTGAAAAATAATCCTGCGCCCGGAAAGCTGGCTTTATTTCGTTTTCAATAATTCGATGTGCGATCGCATCAGGAACAGCGCCTTCTATACCGTACCCTGTCTGAATAGTAACAGCACGATCGCCAATTGCGGCAAGCAACAGAATACCTGTGTTGTACTTTTTATTTCCTACGCCCCACTTTTGAGCTAGTCTTACGGCATAATCACTGATATCATAAGATCCTGTTGAATTCATCAAGACTACCGCAATCTGTATGGAGGTAGAGTCTTCAAAAGCCAGTAGTTTTTGCTCTAACTGCTGTACCTGAGTGGGCGATAATGTGTTTGTATAATCGTTGACCAATCTGTTGGATGTCGCCGGAAAATCGTCCTGTGCAAATACACCTGCAATACTAAATAGTACTGCGACTGCCGTCATGACAACAAAACGTATGGCTGACAATCTAATTTTGGTCAATGACCTATTTTCTTTTCGTTTATCCATTTTTTATTTATCGCCAAAAACAATATCATTCGGTAATTCATTAATATCATCGTCTTCTCGTGGATAAAATTTCGCCAGTTGTTCGCCTGCATGCTCAATGCCTTGGATCAAACCATTCACATATTGTGCATTCCGAAATTCCTGAACCATAATTTCTTTCGTTTTCTCCCAGAAATCGTCCCCTACTTTCTTATGAATTCCCGCATCTCCTATAACGGAAAATTTATGGTCTTCGTGTGCTAAGTAGATTAAAACTCCATTTCTTAAAGCGGTCTTATGCATATCCAACTTTTCAAAATAGTGGGTTGCACGATCGAAAACTTCTCCAGGACAGTGTTTCTCAACAACCACACGGATCTCACCGGAAGTTTTATTTTCCGCAATACTGATCGCATGTACTACTTTTTCCTGCTCTTCTGATGAAAATGTTCCCATTACTAAAGTCTTTTTTAAATAAAAAAAGATGAATGCGTGCACAAATTTCGGCCATCATTCATCTTTTCTAGTAAACTAATACGCTGTATTTAGAAAGATACTGCTGGCGCTTTATCCGCACCTTCTTGTGCTGTGAAAGTTCCTTTTGCTTTAAAGCCAAACATGCCAGCCATCAAATTGTTAGGAAAACTTCTCACAGTTGTATTGAACTGCTGTACCGCTTCATTGTAAGCTCTACGTTCGGTTGAAATTCTATTTTCAGTACCTTCTAATTGCGCTTGCAATTCTAAAAAGTTTTGATTTGCTTTCAAATCTGGGTAAGCTTCTACTGTAGCCATCAACTTACTTAAAGAACCTGAAAACTGGTCCTGTACTTTTTGATATTGTGCAATTGTTTCTTCATTCAAATTGGTAGGATCTACCGTGATAGAAGTCGCCTTGGCACGTGCTTCAACAACAGCTGTTAATGTACTTTCTTCGTGCTTTGCTGCTCCTTTTACGGTATTTACCAAATTCGGAACTAAATCTGCACGTCTCTGATATGCATTTTCAACTTGAGCCCATTTTCCTTTTACATTTTCATCTTGCGATACCATTGTATTGTATCCGCATGAACTGAAAGATAATGCGACCATTAAACCAAAGAATGCGACTAATAATCTTTTCATTTTTTGTTGAATTAATATATTTCAAATTAAATTTTGATAGAAAGCTTACTACAAAGCTCATACCACTCCTACGAATATAAGAATAATTTTAGGCGTTAAGTATTTATAACTAAAAAAATACAGCAGTTATCCTTAACTTTGGGCTGTTTTTGGGATAAAAACCCAGCAAGAAATTTATGCAGAAAGAAATTGAACTGGCTATCGCTCCGGAAAGAATTGAGGACGATAATTATATTCTAATTCAAGGTTCTAAAGCCTTGAAAATAAATGGTGAGCGTATTAAAGGATTTAAAATTCGCAAGCGTTCTATTGATGCCCGTAGCCGACATGTCGTTTTTAGAGCTCGTATTATATTTTTTATCGACGAAGAACCTATTAATGAAGTTTTTGAAACCCACTTTAAATTGGCCCATAACGCACAACCAGTGTTAATTATCGGTGCTGGCCCTGCAGGTTTATTTGCAGCGCTACAATGTTTGGAAAAAGGGCTTAAACCTATTATTGTTGAACGTGGTAAAGCTGTGCAGGATCGCCGCCGTGACCTTGCGAAGTTAAACCGCGAAGGTATTGTTGATGAAGACTCCAATTATTGTTTTGGTGAAGGTGGTGCCGGTACATATTCTGATGGAAAGCTATATACCCGCTCGGATAAACGTGGTGATGTTGAGAAAGTACTTAAACTTTTTGTTGCCCATGGTGCGAATGAAGATATTTTGGTCAATGCGCGCCCTCATATCGGAACGAACAAGTTACCTCATATTATTCAGGACATCCGAGAAACGATTATCGCGCATGGTGGCGAGGTTATTTTTGAACAACGTGTAGTTGATATCAATACGGAAAATAATCAGGTTACAGGTGTCACACTTGCAAGTGGAAAACAATTGAAATCAAATCATGTCATTGTAGCTACAGGACACTCGGCACGTGATATTTTCGAACTCTTCCGTGCTAAAAACTGGTTACTTGAGGCTAAAGCTTTTGCTCTAGGTGTTCGAATTGAGCATCCGCAGGAGATTATTGATCAAGCACAGTATCATTGTGAAGTCCGAAGCGAGCATCTTCCACCGGCTTATTATAGTCTTGTGGAACAGGTAAATGGCCGTGGGGTCTTTTCATTCTGTATGTGTCCAGGTGGGGTTATTGCTCCTTGTTCTACCGCAGACAATGAAATCGTTGTGAATGGCTGGTCGCCATCGAAACGGAATAATCCGCACGCCAATTCTGGTACTGTTATCCAGATCAACCTGGAGGATGTTCCGGGATCGGACAGCAATCCATTTGCGTTGTTGGATTTTCAACGTGAAATCGAAAAACGTGCTTTTGAAGCTGGTGGTGGAAAAATGGTGGCTCCTGCGCAACGGATGATTGATTTTGTTGAGGGGCGGATATCCAAAGATCTTCCGGAAAACTCTTATAAACCGGGTACGGTTTCTGCAGATTTAACTCAGGTGTTACCAAAATTTGTGTACGAAGCATTACGCGGTGCATTGCCTATCTTCGGTAAAAAGATGAAAGGTTACTATACCAATGAAGCTATCCTTGTTGCTGTAGAATCCCGCACTTCTTCACCCGTCCGTATTCCCCGTGATAAGTTATCTTTACAACATCCTGAAATTAAGGGTCTTTACCCTTGTGCTGAAGGGGCTGGTTATGCTGGGGGTATTATTTCCGCTGCTATTGATGGTATGAACTGTGCCAATGCGATCAATTAAATTGATAAAATATTAAATTGGTCTTGCAAAAATTCAAATAAAGCCGTATTTTTGTAAGACCAACGCGAAAGTAGCTCAGTTGGTAGAGCACAACCTTGCCAAGGTTGGGGTCGCGAGTTCGAATCTCGTCTTTCGCTCAAAATAAAAAAGCTTCCAAAATTTGGAAGCTTTTTTATTTTATACTGCTTCGTTATGGGGCACTTTTTTTCCCAGTCGCATGACAGCTGGTGTAAAAAAGGACAATACGCCTACAATCATCATCAATAATCCTGCGATCACAAAAGCGTTGGCTACTCCAATTACATCTGCTATCATACCCGTAAAAAGTAATCCGATGACACTTGGCAGAATAGCAAGACTAAAATAGAGCGAAAATACGCGACCTAACATTTGGGGTGCGACTTCTTCTTGTATGGTCGTCATAAAAGAGGCTGAGAACAGCGACATGGATACACCGCCTATTCCAGTCACGATTACAAAAGGAATGAACCAAGTGGATGGGAACCATCCTGAAAAAGCAAATGTCAATCCCAGTACAATATGCATGGTATTGATCATAATTACTTTCGAAAAATTCACTTTAAATGCTCCCAATAATCCTCCTCCTACTAACATGCCTACTCCCCATATAATTTCAATCACACTCATCTCCCATTTTCCGCCATTAAAATGATCGATTGTCAAAAGTGGAAACATAATAGCGATCGGCATAACACAAAAAGTAGCGATCATCGCGTATAAAAACAATAGGCTCAAGCCACGATTATGGTAGATGGCCTGCATACCTTGTTTCAGATCACCCCATGCCTGTCCAAAGGATAATTTAGATTCAACCTTTAAATGAGGAATGGTGACAAAGAACAACGATACTATTGCAACTGCCGCACCGATAACATCGAGATAAAGCACTTGAGCGATTGAAAAATAAGTAATCGCCAGCGTTCCTAATGCAGGCCCGGCAATACTACTGACGGACTGAAGCATCTGATTTATTCCAGATACACGTAGCAATTTATCTTCCGGAACCATCAGTGGTGCTATTGCCTGCATCGCTGGTGCATGAAAAGCTGCCCCTATGGAACGACAAGTTAGCAACAGATAGATCAGCGATAGCCCTACTGCAGCCTCCTGCAAAACAAAAGTCATCATTAGGGTACATAAAGCAATAAATGCATCGGCAAAAATCATTACCTTTTTCCGGTCCCAGCGATCAATTAAAACACCTACGAAGGGTCCAATAAGTGCCTGTGGCAATAAGCCTGCAATACCTGCCAAAGCCAATACCTCGGCCGACTTATGCGTTAAACTCAACCAGACAATCACAGCAAAATTGACAGCAGAGCTCGTCAACAGTGACACAAATTGTCCAATCCAAATATACATATAGGTTTGAAACCAATTTTTCTTTTCCATAAAATAATAAAGTATTATACAACCTTAAATGATGCGAAATATCATTTATTAAAAAAACTATTTACTTGACTGAGCTAAAATCGTCAAGGAATAAAATAAAACGTTGTATATAAAGCGACTTTCATAACGATGCAAATTTACAAAAATTTGTTAACTTTAAGATTAGCAACATCCTATAAATTATGAAAGTTTTCAGAAGCAGACAAGACCCTTTGATGGATGCCATGATCATTGGCCTTATATTATCCATGATAGTCATGATGATCGTTACACTTCGTACTGAACAAGCTACTTTTATAGAATTTGTGACTATAATAGGTCTTCCGACATTGTTGATAGCCACATTATTATTACCAAGACCGAGGTATACAATAGACACTCCGTATTTTTCTTATCGAACGTGTATCTTTAGAGGAAAGATTGCCATTGACAAAATTCACAAAATAGAGATTGGAAAGACTTTATGGGTGGGTTTTAAACCAGCAGCTGCCCGCAAAGGTTTGATCATACACTATAACAAGTACGAAGAAATATACATTAGCCCAGACGGAAATGATAATTTTGTAAATGAATTACTGCAATACAATCCTGCTATTAAAATCATACGATCAGCTTAATCAGCGGTCCAACCACATCTGAAAATCGGATGATTTATCTTCACTCACGATAACTTCGATACCAGCTGGCAACGCTGGTTGTAATTGGAGCCGTATGCGATTACGAGCTACTTTCAACATATCTATAATGGAATCTATATGGATAATGAATTTGCGATTGACCTGAAAAAAGAATGTTGGATCCAGGCGAGACACAAGACCTGTTATGGTATCGTCGACAATAAATTGATCTCCATCTTTTGTGTAGCCGTACAATATTTTATCTTCAGCCATAAAATAGGCAATTTCTGTTGTCGGTATCGATTTTAACCGCATACCATACCGTACTAGAAAACGAGTTTTGTATTGAATCTCCCTGGTATCCTGGACGATAAACGGCGCGACTTTATTAAGTGCCTGTTGTAACTCGTCGTCGTCATACGGCTTCAACAAATAGGCATAGCCTTGATTCTGAAAAGCTTTTAAGGCGTAATCTTCAAACGCTGTAGTAAAAATAACAGGTGCCTGAACTTTGACCTGGTCAAATATTTCGAAACTCAATCCATCACCGAGTTGCACATCCATAAAAATGAGATCGACTTCATTTTTAAGCAACCAATCGGTAGCTTCACGCACTGTTGTTATAATCGTAGATTGAAATTTCGTAGCAATCAATTGGTCTAATTTCTCCAATAGACTTTCAGAGGCCCAATTTTCATCTTCTACGATTAATATCTTTTTAAACATGTGCTGAATTTAAAAAAAAATCCCCATTCTTTCGAGAATGGGGATCGGAATTTATGAAATTGCTCTAATTTTATAAATCTGGATTATTTGATATCGCTTCTTTAGGATAACGAATGACATAACGTGGATCATTTTGAATTAAAGTATAGTCTTTAGACTGATAGCTATGTACAATTTCAGGTCGTGTTGTACGTTTTAAATCGTACCAACGCAATCCTTCCAAAGCAAGTTCTCGAGCACGCTCATCTAGTATAAACATAATCAGTTCAGCATTAGATAGGGTTGCCAATTTTACTTGAGCTGTTGTAAAAGCACTTGCGGTCAATCTATTTTTTAATAGCGTAGTCAAAGCTGCAATAGCTTGTTCTTTTTGTCCCAATCTCGCTGCTGTTTCCGCTTTAATTAAATATAACTCTGCATTTCTAAACGTGACATTAAAGCGGTTATCTCCCCCTTTTTTAGATACATAGTCACTTCCTAATTTTTGAAAATAACGATTAACACGTAAATCTCCCGCTTTATACTTAGCCATAAAAGATGGACTAATATAAGTTGAGCGAGAAACATTCGTTTTTCCTACCTCTTCCCATGCCTGAATCATCTCTTTGGATTCAAAATCATTTGGTAATTTTGAACCGACTTCGTTTAAATTTTCTAGATTCGCATTAATCGCTAATCCTTTATCGGCAGCTTTGGTTGCAAGTTCCCATTCGCCACGATATAATCTTAAACGTGCTTCAAATGCTTCGTAAGCACGACGGCTGAATCTGTATTTTACGTTGGTCGCCTGATCTTGAACTTGTAATAAAGCAGATGCGTCTTCCATATCCTGCAGAATCTGGGCATATACTTTTTCTACTGTTGCTGGCGCAAACAATTGCTCCAAGTCTACTTTTATCGAAATCGGTACGCCACGATCTGTTGCAGCTGTTGCAGCATTATAATTATCAGCGTAGGTATTTAATAATTCAAAGTGCGCATAAGCACGTAACAAATAGGCTTCTGCACGGATTTGCTTTACAGCATCTGTATCTCCTGCTTTGTCTTTAGCTTCTGCAATGATGTGATTGGCATAGAAAATACTTTTAAAGAGCGTTTCCCAAGCCATGGATTGAGTATTGCGATCAGGATTTTGATCATTCCATAGATAAAGATCTTTCAATGTTGCCAGATCGGTAGAAAATTCATCCAATAACAACTCGTCTGTACGTAAGTTTAAGTATGATTTGTGTTCTGGATAAACTTTATAGCCACTAAACATCAAAGCTCTAAAATCAGCTTCTGTAGTAGGAACAACAGTTCCTACTGGTTGTATATCTAAGTATTTATTGCAAGAAGTGCTTAAAAGCCCACCAACTAACAATCCTATATATAATAAATTCTTTTTCATGGATATCTTAATTAAAATGATGCTGTTAAACCAAAAGCAAATGATTTGGAGATGGGTTGTGCATAGTTATTACCAAACGTTTCCGGATCAAAATATCCATCATAATTATTACCAAAAACAAACAGGTTACGTCCTTCTATATTAAATCGGATATTAGATGCCTGAATTTTATTTGCTACTGATTTTGGCAAAGTATAACCTAAACGGATGCTATTGACACGTAAATAACTCATCTTTTTAGACCAGATATCTAAATATTTAAAAGCATTTGATGGATCGTTACCATCCATCCAGCTGTAGGCCATCCAGCGATCACTCGCTTCAGCGCTTGTCGAACCTATTGCAATAAAATCTTTTGAGCCTGGAGTCAATGCCTGCAGTACATCTTTTGTATAATTGGATCCGCGATCTACAATGGCTGGATTATAAGTTGGACTACGTCTCATCCATTGGTCAATATTAAATACAACTGAAACAGCTAGATCAAAATTAGCATATCGGAACCTGTTTGTCATACCACCAACAAATTTAGGGTCCATACTACCTTTGTATTTATATTTATTCTGATAGTCATTGTTATTCATCGATGAATTTACAAAAAGACCCGGCGCCATATCTGCATAAGGATCAAACAATTGAAAGTAATCTTCATAAGATACGACAGCTCCTTGATCGTTGTAGAACTGAGGCAAACCATCAGCATCCAAACCAGCTGTCTCAATCTCATACATCGCATTGATCGGATTACCTGCACGCGCATCTACATTGTAAGCTGTCGGATCTGCCATCACACGTTTCAACTTATTACGGTTATGTGCAATATTAAAATCTGTCGACCAAGAGAAACGATCACGCACGATATTTTGGCTATTAACTGAGAATTCAATACCATCATTGCTAACAGATGCCCAGTTGCGTGATACATTCGGGAATCCATTTTCTAATGGCAATTGACTTGTACCAATTAGATCTGTCGATAAACGATTATAATAATCAACCGTAAACTGTACTCTATTTTTTAGAATTCCGAAATCAAAACCTGCATTCCAGGACTGTGTACGCTCCCAACGTAATTTATCATTAGCAGGCATGTCAACAACAATGCTTTCTTCGTTATTTCCAGGCAACATAGATCCATTACTATATGTACCGATAATAAATGGATATGAATTACGATCAATATTACCTTGTATACCGTAAGAACCACGAAATTTCAGATTCGAGATCCATTCCTGATCTTTCAAGAAATCTTCTTCTTTTGCATTCCATGATCCCGATAGTGACCAGATGGGTAAGAATCTATATTTAGGATCTACCCCAAACATATTGGAGCCATCGTAACGGATACTACCATATATATTATATTTACGATCATAACTATATGAAGCATTTGCATAAAATGATGCATAAGAAGATTCACCTATTGTTTTAACATATTGCTGATATTTTTTATCAGTCGCATAATTACTAGATGGGAACAAAATAGGCTGAGTTGTCAATGTTTTTGGATTGTAACCAAAACCGCGTGTCATTATACCCGTATTTTTAGATCTTCTCAACTCCGTACCTGCCATGATTTCAATATCATGGTGATCATCGAATTTCAAGTTGTATTGTGCAAAAGATTTCCAGTTGTATTGAAAAATACTGTTCTTATCATTCTGGATTTGCCCGCCATCAGGCAAAAAATACTTATTTGTTTTTGAAGCACTATCATAATAACGTGTTTGTGCCCTTAACTTTCTTGTATTATAACTTTCCTTGTCAGCGAAACGCTCTGTGCCTGACTCTTCAAATTGCAAACCCAGTTCAGTACGTAAAGATAACGATGGCAAAATCTGATAGGTTAAATTTGCAATCGCTTTTAAGCTTTTGTTATTCAAATTATAATTTGTGTTTGCACGTTCTTCTAGAGCATTGAAAGGAATATAGGTATCTCTTTCGTAGCCTACGATATCTTGGTCATACACATAATTACCCTGTACGTCTCTTGGCGTCAAATATGGGTTAACTGTCCGTGCATAGGTATTGGGGTTTGTAAATGCATCACGATCCTGAATGAAATTATTACGATCTGTAGATGATCCCAATAAATTGATACCAGCCTTTAGCTTATTACTGATCTTAAAGTTATTATTTAAAGTCAATGAATAACGACGCATTCCGACCCCTTTGGTTGCTGCTTGCTCATCATAGAATCCACCTGATAAATAAAAATCATGTCCATCAGATCCTCCAGATATTGCAGCTGTATATTGTTGATTCAAAGCTGTACGGTACAGTTCATCACCCCAATTATGATTCTGACTGCGTAATTGACTAATAGCAGCTTGGGTTGTTGTCGACAAACCACTCAAACCAAACTGACGATAAGTATCCAATTCATTATTCGCACTCAATAAACGCGCAATCGCACCTTGATTAGTACGATATGTCAAATCCGAACGATTGGCCATTCCTAATTCAAAATCAACCTTTTCTGATGCGTTCATCAGGTTGAGTTTTGTAAAATCAGGTTTCTGCGTAACGAAACTATTTGCGGATACGGAAACCTGCGTAGGTCCTTTCTTACCTTTTTTGGTTGTAATGACGATAACACCATTAGCTGCTCTAGCCCCATAAATTGAAGTTGCTGCGGCATCTTTTAATACGGTGATATCCGCAATATCATCTGGATTGATCCCTGCAATCGGTAAATTCGACAGATTATTCAAATTATCTTTATCAAAAGTATTTGGCAATGCTGTTCCTTCAATCGGTAAACCATCGATTACCCATAAAGGATCCTGTGTTCCGTTTAAAGATACAGTACCACGGATACGAATCTTTGGAGCACTGTTCGGCCCCCCGTTCAGGTTACTTAATTGTAAACCCGCTACCTGTCCTTCCAATAATTGATCAATACTAGACACACCTGTTTGCTTGATATCGTCTAATTTCACCTTGTTATAAGCTGTCGTGTTCTTGACCTTACTGATATTGGTATACCCTGTTACGATCACTTCTTCCAAAGCCTTATCTGCAGCTTCCAAAAAGATCGTATTGTATACCTTTGCTACCTGAACTTGCTTATTTTGGTATCCAACAAAGGATACTGTAAAATATTTAACGTCCGTCGGTACAGTTAGCGTAAAATTACCAGCGTTGTCAGTCACTGCTCCCAATGCAGATTGTTGTATTTGACCAACTACGCCCGTAGATTCCCCTACTGCTGTGCTTTCAATAAAAACGGTAGCACCTAATATCGGTGTTTGCGTTTTGCTATCCAACACTTTTCCCTTTAGGGTTATCGTTTCCTGTGCAAACGAAGTCAGTTGCACGCAAGAAAAGACGACAAAGAGTAAGAATTTGTTCATTTGTTTTTATATATAGATTTTTGTTAATTATTCACATTTAACGAACTATTGATCCGCATTAACAGGTCCTGATAATGTGCCTGAGTGGTGAAATCTCCTGAAGACTGCGCTGTTTTTAACAACTTCTGAATCTGGATTAATTCCGCTCGCTTCACGGTCAGCATTTCAGATGTTCTGCTCATACCTGAAACATGGACATTGCGTAAATCATGTTCATCAGAATTAGTATGTGCTGTTGCATGTACCGGACAGAACGCTGGTTTAGCCGCTTTCATAAATTGATCTACAAAAGACAATTTTTTCGTATTCAACTTATCCATACTTTTATTATTGGTTACCAATAATATATCGATATAGTTCTGTTGCAACATACGGGCATCAATATCTAAATTTTGCTTTTTTAAAGTTTTTGCAAAGATCTCCTGACGTAATGTTTTCAGAAATTCTTCTACGCTCCATGCTTGAGCACGTCCGAAAAGTAGTTCCATCTCGGTCATGCGCAATAAGCGCTGATCTTGAAGTAAATTATATAATAAGCTGTATTGAAATTCTCTTTTTAATGTATAAGGAGCATATTCGAAAGAACCTACTGGACTATCTTTTAATGGGAATGTTTTTGTCATCAATTCTTTTCGGAACAACCATTCTGGCAAAGTAAAAACATTTTCTTTTAAGTAAGCTAATGCTTCTATTTGTTTCTGGCGCGGCACTGGTGCATATGCGTCTTTACCGTCACCTAAAACAGGGTTATTGAGATAGATACCACCGATATTATTGGAAACATGATCTGCATAAGCATACCATTGACCAATAACAGCCATATATAATTTACCTGCTTTATAGTAATCCTGACCTGAAGTAGTTGTCCAGTTAATGATCTGAGGCATGATACGTTTCAAATTTTTCAAACCATATGTGCCAGCAAGCATGGCATTGTCTCCTAAATCTTCTGACTGCGATCTTGGATCAACTGTATTTTTAGGGTCCTGTTGCTCTCCGTACCAATAGTAAGGATTGTCCTGCTTCGACTCAATCTCTTTTTTTAGCAATGGAAGTTCTTCCCATGCTGTCTTGTTCGGGTACCATCGGTAAGCCCAGGCAATTGCATATTTATCATATAGACCAATCACTGGTGTAATAGCCTGTACCTGATCTTCTGGTTGAGCCACATAATTAAAACGGGCATAATCCATGATGGACGTTGCTGTCCCCCCCATCTTTTGTGTAAAGGAAGCTGAACGCAATGAATCTACAGGGAAACTAAAAGACGATCCCATATTATGCTTCAATCCTAATGTATGACCAATCTCGTGTGATGATACAAAGCGGATGGCATGTGCCATTTTCTCATCAGAGAATATGTTACCGCGAACAGATGGATCGATCGTGCCTGTCTGTACACGCATCCAGGTATTTAAAGCAGTCATCACATTATGCCACCAGATTACATCTGCTTCTAAGATTTCGCCGGTGCGTGGATCTACAACTGATGGTCCCATCGCATTGGCTTGTGGAGAAGCTGCATAAGTGATGGCTGATGTATTTGCATCATCGATATCAAAGTCCATTCCTTTTGGAACTTCTTTTGCAATGATGGCATCTTTAAAGCCGGCCTCTTCAAAGGCTTTTTGCCAATCGTGTACTCCTTCAATAATTTGTTTACGCCATTGTTGTGGAGTAGCTGGATCAATATAGAAAACTATTGGTTTCTTTGGGACAACCAGTTCGCCCGCTAAATAACGTTCCACATCTTCTTCGCGTGGCTCTAACCGCCAGCGTGTTACCAGTTCTCTTTTCTCCATTTCTTGCTGCTTATCTGAAAAATACCAGCGTGGAGTAGTAAAATAACCTACCCTAGGATCTGAGAAACGTGGCTTCATTGCATCTTTAGGCAATTCTAATATATTACTAGTGATGGTTAAACTGATTGGAATGGATTCATTTCCTTCGGTGACACGTGTAGATAATATGGAGCGAATTACAATGTTGTTATCAAATGATTTCATCTGATCGATCAATGATAATGCTGTTTTAGGAGCAGTACCTAATCCAATATTGGTAAATACATCGTTGAAACTTTTTTCAGTTCCATCAAATACTTTATTTATCTTGATAATTACTGACGATGAATCTTTATTATAGCCTTCAATTTTGAATGATTCAATAAACGATGCTGTAAAATTATCGGCGACTGAGCGTGCTATCGCATCTTCTTTAGGTACTTCTACCTGAGGTTTAATTTCACTTGCCCAAATCTCTTTACGTGCTTTTTTTAGGGAGAAACGTATTACTTTATTTTCATAATTCATGCCTTTATTTAAGCCAGCTTCATTCAAAGCTAAAGGCACAGAAGAGATTTTATTGATCAACAAAAAGTCTTTGTCCAGTTTCTCAACCGGTATTTCGAAAAAGAAATCTTTCTCTTTATTAATCACATTAAAAATTCCGCTATCAATTTTGGCATTTTTTAGAAACTTGTCGTAAACTAAAGCAGAATCCTTTTTTGTGGAATCAGCGACAACATCTTTCTTTTTACCTAAGCCTAGAGGACTGAGCAGCTGACAAGAATTGAGAATGAAAATAGAAAAGAAACCAAAGCTTGCTAATGCTGAATTTCTTTTGAAAGGCAGATTATTCATTTGTTTAAATTAAAATAGGACTCATAGATATAGGGTGGTGAAGATGCCAATATATTATGGTTCCAAAAAGCGAATCCGAGTGAAGGCGTGAATTTCAGGAGTGAATCCGCAGTTTTACTGGAAGAAATAGTCCAGTGCTCTAAAATTATTATTTTATCTTTATCGACTGTCAATATGGATGAATGGTAGATATACAATAAAATCAGCATCATGATACTGGATTTCAAACCCTTGTACCTGGTAAAAATCGTAAACATGTGCTATCATTTTGGTTCCATAACCTGCGGCGTCCATATCCGGGTTTTTGAACAATACAGTATTACGAACGACCAATCTTCCTTCCTGCTCTTCAATCGTAATTGATAATGGCTGCTCCTTACGAAGTTCATTGTGTTTGATGGCATTTTCAATTAAAATCTGCAAACTGAATTTCGGAATAAATAAAGATATGACCTCTGGAGTGACGTTGATTTTCAATGGACTTAAGGTATCTCCAAAACGTATTTTTTGCATGAAAAAATATTCCTCTGCAAGTGCCAATTCTTCTCTTATCGTTGCTAGACCTGACTCATCACCACTTAAAAACTTCCGGTATACTTTTGCCATCTTCCCAACAAAAACTTTTGCTTGAGCCGGATCTTTGCCAATTAATTGCTGTAGGGATCCCAAAGCATTAAACAGAAAATGTGGATCTACTTTCCGTTTCAAATTTTCAAAGCGAAGCAAAGCATCTTCTTTTTGATATTCCAGATTTTTTAGCCGCAATCGCTTCGCTTTTCTATTTTGAATGTCAAGCAAAAACATAAAAAATAACATGGTAGCAATACCTATAGCACCTAGAAGGAATGTCTTGTTACTAATATCACGTACATCATCTTCTGTCAGCATCAATAGCACATTCACAAATAATCGATTATTTTCAAATGTTCCTTTGAATTTATATTCATCCAACAGAACTTCCATCAGAATATAGTCTGACATGACCAGATTATTTTTCACAGGATATTGCTTCCAGCTCTTTATTCTTTTTTTTCCTATTTGTTTTTCATCAGGATAAATCAAACATATTCCATTGGCATCATATACTTCAAAATATGCCCGGGTTCCTGGATTTCCAGCCCAAAAATAAGCGTTCAGTTTATGCAGATCTAGTGTCAGCTGAAGAATTCCCTCATCGGTTGGGACATAAACATGTAAATACATCCCTTTTTCACTTTTAATAAATTTTGTTTTTCTGAAATCTTCTGGTAATGCTGTACTCTTAATCACGGGATCTACGGCCTTCGGATCGGCATACCATTCCAGACTTTTTGAAAAATTAAGACCATCAGATCTCCAATATGTGTAGGCAATGAGAAACTGTCGCACACTGTCTTGATCAATCAGTTTATTCATAAATTTTTGCTGTCCTTCATCAGCAGCAAGCCCCATCAAATGGAAAACACAATCAAAATCATCGAATTCTTTTTGGACTAATTGTGATTTCTCAAATGACATCTCTTTTAAAATCCTCTTGTTTAAAGTGTGTAACCTATGGTCAATGACTCGAAACATCAAGACGTAGATCGAAACTATCACAAATAGCGATAACCCTAAGATTATAAATCGATTACGTTTAAAATAAAATGAAGTTATATATTTATTCATCAACAAAGAGCCTAAAAACTTACAAAGTTTAAAATTATATATTAAGCATCAAGCGCAATACTAATACTTGTAGAAAAGTGAAAAAATCACTATATTAAAGGAATTAAAGCCAAAAAACAATGATTATGAAAAGTTATCACCCTAAAATTGGTAAAGGAACTTATGTCTGGTTACTTATTATCCTTACCTTATTTGTTTTCAATTCCTACGGAAGTATTAATAAAGGACTTTTTCTGGGAGCACTATTATCAACTTCATTGCTTGGATTTATCTGGTATGCTATGTTTATATCTCCAAAATATCATATTACAAATGAATTTCTTCAGCTAAACAATTTTTTAGAAAAAAAAACAATCCCCATTAGTACAATTAGAAAAATAGAGCGAAATCAAATCAGAGGAATCTACCCTTTTTTAAATCCTTACCAGAAGGGTTTAGTAATACATTTCAATAAATATGATGATGTTTTTGTAAATCCTCGTTCTGAGGATTCATTTATACAAGAATTACTAAAAGTAAATCCAGATCTTGAAATTATTTAGAAATAAAAGCGTTTGAATTAGAGCTCAAACGCTTTTATTTTATTGCACCTAGTATTTTATTGCACCTAGGAAGTTAACCTATTTACTAGTTAAGTTTTCTTCAACTAATTCTTCGACATATTGACGAACAACCTCATTCGAGAAACGAGTCGTTACATCAAATGCAAATGCATGTACCAATAAGATACGAGCAGCTTCTTCACCAATACCTCTAGCTCTTAAATAAAATAGGGCATCGTTATCAAATTGTCCAATTGTACAACCGTGTGAACACTTCACATCATCAGCAAAAATTTCAAGCTGAGGCTTCGTATAAACTGCAGATTTATCTGAGATCAACAAGTTATTATTTTGCTGAAATGCATTTGTTTTTTGAGCATCCTCACGTACGAAAATCTTACCATTAAAAACAGCTGCAGATTCTCCCTGCGTAATATTTTTATACCATTCGTAAGATTCACAATGTGGTTTCATATGATCCACTTCTGTGTGGTTATCGACCAACTGTTTATCATCTGTCAAGTTGATACCGTATAAGTGGCTTTCCACATTTTCAGCGTCAAGACGTACGTTGATATTATTTCTTATAAAAGCTGCTCCAGGAAAATTACAGTTATAGTTATTGTATAAGCTATATTTCTCTTGATATACTTCCGTATGATTGAAATAATTACTCGCAGATTCCGCTACTTGCAAATAGTAGTGTTGCATTTTAGCGTTTTCTTTGACAATGATCTCTGACACTTTATTTTGAATATTTTTAGCGGCACCAGCAACAGTCATATAAGACTCGATAATCTCTGCTTCAGCATTTGCTTCCAGCACGATTAAATTACGTGTCTGTGAAAAGAAATCTTCTGTACCTGTCGCAACATGGATAATATGGATCGGCTTAGCTAATATGGTATTTTTTGCAAGTGCAATAAAAACACCATTGGTATAACCAGCTGTATTTAATGCTACGAAAGGATTACTAGTTTTGTCTGCATGTTGTGCAAAATGTGCTTGAAAAGCAGGTTCTTCTACAGCATCCTCCATCGTTTTCACGATGAGGCCTTTTTCTTCTTCTAAAGAAGAGAATGACAGCATATATTGACCATTAACCAACACGATGCGGTGTGCATCCAGATTTGGAATTTCACCGGCACTAAAATCTAATCCTTCAATATCCACATCCGAATTCAATACATATGATTGATCGATAAGCTTATGAATATTGGTATATTTCCATTCTTCGTCTTTCACCGTTGGAAAGCCAACTGCTGAGAAGCGATCAAAAGCTTGCTGACGTATTGCCGACAAAAAAGCAGGCTCTGCTACTTGCTCTTGAAAATTGCTCAACACTTGTTGAAGTAATGATTCTGAAACTAATGTATTCATTTTATATTTTAATCAAATCGCTAATTAACACCTCTATTCTTTCACAAGATTTGTGTAATTATGCGTTTTGTGCGTCTAATTCTTTTAACCAATCGTAACCTTTTTCTTCTAATTCTAAAGCTAATTCTTTAGGACCAGATTTTACAATACGTCCGTTGTATAATACGTGAACAACATCTGGCACGATATAATCTAAAAGACGTTGGTAATGCGTGATAACTACAAAAGCATTATCTTTAGAACGCAATTGATTAACACCATTTGCTACGATACGTAAAGCATCGATATCCAAACCTGAATCTGTTTCATCCAAAATAGATAATTTAGGATTTAACATGGCCAGCTGGAAGATCTCATTTCTTTTTTTCTCACCACCTGAGAATCCTTCATTCAATGAACGGTTAGCCAAGTTCGCAGAGAATTCTACCAACTGTTGCTTTTCTTTCACTGTTTTTAAGAATTCTTTTGCTTCCATCGGAGGAAGACCTTTATATGCACGAATATCGTTAACTGCTGTTTTCAAGAAGTTAATGTTCGATACCCCTGGTATTTCAATTGGATATTGGAAAGCTAAGAACAGCCCTTCACGAGCACGATCTTCTGGAGATAAATCCAATAGATCAACGTTGTCCAATAAAGCTTCACCTTCTGTCACTTCGTACGCATCACGACCAGCTAAAACATTTCCTAAAGTACTTTTACCAGCACCATTGGGACCCATGATTGCATGAATCTCACCTGCTTTTACTTCAAGATTTAAACCTTTTAAAATTTGTTTGCCGTCTACAGACGCGTGTAAATTTTTTATACTTAACATTTCTTTATTAGTATTGTGTATTGCGTATGGTACTTTCAACAAGTACTCCGGTTGCAACTATTTTTTTTATCTATCCTACTGAACCTTCTAACGAAATCGCCAACAACTTCTGTGCTTCAACAGCAAATTCCATCGGTAACTGGTTTAATACTTCCTTTGCGTAACCATTGACAATTAACCCTACTGCCTTCTCCGAATCGATACCACGTTGATTGAGGTAAAAGACTTGATCTTCTCCGATTTTCGAAGTAGTAGCCTCATGTTCTAAAGTTGCTGTATTATTACGATTTTCAATATAAGGGAACGTATGTGCACCACAACGGTCTCCGATTAGTAAGGAGTCACACTGTGTAAAGTTTCTTGCATTATCTGCATTTGGTCCGATTTTCACCAAACCTCTGTAACTGTTGTGGCTTTTGCCTGCAGAAATACCTTTAGAAATAATCTTTGATTTGGTGTTTTTTCCGATGTGGATCATCTTAGTACCTGTATCTGCGACTTGCATATTACGTGTCATTGCTACCGAATAAAATTCACCAACTGAATTATCGCCTTTTAAGATGACACCTGGATATTTCCATGTAATTGCTGACCCAGTTTCTACTTGTGTCCAGGAAATTTTACTATTATCACCTTTACAAATACCACGTTTTGTAACGAAGTTGAAGATACCACCTTTACCGTCTTTATCACCAGGGTACCAGTTTTGAACGGTAGAATATTTTATTTCAGCGTCTTTTTCTGCAATTAATTCGACTACTGCTGCGTGCAATTGATTTTCATCGCGCATAGGAGCTGTACAACCTTCTAAATAGGAGACATAAGCGCCTTCTTCAGCAACAATTAACGTACGCTCAAATTGACCTGTATTTTGTGCATTGATACGGAAATAAGTAGACAATTCCATTGGGCAACGAACACCTTTTGGAATGTACACGAAAGACCCATCAGAGAATACCGCTGAATTTAATGCTGCATAAATATTATCTGTTTGAGGAACAACTGATCCTAAATATTTTTTAACCAGTTCAGGATGCTCTTGAACAGCTTCTCCAAAAGAACAAAAGATAACACCTTGTTCTTTTAATTTTTCACGGAAAGTTGTTTTCACAGATACTGAATCAAATACAGCATCTACGGCCACTACACCTGCCAAAATTTTCTGCTCGTCCAAAGGAATTCCGAGCTTAGCGAATGTAGACAATAACTCAGGGTCTACTTCATCTAAACTGTTTAATTGCGGTTTTGCCTTTGGCGCCGCATAATAGGAAATGCCTTGAAAATCAACCTCTGGTGTTTCGAAATTTTGCCATTTCGGCATTTTTAAGGTCTGAAAATGACGGAATGCTTTTAATCTCCATTCCAATAACCATTCAGGCTCGTTTTTCTTAGCTGAAATAAAACGCACGGTGTCTTCTGTAAGACCAATCGGCGCAAATTCCATTTCGATGTCTGTTGTGAACCCGTATTTATATTCTTCGAGCTCCAGCTCTTTTAGTAAATCGTCGTCTTTAGTACTCATAGTTCGCTCTCACGGTTTAAAAAATTGCATTCAGGTAAAACCCACAATCTTCTGAACGACAAAGTTACGATTTACATGCCAATAAAACGTTACTTTTAGTAGTTTAAGCGCCCATTTTGATAAAAAAAGTGACGAATGTCACTTTTTACGCACTCTAAGCTTAACAGGCACCTCTTTTTTTACAAACAAATGATTTACCATAACAAAAATCTATATCATATTACTGAAAATATTGTTTTTGATTATACAAAAAATTAAAAATCAAAAACACACTACAACACCAAATTAAATTTGGAACAATTGTGTATATTTACAGAATATCACCAATAAAAATAGTTGAATATGCCATTTTTGCCAGATAAAACAGATTTAAAAATCCTAAAATTATTACAGGAGAACGGACGTATCACCAACCTGCAACTAGCTTCAAGCATCGGACTTTCGCCCGCTCCAACATTGGAACGAGTACGAAAACTTGAAAATTCGGGATTTATAAAGAGCTACCACGCATTTGTTGATGAAGAAAAATTAGGATTAGGAATTAAATCTTTCATACAAATATCGTTGGATTTTCATACACACAATGCTATCCCAGAATTTGTAGCAGCAGTTAAAATGATTCCCGAAGTAACTGAATGTCACCACGTAACAGGAAGCTGTGATTTCATGCTTAAAGTATATGTTAAGGATATTAAAGCATATGAAGCTGTAATTATGGAAAAAATAGCTAAGATTCCGTTTGTAAAAACTTTCCAGACCATGATGATAATGTCCACAAGTAAAAAAGAACCTATTATTCCTTTGGAATATTAATGAATAAATAGATTGTCCATTTTGCTTCCTGCTGATGGGCAATGTTCTTCATCGTATATATACATCCCTATTTTGGATTACTTCCTTTATGATCTGCCTTAGGGATTTTCACTTTAGCGAAAAATCTGATGTCGCACTTAAAAATCGGCTCGATTTTAGCACCAGTTATTTTGCTTTCCATTCATTACTTGACAACTACTATAATTGACATAACATATTCTTTCTAATATACTTGACTGATAAAAGTAGATTAAGGTTACGTGTTGATAATGAATTTATCATAAATAAAACTGTGAAAAAATAGTTATTCATAATTACTATTTTTCGCATGTGGTAGCATTAGAGAAGGCAATAAATTATATTTATTATCTTTACAATACAGTTATGACAGATAGTATTACACCATATCCTGATTTTGCACTTATTCTTTCTTGGCCAGATGCCACAATAAGAGGTGATGAAAAATGGATGATGTTTTTCAAAAAAATAGGGATCGTTAAGAATTTAAATTTTAAGGTTGGACATACTGGTGTTGTTATCATTTCCTCAAAAACAGGCGATTTGTTTTATTATGATTTTGGCAGATATATCTCTCCACGAGGTTATGGACGAACAAGATCAAAAGAGTCAGACCCTCTTTTATCAATCAGTATCAAAGCGACGTTCAAAAATGGGGAGATTTCAAACTTAGAGGCTATCGTTGCTCATTTTGAAAATATGAAACCTGCTATGCAGGGAAGTGGTGAACTTTTCTTCTCTATCGTCAAAGGACTTAACTTTGACCATGCAAAAGCATTTGCAGATAAATGGGTACAAAAAGGTTCCTATCCTTACGGAGCAGTAGCAAAAGGAAACAATAACTGCTCTCGTTTCATTACACGGCTACTGTTTGCTTCTTCACGCCAATTTTGCTGGTCCCATCCGATTAATTTTCCGGAAACTATTAAAGCTAGTCCGATCAGCAATATTGTCAATTCTGCTGAGAACAAAATGATTTACCGTTATTCTCCAGAATATGGATTGCAGAATTTCAGAATGTCTCGCGTTCAATCACTCTTATTCTTAATTAAAAAGCTAAGTGAAAACGTATACAGCAAACAGGCTGCTTTACTCCCTGAAGACATCAGTATCGGAAGCATGTTATCTAAACATAAACCGCTTCATATCCCTGAGAGTTCTCAATATCTCGGTGGCGTTGGTGAAGGAGCTTGGTTTGATCTATCGTTGCTTAGAAACAATCAGTTGCTCATACAGCGGTTTACCATAATCGGCACTTTTGAATATGCGATTATCGGTGAGATTGAAGAAAGAATAACGTGTTTGCAAGATCTAAAAATAACTTATGACAGCCATCTTCAAATGACACATGTGCTTTATAAGCAGCGAAAAATCAAAATAAATCATCTCCATCATATTTCTACTCAAGAACTGCAATCGTTACTAGCGGAAGTTATGACTGCTTGAGATGGATAACTAGATCAATTTCCAGTCAATCGATTTTTCTCCAAGTTGCTGTAAGAAGACATTTGTCTGAGAAAAATGCCTGCATCCGAAAAACCCACGATAAACAGATAAAGGTGATGGATGTACTGCTGTCAAAACCAAATGTTTCTGAGCGTTTATTAGGGTCGCTTTTTTCTGTGCATATGCACCCCACAATAAAAAGACTACAGCTTCTTTATTTTCTGAAATTGCCTGAATAACCTGATCCGTAAACTTTTCCCAACCTTTTTTCTGATGTGACCCTGCTTGATGTGCATTGACTGTAAGAGTAGCATTCAATAATAAAACTCCCTGTTTGGCCCAATACGATAAATCTCCTGATTTCGGAATTTTAAAGTCTAAAATATCTGTTTCCAATTCTTTAAAAATATTCTTTAAGGATGGCGGTAATGCAATGCCCTCTGGAACCGAAAATGCCAGACCGTGAGCTTGACCATCGTTATGATAAGGATCCTGACCCAAAATCACTACTTTAAGCGAATCAAAAGTTGTTAATCGAAATGCATTGAATACTAGATCTTGCGGAGGAAATACTTGTCCATTATCTCTTGCTTGTTGCACAAAAAAAGATAGATCAACCATATAAGACTGACCTAAAAGTGGGCCTAAAATCGGTTCCCAAGATTTATCAAAACGTTTTCCCATATTCTAAATATACAATTTTACAAAATAACAACTAAAACAAGTTGCTTTAGCGCACAATTTAACGGATATTTGCAAAATTAAACTCGGTATACATTTACATTAAATATAGACTTATGTCAAATCTTGTAAGAATTATTATTAGCAGTGTGCTATTAATCGGAACAGTTGCTTTATTTTGGATTGGCCAATGGGGATGGGGTATTTTAGGAATATTCTTAACAATAATCGGATTTGTAACAGTGTTCTTCCATGAATATATGTTATTGGCCCAATGGTTTCTTCGCAAGCAAGATATGCCAAAAGCTGAAAAATGGTTAAATAAAATCACAAACTATGAAAAGCAGTTAATTCCGGCTCAATATGGCTATTATAATATGTTAATCGGCCTGATCGAATCGCAACGTGCTCCTTTGCAAGCTGAGAAATATTTCAAAAAGGCATTGACATTAGGTCTTCATATGGATCACAATATTGCACTAGCAAAACTTAGTTTAGCAGGTATTGCAATGGCAAAACGTAATAAGCGTGAGGCAGAGAAATATTTACAGGAAGCTAAAAAAGCAGATAAGAGTAAATTATTGGCCGATCAAATCAAAATGATGAAAGATCAAATGGGTATGATGGATCGCCAACAAATTCGATACAGCAGATAAGTTATTAAATTTATATAGAAACGGCTGTTCAATTATAATTGAACAGCCGTTTCTATATAGTGACCTTCTTCTTCACTGTCTTCAAAGACAAGGATCAATTCTTTTGGTTTTTCTTTTCCCCAGTTTGCAACTTTTAGGGTCAACAATACAGGTTCATCCATTTTCATTAAATAGTTAATGTAGTTTTGCTTGTCCTCTAATTTTACCAGAATTTTCCCTAGACTTAGCGTTCCGAACAGATATTTTTTACCTTTTACATCAACCAATTGCGTACCATAAGTGTTTAATTTAAGTTCGCGTTCATTTCTGTTGTAAGAGGTAAGAAAAAGTTCAACGGTTGCAGTTTTTAATTTAGCGTCAATTTGAACGCTTTTAACGTCAATTTGAATTTCATCTACTACTAAGGGCTCCTTTTCTATCTTATCGGACTGTGCATACACAAATTGTCCAAATAATAGAAACAGGCATACGATAACGAAGTTTTTTATTATTATTTTCATTGAATACAATCTGTTTTTAACTGTAATCAAACTAACATGAGCATATTCACTACTATTTGCAAAGGATATGTAGATGCTGGTTTCATTTTTAAAAATTAAAAAAAGCTATGTACTGAATACATAGCTTTCTATATTAAATCTTGTTTTTCTTATTAACGTAATCGATCTGCAGACTTGATCAATTTTTCATCTTTACGAATTGCTCCTAATGCTAAGGATAGAAAAATAATTGATATCGGCAATAAAAAGAAGCCAACACCAATTGTCCCTGCTCCTAAAAACTGGTTTACCGTTACCAAATGACCACTTGCACTTGCATATAACCATATGCCTAATAAAATGATCAATACAATATTCAGAAGAATCAATTTTATCTGAGTTTTGCGATTCTTAAATTTGAAGATGGTATATAGGGGTAACAGGCCCACTATTACCGTTGCAATGATCTGTAAGATATAATAAAAACCAGTTTCATGTGTTGGCAAACCAGCCGACGTTCCATAAATACCTGTTACTTTTACATCTTTTCCAAGGCCTACAAGATCATTATAATGAACATATGGAAACAGAAATAAGCCAAACAAAACAAGTCCGGCTACCAGCAAATAAATGGTTTGAATACGTTGAATCATTTTTTATATAAATTGATTGATGACAAACTTAGATAAATTTGATTGCAAACACAATATATTTCCGATACAAACACCCTTTCGTAGCTGGAGATAAGATTGAAAATTGTCTTTGTTTGGGTTACAATCAAATGTGTTGCAATGTGATTATACTAGACTTACCGGTCACTTGTCTTATTATATTCGCGAACTGCTAATTTAAAAATAACACATTACATAACAATAACAATTAATTCCAGCTTTTGATTTGGTATTTTTTACTTTTGCGAGATGTTATATATTTATGGCGCTACAGCACACGCTAAAGTTGCTGTCGAAACTGCAGAAGAGCTTAAATTGGATATTGCAGGTCTTATTGATAAATCATTGCTTATTACTGATGTCTTTGATTATCCGGTTGAACTTCACCAAGAGATAAATCAGGAAAAAGATATGGTATTTGTAGCTGTTCTCGATTCGGGATTACGACAAAGAATTGTTTCCGAAAACTGTTTTTGGAAATACTGTTCACTGATACATCCTAAAGCACATGTCTCTAAAAGAGCGGATATCGGTAAAGGTACTTTTATTTTACCTGGAGCATCCATTGCTCCTGATGTTCAAATTGGTAACCATTGTGTTATTGGTAGCAATGCAGTGATTGCCAGCAATACTATTGTTGAAGATTTTGTTACAATTGGCCCTAATAGCAGTATTGGAAGTAATGTTTTAATTGGAAGTGGTTCTGAAATAAGTGCTAATATACATATCAGTGCGGAAGAGACAATCGAAAAAAACAGTTATATAATGTCTGTACAATAAGTGTCTTCTTTTGGTGATTTTTACACGAGGACGCAAAGCATCTATTACACAATAAGACCAAAGTCAGGAAAGCTTCCCTGACTTTAGTCTTACTTTTTTAAATTCCTGCAGAATGGAATTGCAGATCATACAATTTTTTATAATAGCCATCGATATTTAGTAATTCATGGTGTGTACCCACTTCCATGATCTCACCTTTTTCTAAGACAATAATCTTATTTGCTTTTTGAATTGTCGATAATCGATGCGCAATCACAATTGCTGTTCTTCCCACCATCAAATTATCAATAGCATGTTGAATAAGTTCTTCTGTTTCCGTATCGACAGATGAAGTTGCTTCATCCAATACCAAAATTCGTGGATCATGTACTAAAGCTCTTATAAAAGAAATCAGTTGTGCTTGTCCTGACGATAGTGTAGCCCCTCTTTCCTGCACTTGATAATCGTACCCACCTGGTAATCTCATAATAAAATCATGTGCCCCGACTTGTTTCGCTGCAGAAATGATGGATTCGCGTGTGATATGTTGGTCATGCAAATCTATATTATGTAAGATAGAATCTGAAAATAAGAAAACATCCTGAAGCACTGTTGCAATTGTTTTCCGTAGAAAATTCAATTCATACTCCCTAATATCAATACCATCGAGTAAAATCTGACCTTTATTGATTTCATAGAATCGGCTCAGAATATTAATAGTAGATGATTTTCCTGCTCCTGTAGCTCCAACTAATGCTAAAGTTTCTCCAGGTGCTACTTTAAAACTAACATCACGTAATACCCAATTTTCATCGTTATAAGCGAACCATACATTTTTAAATTCGATTTCTCCATGGATGTGATTTGGTGTTAAATTTCCGTCATTAGGTGTATGTTCGTCTGTATCTAGGACTTCAAAAATACGTTCCGCACTCACCATACCCATCTGTAGGGTATTGAATTTATCGATTAGCTCGCGAATTGGGCGAAAGATCATATTGATATACATGATAAAAGCCACCACTACCCCCGCAGAGATGACATCACCTAAAATCTGCTTGGCTCCAAACCACACCAATAAACCCAAAGAAATAGCCATGATAATCTCCAAAACTGGAAAAAATATTGAAAAATACCAGTTGGCACGAATATGAGCATTCCGATGGTGACCATTGATATCTTTAAATTTATTCATCTCCTGTTCTTCACGGGCAAAGTACTTGATAATGCCCATTCCAGAGATATGCTCCTGTAGAAAGGTATTTAAATTGGAAACCCACTTCCGAACATCCTGAAAAGCAGATTTCATAGCCTCTTTAAATATATAGGTGGCAGCTATCATCAGTGGCATCGGCACGAGAACAATCAAGGTCAATTTCCAGTCGGTATAAAACATGACCCCGAGTATAACTACGAGCTGCAATAGATCACCAATAATTTGGATCAACCCTTCAGAAAAAATATTGGAGATGGTTTCCAGATCTGAAATGGTTCGTGTTATCAACTTTCCTAATGGCGTCTGATCGAAATATTTTAATCTAAGTTTGGTGATATGATTAAAAACTTCAATACGGATGTCACGAATTACCGATTGTCCAAGCGTATTGGTCATAAGGGTATGGTAGTAGCGGACCAATGTTTGTACAATAAGCAATACAATCATCAGAATAAACATCAAACTGAGTCCCGATGTATTAAACTGTAATATATATTTATCCAGAGTATATTGGATTAATATAGGCAGTGCTGGCGCAACCGCTGCTAATAAGATGGTCAATACCACGGAGATCCAGAATATGTTTCCGTAAGGTTTCATATACTTAACCATCCGACGTAACAGATTGACGTCATATGTTTTTCCTACTATTTTCTCTTGACTCACTTTTTCTATTTTACAGGGTAAGGGTAGGCCACTTCAGTCAAATACAAACCCTGACCCGGTACAGATGTACCAGCCATTGAACGATTTTGACTAGCAATGACTTCTTCCATAAATGAAATTGGTTTACCTTTTATTCCGATCTCTAACAGGGTCCCAACAACAGCTCGTACCATATTACGTAAGAATCGATCTGCTGTAATGTGAAAAACAAGTTTCCCTTCACTTTCCCATATCCATTCGGCTCTCGATACCGTGCAGATATTGGTAAAAACTTGTGTATTAGATTTGCTAAAACAACTAAAATCTTGTTTTCCTAACAAAAATTCAGCCGCTTTATTCATCTTTTCTACATCGGGAATATCTCTTAAAAATGAAGAGTATGCATATATAAAAGGATCTTTTTCGAAATGAAGATGATATTCATAAGAGCGACGCACCGCATCAAAACGGGCATGGGCATCTTGATGAACAGGTAAAACAGATTTAACTGCAATATCATGAGGTAATAAACCATTCAAAGCATGTAGAAAACGATCTGGATTTGCTAATATTCCAGTGGAATCTGCATCAAAATGAACAAATAATTGTTTGGCATGAACACCGGTATCAGTTCTACCTGCTCCAATCGTTTCTGTTGGCACACGCAATAGAATTGCTAAAGCCTCATTCAATCGCTCTTGAACAGAAATTGCATTATTTTGAACCTGCCAGCCATGGTAATTTTTCCCAAAATAAGCTACTTCTATAAAAAATCTACTTTTCTCCATTTTCAAGGACAAAGGTATGAATTAGCAAGAAGATACAAGAATAATGATACGATAGAACTGTCTGAATAAATTCATAAAAGTAATGGCAGTTTACAATTTAAGACGAAAATGGGCTTCCTATATATCAAGGTTTTAAAAGAAATAAAAAAAAGTGTAACGTTTATAATTTTCTCTTACTTACTGTATAATAATTAAACAATTACAATTTAAAACCAAAAATATGGAAACGTCAAGCATCATTCAATCTATCAAATCAAAAATGAAAATGGAATTTACGGCACAAGTTCTGGCTATGTTCTTACTTGCTTTTTTGCCGACTTATTTTGGATTTACTAAAGAACTAGCATTGATATACTATTTCTTTTATAGTGTTTTGTTCATTTTTACCAGCTATTACTTCAGCCGGTTTTATTTTTTTTATAAAATGTGTAATACCATCAATGTTCAAAATATTCAAGATGTAAGATCGTTCTATCATGAGCTACGATTAGAGCTAGCAAATTATAAAAGCTTTCATTACATCACTACATTTATCGCATCGGGATTCGGCATTTTATATTGTTATTTTAATAAAATAAACATTATTCCAGCCCTAAATAAAATGGAGTTATTATTCCCTGGTCAAGTAAACTTATTTATCGTTTGTATTGTTTTTGTATTAATTTTATTTATTCTGACAGAATATGCTGTTAGTTGGTCATACCGCAAACAATTGAAAGACCTAAAGTCCTATATCACGGCATAAAAATGTTCTTCTTCTCACAAAATATGAACTCGAATAAATAGAAATCGGAATTTACATCAGTAAATACGAGAACAACTTAGGAAATAAGATTGGGAATGCATTCTATCACATTCCCAATTTTTAGTATATCTTTAAATCAATCCAAAGTATTTAGTCAATGCAACCCGTAAAGCATCTGATTATTCCTCTCTATTATTAAATAGTAGATTTTACCTGTATGCCATTGCTTTTTGTGCTGCATAAACTTTTTTTAGATCCAGAGGAAATTTTCTATATAAATCCTCCCATTGTGGCGGTGTACAGCTTTTTTTCATACTGTCAAAAGAACGCACAAATAAGTTTTCAATAATAAACCGCACATAATCATTTCCACGTTTATGAAGCCAGCCCATCACTCTTATACGGTCACCTATTTTTTGTATTTGTCCATTTGTTAGTTGTGACTTTAAAAAATTCACGACTGCCTGAAGAATCCCTGCGAAATTTTTATGATTGGACAACTGACGTATTTCATTATTTATTTCTTTGTAATGAGCAGTTATATAATCTGTAGCTATATTTTCATTAATTGTATCCATTCCTTTTTTATTTATATCTTCTTGTTAAATTTCTTAAAAAATCACCTTGTCAACATATAAAAAACGATCAAAACCCCCAGAATATTGATCAGTTTCTGCATATTCTTGTCACTGTTTTGTTATATGATTCCAACAATCACTTTCAAAGCAATAATTATCTAACCAAAACTTCTTATTCACTAAAACCACTTTCTCTTTTTGCTATTGATACACGAAATTTGTGCCAAATAATCGTAACAGACCGAACAAACAATAAAACAACAGTTTAAGTGAATTATAAAAAAATCAAAAGACTGTATATCAATATCAAAATGATCGGCTACTATCAAAATGATCGGTTTTTTTACCCTATCGTGATTTTTAACTTACCTATTCAATAAAAAAGCCTTTACTCAATTATGAGTAAAGGCCTACATATACTTCTTTAATTTGTTTATTTTTTCACGACTGTCAGAATAGCTTTGCTATTACCCTGACTCAAATCTACCGTCAAAATATAGCTAGTTCCTAAAGCAAGAGATTTACCAGAAACTATGCCTAAATTACCCGAATCCCTGCCATTGTTGCCGTCACCAATAAAAATCATATCATTATCTGTACTGATACTTGTTGTTCCAAACTCGCCCCCCCAATCCTTTTGATGGAAAAATTTGAAGTTGATATTACTTGCATGAATGGACTCTCCGGCCTTTAAGGTAATCTGATATTTTTTGTTTCCGATCGGCATCATGCACAAAGCCTTCTCTGGGCTCCAACCGACTTGGTTAGTTGCAATGCCCGGCTTACCAATACCTTCTCCAATAATCCAGACAGCTCCTGTACCATCGGCTTTCAGTGATGCCAGATTTGCTCCATCCATGGCTTCTACAAGAAAATACTTCAATTTAAAATCTACCGTTATACGATACTTTCCATTAATACCGTTAAAATTGATAGATCCATCTGACTTTTGTGCGAAATAATCCGGATCGATCCACCAGTTTTTTACATCGTCAATACCATCAAATGTAACCTGTTCACCATTTTTCAGCTCCAACTCTCCTTTAAAATGATCATCATCCATGCGACTTAATAAATTACCATTCAAATAAATATTTATGAATGGCGATGCTTCATAACTCAAGGTATTAAACTTTATGCTATATACACCGGAAGTTAAATTGGTAAAAGGAATTTCGGTCGTAGATCCAATTTCAACAGTATTGTTGACCCAACCAAAATTCATTGGATTTCCTTGCTCACCTACTTTTGGAGCCTGAATATAACCCTTTACTGAAGATGGAAAACTTTCTGTAACCGCATATTCATTCGTTCCTATTTTCTCCATCTTATAGGATTTAGACTCTGTTACCAAATTCAAATAAGGAAAATCTGGTCTAGTCAAATCAATTTCATAAGACTGTTCAGTCATTTTCTGACTTATATTCTGTAGAATGAATTTTAACGTTGCCTTACCATTTGGCACATTCTTATAAAAGGGTATAAAGATCTTTCCAGAATAGTCTCCGTTTTCCTTTGTTCGTATAGTGGTTTCCGACACTTGGTCATCTGTAAAAAACAACTGTACTTTTACAGTCGATAAAGCAATCTCTTGATCCGACGCATGCACTTGAAATACTAAACTGTCTCCAAAGTGAGCTGCTGAAATATCTGATTTCACTTCCAATTTGGGCTCACCTATTTGATATACATATTTTTCATCCTTTTTACAGGAGTACAGCGCCGCAACGGCGACAGTTCCTAATAGGAAATTTAAAATAGGTCTTTTCATGTTTTTTAGATTTTAATTGGCCCAACGATAAGAAACTACTGATTTAGCTGGCACCTCATAGCTAAAATGATTTTTTGAATCACTTATTGTAATCTTTCTATTTTCTTCGGCATCATTCAGCAATACAATTGCATAAGACCCATCTTTATTTTGAAATGCAGTGTACACTAGCCCCTCTGCTGTATATCCTTTCGCTCCAATACGAACTGCACCAGATTTTACGACTGACGAAAGGTGTCCTACAATGTAGTAGTGCGAATTGCGTGTGATATTCTTAAAATTAGATTTACTGATATCAACAGCACCATAACAGGTCTGGCATCCCCCTTCACGATTTGGTCCTTTATCGGTGTCTAACATCAGATTCCAAACTATAACTGCCCGGCTCCAATTATTGACCGTTCCTAACGCTACTTCACGCATATCTTCCATTAATCTCTTTTCAAGATTTCGACCTTCATTCCACTCTCCGATAGATGTTTCTGTAAAGACCAGTTCTTTATCTGGACGTTGGTTATGAATATCCAATAATTCAGCTTTGTCACCGCCATAATTGTGAAATGCGGCTCCAGCTATATAAGAAGCGGCACCTGCATCGTTATAAATTTTCACAGGATAGTCATTTTGATCAGCAATATTATCATAGTTGTAATTATGATCGAAGGCATAGATTTTAGTTTCTAACGCAGCTGCTTTCAATTGCGGACCTAATGCTTGTTTAATAAAAGCCTGTTGTTCTTGCCAGGTCATGTATAACGAAGCCGAATTACCACGGTTTAACGGTTCGTTTTGAACTGTAATCGAAGATACCGTGATACCTTCTTTTTTCATTGCCTGCAACCACTGCACAAAATACCATCCATAGTCTTGGTAATGCTTAGGGTTTAATTGACCACTCGTCCAAGAATCGAAAGGTTTCAAATCTGTCAAATTATTTACTTTCATCCATTTGGGCGGTGTCCATGGAGAACCCATAATTTTGATTGATGGATTGATTGCCAGTATTTCTTTTAGCACAGGTAGGATATATTGCTTCTCTTCGAATTGCAAAGCAAAATTTTCTTTCCCTTCTTTATCCCAACAAGTATACTCGCTTAAAGAGAAATCAGAACATCCAATAGCGATTCTAATATAGTTCATTCCCATACCTTTTTCATCTGAAAAAGTTTCTGTTAAAAACTTGGTACGATCTTCCTTGCTCATCTTCATCAAATTATAACAAGTAGATCCTGTAATAGCGGCACCAAAACCGTCCATCGTTTGAAACTTTTGGTTCGGATCTAATGTGATCGTGTTTGGTGACATATTAAATTTCGTACTGAAATCTATATATCCTTTTGTAAAATCTTGGGAACGTGTATTGGTTGTTGTATAAATCGTTACATCGCCTTTGTCTTTTATGTTATCTGAAGCTGAAGGCTTATAGCTATCTCGGTTACATGATGTTGCCGTAATTAAACAGGACAACAGTAGTGTATATATCATAGTGTTATTATTTTTGCGTTTCATAAAATTTTCAATTAATTAGTACCCTAGATTTTGCACTAAATTTGGATTCTGATCGATCTTTGCTTGTGGAATCGGCAGGCGGTATGAATACTGATTAAATGGATAGACCTGAGATTTGCGTCCTGAATCTTTCGCATATACCGCATTCATTACAGCCTCGACTCGATCTAATCTTACTAAATCAAACCAACGCTGTCCTTCAAAAGCTAATTCTAAACGTCGCTCTTTCAATAATGCATCCAACATACGATCTTTACCTGCACGTATGGAATTATCTAATTTCGGAAGTTTTACTCTTTCACGAACACGATCAATGATGTCTGCAGCAGCACTCAAATTAGGGCTAGACTGCATAATTAGAGCTTCGGCTTTTAGTAATAATAAATCGGCGTATCTTAGTTTAACCATACTACTCATAGACGATCTCAATTTGAACATAAAGGGGTAATGGGATGCCGGATAGTAATTACTCCATTTGGCTACATAATACACAATTGACTGATCCATCCTTATTTTATCACCTTCATTTTGATAGGTCTGAATCAAATCTCGAGATGGTGTGATCCACTTAGCCCATGTAAAGCTATTTTCATAATTAGAAAGATCACGACCAAACATCCAAGTTGCCCAGTTACCAGCCCCCGGCATAAATTGTGCTTCTAAAATTGATTCACGTGTATTACGCTGTACTAAATCCGTATTCCCTGCATTCATTGCATAGATATCGGCATAATTGGTATTCAATTCGAAACCATCAGCTGTAAGTGCATCTACATATTGGATTACTTTCGCATAGTCTCGAATCGGTTTTTCAGCATAAATTTTAGCTAACATAGCTTTGGCAACAGATTTTGTAAACCTTGTTTTATCAGTCCCAGATCCATTAGGTGCATCAGCTAATGCTTCCACTAAATCTTTTTCAATCTGACGATATGCTTCTTCTTCTGTGCTTTGAAATGGGAAATACTGCGGATACACTTCTTCAATATTTTCAGCTGTAATATCTGCAGCTTGCGTCGTGATAACGGGAATGGATCCGAAAATTCTTACCATATCAAACATTGCTAATGCTCGGAAGATCTTGGCTTGTGCTTTATATGATTTAATATCCGTATCATTTACAGATTTATCTGCTACGCTATCGATATTAATAATTAAACGGTTAGCACGTGCTATATCTTCTAAATAACGACCCCAATCCCGATCGACAACAGAGTTGGACCCTTCAATGGAATTGTTCTCAAAGGGTAATACTTCTGCTCCTGTTGTACCTGCATATGCATTGTCGGCATGCGATTCGGAGATGAGTAATAAGTCAACATACCAATGTTCTTGTCTGTCACGCATCTGTTGATAAATACCCGTTAAAAAATTGTCCACTTCACTCTTGTTCTTAAAAACAATCTGAGTTCCTGATTCGGTTTTTCCCTGACTATCATCCGAATAACCGTCCAATGGGTCCCTGTTCAAAGAACAAGAAGTGGCTAAAATAGATATGATAACCAAGTTGAAAAATATTTTTATAGCTATTGTTTTCATGATTATTCCATTAAAATTCGACATTTACTCCAACTACAAATGATCTACTTTGCGGATAAGTTCCCCAATCTATTCCCTGTACACGTCCTGAGTTTCCGTATTGGTTTACTTCAGGATCCATACCAGAATATTTGGTCCAAGTCAACAAATTACTAGCAGATAAATAAGGTTGTATTTTTTGAATACCAATTCTTTTCAATCGCTCTGGAGCAATGGAATAACCAAATGAAATATTTTTCAATCTCAAATAACTTCCATCTTCCACAAAATATGTTGAATTTTTCATATCAAATCCCGCTTTAGGTACATCTGTAATCTGTCCTGGTACACGCCAACGGTCTAATACCACTGTGGATTGATTACGACCATCATACATCCCCTCTGTTTCCATACGGCTTGCATTAAAGATATCATTGCCATATGTCCCTTGAATAAATATGCTTAGATCAAAGTTTTTCCAAGAAAAACTATTGGTCATACCGTAAGTAAATTTGGGATTTGGATCGCCAATATATGTTCTATCTGAAGATGATATTTTTTGATCACCATTCAAATCACGATACATCAATTGACCGGTCTCTGGATTAACTCCATCGCTGATATAACCGAAGAAACCTCCCAAAGCACGTCCGGGTTGGTTTCGAACTGCATAATCATGCACATTGTCGTTGGTCATTGCATCGTTATAAAGCTGACTTAACACGAGTTTATCCAGACGATTTTTATTAAATGAGATATTAAAATCTGTACCCCAGGTAAAAGCTCCAATTAAATTTTTCGAACCTACAGCAATTTCTACTCCTTTATTGGTCATTTCGCCTTCATTACGCTTGATCACGTTTGCTGCTGCCGAACCTGCTGGAAGGGAAACTTCCATCAACATATTTGTTGTTTTCTTATGATAATAATCTAAGGTCAATGTTATCCTATTCTGAAAGGCCGCAACATCCAAGCCTATGTTGGATTGTGTAGTCGTTTCCCAAGTTAAATCCGTTGCTCTTAATGTATTCGATTGGGTAATATTAGGTACTGCATGTTCTTGTCCGACCTTAAACCATTCTATCCGCTCTATTCCGTTGAATGCGAGATAAGAATAATCACCAAGACCTGACTGGTTTCCCGTTTGTCCCCAGCCTCCTCTAACCTTTAAGTCATTGATCCATTCCACATCTTTTAAGAAATTTTCTGATGAAAGTCTCCATGCTGCTGATAAAGAAGGAAAATAACCCCAACGATCGTTTGGATTTAATTTGGAAGATCCATCAGCACGCATATTGGCAGTTAACAGGTATTTACCGTCATAGTTATACATTGCTCTTGCGAAATAAGACATTATCCCCCAATTCGATGCTCCAGAACCTGTACCATTCCAAGAAATTTTGTTTGCTGCATTCAAAGTCTGGATAAGACCATTTGCGTAATTTGATCCATTGATATAGCTATTGGTATACTTTGAATCGGTCCAAGACGAACCGCCCATTGCTTCTATATTATGCTTTCCAAATCTTTTATTATAGGTCAAAACATTATCCCATGTCAACACCGTATTCATATTACGGATATCTGATGCTTCACCGTATTGATTTCTACCCCATGTTGTTGTTAACGGATCTAGAAAAGTTGTCAATAAACCGTTTCTTCTATCTAAAGTGAATGAAGATTTAAAATTCAGATCAGGATTAAAGGTGATTAAGGCACTTCCTGATGCTAATATTCTATTTTCGCGATTGTTGTTATATTTTGTTCTCGCTAGGTTCTCAATCGGACTGGTAATATTATTGATTCCATAGAAATTGTTATAATAGCGATCTGGATCTGTTGGATCCCATATTGGAGCATATGTTGGTGTTGTAATCACAGCTGTAACGACTCCGCCTCTATTGGAACCTAAGCCTGAAGTAATACCATTATCATTATAGTCAGAATAGGTGATATTTGCATTAACTTTTAACCATTTACGGACTTGATTATCGATATTTGCTTTAAAATTATATCGTTTGAAAAACGAACCTTTTAATGTTCCTTTATCATCTGTAAATCCTCCAGAAAGATAATATCTTAATTTTTCTGTACCGTCTGAAATTGTCAGTTGATAGTTCTGTTGAACCCCTGTTTTATAGGTTTCCTTAAACCAATCTGTTTGATCTGTCAATCCAGCAGGTAAATTAACCATTCCAATTTCATTCTGAAGATCTCGATATTGCGCGGTGCTTAGCACATTGACGGTGTTATTCACAATATTGGATGTAAGTTGCGCACCAAATGTAATTTTTCCTTCGCCAACTTTCCCGGTTTTAGTCGTTATTAAAACTACACCATTAGCGGCTCTTGAACCATAAATAGCCGCAGAAGATGCATCTTTCAGAATCTGAATATCGGTCACATCATTGGGCGACAGAAATTTGATATTATCTACCGGTACACCGTCGACAACATAAAGCGGATCATTACTCCCATTGAAAGAAGTTGTTCCTCGCACACGAATGTTCATCTGACCTCCTGGTGCGCCATTCGGCTGTATTACCGCAACTCCTGCAGCTTTTCCTTGAATTGCTTGACCGACATTTACAATTGGTCTTTTTTCAAGATCTTTTGTTGATACCGATGAGATTGCTGTGGTTACATCTTTTCGTTTTACGCTACCGTACCCAATCACAACCACATCTTCCAGTACATTGGCAGAAGAGCTTAATTGTACTGTCAGGTTGTTGGAATTGACCACCACTTCCTTTCTATCATAACCAACGTAGGTAAATAACAAAGTTGTTCCGGATGGAACCGAGATTTGAAAGCGTCCATCTTCTTGAGAAGATACGCCATTGACTGTTCCTTTTTGAACAATTGTAACACCTCCTAGTGGCTTCTGATCTTGGACATCAAGTACACGTCCACTGATCTGTATTTTATCCTGAGCGACGGATGTACCGACTATCGCAAAGAAATAAATTACCCACATAAAAAGAGTTGCTTTCTTAGTAAAGAAAATCATAAGCATTTATAAAATGGTTTCAATAATTTAGTTTGAGAACTACTCAAATAGCCATAGAATTCCCCAGCTCTATGACAAAAACAAAGCTACTAGAACGCTGAGCGGGATAAAAGGGTCTAAATATAAAAAGTACTGATCATATTTTCTAAACACCTTAAAACAAGATGGTTAAATAAAATTTAGGGAGTTAAAAAGTACTAGATTGACCTTTAAGAGCGATCAATTACTGCAATTTGTCGGACTTGATCTTCAAAATCATCTCGATTTCCAACGGCTTTATTGCGGACTTTGGTCCGATAGTTATAGACTGTGCGAAGGGAGTAGCGTAAGAAACTCGCGATCTTAACACTGTCTGAAATGCCCAGACGAATCAAGGCAAAAATACGGAGCTCAGTATTTAGAAACTCACCTTTCTTGGGTAGGATTTGCTCATCTGGAGCAAGCAGTTTATTGAAATCTGCAACAAATGAAGGATATAGATTTAAGAAAATGCGGTCAAAATTAATATATAACTGCTGCACTTCCCGTTCGACCATCTGTGTGGATTTCAGTTGATCTTTGATCGCATCCCATTGCTGGGTACTGGCTTTTTTAAGAAGTGCTTTCCGTATGTCTTCCATCTTATCAATATAATTGGAACAGAGATCAAAAAATTGGGCGATATATTCTTCTTTGATGTGATTTGATTCAAAGAGCTGCATGTTTTTATCATTGACCTCTTCATTCAGTTTACGTAAATTGCTATTGGTCATCGAAAGTTCTTCACGTGTTAACCTTAGTCGTTGTACCTGCCTAAAGATAAATACCAAACCGATAATCAAGATCAATGATAAAAAGCTAATGACAATTAACATCACTTGTAACTGTCTATTCTGGGTATTGATTTTCTTCTGATAAGCGGCGTTAATAATCGGATAAAAAGATGTGCCTTCTACTATACGATAACGAACATTACAACCCATTGCGTCATCGATCGCTTTTTCGATAAATTTAAATGCATGATCAAAGTCGCGGAGCTCATAATAAGTCAATGCCAGATCTTGCAAAGAGGCATTGTCACGATTAGCAATTTCAATATCAGCAATTGCTGACTGCGCAAAATAATAACGCTGTGCGATTATATTTTTTTCCTGCTTATAGATTAGTCCTATGAAATAGGCAATAAGTGCTCTTTGTTCTAAATCTTCTTTGTTTTCCTTCCACATGGCTTTAAATAAGGTCTTAGCCTCTTCTCGCTGTCCTTGAAATAGGATTTTAATCGCTGTTGCACTTTTAAACTGAGAAGACTGTGGATCAAGAACCATTAACAAGGAGTCTCGGTAACGCTCACTTGCCTGGTAGTATTTTTCATGATTATTGCTTTGGCCATAATGACTGTAAAAAGCGCTATAAGTTTCATAATATTGCGGTAATAATGTACTTGATAGTGTCGTGGGATTTAACTGTTGCAATACATGTTCTGCCTCAATGTACCTACCTATTGAAGAATATATCCAAGCCAGATCTAGACTTACAGCTATTGATGACGAATCTGAATTTTTTAAAGTTAATTGTCGACATAGTCTAATATAATGCAATGCTGAGTCGGATTGAAACTTTTTATAGTTTTTAAATATTTCGTAATTTTTCTTTAGATAGTCATGTTCATCTTTTTTTACCAAAGAGGCTTCCTGTTTAAGTTTAGCAATATGATCTTCTCTTTTTTTCACATAGAGTTCTTGATTTTCCATAACATAATCAAGCTTGCGATATAGACTTATACTATCGCTCAAATCTTGCGCAAAGACTGTTAAAATGAAAAAATAGAATAAAAAAAGAGTAATAAAACGTTTCGTCATTATTTAAATTCCCCAATGGTTGAAGATAAATATATCATATTTTAGCTATAAAAAACAAACAGGGGGCAGACAAAAAATTGTCGCCCCCTGTTTAATAGCCTAATAACAACCATTGTTGGCATTAAAGATCTCTTTTAAAAATTTTCGTTAGTACATTCAAAATTGATTTATTGCTACAATTTCATTTTACTGAATGAATAGGGTGCATCAGTATCTTTAATTCCTCTTTTTTTGTTCGGTTTATCAGCCATATCAAATTGCAACTCCCCCCCTTTCATTAGCTCCTTATATTGAAAGAAATTCTTGGTATACATTTTCCCATTAACCTTTACTTCATTGACGTATACGTTATCTTTATTTTGATTAGTCGCGTCGATCTTCAGTGTTTTCCCATTCTGTAGATTTAATTTGACGGATTGAAATTGTGGTGATCCCAATACATATTCGCCCGAAGCTGGAGCTACGGGATAGAAACCCAAAGCTGAGAAAACATACCAAGCAGATGTTTGTCCATTATCTTCATCACCACAATAACCATCGGGAGTTGGCAGATAAAGCTTATCCATGATTTGTCGCACCCAATATTGTGCTTTCCAAGGCTCAGCAGCATAATTATAGAGATATGGCATGTGCTGAATTGGCTGATTACCATGTGCATATTGGCCCATGTTCATGATTTGCATTTCTCTCATTTCGTGGATCATACTTCTGCTCTTCATGCCCTCGTAGCTAGGTATCACAAATACGGTATCAAGCATTGCATTGAAAGCCTTTTTACTACCCATTAAATCAATCAAACCTTGCGGATCATGGAAGACACAAAAACTCCAGTGCCACGCATTTCCTTCAGTATACTCTTTAGACCAGGCACTTGGATCAAAAGGTGTAATAAAAGTACCATCAGATTTTTTTCCACGCATCAATTTTGTCTCAGCATCATAAATATTTTTATAATTCATGGCACGCTTTGCATAAATTGAAATTTCTGAATTTGGTTTTCCTAAGGCTTTTCCAAATTGATAGATACTCCAATCATTATAGGCATATTCCAAAGTTCTGGCGACATTTTGATTGATATTCTTATCAATTGGTATAAACCCTAATGTATTATACACCTCATGACCGAACCTTCCCGTTGCTGAAATTTTAGGATGAGCGTTATTTGCCCCATGCACGACAGCGTCCCATAATAGATCAGCATCATATCCTTTTCTTCCTGTTGCAAAAGCATCTGCCACCACTGAGGCCGAATTATTACCGATCATTGACTCGCGATGCCCTGGGGAAGCCCATTCCGGTAAAAATCCACTTTCCTTATATGCATTTACCAGTCCAGCCTGCATACGATCATTCATTTCAGGGTAGATGAGATTCAATAAGGGAAATAAGCTTCTAAATGTATCCCAAAATCCGGTATCTGTAAACATTTCCCCGGGTAGAACCTGTCCGTTATAAGGACTATAATGCACCCTTTTTCCTTGTGCATCTATTTCTGAGAAATCTCGCGGAAATAAAGTCGAACGATACAAACAGGAATAAAAAGTTTTTAAACGATCAATATCTGGATCTTTCACCTCAACACGTCCCAATACTTCATTCCATTTCACTTTTCCTACCGCAACTATCTCATCAAACGTTTTGCCTTTAACTTCTTTAAGGTTTAGCTCCGCTTGTTCAAAACTGATGAATGATGATGCAACACGAGCGATAACCTGCTCACCTCGTTTCAAATTTTTAAATCCTACGATAGCACCTGCATGGTTATCCTTCATTTCTAATACATTATTTTTGATATCGCCACTCTTTACAGCTGCTTTAAAATCAAATGAACGATCAAAAACGATGACAAAATAGTTTTTAAAGTTATCAGGCACGCCACCACTATTCCGGGTGTTATACCCGATTATCTTATTTTCTTCTGGAATTACTTTAATGTATGATCCTTTATCGAAAGCATCAATAACCACCTGAGCTGCTTCAGTTTTTGGAAAGGTAAAACGAAATATTGCCCCTCGCTCCGATGGTGTTAATTCTGTAGTCACATCATGATCTGCAAGATATACACTATAGTAATACGGTTTTACGACTTCTGCTTTATGGGAAAACCAGCTCGCACGCTTTTCTTGGTCAAAGACTGGTTCTCCAATTGTTGGCATAATAGAAAACTGTCCATAATCATTATTCCAAGGACTTGGCTGATGGGTTTGTTTAAAACCTTTGATTTTATCGGCCGTATAGGTATAGACCCAGCCATCACCCATACTCCCTGTTTGTGGTGTCCAGAAATTCATGCCCCATGGCATTGCAATAGCTGGATAGGTATTCCCATTTGACAATTCGTACTTAGACTGTGTCCCGATCAATGGGTTGACATAATCGACAGGACTAAATGACTGTGCTTTGCTCAACTGAACAGAGAGCAATAAAACTAATGCTCCTAAAATTTTTTTAAAATTCATTATTGTATTTTTCATTTTGATTGAAACCGCAGGAAGCAAAGTTTCAATCTTAATATTTAAATTTTGTTAAATTTACGTATCCCTGCATTAACTTAATATATAATACTGTTATAATTACAAAAATTTTAGGTTAAATGGCATAAAACAAATCAAGGTCTTAAAAAGACCTCGATTTGATTACAAACAAACACTACCAACCTACATTTTGAATTAGTTTCTCATTTTTCAGTACTTCATTATTCGGAATTGGAAATAGATAATCCCGCTTTTTAAAAATTCTTGTTTCGATTACCGTTCTCTTAAAGAAATCATTTCCATCGGCATTCAGATTCATTCCATAGACTGGTCCTCCACTGACATTTTCAGCAATTTTCCAACGACGAGTATCAAAATAACGGACATTTTCAAAAGCAAGTTCTACTTGACGCTCTTTTCTAATTGCCTCGCGCATTGCCGCCTGCCCTGCAGGAATAGCAATATCTCCTTCGCCATATCCTGGTACACCAGCGCGTTTTCGGATCAAATTGACATATTTTAAAATATCTGCATTTCCTGGAGAAGATTCATTCAATGCTTCTGCATAGTTCAAATAAATATTCGCTAGTCTTAACAATAAAGCTCCTCGATTATTCCCGTTTGTTCCAACGTTCTTTCTCACTGTATAACCAGTAGGCGTTACATCTGATGTGCTTTGTGATCGGCCTGAATTCCCACTATAATTGAACCATGATATGACAGGTGTACTGCTATTTGCTTGATTAAGCCAATAACTACCACTATAAGTTATTCCTACATAAAAACGTGGTTCACGGTTTACATACATTTTAAATGTTGTACGATCTGCGACATCATAAGGAGCTTTATAGTTAACAAATCCTACTTCAGAATATTCAGATTTTGAATCGTTAATCGGTAATCCATTTTTCATAAAATAGGCATCTACCATTGCCTGCGTTGCTCCAAGAGCTCCTCCGCCTTGTGCTGCTGATGGAAAACCGACATGTTTTGGTGTACGGTCATACTGTGCATTATTTCCACTATTAGATCGGGCAAATATCCACTCCTTATTCCAATCTATTGTCATTACATTGCGGCATGATAAATATGCTGCAACGAAAGGGTCTGCATTTGTTTCCTGATAGAGATCATAATAAGTTGGTACAAATTCATCTATAAACTCTTTGGAAGCCGTTGCGGCAATCTGCCACTTCTGCTTATCTTCTGTCGCACTAAATAAAGCTGTTCCATCTGGATTTTTCAGTGATGCAAAGTCTGTATTTCCATTGTATAAAGGACTTGCCTTTAATAAGAGTGCTTCTGATTTATATGCCTTTACGACTCCCTTTGTAATCCTTCCGTATTCATTATTATTAGGACGATATGGTAATTCTTTATATGCTTCATCTAGTTCGTCAACGATATAATCAATACAGGCATCAAACGGAGTTCTTGCAAGTTTAAGGTCAGAAAGAGGTGCATTGATATCGAGTATCTCTTCACCAATCAACGGTACAGCACCATATGTTTTTACTAAATAATAATAATAAAGTGCCCGAAGTGCTCGTGCCTCTGCTTTGTAAGTTGATTTCATGACTGATGTCACTTCAACAGGGTTTGCATTATCAATATTTTGAATAAAATATGATGCATTTCGAATACCTTCATAGTAGCTATTCCAAAATCCAGCAACAACACCGTCGGTATTGCTCCATACACTTGAGATCATGTTATTTGCATAATTAAAATCCCAGGTATATTTGGCTTCATCGGAGGCTGCGGTCCACGGGCCTGCATTACCCGAATTTGTGAATCGTTGTACCAGTTCGTTAGGAATAACACTGTATATATTGGCTAGAAACTTATCTGTATTCGTTTTGGATTTGAAAATATCCTCTACGGTAATCACATCATCAGGTACTTGATCCAAATAATTTTTACAACCATTGAAAGATGTCAAAGCTAAAGCTGCAATTACCATCCAGCTAAATTTATTTATTTTCATTTTTGTAAGATTAAAAGTTAAAATGTTGCTTGTATTCCCATTGAGATTGTTCTAACATTCGGATAACGTGTGCCATTTCCGGTATTCAATTCAGGATCCCAAAGCTTAAATTTGCTCCAGTAAAGTAAATTAACACCTTGTACATAGATACGGGCATTTTTCACATTGATCCTTTCCAAAAAGTCCTTTTTAAAATTATAGCCAACATCCATTGTTTTTAAGCGAAGAAAATCTACATCTTTGACCCACCATGTTGAAGCTGCTGAATTATTCTTATTAGCGGCATTGCCATAAGCCAGTCGTGGGTAGAATGGGTTTTCCAATGGATTTTCTTCTGTCCAGCGATCTTCTGCAATGGCATAAAGATTGCTTCTTTCGGCACCGGTACTGTTATTAAAAGGAATAATACCATCTCCACCTATTAGGCGTTGAGCTCCAGAAGTACCTTGAAAAAATGCTCCAAAGTAAAACTGTTTATAGGAAACATTAACTCCAAAACCAAAGACAGAATTGGGTACATCTCCATGACCTATCCAGCTCACATCATTAGCATCAACCAGACCATCACCATTTAAATCTTTATAACGAATATCTCCTACACGCTGTGCTCCTAATGCACTTTGATCTGCATGATTTTTGATTTCATCTTCCGACTGAAATAAACCGTCGGCCTGATATCCATATATTCCCAATACGTTGTTACCTCTTCTTTCCATGTATGGAAAAGGTTGTCTCGGTTGATCATTTTCTAGGATCTTGTCTTTATTATAAGTGAATGTAGCACGTAGATCCACATGAACATTCCCAACTGGAAATGGTGCTAATTCTAATGTTCCATCAATACCTTTATTTTCAATAATTCCCAAGTTAGCCCAAGGATTATTGGTCAATCCAACATAGTCAGGAAGCGAGGCTCTCTGTAAAAATACACCTGTTCTTTTTTCTTTAAAAAAATCAACTGTTAATGATAGTTTACTTTTTAGTGTTTTTATTTCTAAACCTAGATTTTGTTTATGAGATTCCGCCCATTGTACATTTGTTCCATAGTCTGAAATCGCTGTCCCTCCATACCCCGTATTACTAAGACCGTTACCAAAAGTATAACCTCCCGCATCCGTATTGACTAAAGTCAGATAACCAAAACGACGAGTACCACCATTACTGCCATCTCCAACTTTACCATCCGAATAACGTAATTTTAAAAAGTTAATTCCATTTTTCACTGGTTCAAAAAATCTCTCATTCGAAACTACCCAGCCGACCCCAAAAGAAGGGAAGAAACCAAACTTCATTCCAGGAGCAAAGTTTTCAGAACCATTATATCCAAAATTACCTTCCACAAAGTACTTATCATCATAAGAATAGGTTAAACGTCCAGCTGTTCCCATGTTACGAAAAGGCAATGACGATGTGACATTATCTGCAAATGCTTCTACAATTTCACGTTGATTATACAATAACATAGCTGAGATTTGATGCTTGTCTGCAATCACAGTATTATAATTTAAAGCAGCTTCGGTATAAAACTGTCTATTGGCATTATTTGATTTAGAGAATGCCAGATCATCAGCACCCTGCGAAATAATATTTAAAATGGGATTACCTTGATCGTCATATGGAAACAAACGATTTATCAAATAAGTACTCCGATTTCGGGTACGATTGATGGTATGTTCATTCCAGATATCAAATGAATATAAAGCTGAAAAATTCAGTCCTTTTAACCAAAAAGACAAATCTTGTGTCAGTCTAGCATTTGACATCACTCGATTGTTAAAAATATTTTGGTAACCTGTTTGCGTTATTTGTCCATATGGATTTGGTTGTGCACCTGCTGAACTAACGCCAGGAACGAAGTTACCTGGATACATGGCTGGATATAAGACTGGATTAGTCTGCATAACATTGCCAAAAGCTTCCTCGGGTTTTACTCCGGGATAATTGATATTTCCAATATTTCCCTGTACTCCCAATTCGAATTTTGTTGTTGTCGTCCAATTCATCGAAATATTTGACGTAAAATTGTAACGTTTAAATCTGGTTGTAGCATCATACTTTTGTAGCGCATCAGTTCTAAGCAAACTGGATTCATCATAATAAGCTCCAGAAACATAATAACTTGCGAATTCTGACCCACCCCGGGCGCTAAAGTTTGCACGACGATTGCTTGCTGAATTCTTAAAAAGTTGATCCATCCAGTTCACATTTGGGTATAGATAAGGGTCTTGTCCTAAGATGGTATTGTTGATATAATTATTTGAATATTCCTTTTGCATTCCTGTAGCTAATCGTGCTTCATTACGCAATAACATATAGGTTACTCCATCTGTTAATTCAGGTCTTTTTGTAAATGATGTAAAACCTTGATTGTAATTAAACATTAAAGATGGCTTTCCTGTAATTCCTTTTTTTGTACTGATTAAGATCACACCGTTGGCTCCAGCAACACCGTATACAGCAGTAGCCGAAGCATCTTTCAAAATAGTCAGTGAGGAAATATCTTCTGGATCAAGACCGTTAATATCACGCCCTTGTACTCCATCAACAACTACTAATGGTCCTGTATTTCCAGACATGCTTGAGATACCTCTAATCCACAAGTCGGCTCCATCTGCACCCGGAAGCCCTGAACGCTGTACTCCAACCAGTCCCGAAATTCTTCCTGCCAACATGGTACTTAGGTTAGCTACTGGAAGTTTAAGGTCTTCAACATTTACACTTGATTGGGCACCAACTACTGAAATTTTCTTTTGTTGACCGTAGCCCACCACCACAACTTCATTGATACCATTACTTGTTGCTTTTAAAATAACATTTAAGGTAATTGCATTATTGATAACTGTGCGGAAAGTTTCATAACCGATATTGGTTATGGTCAAAGAATCTCCTCGACTTGCAAGTATTTCAAATTGTCCATTTTCTTTGGTTGCAGCAGAGTTTTTTGTCATTAAATTGGTCACTGTTACTCCTGCCAGATTTACATTCATCTCATCGCGCACAATTCCTTTTACAAGAACCTGCCCTGCTTGCTGTGCAAAAGTTTCATTGCCCCAAAAGCAACTACAAAAAGCTATAAGAACAAATATTGTTCTGATTATTTTTTTCATCATCTGATAGGTTTATTATTGATTAGCACTTTTTTGAGGATCTGAGATCAATCGCCATTCTGCCATTTGAAACAGACCTGTTCCTCCAGCAATTTCCTTGATATTCAGTCTGTAAAACTTATATTTGGTTGTATTGGAGATGTCAAAACGCACCTTATAATTTCTATCTGGGAAAGTGTACCCGCTCTTACTTTCCAATGTCGTCCAGGTTTCTCCATCGTTGGAGCCAACTAGATCCCAATTTTTAGGGTCTCGTCCAGGAGCATCATTGGCAGAGGCTAATACATAAGAAGTTACGGCAATTCCGCCGGGAAAAGTTAATTGTAAAAAAAGATCATTCACATAGGGATTAATTAGAAATTTGGTTGAATAGTCGTCATCGACCACTTTGGGAGAGCCCTCACCAGCGCCTGAACCGCCACTATTTTCATGGTTAACAGTGAGTTTACCATAAATCGTGATGTCCATTTCTGGCTCAGTTTCTGGGGGTAATAATTCATAATGCTTGACTTCTGTTTTTTGACAAGCACTAAAAGACAACAGCATGCCCACGAAAAGCAATAGTCGCCTAGATCTGGTTAGTTTGTTCATAATAGGCTTAATTAGTTATACTAAAACGAATTAGTACTCTAATATAGAGAAGCCTATTTCAAAAACTTGTTAATCAATTGTTAACATCATTCTTTTTCTATTAATTCCTGATCAAACGGGTGATAAAGCCAACTTTGTAGATTGTTTCAATTTTTAATTGATTAGAATTTAAGAGCACTTTCCGTATTCTAGAAATAAAGACATCTAGACTGCGTCCCATAAAATAGTCACTTTCCCCCCATAGTTTATTGAGTATTTCTTCTCTGGTCAGTACGCGATCTAAATTTTGCAATAGATATTTCCACACTTCAAATTCACGTGCAGTCAAACGTAATGTTTTCCCTCCATTAACACGTACTTCCATAGCACTGCAATACAAAACAACATCTGCAATTTGTAGTTCTTCTATCTTTTTCTCTTTGCCACGCGCTAAAATATTGTTCATGCGCCATAAGAGCTCTTCCGTATCAAATGGTTTGGTGACGTAATCTTCTGCTCCTAGCTTGAGTCCTGCAATACAGCTTTCCTTTGCATTGCGTGCTGTTAAAAACAAGAAACGAAATTCAGGTTTCAAAACCTTTATCCGCTTCACCAATTCAAAACCATCAAATGATGGCAGTTGAACATCGACTAGCAATAAATCGAAATTTTGTTTTTTACTCAACATTAAAGCTTTATCCCCATCATCGACTAGCTGTACATGAAACCCACTTCTTTCCAGATACCATTGTACCTCTACTCCAAGATCTGCATCATCTTCTATAAGTAATATTTTTCCTTCCATATCCTATTTACTAATTGGAATTATTATTCTAAAAATAGTCCCCTGATCTTGAAAAGTCTCCAGGTCGAGTTTCCATTTATGTACCGCAACAATATTATAAACAAAATATAAACCCAAGCCTAATCCTGTTGAGGATCTGATCTGCCGACCTCTTTGGAACTTATTAAATATGCGACTTCGATCCTGTTTATCAATTCCAAATCCATTGTCGCCAATTTCAATCATTAACGATTTTGGGGAAATATATAAAACATTTACTTGCACTCTCTTGTGTTCGCTTACGTTGTATTTCAATCCATTTTCAACTAAATTAGTGATTAAAGTGGTTAACATAAAATGATCGTAATAAACATATAAATCAACTGTATGAGGTTCAAAATTCAATACTACAGTTGCTTCTTTTTTCCATTTAATTTGACTATCAAGAATAATATCATTGAGATCTTTTACTAAAAGATGTTTTTGAAATTGTGCAGCCTGTGGATCAAAAGCTGACACCTCCAATGCTTGATTGATCAGTTTATCTAATCTTTGGGTCTGCCTAGTGATGACATCCACACTTCTGTAACCACCTTCCCATTTTTTATCTTCCAGGTCTGCTTTTAAATTTTTGACAGAGACCTGTATGGTTGTTAAGGGTGTCTTAAATTCATGCGTCACATGATTAAAAAAATCGGCTGAAATCTCATTCAATTTTTTTTGTCTTACCCAATTCCTCATGGTGATGAAAAATAAAAAAACAATAACGACAATACTACTGCTAGACAAAAGTAGCAATGGAGCAATAGCCAAAACTATATTTTTTACCTGATTGTGCTTACTAGCATATAACTTAAAGGCAATTAAGCTAGAATTATTGGAAGGAAGTGTAACCGTAATGGCAGATACAATATTTTGAGGACGAACGACATCAAAATTTCCATCGATTAATCCATCTTGATCTGTCGAATTAACTTCAAACAATGAGTAATAGATTTTACCGTCAAACGTTAGCGCAAGCTTATCCAAATACAAAGCATAATCATACTCAGTCAAGTCCAGTTTTAGATTTCGAATGATATTGTGAAACTGAACCTCAAAATCTGCTTTCTTTTTTAATTCTACCAAAATTTCATTTCCCAGATCTTGTAATTTACGGCGAAAAAGCTTTGGGTCTTCATGATACAGCTTTAGTAATGTTTCATACTGTGGTACCAAGATCGAATCAATAATTGCCTGCCCCCCTGGATACAACTTGTCATTGATGATAGATTCCTCATATGCTAATTTGATCTCTGCCTTTTCATTTTTCAAGAACTCAAGCTGTTCAATTTTATAAACGCTCGATATCAGTCTCAATTGAAGTAAAATTAAGACCACAAAGCTGGTAATGGCTACTGCTTGAATGATCTTAATTTTACTCATCTTCTTATTCATAAACTTTATCATTGACAGGTCCACAATAAACGATCTGATCTATGCTTTTATGAAACTTGATTTATTTATATGATAGGTCAATATGAAAATCTATTTCCCTGGCTTATTAGTCATCTCAAATTGCAGTGCCCCTCCATTCATAATGGCAGCATAAGAAAGTTTCAAATCAGCTAAAGGTTGACCATTTAAGCTTACTTTTTTTACATAGACATTTTTTTCGGATTGATTTTTCACATCTATTGTAATCGTTTTCCCATTTTCTAGGTTAATCTTTGCCGATTTGACCAATGGACTCCCTATCCAGTAAGCATCATCTCCAGGTGCAACTGGATAAAAGCCCAAAGCAGTAAATAGATACCATGCAGACATCTGCCCACAGTCATCATTTCCACCTAAGCCTGCATGTCCATTATGATATTGATTCCGGATGATCTGACGTACACGAGCTTGTGTTTTCCAAGGGCTAGCGGTTTGATTATATAAATATGCGACATGGTGCGATGGTTCATTACCATGTACATAGTTACCAATAATTCCATCGCGAGTGATATCTTCTGTATGTTCGAAATATTTATCTGGTAATTCCATTGTAAACAAGGAATCCAGATAGTTTTCTAATTTTTTGGGTCCCCCCATCATTTCCATCATAGCCACTGGCTGATGTGGTACATATAAACTGTAATTCCAAGTATTACCCTCTATGAATCCTTGACCATGGGTCTCCAAAGCATCGAATTTAGATCTAAATATTCCTTTTGCATCTTTAGGTCTCATAAAGCCGATAGAATGATCATAAACATTTTTCCAATTTGATGCTCTTTTAATAAAATCTTTGTAGATTTCGTCTTTACCTAATTTTTTAGCAAGTTGCGCGATACACCAATCATCATAAGCATACTCCAGTGTATTGGAAACTGAAGTCCCAGAAATTTCATCTGGTACATATCCTAAATCGATATAGGATCCTATTCCTTCATATTTACGTGCATTTGCTGTTTGAACGCATGCAGCCAACGCGGCTTCAGCATCTCCTTTGTAAACTCCTTTCAAAATTGCATCTACTACCACCGAGACTGAATGATACCCACTCATGCACCAATTATCATTGGCATAATGCGACCAAATAGGCAACATTTTCAAGACACTTTGATCATAGTGTGCCATCATGGATGATACCATATCGGCATTGCGCGTAGGATTGATTAAATTCATTAATGGATGGAATGCCCTAAAAGTATCCCATAACGAAAAAGAGGTGTAATTGGTAAATCCTTTTGCCTGATGCACTTCTTGATCCAAACCTTTGTATTCTCCATTCACATCCATATACACTGTCGGCATCAGACTGGCATGGTACATGGCGGTGTAGAAATTAATCAGATCTTCTTTGTTCAGCATATCCACCTGTACTTTGTTCAGTTCCTGCTCCCACGATTTTTGACCCGCTTTCACATAATTTTCAAAGTTCCAATCTGGTGCTTCGTGTTCCATATTCGCAAGCGCATTCTTCATACTTACGGGACTTAGTGCTACCTTCATCAAAACCTCCTCACCATCCTTCGTGTCAAAATCCAGATTCATTTTGATCTGATGCGCGGCTAAATCTGGAAAATTATTTTTTTGATCAAATTTTCGCCAAAAACCCGCATAAACCTGTTTTGCATCTTCATACTTAGCTCCATAATTTTTAAATGCTTTCGAAGTTTTAATCGCAAAATAAACTGTCCTTGTTCGAGCCCACCCATTAGTTTGACGGTAACCTACGATCGTCGAGTCATTCAAAACACGGACTACAGTCCAAACATTTTTAGCTTCGTAATTATAAATACCGGCGGTTAAATCTAAGATCAAGTGTGAAGCATCAGATTTTGGAAATGTATACCGATGTATGCCCACACGACTTGTGGTCGTCATCTCGGCTTTAATCTGATGTTTGTCTAAGAGTACCTTATAATAATTTGCTTCTGCAACCTCATTACTGTGTGAATATGGTGAACGATATCCATCCTGTGGTCTATCGGCAGTACCTGGATTCAACTGAACTTTACCCTGTGTGGGCATAACTAAGATGTCACCCAGATCTGAATGTCCTGTGCCACTAAAATGAGTATGGCTGAACCCAACGATGGTCGGATCATCATATTGGTATCCTGCACAATACTTGTAGACATCACCATTATATTTACCATTCATAGCATATGGAATGGTGTCTGTATCAGGACTTAGCTGTACGGCCCCAAATGGTACTGTTGCTCCTGGAAATGTATGCCCCATGCGGGCTGTACCAATTAAAGGTTTTACGTATTGTATTAAATTGGACTGCGCCTGTAGCAGGTTAGGAAACAGGAACAATCCTAAATATAGGAGTTGTTTACTTTTCATAAGTTTAGATTTTTAAAGACTTGGAGCCTGGCTATAGTTTTTCCATAACTCATCTAGTGTCTTTCCGGTTTGCTTTTCCCAAAATCCATCTGTAAAGGTTTTATTCCGCATTGCCAAATCTAGATTTTTAACAAATCCTTTTTTTACCTTTTTCTCTATCCAAAAGAAAAAACGGGCGGTTACACGATAAGAGTCTGTATACTTTTGGCTTGCATTCCATTCTGGTAATTTCCAATTTGCACCAGCATTGTCTATACCATCGGCAAAACGGACATAATCAGCGATTCCTTCTGTAATCCACCAAGGTCCAGAGCCATCGGGGTAGTCTTGCACGATATGCATCACTTCATGGGTTACGACATCTATATCCCCTGGGTTTTTCGCAAACCATTCAGGACTATACCTTACTATTCCACCGGCTGTGGCGGCTACTCCTTTATAATCGGGATCGATCACAAAAGATACTTTTTTCATTGTCTTTTTGTTATACGTTTTTGCCAACTTCGGGTAATTGACAAAAAAAGTATGGATCAATTTTTCTTTCAAAACAGGGCTGAAATCTTTATCCTTATTTATCCAAATCAATGTGTAACCATTCTTTGTAATACTATCCGTATCAACTGCTACCTTACGATCATGTTCTGTATGGTTCCAGTTATCTTGAGCAAGGGCTGATTGACCAGCAATCAACCCTATTACACAACCAACTATCTGACTAAATTTCATTTGTCATTATTTTTTAAAAACTGTCTTTAATTCTGTACTCATCGAATAAGGGGCTGCGTCTAATGTAGCTCCGCGGTTGTAGTTTGGTTTAGAAGTCATATCAAAGGAGAGTGTTCCACCTTTCACTAATTCTTGGTGGCTCAACCAATTCTTAGTGTAGGATTTTCCATTAACTTTTAAGTCATTGACATAGAAATTCTGTGCACTAGCTTGATTTCCGATGATCTCTACTGTTTTACCATTTTCCAGTTTTAATGTTGTTTTTGCGAAAAGTGGTGCCCCCAATACGTATTCATCGGTAGCAGGACAAACCGGATAAAATCCAAGTGAAGAGAAAACATACCAAGCCGAAGTTTGACCATTATCTTCGTCTCCACAATAACCATCGGGAGTAGCTTGATACATACGATCTAAGACCTGACGAACCCAATATTGTGTTTTCCAAGGTTGGGCACTATAATTATACAAGTAGATCATGTGTTGGATGGGTTGATTACCATGCGCATACTGTCCCATATTCGCGATCTGCATTTCACGAATTTCATGGATAGTACCCCCATAATAACTATCATCGAAAGCTGGTGGCTGTGTAAATACACTATCTAACATCGTATTAAATTGTTTATTACCCCCCATCAAACCGATTAATCCTTCTATATCGTGAAAAACACTCCACGAGTAATGCCAGCTATTGCCTTCGGTAAATGCATCACCCCATTTCAATGGATTGAATGGGCTCTGAAATTTGCCATCTTTATTCTTTCCGCGCATTAAGTTTGTTGAAGAATCAAATAGATGACGATAATTTTGTGCTCTTTTTGCGTACAGTTCAATATCTGCTTTCGGTTTTTTTAATGCTTTGGCTAATTGATAAATTGTAAAATCATCATATGCATACTCCAGTGTACGTGCTGCGTTTTCATTGATTCCTACATCATAGGGCACATAACCTAATTTGTTATAGTACTCAACTCCTTTACGGCCTACTGCAGTCATTGGTCCCTCATTGTTAGCCCCATGCTTCAAAGCCTCATAAAGTGTATTGATATCATATCCTCTCAATCCTTTAATATAGGCATCAGCCACTACAGAAGCAGAGTTATTACCGACCATGATATCTGCAAAACCCGGACTACTCCACTCTGGAAGAAATCCACCTTCTAAATATGCGTTTTTCAATCCTTCTTGCATTTCAACATTGATGGATGGATACATGAGATTCAGGAATGGATATAGCGCTCTGAACGTATCCCAAAAACCTGTACCACCATATAAATATCCTGGTAATATTTTTCCATTATAAGGACTGTAATGTACCTTTTCTCCAGAGGCATTGATTTCATATAATTTATTTGGAAAGAATAACGTACGGTATAAGGTCGAATAGAAAGTACGCATCTGATCGATATTATCACCTTCTACAGCTAATCGACCTAGCTTTTCATTCCAGATCGCTCTTCCATCAGCCTTTACTTGATCAAAAGTACGGTTACCTAATTCATTGAGATTGAGCAGTGCCTGCTCTGCACTAATAAATGAAGAAGCTACACGAACTTGAACAGGTTTAGATTTATCTTTTACTTTAAAGCCTAAAATTGCTCCGGTCTGATCTGCAGTGGATTTTAATTTACCTTTAAAACGTTCCTTACCTTCCCAAGTTGAGTAATTGTCAAAAGGTTGATCAAATATTAAGACAAAATAATTCTTAAAATTTGTCAATTTTCCACGAGAGTATCGTGTAGAATAACCGATAACCATATTCTTTTCAGGAATAATCTGTACTTCAGATCCCTTATCGAATGCATCAAGGACAACAAATGCTGAATCTGTCTTATTAAAAGAAAATTTAAAATAAGCGGCACGCTCTGTCGGTGTTAATTCTGCCGTTACATCATGATCCGCTAAATACACGGAATAATAGTAAGGAGTTGCTTTTTCAGCTTTATGTGAAAACCAACTGGCTCTTTCTTCTTGATCAAAAGCGGCTTTACCGGTTACTGGCATTAAAGAAAACTGTCCATAGTCATTCATCCATGGAGACGGCTGATGCGTCTGCTTCAATCCTCTTATTTTATCTGCGGCATAGGTATATTGCCAGCCATCGCCATTTTTCCCGGTCTGAGGAGTCCACATGTTCATACCCCATGGTAATCCGATTGCAGGATATGTATTTCCGTTTGACAGCGAAGGTTTTGAATCTGTTCCCATAAGCGGGTTGACCAAATCAACAGGATCAACAGCTTTGCCATTTAATTTCTGGGCAGAAACAGTATTCGTACAAAATAAGGATAGGCTTAAACTCCATGCTATCCCCCATTTTAGGGTTTTAAAAATCATATGTGGTAAGTTAAATTGACATAAATTGGGTATTTCAACATCATAGCGAAGAAATAATTGATTTAACGAGATTAAAGATAAAACCTTTTAGCAATAAATAAAAATAAAATTAACAGCAATTCGCAATTCCTATCTTCTTTATTACAAAGGAGGTATAACAAAAAATAGAAATGTCATCTGAAAGTCTTTTTTACTCACCTTTGGGAAATTATCACATATTTAGCCTATCCTTGTATCAATATAATTTTTAAATAAAATGAATAAAGGAACTGTAAAGTTTTTCAATGAAACTAAAGGATTTGGTTTTATTACCCCTGAAAATGGTGGAGACGATGTATTTGTACACATTTCAGGCTTAAAAGACCAAGTTAGAGAAGGCGATAGCGTTAGCTACGAAATTGAAAACGGAAAAAAAGGCTTAAATGCTGTTAATGTAAGAATAAACTAATTACTATTATATTTTCTTGCAAAAGCAGCTTCCTAACAGGAAGCTGCTTTTTTTTTGTTACAAACAGCAAAAACTCAAATCCAGATATACGATCTTTTAACTCTAGCATAAAAGATTCTTTAACGGTTCTTTTCAACCGTTAAAAAAATGATAACATAAATATGCTCAAGAACACTTAAATACTTGAGCATAACTATACGATATAAAATATATTTTCCTTTACAGATTTTCTTATTTCAATTCGGACAATCTTGTCAAACCTTCCAAATAATAATAATCTGCATAAGCCAGTGGCACATCAATCTCCGAGTTGTGAGGAATACTTCCAACACTATGTTTTAATAAAAAACCTCCATTTGTCCCATAGTCAGCAAAATAAGCTGGTCCAGATAATGTTTTTAGAGTTGACTTAGCAAAGTCTAAATAAGAGCTACTCTCTTTTCCTGTAGTAAAAGTAGATAGATCCACCAATGCTGATGCAACAACCGCCGCCGCCGAAGCATCTCTCGGTATATAATCAAGCTTCAAGTAGGCAAAGTCAAGATCTGACTTATACCCTTCCTGCTGTGCATTAAAATCCCAGTAAGGAATCTTATCCTTAGGTAAATTCTTATGATTCATATAAAAACTTGCCGCAGCTTTAGCTGTCTCCAGAAACTCTTTCTTTTTGGTTTCTTTATACATCATCGTAAAACCATAGATTGCCCATGCCTGGCCTCTCGCCCAAGTCGAATTATCAGCATAGCCTTGATTTGTTTGTCTATGGATGGCTTTTCCATTTTCATCATAATCCACAACATGGTAGGTACTGTGATCCGGACGGAAATGATTCTGCATTGTTTTGGTTGCATGGCTGATCGCGACATTTCTAAATTTAGGATCTCCTGTAATATTCGAAAAATAACACAACATCTCCAAATTCAGCATATTATCAATAATAACAGGATACTGCCAAGTTGTTTTGCCATCCCATGACTTCTTTTTATTCCACGATTTAATCAATCCTACTTTTGGATTATAACGTTTTAAAGCCGTATTAGCTGCGTGAATGATAATATCTTTATAAGCTTCTACCTTTTTTGGATCTTTGAGATATTTGATCGCATTACCATAAGAACAGTACATCACAAAACCAATATCATGGTGCTGGTCAAGGTTTTTCGCTTTCTCTAAAGCCTCGGTCCACTTTATCGCCTCGTTCTTTATTTCTTCGTCACCTGTTTTGTTGTATATATACCAAAGCGATCCAGGGAAAAAACCTCCTGTCCAATCCCACTCACTCGTCACGACCAACTCTCCTTTCTTATTTATTGTTCTTGGAAAATTTCTCAATTTATCAGCTTCTTTTGCTAAATATGTATATTGCTTTTCCGAAGCTTCAAAACTTTTCTTGATAAATGGCAATTTTATAGGTATAAAACTTAGCGTTAAACCTGCCACTGTAAGCCCCAATAAAGGAATCAACATTTTTCTTTTCATAAGAATCTTCATAATATAAATAGTAAACACATAAAATCTCTTAATTAAATAGCATCTCAATATAATCTGTGCTATCTATTCTTTAGAATAACACAAAGGATACTAGTCATTCAAAATTATTTGACGGTAAATATATAAGTACCTTTCTCTTTTATTTTTTTCGCTTTCAATGATAATCTAAAGATAGCATCACCCCAGACCTGACTTAGTCTGATATCAGACTGAGGAATAGCTTCAACTTCAGCATCAAATTCAGCAACATTATATTCTAGATGATATTTCCCTCCGTTCAACGCAATCTTTCCGCCAGAAATAACAGGTTTTCCTGCCAATAAAAAATGAATTACATTAGATACTGTAGGTGTTTTAAGATCAAATTTATCTATTATTTCCAGCACACCTTTTTTTAATTGATAACTACGATTCCATGAATTGATCGCGGCCTGACTTGAATAAGCTCCTGCAATATTCAGTTTAAACAACTTTTTCTTCGGATCAAATGATACATCTTGCGCCTTATATGAAGCTCCGAATACTTGATCATGACCATTGATCTGTGGCAGGTTGTGATAACCACTTTGCATGGACCAGATGTCGTAACGTTCACTGCTAAAGGTCTTTTTATTATATGTACCAACACCGGCATCGATAAAAATAGGTTTTTCAGCACGATATAGAATAAATGTTCCGATGTCATTATGATTATGACTTTCATTATTATAACCGCCTTTCGCAGCAAAAAATAAATCCTCATCTTTCATGTATAAGAATTCTGTTTGCGGATACCACTTGTAGCTATTTGTTGGAAGTTTTCCCGACCCATTTTTAATTTCGTTCAAACTCAATAGATCTTCGAGACTTCTGAAGATATCACGATCTGATTTAAAAGAAGGTTTTCTTTTGTTTTGCAGATAACGTGCAAAATCGATCATTTCTCTACTGTTGACAGCTTTTCCATAACGGTATATCAAATACGGGTCACCACCGCCTTTTGCAGAAGCATCGGCAAAATTTACAACCCAATTATCTCCGCCTATATATGACTGCGCAATATACTCTCCCATATTTCGAACCACGGGTTGATTGAAAATATTAATTTTATTACCTGTTGCATCTGCCAAGATCTTGAGGTAATCGTAGAGCTTACCTGCCGCATGTCCCCAATAAGAAGGCCCTTCTTCACAAGCTCCATCTGCTTTGACATAGTTCATAAACATATCGACAGATTGCATCGTTTTATATATCCCGGCGCGCTGTTTCTCGACATCATCTTCGATGAGTAATAAACAGGTCAGTACATTAAAATTACACCAAGGATTCCAATTATTGACCATCTGATTCGGTTTTCCCGCAAGTGCCTGCCACCACATATCATTACGTTCTAGGTAGGGTGTAATAACCCGATCTTGAATTGATTTTTTCAGACGCTTACTAATCTCTGGATTAATCTTATCCATTTCAGGATGCAGGTAATAGTAGATCCAAGAAAGCATGGATCCCATATCGCCTGCTACTAGATCTACGACATGCGTACCTTCTTGTGGTAGTGTACGTTTTGAAGATTGAAAAGCGGGTAGATGTGCAGATAATGACCAAGTACTCATCTCGGTAAAATACCAGATGCCATTGATAATCTGATCTAAGTAACGTCCTTTTCCTTCAGCCAATTCGGCTAAAAACAAGTTGCTCAATGCGATCGCATTTTCATTCATCGGCTTCTCCATGATTATACGGGATCCTGTACGTTCATAGGCCAGATAATCTGATGCTTTCACAACCTGCCATTGATAATCTAGATCACTATTTCCTTTATTTAATAAAGTACCAGCTACTGTTTTCGTCAACTCAGACCAAGCTGCTCGATCCTGATATTCTGGGAATGGAACCCATTGCTGAGTCGGAAGCAGATCACGCTGGAGATCTGCTAGATTAAATTTTCCGCTTAATAAATTTAATTCATCTGCCTTTACCATTGCAAAAAAACAAATTGGTAAAAGCAATAAGCACATCAATAATTTTTTCATGAGATCTATGTTGATATAAATTTGGAAATAACCGTATTCATGTATTTAATCTATTTAACTCCTCTAGTGGTTGGCCACCAGCATTAAAATACTGTATTCACTTTTCTTGATAAAAAAGAGTCATCATAGCTATTGATGCCAAATTTGAAATTAAAAAGTGTACCATCATAACAATAAGATTTAAACGGAATATTCTGTATTAACCATAATTTGAAACAATATTAAAGATATCCTTGAGTGGGATTTACCTGCTTTTAAATTTCTAAGGTAAGGTATTTCAACATTAAAAATGTTGAAATTATCGCAATCGATTTCGATAAAATATAAAAGGGATCATGATGAGCAATAAGCTAGTGGGAGATATCACCTTTAATATAATAGGTTAAATTATGGTGAATAGAAAAGACCAAGCTTAATATTGAAACTTGGTCTTTTTTAATATCGATTATTATCTTTTTGATTTGGAAAGAATCACTGATGTAATAAATATTTTTTGATTAATTCAACTGTAATGATGCTGGTCCAAATTCTTCAAAATAAATGGCTGACTTCTCAACTCCATGTTCCAATAAAAAATGATAATGTTTTGAAATGAAGGGAGCCGGACCACAAATAAAATATTCTGCTTCCGGTTGCAATACCACATTTTTTATTTGCGCAAGCTCTACCCTGCCTTTATACTCAAATGCTGCTGTTTCCTCAATATGATCATAAAAAATATGGCGATCGATCTTATTATCCCTAGCGATTTCTGCAAGCCTATCCTTGAATGCATGCACCGACTCATTTCTACAACCGTGTATCCAGGTAATTGGAATAGGTGATTCTACTTTATCTTTTACCAATTCTTCAAGCATCGCCATCAAAGGAGTTTGTCCGACTCCGCCACTTATAAATACTTTTGGGTTTTGATTTTCTGGTTGGAGCACAAATGTTCCCGCCGGCGCAGATAAATCGACCAAGTCACCTATTTCCACATGATTATGAAGATGGTTACTGATCATCCCGTCAGGATGTTTAGTTCCGATTTCTCGTTTCACAGAAATACGGTAGTATTTTCCATTTGGGGCACATGAAATACTATACTGTCGCGGTTGCAACAGATCCAATTCTGGTAAGAATAAACGTAGGCTTATATACTGGCCTGCCAGAAAATCAGCCACTGGTCCGCGATCACTAGGATAAAGATAAAATGAGGTAATCTCTTCCGATTCTTTAATTTTTTGCTTTACAACAAAAGGTCTCCAACCAGACCAGCCTCCGACTTTGGCAGTTTGCTTACTATAGAGTGACTGCTCGTGATCAGACATCAGAGAAGCAAGTTGCCCATAAGCCAGAGTCCAAGCCTCTAACAGTTCCACTGAAGCAGCATCGCCTAGAACCTCAGCAATGGATGCAATTAAGTGATTGCCCACAATCATGTAATGTTCCGGACGGATAGATAAACTGGTATGCTTATGACCGATACCATTGACAACAGGCATCAATACACCTGGGCTTTCGATATGCTCTGCGTATGCCAGTACGGCCATTGCTAGCGCTGTCTGCTGTTTATTATTCTGCTGGTTGCCCATATTGAACACATGTTTCAATTCAGGGTTATGCTCAAACATACGTTTATAAAAATGTGTTGTCAATAACACACCATGCTCTTTTAAAATTGGCACAGTAGCCTTAACTAATTGTTTTTGATCTGCTGTCATGTTATATTAATAAAAATAAAAGATAATTACATCTTTTATTGTTGTAAAAAAATGCTTTATGAAACAAAGTACTAGAAACGTGGCTAATTGCTATATTTAATCATTTTTATATGATAAACTTAAAATAAATAAACTCATCTCTAAGTCTCACAAAGATAAAAACAATAAAAGACTTTTCCATCTTTTATTTAAAAACTTATAACACAAGCAAGAAATACAGCCACTACTTTGCTATTTCAGGATACGTATAGACATTATAAGGGTTTATCTTTTTTGCTACTGCATAAGCGATCAATACTGCAATTGCTACTGGAAATAGTAGGATATATGCACCCGGAGCCATACTGCAGATCAAGAACAAGGCAGTGAAACGACCATGAATAGCAGCTGCTAATGTCGAAGCGGCACCTACCAAGGCAAAATTTAAAATCAATAAATCTAAACCAAAAATCATATTGCAAAACAATGCCACTGCCATACCCAAAAAAGCCCCAGCAACAATACTTGGCGCAAATACTCCACCATCACCACCGGCGCCCAAAGTAAGGGATGCGACCAAGGGTTTCAACATGACCAGAATCAGTAATGATATCGGAATCATCACTGCTCCCTGTGATGCTGTAGATAATTTGATCATTTGCTGAAGACCGTGATAACTATCTCCGTACAAGGCTGGAAAGAACAAAATAAAACTTCCAACGGTAAGTGCACCAATATTAACTCTCAAAAAATTACTATTTATTCGAGCAAAAAGTTTTTTAGAAGTCAAGACCAGTTTCATAAAATAAGTAGCCAATACTGCTCCGAATACAGCGACCAACATCATAAACGGCAGTCCATACCAATGCCACTCCACAACTGGAAAGGATAACAATGGTTCTTTTTCAAAAAAATGTATCCCTACATAAGCGATAATTCCAGCTATTGTACAGCTCAATAAAACAGTTTTCTTTAATCCTCGAGCGATCACCTCAATAGCAAAAAACCAACCGCCTAAAACAGTTCCAAACAACACGGCGACACCCGCTGTCACGCCAGCACAAATTAGTTCACGCTTATATTTCATCGGTGCCCAGCCTTTTTTACTCATCTGGTTGCCCAATGTAGCGGTAGCGACAACTGTAGAAACCTCTATACCCGTGGATCCTCCAAAAATAACCGTAAGAAAGCCGTTAATAAAATGTGATGGAATTTTATAAAACGGAAGATGATCTTGACGTGTATCCAGAGAACGGTAAATTTCACGAATTCCTTTATTCTTCTTATTTCGAAATACGTATTTCCGCAAAAAATAAATGATAGTAATACCTATGGACGGAAAGATAATATAGAGATAATGATTTATTTGCGACACATGCTCGAACAGATAATCTTGCCAATGGATAGTGAGGTGTTTGAGCGTATACGCCAAAAGTCCAGATAGCACAGCGACAATAATACTGCCTATCATGAGCTTAAAATAACTGTACAGTTGTATTTTATTTTTCATGATCGATTTCCTATTCTGGCGCAAAGCTACCATAAAAAAATGCAGTTATTCAAGCATTTGCAAGAAAAAATGAGCAAATTTCAGGTTATTATTATTGTTAATCTATGAATATAAAACTGTACATACAAACAGAAAATCAAAGTACACCTCAGTAACATATAAATTGTTTACTAAAATACTGAACCCTTTAAATCAGTATAATGAATTATTTTTCAGTTATTCCTCGAATATTTAACAAAAATTATCCCTTGAAAGAGAAAAAAAATGATTGTAACAATTAAATTTATGTAGATTTGTAGCTACAAGCCATTGGACAATGAATATATCATTTTACAATAAATGATGAAAGAAAAGAACTCGAATAAATTGGAACAGATTAGTTTTTAATATCGATTATTCATTTTAATAAATTATTAGACCAAAGGCGGAATTAGTTTTAGTCAGTATCTCATTACAAATCATATTTTATGATCGCGAATATCTTGGCACGATTTTTACTTCATGATGGGAAATTTGAATAGGGTACTACTGAATAACAAAAGCCAACAATTTTTAAAGCTGGGTAGTTGTTTCAACATCTATCTTATGTCAAAGTATATTGTAATAAAATCACCTACTATTTGAAACATGTTTCATGATTAACCTTACGCTGCTAAAGAGAAAATTTCGAAAAGACAATCCAAGATGGGTTATTCTTTTAATTGATTTGTTTATCGTATTTGTCTGTTATGCTATTTCTAATTTCATTTTTAACAGCATGCATGAACAATATTCGACAGCCATGATGCTGAAGAAAAGTATTCTTATTTTATTGGTATATAGCTTTGCTTTTTCGATAATGGGGACCTATAAAGGCATTATTCGTCAAACTGGTATTCAAGATGCTATAAAGATATTTAAAACGGTGTGGTTGGCCTTTATGTTGTTAGCAATACCAACGATTGCTATTCGTTACTATATTCCAAAAGGAACAATTGCTGGCGATTTCTTACGTCTCTCTTACATCATACTTTTTATGCACAGCTTTTTCACGATGGTGATGCTGGTTGCGGCTCGTGTGACTTATCGGAGTATTTATGACATGCTTTTTCTTCCCAATCGGAAAAATCGAAATGTATTAATTTTTGGAGCTTCCAGACCAGGATTAGTAGCTTACTCACTTTTACGTGAAGACCGCCGTATCAAAAATCATGTTGTTGCGTTTGTCGAAGATAAAGTTTCACGTGTAGGTAAACGTATTACGGGATTACGTATACTCTATCTGGAAAAAATAGATCAAGCTTTCATTGACCAATTCAATATCTCAGAGGTTATTATTGCAGTGGAAAATAATGATCCCGAAAGATTAGTACAAGTAACAGACCATTTTCAACAACTGAATCTTGAACTGAAGATCATGCCCAATTCACGGGTTATGTTAAATTCTGGTGCTAAACGTGAGATTCGTCCACTAAAGATTGAGGATTTATTAGGAAGAAAAGCGATTAAGATTGAAAATCCGGGAATTGATGCAGAATTGGACAATAAAGTAATTTTGATAACTGGTGCTGCCGGTTCGATCGGAGGAGAATTATCCCGTCAGATTTCACAACGCAATTACCGTCACCTTATTTTATTGGATCAAGCCGAATCACCACTTTACGATCTTCAACAATCGCTAAAAGCTTCTCATCCCGATCGCGTTAAGTGTATTGTTGGTGACGTTCGTGATAAGCTATTTTTGGAACGGATCTTTAAACGTTATCGCCCACAGATGATTTTTCATGCGGCGGCGTATAAACATGTTCCTTTAATGGAACAAAACCCATATGAAGCTATCTGGACCAATTTAATTGGCAGTAAAAATATGGCGGATTTGGCTGTCGCATATGGTATCCATAAGTTTGTCATGGTATCTACAGATAAAGCTGTCAACCCAACTAATGTCATGGGAGCAACAAAGCGGGCGGCTGAGATATATGTCAACAGCTGTAGCACATTAGGAAAAACCAATTTCATTGTTACCCGATTTGGGAATGTATTAGGATCAAATGGCTCCGTTATCCCATTGTTTGAAAAACAAATGGAGCAGGGAGGCCCATTAACACTGACACATGAAGACATCACACGATATTTTATGACTATACCAGAAGCTTGTCTATTAGTTCAAGAAGCTGGTGTTATGGGCAATGGTGGAGAAATCTTTGTTTTTGATATGGGTAAATCTGTCAAAATTATAGATTTGGCCAAGCGCATGATCAAGCTGAAAGGTTACCGTTATCCTGAAGATATTGATATTAAGATAGTAGGCTTAAGACCAGGCGAGAAAATATTTGAGGAATTATTGGCGAATGATGAGAATACACAAAAAACGCATCATCCTAAAATTATGATCGCTCAAGTAAATCGAGAAGACATAGCTGAGAAATGTCATCTAATTGAGCAGTTGAGCCGTGACATTACTTCGTTTGACAAAAGTGATATCAATGACATGCAACTAGTGCTACAGCTTAAGAAAATTGTTCCAGAATTTAAGTCACAGAATTCGATATTTAAAGATTTGGACGACCATCTTGAAGAAAAAGTTATTTTAAACACTTAATATGCGATAAATAAATATCGTTACAAAACAATAAATAACCCGCTTAACTACATATAGGTGGGTTATTTTTTTTGAGTTTTATATCTGTGAATAAAAGCTGCACAGTCGTTGTCTTAATCTCCTGTTTGTTTCACATTGAATTTACCCATCTCTAAAGGCTCTCTTCAAATATTTTAATACATTTATTTCTCATACAATTCCAATTATTCTTTCGTAATTTGCCATCGAATTCTTCATCGGGTTGCTATTTATAAAAAATAAATTCATTCGATTCAAGTATTTTGGATGAGAATCCGGTAGTCAAATTTATATGTACTCAAAGAGTTCAATATAATGAGCCATTATTTAGCAATACTGATTTCCTTTTTCATATCATCCAGTCTGTAAATAAGAGTAAGAACAAAGATGAAAGACAAATATATATATATAGCAGGTCATCGTGGTATGGTTGGTTCAGCAGTCAAAAGAAATTTAGAGAACTTAGGTTACCATAATTTCGTTTTACGAAGTTCTGCTGAACTGGATTTAAGAAACCAGTCCGAAGTACAGGAATTTTTCAGGAATGAAAAGCCAGCCATTGTAATTGATGCTGCTGCAAAAGTAGGAGGTATATTAGCCAATAACAATTATCCTTATCAGTTCTTGATGGATAACATGCAAATTCAAAACAACCTTATAAACGAGTCATTACAAAACGATGTTGAAAAGTTTATTTTCCTAGGTTCTTCTTGTATTTATCCCAAATTTGCACCTCAGCCTTTACAAGAATCCAGTTTATTGACGGATAGTCTAGAGCCAACAAACGAATGGTATGCCTTGGCAAAGATTGCGGGGGTTAAAGCATGTCAGGCGATACGTAATCAATTTGGAAAAGATTATGTTAGCCTTATGCCTACAAATTTATATGGCACACATGACAATTTTGATCTCACAAGTTCACATGTACTGCCAGCGATGATTCGAAAATTTCACGAAGCGAAATTAGAAGGACATACCACAGTCAACTTATGGGGATCTGGAAGTCCGATGCGCGAATTTTTATTTGTGGATGATTTAGCGCGAGCTGTTGCATTTGCGTTAGAAAATAAGCTTCCTGAGTACCTATATAATGTCGGTACAGGAATAGATCTTAGTATCAAAGATTTAGCCACTCTCATTCAATCTATTGTCGGTCACCAAGGAGAAATTAACTGGGACAGCAGTAAACCCGATGGAACTCCACGCAAACTTATGGACGTAAGTAAGATGCATGAATTGGGATGGAAACATCAAATTGAATTAAAGGATGGTATTCAGACTACCTATCAATGGTTTTTAGAAAATCAGGATAACTACAAAGAAGTAAAATTATAAGTATTCAATACTACTTAAATTAAGCATATAATTAAGATGAAAATTGCATTAATCACTGGTGTAACCGGACAGGATGGCTCATATTTAGCAGAACTATTATTAGAAAAAGGCTATATGGTACATGGTATCAAACGTAGAGCATCCTCTTTCAACACACAGCGTATTGACCATATTTATATGGACCAACATGAAAACCATGTCAATTTTAAGTTGCATTATGGAGATTTGACCGATTCAACTAATATCATCCGTATCATTCAAGAAGTACAACCTGATGAAATTTACAATCTGGGGGCCATGTCACATGTTAAAGTATCTTTTGATTCACCAGAATATGTAGCGAATGTCGACGGTATCGGAACATTACGTATTCTTGAAGCTGTACGCATCTTAGGTCTAGAGAAAAAAACACGGATTTATCAAGCATCTACTTCCGAATTATACGGTTTGGTTCAAGAAGTTCCTCAGAAAGAAACTACACCATTTTATCCGAGATCACCTTATGGAGTCGCAAAGATCTATGGTTTTTGGATTACGAAAAACTATCGTGAAGCATATAAGATGTATGCTTGCAATGGTATTCTTTTCAACCACGAATCGCCACGAAGAGGTGAAACTTTTGTTACTCGCAAAATTACGATGGCTACAGCTGCCATTGCACACGGCAAACAAGAATGCTTATACTTAGGTAATCTCAATGCACAGCGCGATTGGGGGCATGCAAAAGACTATGTGGAAGCCATGTGGCTTATCTTGCAACAAGATGTAGCCGAAGATTTTGTCATCGCAACAGGGGTAACCACTTCTGTTCGTGAGTTTGTACGTATGGCATTTGCTGAAATAGGTATAGAACTCGAATTTGAAGGCAGTGAAGCTGCTGAAGTTGCAAAAGTAAAAGCCTGTAATCACCCCGATTATCAATTAGAAATCGGGAAAGTTGTTGTAAAAGTTGATCCACAATATTACAGACCGACTGAAGTCGATTTATTGGTAGGTGACCCAACTAAATCAAACACACAATTAGGGTGGAAGCCGAAATACGATCTTGCAGGTTTAGTAAAAGAAATGATGGAATGTGATGTTGCTTTAGTCAAAAGAGATTTCTTACTAGCCAATCATTCACAGGTTAAATAGATACGACCTCTCATAACGTTCAAAAATAAATTAGGGTAGTGCATCAACTCATTGCAATGCACTACCCTATTTTATTTTGAAGACAAATTTTCAAACGTTCTCCTATTAGTCTTTACTTATCCATCTACATTACTTTTTGAAAATACACGAGTTTTCCCGATTTTGTGATACCTTGGATAGTTACCTGTACCTTTCCTGCTCGATTATTATTTAAAAATTCGATCTCTTTTGCTGCAACGTTCTTATAGTAAACCAGTATGGGATTCCAGTACAATGTAATACGATCTCCAAAACCGCTTAAATTTAAATTTTCATTTACACTCTGAAAAGGGCGGAGTGATGTATATCCTTTAACTTTCTGCAAATCAACTAACCTTCCTCTATCTCGTACCACTTCAGAGGACGGGAGCGTATAAACGGCGACCACAGGTCCACGACTAACCGTTGGCGTAGGTCCTTCAATTACCTTCACATAAGCAATTTCATTCATAGCCAGGTAGCTTACTTCCTCCGCAGTTGTTTCGATCTCATTGATATAATATGCGACAACATCACTTTTAAATTTCACTATTGGCACATTTGTCATGGGTTGACTAATAATCTGTAATCCCGCAATCTTACCCAGCTGTAGATAAGTAAACAGGTTAAAACTACCTTTGGCCTCTTTGTCGCCCTGAATATCTATGCCCCTTCCATCTTTTGAAAATAGTCCACTTTTAGCATATTTATTATTCAAATCTTTTACCCTTTGTTCATTTACTATTTTGCCGCTAATCTTTACTGTATCAAGTTTGGTTATATCCCTTTTCAACAAAGTCGCCATATACCGAGTTCTAAAATTATCAAGTAACGGATTTTTTTCTACTTCCGGGTTTATCCATAACGATCCTGCATATGGTATATTTCTCAAAGTATCTACCTTGGACATATCATAAAAAGTATAATTCACTTTAAAAGGTATGAACCTCATTTTATCCTCCACCTGCGTGACACGTAACTGTACGGTATCAAATGGAACATAGTCCGTTATTTTAAAACTATTCTCGCCATCAAAAGGTACTTCCATATAACGCATAACCGGGTCCAGTTCACCTTGATACCCAAATGAAATACCACGCTTCGCTTTTCCATCCTCAGCTAAGTTGTCTAAAGTCTTTTCTATTTTTTTCTTACCCTTTTCTTTTAATTCCATTTTACCATGTAATAGTAATATATCATCTGGTTTCCTTTTACCATTATCTGGTATAATAAATTCATCTTTGGATAATGCTGCAATGTATCGCTCATCTTTAGTAATGTCTTGAACAAATTGATTTTCAAATGGCTTTTTTGCTATATTTTTAAATAAGAGATCTGATATCATCGTAGCAGTGCTATCTAATGGAAAAATTCCATCAATAATAGAAACTGAAACATTCGCCAGCTCACCTTCTGGCAATTGAACACGTAACAAATTTTTCCCCAATGGTTCCGAAGAACGATTGACAAAGCTAACATCTGGCGTTATAAAAGTTTCTTGACTTTTAGTGATCAAACCTTCTTTTTGTAATAGATTTCCATTTATATCGTACAACAAAAATTGGAGAACACCATTTACTAATCCATCCTTTGGCAATACAAGTGTTTTTACATCTTGCCCATCCTTTATAATTACTTTTTCATCAAATAATTTCTGGTGATCGAGATAAGCTTGAACAATAACTTCATCGTTTATTTTTCCAACTTTAGAAACCGTCAGTTTATATTTATCTGCACTTTCTCCTACAGTTATCTTATAACCATGATCAACAACGTTAGGTAATACTGTTTTAATTTTTTCACCACCTACCATCTGCCATTCCAAAATATATTCGTTGGCCTCAGGAGTTAGGAATACATTGACTTCTCCATTTTTATCGCTTTCAAATTCTTCTACCACTTTTCCATCGGCTGTTTTGATTTGTCCCTTAAAAAAAATATTTACTGGATTTTTAAAGAGGAATCCAACTGGTTCATGGAGCAGCATATGTTTTATTTTCGGATACATTATCAATTCGGGTATTTGACTCATTCCGCCATTCAATACAATTTTCTCCTCTTTTTGATAAATTGCAATACTTTTATCATAAATCAGATTAGGAAAATCAACCGTGTTTTTTGTAAAAGCATTCAATAAAATCCGATGTTCTGTATAGTTTTTAGGCACCAAATACTGAGCTGCAAAAACTCCATCAACCACAACATAAACATTATTTTCCAGTACCGCCCCCTCTCCATCAGCCCAATCAATATAGACATTTCGTATAGCACTATCCAAAACACCATCTGTCACTACATATCCCTTAAACAAGATTGTATCCCCAGGAAAATACTCGGTTCGATCCAAGTGAATCGCTATTTTGGAGATTGATTGTGCCTGTGTAAAAAGACTAAGAGAAATTAAATTAAAAAAGGTAATGAAGCGCAGTAGTTTCATGTATTTATTATGGCTTTGGTTTATAAAATTGAATGGTTAGCAATTCCCATCTAAAATAATAATAAATCATAACACTTAAGTATTAAATTTTCAAGGAGTTAAAAAAGTTCTACTTGAATTTTCAACTCATTTTCAGAGGTTACTTTACGATAAAGGTTTTAGCAATCCAACTTATGCAGGTTCTATCTTTTTTGAGAATAACACAGAATAAAATACCATTAATGAAAAACACCTTTACATGAGAAACTGTATGATATATGATATCTTCATCCTATCATTTCTATGAAACGTGACAGATTTTACTCTATTAAGAATAAAAATGTGTATTACTAAAGGTAAAAAAGCACGGAATTAAATCCCGTGCTTTTTTTCAATACTACCAGTTAGGGTTCTGTTCTAACTTTACATTTTTAGCGAGTTCAGAAGTTGGCAATGGCCATAGATAATCTCGATCCTTATCAAATCTACGTAATGTAGCAGGTTGCAAAATTATATAATTCTGATCGTTTACTAGAGTCTTATCCGACCATTTGTCACCTGTAGCTGTTAGATATTCTGTAAATAAATAACTACCTAACAATGCTTTTGGCAACTCAATTTCTGCTATTTTCCATCGAATCAAATCCCAATATCCATGCCCTTCAAAGGCCAGCTCAACTTTTCTTTCACGTCGAATTTCCGTCCTCATATTTAGTCCATTACTATTTACAAAAGCATTGGTTAATTTAGGCATTGCAACATAATTTGGTGCAGCATCTGTACCAATATTCACTTGTGGCAATCTGCCTCGAAGTGCATTGATCGTTTGATCCAATACCATATCACTGATTGTTCCATCCAACTCATACACAGCCTCAGCATAATTTAAAAGGACTTCAGCATAACGAATGACAGGTCGGTCTATATAAGATGCTTGAAGTGTCCAAAAATCTTTTTTAGCATATTTTCGTATACCGTATCCACTTCTTTGATAACTAGGATTCGGTATCGTGTAATTACTACTGGAAATAAACTCATCTCCCCTTTTAAAGATACTGAAACTCATACGCGGATCTTTTTTACTGAAATATTGAGCGTGAGTCATTGATTTATCAGGTTTCTGATATAATGGTGATTTTTCAATTGGTAAGCCATCTGCCATCAAATAGTTATCAACAAAATTTTGAGTTGGGACTACAGAATTTCCTTCATAATAGCGTTGTACAGGAGTAGAAATCACACTATTATCACGATTAATCCCATATGTCTTTACTATTATATTTTCTTTATTCGATCGGCCTTCACCAGCCTCTTGGAATAAATTAAAATAAGCATTATTAATAACTTCACCGTGACTTCCTACAGCCGATGCAGTAAACAAAGCATGTGCGCTAGAATTAATAACAGCTTCGGCAGCCTCCTTGGCGATGGTTAAATGTTTCTTTTGCTCACCATAATTATGAAACTTTTCTCGCGTTCCTTCGAACAGAGCTACTCTAGATTTAAATGCTAGCGCTGCAGTTTTAGAAATTCTGCCATATTCTTTTGTGGTATTTAGTTCATCTGCAGATCGTAAAACAGATATTGCATAGTCCAGGTCATCCAAGATGAATTGAAAAAGTTCTTCCCTTGAAGCGCGTACTTTAAAAATATCAGGATCATCTACAGTCATCGTTTTTGTGATCAATGGTACTCCTCCAAAACGTTTAAACATTTCAAAATAATACCAAGCCCTAAAAAACCTTGCCTCACCCACATACCAATTTATTTGCGTCAGATCACCACCCTTTTTAATAACCTCTTCAGATTTTTCAATTAGTTTATTAGCTTGAAAAATACCATTATAATTATAATCTGTACTAGTGGCCGGGGTTGCACGAGAACCATCGCTTATATTATTTGATGAAGTATTCGGGTAAGCATCTGTTGACCAATTATCTACAGTTACATCTGCTAATGTTAGTCCTGGTATTGTAGAATAAAAATAATTAGCCGCCAACCTGATATCTGCCACCGTATTCCAGAAGTTAGCATCACTCATTGTTGTCTCTGGCACTTCATTGATATCACAAGAAATAAAAGAGCTAAAAGAGACCGATGCTAATAATAGATATAAAATTCTTTTTTTCATAATCATTGTTCTTATTATAAATCAATATTTAAACCGAAAGAGATAGAAGTTGCGAATGGATATGGAGATACTTTACCATCTTCAGGCTTCATCTCTGGATCGATCACTCCTTTATAAATTCCCAATCTAGAAATTGTCAATAAATCTTCTCCAGAAACATACATACGTACACGAGAAAATGGTAATTTCTTAACTGTTTCCCGCGTCAAAGAATAACCAATCTGGATATTTTTCAATCGTGCATATGCACCACTCATAAACCATTTATCCGAATTTTGAAAGTTTTGAGTTCCTTCTAAATAAGGGCGCGGATAAGCTGCATCTCTGTTCTCAGGAGTCCAATAATCCATATGAAAATTCATTGGCAGATAATACGAATATAATTGAGGTTGAATTAATTCATTACTTGGTTTAAACTTACGCTTACCAATCCCTTGAACAAACATACTGAAATCTAAGTTTTTATACCCAAAATTAAAGTTGAACCCATACTGATAGCGTGGATTAATATCTCCCAGATACTGCAAATCACCAGCATCACCAACGATATTTTTTCCTGGCGAAATTTCACCATTTCCATCTAGATCTACATAACGAATATCACCTAACCCAGGTACGCCCGCTTTATTTATCAACTTAGCATAGCTTGGTGCATTTTTTAGATCCTCTTCTGTCTGAAAATAACCGTTGGTTTTATACGCCCAAATTGAATTAAGCGCATACCCTTCTACCAAATTATTAACACCAGAATAAATAATATTATCCGCGCCACCATATTTCACAAGCTTATTTTGATTATCTGCAAGATTGAATGATGCTCCAAAAGTAATATCGTCACCGATCTTATCTTGATATCCTAAAGCCAGTTCCCATCCCCAGGTCTTCATTTTTCCAACATTAGATTTGGGAACATCAATCCCGATCGTTGCGGGCAAACTTACTCTTACAAGCATATTGTTATTATATTTATTATAATAATCAAATGATCCTTTCAGCTTTCTATTCAAAAAGCTAAAATCCAAACCAAAGTTTTGTGTCTCTATTGTTTCCCATGAAAGGTTAACAGCAGGAATCATACTTTGATATAAATATGTCTGTCTACTATCACCTAATAAGACATTAGACCCTGTTTGTAATTGCGCTATAAAATCATAATATCCAATTCCTACCTTCGAGCCAACTTTACCCCAAGAAATACGTGGTTTTAGCTCATTAACAACAGTGGAAATACCATCAAACCAAGATTCTTTAGACATATTCCATCCTGCAGAAAATGATGGAAATACCTTCACTCGTTGTCCAGGAGTTAATCGAGAGCTTTCATCACTTCTTATCGTTGCTTCAAATAAGTATTTCTCTTTATAATTATAGTTGAAACGACCGAAGTATGATTGCATCTTCTCTGTTAAAGCTGATTGTGAATTTGACTTATTCACTGGATCTGAAGTAAAATTCAAACTCGGATTATCATTAACATATAGATTTTTGGTTGTTGCTCCCAAAGTTTGATAGTCATATGAGTACAACTGATATCCTCCCATGATATGGAAATTATGATCTGAACCAAGTTTAAAATCATAATCTGCTACAGCCTGATAATTCTGACTCAGGGTTTTATAGTCCATTATTGAATAATTATTTGGATTATTCAATTGACTGACAGTATTAGCTTCAGGTCCAGAATAGAAGGTTACGGTACGTCTGAAGTTTCGATTTTGCTTAGTAATATCCTCTCGACTATACATTAATTTGACTTCAAGTCCTTTTACTAACTTGTGTATCGTTGCAGTTGCATTGTTAAAATAAGTACTGCTACGATCTCGGTTAAATCCTCCGTCTTTCAACAAAGCATAACCAAAAGCTGATGAAGTACCGCTACGATAATATGTTCCGTCTTCATTAAAAATAGGGAACCGCATTCGTGAAGAAAAAAATTGACGTAGTATTCCATTTCCACCCCCATCTAAGCCATATCCACCATCCTGCGGATTATCTGTAGCTTGATCGATAAATGCACTACCAATATCTAACTTGATATATTCGTTTACTTTTGCAGAAATATTTGCACGTGCATTCCATCTCGTAAAATGATCTTCTCCAATCTTAAACATACCTGCCTGGCTCATATTTCCCAATGACGCCATATAAGTTACGTTTTCATTTCCTCCGGAAAACTGCAGATTCGTATTATTCATTGTATAAGACTTTTTAACCACCTTATCAATCAAATTTTCCTGATTGTATGTTCTCCACTGACCGTTAGAGCCTAAAACAAACGTAGGACCATTGATAGCATAATTCAGATCTTCTTCATTATACTCTGGCGCTAATCCAGCATTTGCTCTTGCTGTATTAACATAGTTCATTTCATCGATCAAAGACAGTCTTTCAGGAATATTAGCAGGCATTTGCCAGGCCATATTACTCATCAATGAAATTCGTGATTTACCCTTTTCACCCTTTTTCGTGGTAACCAAGAGAACTCCTCCTGCAGATTGTGCTCCATAGATAGCTGTAGCTCCACCATCTTTCAGAATACTAATATTCTCAATATCATTAGGATTTAAAGCCATGAATGTACCTTCAGAACTTATAACTCCATCGATAACAACCAAAGGCGCAACGCCACCATTCGCTGAAGTAGCTCCACGAACTTCCATATTTAAACCTTGGGCACCTGGTCTTCCCGAGTTTCGGCTAATTACTAAACCAGGAGCTGCACCCTGAAGCATATTGACTACAGTAGGTGATGGTCTATCTTTTAATACTTTTGCATCGACCTGTGACACTGCACTTGTTAAATTGGTTTTCTTTTGATTACCGTATCCAACTACCACAACCTCATCAAGAACATCTTCAGTTTGCTTTAAAATTACTTTTGCAGCACCAGAAGCTAGTACTTCTTGGCCAATATAACCAATTGAACTAAAAACCAAAATAGGGTCGTGAGTACTTACAGCTAAATTATAATTCCCATTAATATCTGTTGAAGTCGAGTTTTTACCACCTTTTTCTCTTACTGTAACGCCGCTGACAGCTTTACCAGTTGCATCAACCACTTTACCAGAAATGTTTTGTTGCGTTCGTAATTTAGCATACACCAGGCTTTCCGGGAAAAGTATACTTGCTATTGCCTGATTAGGCAATACACTAAGTGAAAGTGGTGTTAAAAGTGCAAGATGACAGTATAATTGTGACCAGCCTTTCTTCTTTAAGTAATTGTTTTTAACCATATTCAATGTATTAGGTTTTTATTCGTGTAACTTTTGGTTATAGTGAAACAAGTCTAAACAAAAAAAAACACGTATACTATCGCTCAAATCAAGCAATCGATTGCACTGCATACGAAAACGATGTAGAAAAGATATGGGTCAAATATATTTTGCACGAACATGCAAAACAAATGCGGTATAATCTCAATATTATACCGCACAAGGGAAAATTATTCAATGAGAATCTTAAGTGAAAAAGGTAATATTACACATCAAAATGTTAGATATCTAAATAAATTAGTAATCACAACATCTAATAGTTACTTATAATTTAACTCTCGTATATTAAAACAGTATTTATTCGTAAATAAACTTGTAGTAAGCGTTTTACTTTCAAAAAAATGACAATGAGATCCAATTATATTTGTCCGATAAGCTGAGGTAAAGCCATTCTAAACCAATACGTAAAAATATCTGGTTGATCATTTATCTTTTGGAGCAATTCTAACTTATCAATCCATTTAAAGGCCTGTACCTCATTAGTATTCAGCACAGGCTGTTGATCGGTATATCCTACTAATACATGGTCATATTCGTGTTCGATAAGTTCATTTTCAACAGGTGTATGGTAAATAAATGCAAATACTCTTTTTAGATCACATTGCAGACCCATTTCAAATTGTAAGCGCTGTTCGGCACTCTCTTTAATATCTTCATCTAATTGTGGATGCGAGCAACATGCATTCGTCCACAATCCGCCACCATGATATTTTTCATTCGCTCGTTGATGAATTAGCATCTGTCCTTTGCTGTTAAAAATGAAAATAGAAAATGCGCGATGCAAAATTCCTTTTTCATGCGCCTCCATTTTGTCCATTTCACCTACTACGTGATCCTGTTCATCTACCAATATTACTTTATTTCTTTTCATATTTTTTACAGACAATAAATTTACAATGCTTGCTTATATACTCTCAGTGCTCTTTCACGTGCTTCCTCGTGCGACACTATCGGTATCTGAATATTTTTTTCATAATCCGGATTCCAAGTCTTGATATAAGTCAAATCAGCATCAAATTTTAAAGTTTGCGCTGTGGGATTAAAAATACGGAAATATGGGGCTGCATCACAACCACATCCAGCCACCCACTGCCAGTTGCCATTATTGGCAGCCAGATCATAATCTAATAATTTTTGCGCAAAATAAGCCTCACCCCACCGCCAGTCAATTAGTAAATGTTTACAAAGAAAACTAGCTGTAATCATCCGAACCCTATTATGCATAAACCCTGTTTCATTAAGTTGCCTCATTCCTGCATCGACAATTGGATAACCCGTTTTCCCGGAACACCAAAGCTGAAATTCAGCTTCATTATTTCGCCATACGATCGAATCATATTTTGGTTTAAAACTATGTGTGACTACGCGTGGATAGTGATACAGTATTTGCATAAAAAATTCCCTCCAGATCAATTCAGAAAGCCATGTCTCATTATATTTCAAAGCAAACGCTACACACGATCTGATTGAGATTGTGCCAAATCTCAGGGCAATACCTAAGTGTGTTGTATGATCTAATGCAGGAAAATCACGCTTTTTATCATAATCGCTTATAATCTCCAGTTCTAAATTAGGCTTTTCAAATATTATATCCGTTTTCTGAAAGCCCAATACCTCTAGCTCTTTAATTTTCAATGGATTAGTTTTATAAAAATGTTCTGCAGAAACTACTACAGAGGCATAATTCTGAGGAACCAATAGGCTTTTCCATTTTCTCGAATAGGGAGTGTATACACTGTAGGGGTTGCCATCATCTTTAACAATATCCGACTTTTCAAATATAACCTGGTCTTTGTAAGTATTAAATTGAATGTCTCGCTCTCTCAGGTACGATTCTATCAGCTTATCTCTTTTTATTGCCTGTGGTTCATAATCTCTATTACAGTATATACCTTGTACGTCATAAATTTTAGTAATAATCTCAAAAATCTCAAGTGGTTTACCGTGATAAGTCTGCAACGTTGATCCATAATTATGCAAAGTACTATTTAGTGAATTCAAAGCTTGGTGAATATAATCCACTCGTCGATCTTTGTCAGTTTCCAACTTTTGAAGTATAGTCGTATCAAAAATAAATATAGGGAGCACAGGGTAACCCGATGCAACAGCCTGCTGTAATCCCACATTATCTTCTAAACGTAGGTCACGTCTGAACCAAAATATAACAACCTTATCCTTCATATTTCTTGTTTTTTCACCGTACATACGATTAATATATAGCTTGCGATTAATTATTTTTTTTGAAATCGTTAAAAAGAATAATTATTGAGCATAAACTGCCTATAACCATAAATCGCATCTTATACTTAATGTTCAATCTGCGAACATTGAGTATTTGATCCATAATCACTATAGGAGATTCCCATCCAGTTGCGGCGAGTACACCATTTACCTTAAAAAACATTCATTAAGAAAAGATAAACAAAGGCACTTTTCCACTCCCGTTCACTTTGGCTATAAAGTGCAATATAGTCCAGTTCCAGTAGTTATCAATGCCTTAATAATTTGATATATTTTCTGTTCAAGTGATGAATTTATTTGACCAATTAAGATTAAAAAATTTGTCGAGACAGAAATAGTTAAAAATACATGCAAATAGTATATATAAAAAATAACCATTCTTCAATTGGCAAACTAAATAATTGAAAAGGCATGGTATAAGCTGTACTTAAACTTACCAAACACTCATTTTAGTTAACTGTATATTCCATTAAATGAAAAGAGCCGAAACTATAATACTTGTTCTTAAAAATGCTCGAAAATATTTATTAAAATGGCTTTGACGATCAAAAAGCAACCCCAAGCAACGATCTTAACACTCTTATTTACCTAAGCAATTTTCTGCTAACGGATCTAATTCTTTGACAAAGGATAGTTTTCAGCAACAGAAGTAAGTAAATCTGCAACGTCAATATTTTGATCATATATCGGTTGATGAAATTTCTCCAATTTTTGTAATAAACGTATTAATTCCATTTTTTCAGGACGGGTCAGATCTCCTGTGACAATTAGACTGGCTTTACGAATTTTATCCATCTGATTCTCAAGAACGCGCAGTCCCTCATCTGTAATTGAAATGACTTTACTCCTTTTATCATCCTCTGAGTCGACCTGACCTACCCATTTTTGGTGAATCAACCGATTAATGATCTGCATACCAAAAGGTTTATCATGGATATTACGTTTTATAAGTTCCATTTTTATCATTGGCCCAAAAACCTTCAGGTTAATTAAATAAATAAAATCTTCCTGCGTAGAAAAATCTGACTCATGTATAGCCGCTTTAGAGTAAGTTTTTGCAAACCTGTTCATCTGCACAATTAACGTATTGATGACACTATCAGGATTTCGACCGTTTTGCTTTCCTTCCCAGTCCGGTTCTATAGTAGCTACACTTTTGTAATTATCGACTATAAATTGTTGAAAGCCTTCACTATCTTCGCTATACCCTCCATTTTCTTGCTTATATTTTTCAAAATTTTCGAGTAGTTCAATAGTATCTCTTAATAAATTGTAATTCATGATTTGTCAATAGAATAAATAAATAGAATAGAAACATTCTATTTATTTTCATAAATTTACATTTTTAAAATTTAATATTAAAATATAGTTCATTATTACTCTAAATATTTTTTTGATATTGTTTAAATTCTCAGATAATATGTTTTAAAACTTTACCGTATCAAAGTTGTTTCAAGGAATAATTTTTCAAAGATTAATTCCCTTTTAAAACCAATAGTACAAAATTGGTCCTCAATAAAAAAAACTGTAAAACTACTACTAAAATAGATTTACAGTTTGTTATTTAGAAACACATTTTTTAAAATGATATTCAAAAGTCTCAAGATCACCGAAAAAGCATAAGTTTTATTTTCAGAAAAGACTTAAGATTACAAAAACATTTAGCAACCTAAAACAGTACCTAAGGCATCAATACATGGTCAATAACATGAATTACACCATTTGATTGGACAACATCCGCAATCGTCACCTTAGCATCTTTTCCTTTAGCATCACGTACATAAAGATCCTTACCCTTCGTCCAAAAAGTAATCTTCCCACCTTCTACTGTAGTCATTTCAGTCTTCCCTCCCATTTCCTTAACAGATTTTAAGATCGCTACGGAATCAAATTTTCCAGCCAATACATGATAGGTCAACACCTTCGTTAACATACCTTTATTTTCTGGCTTTAATAATTTTTCAACCGTGCCCTTCGGCAATAAATTAAACGCTTCATTTGTTGGAGCTAATAGAGTAAAAGGTCCTTTAGAAGACAATGTCTCGACTAAACCTGCGGCTTTCACTGCCGCGACCAAAGTGGTATGATCCTTTGAGTTAACCGCATTCTCAATAATATTTTTAGTTGGATACATTGCAGCTCCACCTACCATTACAGTTTTATTTGCATGTTACGCTGCAACATTTCCGCAAAAGAGTACACCCATCAATAATAGACCGAGTGTCATAAAAGTGAATTTCGTTTTCATTTCTTATTTTTTAGTGGTTATCATTTTCTTTATTCTATTTCTATCACTTACGAAATAATGTTTCAATTGGATTGCGTTTTGAAATTAAAAATATCTCACCGTCATTTTATGATGTATCATTAAAAAAAACGTGGAGCTGATTTAATCAAAATATTTAAAAAGCTCTAGTCACCTCAACTTTATGTCAAGAGCACTCATTTTAAGACATAAATAATTTGTTCTAATGCAATTTTCTCAATCAATACATTAAAATTCAAATAAATACAAAACTTATTAATCTTATTATATATCTTTGAACTCAAAGACTAATTAATTGAGCCCGATACACCACTTAGAAGAAGATACATTAATTTCCTTATTACAGAAAAAGGATCAGCGCGCCTTTAATTATCTTTATGATCATTATGCGGGAGCACTGTATGGTCTAGTTCTTCGTATCGTTACACTCAAGGAATATGCTGACGAAGTACTTCAAAATGTTTTTATCAAAATATGGAAACATATTGATTCATTCGATGCTTCTCGAGGCAAACTGTACACTTGGATCATTAATATAGCCCGTAATGCTGCATTTGATTACATCAAATCAAAAGGCGTCCAAAATGAACAAAAAAACCAATCTCTTCCAGATATCGTAGATGCTAAAGAAAAACATAACTTTAGTGTTTCTACACAGGTAGATCATATTGGTTTTAAAAACGTATTGAATGAACTTCGTGCAGAATGGAAAGAGCTTATTGAAATGGCCTACTATGAAGGATACACACAACAGGAAATTGCAGAAAAACTAAATATTCCTTTAGGTACAGTAAAAACTCGTACACGAGGAGCACTTTTAGAATTAAAAAAAATACTTAAAGAATACCAATACTAGTGGATATTAAAGAATACATATCGTCAGGAATTATCGAAGCTTATGTGCTAAATCTCGCCAGCGAAGAAGAGGTGAGTGTTTTGATGTGCATAAGTAAGCATAACACTGAAGTACAGCAAGCGATTCTAGAGGCACAAGAAACTTTAGAAGATTTTGCTACTGTCCAAGCTATGTCTCCTCCTGTCGAACTTAAATCAGTGATCTGGGGCAAAATATCCGATCAGACTACTCATCCCGTATTACCACCACCTGTTGAAAAGACAGTTCAGTTGATTGCAGAGCCACCTTTAGCATCATCTGTACGCAACTTAAAGATGCGTAACTGGAGTATAGCCGCTTCTATATTATTAGCGTTAAGTATCGGTACCAATATTTACTATCACAATAAAAAATCTGTTAATCAAAATCTTCTTGCACAATCAGAATCAAAACAAGAATCTACTCAAAAAGCATTGCTGAGTTTGGAGGAAAAATGGGCCATGTTGCAAGATCCTGCAATCAAAACGATCACTTTAGCCGGAGTAGAGCAACATCCAAAACTCAAAGCACATGTTTTTTGGAACACCAATACAACAGATGTTTATCTAAGTCTAGAAAATTTACCTCCTGCTCCAGAAGGTATGCAGTACCAACTTTGGGCAATCGTTGATGGTAAACCAGTAGATGCTGGTGTATTTCCTTTGGATCATACTGACCGAATCACCAGCATGAATCAAATACCTAAAGCACAAGCTTTTGCTATAACCCTAGAGACAAAAGGAGGAAATCCGACACCAAATTTATCACAACTTTATGTGATGGGAAATACATAAGCTTTCGTTATATTTTAATTCAGAAGTTACCGGCCACACTAATTGCAGTCGCATTAGTTATCCCATCGACCTCTTAATAGAGGAAATTAGGTCGTGAGCATCCAATGGTTTTTTCAATTTTGCATCAAAAAGATTTACCTGCTTTTGTTCAGCAACTTCCAGATACATACTGTCTGCCGTAAAAACAAATACCCTAACTAGTTCCCATTCTTTTTTTGCTCGTATCTTATTTAAAATTCCCCAACCGTCAAGATCAGCCATCCTTAAATCTGTGATTACGACATCAACTTCATTTTCATCCATATATACAAGTGCAACATGACCTTGTTCAAAGATATGTACATTTGGAAAATCTTTAAAATAGTGATTCAAGTAAAGAACATTAATCCTGTTATCATCAATGATCACAATCTTCATTTCTTGAGGAAGATCTTCCAATGTATACTGTACAGCGGTGGTTTCCACTATTTTCGTTTTTTCGACAGGAAGTACCAAAGTAAATGTAGATCCTTTTCCTAATGTGCTGACCAAATCAATATTGCCCTCCATTTGTTGGGCAAATAATTTCGATATATATAACCCCAGCCCAAAACTACTTGTTTGCTTCTTCGCTCCGGCCATATAGTACTGACGAAATACCAGCGCCTGTTCTTCTTCTAGAATACCAATACCACTATCCTGAACAGCCACAAACAGCGTTGTTTTTCCATTTTTCAGTTTCAGATAAGCAGTGATACTGACTTCTCCTTGAGAAGTATATTTAATGGCATTACTGATCAGATTAGAAACGATCTGCTTCATTCTAAACTCACTGCTATAAATTAATAATGTAGGGTCTATTTCTATTTTTTTAACAATAGTAATATTTTTATTTTGGGCTTGATGATTGTGTAAATTAAGGATATTTAGTAATAATTGGTGCGGTGCAAAATAATCATATTGCACATCCATTGCCCCTGCTTCCAGTTTACTCAGATTTAATATGTCATTTACAGTACTATTGATTACATCTATTTCGTGCGAAGCAGAGTTAAGATATTCAGGATGGATCACATTACCACCGTTATTCTTTCTTAATATATTAATTATTCCCTGCAATGCATTGATTGGCGATCGTACCTCATGACTTACACTAGCTAAAATAGTCGTTTTCTCAGCCGCTACCTGTGATGCATAATCCTTCTCCTCCTGCAATTTACGTTCATAAGAAACGGCATTTGACTGATAGAAGAAAATGAGGATAATTGACAGTCCAATTATGATAAAAGATCCAATAAGCTGATTTCTAAAATTATGTGTACTTTCTTTGTATAATGCCAAGTCTTTTTTTTCTGCTTTTCGTAGTAGCGCTAACTCGTGACTTTTAATAACATCAATTCCCTTCCTCAGATTATCCAGTAAGCTTCTATTTGCCAGCACCAGTTGTTTTTCTTTATCTTGAAGAGCAACAAACTTTTCTTGGAGGTTCTTTAAATTTTGACGGTAAACTTTTTTATTTTGCTGTATTAGGTAGGCTATATTACGGGAAATTACATCTTTTTGCAACGTATTAAAATCCTGTGTAATCGTCCTAGCGACAAGCGTATCATTTTTAGCTTTAAAAATACGTTTAAAGAGATTTTCTTTTTTTCGGATTGTCGTATCTTTCTTTAATGTATTAAAGGAGGTGTCACTCATTATCCTCTTTACAATCGAATCGACCTGCTCAAACTTAGGATCCCTTAATAATGTTTTATTGGACGAAGATAAAACAGACAAGGAGTCCTTTGTAAAGAATATGAGTTGATCTACCGTCTGCTTTAATGTCGCAAATTCTTGTGAAAGCACCTTCTTTTGCTCCATATCTTCTGCACTCACCTGCATTAAATTTTCCTTCAAAGGCAATTTCGACAATGAGTCTACAGAATACCTAATCGTATCCAATTTATTTTTGTAAGCTGAAAAAGTAGGCTTATCAAAATTCACGGTATACAACCTGAAGAGGTTTTCGGCTTCACTATATACGGAAAATAATCGATCAAGTCCAGAAGATTGTTTATATGAAGATGCATATGCAGCATCAAGACGTTCTTTTACCTTTTGCTGTTCATAATACTGGTAAATAAAAATAACACCTAAGTATATAAAAGAAGCAATAAGTGCTCCGATCAATAAAGCTCGAAGGAGAAATGTTTTTTTCTTTTTTAGTGTTGACAAGAGTTCAGTATATTTTCTTCAGATGTATGGCAAGCGCAGGCATCGATACTCCATGCAGCATATTTTGCTGACATCAAATTATGTGAGCATTAAAATAGTAACAATAATAACTATTATAACTGTACACCTATGAAGATCGTTGGATAAAAAATAGATTGTTTATAAATTTGTAGCTACCCCACTACATCAATCTATATTTCGAATGATAATTTTCTAATTAAAGAATATAATACTCCTAAACAAGGAAATTATTTATTAAGGAAATATCCTGTTAAGCATTTCTAGCGATAGGATAGATCGGTACTTCAGAAACTATTTTATCCATAATTTCCATGTCCAAAACTTCATTATCCAGTATTTCGAATTCTGAATTCTGCGACTTAAATTCAGGAACTATTTTTTTCATATGTCTCACGAGATTCATAAAATCGGGTAAAATAGCATGCGGACCTACTATATGTTGACACAAATAATTAATTCGTTCTACTTTTTGAAGCAAATCGTCGTGATTTACCTTCGCTATCATTATTTTGGGATGGTGAGTCTTTATTGTATTCTCATTATTCGCAAGAAGCTCTTCATAGATCTTCTCTCCAGGGCGTAACCCAACGATTTTGATATCAATATCTTCTGGATAACGATAACCTTTCAAATTAATCATACGTTTTGCCAGATCGATGATACGAATTGACTTACCCATATCAAACACAAAAATCTCTCCCCCTTTTCCCATTACTCCAGCTTCTTGGACCAATTGACAAGCTTCTGGAATTGTCATAAAAAATCGGGTGATATCAGGATGAGTCAATGTCAATGGCCCGCCTTGCTCCATCTGTTTCTCAAAAAGTGGGATTACCGATCCATTAGAACCTAGCACATTACCAAATCGGGTAATGATAAATTGAGTATCGGATTTTCCACTGCAACTGCTCACATATATTTCAGCCATGCGCTTTGTTGCTCCCATAATATTAGTCGGGTTAACCGCTTTATCCGTGGATACCATGACCATTTTTTTAACCCCATATTTCATCGAGAGGTCTACAACATTTTTACTTCCTAGCACATTTGTCTGTATTGATTCGTATGGATTAGCCTCCATTAAGGGCACATGTTTATAGGCCGCCGCATGAAATACCAAATCCGGATGATACTCTGCAAATATCTTTTGCATGAAAAAATAATTACGCACATCTCCAACAACACAATGTAAATGTTCAGGATAGCTGCATTTTATTGATTGTTGTATATCATACAAAGGAGATTCAGCTTGATCTAATAAAATCAATTTTTTATAAGAACGTCGGGCAATTTGCCGAGCAAGCTCTGAGCCAATTGATCCTGCTGCACCTGTCACCAAAATTACTTTACCTTCCATCTCGGCTTCTATCTCATGGTGATCCAGTTTGATAGGCTTACGTCCCAATAAATCATCAATTTCTAAAGGTCTGATCTCACGATTCACTCTTGAATTAGGTAGAATACGCGCAGGAGACATGATTTTAAGTTCAAGACCAAGCTGATGGAACCAATCCGAAACATATTGCAAACGTTCCGGATCATTATTTTCTACAGCAATAATCACATCCGTTATACGGTTTCTTTTAATAAAATCTGATGTAATTTCAGTTATATCCAGAATTTTTAAACCCGCAAGCCGTTTACCCACTCGATTTAACTGATCCTCTACGAATGCAATTACATGATATTTCACTTGAGGGTCTTCTTTCAAAAGAGAGTAAGTTGAGAGTCCGGGACGAGAAGCACCAAAAATCAAGACGTTTTCCAACTTTCTGGCAGATAATGAGAGATATTCAAATACCGTACGATATACCACACGAGAACCGATCATGAATACCAGTAACATACAGAACTGCATGGTCAATAGTCCATAAGGTAATCTTAGGAAATCGGAGACCACACTTCCCCTTGTCACCACAGATTTAACGACTATCATAAATAGCATGAGCACAATATAAGCAGTTACTGTAGTTTTGAATATTTTAATTGCATCTTGAATACCCGTCTGGCGCACGATTCCTTTAAATGTACTGTTGCAAACAAAAAATATGCAATATACGGGAAGAGTAACGATTAACTTTTTCATCGCCATGCAAATATCAGTAAAGCCCTTAATATCATAAAGTACATAAATAGACAGTACATAACTGACAAATACAATAAACATATCGATTATCAAAATAATCCAACGCGGATGGTCTCGATATAAATGTCTTTTTAAATCTCCAAAAAAACTTATCATAATCTTATTGCTAACAGTTCACTCTTATTAATAGGATATGGTTAGTAAAGGGTATTTAGATGACCCTTAAATGGCTCCTATTCAATATTATAATTCACAACACCAATTTACTTAAAAATTGGCAATCCCAGCATATAAATTTTCATATATTTATTAATTATTAATAAAACCGGTTCACTTTTAATATGCTTTCTAGCGAAGTGGCAGGGTTAATAACAAAAATCTTACAAAAAGGTTTTTGATTTAAAAACTTTACTAAATAAAATTCTAAAAAATTTCTTTATCAAGGCTTTAACTGTTTAAACAGTTATATTATCATCCTTTCAAACACATTTCCTCACAAGTAATGTTGGCACACTAATTGAGAACATTTATTTACAATAAATTGGGGAAAATAACGTTGTGAAAACAGGCTTTAAGCTCATATTTCAATTTTGCTTAATATGCGAATATTTGTCAGATCGCAACGTACTTTAATCTATACTATCGAAAAACAATTATTACTAAAATCACAGATGTCTTTTTTTAGCAATCTATTCACAAAAAATAAAAATGCCGCTTCGGTTCGATCCATATCACAATTGGATTTTCTTGAAGTTGACATGCATAATCATTTACTACCGGGCATTGATGACGGTAGCACATCAGTACAGCAATCATTAGGCTATATTAAGGAATTAAGCAGCCTTGGTTTCAAAAAATTTATTTGTACTCCACATATCATGGAGGGTGTACATCCTAATACTAAATTTAGCATTGGACAAGCCCACCATGCACTAAGCGAAGGATTAAAAAATTCAGGAAGCGATGTGGAGATTTTTGCTGCCGCAGAACACATGATCGACGACGGTCTTCATGCACTGGTTGAGAGCAATGATTTGTGCTTAATGCCTGGCGGATATGTTTTGATTGAAATGTCATACCTTTCCGAATCGAAGGCTTTATTTCAAACGATATTGAATATTCAAAAATTAGGATACAAACCTATTTTAGCACATCCCGAACGGTATAACTATTACCATAGCAATTTCAACATTTACAAACAGATAAAAGATGCTGGATGTTATTTACAATTAAACCTTTTATCTCTGAGCAGATATTATGGTGTTGATGTAAAAGCCATTGCCATGACACTTGTTAAATCGGGAATGTACGATTTTGTCGGAACAGACCTGCACCATGATAAGCATCTCCGCTCATTAAAAGATATTGTTGAAAAATATCCTGTCCGGGAAATGCTAAAAACCTGTACAATTTTAAACCCGACCCTACTTGATCATTTCAATGCAGGCAAAGGGCAACATATTATCGCTGGATAAATAATCGGAATAGCAGATAAAAAAGGAGCTTTATACTAACATGTATAAAGCTCCTTTCATTAACAGCGTATATGCGATCACAGATATTCCTTACGTAGCAGATAATCTACAACCTGACTAGCCCCAAATGCACTAAGATGATGTTTATCAAACATGTAAGACATCCCCATTTCCTGAGAATTGTGCTCTATTTCTCCATGTTTATAAATATCAATATAATGTTGCTCCGGGATAATTCGTTTCAGAAATTCATTAACTTGTTGCCCTTCGTCTAGAATAAATTGCTGCTCATCTAGAACAGGGTTAAACATTTTCTTTAATGCAACCTGTCGGTAAGGAACCTGATAAAGTTCGGTTTGTCCGATGAAATAATACTGTAGCCCATAACTATCAAAGAGCGCAGTCATCTGACTTAAACCTTGCTTTATTTCTTTAGGTGTATAGTTCATTTCCTCATATGTATTCATTAACCAATGAACAGAAATAAACACCTTATTGATTTTATTCTCATTTTTAGGCAGGAACTCGGTATAAAAATAGTTCCATAACTGAACTGACTTATCATAACCTTTTGGATCTGGAAAAGGAAAAGTTAGGCTTAAACTCATCTCAAGCAGATGCTGATCTTCTTTCAAGGCATTTCTAAAAGCCGTAGAAAGCTGCGCCGCATGGCTGTCCCCGATCAATAAGATATTTTCTTTTCCCACATCGATTTTCAAACATTCTTCTTTATCATAGGTGTTATAATTCGGGCTTCTTGTGATATAGCAATTACATGGGTTCAAATGCTGATGCTCATCCTGTTGAAAATAATGGACATATTGATTATCAACGAGGCGAATTTTATCCCATAATGTATGATTAGGAAATACAAAGAGCATTGTTGCAAGTAAAGCAACTACACATCCAGAAATTGTTAAAATCTTAGCGCCAAATATATTTTTCTTTCGCTCAAACAGATAAAAAGATAGGATAGCAAAAATAAAAGAAAGAAAAAAAGGAATAAGAATACTATAACGCCATTGCATCAAAAACTCAAATTTTCGATAGAGCACATAAAATGGCCAATGCCACAGGTACAAAGAGTAAGAAATTTTTCCTAAAAATTGAATTCCGCTATTTTGAAACCATACCAATTGATGATCTATAGTCAATAAAACAGCAGTTGCCAAAACAGGAATTACAACTAATATTGGAGACCATGTATGATTTGCGCGAATAAATAGAGCGGAAACAAACATTAGTACTAAGCTCATAATGGTTAGTGCTGTTAAGAATGGTTTCAACCTAACTTTTAATTCTTGACTGTACAAAAAAGCCAAACCCCCAATTAAAAATTCCCAAATCCGCGTCGGCATCAAATAAAAAGCCCAACTGCTACGACTTCCCATACCAAGAGAAAGAGATATTACCGTTAAAACAATTAAAATAAAGCGAAATTGTTTTAAATGATGTAAGTACCGATCCTTAATTGTCCATAAAGCAAGAGGATATACTAAATAAAATTGCTATTCAACAGCTAGGGACCAGCTATGTAAAAAAAGATTGTCCTGAGCATCTGGCGAAAAATAATCACTAGATAAGCTACCGTAATATATTAGATATAAAAGATAGGCTTAATGCAATATACTTAGCATTAAGTTTCAGATCTACATCAAAATAGAGAAGAGGTTATATAATTAGCATTAGTGCCGTAACACCTAAAAGAGCTAGAACAATGCGTTTCATTCTTCTTTCAATAAATGAGAAATAAGAAAATCGATTCCCTTTAATCTCTGTTAAAATAATTTTAGTAATCAAAAAACTTAATATCACAAAAAATATGTCAACCCCTATATATCCGCCCTCAAAAAATGGAAAATTATAATGATAGAGTAAAACAAACAACAATTGCCCTTAAGAGACCAATATCATAACGAAACGTCATTAAGGCTAGAATTCAATGTGATGGATGTTATAAATCTATGAAAATTAGAAGAGTAAAAAAAGAGCGCTTTCAATAGAAAGCGCTCTTAAAATAGATATATTAAAACTTTTATTTACTTACATTACTTAACACAACGGATCTGCATAGCAGTTGTCGAAGAAGCAGGCGCTGCATTGTTTATATCCCAAGGGCCACTTGCCCCCATACGAAAGAATTTCTCACCTGCCAATAAATAGTAACCTTGAGAGCCAAATAAACCACCACCATCAGCATTATTATGGTATGCACCTCCATAAGGTAAATATAAATAACCATGTCGATCGACAGGATTGATCTGAGTACCAAAGAACATACCTACATTAGTCGCTTTAGTACCATCATAGCTATCTATCCAACGGGCAGGCTGATAAATATTAGGACCATGATTATCTATTCCATTAGGATTAGTATTACTTATCAATTTATCGAATTCTGTTGCGGTAGGCAGTCTCCAGGTATTCAAAGGTAATACCAAAGAACAAGGATCTGCAGAATTCCCGTTAATAGCTGTCGAAGGTCCTTGATTGTAATTCGTACCATCGATTACTTTCGGTTTTTGAAAACCTGGAAACCAATAGTTACCATAAGTATCATTAGTCTTAGCAAAGCCATATACACCATTGCTATATGTTAAGTTACCCAATGCCCATACTTGACCACCGATATTTACACTGATGGGTGATCTTAACTTATATTCAAGCACATACTTAACACCAGGCCTAAGAGTCCAGTCGCTTTTACTGATATTTCTTGGCGCACTCCCATTAATAGAAACCCCAGATAACGCTATAGTTCCGTTTGATGTGGCGGCAGTCGTAATAAAAGCATTATCAGATAAAATTACTTTTCCAGTCTTTACTGGTAAATTAAAAGGAACAGTTTTACTTCCTGTACTATAAGTTAATGCACCATTTGCTAATGTCACATTCACGTTTTCATTTGAAGGCGTAATTGTAGCCCCTGCAATGGTGGTAGCACCCGTTAATTCAGAAGTATCAAATTTTAATGCAACCTGTGTAAACAGATGCTCCAATTTAGCCGTTAATACATTTTGACCAGCTTTTACTTCAAACTCAACCTGATCCAACATAAAATCCTGATCAGCTTGAAGACCTGTAAAATTAACAGTGCTTAGTGTTGCACCCGCCGTTATTGTAGGCAATGCTTTATTTGTTCCAGAAGCATAGATCAGAAAGGTATAATTACCTTTAGCAATGGCAAAATCTGCAGAATTGCTACCTTGTGTAAAATTCTTTGTTTCTTTATAATTACCAGCAGCATCAAAAATTGCGACATAGTATACAGTACCTTGTTTCAATTCATTTTCTTCATTACCTGTATTCACTGCCGCCGCACGGTTTGCCGCTTTTAAGCCACTTGCAGCATTTGATGAACTTACCGGTGTCAAAGTCGCTACCAAAGTATATTCATTGTCAAAAGGAATTTCAGCCGTTTGTATCGCCGATGCATAGCTGCGTCCTACAGAAGCAGCCTTGACAGGTTCGTCTTTAGCATAAGTCTGACCAATTTGTAAGCTTACCGTAGAATTACCGTTAATTACTTCATTAGTATCTTTATTACAAGAAGAAATAAAAAGTGCTAACGCTAAAGTAGTAGCTAAGCCCAGTTTAATTGTATTTTTTTTCATTATATTTAAATTATCATTGAAAATGTAGGTAATTATGACCACTCTTGATCCTGTGCTTGCGTCTCAGTTTTCCAAGATTCATTGATAGAGTTATTCATTGCGGAAGCCGCTGCAATGCTATGTTCAAGTTCTACTTGAAGCATACCAACACGAGGAGACTCATAACTTAATTGGCCTGTAGAGTTAGCCAAAAATACTTTGTTAGTTTTCATTTTTATTTTCTTTATTTTTAAATATTTAATCCTAACCTGAAAATCACACCCCGAACTATCACACTGTCTATAAAGGAATTACAAACTTACTTTCAGATTTTAAGTTGAGCAAACCTAGATAATATTCGCTTGTATAAATACAATTTTACTCTAAATAATTGCATCTGTAGATGATCAACTACAAGTGCTAAACCTTTTGTAGCTAGCCATCTACAACCAAAGCTCAAACTTTCAATTCTGTCATCAACAGAAAGTTTTTGAGAAAAAAGATAGTTCCCCATTTGCGATCGGGAACTATCAAATTATTCAGACACTATTAACAATCTAGGGTACGGGAATCATTGAGACCATCAGTCCATTCCTGTTGTACCGTACCGCTAACATCTCACACTTGAGCAGTTTCAACTCGCGGACTTAGAAATGTCTTTTTCAATTTCCTTTTAATTTTATCAACTCTATATTTATTGAAGATTAATTACTTTGCCCGTTTACAGAAAACTTTTTTAACACCGCTACCTCCCCCTATTATGAAAGTTTCATCACCAATCGTCATACTTCTAAATTTTAATATCCTAGCAAAATCATTAGGATATATCATAATTGTTGGAAGGATTGTCACTTCACGCAAACCTTTCCCGAAAGCAGGAAATACGACATTGACACCCGCTTTATTTAAGCTTTTATAGATCAAACTACCATCTGCAAGCTTCAGGTTTGCACTTACATGAGTTTCATTTATTATCGGAGTAACAATACTTGTGATCGCTCCAGTTGTATTCGGTCTCATTTTAATACAGGTGATAATCTGGCTATATTGATGCTTTATGATTACATTCAAATTATTCTCACCGGCTGAAAGGGCATTTTCCCTGAAAAATACATCAGACCACTATCAATTCCTTTTAAACTTGCTCCGCTCAGTTTACTTCCATCCACTACAGCAGGAACTGACGTTGTACTATTAAACGAATTGGTCTTTCCTGCATCTAAAGTGACACCACCTTGATAACCGACTTCGTTGGTATAGAGCTTTTCTGTTACAGAATCACCATCCGCATTATATACCAATACTTTATATTTATTATTTTAATTCAGCGGAGTGCGATCAGTCATTGTTGCATTGCGATTTGAAGTTGACAACTGCAACTCATTTGACACAGCCTAAGAAGCAGTGCTTAACGTTATCTCAAATGAACTACTGCTAGAAAAAGTTCTGTACCCACTTGTACATTATAAGAAGCCTCATGGCCTAATTTCCCTTTTTTGGAAGCGACATTATCCTTACTGAAAACATGATTAGCTACGCCAAGAAGATTTACTTTTACAACAGTTTCGCCATTCGTGACACTATCTTGAGTTTCTTTCCAGGAATAAGCGGTCATACATAGGAAAGCGACAATCGCTAGAAGAACCTTACTGCTTGATTTTTGATATATTTTCGAAATCATAACATTAAAACTGTTAAAAAACGATATGCTATAAGTTTTTCTTTTAGCGCAGTATTTCATGTCTTTCCCAAAACATCACGATAGTATGCTACACAACATAATGACAACGAAGATATAGCTAACCAAAGCAATAATGAATTAATTGAGTCTCAATATTTATTTTTGTATACAGGTCATTACATCACCCTCTCGCTTCGTTTTTAGTTTATGAAAGCATCTATGAGACCATGTTAAATCAGTGCAATTAAGTATTCAAATTTAAAATAATCGTTCACTGGCTGTGGCATAAAATTTAATGCTTCATTATCAAAATATAGCACCTCGTAACAAAAAATAAAATCGCGATCCTTACAGGAAGAAAAAAATATAAATATTTATTTTGAAAGAGGTCTTTTTCTAATAACACTAAACTCATCAGAGACATTAATAAGTAATTTCTATATATATGAAAGAAGATGAAACACATTCGTCCCTAAAAAATGAACGCAATGTTTAGTTAAAATAAACTCAAAAAACCCATTACAATACAGGCATTAAGTTAACAGGTAAATTTTCATCAATATTATTAAAGCTCTTTAAAACAATTTTCCTAAAATTTTTGTTAATAGGAATAAGCTAATTATATAACCGTCAAAAAACAATAAAATTAAAACACAAAAACTAATTGTTAAATAGCTATAATTTCGAAATATTGATGTAGGAATTAGATTACAAAAATCTGTATTTTTCCTAAAACAAAAATCAACACAATAGAATTGTTGATTAACAATAAAAGATAGTTACTAAAAAACTTAAAAAGAAAATTAGATAAACAACTATTTCATAATAAAAAACAAAAACCAATGTTATAACAAATAATAAGGTAATTGATTTTCTCGATTCAAAACATGGTTAAAAATAATTTTTGAATATTTATTTTGCCAAAGTTGATATTAATTCCTATTATTACATTTTGAAAAGAAAATTTATTACCAACAACACATGTTTAAACATATTAATTAACTAAAATTTATCATACTGACTTAAAAAACTGATTAACAATGATATGTGTAAATTTACAAACACTCCTTTGTATTCAAATCCATGTTACAACATAATAAATAAAAAAATTACTTAATCGTGTAAATAATTTAAAAGCTAAACTGGAGACAGTATGGTATTATAAAATAAATAACATTATGAACAAGAACAACAAAAAAATGTACATGGCTCCAACTATTGAGGAGCTGGTAATCGAATTAGAACAAGGAATTGCAGCTGGATCGGGAGCATCACCTCAAGCAACTCCACAAGCAACTGGCTGGGGAGCCGGAGATGATGACACAATTAACGGTGACGCATCCTAGGAAGTATATCTATTCTTAATAACAACAAAAAGGAAAAAAATGAAATTTATACAAAAAAAAGGAGCTAGCTGGATTGTTGCAATGGCAATACTTGCAATTCCAGGCACGTTAATAACGAGCTGCTCAAAAGATAACAACTCAGCAATTGTAGACTCCAAAAACAATAAGTTAACATTCTCCGTAAATGGTATCAAAAATAATGACACTGATGGGGCTGTTAAACGTATGGGACTTACATCATCAAATAAAAAAACGAATACGAACAAAATTTATTCTTTCTCCGATGTAGACATGGGAGTGTCTACCGACAACACCTTACCTGTAAAAACTACTAGTAACATCGCTGGTACAGCACGCTCAAATGGTTTAGCCGCTGATGCTGCTCCTGGTGTTACAGAAGATATGGTTGAGGGGGCCAAATATATCGTGTATATCTACTCCGGAACTACATTGGTTACCGCTAAAGAATTAACGGCAGGAACAGCTGGTACTATTGAGGGGCTTGATCCTGCAGCTTCTTACACTTGGGTAGCGCTTTCATACAATACAAAAGATACCGAGCAACCTTCGTTAGCACCATCAAGTGGATCAATTGCACTTCACCAGAATAAAGATGTACTATACGCGACAGGTACTGTTAATTTAGCGGAAAGCTCTAACATTGCTGTGCTTTTCGACCACATGTTTTCACGTATTGGTATCGAATTAAACACTATCGGTGTTTTTGGAGAAATCACAGGTACACCAACTGTAAGTGTATCAGGTTTGAACCTAGCAACAGGAAGTATTGATTTGCTTAATGGTGGTGCCGTGACTGCTGATTTAGCCAATCCCTATACACCTACCCTCAGCTATGCAAGCTTTAACAGAGTGGATACATTATACAACGACGCAAAAATTGCTTATGTGTACACGGCATCAACAACAGCAAATCAGGCTATCAGTGTATCATTACAAAATTTAGCTATTAATCACGTGGATGGCAATGTAGCACGTACATATTTTACGACTGCCACACCTTTTAATTTCTCAGTTACGCCAGAATTGGGCAAGAGCCACCACTTACTACTAAACGTCATTGAATCACCATTGACAACAGTCTCTGAAGGTACTACTGTAAAGTGGGGACGTTCGAATTTATACGATCGAAACAATAATGACGCACTTCGTGGCTATGCATTCTATGCATCAAATGAACAAAGAAGTAAAGCAAATGGTTATTTCCCTTATCAAGGACTTAAAGCGTCTCAGTTTTCGAATACCCTAGCAACAAAAGGTGACCCTTGTACAAGGGTATATCCTGCAGGAACTTGGAAACAGCCGAGCGTTGCGCAGGTTAACTCATTAACTTCTACAGATGGATTATTAACTAATATTCTAGGCGCTTTAGGTAATTTATTAGTCGCTGATCCAGCTCCAACATCTTCTGTTGGAACAGTAGGTGGCAACCATGCGCAATACACATCGACAGGAGGAACTACTACAACCAATGCATTTGGCACTAGCACATCCAATTCAAACAATATGCGTATTTTCTATAACGGACAGATTACAAATACCACAATTCTTACTGCTATTGGTCAAAATGGGAACGGACTATTGGGTCTTGGACTTTCAAATCTTAGTGCAGATTTGCTCGGTTTAAATGTTTTATCGACAAATATTCCTGTACTTGGTACAAGTTATAATGCGGCTGCTGCATTTTGGACAGATTCTCCAATACTTAGTGGCCCTCTTTTAACTGCATTAGGTACAAGAGTTGGTTACTACGGATATTATGCCCGCACAACGACAACAACAGCGGATATATTTAATACGAATCCTTTCATTAAAGCTACCTCTACACTTGAAGCATTAAATGTCGAATTATTAGGCCTAGATCTTTTACAGACATCATTCAAAAACGTACGTTGTGTACGTGCGATCTAGAATAAACTGATCATTTTAGAACATATCCACAAGGGGCTTGATTCGATCAAGCCCCTTTTTTTTATATAGGCTGGAGATTAACAGACATTGAAATGTTATTCATTGCATTAATTATAACATTTTAATGGTTAATTGTCAATAAATGCTTAATTTAACAGGTACTAAACAATAGTTCAATCTGATTAATGGACAAGGCCAATCATTTTAAAATATCTGGAGAAGAACTGCAATCGAAGACCATCGATTTTCTTCGATTGCCACTTATAGTAGGAGTAATATTTATACATACCGATTTTTCAAATATCATCCTACCAGGAGTAACGCAAATAAACTTTGTTAACTATCCAATTTTTTCGCATGTTTTTATCTTGTTTTCCAAAATTATCTTTGCAACCTGTGTACCCCTATTCTTTCTTATCTCGGGATTCCTATTTTTCTATAAAACAGATGTTTTTACTATAAAGGTTTATCTCCAAAAACTAAAAAATCGTGTCCGCACACTTTTGATTCCCTATATCTTTTGGAACTTATTTGTCATCCTATTTCTTTTCCTTGCTCAGACTTACCTATCGGGCGGTTTGGTTTCTGGAAATAATAAATTGATCATCGATTACAGTGTCCAGGACTGGTTCAGGGCATTTTGGGATACCTCCATGATCAATCCTACTTTAGACAAGTCCTTACCTATCAATTCTCCTTTTTGGTTTATTCGCGATTTGATAGTCGTCATCCTTTTATCTCCCCTGATTTGTTTTGCCATCAAAAAAATCGGCGTTTATGTGGTCATCGCATTGGGCTTGCTTTGGATTTTTAATCCTTGGTTCTATGAGCCGGGACTTAGTACGGTCTCTTTCTTTTTCTTTTCCGCGGGGGCTTATTTTAGTATGTACCAGAAAAACTTCGCCACCAGCATGAAGCAAATGTTACCGCTTGTTGCACCGCTTTATATACTTATCGTTATTGCAACACTCTATTTTCTTGGTCAGAGCTGGTGGAGCTATTTATATTGCGGAGGCATTATGGTCGGTCTTATCCTTGCCGTTGGACTTTCCGCTCATTTCATCGAAAAAGGGAGCTGGCACACCAACACCTTTTTAGCCAATAGCAGCTTTTTCATTTTTGCTTACCATCGATTACCGCTCGTATTTGTGATCAAATTTTTATTTAAATTACTTCATCCACAATCTGAGGCAGTATTGCTCCTCTTATATCTGGCATGTCCTACAATAATAATTATATTAGGTCTGCTTGGCTATCATTTATTGCGGCAATATTACCCCAAATTTACAGCTGTCATCAGTGGAGGACGATAATAAAATGTATATGAAAAAATATAAATGGCTCTTAGCTATAGCTATCGTACTTTTTATAAGTGTATTCCTCATCAGATATGGGCTCCAGATCTTTAAAAAAAATAAGGATGTCAGGATGAAAACCGAGTATGTATTTACTGAAGTGATCAATCTTGGTTGCACTTCTGTTAAACATCAGGGCATTTCAAATACCTGCTGGTCTTACACAGGAAATTCTTTTTTAGAGTCGGAGATGATCCGCATGGGCAAAAAGCCCGTTCCAATTTCGCCAATTTTCACTGCTCGCCAGGCGTATCTGGATAGAGCACAAAATTATGTACAGCTACATGGAGGATTATCCCTAGGCGAAGGTGGTCAGCTACACGATGTATTGAATGTACTCCGTAAATATGGAGCAATGCCCAGAACCGCTTATTCTGGACTGCACGATAATCATACTTACAATGACTTCAAGAAAATGACACCTATGCTGAATGCATTGTTAAAATCTTTGGTAAAAAGTAAACCATTACCTCCCCATTGGACCCAGCTCTATACTGCTGCACTGGACTGGCATTTGGGTAAAGTACCAGACACGTTTGCTTTTAATGGCAAGATCTATACAGCGCGTTCTTTTGCTGATCAAGTGATTGGGATCAATCCGGATGATTATAGCCGCATTGCCTCTGTTATGACCCAACCCTATTATAAGCCTTTCGTCCTTCTAGTTCCAGACAACTGGTCTTTTGACAGTTTTTATAATGTGCCCATGCAAGATCTCACCCGTATTATTGACAGCGCACTGTACAAAGGATATACCGTAGCTTGGACCACAGATATATCAGATAAAGGATTTTCATGGCCATATGGTATTGCTTATGTACCCGACAAATCGTTTGATGAAATGTCTCATACCGAACAGCAAAACATGTTTAAAAAACCAATGTCCGAAAAGAAAATCACGGCAACAGAAAGACAACAAGCGCTCGACAATTGGAACACGACAGACGATCATGCGATGCATATTGTGGGGCTTGCAAAAGATCAAAATGGCAAACCCTATTATCTGGTTAAAAATTCATGGGGAAGAGCAAATGAATATAAAGGTTACATGTATGTGACCAGAGAATTTGTTCGCTATAAAACTATTACTTTAATGCTACACAAAGACGGCCTAACCTCTGACTTCAGATCTAACCTAAATATTATGGAGTGACTATGATATAATTATTCGAATAAGTTTTTAATATATTCTCTAAAACTATCATTCATAGAAAAACGCATATCATCTATAGCTCCACTTTTCCTGAGACAATCGCCGACTTATTTATCCGTATTCATCTACATGCTACCACAAACAAGTGCTATCTTGATTTGACCAAGAAAAGAACTATTTTTTAATGTAGTTCCGACCATTACATTTACAAAGACATCCCAGACCACGCCTATTGCCTGTCGAGCAAATAGATCAAACGAAAAGAGAACAATAAGGATTAAAAAACTATTTTTTGCATAGTTAATTAATTTGGTAAGTTAATATTAGTTGCTAATAGATAGATGTTCGATGGTAAAATAGATTTCGATATATATTCAACAAGAATTTAACCACTAGCATTTGGACTGTGACCAAAAAATAAGATGGAAGAGAATACTTAAGGGGTATTTCACTTTTTGTGAAATACCCCTAAGTTCTAAATTAATGGTTTCCATGTAAAAACCGGATGAAAAAGGATGTTTTAAGGTCATATCAACTCACCCTTTCATTCCAATCGTTGTCCATAAGCTTTTCTATGATGTATCGTAAGAGCATATCCCACTGGTTCAAAAACCTGCCTCATTACCCCAAAACCAACCAGCTATTTTATTTTCAAATCTGTACCTGCAATATCTTCCCAGCGATAATAATGGAAAGTTTTATCATCACTCATCGCAACAAAAAGACCATGTTTAAATGTATCATTTAATTTAACCGATACAACTTCCGAACCATCACTTTGTGTAGCCATGACCGGCACCGTTTTCAAGTGCTTATGTTCAAATGGATTTGTCTTAGTTCCTTCACGGCTAAAAATCTGAAAACGATTTGCCCCCTGATCCGAAACCAATATATATCCCGTACTATCGGTCAATTTATAAATAGAAATACCTTCATGATCTTCTTTAAAACCTTCAGTTGCAAATAAAGCCAGTTGCTCATTTCCTTTTGCAGGATCTGCATAATATTGCTTTACTCCCACCTGTTCATCCGAATAGTAGATATATCCAAGTTCATTATCCACCGCTATTGCCTCGATCTCCTTCTTTCCGCTAAAAGAACCAAATTTGCGCACAAAAGTTGCCTTTATAGCACCCGAACCGTTATCCTCTAATAAATATTGCCACAGATAGCCATCTTTAGGACCATTTTTCCGCCCCACAATAGCATAAATCTGTCCTTTGGATGAAGTATACAGCGCAATGCCCATGAGATCCCTAAAATCAGGCGCTGTTTCACCTGCAAACATATCCAATCCGCCCTGATCAATAGGCTTCATATCAGGGAGCGAAAATATCCGCAATTTATGCGTCATACGTTCTGTTGTTACAGCAATATCAACAGGCTTCCCATTCAAGATCAACCCATAAGCTACATCCACATTATTCGGGCGCTTCAAATTGCGCACGACCTTATCCTTTGCAATTTTACCTGCTAGGTCGTAGACAAAAAGCGCTCCGTCAGCATCTTTATCCGTTGCGATCACTAAACTCTTACTTGGATCAGATTTATTGATCCAGATCGCAGGATCATCGGAATCATAACGCACCGCATCGGTCACGAAAATGGGCTTAATGGTATCTGTAGCGACAGTATTAGTTTGTGGATTATTGCAAGCCACCTGAAATATCGCTGATACGACCAAAGAAATAGATAGTGTTGTTTTTAAAGTTATCATGTTGAATAATTAAAATTTTGTTCCAAAAGCACCTGCATAAACTGCGGGTGCAGGTGAGTTATAGGTTAATCCATTTGACATGACCAATCCGGTAATGAAATGTGGTTTAAAAGATAAAGTTCCCGATTTTAGGGCTGGAGAATTCCCTTGAAGGTTAAAGTCCCAAGCCGAATCAAACACATAGTTATTAACCGAAGTCTCCAAAGGATAAGTTACAAATTTCGGATTGTTCTCTCCCGCTAGTTTACCTCTAACATCATTTGATCCTGCTACAATATCATTCTTTCCAACCTGAAACTGATCTACAGTTAATTGATCTTGACCAAAGTACCAGTTATTACTAAATATTGAACGATTATCTTCCGGTTTTTTAGGATCCCGCTTGACGCCAAATCGGGTATTGGCAAAAAGATTATTATAGATCTCCACTCTTACGGATGCCTCTATCCATATTGAACCACCTTTGGCAGTAGGTCTGCGCCATCCCGTATTAAGCATTGTATTATTATACACCATAATGTATGCTTGGGGAGTCTTGTCACCCGAATTGGACAGCTTTAAAGCATTCGTATTCACACTGTAAACCAGATTGTAGGCGACATCGGCAATAGAACCAGATTTAAAGTTCATCGCTTCACCACCTGTCACACCATTTGAGAAAAAGCGATTATTAGCAAAGATAATTTTCCCTCCTTCAATATATGTACAGTCTTCATGAAAATGACTGATCGTACTATTCTGGACCACTAATTTCCCATCAGCATTGGAAAACCAAAGCGCAGGTAGTGCCTCTCCCGATACTTTCTTATACAAACCCATCTTCACAGAAGTTGAAGCATCTGATGTAATCGCACCGCCATATTCCAGAACGGTATGATCTAAAACCAGCTCTTGACAACTCGGAGCCGCTAAAATTCCACCCCAAAGTTTTCCAAATTCATTTGTTTTAGTTTTATACTGTTCTTCTACGGTAAACCTGATTGGATTATCATCTGTTCCGAGTGCATACAAATTGCCCAAGACCACAATTTCGGGTTTATTCTCTGTATCCATCAAAACTGTAACCCCCTCTTCGATGGTCAATGTTTTGCCTTCGGGGATAATAATATCTCCTTTTATATGTTGCACACTGCCTTTACTCCATACTCCGGATACTTCGCCGATCGCACTGCCATCAGCCTCGCTCGTATCGACGTCAATATTCGCTTTTTCACATGCCGTTAGCATTAGAAAAAAACACGCTAGACACGATAAAATCATGTTATTTTTCATTGTAACAAATTGTTTAATTGTCATAATTGATTTGTTTTCTAACCACGATTAGGTCAAGATTGTTAAATAAAATATTGATGCTATCCGATTATTTATTAAATGAGTAACGCAAACCAAGGATATAATTTTGACCGTAAAGATCTTTTCTGATAAGCGTATTACCACCTTCCGTTAGCTTCTCCGCAATCTTTTCATTTTCAGGATTCACTCCCTTTACATACAGTTCCATCGGAGTATTCAAAATATTGTTGGCTTTGGCAAAAATAGCCCAACCCGCCTTAAATTTCTTTTCAATAGAAGCATCCAGCTGCACAAATCCTTTTTGCCATAGATCATCATTCAAAAACTGCGATACAGTATTGATGCGATCACCAGTGTAAGAACCCGCCAATTGTCCCTCCCAGCCTTTATTCGCATCCTTATACAGTAAAGATAGATTGGCTATGTGTGCCGCCTGCCCGTATAATGGACGCGTTTGGTCAACAATAATAGGTTCTGGATCTTGTGTCGTTTCGTTTATTCTACGTGACATTTTCGCAGTAGTAATACGCGAGTGTGTATAGGTATAATTCGCTTTTATCCCGAACTTTTGGATGTACTTGATGTAATCCACTTCGATTCCAAAATTATTTGCATTACCAAAGTTACCCGGTGTGTAATACACATCCTGCTTGCGGACTTCATCTGGCTGAAACGTATACTCGATCGGGTTTTTAATCTTTTTGTAGAACATGCCAACAAAAAATTGTGACGAAGCCTCCGGAAACAATTCATAACGTAAATCAAAATTATCCGCAAGCGCATGTTTTAGATCTGGATTTCCTCTTTCTAAGAACTCTTCATTCACGACAGAGGAAGGAACGATTTCATAAAAACCGGGACGATTCAACGCGCGATAATAAGCGGCATGAAGTTGCTGTTTCTCATTCAAATGATACTTGACGGTCAAACTTGGCAACCATTCCGTATAGACTTGAGATCCTTCTGGTCTCTTTTCCCCTGCAGGAAACAGTAATTTATAATCTTGATTGGTATGTTCCATACGGATCCCTCCAATCATTTGGAGTTTGTCACTTTCATAATTGAACATCCCGTACACTGCTGTAGTTTTCTCATTGGCATCATAAGTCAACGGATTAGCAACGGCACCTGTCGGATTGGTCACGGTCAAATTCAGGTCCGTATAATTTTGAAAATCTACACCATATCTATACTTTGCCTCTTCCGCAGATGCAGGAGAAAGGTTATAATTGTTATAGAAACTACTTCGTTGTTTATCACGATATAGCCCACCTGTAGATAACTCCAATTTGCGATCTGCCATAGGCACTTTATAAGCCACATCCCAGTAACCCGCATAATCATTGTCGGTATTCCTTTCCCAACGGTAGGTAACAGGCGATTTATTAACAAGAGAAGTGCGCTTACGCTCAAAATTCTCTTGAATACCGTCTAAACTTATCGTGGTATTTTGAGGCAATTGATTACTAGCAGAGGACAGCGCACCCGACCACCTTACATTCAGTCTATTGTCCATAAAACGATGATCACCCTGCAAAGTTCCGTTATAGATCTGTTGCTGTGTCTTTCGACTTCGCGTTACATAGGTCAATTCTGCCTTTCCAATATTAGGATCATATTGACCATTATAGATGGTATTGACCGCATCACGAAGTTGCGTATTATTCAGATTCACATACATTTGATAGAAGCTCAAACGATGGTTTGGATTAAAACGATAGTCGATTTTATTATGTAGACCTAAGCGTTGCTGCTGTTCATCATACTGACGATCTTGTTGCTCAGTAATAACTGCATTCGGATTTACGCCGACCACAGCAGATTTATAAAAAATAGAGCGGCTTCCGCGGTGCAGATTTTGATAACTTGCCCCCAAGATTATACCCAGCTTATCATCCAGATAGCGGTTCCCGAAAGTTAAATTACCAACGACATCTGGCGAAGGTTTTTTATAGGTATAGTCTAATACCCCTTTATTAAAATCTGCTGCTGTCGCATTGTAATTTTTACCATGAAGTTCATAAGGTGATTTGGATGAAGTTCCACCGGCCGCGAAACTTCCGAAGTCCTGATTAAAATAACGTTGACTATATCCCGTCGCCAAATTAGCCTGTAGTAATAATTTGCTTGGCGCAGCTTTCATAACCATATTCACAACACCGCCAACAGCATCTGCCTCCATATTTGGTGTAAGTGATTTGTATACTTCCAGACGTTCTAACATATCTGAAGGAAACAAATCCAAAGGTACGTAGCGATACTTATTATCTGGACTTGGTACTTTTACACCATTGACCAAGGTTGTGTTATAACGCTTATCCATACCTCTTAAAATGGCATACTGCCCTTCTCCATTAGAATTCCGTTCTATAGAAACCCCCGATACGCGTTGCACAACGTTTGCGACCGTGATATCTGGAGAAATCTCAATAGCTCTAGCCGAAACAACATTCATGATCTGCGATGCGTTCTTTTCCAGCCGTCTCGCACTGGGATCATCATCACCGCCGTTTCGTTGTCCTTTGATCGTTACCTCCATCAATTTTTGATCTGTAGAAGTAAGTTGAAAAATAAAATGGGGAGTATCTTCTTTTTTAATTTCGATTTCCTGGGTAAATTCGGCATAGGCCATATGTCTAATATGTACTTTGACCTTTCCTGCGGACAATCCCTTTAATTCAAATGAACCATCCAATTGTGTTTTGGTAGATAGTCCGCTTTGTTCCAAAAAAACAGTGGCTCCAGCTATGGCTTCACCGGTTTGACCATCCAATACTTTACCTTTGATCTTGGTAGCATATGCTGCACTGACCGAAATGCTGGAGGCAAGTAATACCGTTAAAAAATTTTTCATTTTGCTTAGATTATATATGAATCTTTGATCGTTGAGCAAATATGACATCCAATTTCAGTTTCACAAAATAGCAAGCGTTACAACAAGGAAACAAGGAGATTTACGGACTATACAACAAGGAAACAAAACCAATCAACAAGCTATTAATCAAACGTTTAATAGGAAAATAAACGCCATTACCATTCCGTTATCGTTATGTTAAGAAATTATGAAATACTGAGTATGTAACCTGTAAGATCTTCACCTTGTTCCAATTTTAACTTTTTTCTCAGGCGATGTCTAGCCACACGAAGGCTATCTTGTGATATCCCCAAAAGCACAGCAATATCCGTGTTGTTCAAATTTATTTTAAGCAATGCGATCAAGCGCATATCGGCAGCAGTTAAATCTGAAAACCGTTGTATTAGTTTTTCAAAAAAACTATGATGTACTCTTTCAAAAGTCACCATAAATTCTTTCCAATGAATACCCTGTGTAATATTTTCATTGATCTGCAAAACCAGATCGTGCATTTGCTTTTTTTGATCCCGTCGTTCATCCTTAACCATTACTTTTAACTCATCTCGGAGCTGTTCCAAAAATTGGTTATTACGGATTAAATTCAAAGTATGCGACGTCAACTCCTTCTCTTTGAGCGTCAGCTCCTGCTTAAGCTGTTTATCTTCGAGCAACTGATTTTTAAGTGCAATTTCTGCTAATTCCCTTTCCGCTTCTTGCTTTCGCGACTCGGTCATCTGATTATTGATTTTTATTTTTTGACGACTATACAGCACATACGATAAAATAATTAACAAGATCAAAAAAACAATAGTTCCCAGCAACAAAATGGAGTTGATCTTTTTAGTGACCTGCAATTGTTCAATTTCTTCTGTTTTTTGATTCATATCATAAAGTGCCTGAAAAAAAGCAGTATGCCTAGCCCCATCTACACTATATAACTCCAGCACAAGCTTCCGACTTCGCTCTGCATAAACATAAGCACTATCCATTTGTCCGCTTAATGCATATGTTTTGCTTAGATCTTTAGTCGTTGCCGACATCTGATACACATCTCCCAATTTCTCTGCCATATCAAAAGCCCACTTTGTAAATTGTATACTTTCCGAAAACTTGCCGGTCTTCCTGAAAATATCACCCATATTATTCACCACTACAATCTTTCCGTAGTTGTCTTGCGTTTCATCATATAAGTCACGTGCTTTTTCAAAATGATCAAATGCCCGATCATACTGTTCCAAATCTTCATAAATACTACCCAGATTCTCATGAATCTTAGCTTCGCCATTTTTATTTCCTTCTTCGTTATAAATCGCTAAGGCCCGCATTTGGTATACGAATGCCGAATCATAATCAGCGACCTTTTCAAATAGATGACCAATATTACCCAATACACTAGCTTCACCATTTTTATCTTTCTCGGCTCTGAAAGAATGGAGCGCTTTATTAAAGTAATTTTTAGCTAGATCATGCTGTTTATTAAAAATATTGAGTTCACCTATATCACTCCAATTAGATGCGAGTAATTGTTTCGCATTTAACTGGGTGTAGATACGGTCCGCTTGGAAATAATAATCTTGCGCCTGTCCATAATGCCCTTGATTAACACATAACCACCCTATTGCCTGTAAACAATTGGCTTGTAATAACAAGTCTTTATCACCAACCGCCTCAGCATACCGCTTTTTGACTAGCGTAATCGCAGAATCAGGATAGTTTTGACTTAACACCCGAATATCTTTAAACGATTCTACCTGTGCATTTGCGGTGTCAACGATAAATGCCTGTGCTATAAATAGTATTAAAAATATAATTTTATCAGAAATCCTCATATTCAAGTAACTAATTGATGTTGATGTGCAAATGTACACGAAGCATGTTAACAGAATATTAAATCACATTACATGCACGACCACTTAACATCATAGAACAAAAAAGATCGATTATCACATCGTGTAAAATGTGTTAAAGCATATTACAAGACACCAGGGAACTATCTCTAAACAGAACATATATGCCTTTAAATAATAACAACACCACATCCCCATAGAAGAACTGGTTTAAATGATTCATATAGTTAAAGGATTTTACAGATTGGATTACAAAATGGAAATTACTTTGATGGCATAAAAATTGTTCAATTTAAATAGGGATCTCTTCAAAGTAAATTCTATTGTATTCTTCCACTTTCGTTCTCAAGTGCTGATTTTCGCGTACGTTGCGCTTTCGTTGTTCCACTACTAAAACGGTAGCTAAAACTTAACCGTACCTGCCTCGACTCGTAATACCCATAACTGTTAGACACAAAGCCAGGAAAATTTTGAGTGTACTTACTCTGGTTGCCTTTATAGATATCATTAATAGCAAACCGAATTGTTGCTTTATCGTTTAAAAGGATTTTTTGAAAAGCAACGTCCACCTGACTGATCTCCCTGCTTATCGTATTTGCTCCACTCAGGCGATTTGAATTATAAACCGCCGTTACTTCTGCTCTCATTTTAAGAGGTAAACGAAAGGACTGCACCAAACTGACACGTCCTGCCGCTTGTTGTAAGTTCAGATTTCTATACTGATCAAAAGAAACATCATTTTGAATATAATATAGAAGACCATTAAAAGTAAGATCCCACCAGGATTTAGGTGTTAAATTCTGTGTCAGGGATAAAGACCAGTGCTTTTGTATTCCTACATTTCTACTGATCATAACTATTTTATCATTGTCCAGCGTATCGGTCACCTTCGCGTTAAGCTGGTCAGTATAAGCAAAATTAAACGAAACTACCGTTGCGCTTCTTAATGAATACAGAACAGTTAAGCGGTGGGTTAAAGAGGGACTTAAAAAGGGGTTTCCTTGCCAAAAAGATAATTCGTCAAGCATATAAATAAATGGATTCAGATCCTGATAGGCTGGTCTCTCAATACGCTTGGCATAAGATAAAGAAACAGTTTGGTTTTCCCCTAACGGTCTCGTAGCAGAAAAAAAGGGGAATAAATTGGTGAAATTTCTTTTGATATCATCATCCAGTTCTGCCCCATTCTCGTTATAAAAAAGCGTTCCTTTAGAGTTCGAATTCTCTATACGTACTCCACCCTGTAGTGACCATTTTCCTAACATTCTTTTATAATCGAGATAGGCACTTGTCGTGTGCTCGTCAAAATGAAAATCATTGGTACGTCGGTTATCGAGGCTATCTGGTCCTTTATCAACATGGAAAAACCTAGCATTATTCTTGGAACCTACATTTGAATACTTAAACCCCGTTTCCAATTTCCCCTGCCATAAGTTCATCCCATAGTCTAACTTTATACCTTTTAAATCAATATTTATCCCATTGAGCGTACGGTACAGATTTTCCTGAAGGATATTTTGCTGATGATCACGGTAAATATTGGATTGTAGGTTTTTATTCCATTTATCAAAAAAACCATAGTCAGCATCAAAATTTAAACTTCGTCCTAACGTATCTTCATATTTGTAGTTGAAATTAAAATTGTATCTGGCAGTGCGCTGTCCATAATAATCGTTAATCGCATCCAGCGACTCTTCCATTAATAAGGATGGCAACGTGCTAATCTCCGTTCTGGTATCAGTGATACCTCCACCAAAAATAAAATTACCATTAGCCAGAAAACCGATTGTATTTTTATCATTCAGATAATAATCGATTCCAACCTGACTGGACATCTTCTGACGTTTGTCAACATCCTTGGTATGGCTATTGTAAGCTTTACCATTTTGTTGCCTGTTTGTACCATACAGGTAATGATAATTACCCAATGTATGACTATAGTTCGCGAATATATTTAATTTATCCACCCGATAATTAAGCGTCGCGTTCTGAAGTTGTTTTGCACTGATACCATAGGTAACAGCAGTGCTGACATTACCATTTAACCCTCTTACCTGATTTTTCTTTGTATTGATATTGATGATTCCCGCAGCCCCAGTTGCCTCATATTTTGCCGTTGGACTATTGATAATTTCAATAGATTTGAGGTTGTTGGAAGATAGAGATTTTAAAAGATCTGTCAGCTCTTTTCCTGAAAGAAACGTCTGCCGACCATCCAATAAAATCTGTACACCACTTTTTCCATTGAGTGTAATATCGCTTTCATTTTCCACAAACACCCCGGGAGCTCTTTTCAGTGCTTCCAAAACAGAAACATCCTGTCCACCCAGTGTATTTTCGACATTATAAATAAGTGTTCCACTTTCAACCTGAACCGTTTTTTTCCTACCTTCAACAGTGGCTTCCTCCAGGATATTCTCCAATGGCAGAAGCTTTAAAGTTCCTAAATTAACATCAATTAATTCAAAAATTGCAGATTGATAATCTTTGTCGCCAACATGGCTCACTTTAACAAAATATTTCCCCTTTACTCCAAATCTTAAATTAAATTGTCCGACACTATCAGTCGAGGTGCTTAAAATGAGCTTATCGTTCCGGTCATGTAAGCTTACCGTCGCTAACGGTATTGGTGACATATTACGATCGACCACTTTTCCAGTAATGTATTTATCATTAACCTGTGAGTAGAGCGTTATACCAGTTAAAATAAGTATTCCTATTAATACAATTCTTAAAAATTGAGGTGATACCATTGGTTTATTCAGTGATTATAACTTACAGCAAGAGTAACAATTTAAATCAAAATACGCAATAAAATGCATATAATTTCAAAGAAAACTTGTATTTCAATAATAAAAACATCTACCTACACCATAATAATGCAAGAAAATGCAATTCACATTTCTTTCATTTAAGAATGAAAAATCCTAGTTGGATTTCTATGAGTCCATTAAATTTAAAATAAATTTTCAGTAAAAATACATCAAAGATTAATAACAGGCAAAACGGTTGTAAATAAAGACTTTACAGCCGTTTTATGATTTTTTGGTAATGAGGTAAAAAGCAGTAAAAAGCGATGTTTGGCAAAAGTAAGGTTACTAAAACGTTACTTTCAAACATTACAAACAATCGTTTTAAGATACTGTATTTCAGCTTTCTGCGTGATTTTTCATATTGTTCCGTAGCTCACATAGGTTTAATTTTATCATTAAGAATTGTGAGTATGGAAACGACAAAAAAATCAACATTTAAGGTATTGTTTTACCTTAAAAAGAATGCACCGAAGAAAAACGGAAAAGTTTCGATTATGTGCAGGATTACCGTAAACGGCAAACAGTCTGCATTTAGTACCAAGTTGGATATTTCCACAACAAATTGGGATTTGAAGTATGGTAGGGTTCTGGGCAAGAGCCGAGAAGCCCAAGAGGTAAACGGAAAGCTTGATAAAATCCGTTTGGGTATCGAAGAATGCTATTCCAAAATACTGAAGAACGAGGGGGCTGTAAACAGTGCTAAACTTAAAAATGCCGTTCTTGGGATGGAAAGCGGAGAACTGACCTTTTTCAAATTCTATGAACAGTTCCTGTCCGACTATGAGAAAAAGGTTAATAGTGGACTTCGGGTAAATGGCACACACAGTAAGTACAAAATACTTTTGAAACATCTTCAAAATTTTACACTTACAAAATACGGCTATTCTGATGTGCCCTTTAATGACCTTACACCTGATTTTGTGCAGAACTTTGATTACTATCTCCGTGACGACAAAAGTTTGACACATAACACCATTTGGCTGTATATGATTGGATTTACTACCCTGTGCCGATTGGCAATGAGCAGAAAGCACCTTGCTTTCAATCCGTTCAGCGAGTACAAGAATACCAAAAAGGATAAAGACCGTGGTTATCTATTGCGTAATGAATTGGAAAAGCTCGTAACGTTCAACTGCGAGAAAAAGAAAGATGAATTGGTTAAAGACTTGTTTGTTTTCAGTTGTTTTACAGGTCTTTCCTATTCAGATATGAAAGGACTTAGAAACAGCAATATTCAGGATTTTTTTGACGGTAACCAGTGGATTATTGTGAGAAGAAAGAAAACAGCTACATCATCAAACGTGATGCTCTTGGATATTCCAAAAATGATTATCGAAAAATATGCAGGATTGTCAAAGGACGGAAAGGTATTTCCTGTACCATCAAATACGATTTGTAATGACAGCTTAAAGAGCATATCTCAACTGATTGACTGCCTTGTAGAAAAGAAAGTAACCTTTCATTTGGCACGTCATACGTTTGCTACGCTATTTTTAAGCGAGGGTGTTCCGTTGGAGAGTTTGAGCAAGATGTTAGGACATAAAAACATTGCCACTACTCAGATTTATGCTAAGATACTCAACGAGAAAGTTGGTAAGGATATGCAAAAGGTATCACATAAATTTAAGGGTATGGAGGAGTCCTTTGTTTCAAGCCTATAACATTATGTCACAATTTTTTAAAACAACACAGCCCACCGCTTTAAGCAGTGGGCTGTTTCTTTAATTGACCGATACAGGTTACAGTTTCAAAGCATTCATTTAATGGACTAACGCTGATAGTTATCTTCCAATACTTTTACAATATCGCTTTCACGGAACAAGATTTTCCGTTCGAGCTTGATAAAAGGTATCAGTCCGTCATCCCTGTACTGTTGCAATGTCCGTTTGCTTATGTGTAACATCTCGCAAACCTGTTCGCCTGACAGGTAGATTTCCCCTTTTAGTAATGGATGGAAATATTCTCTGATATACAACAGTTCATTTTTGATGCCTACCACAGCTTCGAGCAAGGCAAGCATATCTTCGTTTGAATTTCCAATCTGTTTCATTTCTTTTGCTTTTTTAATGGTCGCTCTCCCTGCATAAGTAACTCCACTTCGGATAATCTGAAATACGTTTTCCGATTAATTTGAGTTGCTCCAAGAATGCCTTTTGCCCTATACGTCTGCAACGTTCTTTTACTGATGTTGAGCAATTGGCAGGCTTCCTGTTGGTCGAGCCATTTAGTTGCCTGTTGCAGTGCTTTGTAGGGTGTAGTCATTTCCGCTATCAAATTGGAAACTTCCTTAACTTCCCTATGCAATGCTTTCAAAATCTGAATGTCTAAAACTGTTATTTCCATATCTGCATCATTTAAACCTCTAAAATAAAAGCTATTCAAATAGGTCATTTTAATGTTGCATCCGATGGCGGTATTTGGCGTACAGTTGCCAAATACTAGGCTATAATCTTAACTTTGGTTTCTTACTTTTAGGGCGAGCCTGTTGTATTTTGTTTGTATTGTCCATTTTTAAAACAGGCTTTTTATTGGTGTGTACGGTCTGATTGTTTTCGGCATTTTTATAATCCGAACGCATAACCGTTTTGGTAGCGCCTATGATGCTTTCAAGTTCGGCAGTCTGCTTTGGCGGTTCAACACGCTTGCCCCCGAACAGCCTGCCCAGACCTAAACCCTTTGTGTCTTTGAATTGGCGTTTAAAGTTGGCGATGAAATTGGAAATCGGGTCGCTGTTCTTATCGACCTGCATAAAAGGGGTTTTCTTTTTTTGCTCGGATTGTTCTTTCTCTTTACGCTCTTTGTTGGTATTTACTTTTTGTGCCATAAGTTCAAAATTTGCCCCCAATATAGAACACAAGAAAATGTATTGTTTTCATTTGGCTTTATGTGGCAGTATTTGGCTTATATTGGCACAATAGGAAAGAAAGTAATCCTTAAAACACTTTAAATTTTCCTCGCCAAGCCCTCACAGATTTAAAGAGTTTTCTACGGATAAAGGAAAGCATACCAAAAACAGCCTATCCTTATCCCTTACGTGTTTTTTGTACCCTTTCTTTGATTGGAATGGATTAAAAAAGAATAAAAAGGTCGCAAAGATAAAGCGGACAGCCACCGCACCACCCAACCAAAAGCTTACGGCATAATGGCAGGGCAAAAAGGTGGCTTCGCCTGGTTAATCTGTTGCCCTGCCACCCTTCGGGACTTATTCCGTTTCCTTTTGGTTTTTCGCCTGTCCGCCTTGTTAAAATGGCTTTCTTTTTTTTCTGTTTTTTTCTTTTGAAAATATTTTTTGAGAGAGAGATTCAGAACTATAATCAGCATATACAGGATACCCCTTGTATCTATGGTTCGGGATAGCCCAATTTCTTTTTCTTGACAAGTTGCGGAGCAAGAAAAGGAAGCAAAAAGAACTTCGCTATTGGGGTTGGAACTATTAGGCTAAAAGTCGTTGGATGAAAAAAAAAGACAGGCTGATTTCTCAACCTATCCCTCTATAAGATTTTAATTTATATCCAATGGTAAGGCTTATCCTTACGGTTCAGGTAGCAGTACATTTCTTCCTTTTTAAGTTCTGGGAAGAACCTCAATGCCCTATCAATTGCATAGTTGGGTAAGAAGTAAATTTCGTCACGGATTGCTTTGATAACCCTGCTATGACCATAGAAACGGACAAGCTCATCAATTTCATATTGACCGCCACGTTCTATGATACGGGCTATAATAGTCTTGTAGGCTTTCTTAAAGTCCATTGCTTCGATGTCGAAATCCCAAAAAAACACTCGGTCAAGATTTGGAATGTCGTTATTTTTTTCTCTTAATTCCATATAGTAAAGATACGATTTTTTTAGTTGTTCATTGATTTTTCAACGCCTAAAGCCTCTACCTTTTTTCGGCAGATCGGGTATTTGTCCAAATTTTAAAGACGGACTAAGAACCGCCTTGTTTAAGCGTTCATTAATTTTTTCCATATCGGTCTCTTTACCTTTTAACAACTTAACTTTTGCTTCGTGGTCGATATTCTTGTGATACAATAATGCGTATGTAGCCATTGCAGGATTACCGCCATATTTATTTTGATATGCTTCTAAATAGGTTCTTAACGGATGGTGTTCTAATAGAAAATGCATATCTATAAAATCCTTAATCCGTGTACCATTTTGGAAGATGGCGTGGAGTTTCATTGCCCCTATGTCCTCTAAGGATGCTAATCGTATCCCATCTTTTGTTTCAATTGGCTTTTGCCATGGATATTGATGCGAAAGAATATCAACTTTAATCTTATCTATATCAAGTAAGATTGTATTATTAAACATATCGTTTATCAATACCCGAGGATATTGAGTGACTAAATGTTTTAATAGCTTCTGTTCATCAAAGCCTTTGGTTGTAAAAAGGTCAATATCAATACTCAATCGGTGACCAATCTGTAGACTTAATGCAGTTCCCCCTACAAGGTTAAAATCTTTCAGCATTTCATCTTTCATTAGTGTCTGGAGAAGTTTCCACATCTCACTGCTGACTGTTTCTTTGTGTAGCATGATTTTTCGTTTTTCGGGAATTTAATCCCGAAAACGAAGCCTTTGCCCAAAGTGGTAGTCAGTGGCACTGTTTGGCGTTCATGGGCACAATGAGCGATGAATATCCAAAAGATTATATTGTTCTTTGCCTACACAAACCGTTATCAGAACAACGGCTTGTGCTTATCGTTATAGATTTCCTTAATCAGCTCTCCGAACTCCTGAAAGTGGTATTCGATAATATTATCCAGATAAGCATAAATTGTCAGCTTGTCAATTCCCATAATGTTGGTAAGCCTGTTAAATGTTTCGTGATGTTCCTGTCGTACATAGACCGATTTGCCTTTGCTTGCATTTCTTTTAGGGATTCTAAAGAACGTTACGCAATAATCCTCTTTCGTCAGCTTCTTTGGTTTTGAAACGGTTCTTTTGGTATTGCCTGCAATCGGTTTTGTTTCTTCTGTTTCTACAGATTTTTCGCTTGTTTCGATGACAGTAAGGTCATCGCTATGCAGTAAAGTGTTCTGTTCTTGTTCAGGTTCTTTCTTTTCATCAGTTAGGAAATTTTCAATAGAAAAACTCTCTTTTTCAGGTTGCTGATTTTTGTTTTCTTCGTGTATCATATCTATCATTTTTAATATTATATCCAATTAGCTGTTTGGTTAACTAAGCAATCAGCTGTATATACTGTTGTATCTATGTAACTACCTATCTACCTAAGCACCTGCAGACCCTTAATTGGTTAGTTCATTAACTCAAAAATCTGCAATTCGTCTGCATTCAATCACCCAGATTTGCTGTCGGGATTTATGCTGTTTAGTTACTTCATTAAGGATATAACCAATCAGCTAGCTAGCCATATACAAAGGAAATAAAAGCAGTCCCAATCTGCTTTAAGGTGGTATTCAGTGGCATCATTTGGCGTTCATTGTCATTGTTGTAAATAGCTGTTATTCAAATAGTCTTACCGAAATTTGTAATGGAAGCTATGGGTTTTCCCTGCTAACTACAATCCGTTTGCAAAACGGATTTTTCTGAACCCTTGTTCAGAGCAAGTTATCTTTTGAGGTACTCGAAATGAATTTCGGCACCTCAAAAGCACTTGCCCTTGCAGGGGGCTGGAAACGGCTCCGAAGTCGCACGTTTATTAAAAATTAAAAATGGATTATTATGGAAGAGAATAACAAAAAACAGATTAGGAAAACAGGAAGAAAACCAAAGAATGACCCTGCCGTCAATCGGTATTCCATTAACCTGAATGCAGAGGACAATGCCAAATTTCTTGCCCTTTTTGACCAATCAGAAATGAAAGTAATCGCTCATTTTATTACAGCTTGCATCTTTCAAAAGACGGTTAAGACCGTTAAAATTGATATGAATGCAATAGAATATCACGAAAAATTGACTCGATTTTTTAGCCAATTTAGAGCAATCGGAACAAATTATAATCAGATTGTGAAGATATTGTACCGCAATTTTTCAGATAAAAAAGCAGGAACATACCTTTTTAAATTGGAAAAGGAAACCATAGAATTGGTAAAAGTCACGAAAGAAGTCATCCGTTTGACACAGGAATTTGAAGAGAAGTATCTAAGAAAAGAGCAAAGTTATGATTGCAAAAATTGGGAAGGGAAGCAATATGTACGGAGCGATTTTGTACAATCAGCAGAAAGTGGACGGAGAAAATGGGACAGTTTTATTACTGAACAAGATACCCGACACGGTGGACGGCAGGTATTCCGTAGCCTATTTTAATAAGTGTTTTGAGCTATATTTATCGGCAAACATCAAAACGGAAAAGACAGTACGGCATATATCGCTGAACCCAGATCCTGCGGATAAAGTCAGCGATGAACAGTTTATGGAAATGACTCGAGTGTATATGGAGCGTATGGGCTACGGCAATCAGCCGTATATTGTTTTCAAACATACGGATATTGACCGAACGCATATCCATATCGTTTCGACTTGTGTAGGCATTGACGGTAAAAAAATACCCGATGATTACGACCATCCACGTTCAATGGCAATTTGTCGGGATCTGGAAGAGAAACACAACCTGAAAAAAGCCACCAAGCAGGAGCAGAAACAAGTCAACAAAGTTTTTAAGCCTGTAAATTATAAAAATGGAGACATCAAAAGTCAGATTGCTTCGGTAGTACGGCATCTACCAAAGTATTATAGCTATTCTACTATGGGTAGTTTCAATGCGTTACTTTCCCTTTTCAATATCACAGCGGAAGAAGTCAAAGGCGAGCGAAATGGTCAGACCATAAACGGATTGGTCTATGTGGCATTGGACGAGAACGGAAATAAGGTAAGCAATCCGTTCAAAGCATCGCTTTTCGGAAAAGATGCTGGCGTAGCACAACTGCAAAAACACTTTGAACAGTCCAAAGAGAAAATGAAAACCAACCCTGCAAGGTCTGTTCTGAAAAATACCATGGAGCTTGCCATACATACCTCAAGCAACGAAACAGATTTTAGAAAGCAATTGTCCGAGCAAGGTATCAATACAATTGTCCGCAGGAACGACAGCGGACGGATTTACGGCATGACCTTTATAGACCACGAAAGCCGTAGTGTTTGGAACGGTTCGGCTTTAGATAGAAACTTGTCGGCAAATGTTTTTAACGATTGGTGGAACAACGGAAATAAACCCGAATTGAAAATACAGGAAAATTCTGCTTTCATAACTAAAACAATAGGCAGCATACCGACAAAAGACCATTTTGAGTTTATCTCACATGAACATTCGCCTAATACCGATATAGGATTGTTCAGCTTGTTACCCGAAGCACTGGGTGAGAATTACGAGGAAGAACAGTTTGCTAATCGGATGAAGAAGAAAGGCAGAAAATTATAATAACTCAAAAGCGATGGCAAATTTAAGCAAGGCTGCAAATGAATTACATCCTATCTTATTAATAATATTTTTTCGATGCGTATTTATAGTATGAATAGAGATAAACAATTCATCAGCCATTTCCTTGGATGACTTGCCATTAGCAATCATAGTAATTATTGTTTTTTCGCGTTTGGTCAGCGAAGCAAATATCCTGTAATTATTTTTAATGTAAATATCTTCATCAAGCACTTTGTTTACTCTTGAAATCATAAGATCAATTCCTTCTACAGGACTGGCGAGCATAATCATTGTATCCTTAATTCGATCGTCTGTCTTTATTTTAATCAGTTTGCAAACCGAGTAGAACCATTTATAATCCGTTTCCTGATATAATTTCACCCGTTGAAAAAAATTATATTGTTTGTCAAAATCAGCCTGTTGCAAATATTTCCCAACACCTTCGAATATAGCTTTTGATTCTTCTTTTATAAAATACTTACTGTAATATGCTTCGCCCAAAGCGTTGATCTCATCAACAGAGATGCCCAAGCGCTCACACCCCCAATTGTTCATATAACTCACGCATAAAGGCTGTAGCCCTTGCATATCGTGCATCATCACCGAAGCAGGAAGGATACTACCTAGATCGTTGATGGGGTACGCACCATCTTTCAGGTTTTTCTGCACACCGTGCAATTGCTGATCCAGCTTTAGTTTTGTGAGATGAAATGAAGGACTATTCAAGGACATAGTGTCAATATATTGGTTATATGCAAGATAATTAAAAAATTATTAACAACCAATCTTGCTTTCCTTTCTCCAGTCTTTTGCAAAAAAAAGTAAAATTCACACTTAAAAATACCTAGTGCTAGCGATTTTATTGTGTTTGAATTTGTAGTTAGTTTGTATTACATATTTTATAAAAAAGTTATGAAAACAATTACAAGAATCATAACGGGTATTTTTTGGGTGATGATGTTGCTAACTACAACAAGCGCAATGGCGCAATGGACTCATGTAATAGCTCCTGTAAATGAATCAGACATAAGCAAAGTTACTAAACAATCTTACCAAAATTACAAAGGTTTAACTGCAGCTACCTTTGAAGTTATAGGCTCGGTCGAAGCTATTAAGGAAAAAGGTATAGTCAAGTTTAAACTTCATACTCAATCCATTAATATGGTTAAATATAATACATATTCTTATCGACCTGCACCAAAATTAAAAAACTGCATAAACAACAAACTATTAGAAAACGAAACAAACAATTATTTTTCTGCTAATCAAATTGGTGAAGCTTCTTTTGAGCAGGCGATGCATTCGGCAAGTGCAACCTTCGATCTTGAAATAACATTCATCGTTAAAGATCGTAAATATGGCATTTCGGGAGCTGGCAATGAAAAAGGATGGGGCTATCGGGCAACTCGCATTTTCAAAAACGTAAAAGCAAACGGTGTTTTTTGGGCAGACGAGCCTATTGAGACTACCTTTCCTATTGAAGAAATAAAAATTTTGAATAATCCTAAGTTAGTTTCTTTTCAAATAAATGATTCGGGCATACAAACAGCCATATTAGATTTTGTAAAAAAGAGAAACCAAGAGGCAGAAGACGAATGCAAAGGAAAAACTAAAGAAAATGAAGCCGACAACAAGAAAAAAGACGAAGAGACTCAAAAAAATAAGGCCAATGCCAAGGAAATTGAGGCAATGAAAAATAAGCTACAAAACCAAAGCAGTATGGCAATAGAGAGCTCAACAAAAGCAGATGACTTTTGGAGTGGAGGAGCAGATAAAAGCACTTCTTCTACTGGGAAAGATAATGACGATTTTTGGAGTGGTCATGAAGAAAAACAAGAAAATATAAGCGACAAAATGAGTACTACTAAAAAGAAGGGCTCTGCATTTGTTTATTTATGTTTTATGGATAGGGGCAGAAATGAAAGACATGATTATCTGTCGGAAATATTTGAAATTGAGGAAGGGTGTAATGATTACGTATTAAAATTTTACAATAAAATATTAACTGAATACGGGAAAGGTCGTTATGATGTTAATTTTACTGATCCTTACTCACATATGATCGAAGTTGTAAAGACACTGAATGAACCATATTTTTTTGACAGATTTACAAAAGAAATATATGGGAAAACGCATCTGGCGGATAAAAAGGTAACTATGGATAGATTAAAGGAAATGAGAGATAAAATAATTGCAATTAGAAATGATTCAGCTAATCATAGAACAGTTGGTGGTGGCTTTATTATCTTAAAAGAAATTAATGATTTCAAACCCTGTTCGTACAAATAAATTTAACAATTATGATTTTGCTATTTGATTGCCATAGTTGAAAAAAGGTATTCCTTATGATTCTCATAATAGCAAAGAAATTAAATAATTAATAAATGAAATTCTTAAAATTATGAGAGCATACATTTTAACACTTTTCACCTTGATGGTCTCGGGCGGAGTGTGGGGGCAAGAATATATTATAGAGATAAACCCATTTGGAAAAAATGAATACCCAAAAGGTTTTAAAGTGAAATATAATTCAACTATCAGGGTTAAGATTAATAATATCAATCCTTTTTTGGGAAAAGGAAGTGTAGATGTGGTTACTTCTAATCATGATTTTAATGATTTAAAAAATACTCTTGATGCTCTCAAGGGGAATATAGAGAATCAAACAGCTGAAATGATTGTAACAGATTCAATGGCAATAATAGGAAATCCTCCTCCTCAAGAAAAAATTGATAGAGATTTCCCTCATTATTATAACAATTTTTTTGAAGCTTACTCTAATCTTACTAATTTACTTTTACTAAAAGAAAGGCAGGATAATTATATAAGTAGTGTTCTTCTGATAAAAGATATAGATGTTTTTAAAAATCAAATAGGGCAATTTGTAATAAAAGAAGGAGAAATTAAACGTAATTATCAGGAATTAGAAAACTCATACAGATCTTTAAGAGATGCTAACGCCACGACTAAAGAATATTATGCTAAAGAATGGAAAGATGCTCAATTAAAAAAAGAAAACGTTCATAGTGATGAATTTATAAAGAGCATAAACAATGTTAAACAATATGTAGAACAGCAAGCAAGTTTTGCTCAACATACAGAGTTTTCTTATCTCGATGATGCAAGACAAATCCGTGATGATAAAGTCGTCATAACGCCTAAGATTTATGATAAAACAGGACTAAATGTATTGCGCAAATTTCCTGATTTTACAATTACCCCAACCCATAAGCTTCGTGTTAATTTCAGTGCAGGGTATTTACTGTCGTTTATTGGCAATGAAGAATATGGAATCCGCTATGAAAATGATAAAGCAAAAGGAGTAACAAAATTAGAGGAAAATAAATTTTCTCACGCTTTAGGTGCACTAACACATGCTTTTTACGATTTTGGAACTTCTTTGGATTATGGTATTACGGCAGGAATAAGTCTTAATACAGAAGCAAAAATGAATTTTTATGGAGGTTTATCAGTTGCATTCACGAAAGAAAATAGATTGGTTTTAACGAGCGGAATATCCTTTGTCAATGTAAATCGGCTTAATCCGTCTAATTTAGACAATGAACTGGATTTTGCATCGTCCAATGTTGAAGTAAATTACATTGAGAGATATAAACCAGCATTTTTTGTTGGGCTTACTTACAACTTAAAGAAATAATAATTAATCGAGTATCATGAAAAAATTAATACACATTTTTATGTTGCTTTTTGCCTTTACAATAGCACAAGCACAAACTGTCGATGACAAAGCAAAAGCTTACTATCAGGAAGCCCAAAAAGCTTTTGAAAGGAGAAACTACAAACAGACCATAGATTACTGCAAGCAGGTAACCGATTTACTAAAAAACACTAATGCTAGAATTGAGCTTTTGCGTATCAAAAGCTACTATGAATTGGGCGAATATGCTAAAGTAAAAGCTTCAATAAAGACTTTTACTAATTTGCAAGCAAGTGCCGAGCTAAAAAATGAAACTTTGGAATATCTGGTAAAAGTCGAAAAAGCAGAAAAGGCAGCTGAAGACAAGCGCTTAGCCGAACAGCGTAAACTGGAACAGGAACGTATTGCGAAAGAACAAAAGATTGCCGAAGAAAAACGTCAAAAAGAACAAGTTGAAAGAGAACGTTTAGACCATGAAAGAAGCCTTAAAGCAGAAGAACAGCGAAGAGAAGAAAGTGGACTTTTATTGGCGGGAAAATGGAAAGGAGTAAACAAAGCCTACTCAACTCGTGGGACTATAGAAAGGGAATACGAAGATATACATACAATAATAATTGGAGAAAAAGGAAATATAATTAATCTGAGTAATATTGAAGGTTATGTATTTCCTTATGGTGGTATTGAAGCGAAATTAGTTTCGGAACAAGATGATAAAAAGATATATACAGGTTCTAAAAGGGTAAGATATGAAGGAAAATACTCCATAGAATGTACTTATAACAAGAAGGATAAAACATTAAAGTATGTATTAACAAAGAAAAATGGCTCCAGTGTTTTAGAGCATTATGGGACTTTCAAAATACAGTATTAAAATATGAAAAAAATAATACACACTTTTTTTTTTAATTCTTTAGTCTGAGAATATTAAATACACAAACGGGCATATAAAATGAGTTTAATGATTACTATAAGACTTATTTTAGGTAAACAATAATAATGACTTCAGAACACAACAATCAACCCTTAGAAAAAAGAAAAGAATTACAACTTCGTATTCAGTTTAACGAATTTGTAAAAGCGAATGTTATGCCTTTTTACAGAAGTTTTAAATGAGCTAAATATAGCCTTATTAGAATATTGATTGAAACACTGGGACTTTCAGCTTAGTGCGATTGAGCAGAAAAAAGTAAAGATTTATAACTTAGCAAATGCCACAATCAGCCTATACACTTCGTAACGAAGATTTTATAAACACCGTTTACGTTGTCTGTCTAAAATGCAATGCACAAGCTTTGGTTTTAGGCGGGCAACCTTATAAAACGATTGCCGAGTATGAAATGGAAGTTCGTTTTTCCTGTACGTCATGTGGTTTTTCCGTCAAATATATTAATACACCAAAATTCACAGCATATATTAATAATAAAGGGCAGGCAGTGACGTCTCGCTTATTAATCCAAAATGCGCCCTGTGACCCTTTTTTTGGATTTGATGTATGGTATCAAGTCGAAACGAAGCATGGTCTCTTGTGGGCATATAATCTGGAACACCTTACGGTGATCGAAAGTTATATAGCAGATACACATCGAACTCGAAACGGTTTGCCCTATAAAAACAATAGTATCGGCAGCCGTCTCCCTCAGTGGATAAAGAATGCTAAGAATAGAATATACTTATTAAAAATCATTGCCAGGTTAAAGAAGTTTTAACGGAATCTAATACAAAAAATAATTAACACATCAAATTATCAAATCTGATATAGCTTTATAAATTTATAGCTTTCGTTATTCAACTATGATTATAGGAGACTAATTGTGGTATGACATTATAATTTTTTATATTTGCTGTGAGCGAACGGAAATGTATCGAAAAGCAAAGCAATAAGAACCGTTACTAAATCGTTACCTGACTTCTTTGATTATCTCTATAAAAGCTTATTATTCAACTGATACAGCTTTTTCCTGAAAACTTTAAAATAAATAAGGGCAATAAACGATCGTTTATTGCCCCTTGATAACTTCATTTTTCAGAATTATCCATAGTCTACTTACACGAAAGAGAATAGATTAGAAAATGAAACTGCTACATTCCTCTTAGTTCACTTCTATTAACTTCAGCGCCATAATCAATTCTCGATTTAGAAAGACAATCTGGGAAATTTGTCCTTATATAACTCATCATCTCTTCTCTTACATAGCAGCGAAGATCAAAAGCCTGTCCCGAGTTTCGGCAACTCATTAAGCAACGAATCTCCATCGTTCGCTCTTTCAGATCAGTGACCTGCAGGACATTGACCTTACCGTCCCACAAAGGATGATGCATAAGCAATGATCCTAATTTTTCTCGTAATTGTTGGACAGGAATCGCGAAATCAACATAAATAAAAACAGTTCCTAATATCTCTGCCGTAGTTCTCGTCCAATTCTGAAAAGGTTTTTCGATGAAATAGGTAATCGGCAGCACCAGACGGCGCTTATCCCAGATATTAACCACGACATAAGTCAGATTGATTTCTTCGACCTTACCCCACTCGCCCTCAACGACCAGCACATCATCCATCCGAATGGGCTGTGTAAAAGCAATCTGAAAACCTGCTAATAAATTTCCAAGAGATTTCTGAGCGGCAAAACCAATGATTATACCACCAACTCCGACACCCGTCAGCAGTCCTGCACCTATCTTCTGCATACTTTCGAAGCTTAGCAAAATAATGGCAAAAGACACAACGATGATAATAGTAATGAAGACCTTTCGAATAAAAACAATCTGTGTCCTAATTTTTCTTTCACGCAGGTTATTCTCTTTATTGATATCAAAACGATGATATAAATAATCTTCAAAAACTTTTATGGCCTGAATCAGAACAACAGCAAAAAAGCTGATCAGTAAGATTTCATTTATTTTACCGACAATATGCAATGTGGCGGTATTGAAACGCGTAAAAGGTAACAAACTGTTAAAAACAACCAAGGGAATAAAAAGACTCAAAATCTTATTAAATCGCCGTATAAAAGACCGAAAGAGGGAATAAGATGACTGTGCAATCGCCTGATAACGCAAAATCGGGATAAATAAAATTTTAATGAGGATCCCGAGTGCAAAGGAAAACAGTATAAATGCAGTATTCCATATCCAAGCCGGAAATTTTTGTGAAAGTTGAATTAATTCTTCGTTCATCATTATTTTTCTTTTTTTATGCTACCATTATTATGTACTATAAGTATAACGGTATGCTTGGCCTAACGTTTGTTTTATTTTAAAAAAGGAACAAAACCAACTGATTTAGAGACCGCAACGAATATATTCAATTCACCGAAAAGCATTAACCGACAATAATAAATAAGCCGATTACTTGAATCGGCTTATCTACTATTGAAGAAAATACAGTTCTCACTTATTATTGACATCGTGTAATAAGATTTATCACCTTACTACAAGACCATACGTCTTGTTGCCATATGCATAAGAAATAATAAGTATAGCAAGTATAACAAGTGGCAACAGCATAAATCCAATATTTTTATCGACCATTGCATGGCTAATAAAAGCAAAAATTAGGTTAAATGTTAATCCGGCATAGGCCCACTCTTTCAATTTACTTGGAGTTTTAGGATAAGAAATGGCTATTACTCCGAGCACTTTGCAGATAATAAGTGCATAAGCGAAGTAGTCTGGATATCCTAACGGTTTAGTTCCAGCATTAACATACTGTGGCGCAAATAAAAGCGTACCAAGAGGCATGATACCCTCCCAGATAATAAGGATCGCTGTAGCTATCCAAAAGATTAATTTATTCTTTTTCATGTTTTTGAAGATTTATGAATTATTTATATTGCAAAATTGTTTATATTGATATGACAAAGATGCAAGGGTCTGCTTAAATTAACAGATTACAAAAACGACATTATAAGGGGTGAATTGCGACAGCGGGAACAACGAATTTACAAAACCAAAAAATTCTTTTCTACCATTGGCTTCATTTTAAATGACCGGTATAATGATTAAATTAAATCACATGAATAAAACAACCCTTTTCACTTCAATTTTAAGCACGACGATCCTTTTCATATCCAGTTTAACTTCCTGCGATGGAATTATAGAGCGGAACAACGAACCCTTAGATGCGGCATATGCTAATTTTGAAGAAATTAACGAAAAGTATCATTCCGATATTTTCGAAGTGAAACTGTTCTGTGAAACTGAAGTCACTCGTTCCAGTTCACCTAATCCCATTCGCATCTTTCCATCTGTGAATGACCAACTGATCGTATCCTGCGATGCAGAAAAAAATGATGAGACCCAAGGTGATATGCTTTATTATAAAATAAATAGTAAAGGAATTACAGAAGATACATTACACTTGTCCCAAAATAAATATTGGCCAGAATTTATTGATGATTTCATCATTTTCACCAATGACGAAAAAGCCTATTACACCACTTGGCCACAAGATGGCGATACCACCACACATGCTTTTAAAGTTTTAAATGAAGATTTGAGTTGGACTGGAGAAAAAATAAATCAAAAAATTGCAAGCGCGAAAAAAGATGGCAAATATTGGTTTTTAAAAAATGTAACTAGAAATGATCATTACTACATGCAGTTTTTCTTTTACCAGGATGAACAATGGCAGATGCTATGGCAAGAAATACCAGCATACAGAAGCATTGATAGCAGTGAAGATGCCGGTCGTTACCGTGACGATGTTTTTTGGACCGGCGAACAAGATCCTTACTTACCTGAAAACGTTACTTTTTTACATTTTCACCCTGAGGAAAAATTAAAATACAGCCACAATATCGGTGGTGGAAGCCCGGGATATAGTGTTAAAAACTGGCGCGGGAAAGCTTTCTTTAAAACAAAGATTGGAGATCGTGATTTTAATTTTTTTGAGCCCCATATCGCTGTAGAGAAAGAAAGATTTGACGATTACAAAAATCGATTCTATACGGTGTTAGAAGCAAATTATTCAGCACTACATTTTAAACCAACATTTTATATTTCACCCCATGGGTTCGCATTCTATTCTTCCAATAGTCAGAGTATGTATTTAATACGAAAGAAATAAACAATACTAATTATTGAAATTAAATAAGGATGAGCACATAATTGGAAAGTTTAAACATGATCTGGTCTCCTATTGACAAAAGTGATACCTATCAATAAGACTATATTGATTATAAGGGAAGTAAATTAATGCCTAAAGCGCCAACAATTATCCAAAGTCATCCAGTTGTTTTTCCATGTGACTAAACTGGTATTCCTGTCGTTTTATTAACTGTAAAAAATGAAAATAACCTATTAAAAACCCAACTTATTGACCAAATCTTTACAAAAGTCAGTAAGCTGAGCTATCTAGAAAAGGTACTTTTGTATATGTGTAAAAATATACGATTAACTTTACTAGTGCTTCTATTAATACTTTTAGTACCTACTGAGAAGGTTTTTTCCCAAATTGGAGCAGGAATAAAATTAGGTGGAAATTTATCTCATGCAGATGGACTATCATTCCGTTCAGCAAATCGGATAGGTTTTCAAGTCGGAGGCATACTAAGTTATCATTTTAGACCTAACATGGCTATCCAAGTAGAGCCCACGTATAATGTAACACGTGTCAGAACAAATGCTGAAACTGTGGATCAGGTTAACGGTATTGCAAAAGGAAACAAGGCCCTCCAGTTCTTTGATTTCCCTGTATTATTTAAGTTAGACCTGACATCAAATTTTGCATTATTAGGTGGCCTCGAATTCAATAAACTATTGAATGAAGATAAATATCTACTGAATAATGGAGAAGAGGCATTTAATAGAGGCTCCCGAATGGGTTACACTTTTGGATTAGAATTGGGAAAATTGTATTTCCGATATCGAAATGTAGAAAGAAAAACCGGTGTATACCACAACTGGAATACGAGTATTTCGCAATATCAAATAGGCGTTAAATGGAACCTTTTCTAGAAGCCTTATAAAAAGAAGTGTCTAAATTCTCGGTTAAAGTTCATCTAAATGTGATTGTTTTCAATCGGATGTAAAATAAATTTGTTTATTTTTCCATTCAGGATAAGGATACTTAACAGATTTAAATATTAAACTTAATAAACCAATTCAAACTTTTATAATAATGCTATCTAAATTATTTCTTCTTCAGAGTTGCATGATCTTCCTGTTCATATTTAGTGTTCCTTTAAAAGCACAGACACAGCAGACATTTACAGGTTGGAGTGCCGCATTTTTCACTTACAAAATAAATCCCATGTTCAGCATACATTTTGATGGACAAGCTCGAAGTACAGATCAACTCAAAGACATACAATCCTTTATTATCCGACCGGGATTGAATTATCATATCAAGAACAATATGATTGCCACTTTAGGGTATGCCTACATCGGAAACCAAAGAAATATTAGCGCTACCCATGGCTGGGTACCAGAACACCGCATATGGGAGCAATTTATTATAAACCAAAAATTTACCGTTCTAAATCGACCTTCCACACTGCAGCACCGTTTTAGATTAGAACAGCGCTTTATGGGCCAACCTACTGTTGAGCAAAACGAGCTGGTTACGGACCGTTACGATTTTGCCCAAAGACTGCGCTATTTCACCCGTGCCATTGTCCCTGTTTCCGAAACCACTAGTTTTACTGATGGTCCTTTCATTGCACTGCAAAATGAAATTTTTGCACATATTCAAAATTCCACCAATGGTAAGTTATTTGACCAAAACAGAGCTTACCTAGCATTAGGATGGCGGGTAAATCCAAAATTTGATATAGAAGCAGGTTACATGAATCAATATAGCCTAGGAAGAAATAATAAGACTGTAAATAATATCATACAGGTCGCAGCTTACCTCAGATTATAAACGATAGCGCTCTTTGATTTAAAAAGGCAGCATATGATGCTCCATTTATATCATTCACGGATTATCCGCGTTAATTAACGCGTTTTTTTGCAAAAGGATTAAACGATAAACCAGCATTAAAATAAAAAGATGGATCCGTAGATGCTTCATAAATAAAATCGTTCTGAGATTTGTTTTTCTCTGATATTCGAGATCTTAACGAATTTCTCATCCCGGTTTTGACCATAGCTATAAAAGAACGTCCCAGATTGTGTTCATAAAGCAACCCTGAATTCAAGTTCATCTGATTGAAGATCTGGACGCTCGATAATCCAGCAAAATCATAGATATAGAAGGTGTTATTATCAAGCTCCGATCCAAAAGATGCACGTCCATTACCCAAAATAGTTTTACGAAGATAAACCGCTTTCGGCAACACGACATCGACCACCCAGCCCTGTTGATACTGTCTCTTATATGTAAAAGTAGGTATCACAGGTACAAGGGCACTTGGATCCAATAAACCGACCACACCTAAGGTCATCTGCACCTCACGGGTAGCTTTTAGAACCAAGTTTCCCATCAGCATACCACGAACACGTTCAAAGCCTTTCTCACTTCCATCAGTCATCAAACTCGCGCTATAAATAGCCATTTTTCCAAATAATCTTGAGTAGTAAGTAAAATTTAATGATTCATGGTGATAGTGATAATCTTGCTTCTCTTGATATATTTGCCGCGTACTCAAATCAGGTTGCAGCAGCTCTACAGAAAAATGCCGATACCCCACAAGCGTTCCTAAAGTCCAATTTTTTCTCTTCATCAAGTTGACATTCATACTGGCATTCGCTTGATGCATATTTTGAACCTCTCCCTTAGGAAGTGGATTCTTTAAATACTTTGAAGCATATTTAAACCCACCAACAATTTCGTACTCCAGATTCAGTACGCGGATCGCCGGAAATTTATCCGCAATAATAGCACGGACTTTGTCTGGGATACTGTCTTTTGTCTGGGCTTTGGTAATAAAAGTGTAAATGCCTATTCCAAATATGAGCAAAATCTTTTTTAACATATAACAATGGATAAATGGTTGATAAAACGGTACAAGAATATCCTAAATGTGGATATGAAAAATACATTTTAGACGAAACGCCCTTTATTTTATACAAAAGATCCTTTCTTAGAATAATATAGAACGCACACCATACTACTTCAATTACTTTGGTATAAAAAAAAGCACTCTTGGTATAAAAGAAATTAGAGTAGGCTCAAAAAAAATTACTTTTGTTCCTATACAGTAACATTATTACTAAGAACTGATGCAAGATTTTAAAAATGGAATAATCATACGTTACTTGACCGAAAAAAAATATAGGGTCCTCCGCCACAGCGTATTTATAGTGGGACTCCTTTTGCTTTTTTTCAATTCAGACATGAAGACAGAGCTATCTGATCCATATAAAACCTATCTACATTTATCAGTATGGATCGTTTTTGTATGTATGTTCTACATCAATATGTATCTGCTGATACCACGTTTTTTTTTCAAGGGAAGGTATGAGATCTATATAATATTATTAATCTTATTGGTTATTGGAAGTTTACTGATCGTCATGTATGTTTCCAATTATATGCATGTTATAACGGCTGCAAATTTAAAAGTTGATAAGCGGCAAAACATGAATTTTTTCAACGGGATCTTAGTCAGTATTCCCATTATTTTGACAACCACAACATTGAAACTTTTTAATCGTTGGATCAAAGACAATAAGAGAATATCTGAACTCAAAAATCTGGCCCTAACAACTGAGTTAACTTCCTTAAGAAACCAGATACAGCCACACTTTTTGTTTAATATGTTGAATAATGTCAAAGCACTGATACGTAAAGATCCTGAAATGGCAACGGAAGTCATTATCAAACTATCGGATTTTTTAAGATACCAGCTTTACGAAAATGATAACGATAAAACACTTTTAACTGGAGAAATAAACTTTATAACCAATTTTCTAAAATTGGAAGAAATAAGAAGAGATCACTTGAAAACGACCATACAATGTGAACCTGAACTCGTTAAAAAAAATATTTTCTTACCTCCGCATATTTTTACGGCCTTTATCGAAAATGCTATAAAATACAGTTTAAGTGCGACAGAAGGAACGTCCTTTATTCATATTTCCTTTATGGCAAGTGATGGGCAGCTTCACTTTGAATGCCGCAATTCCAAAGATCCAAAACTTGCCCTCAATCCTAACAAAAAATATAGTGGACTGGGCCTCACCAATACTAAACGTAGGTTAGCATTGTTATATCAAGACGATTATCAGTTAAATATTACTGTTCAAGAAACGGAATATAGCGTAAAATTAACGATCCCAATATGAAGTGTATTATAGTTGATGATGAACCTCTCGCTCGTGAAGAAATGAGCAATCTGGTACAAGAAATTTCAGCCCTTGAGATTGTAGGGGAATTTTCCAGCGCTATTGGGGCAATGGAATTTTTAAAAAATAATGCTGTTGATCTGCTATTTCTGGATATTGAAATGCCGACCATCAATGGTCTTGATTTTGCACAGTCATTGCCTACAGATAAATTAGTGATTTTAACGACAGCATATAGTCAGTATGCATTGCAGGGGTATGAACTTGACGCAATTGACTATCTCTTAAAACCGATCAAAAAGGAGCGACTAGCAAAAGCGATAACGAAAGCAATCGCTTACCAAAAACTGTTGACATTTCATGAACAGAAAAACACATTTGAAGCCAGCAATGACAATTCTATACTGATAAAATCAGATCGAAAATATTATAAAATCACCTTTGATGAAATCAAATTCATTGAAGCCCTAAAAGATTATGTCGTGATCTATACTCGCAACAACAAACTGATCACAGCCATGAACTTAAAAACAATCCATCAAAAACTGAACTCCGAACTCATTATCCGGGTAAGTAAATCTTACCTGATCAATATGTCATTTATCGATTCTTTTGATAGTCATACCATTTACATAGACGACGCAGAGATACCAATAGGAGAAATCTATCGCAACGATTTTTTCCAAAAATATACAAGCGGTCTTTTATAAGAGTTCATTCGATTAGGCAACATCAAAGCGTTCCAATAAATCAACTCGAATATTATGGCTGTCCAACAAATTGGTTAACCGGTCAATAGAACAGCCAGCTGTTTCTACTCGAAAAATCGAATCTTCATCGTCAAGATCTACTGTAGGGGAAAACACTTCCGGCATATTCAATTGCAATAATTGCATCAAAAAAATTTTGCTCTCTACTGTTTTTATTGAACTCTTAAAAATTAATACCTGCTTAACCATGTTCTTTGAATTAGTTTTAACCAAATTATTCTGACTCTATCAAACCGGAATAGAGCATTGTTAAACAAATCTACTCGATATGGACTTACCAGATTTGAATTTTATACCGAAAGGTTAGATTATTATACGAAAATAGTCATATCAGCAGAATAACCGCAATATACTCCAGTACCTGCTCCAGCTAGCTTTAAGAGTATTAGATTTAATACTGAGTATAAATATAATTTGACAAGCACCCCAATATCAGATATCAGCCTGAAATAAGATGGAAGCAGTTTTTGTTAGATACAATTAGTACCAGAAAAGCACTGCATAAATGACCACGCTTTCTTGTACTAATTGTATGCAGAAAATATTTAAATTTGATGATTTAGTTACCCCAGTTTTTATTGGCTTTATCACCCATAACAAATTCAAGTATCCCCCCTTTAAGAATATCCGCATGATCTAATTGTGGTGTATTCAAAGGTTGGCCATTCAATTTGGCCGACTGAATATATTTATTTTTTTCCGAAGCATTTTTTCCGATAATAACAAAAGACTTGCCATTGGGAAGTTGTATACTCACTTTTGAGAAGAATGGAGAACCTATGCTATAAGAAGTAAGTCCAGGAGTTACCGGATAGAATCCCATCTGTGAAAAAACAACAAACGCTGACATACCCCCTCCGTCCTCATCTCCAGGTACTCCCATCAAATCGTTTCTAAACCATTCTCCTACCAATTTGTGAATCCGTTTTTGTGTCATCCAAGGCTGTCCCGCATAGTTGTATAGATATGGAATATGGAGCGAAGGTTCATTGGCCATAGAGAATTGTCCTACATTTCCGGTATGGTCAGGAAGTTGCGCATAAAAATCAAATTTAGATCTGCCCAAAGGTTGCTGGAACATATCGTCTAAATATTGAATAAACAGTTCATTACCACCCATCAATTTAATAAGATCCGGAATATTATGCTGTACATCCCAGCGGTATATCCAGGCATTATTTTCGCCATAGTATTCACGCGCCCCCTGTCCTCCTGAAAACACATAATCAAAAGGCATAATAAATTTACCTTTATCGTCCTTTGGATGGAAAAATTTAGTTTGCTCATTGAATAGATTCCTATAGTTGAATGACTGTTTCATAAACAGTTCATAATCCGCTTTCATACCAAGCTCGTTGGCTAATTGAGCCAAACACCAAAGATCATAGGAAGTACCCAAAGTAACTGCCACAGGTTGTCTTTTTTCAAAACTGTTCACCTCAGGTATTGTCTCTTTCTCATTAGGATACAGTGCCGGTATATAGCCATTTTCCTTAAAAAAAACATCCAATTTTCCGGCAGGTTTACCTGACCATGGTGCTAAAGTCTTTTCAGTTATAGCACCTTTCGCCGCCAGATAAGCTTTCTTAATATCGAAATTACGTATTCCTTTTCGGTAAGCATCTAGCAATGTGGCCACGCCATGATTGGAATTCATGCGTCTGCTATCACCGGTTATTTCAGGGAAAGTCGGCAACCATGGTTCCTTCATCTGTTCAGACATCCGAACGAAGGAATTCAAAATCAAGGCTTCATTATCCGAATCGAGCAATACCCGAAGCGGATGATGCGCCCTGTACGAGTCCCATATCCAATCATCTGTAAAAAATGCTTTCCCTTGATCATCATGTACTTTTCCGTCAAATGCACTGTAGTAGCGATTATCCTCAGAAATATTAACAGGACGCTCATAAGTTCTATATAAAGAGGTATAAAACACCTTTTTATCCGATTCATTTTCACCTTCTACAGCAATTTTCCCTAAAGCCTCATTCCAGATCTTTCGTCCATTGGCTGCTAATTTTTCTTGGTTAAAATCCGTAATCTCACGTTTCAGATTGGCTTTTGCCTGTGCAACGTCGATAAAAGAAATACCGTACTTCATCCGTAAGGCTGATCCAGATTGGTCAAATTGCAATACGATACAGGCATTTTTACCTGCAACTTCAGTGCTTTTTTCCAATTTCGAGCCTTTCAAAAGACTCACTGTTATCGGTTTTGATTCGGGAACAGCATAAATATAGACACGGGTGCCATTCCCGATATCCTGGGAACCGGAAAGCCCCTGACCATCCCACTGCAATTTTCCTTCATGTGAATTGAACTGCAGATACTTGTTTGATTTGGTAGGAAAAGTAAAGGTGTACATACCCGACTGATGTGATACCGCATAATCTACTTTGATATCCTCCTGATCCAACTGTACCGAATAAGAATAGGGATTTATTTCTTCTTGATCATAACTGTACAGTTGCACAGGTTTCAGATCGGATGGTAATTTTATCATCGGACTCAAGTTAAAAGCCGATTTTCCACGGTGACTCGTAACAATAAGCGGAAGACCAAATAAGCGATCTGAAGTGAAGTCCGCTCGCTCAGGATAAACCCGCAACATACTATTTGGTAGATGAACGGTCGGGTAAGTCGGCACCAATAAATGACTGATGTTTCCCATATAAGGATTGACATAATCCACATATTCTTTGGGGCCTTGGGTCTGAGAAAAACCTTTTAGCATAAAAATCGAAAGAAAAGAACAGCAATATATTGTGCGTAATAATGTATTCGATTTATGTTTAATAATCTTTTTTAACATGGTAAACAATTAAGGAATCAACGGTTTAAGGAAAAATAACATTTAAGATCTTAAAGATAATTTATTTTAACAATATAGGCTCTATTTATAGCAGTATTATTTTGAAACTGTGATCAGTCCCGTTTGTTTTACTTTTTTAAACTGCCGTCCTTATATATTCCAGCTTATCCATAGCTATTCATCGTAACCAATTATTAAATTCGCTAACTTTCAGAGTATGGTACGGTCAATCAATCTTCATCTTGTCCAGAAACATACCTACCATAGAATCGCTGTAACTTCCTCAATAAAAACGCAAATGAGTTTAACATTTTCATGATTGTTAAAAGAACCACTAGCGTATAACATCATAATATATTCATTTCTATCGGGGAGCAAGAGTACATATTTAAATTCCTAACTTTAGTATAAAATCTATAAGCATACCATGTCGGAGTTATTCAGAAAACATTTAGAAAAATTCGTCACGATTGATGATGAGACATTTCATGAAATATTGAAGTATTTTAACACAAAACAGGTCGCCAAAAAAGAAAATTTACTGCAGGAAGGACAAGTTTGCAAGCATCATTATTTTGTTGTTCATGGTTTACTCCGTAAATTCTTTATCAATGAAAAAGGTACCGAACAAACAACAGAATTTGCTATCGAAACCTGGTGGCTCACCGATAATATTGCATATGAACATAAACAACCGACGTCCTGTTACATTCAAGCAGTAGAAAAAACGCAAGTGCTATATATAGATCAGGAATGTCAAGAAAAACTTTTAGCTGCATTTCCGGTTATGGAACGCTATTTTCGATTTATCTATCAAAGAGCATATGCCGCCGCACAGTTGCGCGTACACTATCTTTTTTCATTATCTAAAGAGGAGTTTTATTTAAGTTTGGCGCATAAACACCCTGAATTTGTACAAAGAGTACCTCAATATCTTATTGCCTCTTTTCTTGGTTTTACGCCAGAATATTTAAGTGAAATCCGGAAGAAAAGTGTTTCTTAAACCAGTTTAACTTTTTAAAATTTTACAATACCCATTTTTGTACTGTTAACAATAAATATTAAAAAATAAAACTATGCAAAATCGTATTAATATCGGTTCGGTAGAACCCAATGCATTAAAGGCAATGATGGGCCTTGAAACGTATATCTCTCAAGCTCCGATTTCAAAATCGCTAAAAGAGCTTATTAAAATTCGTGCTTCTCAAATTAATGGATGTGCTTATTGCATCGATATGCACACCAAGGATGCGTTGAAAAACGGAGAAACAAACCAACGTATTTTTCTGCTAAGTGCATGGCATGAAACACATGATATTTTTACCAAAGAGGAAAAGGTAGTGCTAAAAATTACAGAAGAAGTAACACTAATCCATAAAAACGGATTAACTGACGAAACCTACGACAAAGCTTTAAAGTTCTTTTCCGATAATCAGATCGCTCAAATCATCATGGCAGTTGTAGTGATTAATGCCTGGAACAGAATTGCAATCAGTGGCCATCTAAAAATCGAAGAAGCCCACGGATAAAGCTCTTTAAAAGAAACCGTATATTTTCTTATCTACGGTTTCTTTCCAACTCACTTACCTTCTCAACTATTAACATCTTAACTTGCTAACCTCTTAGCAAGTGACACAATAATCCAGCGACGTAGTAAATTGTTAAAACCTACTCACCACATATGTTTCTAACATTTAAACAAGTATACAGTCTCCTTCGAAACACTTATTCACACATTTCAACACGTTTTCCACATTTTGTTAACAACACAGAAAGACAAAATGGAAATTTGCACTAAAACAACCTCAAAAAACCGCTTTACACAGTTTTACTGACAATATGTGGAGAAAGTAATTAACATTGTTAGCTCAATAATGTTAATTAACAAAAATTCAATTTCTATCAACAAGATATGCACTTATGAACATAAAACGCAGATAAAAGACGAGATTCAAACTATTTACACCGAACACCAAACTTCAATTTATTGAGTTATCAACATGTTATCCACACATTAACGATATTTAATTACTGAAAAATTTGAATTCGTCAAAAATATGCGCAAATAACACTAAAATCGAACATTGTGAATATCATGTGGAAAAAGTAATCCACACCTATTCAACATCTAATTTCATTCACACAAAAACAACTATTACTCACAATATGTGGATATCTTGGTATTTATCATTTACAATTAAAGGTTCTCAAAATTATTTATCACCTGTATCGTACAATTTTTCCACTTATATTAACATGTTATCCACATTTTATAAACATCCTTTATAAAACAAAAATAACGGTATTCAAAAAAATGAAAATTAGGGGTCAATTAACCATTTTGTGAACAGCATGTGGAAAAAGTAATTAACATTACTAAATAGTGTATTCTGCCCAGCTATAAGATGTATAAAATTTAAAAAAGAAATTTTCAACTAATAGCAACGTATACCCGATATAAGGTTAGTATAATCCAAAAATAAAATCGAATGCATTTTTTTTAAAGCATGATGATCGGGATAAAATAAGCAATCACTAAAAAAACAGGTCGGTAAAAAGAATTTATTGTGCTTATGGATCGGGGTCGACAATCGAAATTATCTCAAATAAAGGATAATTCTGATTGAATTACAATAATTTTTAAAAACATCAAGATTCATGTTGCCACATATAAACCGCCTTATTTATGCCAACAGACGCTTTTACGAGAATTTAAACGCTTTAAGTCAAAAAAAATTAGCCATTGGTTAACTTTTCTACAGATAAAATACTTATATTGCATAGCTATATGTTGATGACCTAAGATATTTCAATGGCTAGAAAAACTTACCAAGGAGAAAAAAACAACAAAAGTAGAACGATGAATAAGCTGATTCAAGCTGTTGGAATTGTTCTGAAACAAAAAGGATATACTGGATTAACCGTGAGCAACATTACGGCCGAAGCTGGTGTAGATAGAAAACTCGTCTCTGTTTATTTTGGTTCCGTAAACAATCTCATTGAAACCTATATTAAAGGAAAAAATTATTGGGATACCATTAACGAAAGTGCGATAAACCTTTTAACTACTGCTTCTGAAACAAGTACACGCCTCATTCTTGAAAATCTATTATTGACTCAACTTGAACATTTCACGAACGACGAAGAAATGCAAAAAGTTGTGCTCTGGCAGATTAGTGAAAATACAGAGCTCATGGCTCACGTAACAGCAAACAGAGAGGAAATTTACCCCTTGCTTTTTCCCAAAGCCGATCAGGAACTAAAAGATCAACAAGTAGATCTAAGAGCGATTTCCAGTATCTTGGTTGCCGGCATTTATTATCTTGTCCTGCATACCAAAACAACTAATAGCACATTTTGCGAAATAGACCTCACAACAGACCAAGGAATGGGAAGAATTAAAACAACAATTAAAAAAATATTAGAAGATACCTATAGCATAGTTTAGCGTGGCCAAGTCACGAAGTGACGGAGCAGAACCCGAACTTTCCAACCTACTCACGCTCCAACGACCTAACAGTATCACGTTCTTTATAACATCATTATGTGACTTCATTACATTGGATATACCTCTCATAATCACTAATTTTAATCAGTGTTAAGCATATAATAATTATGAGAATTATGAAAAAGAACCTAATATTATCTTTATTTGCCCTGGTCGCGCTATGTCTGGGACAACAAGCCAAAGCTCAAGTATCAGTTAGTACTGCCCCTGTAACGGTCAACATTGATTTGCAGGCAGCCGTCCTGTCCATTGCTTTAGATGCAGCACCAACGGTCAACTTTGTTTATGGAACAGCAGCAGAATATACGGCTTCCAAAACAGTTACAAAACCAGGACATCTCACGGTGATCAGTAATAAACCTTATGATTTAGCAGTAAGTGCCGACGGGCTATTTACCTCTTCAAACTCAACTAATACCACAAATCTTCCTGCGCTGGGCATAGTGGGCATAACCGTTGATGCCGCAACCCTACATGGAGGAACTCTGACTCCCATAACGGCACTAACACAGGTTGATCAAGAATTTATATCGGCGGCCAATGCAGAAATAAATGCAGTTTATAATATCAGCTATACTATAGCAGATCCAAGTTCATTAATTTCTTTACCTTTAGAGGTTTATACCACAACGGTAACGTATACCGCAACACAATTGTAAACAAATCAGTAGCACACTTTATCTTAATCTGTGAAATTTTATTTAACGCTAGTTTTTCTATACCTAAATACCCTGACCTATGCTCAGGGTATTTCTGTTTCGCCTTCCCGTATTTTTTTTAAGGGAGAGCCTGGGCAGACAGTCAGTCAAACCATTTCCTTTAGCAACACCTCAACATCCGAATTCTATTTTGTAGCAAATATGAAAGACTGGGATCGTGATTCCTTAGGTGTCAAAAAATATTACCCTATAGGCCAGCGCAAGCAATCCAATGCCACATGGTTATTGCTATCGGAAAACTCTTTCCGATTAGCACCGGGCGAGACTAAAAATATCAATCTCAACATGACCATTCCGCATGAAGCCCCCTCGCTTGTATTAACCAATAGCATGCTATTTTTCACACAGGTAAAAGAACAGAAAGGTGAACTTCAAAAGGGCGTGAACATGAACGTCCTCCTTGAAATGGGCATCCAGATTTATCATGTCCCTACTGGCCTGCCAACTGGAGATCTGGAATTTTTAGCTTTTGAAGATAAAGGTCTCATCACGCCGGAAGGCGGCAATAGCGTCCGGAAAATGCTTGTTAAAGTGAAAAACACGGGTCAGATCAATAAAGATGCTTACGTTCGTTTCGAACTGACCAATATCGAGACTGGAGAAGAGGTCCCGGTCAAATCAATTGCAATAGCAATGTTACCCGAGGCAGAACAATGGATTCAACTGGATTTACCAGCAACACTCAAAGGACGCTACCTCGCTGTAGCTATCCTAGATGCCGGAACTCAATATGACTTGAAAATTGCAGAAAAAGAAATTACATATTAAGAGCGCCCTCACACTAGCAGCAAGCCTGTACACCATACATGTACAGGCTCAAATCAATGTGAATCTACCAGCAGCAAATATCACCGCAAGAACAGATTATCAACAAAATTTCACATCCGGCACCTATACATCTGCACTCGGCCTATTACCTACAATCGGTGTCAAGTCCAATACCGCTAATTTCAGTAATACGCTTGGAGGTAATGGTCCTGCTCCACTCAATTTGGCACATATCAAGCTGGTCTCTATTAATAATCTCACGGTTCTGGGTACTTTTACAGAAATTGCACTTTCCACGACCAATCAAAATATATTTGCAGCAGTTGCCAGTGTTGCTTCCGGCACTGTCCTCAACAACTTACGCTTGGCCACAGCTGGCTTCACTTGGGTGGCAGGAACATATACTGCTGAGCTGTTTTTTTTAGCTCCCGGTCTTTTAGGAGGGAATGTGATCACTCCAGCAACGCATACGATGAATATTATTGTTCCTTCTTTTATAACGCCATTAACCACCGCAGGAACGACCAGCATTTTAGTTAACAATTTGAGTTTTTATCGTACACCCGCAGGTATTAGTTCAAGTAAAGCCATTAATCTTACAAACACCGTAAATTATAGACCAAGTTTACAGACAGGTAATTCAAATTTCAGTTTTAGCACCACATTGCCGTACAATAGCCTGCCGGTCACTCCTGTTTCTTCAGTGGCAACCACTCTAACGGCAATCCCTACAGCAACGCCTATAACACTATCAACCACAGTTCAGGGATTAACTCCTGCTGCTGGACTTGCTGTACCTACGAATAATTCGCAGACACTGAATTACGCATTCTCAATTGATGCGACAAAACTTAAAGCGGGATTTTTACAGGCAGGAACCTATTCAGTACCGATCACTTACACCTGGAACAAGCCAACTGCTACCTATCCTACAGGAACTTTACAAGCGCAGGGTGTTGGCAGTCTGGAGGTTGTGGTCAGCGATCTAAGTGAAATAATAGCAAACCAATCAACAGTTAACTTAACCTTTTCAACAGCTAGTCATTACCAGAACGGTGTTAACCAAGATATGCCAGCGCACTTAAAATTGAGTAAAACCACGCCTTATAACGTGTATGTAAGAGCCACTTCGGCAAACTTTGCCTCTGGAGTTAATAGCGTTCCACTAAATGTCATGCGGATAGGGCCGATGCCAGGTCAAACCGGTATGCAGACCGTAACCTTGTCTGCCACCGCGCAGCAACTTATTAATGGAGCTGACCCTGTAATCGACAGATCCTTAAATATCAGATACAGCATTCCTGCATCAGAAACTTCAAAATTGCTCAACAAACCGGCAGGAACATATACAACGAATATCATCTTTAGTTTTGTGGCTCCTTAAAAACGTTTAATACCCACTTTTCTACGCTCATCTTTATAATTAAAATCTTGGAGATAAACGGTTCCTTTTTCACTTAGATCAATTTCCTGATTCGGATTTTCAATCGAAAAGGGCATACCTGCCGTCGGTATTGTTACATTGTAATTCCCCAATGGCAGGAAAAAGGTAAAGTTGCCATCAGCATCACTCAATGTCGTGAACGTATTACTTTCCTTATCGACTGCATTAATCCGAATACCGGATAGCTCCGGATTTGTTTGCAGGTATTTACCTGCTATAGGCTTAATCCTACCTTTTAAAATTCGTGTTTTCACCAAAGGAATAGCTAGCCGTTGATTTTTTGTTAGAACAATACTGATGGGTCCCTGAGCTACCCAGCCTTGATTATTTTCAACAAGGACAGCATATGAACCCTTAGCCATATTTAAAAATTTCACCCGTCCTTTTCCATCGGTACTCGCTACATCTTCGGCAATTTTAACCACAACTGCTTCGGGAGTTGCTTCATCAGGATCTTTAACGCCATTTTTATTCTTGTCGTCAAAAAAAGACAACTGCAACATATGTCCTTTCGCACTATTAAATTTGGAAAATTTCTTTTCAATACCTACTCGAAACTGTCGATTATTAAACGATATGGTTTCTACAGCATTTGCCTCAGATAGATAATTGAGAGGAAGGCGGTTGCGCATAAAATTATAAAAGATGTCAGCAGTGAGACTCCAGTTCCCTTTTAAATGCCATTTGGCATTTCCGTTAACCGATAAATTATTACTTCGGGAAAATCCATAATAGCTGTACATACCCGCGACCTGTGCCTGCAGCGTTCCCTTAAAACTATTGATCTGCATATTGGGTCCAAAAGAATAAATTCTAAAATTTGCATCCGATGCCGTAGCAAGCAAATCGTTTAAGTAGTAAGGATTTATTTGGATATAGGTATTAAAACCGATAAACCGATATCCATAGGTACCCGTCACACGTAACGAATGAAAGGGAGAAAGCGGCTTATTGGAAGTATTCTTATACGTATAGCCATAATCTGTGCGCAGGGAAAACCGATGTCCCGTACTAAAAAAATTGATATCACCAATTCCTCTAATGGCATTTGATTTCCAATTTGCAGGACCGATACCTGGAATTCCAAAGCCTTGATAATCCACTTCCTGAAAAATAAAATAAGGCCTAAAATCCAGTTGAAATTTGCCCAGACCAGTATGATAACCAAGCTCATAAATCTGGATCCGACTAGGATTATTAATGTAATAATCTTTATACCTTTCCTGAAATTCGGGATTATTATCCAGATAACTGATCCGGGCAGCGATACTTTGATTATTTTCTAACACCTTACTGATCCGGGTATCACTCTGTATTAAACCCCTCCGCAAACCGGTATAATAGGGAGAGCTGTAATAATTCATACTCATTATCTGATACTGTTCTGTGCTATAGTTATAATTAATGCCCATGGCAAAAGCATGCTTGCTTCCATTATAATCTGTACGCTCCAAACTGTACCCTCCTTCCAGCCCCAATTGTTGCTGTGCATTGAACCGGACTGCAGTCTTTCCGCTTACCTGATCGCTCTTGATCTCACGATAACTGTGTTCACGATGTAAATAGGTGAGGTAACTTTCCTGATTATCCTCCGATAGAACAGCATAATTAGCTCCGATAATTTTCGCTCCAGGAATCAAATTATGCAGCTGACTGAATAGCATATAATTATTTTCGACTCCATAGAGACTGATCGAGCGATTTTTACTAAATTTATAACTCGCTTTAACTCCTCTTCCACTAATCGTCTGATCCAGATTTTCATAAATATTCCCGACTTTAATGCCCCAGTCTTTATCTTGATAATCGATATAGGTGTCATAAGCATTTAACGCCTTTTGTTCCTGATAATAATCGATATTCAGTCTGTAGTTCAGATTTTTGTTTTCTTCGAGCTCCAGATCTCCATAAGCCTGAAACTGATAAATAGAATTTCCTTGTCCCAAACTGAGGTACTGCAAGGCGACCGTATTGTTATTAAAATCATTTTCAAGATTGTTAATAGCTCCAAACCGCTTAACACTTCCAACCCGCATAATTCGGACACGACTAGCCGCTAAGATTCGACCCTCTTCATCAATCCCTTGCATGACAAAGTCAAAATCCTGAAAACTACTTTTATACCGCATAGTAGCCGTCAAAGGAAGTAGTGTCTGCCCTCCGGGCTGTAAGGTAACCTGCATAACGTCTCCGGTAATGGTAAAGCCTTGAGGATAGCCTGAAAAAAGAAGCTTAAATGTAATCGGTACAAGTCCAAAATTTGATGCCTGCACGAGCAACTGTACCTGATTGGTGGAAAGATCCAAATAATACGCTGGCTGTTCCGTTTGTAACACAAGTGTTTTTTCATCATTCAATTTGATGAAAAAAGATACCGGTTTGGGTAAACGGATGGATTGATCATCACTAGAAAAACCGATTGAAAAAGATTGATGATTACTTTTTAAGATATTCCGATCACCCATATACTTTAATGGGTAGCTTTTTTGCTCCCGAGCTTGTAATATAATTCGCTGCGGCAGCTTTATTAATCCCGATAAAGACATCGTCTCAACAGCTGAAGGGATCAGTTCGATGGTTTTATCCGTTAAATTACAGATACTGATTTTATTAGAAAATGTCTGACCTCCTGTTACGCTTACTGTATCCTGATCAAAGCTTATGGCCACATCAGCAACCTGTTGACTTTTCGCTTCGGATAAGAAAACACATGAGCAACACATCAGAAACAAGAAACTCCACAGACATTTTATGCGCATATCAGGAAATTCAAATTATAACAAAAATCAGTCTTAATTCGGTCAGTGAGAAATATATAAAGTCACATCTTCATGTTACGAAATAATCTCTACATCGACAATTGCGCAATCAGTTCGCCTTTACTGTTGATATTTAATTTTCGATATACACGTTTGATATAAATACGTACCGTATCTAATGATATTTTATATTCTTCAGCAATCAGCTTATAACTCAATCCTTCAACGATACCATTGGCTACTTGAAGCTCACGCGCCGTGAGCAGATCTTCGTATTTTTTTGAACTAAAAGCCTGGTTGATCAGTGCCCTATTGATAGTAGGACTGATAAAAGAACCTTGATTAAGCGTAATAAGTATGGCATGCACAAGATCCTGCATACACGTACCCTTCAGCAGATAACTGACGGCTCCGTTTCGAAAACATTTACGAACAATTTTTACATCCGTTAGATTAGTCAATATGATCACCTCAGACATTGGAAAAAGCTTTTTTACTTTTTCCATGATCAAGGTATCTTGGTGTTCAATATCGAGCAGCAACACATCAGGAACTGGAGATTTTTCCTCCCGGGTTAAATTGCAGTATTCCAAATCAAAAAGAATTGTTATAGGAATAGCGGTGCCACCCAACGTGTGTGTCACAAGAATACGCTTAATAGCCTCTCGAGTATGTGCGTTGTTATCAATAATTCCCACTTTAATCATAATACAGTTGTACTTAAAATTTAGGTGATCGGTTTATAAAAATATTCAAAACTTAAACTTGTTATTGAACATCTATACTATTGATTAAAGATAACTTTTTATAAGGATAAAATAGTTCATTTTTTTCAATATTAAGTATAAATACTGCTGTCATATCAGTATTTCCGCAAACTAATTCTTCAGAAGTAAAGAATTACTTAACTTATAATCAGTAAATATCAATCATTTGCCTGAGCAACAAATGAAAACTTTAAACGGAAAGAATCTTAACTATTAACTTTCTATTTTCCAACCTCACATAAAGTGACCTGATACGAAAGTAACGGCTGGGGATGGTAAGCGGAGGGAGAGCTTAACATCATGTAGATAGCAGTCAGGCCATTTGACCTTCTAACTTAATAACCATGATGCGCCAAACGCCTGTAAAGTAGAGGCTGGTGAAAGTGTGCGCGTTTCTATAACAACATTGTTGCCATATTGCCCTTTTAATGCTGGATAGAGCTGTCCATCATACGCAAGTGCTAGCCCATCATCAAACCAAAATAGAGGTAAATGCCGATTGCCAACATCAAAACAAAAATGACCGATAGCATTAAGATCTGTAGATTTAAGAACGATACAAGCACATGGTTTGATATATATCTGTATGGCGACCTCTGGAGAAGAATACACAAACTCTCCATCATCAAGAGCAGTACCGCCTGTCCGATGGAGGCGCACAAATCGGCCATCCCTTGTCTCACGACTCAAAACAGTCTTGTTGACTTCATACCAGTCAATCGCCAGTAGGTCTATGACCAAAGGATCAATTTCAGATGGAGTGATTAAATTTCTTTCTATAACAAGCATATCATATCGGATAAACAGATCGCAATTTTTAAGATTTTTCCCTTAATCAAGACGGACATCTATTTTTTATATCATTGATTTTTAATGACCAGTTTTATTATTAAACAGCACCTTACTGATGCGCAGTTCCTCCCCCTGTATAATCTGGTCAGAGGGCTGTCCACAAGTACATACAAACCGGTGATAATGTACTTCAAAATTCATTGCACATACTTTGCAGTAAGCAATGATGGGTAATAATTTAACCTCGAGCTCCAGATCCTGAAACAACGCTTCATCAAGCACGTAGGCTTCAAAAGCATTCTGAATCAGGATAGGCTGAATATTACATAACAATCCAGCCTCTATCTCCACTTTGATAATATCTTGCATCCGCCCCGGATAAGCTTCCTCCAAGGTGCTAAAGATATCCCTTACGATCGATAGCTCATGCATCCACAACCTCCTTTTTTTTCGTCTTAGGACGAGCCTTAACCGCATTCGTTTTTTTAAGAGCAGGTCGTTTTTTCACCTCTTTAACAACCGGTACTGGAGCAACTTCCTTAGTACTTTCCTCAAGTTGATCTTCAGCAATACCTGCAAGTCTAGACTCTTCCTTGATATGTTGTGTAAAATCCCAGCACAATTGTCCGAGCATACCCATAAAATCGTAAAGCAGCTCGCCATCATTTCCTAAAGCCCGCAACATGACAATATCATCCGCAGCTTTTGTGAAACCGTATGTAATATCACTGTAATCCAAAGTCATAATTTCATCCAGCTCTTCCTTCAGTTCTTTCGCAAATAGGGCTGAAAAAATAAAAGTTGCCTGATGCGTATATCCTTCAAAGAATAACAGGCCTGTTATCGGTTGTTTTGCAGGTGACAGGAACTGGTTGTCCATCAGGATCAGCTTGTTGTTGCGGTATATCTTCGTCGTACTGTGTAGGCTGTTGAACAAAAAAGCCTCATTCATGTGTATACGCCCAGCACCGACAACATCCGCCCAGATCAAAACTGCATTACCTTCAAGATAGACACTGTTTTCATTTTTAAATATCGAATCCTTAAAAGGAGTAACTGGATGTGGAATATAATGAAAGACCGCGTCGTGTGCGATACGTGCAACAGTTGTCTGTCGGGCTCCGCGTTTCATCGGATGAAGTTTATTGAAAGACTGTGTAAAAAGCTTCAATTGCGTGTCAGCTTTCATATTGATCTCAATATCCAAAGTATCATCATCCATAATACCGGGAGAAGCACTCATGATAATCATTTCCAGATGCTCCTGTAGCTTTGGGGCACCATAATGTGTGAGCTTATAAGGAGCATTGTGACAGCTTTCTTTCAATACACTATAGGTTCCCTCTTTAGCTACGTTTAGCTGAATTACACTTTCCATCTTATTCTTATTGCTCTAACAATGCATATTTTTTCAACCAGCCTTTTACATCTTCCAATCCTTCCAAGGTCATGAGGTTTGTAAAAATAAAAGGTCTTTCGCCACGCATGCGTAAGGTATCCTGACGCATCACTTCCAGATCGGCATGTACATAAGGAGCCAGATCGATTTTATTAATGATCAATAAGTCGGAACGTGTAATACCCGGACCGCCTTTACGGGGCATTTTTTCTCCTTCACCTACATCGATGACGAAAATACTGACATCAGCAAGATCTGGGCTAAAAGTAGAAGTCAGATTATCACCTCCACTCTCCACAAAGATCAGTTCCGTATCCGGAAAACGGGTGGCCAGTTCCTCCACTGCTTCAATATTCATCGATGCATCTTCACGGATCGCGGTATGCGGACAACCGCCTGTTTCCACTCCGATAATACGTTCTGCCGGAAGAGCCGAATTTTTTTGAAGAAATTGCGCATCTTCACGCGTATAGATGTCATTTGTCACAACACATATGCTGTAATTAGTAGACATCGATCTTACCAGTCGTTCAATCAAGGCAGTTTTACCAGACCCTACAGGTCCGCCTACGCCTACCTTGACGTAGTTTCTTGTTTCCATATGATTATGAAATATAAATTCGTGTATATAATTTTTCGTGCTGCATACAGCGTATATCTTGCGCCACGCAGCAATTACCGATAAGCCCCTCATCCATATTCGGTTGCTCAGCAACCAAACGGTTAATTAAAGGCTGAAGTTTAAAAAGAATCTGTTGTGCATCCATCTGACTGATCGGAACAAGTTTCGCACAGTTGGTCATCATGCCGTTAAGTGCATTATAGTAAAATGCACTGAGCGCATCCTGATAGCTTATTTTTAACGCATGCGCATACATGGCGAATGCTAACGCATAATGACCATGCAGCTCATTGCTGCTGATCGACTGCAGGTAATTAGAACAGCGTTTTACAGGATGTAGTTTTTCCGTCAATTTCAAAAAGCGAATTCCAAGTTTCTTACTGGCTTCCCTTATTTCATAAGGCGCTTTTAGCACCGTAACCAGTTCATCAAGCGCTGCGATTTTCTGCTTAGAAGCACGCTTCACGCAGAGTGTCCAGGCCTTTGAAAAAAAAGCGGCGTCATTATAATAAAAATTATGCTCCAACATGGTTCTTGCATATTCTTCGGCAGATTTGCTATCCTTTACAATATCTTTTGTAATGTAGGTTTCCAATCCATATGAATGCGTAAATCCTCCAATAGGAAATACCGAGTCATTGATCTGCAACAGCGTTAATAATGGATTCATATGCTTGTTATAGTCCTAGTTTTATTTTCATTCTTCCTGAAGTATACTGATGGATCACCAGAGTACTCGTTTTTTCTATCACCCGCGTTTCGATCGTCGGCTCTAGCCCCCTACGGCAGAGCAGATCAAACAAAGGTTTTTCAAATGCTGTTATGACTTCTTGCCGATCGTTGATAAAAACGGGAACATGTCGATTTCCGATTTCAAAACAAGCGTAGGCCATCTGCTTTGGGCCATTTGCTCGAAATACAAGACAAGAACAGGGCAATATCTTGACCGCAATACAAAAACCAGCCTTTTCATCACGGTAGAGTACATCACCATCCGACAGTTGCCGGGAGGATAAATTTTTGAAACCGATTTCACGTCCCCCTACTGTAATTGCCCGAATGATTTTTTTTGTGGTGTCGAACCATTCCAACTGAAGGAAGTCCACCTCCAGTTGGAAGGATCCGCTAGCGATATTGCCCAAGATTGTTCTTGCCAGTAGCATAAATCCGATTTTCTTTAAAATAAGAAGAAACGTTGTGCCATTGGCACTTCATGTAGAGGTTCGCAGATGGCCAAAACACCATCTACCGACACTTCGTAAGTTTCTGGATTCACCTCGATATTTGGTGTTGCATCATTATGCACCATATCTTTTTTACGTACTGTACGGCAACCTTCTACCGGTAGACTCACACGTGACAAGTTTAATTTCGCGATGTTGCCATTTTCCAAAGAAACTTTGGAAACAAAGTTGAAACACAACTTCTGTAATGCTTTACCGTGCACTCCAAACATCGGGCGGTATAAAACGGGTTGCGGTGTAGGGATAGACGCATTGATATCACCCATTTTAGCACCCACAATCATACCCCCTTTAATGATCATTTCTGGCTTCACACCAAACATTGCAGGTTTCCATAATATCAAATCGGCAATCTTACCCGGTTCAACAGAACCGATGTATTGATCGATACCATGCGCTTTAGCAGGATTGATCGTATATTTAGAAACGTAACGCTTCACACGGAAGTTATCATTGTCTTTTCCTTTATCTTCCGCTAATGCACCACGCTGAATTTTCATCTTGTGTGCCGTCTGGAAAGTACGTGAAATTACCTCACCTACACGTCCCATCGCCTGGCTATCTGAACTCATAATCGAGAACACCCCCATATCCTGCAAAATATCTTCTGCCGCAATACTCTGTGGACGGATACGTGAATCGGCAAACGCCACATCTTCCTTCACGTTTTTATCCAAGTGATGACAAACCATCAACATATCCAAATGTTCTTCTACCGTATTTACTGTAAAAGGTTTTGTTGGATTGGTCGATGCTGGTAAAATATTAGGATACATCGCAATTTTGATGATATCCGGCGCGTGACCACCGCCCGCTCCTTCCGTGTGGAACGTATGGATCACACGGCCATCAATAGCCGCAACTGTATCTTCTAAGAATCCCGCCTCGTTCAGCGTATCCGTATGGATGGCAACTTGTACATCGTATTTATCCGCAACAGTAAGCGCGGCATCAATTGTCGCTGGAGTAGCACCCCAATCTTCGTGGATTTTCACCCCCAGTGCACCCGCTTCAATTTGCTCAATAATAGGTCCAGTAGTCGATATATTTCCTTTACCAAAAAAACCTACGTTGATCGGCAAGTTTTCAAAAGCTTCAAACATACGCTCCATATACCATTTACCAGAAGTCACCGTGGTCGCATTGGTACCATCAGCAGGACCGGTTCCACCACCAATAAAAGTGGTGACACCACTATAAAGTGCTGTTTCTACCTGTTGTGGCGAAATAAAATGGATGTGTGTATCAATACCACCTGCAGTTAAGATATGTCCCGCACCTCCATGCACCTCTGTAGACCCTCCGATCACCATGCCTTTCGTAATACCATCTTGAACATCCGGGTTACCCGCTTTACCTATACCCACGATCTTACCATCTTTAATACCGATATCACCTTTCACAATACCCCAGTGATCGATGATAATTACATTGGTGATACAGAAATCCAGTACATCTTCATCGCGCATCGCACGGGCAGATTGGCCCATACCATCACGGATTGTTTTACCGCCACCAAATTTATTTTCTTCACCATAAACACCAAAATCTTTCTCGATTTCAATGAAAAGCTCTGTATCTGCCAAACGCACCTTATCGCCCGTCGTTGGACCAAATAATGCAGCATATTTATCACGAGGGATATAAAGCTCCCCATCTATATACTTAACCGACGATTTATCTAAACCCAGTTTATCTAAACCAAGAGCGTCAAGTCCTACAATCGAACCTAAAGTACCCATTCCGACTACTTTAATCCACTCTCTTCTATTCCAACCTGCCATAACTATTTCGAATCTTTAAATTCCAATTTTTTCGCTTTCTCCAATGCGGCTTTCTTAACCTTTGGATCGGTATATTTACCGTTGGTCAAGCCATTAAACCCGTGGATCTCTTTATTACCTCCCATTTCGACCAAGATCACTTTCTTTTGTTCTCCGGGCTCAAAACGTACCGCTGTACTCGCAGGGATATTTAAACGCATTCCAAAACTTTCCTCACGGTCAAAAGACAACATTTTATTCACTTCAAAAAAATGATAATGAGAGCCAACCTGAATCGGGCGGTCACCTACATTTTTCACGGTAACACTTGTCGTTTTATAGCCGACATTCGCTTTTATTTCTCCTTTTTTAAGGATATATTCTCCTGGTATCATATCGTATACGCTATTAAATTAACGGATTGGGTTGTGAACCGTAACCAATTTCGTTCCGTCCGGAAAGGTTACTTCAATTTGTACATCGTGAATCATTTCCGGAACACCTTCCATCACCTGGGAACGCTTCAATAATGTCGTACCATACTGCATCAGTGATGCCACAGACTTACCGTCACGTGCTTCTTCCATAATCTGTCCGCTGATGTAAGCGATACATTCCGGATAGTTTAATTTTACCCCTCTTTTTAATCGCTTGGCAGCAAGTTCCCCTGCCAAGTGGAGCAAGAGCTTCTCTGTTTCTCTCGGTGTTAAATGCATATTGATTGATTTAAATTCAAAGCTTTTTATTAATAAAAACATCTTGGATATGTTCAATTACAGTAAGCATAGCATTACCTATCACCTGAACCCACCCTATCGATGTGTAAAAAATTTATAGTGCCGGTATCGTAAAATAAGTTCCTAATGTAAGGCGGTTAAACTGTTGTTGAGCGCGATCAAACTGACGATCAAAAGATACCGTATTGCCGACGTAACCCAGATAAAACCGTAAATCCTGTTTTTTAAACGGTTTATGCTGTAAAGCCGCAAAATAGGTCCAGTTTTGACGGAAATTAGCATCAATGTTTGCATCCTTATCCATTCCAGCTGTTTCATATGCTCCTTTCAGAGCAAGCTCCCATTTATCCGTAAGCATTCTATCGTAACGGACCACAATAGACTTGTAAGTCACATCCTGAGCCAGTACACGATCGGAATTCGTACGCGCATAAAAATCATTCATCGCAGCAGATGCGATCAAAGCATGATCTACCGCTAGATAACTATACTGCAGATCCACATACAGCATGTCTTTATCTGTTTTAAATTTATTAGCCAAAGAGATCCCGTGATTGGTTTTATTTTGAGCAAACTGCGAAATATTATAAGACCACTTTGTACTGATCTTTTTATTCCAGAACGATCCGATCCAGGTAGCATAAGCTCCAATTGGTGTCTTAGATGCTTTCAAGTCACCCATTGCATAACCGTTTTTGGTATGCAGATCCACAAAACTGTCGTTGATTGTATTATAAACCTGTACGTTTAGCGAGTGGTCAGGATTAGGCTCATACGAAAGCGTTCCCCCTACCACAAAAAGATTAAGAATACGGTCCACATAATCCGTGAACATAAATTCATAGATCGGATTATTTTCAAACTCGTAACTTCCGACCAAAGCACTTTGCTTTCCGGCAGTAACAGACCATTTATAATCCTTTCCAAATTTATATTTGATGTAAGCCATATCCAATGCCCGCGAAGCATTGTCCTGACTTGTAGGTGTAAACGGACGGTTTAAACGAAAACGAACACGATAAGAGAGTTGGTCATTATAATCACCGTGAAGCAAAATACGGGCTTCATCCAAATTAACTTTATTACTGCGCTCATTGTCGCCCATGGACTCAACATTTAATCCTGCGCGTAAAAGCACATCCAGTTTAAAAAGATCTGCACGGGCAGGTTCCTTGCTTTTCAAGGAGTCAGCCTCTTGTTCTATAAGCAATGCCGCAGGCCTCTCCTGTGCTGTGACCAGTAACGAGATAGCAGGGAAAAAAAATAACGTCGTCGCGATTAATGCTTTTATGTTCATGAGAATAACTTGTTTTTCAATAACAATGAAGATGCATGAGCATATGAAATGCTGCAGGATAACAGCGCACTCATGACATGTTCATTATCTGTACATTCGCACAAGTATATCACAAAGAGATAAAAATGTGATAAGAGCGAAATTAGAGCGAGATTAGAAAACTTAATCAATCTTTCCATTCGCTGTCTATACCCTCATTTTTCGACTATTTATTTGATTAAGAGCACAAATTGTTACAAAAAAGAGACAAAAATGTCTATAAATGCAGAATCCCGATAGCGTTGTTAGGCACTACCGGGATTCTATATTAGAAATTTCTTAATGAGGTTGCTTGAACTTACTTCAATTTATGCTTCACACCTTCGAAAGTCATTTTTACGGGATTAATATGACCATTCGCATCAAATGTCATCACATCGATACAAGTTTCTCTTTCATTCGCGCCCGTTTTTCCCAATGGTCTGCGGTGATAAACGATATAATATTGATCTTTATTTGGAATTTTAATTACCGAATGATGTCCCGCCCCAGTTGCGATTGTAGGATCCTGTTCCAAAATGGTACCGATTCGTTTAAAGGGACCAAAAGGAGAATCCGCAATAGCGTAGGCTACCTTATAATTCGGAAGACCCCAACCTCCCTCAGACCACATAAAGTAGTATTTATTATTGCGAATAAACATAAACGGACCTTCTACATAATTTTCAGGAGTTACCTCCTTATAGATCGTTCCATCATCAAAAGGAACTAAACTTTTAAAATCAGGGCTTAATTTGACCACATTACAATGTTGCCAGCCACCATAGAACATATAATATTGTCCATCTTTATCTTTAAAAACAAATTGATCAATAGGTTGTGCCCCATTCACAATATCATTAATTAACGGTTTCCCAAGCAGATCTTTATAAGGACCTTGTGGTTTGTCACCAACAGCTACGCCGATACCGCCAATTTCGCCTTTGTGTACATCATTCGCACCAAAAAATAAATAGTATTTCTTGTCTTTCTGAAAAACACTTGGTGCCCACATCGCTTTTTTAGCCCATTTTACTTCAGCCGTATCAATGATACGGTGATGTTTTTTCCAGGTGACAAAATCTTTTGATGAAAACGCATCAAAGAATATCTGATCTTCGTATCGCGCAGAATAGGTCGGAAAAACCCAATACTCATTGTTATATATAATACCTTCAGGATCGGCATACCAACCTGGAAATACAGGATTTTGTTGCGCATAGACAGGTTGTGAAATGTAGAGGACGAAGCCTGCAAGGAAATAAAAAAATATTTTCATCATTAAAAGGTTTTAGTAACCTTGAAAGTAGGAAATATAACTTAATATTCCAATTTATGGTCATACAAAATCTATCTAAAGAACTCATAATTTCGACAGAAATCCAAATCAACCTACTATGCTTCCCAAAGAATCAAAAAAGATTCTTTGCGGTATGATGACTGACTAAGTCCTACTCTTTTTCATTTTCTGAAATGATCAAACCGATGTCGTCTCCTTTCCCACATTCCTATACACGAGCAAAGCTGCCGCCAAATCTTCAATTGCCAATCCCGCCGATTTAAATAAAGTGATTTCATCTGATGATGATCTTCCCATAATTTCACCACAACAAAGTTCTTTGATATCACCTTTTATACTTGCAGGATCCAGTACACCTGTTGCAATGGGGATCGCAAGTTCTCCCGTCTCGTGGAGCGCTCCCGCGCGCGAATCCACAAAAATGCTACTTTTAAGAATGGCGCTATCATCTACTTCACGCGTTTTAGGCGTATGTGATCCAATCAGATCCAAGTGTGTTCCAGCCTTAATCCATTCCCCGTTTATCAAAGGTTCATGACTAAGCGTCGCACAGGAGATCACATCTGCCCTACGCACAGCCTCTTCCAGCTTATCGGCATACGCAACATTACGAAATCCCGCCTGCTGTAAGTTCAATACCAGATCTCCACCTTTCGATTCATTTCTTGTCCAGATCAAAATTTGGTCATACGCACGCACAGCCGAATGCGCTTGCACAAGATGTTGCGCAACTTTCCCTCCTCCGACAATCAGTAAGATTTTTGAATCATCTCGAGCTAAATAAGAAGCCGCTAAAGCAGAAGTACAGGCTGTTCTTCGGGAAGTCAACCCTGCCGCATCCATCTGTGCCAAAGGTTTTCCAGTGACTGCATCCAACAACGTATACAAGGCATGAATAGCCGGGAGGTTTTTTCTATGATTCTCGGGTGCAACAACAACCTGCTTGATTCCGATATAATTATCCGTCCACGAAGGCATCAAAATAAGCGTATTTTCAATTCCATCAGCATTTTGATAAAAATGATGATGCCGAACAGGCATCGTAAATGACGATTGAAAAATCTCGCGCAGCGCTTCGATCAATTTATCATATTTAAGTATAGCATCAATCGTTTCTTTATCAATAATTTTCATATGTTCAACAGCATTTGGTAAAACCATAAACATAACTAAAAATAAGGAAGTCCTATCCTTATAAACTACCCATTCATCACCGTTTTTTACCCAAAGTGTCGCATGTGTTAACCAGACACATGCGACACTTTGGATATATATCCAATCTTCATATTTTCTTTCATCTTAAATAAAGGAGATGATCGGACCATATAATGCCCCCAAGAAGCCATCACGAACAGCATAGCTACAGCATCTTTGCATCAACTGTCGCACCCTTTAACTTAATCGCATAAGGCCACTGCTCATCATTTTCATCTTTTCCATCCACAATATGAACCCTATGTTCCTCTGGAGCACCTGTCACAACTAGCCAGAGATTTGTGGTATTTTCAGGAACTGTAAAAGTAGATTTTCCGATTTTGGCACTAAGAACATCTCCATATATGCGCGTTCCATCTGCTTGATGAGCAACAAAACCATAGCGCCAACCTGCATTTTGAACATTTATAGCTCTATAACCAGCTGCACCAGCTATTCCTTTAAAATCTAACTCAACAGGCTTACCGGGTAAAAAAGAAGTTAGTTTGATACCATTATACCCATAATTTTGTGGAGCATGACTGGTGGCAATTTGTACCCATCCATCATCTGCAGCTACTAATTTCGTGATATGTTGATTGGCGTAGGGCTTGGCCACTTGAGCTATACGAGGCAAATCCCAGGTAATAAATTTTCTACTTGCATCAAAAATTTCATCATTGAATACTTTTTGATCAGTATGAGTCAACCTTTTATATGCTCTCACCGGATCTTCACCAGGAACTGCTTCACGCCATAGCCGTCCCATAAAGTCTGTTCCTCTTTTCGATGACCAATATTCTAGTACCTGAGCGGCATGATACATATTGGTCTCATGTAAAAATGCATAATGAGTTTTATCCATATAACTCTTTAAATGGTAATTTTCAAAGGTCATCCATTCAGGATATACTTGCCACAATAAATATTGCGCAGTCATTTCAAAAATGGAATGTCCTTGACTCCCTTCTACTGGTGAGGAGAAGGCCCAATTGCCATCGCATTTGGCCAAATATTGGAAACAATGTCCCATTTCATGGGCAACGGCACCAAAAGGCTTATATTGAAGACGAAGAGAAGAGGCCCACATGACACCAACTGAATCGGCTGCCCCACCGCCAAAAGCTGTTCCCTCGTCACCTCCAATGACAAAGAAAAGCAGCTTATATTGGTCTGATAATGAATTACCTCGTTGCACCATTTTGGTTACATCAAGGTAGTGGCCATAAAAACGCTCGCACTCCTGCAAAATAGCCTCAGGATCAAACCGCTTGGACGCTAGCGCGTGTTCTTGTGGACGCTCTCCGTATTCCTTAGCCCAAAATATAGCAATATTATCCGACTCTACTTTTCGGAAATGACTAAATTCACTCTCTTTATTATTATAATCGTTGTTTTCCGGTACTCGATATATTTGGGCAGGGAGATAAAGTTGCTTTCCCTTTTGTACCGGATCATGGGGGTAAGAACAAGCCTGATGTGCAAAAAGTAAGCTCCCCATCAATACGATGTAAAAAATTAATTTTGATTGCATTATGTATCTTATATTAATATACTTTTTTAACCGATCCAGTTGCCAAAGCAACTGGATTTTTGGCAATAAATTTTCTAACACTTATTTACAATCCTGTCGTAGGTGGTCCGGACGAGTTAATTGCCGTCACATTTGTAAGCTTTACTTCCACCTCAAATGTTCCTTCCATCAGGATACGAAAACCAAAAACAGGATTGATATTATGGTTAGGATGACCATCCATCGCAGCAAAACGCATTGGAATACGGTAATAAATATTGTAATCCCAATTTGTCTTACCATCATTGAATTTTGTCAGTGGAAAAGGAGCCACTTCATAATCACACAACAATGATGTATTTGTTGCAACTACCGGATTGAAGCGAACATGGGATTCAAACGTTGGACGATCGCCCCGTTTGATCACCTGACCTGCACTTGGATCCCATGCGCGACCATTTTTATCAACAACTTTTAAGATCACACGCGCGCCATCATCGGAAACTTTGGTACAGGTCAATTTGATATTACTATTATAAGCAGGAGTAAAAGTCTCCGAAGCATTTGATCCTGTCATTGCGGCATAAGTCAACTCGAAAACATCCTCCAAAAACGGTTCAATGACATGAATTTCTGCAAATGATTTGTAAACTTTAGTACCCTTACGATTTGTTGCCTGCAAATCAAACGTATAGATCCCTAGAGGTAGATTTGCAGATGCACGGTTAAAACTAATCTGTCCACTGATCGAATTAAACTCCATGGGTGTCACCTGCTTCAACTCCCGCTTAGCTTTTAAAAGCGCAACGGTTGTATCTGTTGCAGCATTAAAAGTCATACCTTCTTTAAAAACTTCAATTTCGTACAATTTGGTAAATTCTGCAGGTGCAGGTTCACCCGTCAGCTTATTGCGTAGATTTAACATTTTAAATTCAAATGGTGGAGTCGATCCATCTGCATTGATCCGATCTGAAAGTGTGAGCGACATCCCTCGCTTACAGTAGATCACACTGTCACGATATCGAATGGTATCACTTAAAAATCCTTCCTCTATTTTTGAACAGGAGGAGAGAACAATACCGATCATTATTCCAAATAGGATCGTGTACGTGGTTATATTATATATTTTCATTAGAATATATTTTGTATCGGAAATGAATCGATTATCAGCACTAATCGCCACAATTTTTTCTAAGATTTTGCTGATAATCGATTCATAAACACGCAATTTTTAATTATTAATCTTGATGAATAGCTCACAATTAGTTAGAAGCCATTTTTTCTTTATTAAAAAATAAACGATGGCCACCGTGCAATACGTGTATGATACCCGTTGTGGTAATAATTCCTGAAGTCTGTACATCTATTCGCTCATCACGCCCTGCTTCCGGTATTGCATTTTGATTTGGTTCCTCCGAATCCAGTGTTCCATTTACCTTTGTGTAATATAAATAATCAACATAATCGACATAAGAACTATAATCTCTAGTTCGCCTCAAGCCCAACTGAAATCGCACACCACTGATAGGTCCAAATAAATTGGTAAAGTATGCACCATTCACATCCAGCTTGTCGCGCTCGACCTTTCCTTTAAACATATATATCTTCAATGAATCCAATCGTTTTGGATCAATATCATCAATAGTAAAAGAAATATTTTCATCGCCAACCTCTGCAATACGCTGTTGTTTTTTAGCGCTTACATATTCCGCAACTCCCCAATTTGTTGTTGCATAGAACGTGATATCACTGTTTACCAGCTCTTTTAAATTTGCACGGTCAATGATCCGTACCAAAGAATCAAATTTTGGATGCGATGCCAGAAAATCATAGGTTGTCATATTCACTTTCGCTTGGTGAATGCCTCCATCGTTGATATAATCATCTTTCGTACATGAGGTCAATAGGTGAAAAAACAACAGGCAAAATAATAGATATGCACAGGTTTTTTTTATTATTTTAGTCATCATTTTAAAATTTAAATTTCTAAATATGTCATTAAATCTTTCCACGCCAGTACTCCGTCTGTACCAAAAGTCTATTCTCACTAAATAAGCGGGGATCTACTGGCCAGAAAAAACCACCCTGTTTAAAGCGAGCCTCTGTCAGCCAAGTGATATGGTCCGAGTAGGTCCGTGTGCGAATCATATCAAAAAATAAATGACCTTCTAAATACAGCTCTTTCCCTCGTTCGATCATATATTCTTTCATCACTTCCGTTGTTGCCAGACCTGGTTTTAATAAGCTTGATGGATCACCTCCAAAACGTGTTCTTGATGCATTGATGATCGTAATGGCACGACTCGGATTATTTTGATAGAGCGCTATTTCCGCCTGCAACAATTTGATATCGCTCAACCGAAACAAAATCAAATTATTACTATTGTAGGGCTCAAGTTGCTGTCCTGGATTTCTAAAAACAATATTGCTGTATTTAATACATACGGGTACATCCGTTGTATAATTGACAAAATTATTTTTGAAGCGTACATCCAATGTATCAAGCCCACGAGATTGTACAGTCTCCCAGACCCATTGCCCTATATCTTGATGCCAGACCCAATCTTCTTTCTCTTCGATCTTGTAAAAATGACTACTTAAATAAGCTGGTTTAGTGAAAAAATCGGCAACAGAGGCATAAGTCGGTATAAAACTATTGTTTAAAAATTTCATACCAATATGTGCGCTTGATCCTTCTAATGTATTTTCACTGACATTTAATTCAAAAATACCCTCGCTCGATCTACCTTTAAACACCTCTCCATATTTCGCAGTATCAGCAAGTGCATACCCGCCCTGCGCAAGCAATGTATTGATGGTGGTATCAGCGCTTTGTACATCGCTCAAAATAGGATTGTTAGATGCAAGATCGGTTGTCGTCGCCCTCCATAAATATAAATGTGCAAGCAAAGCATAGGCCGACCCTCTATTTGCGGTAACAGCACGTTCCGCAACTGTTTTATAACCCCAGCTCAAAGATTTAATAGCTTGATGACAATCTTCCTCAATATGCTTCATCACTTCAATGCGGGAGGTACGTCCCAGATGGGGCGCACTGATGGGATCATCATATGCCTCCGTCACTAAGGGCACATCGCCCCAAATTTTGGTCAACATGAAATAAGAAAAAGCACGTATAAAATAAGCTTGTCCCATAATTTTTTTTCGAAAAGCTTCTGGATCTGCCTGCTCTAAAATTAAAATATCATTCGATACCAAAGGCATCTCTTTGAGAATGATATTGGACATCGCTATCGTTTTATAAAATACAGTCCAATTACCATAAGACTGAGCAAAATAATTACTTGTCCAATTTCCTCGCCCAATTTCTGGGTGACTGTAACTATCCCGAGTGATACCGATGTAAATATCCGGAGTCATATCACCATAGATATAATACCGGTTTCCAACTCCATAAAAACCATCCATCAAGGCATTTCTCAGCAGCGCATAATTACCCGCAATAGCACTTTCTCCTGCTTTTGGATCTTTCCAGTAGACTTCCTTATAGGTGGAATTTCGAGGTTCCTCTTCCAAAAACTTATTGCACGACGTGGAGCTCAAGCCGATAGCTACAAGAAGTGCCCATTTCCAATAATTGATTATAAATAATGTTTTCATGACGCTCTGATTAAAATTGTAACTCTACACCAAACGTGAATTTTCTAGGGATCGGGTAACCATTACCCTCATATTCACCATAATAATTTACAGCCTCGGCATCCGGTAATCTTTTCGAACGCTGGAACATCATTAAATTATCGACGATACCATACATCCGGATACTTTTCATTCCCCATCCCGATACTAAACGATTAGGCAGACTGTACGAAAGACTCACACTTTTCACTCTGAAATAATCACCTTTATCCATGAAAAATGTTTGACCAGCAACGGTATAATAACGCCAAGACCCTAAAGGATAAGCCGGGTAATCTGCACGATCGCCTGGTTGGCGCCAGATATTGATCTTACTAAAATCTGGTGTCGCATACTGCGCAAAACCACTGGTTGAATTGGTTGCTGCACCATTCTCAAACAGATCCGATTGATACAGATTGAGCACATCCCTATCGAATAAAAAGGTAAAGAGCACACCAACATTAAAATTCTTCCAGGTCACATTATTTGTCCAACCACCCGTGAATTTGGGATTTGGATCGCCGAGCGGAAGTTTGTCCGGGTTTATACCATCATTAAAAGGATCGGTCATATAGTCTCCATCCACATCTCTAATCCACATATCACCCGGAGCATAGGGGCTTCCTCCAGCATTATAACGGTCACCCGTAAGTGGATTGATTGGAATATCATTAAGTGTCGAATAGATTCCTAAAGTTTGGTACAGGTAAAATGTGTTGATCGGACTACCAACCGAAAGAATATGCGTTTTATCAAATCGAGAACCCGATACCACTAGATCCCTGCCCGAATTAGGGAGATTCATAATTTTATTTCTCACATACGAAACATTCAATCTACTAAACCACTGAACAGGACTAGTTCTTGGAAGCGGATTGGCCATTAAGACCACCTCGGCTCCGTAATTGCGTACACCAACCGAATTGGTTAATGCCCGGTCATAGCCAGTAGTCACGGGTAGTGCCACATCAAATAATGATTGTTTATTTTCCTTATTAAAAACGTCCAATGCAAAAGAAAAACGACCATTGGAAATTTCACCGTCCAAACCTATATTCCATTGCACAGAGCGCTCCCAGCTGATATTAGGTTGTGCTACTCCATCGACCAAATTGGGGGTTATGGCTGTAACTCCATTATAAGAAGTTGCATTATTATTCCCCCAAAAATTTCCAGCATTGACGCGATAAAGATTATACTGTAGATAATTATTTCCGGGCAATCCACCTGTTGTACCTAAACTAGCACGGAGTTTTAACATTGAAAATGGTGACTCTTCATCTTTCATAAAAGATTCTTCCGAAACGAGCCATGCTACCGAAGCAGAAGGAAAGTATCCCCACTTATTGCCCATCCCAAATCGAGATGATCCATCACCACGTATACTGGCCGATAGTAAATAGCGGGAATCATAGTCATACGCTAACCGCGAATAAAAAGAAGCCATACTATAAGCTTGATAATCAGAAGAAGCCGTTAAATAACGTTGCTGAAAACCTTGTATGACTTTAATTTGGTCTGAAGCTCCATTCGAAGCACCTGCACCTACTGAGCGGTATTGATTATATTCCAGATCACTTCCCAAGATCATACTCAGGCTATGTTTATTAAACTCTTTATTATAACTAAAATAATTAGACGCCAATACATTGACTTGGTTGTCAGAAAATACATCTTGTCTATTTCCTGTAAAATTGGCCACAGAAGATGGAGTACTTACATCACGTCTACTATTAGAGTAGATATAAGAAGTTTGGGATGTAAATTTCAACGCCTTTGAAAAATCATACCCTAGATTTAGGTTAAATGTAAATTGATTACCTGTATTGACATCCGAATCATCATTATACATCCCCAAAAGATAATTTTTTCGCGTCTCACTAAGGTTAAAATAAGATGCAGGCGTATATCTAGCTGTCACACCAACTCCGCCACCCCCAGCTCGGGTACGCTCTGTCCGCGAATAAGCAACAATAGGATTAATCATCAAACGTTCATTCAGAGCTTTTGACATTAAATTCAAACGTGTGGAATAACGCTTAAATCCCGTAGCTTTGACAATCCCCTTCTCGTCATATAATCCAGCACTGAAACGATAATTAGATCCTCCGGCTCCGCCACCACTCAAACTCAGATCAGCATTATTCACCATTCCCTTACGATAATACATATCTTGCCAATCGGTGGCACCGTTAAAAGCTGGATTTAAACTATCTGTAAGCAAGAAAGATATGTTTCGATTATCAATCTCAGGTCGATATTGCTGTAATTCTTGCAAAATGCGCATTTTTTGCCGTCTCTCTTCCGCTCCTATCGCAACATCTCGCAACTCTGGTCGTTGTGTCAATCCTGAATATGCAGAAACCATCACCTGTGGCTCACGACTAACACCTTTTTTAGTCGTGATCAAGATTACACCACTGGATGCCCTTGACCCATAGATTGCTGCAGCTGAGGCATCTTTCAGTACATCAATACTTTCAATATCTTGTGGATTTATTCCAGCGATAAAATTTGTACCTGTTCCCGTAACTGGAGAAGTATATTGTTGCGGCGGTTGAGGTACTCCATCAACGACATACAATGGCGCATTTCCGACACTAAATTCGTCATACTCTCTATTCAGACTGGTATTTCCACGCACTTGAACAGTGGGAGATGCCCCTGGTTCTCCGGTGAAATTCTGCACATTGACACCAGATAAACGTCCCTGAAGTAATTGGTCAAAACTTGCGGCTGGCAGATTAGCCAATTCTTTTCCTGAGATACTAGAAATTGCGGCAGTAGATTTCTTTCGGGAGACTTTCTGATAACCGATCACTACGGTTTCATCTAAAGTGGAAAATGTCGTATTCAATTCAAAATTGAGTGGAGATTCCGATCCGACTTTTAGCCTCTTGGATTCATATCCAAGCAAGCTCGCCTCGATAACGTCTCCTGGTTTTGCTACCATCGTAAACTCCCCTTTGTTATTCGTTTGAGCACTTATCTGCGTAGACAAATTTCTCAGAGTAGCCCCTACCATTACACTTCCCGAAACATCACGAACTACACCGGTTATCTGTTGCGCAAATAAATCAAATGAAAGGAGAACTACGAGGACTATTAAAAGACCTGCATTTTTCATAAGTGATTAATTTGGTTAATTGATATTAGTTGTTAATTGATATTCGAAGGTAAAGTAGAATCAGATTCAAATTCAACCCGAATTTAACCAATCGCACTCTGATTGTGACCAAAAGTTTAGATTTCACTCAAATTTTAAAGTTAAACTCTACATGGAAATATAATATATTTCCATTTTTACAGCTCATATAATCAAAAACATGTCAAAGGCAACACCAATACTTATATAACGTCAATATACAAGCACAATACAGTGAAATCGCAAAAAATTGAATAACATAAACATATTTTGAAAGCCTAAATATATCCTATTCAGGACAATTTTAAACTTATCCAATTTATTGAAGGAGAATAATAGCTAAAACCGTTTCGAAATATCAAAATCCGAGTACGTCTTGTTAAAATATGCTCCAATAATACTATAGCAAGAGATTATTTTTGTGTAAACAAACCGTTACAAACAGATTATCACTCCCTTAAATGATCAAAACCACAATCATTTAATACTGAAATCAAAATTATCACCAAAAAAAAATATTATGAAATTTCTAAAAGTATGGCTCAGTTGCTGTCTTGTGTTATTGGGTCTGGCAGGGACTGCACAACAAAACAAAACCCTTAATGCTATTGTCCTTACGGATAACGGAAGTCCAATAGCGGGAGCTTCTATTCTGTTAAAAAAAACGGGGAAAGGTACCTCGACTAATCAAGACGGTAAATTTACCATTAGCTATAGCGCAAGTGATACTTTGATAGTTTCAAGTCTTAATTATACTTCAAAACAAGTGCACCTACATGGGCAAACCAATTTGCAGATCACTTTACAAGAAAAATCTCAACAAGTGGATGAAGTTGTTGTCGTTGGTTATGGTACACAGCGAAAAGCTACACTAACGGGCTCAGTCACACAGATTAATGCTGACGAAATTAACGAGAGTAAATCTCCTAATATTGCCAATTCATTGGCAGGACGTATGCCTGGACTTGTGGTCAATAACCGTAGTGGTGAACCAGGTGCTGATGGATCTTCTATTCTAATAAGAGGATCAGGTACTACCGGAAATAATGCTCCTCTAATCGTGATCGACGGAGTGGCCAACAGAGGCGGCTTTGAACGATTAAATCCAACAGATATAGAAAGTATCACGGTTTTAAAAGATGCTTCGGCTGCTATATACGGAGCGCAAGCGGCTAATGGTGTCATTCTTGTCACGACAAAAAGAGGAAGTACAGGAAAACCTACCATAAATTACGCTGGGTCTTTTGGTCTTTCTGAACCAACACGTGTCCCTAAATTGGTCAATTCCTACGATTATGCCTTATTTAGAAATGAAAAAGATATCCGTCAAGGTCAGGGGAATGTGACTTATACACCGGAACAAATTCAAAAATTCAAAGACCAATCCGATCCCATCAGTTATCCAAATACGGATTGGTATAGCGAAGTGCTAAAACCATTGACTCCGCAAACCCAACATTCACTTTCCATTTCGGGAGGGTCAGAAAAAATAAAATATTTCGTATCGGGAGCATACCTCTATCAAGATGCATTTTATAAGAAAAGTGCAACAAATTATAATCAGTACAATCTGCGTTCTAATATTGACGCACAGATCACCGACAATTTCAAATTAGGTTTAGATATCGTTGGCCGAAAAGAAGATCGCAATAATCCACCCACTGGAGCGGATGGAATTTTCCTATCCATATTAGGGTCCTATCCTGGATTAGCACCATTTTATCCCAACGGACTTCCTGTTGCAGGTATCGAAGGCCCTAATCCATTACAAATGGCACAAGGATACAATGGATACTTAAGAAAAAGAAATAATAGCATACAGACGACAATCAACGGAGAGCTTAAGCTTCCTTATGTTACCAAAGGTCTTTCGTTACTGGGGTTTGCTGCATTTGACTTTACATTTTACAATGAAAAATCATTTACCAAACCTTTTGACCTATACCGATACAACAGCACAACAGACACGTACAATAATGTAAGAAGCTTGTTATTGGGCGATCCTAGTATATCACAAAGTTATGGCGATAGTAATTTAAAAACCTTTCACCTACGACTCAATTATAACCGTCAATTTGGTCAGCATGACGTAAGTGCATTTGTGGCTGCTGAACAAAGTGATTACTACAATGAGGGTATTTTTGCTAACAGACAAGGCTTAGTGAGTAGTCAAATCGATCAACTTTTTGCTTTTTTCTATGATGTGACCAGACAAAGCAATGGAAGCACCGCCGATCAAAATGCACGACGCAATTACTTCGGTCGCCTCAATTATGCTTACGCAAATAAATACCTAGCAGAGCTTGTCTTCCGCCGTGATGGATCTTTTAATTTTCCTCCAGGAAGACAATATGGTAATTTCCCAGGCCTTTCCGTAGGATGGCGTTTAAGTGAAGAAAAATTCATCAAAGACAATTTCTCTTTTGTCAATGAACTCAAATTGAGAGCATCCATAAGCCGTTTAGGAAATGACCGCATCAATCAATACCAATTTTTAACCCGCTATACGGTAGCACAGGATCACAACCGCTATTATCTCGGTGATGGTGAAAATCCAGGATATGCACCAGGACTTATGCCTGGCGTAGCTCCTAATCCAAATATTACGTGGGAAGTGGAGGAAATGAAAAATGTGGCATTGGAAGGTTCTTTATTCAATAATAAACTTGATTTCTCTGCAGAATACTTTTGGGCAAAAAGAGATCACTTACTGGCTAAAAGAAATGTATCTGTACCTCATACCACAGGACTTCAATTACCTGATGAAAATATCGGACGGGTAGACCGAAAAGGAATCGAACTTACCTTAGGAACAAAAGGATCGATTCAAGATTTCAAATATTTTGTTAACGCAAACATGACGCGTACTTGGAGTAAAATCGTTTTTATCGATGAATCACCAAATGTATTAGAATGGCAAAAACAACAGGGATATCAATTGGGATCTTGGTTGGTATACCGTACAGACGGTTTATTTCGTACGCAGGAAGAACTCGATAATACCACCGCCAAACTCCCAGGAAGCCAAGTTGGAGACATCCGATACCTGGATATCAACAATGATGGTGTCATCAATGCGAATGATCAGGAACGAATCTACGAGTCCCCTACACCATTATTGGTTTATGGATTACGGATGGGCGGAAGCTATAAAAACCTAAGCTTTAGCATGCTATGGCAAGGACAGGCCAAAGCCAAGCAGATCATCCTGCCTCAAGCCAACAATGGCGAGTTTATCCCGCCTCAATGGTTATACGAAGATCGTTGGACACCCGAAAATCCCAATGCGAAATATCCGGGAGCTTTTGATCGGACATATAATATCAATAACAGAGCTTCCGATTTTTGGTTACAGGACATGTCCTTTTTCAAACTTAAAACAGTAGAAGTTGGCTATACCTTTTCAGGAGAAAAGCTGGAGAAATCTGGCATTAAAAATCTTCGCTTATACCTCAATGGTTTTAACATGTTTAGTTTTGATAAGGTGAAGCACTATGACCCAGAAACAGTTTCTTACACCGGTGCTTATTATCCACAAACAAGAATTTATACCGTCGGTGTCAATCTGAGCTTTTAGGCCAGTATTATGATCACTTAAAAACAGCACAATTCTTTAAAAATAGAGCTTTATATTATGAAAAAAATATTTCCACTTCTTATACTTGCTGGGCTAGCATTTACGCAGGTTTCTTGCGAAAAAGATTTCCTAGATAAAAAACCGTTAGACTCCTACTCCGACGCGGATGTATGGCAAGATTTGAATCTTGTCGAAGCTTATGTTAATAGTCGCTATACCTTATTACCATTTCTAGAGGCACAGGGCGTACAAAAAGCATACTTTATGTCGGGAGCATCGGATGAAGGTAATTCAAAACATTCCTATGGCAATGAACGTGCACTGGAGCTCGGACAAATGGATCCTGATAACCCAGTGTACAGTTTTTGGCAACAAAACTATCAGGAAATTAGAAATCTGAATATTTTTTTAAGCCGTATCGCGGCTGTTCCTGCAGAAGGATCAGCTGCTGAGGCACAGAAAAACCGCTTAATAGGAGAGGTACATTTCTTACGCGCATATGCTTATTTTGACTTAGCAAGACATTATGGCGGCGTACCCCTTATCGAAAAAGTATATGGCCTCAATGAAGAGTCTTTTGAGGTCAAAAGAAATACGTTTGATGAATGCGTCACCTTTATCTTGACCGATATTGAAAAAGCAATTGCCTTACTTCCGGCAACCTATAAGGAGGAAACCAAAAGTATTGGCAGGGCCACTTCAACTGCGGCCTATGCATTGAAAGCTAGAACACTCTTATATGCAGCAAGCCCATTACACAATACCAGTAATGACAAAGGAAAATGGACTACGGCTTCAATAGCGACAAAAGAAGCAATCGATTTTGCCGAAAACAATGGATTTGCATTATATCAGAACAGCGACTACAAAAAGGTTTTTACAGACAAAAGAAATAGCGAAGTGCTATTTGATTACAACTTTAGCAATGTCCCAGGTGCAGGTTTAGATATTGTCTGCCAACCCAACAGCTATGGCGGATGGAGTGTTTATACCCCATCTCAAACCATGGTAAATGCATTTGAATTAACAAACGGGAAATTACCTGAAGATCCGACTTCTGGATACGACAGTCAGAATCCTTATGTAAACCGTGACCCTAGATTCTATGCCAACATCCTTTATAATGGCGCTTCTTTTCGAGGGACCGCCGTTGAAATATTTGCTGGAGGAAAAGACAGCCAACAAGGCGATCAAGGTTGGAATGCTACGGAAACTGGATACCACTGGCGAAAGTATATGAGTGAAACGATCCGATTTGGATCTGAGGGCAGTAATCAAAACTGGATTATCTTTAGATTAGCTGAACTATACCTTAATTATGCGGAAACATTACAAGAATTAGGACAAGATGATTTGGCAAGACAATACATCAATAAAATAAGAAATCGTCAAAGCGTCAAAATGCCCAATCTCACAGAATCTGGAGAAGCCTTAAAAAAACGTATACGAGGTGAAAGACAGGTAGAACTTTGTTTTGAAAGCCATCGAATATATGATGTACGAAGATGGAAGATCGCCATGGAAACTGAAAATAAACCGTTGATGGGTGTGAACGTGGTTAAAAATAATGACGGTAGTTTTACCTACACGCCAAAACTAGTCCGCAACAGAGTGTTTAAAGAAGCTTATTATTTATTCCCAATCTCTAGAGCTGAGACTAATAGAAATCCATTATTAATACAAAACCAAGGATATAATTAATCTTTATTGGATGATAATCAAATAAAAAAAGCCGTGATCTCAATTGATCACGGCTTTTTTACTGCATCATTTTTAGCTATTACTGCCAAATCTTAACATGTTCAAATAAACCATATCCTTCTTGATTGTTGGTTGCAATCTGATATAGTCCTACGCGTAGTTTTTGTCCTTTCCAATCTGAACGCAGAAATGGGGTATTGGGAAGATCAATCCAGGTAATACCATCCTGAGAACTGCGAAGAAAGAAATAATCATCTATTTTTTGTATTTGGATATAAGGAAAAAATTGTAACCCTGTCCCATTATTTCCTTCTTGATGAGTTTGATAGCCTATACTTCGCGCTAAATTACCCAAATTCCAGCCCGTTAATACCGTATTATTGATATAAGAATTAAATTGTTCGCCTGCCTGTATCATGATACCAGCTTCACTGGAAGTGCGGCTTTTTTCGGCTAGTCCAGCGACATCTTTTACATGAACTTGAATGGTGAAATCTCCTTCCAATTCTCTATATACAAATGGAGGTAATAGTTTTGCATCGCCCCATTTAGTATGCTTAGAGCCTAACGTCCATTGTCCGTCAACTCCACTGATGCGAACTTGTGTACTATCTGGATAAGTACCGACTTGACAACCATCCCAATAGGGAATTTCTTTTTGTCCCAAATCAAATGTTTGGGTAACAGATGGAGCAATCAACAGCGGTTTGGACTTCGGGATATCAACCACTAATGCTTTACTCACATTTCCGAACTCATCTTTTGCAAAAATTGAAATAGTCTTGCCCACATGTGCGCGATCGAATAAATGATAAGGTTCTTGAATCCAACCCGTATCGTATTGACCTGTAGAAAATAGATACAACAAGTCAGACCGATCTCCATGGATCTGTACAAATATATTGTTATCATTGATCCAATACGGATTAACCGCAGTAACCGGTACATAATTATTCAGATCAGCGGCACTTTTAGCTTTCCATGTCTGATAGTTTTCGTGCATCTGATCTAACGAAAATTTTTCAGGATAAGCATTGAAAAAATGAACAGCATGTTTCAATTCAAATTGATCATTTTTTATGCGCAACAGTCTATTCATCTGTTTCACCTGATCTTGTTTTCCATTTTTATAAAATAACGTTTTTCCCTGATCGCATATTGCCAAACCGTGATTCCAAGCTTGACCATCAAACCAGTCAAAAGCTAAGGTATAGGATGGTTGAACAATAATACTAGACAATGCAGAATCTTTCAATTCACCCATTTTAAGGGCAGTACGATTGCCTTGTAAGAGCACTTCTCCATAAACTACAATGTCATGATGTTGACTGGATCCCTGATTTCTTACTTTGTTGATTTTACCGATAGCAAGATCATCTGTCTGTATTGCGAAAAACATATTTTCAGCATGATAAAAAGTCTCCTTTTCCTTTATTAATGTAGCAGAGAGATCCACATTAGCTACCTTAAAATCTGCCAGATAACCTGAAAAATGCTGATCCAAAAGATCCGATGCGCCTACCACAAAATAATCTGCAGGATTAACAAATAACATTCTGTTTTCTTCTCGTTGCAACTGTCCGTCCACATAAATACGTTCCATATAACCATCAAATGAAATTATGATATGGTGCCAATGATCTGCTAGCGGTAGCGTCTTAAAACCCATATCAGGCCAGGCACCATGGATAACAGCTCCGCGCTGCGCATCTGTTCCATAACCGAATATTGCTTTGCTAATATCTTGATTGCCTTTAGACCACGCTACGACGTTTTCAAATCGATCTATGTTAGGATTGTTTATCCACATAGATACGGTGTAAGGACTATTACCGGCTAGCGATTGAGGAACTGTAAATGTCGAACGAAGTGAAGCTGAACCATTTAAGAAAAAGGCTTTCTTCCCTTGGTAATTCTTGACATAAACGGGTTTTTCACTATCTAAACTTCCTTTTAACAAGCCCTTGTTTTGGATCGTTGTGATGCGCTCACCTTCACGATAATCCAACGCATCTAAATGGATTAAAGAACCAAAAGTCTTCTCATTAGGAGCCATATTTTGCGGGGCTGACCATACCGTTTCTTCCATGAGAGGCTTATCATAAACTTTAATATTCCATACTCCACGAGGCAAACCCGCTAATTGTGTATTCAATATATGGAGACGGACATATCGTGCCGCTACATTTCCATGCGACAATACTGGACTTGCCCAACGGTTATTGTTAGACTGATCATCATACGGTGTCCAATTTTTAGCATCTGTTGAAGTTTCTATCCGGTATTGGTAAGCATAAGTAGGATATTCAAATTGAATGGCAACAGTCTGTACATCTGTTATTTTTTCCAGGTCGATCATGAGCCAGGCGGGTTGATGATTGTCTTTTGCTCTCCATAAAGTTCCGTTATTGTCATCAACCAAAAAGGACGCCCTAAAATCTTCATTATAAAAAGAAGAGACCACCACAGGCTTTCCAAACGCTCGATCCTCCGGATAAGATTTTTGTTTGATGAGATCAGCAATTCCTTCATGCGTAGGAACGACTTTTTGTATATCCCCCTCAGGTGTAAAAAAAAGCTCATCTACTGCAATTTGCCTATGAAAACCACCACCTGAATGCGGATTGTTATGCCTGTGATACACGATGTAATATCGACCTCCTTCTTCCAGCACACTATGGTGCCCAGGACCATGTATTGTACCATCATCATTTGTTACCAATATGGGATTATCGGCCGGATATTCAAATGGTCCCATCGGTCCTACCGTACTTTTTACATATTGGACGCGGTAAGTATGATCTTCGCAATGACCAGATGAATACATCATATAATATATACCATTGCGTTCAAACATAAATGGAGCTTCAAAAAAATCTTTTGCCACTGTGTTGGGGATCAACTCAATTTTTTCAAAGCTCTTCATGTCTTGCCCCATTAATCCTACAGCGCAGCCATGGTCTGGATAAATACCCCAAGTACCCCAATACATATAAATTTTTCCGTCCCGATCCGTAAATGTTTGACCATCCAAGGTAATCACTCCAGGAATCATATAATTGGGTATAATAGATTTACCGTTATCAACCAAAGATGTCCAAGGCCCAACAGGTGTATCTGATACCGCACCGAATATCTCAACAGGCTGACTATAATACAGATAATACCTTCCGTCATATCCTTTTGTCATATCGGGAGCCCAATACCAATGCGTATTAGGCCAGTTCATGGGTTGTATAGTCCAATTCTTAAAATCTGTGGAGGTCCATGCCTGCGATGGACCAGCCCCCCACCCATTCCCATCAGTTGTAGCGTAAATATAGTAGGTGTCGCCTATTTTTTTGATTGTAGGATCAGCAAAATACCCTGGCAATAATGGGTTCATAGCATGAGGTGCTTCATACTTTTTTAATGACTGAGCAGATCCAGCTCCCATGATAAGGGAGAAAAAAGCTGAAAACAAAATTTTTTTCATAGTCTGTATGTATAATAAAGGGGTACATCGTCAAGCAAAGTACCCCTCAGATTTTTTAGCATAATTTGCACTTATTTCAACGTAACATCCAAATAAACAGAGTGTCGTCCGTAGGTATCATAGAATGGTTTAAAATCAACTCCATCAATCTTGAACGCTAAACGCTGCGGATCTCCCGTTATTGATTTGCTGATATCCTTTGCATCCAAAGACACTTTACGCCAATCTTTTCTCGCTTCCGGTTCTTGAGCCGCCAACAAAATAGGTCCATAAAATAAACTGGCAATATTCTGTTGATCCATGACCGGATCTAAATAAAATTGGAAAGGCATTTTCAGCGTAATGCGATCACCATTCTTCCAATGGCGACTCAATTTCAAGTAAGAACCTGGCTTTGCCTGTACTTTTTGATCTTTACCGTTAATAGTCACATAAAATCCTTTGGTTGCCCAGCTCGGCACACGGATATGAAGATCAAATTTACCATTTCCATTTATGGTCAGCTCGGTCTCGTCTTGTTTTGGAAAGCTGGTCTTCTGTTCCACAGTCACCTTACGTTCAGTCCAGTCCAAAGTAGAAGGAATAAATAGATTGACATATAAAGCTTGATCATCCTTGCTTTTAAAATAAATACTATTCTGCAATTTGGTACTACTTTCTATTGCGGTACCATTACAACACGTAAAGCCTGTCATATTGGGGTTTCCAAATTGCTTTATTGCTCCTGGTCTCAGTGGCACATGGTACGTATTCGCTGGAGTATTTTCAGCAACAGAAGCTAAAATATGGTTATACAATCCACGTTCATAGTAATCCATATATTCAGCACGTTGATCAAAAAGAAACAGGTTGCTCGTTAATTTAAGCATATTATAAGTCGCACAAGTTTCATTCTGTCCACCTTCAGAAAAACCATTTTCATATAACGTCGCCGGTTCTGCTGTAAAAACTTCAGCATTAGCCGGATTGCGTGCACCCGCAACCCCACCTATGCTGTACATGTAGTCATTGACAGCTTTATACCAGAAATTGTCTGCTACGCGGTAGTATTCAGGTAGGTTTGAAACTTGGTATAGCTCGATACTCCCCACAATTTGTGGAATATGTTGATTGGCATGCAACCCCCGAAAAGTATCGACATTCTTCGCCAATCCATGTGCATGCTGCGCATTGCCAAAGAACATATCGATATTGTCAAACAATTGAGCAGTTTTCAAATAGTGTTCCTTATTGGTGATGCGGTAGAGATGCGCCATTGTCTCATTCATTCCTCCAAATTCACCTGCAATGTAAGTATTCCATACCTTTATCAGGGTCTCCTTAGGCAATTGACTAAGACGCGCATGCACCCAGTCTGCCATTCCTGTTGCCACTTGAAGCGCCTTTTCATTGCCGCTTACCTCATAAATATCAATTAAGCCGGCCAAAATTTTATGTAAGGTATAATAGGGAGCCCAAACTTGCGTTTTCTGTCCCCCATATTTCGCACCCTTTTCCAACATAATAAATTGATCGGGTGGATAGGCGCTAATATAACCTACACCCCAATTCCAATAATCCGTACGGATACCTTCTTGACTCAGATCAGAGTCATAGGTTGATTTGCCTGGACCGTAAGGTACAGCAGTCGGATCAGCTATAGCCACGGCATCTGCTTGTTGTGGTTTGCCCGACAATTGTGCCAGTTCGTATAGGTTATTGACCATATACGTCATTTTCTCTGCAAAGTTAGCGTGCAAAGTTTTATCATATCCAGTACTCGCATAGGCCTGTGCAATCGCAGTCAAATAATGACCCGTAGCATGGCCTCTGAGTTTGGTATCCTGACTATCCCAGACCCCTAAAGGTTTAGCACCTTCAGGCTGTCGTTTCCCAAATGCATCACGAAACATATAGAGAAAAGAGTTGGGATCAGTCGTCGCTAATGTGTTGATAAATTTATCCCGATTTTCAATGAATTTCGTTTCTTGATTTTGCGCATCAGCTTGCAAGGAAACCTGATTAAGATCAAAAACTTCCAGCTTTAAGCTTGGTGCAGCATTGGTCTTGCTTGACTTTACAGTCACGATTGCTTTAGGTTGTAAATCTGTTCCCGGAACTCGTCCTGTAATGGTATAACGTCCAGCTTCCAAGACGGTACTGTTATCATTTGGCGAAGGCCACAATACCCGTACTTTAGGACCAACCATCTCCTCTTTATATGTTCCCTGTATATAACTTGGTAAACGTGGTAAATCTCCTAATGCGGTTTCCACCTGTATATCTGGCACAGCAACTAAGTAAGCATTATAGAGTTGTGCTTGGGTCAATGGAAACTCCGGTAGGTTATCCTCCACTTTCGTCACATTTACGTCGCGATTACTTACTCCACGTTGTGAATTGGTATAAATTCCAGTAAGCTGATTTTTACTCAGCGGAACACGATAGATCCGAAAATCATGCAACATGCCATCCAATGACGGAGATCCTGTCAAAAATGATTTTCCGATATACAATTTGTTCTTATCTCCAGAAGATCCAAAAACTTCGGTCAACTCACGCGGTATCTGCTTAGATTCCCCAACAAGCACAGCATCCACATAAGTCTTCATCGTTTTAGCCGGAATATCCACCACGATCGTCAGGTAAACCCACTTGTTCAATACTAATGCTGGAGAAACCGCTCCTTTTTGATTATTTTTCCCTGCTGTTATTAAACTTTGGAAACCATCTTGAATGGTCGTGCCAAAAGGAGCTGCAAAGAAATGTTTATGCACATCCTTTCCAAAGTCAAAAAAGACTTGATTTTTTTTATCCGAACGCAAATAAACCCAACCTGAGATACTTAACGACTCCATATCGGTCAATGCATCAGCAGGGATCTGTATAAAATCATTACTTTCTCCCGTCAACGACAATACTTTTCCAAACCGCTTATCGTTGATAAATGCAGCATTCCGTCCAGCTGTGGCATGCAGATTATTTCGAGACCAATCTTTCAAATCTCCATTAAATACATATCGTGCGATCATTCCAGTTTCGCCGATTCCATCCAATATCTGATCCCCATTTTGAGCCTGCACTGGGCTGAACCCTTTCGTTAGGATCGTAGCAACGAGGATAACACGTAAAAAAAAAGTGTAACTTTTCATGTCTAAATCATTCCTTTATGAGCTCGCAAGCTCGGTTTAAAGTTATAAAGGCGATGAAGCCTTCAAATTATTTCCTGAGCTCACAAGCTCAATTTTCATTCTGTCTATGTTCAACAACATGCAAGCAACCGTTAAATCTATCTATAATCACAAAAATTAATTTTTCGATCTTATCTATGTGCATGCCTGTCTATGCCAATCGTTTTACGATCGGCATAATGATAAGATACTCCTGTTTTGGTTTAAAACAATTATCAGTCAGCGCACTTTCGCTAATAAGCCGTCCATGCTGGAGGTTCTACTCCAAGCAAGTGTTTCACGAAATAATCGCGACGTTTCTTTTCTCCAAAATCACCACCAGAAGCATGCCCCATTCCCGGAACCATAATGAAGTCGTGGTCTTTACCATGTTTAATCAACTGATTAACGAACTGATAAGTCGATGCAGGATCCACATTATCGTCTAACTCACCCACGATCAATAGCAACTTTCCTTCTAATTTATATGCATTTTCGATATTAGAGCAAGCTGCATATTCAGGTCCGATCGGCCAGCCCATCCATTGTTCATTCCACCATATTTTATCCATACGATTATCATGGCATCCACAAGATGAAACCCCTACCTTATAAAATTCAGGATGAAACAAGAGTGCTCCAGCAGAAGACTGACCTCCAGCAGAAGTACCATAAATACCGACTTTTTCAATATTCATATAGGGATATTTAAGCGCGGCAGCCTTCATCCAGGCAATACGATCAGGAAAACCAGCATCTTTTAAATTTTTCCATGCCACATCTTGAAATGCCTTCGAACGATTGGATGTTCCCATTCCGTCAATCTGCACGACTATAAAGCCCAGTTCAGCAAGCTCAGCTAGTCCTGCCGGATTAGCAGAAAATGATTTAGGGACAAAAGCGCTATGTGGACCAGCGTAGATATACTCGATGACAGGATATTTTTTGTTCGGATCAAAATTTCGTGGACGGACTATAATCCCCCAGATCTCTGTTTTACCATCTCTAGCCAGAGACTTAAACACTTCAGGTTTGCGCCATCCCATAGCCTCCAGATCCGAAATATCTGCATGTTCCAAATCCATCACAGTCTGTCCATCTGCCACACGTCTTAGTACGGCCTGCGGAGCTTGGTCAACCCGAGAGTAGAGATCTACAAATAAAGAATGATCAGTATTGAAGGTTGCCTGATGATTGGCTGCTTCAGGAGTAAGTTCCTTCAAACCCTTACCATCAAAACCAATTGCGTAATAACGGATTAAGTAAGGATCCAAATCTTTATTCATGCCACTCGCCTCAAAAATAATTTTTTTGTTATCCTCATCGACATTAACAACTTTACGCACGACCCAATTTCCTTTTGTAATCTGATGTTTCAATGCGCCCGTTTTAGCATCGAACAGATACAGATGATTCCACCCATCGCGTTCAGAAGCCCAAATGATGTCATCTGTTTTTTTAAGATCATTCCGATATTTCTTTCCACTATAATCAATAAATGTTGCGCTGCGCTCCGAAATAATGACTTTTGTTTTTCCGTCCACAGCATTCAATTCCAGCACGTCATACCGTTGATGACCACGTTGGTTATATTCAAATGTGATTCCAGTATTATCCGCCTTCCATACCAGTGCAGACAATGAAAATTGATTGGCGACCTGGGCAGGATCTACAGTTATCACCCGACCATCCATCACATCAATAATAGTTGGATAATATTGTGACAAAGCATCTCCAGGTTTATTATAATCTCTGGTTTGTAATTTAGGTTGTAATTGATCCACTGGAGAAGACTCCAATAAAGTCAACTGTCTAATTTCAGCCTTTCGTACTTTTGAAGCAGCCAATTTCTTTGAATCATTGGACCATTGGATACGGGCACTATAATACTCACCGGGGCTTCCATCAAAGGTCAACTGTCGCTCACTTTTTGAATCCCCTTTTTTGCTGATGTATACATTACTATTTTTAATATAAGCAGTATAGGCCTTATCGGGTGAGTCTACAGATTCCCCCTTACTATCATCCCATCGTGCTCCCCAATATCCGTCCGATCTACGGTCAGCACCTGTTGCAGGGACATCTCGCAACTTGCTCAGTTTATTTTCCTGGGCATTCCACTTCCAGACCACTTTTTCTTCTGTAAACTCCACTTCGTTGGCCGTCAGCACTTTCAGATCTCGTCCCCACAATACACCTAATTTCACTTCTTTATCCAACTGATCGGATAGCTGCTTTTCAATCGCAGCAACATCGGTATCTATTTTTTTCTTGTTCAGCGCATCGACCAGATATAAGCTCCTCTTTCCGTCTTTCTGGGTCACCCGATAAGAAAAACTATCTCCTTTTTCAGACCAAATAATCTGCTGTGGAACCTGATACACCTTGCCAAATGAACTCCTGATCTCTTTGGCACGTTTATAATCGTCCAATGTGCCCTGTGCCATTGTCGTAAGTTGCAATAGCACCACTAAAACAGCGGTTAATGTTAACTTCATATGTGTTATTTTTTTATATCTTATAGATGATGCCTTTATCCATAAACAGGCATGATGAAATAAATAGATTACGTCTTCGCTTCCTTTTGTTTCACAACATAGTATAATGGGATACCCAAAAGCGTGATGATAATACCTGGCCAAGTAAATTGCGGTTTATAGATCACCAACAAAATAATAAACGAGATCCCCATCAAAATATAGATGGCCGGTATAAAAGGATATCCAAAGGCTTTATAAGGTCTCGGTACATCGGGGCGCTTATATCTTAGCCAAAAGATGCCGATGATGCACAAAACATAAAACATAACAACCACACAGGTAATCATATCCAACAAATCGCCATACTTACCTGTTAAACACCATATAGAAGCAATCACCGCCTGCAACCACAAAGCGTAAGCCGGTACTGCATTCTTATTTAGGGTTCCTGTTTTCTTAAAAAACAAACCATCCTTAGCCATGGAATAATAGATCCTTGCACCAGCCAAGATCAGTCCATTGTTACATCCAAAAGTGCTGACCATAATCATAATCGCCAAGATGGCTATACCAACAGGACCAAAAATTTCTTGCGCCACAAGCATGGCCACACGATCTTTAGGCGCACTGGCCATCTCCTCGATCGTCAATACACCCGTATACATCAAATTTGTCAAAATATAGATCACGGTCACAATGAGAGTCCCCAGTGCTAAACTCAGCCCAATGTTGCGTTGCGGATTCTTGATCTCGCCTGCTACAGCAGAAGATGAATGCCAGGAATCGCTGCTGAACAACGCCCCTACCAAAGCAGCAGATATGGCACCAAATGCACCAAAAGTGGCATAATCTGCCGTCGATCCATCCACATTTAATCGCTGTAGATTCCACATATTCTCCGAAGACCAGTTTTGATTCCACACCTCCAGATCGAAAGCCGCAAAACCAAAAATAACCAATAAAACCAAGCTTAATATTTTGATCAAGGTAAGTATGGTCTGTACCATTTTGCCATTCTTTACACCCCCTGTATTAATAAAGGTCAGCAGCAAAATAACAGCGATAGCCAGCACTTGAGCAGATGAAATATGATAGTTCCCCATCACCAGCAAATAAACATCTTCATCTAGTACCGGAAACAAATAAGCTGTAAACTTGGAGAAAGCAACCCCCACAGCTGCAATCGTAGCCGTCTGAATAACGGCAAAAAAAGTCCAACCGAACGTAAAACTAACCACCGGCCCATAAGCTTCTTTGAGATAAACATACTGACCACCAGCTTTCGGAAACATGGCACTGAGCTCGCCATAACTCAAAGCTGCGGCTAAAGTCATAAATCCGCAGATCAGCCACACCACCATCAGCCAGCCAGCAGACCCCGTATTTCGGGCGATATCTGACGATACAATAAAGATACCCGAACCAATCATACTTCCGGCAACGAGCATCGTTGCATCCAATAAACCTAAGGACTTTTTGAAATCTTGACTATTTTCTTGACTGCTCATAGATTGAGGATTGAATTGCGCTTATTTAAAATTATAAAATTTCCATTTTGCTTGATGGTTAGGTTCAAGCTTTTGATTTGTCAATATCGCCCTGACCATCTCCATAGGTAAGTAATTCTCCTTAATGACCCGGTCATGAAATTCGGTATAGGACATTTTCCCCGATCCGACCAATTCATCACTGATACTCAGTAACTGCAAACCACCGATCAAATAAGCCAATTGATATAAAGGATCGTAGGAACCTTCAAATGATCGCTTCACTTCACCATGCGCATTTGCAGGTTCATGACCGACCTGATTAACTAAATAATCAACACATTGCTGTGGCGTCCACTCACCTAAGTGAAATTTAATACTGAAGGTAATCCGTGCGCAACGGTGCATCCGCCAAAATAACATCCCGATACGTTCTTCCGGTGTTTTTGCAAAACCCATTCTATAGAGCAGTAATTCCCAATATAACGTCCAGCCTTCTGTCCAGAATGGTGTATTGAAATTCTGCTCACGATACGGTTTATACCTTTTATTCATAAAATACTGTAGATGATGCCCCGGATTGAGTTCGTGCTGCACCGTACCCAAAGAAAAATGTGGATTGTTACCACGCATGCTCATCATTTTCTGATCATAAGTCATGGTATTGGTCGGATAGGAAATACTGATCTCACGCCCTCCCGTAAAAAAAGGATTCACCAACTGCCGTTCAGGAGTCATCATAATCATTCCCCAGGTCTCATCCGCCAATTCAGGAATTGCAATTAGCTCGTGCTCCTTGATAAATGCTTGGGCCCGATCATACAATTCATTGATCAGACCAGGTTGTTGCCCTTCTGGCACATAGGTGTTTTTAACCTTTTCCTGCGCGGCCTTCCAGTCGTCTCCAAATCCCATCTCACGAGAAGCTTTTAATAACTCTGCCACGCACCATTCCCATTCCTGATCAGCGATACGCAACAACTCATCCGCATTATATGCAATCATTTCTTCACGTAACTTTTTGTTGAGTGCAGATTTTCCGATCGGTTGCCCACCAATATTACTGCCATCATTAAAGACTTTCCAATTGCTCTTTCCCTGCAAAGCTGTTTTATATTGAATCAGTTTTTCATTTAAACTTTCATAAGATTTAGGGACCCACCAAGTAAACATCGGGTCATATCCATTATAGAAATCGAACGCACTCTCCAAACGGACTCGCAATGACTCCACCATATTGACCAAAAAATTGACATCAGCAGATTCAATCGCGGCCGCATTTTCTAGCTTTTGAATCGATTCAGAAACCTGATCAGTCGTTTTTTCTAACACTATGGCAACATCCTTGCCGACCACAGCGGCACCGCGACGACGTTTCTGTTCAAACTGAAGAATATTTTCGGCAAAGGGTAAGTAGGCCTTCAGTCGATTGTAAGAAGCTAATGTTTCTTTGAGTTCTTCCTTTTGTCGTTGCACTTTTTGGTTCAGCAAAATATAATCGACTTGACCATTTGTATTCAATTTCTTATAATCAAATCCTTTTAATTTAGCTAAATAGTCATCATCGATCTTGACCAGTCTATTGATCTGCTCGGGTGAGGCTGCCGACTGCTGAAATCCCCAATTTTTAGGCATTGGGCCATAAAAATAATTGACAGCCTGCAGATCATGGCGGTATTGTATGATATAAGGCTCAATAGGTGTTGTGTGTTGATACAAATCCATATCTTGGGCATCTGTTAGCGAAGAAGCCATACAAAGCACTCCAATGACTATAAATTTCTTTACGTTAGGGTTATTGTTGTTTTTCTTCATCATTTAGGTTTATTTTTGTCTATTGAAACCGATCTGGACTAAAGCCCTTGATATCCGTTTCTGTAGGTTTATCGGATAGTAGCGCTGTGATCGCTTTTCCGTAAGCAGGTCCCAAACTCAAACCCATCATACCACCCGCACCCGCAATGCTGACATTGCTGTATTTAGAAGTCCTGCCCAAATATGGAAGCCCATCTGGCGAACATGGTCTGTAGCCAAACCAGATATCCTGCGGATAATCGACCTTTAGATCAGGGAAATATTTAGGGATAGATTCGACGATACCTTTTACGCGATTACTGTATATCTTATCATTTGCCGGACCTAATTCCATGGTTCCACTAAAACGAATCTGATTATTCATAGGCGTCACCGCTACACGAGCTTCTAACAGCAAAGCCGCATGTACCATCTGGTTATTGTCGGTTGTATTATGCATAAAAGAATACCCCTTTCCAGGCATTAAAGGTAACTTCAAATGTAACTTCGAAGCTAATGCAGGTAGCGACGCTCCCCCAGTCACGACAATTTCATCGGCATGAAATGCTCCTTTTGAAGTAAGGATTTCAGACACCTTTTTACCTGAAAACTTGAATCCTGTTACATCTGTTTGATAGTGAACCTGGACACCATGAGCGAACAAGTAATCTGTCAATGTTTTCATCAATTTGGGAGGATACAAGATACCATCACATTTGTATAAAATACCTCCGATCGTATCCATTCGGAGATTAGGCTCTAAAGCCTGTATACCCGCTTGATCAAAAACTTCCACATCCAATCCCAAGTTTTGGGCTTTTTCTGCCAATTCAATTTCTTCATGCGCAACATGGCTAGATTTGTAGAGCATCATAATACCGTTCTGTCTTAGCTCAAAATCAAAACCCTCCTGTTGAGCCAATTCATCATATGATCGGCTACTCGCAAGGTTCAAATCACGTATAGCTGCTGCATTTCGGTTTACATGTTTTTCATTGGCATGCTTCAAAAATTTCAAACCCCAATCGATCAATGAAAAATTCAATGAAGGTCTGACGTAAAATGGACTTTTACTATTCAGCATCCATTTTACACCTTGTGCCACGATGCCTGGTGCTGCCAATGGTGTAAAATGACTAGGCACGATCATTCCTGCATTGCCATAGGAACAATTGTCTTGCCCATTCCCTTTCTCTAAAATTTGAACTTCCCAACCATCCTGTAAGAGGTAATAGGCAGTAGACAATCCTGCTATACCCGCCCCTATGATAGCAACTTTTCCTTTATTATGTGTTGACACTTTTTTTGATATTTTAATAGTAATTACATAACCTGAAATCCTTCTTTATAGGGGTCTTCATCATCAATAATGATTTGACTATACCCCGTAATTCTTGCCCAGCCTTCTACAGAGGGAATGATGGCAGTCTGCCCCGATATAGTTGTTTCTTCTTCGATACGACCGACAAATTGCGAACCGATATAACTCTCATGAACAAACTCTTCTCCTTTTTTCAACTTCCCTTTAGCATACCATTGTGCCATGCGAGCAGAAGTTCCCGTACCACAGGGAGATCTATCCAATGCATTCTCACCTACCAACACAGCATTTCTTCCTGTAGAATTTTCTTTGGTTGGTTTCCCAGTCCATTGGATATGGCTCAGACCATAAATATTTTCATTTTCAGGATGAACAAAATCTGTCTGCTCATTAAGTAAATGGCGAATAATTTTCCCATAATGAATGAGCTGACTCGCTGAAAAATCGCTTATATCTCTAAAATTTTTCTGCGGATCAACAATGGCGTAAAAATTCCCACCATAGGCTACATCAACAATAATTTCACCCAAATCTGGGCATATCACGTTAAGTCCTTCTTTATAGAGAAAAGACTTAACATTGGTCAGCTTAACCGTTTTTACCTTTGGTCCTTCTTGTACATAATCGATCAGGATTAAACCTGCTGGTGTCTCTAGACGCAGCTTACCCGGTACTTTAGGGATGACCAATCCCTCTTCAATCGCAATAGTCACAGTACCAATAGTACCATGTCCACACATCGGAAGACAGCCGCTTGTTTCAATATAAAGTACACCGGTATCATTATTTGGATCTGTTGGCGGATACAGAATACTTCCGCTCATCATATCATGACCACGGGGTTCAAACATCAATCCTTTACGAATCCAGTCATATTCTTCCATAAAATGTAGCCGACGTTCCATCATCGAATTTCCATGCAACACCGGCCCTCCTCCTGCTACCAACCTAACTGGACAACCACAGGTGTGGGAGTCAATACAAAAAAACGTTTTCTTCATCAATTGCTATACAAAAATGTCCTAAATACTTGTTGTTGTAACCACAGCACCATCTACGATCCGCGCAATACCTAATGGATTTTCATTTTTCAACTCTTCTGGCAAGAATTCATCTGGCCAGTTCTGAAAAGATAAAGGGCGTACAAAACGCTTCACCGCATCCGGTCCTACAGAGGTAAATCTTGGGTCGGTACAGGAAGGAAAAGGACCTCCATGCTGCATCGCATAGACCACTTCTACTCCAGTTGGCATTCCGTTAAATAAGATACGCCCTGCTTTATCTTTCACCACATTAAAAACATCTAGATGTTCTTGCACATCCTCCTTAGTCCCTGCAATTGTAATCGTCAATTGTCCCTTGAGCTGCTGCGCTATAGCCAGTACTTCATCATCATTTTCGGCTTCTACCAATACAGCAAAAGGACCAAATACTTCTTCACTTAATACCTGATTTTTTAAGAAATTGCTTGCTGAAGTTCTAATGATCCTGGGACGACCTTGACCTCGAGTGGATTCAACACTCGATTCGGCGATTACAGCTACCGCATGTTGGCTGCTTAATGTTATTTTATTTTTTTCAAAATGTTCATAAATACCCGCATTGAGCATTGTGCCCGGAGCAATAGTAGCTATTGCCGATGCCAACGCTTTTTTAAACCGTTCTAGAGCATCACCTTTTACAGCTATAAATACCCCAGGATTGGTACAGAACTGGCCCACACCCAAAGTCAGCGAAGCGGCATATTCTTTCGCGAGATCTTCCGCTCTATCCGTTAGGAGATGGGTAAAGGCAAATACCGGATTGATACTTCCCATCTCGGCAAATACCGGTATCGGTTCTTCCCTTTGGTTAGCGATATCAAATAGGGCTTTCCCACCCCAATACGACCCCGTAAAGCCAACCGCTTTCACAAGAGGATGAGCCGTCAGATAGGCACCTATCTTGGTATCTGTACCTTCAATATGGGCACCAAGAATATGGCTAAACACTCCTTCCGGCCACCCAAATTCTTTAATAACAGTCGCTATCGCATCGGCCATAATGGTCGATGTTTGAGAATGTCCCGAATGGCCTTTCACAATCACTGGACAGCCTGCGCCAATAGCACTCGCCGTATCACCTCCTGCCGTAGAAAAAGCAAATGGAAAATTACTGGCCCCGAATACAACAACTGGTCCTATGCCCAAATTGAATTTCCGGATATCACTTTTACCTGTTTCAGTATTTGCTAAATCGATGCGGGCTTCTGTATAAATACCCATTGCCACCGCATTGGCATAACTGCGCCATTGCCCTACTGTTCGTGCCTTTTCGCCTGTAAGACGAGGCAAAGGCAATGCTGTTTCTGCATGAGCAGTCTCCAAAAGTTCCGGGCCTAACCCTTCAATTTCAGTTGCAACAGCATGCATAAATGCGGCACGCTGCGCAATCGTCGTAGATTTCAAAAATTGAAATGCTTCTGCCGCTATGCGAATACGCTCATCCAAATAAACTTGTGATTGATTCATTATTTATTTCAATTTTTATATATAAAAAACGCACCGTAGGCGAATAGTATTCACCAATCGCCCACAGTACCTTAATGCTATTTAACCTGCAGATCCTAATTTAACTGAGGGCGATTAGCAATACCATCAGCAATAACTTTATTAATTCTTTCCGCTTCTTCACCCACCAACGGAAGTCTAGGTGCACGAAGATGTGGCGTACTTATTCCTTCGGCTGTTGCGGCAAGCTTAATATATTGAATAAGCTTAGGGTGGATATCCAGCTCCAATAGAGGCATAAACCAACGATAGATTTCTAATGCCTTATCGTATTCACCATTTAAAGCATAATTATACATCGCAACAGTTTCATTCGGAAAAGCATCAACTAAACCAAAAACCCATCCATCAGCACCCACTACTATTGATTCCAAAGAGATTGTATCTACACCACCTAATACCTTAAAGCGTTCACCAAATTTATTTTTCATCCGGGTTATATTTGTCAAATCTCGGGTGGATTCTTTTACCGCAACGATCGTTGGACAATCTTTCAATTCATCAAACATAGCAGTTGATACAAACACCGAATAATCAACCGGGTTATTATAAATTAATATTGGCAAATCTGTTGCATTCGCTACTGCTTTAAAATATGCGACCACTTCACGGTCATCAGCCCTATAGCGCATCGGAGGCAATAACATTAAACCGTCTGCGCCTAATTCTTTTGCTTTAACAGCAAAATTAACAGCATGTTTAGTTGTATTTTCTGCAATGTTTAATATAATCGGTACCCGGCCGGCGATAACCTGAATTGCGTAAGTCAATAATTCAAATTTTTCATCCGTATCCAGAACTGCTGCATCACCCAATGATCCTGCAATGATAATACCATGCACCCCTGCTTTAATCTGTGCTTCGGTATTCTTAGCAAACATATCAAAGTCAATTTCACCATTCTCTTTAAAGGGGGTCAATACTGCTGGGTATACACCCTTCCAATTTAATTCAGCCATAGTTGGTTTTTACTTTATTAGTTTAATATTTTCTTTTATCAAAGAAACCAACTATAATAGAAGTAAACTAACCGCCTTTTAATAATTACTTATTGGATATTGACATTTACAATCTATTCGTAAAGTAAATTTTTATAATTAGCAACATACATCTTGGGTGAGATTCCTAGAATACTTCTAAAAACGCGATTAAAATTTGTAATACTATTAAATCCCGAATCATAAGCAACAATCGAAATGCAGTCATAGTCCTTTCCTCCCAATAACCGACAAGCTTCTCTCACTCGTAATTCATTCAAATACGAAACAAAAGTTTTACCAGTGCTTTTCTTAAAATAGCGACAAAAGGCCTGTGGTGTAAGATTAGCCTTTTCCGCCATCTCATTTAAACCAATATTCTCCTTATAATTATTTTCAAGAAAATTACATAAGGTGGTAATCCTAAAAGATCCAACTTCCCCAAAGCCATGAGATATCATTCCAGAAAGGGGTTTAAGCTTAAATGACAGTTTATTCAAAGACTTCAACAAATAAAAAAAACTTACAAGCTGTCCCAAACTATCCGAATTCTTAAGTGCTTCTATTCTCCGGCTCACTTGTGGTAAGTATAATTCAGGAACTTTAAAACCACGACCGTTTTTGTCAATAAAATCAAGTAGCATACTTAATTCTGGAACATTCAAAATCTTTGACAAAGCACCTTTTAAACTAAAGAAAATAGAAATGGACTGAACACAACCGTACATTAAATCATTTTTAAAAACATGAGCTTGGTTAGATCCTAAAAGAAAAATATCATTCTTTTCAAAATAATGTACATTATCATCTACTAATAATTGTCCAGCTCCCTCTTTGATCCAGATTAACTGATATTCCTCATGACAATGCATATGAGGATAAAACTTATCCAAAAAATCTTCTTGAATAAAAACGGTTCTATCTTTTGGAACGGGAACCCGATATTGAACGGGTTTCATAAATTGAATTGGTTTCATAAATAGATTGGTTTATAATAAATGTCATTTATACATTAAATTTATAACTTAGTTGTTTACAAAACAAATATTTTGTTGCTTTATATCAATAACATGTTACACATTGTTAAAATCTGGTAATAAAAAAAGAACTTAATAAGTCAAATTTGTAACAGTTCACCTTATATCCTATTAAAGATTAATTAATCTCTAAACTTTGCAAAATGAATTTAAAGAAAAGTTGTTATCTCCTATTTACAATATTTTACATCCAATATAGCCTTCCAGCATTAAGTCAACAGGATGAACATCCCGTATGGAAGGCAACAAAAAGTCAACCTGCTACTTTAGGCATAGACCAAGGAGCCAAAAGTTTTAATCTAAATCAGTTGAAAATTAAAGTGCTTAATACGTCACAAACTTTATCGGCTTTTCAACAGACCAATGGCGATCTTGCTTTTGATTATACGCCTATTGAAATGCTCCATAAACGTGACCGTAATAACTTTTTCCATATCGGCGATATCAACATCAGTCTTAAACGACAAGGAGAGACACAGTGGTCAAGTTATTCTTCGGCCAAAGACCGCAAGAAAGTAATCGAAATAACGCCTTCAAAAACAATTCTAGCTGCTGCTGACATTACCTCAACATTAGGAGACATTCCATTAAAAATTGTGCGAAGCTGGGAAAATGTAAACGGCGATCTGATCTTAAAGTTTCAAATCACTAATCCTACCGATCAAGCTATTGAAATCGGAGCTTTGGGCATACCGCTACCCTTCAATAACAATATGGATTGGAAAAATCTGAATCAGGCGCATGCACAAAATGTGTTTTTCGACCCCTACATTGGAAAAGATGCAGGTTATATGCAAGTGAACCATTTACATGGAAATGGCCCTAGCCTATTGGTTCTACCATATGCCAATGCAGGATTTGAGGCATACAACCCCTTAAACACTGATCCTACACCAAAAAGTATTACTTTCGAAGGTTTCCATGAATGGATGATCCATAGCAAAGCACTAGCTGAAACAGAATGGAAAGGAGTAGAACAATGGAATACACCAACTTCGACCCTATTAAAACCAAATGAGTCTAAAACATTTGCACTCAAGTTTGTCCTGGCACCAAGTATTAAAGAAATTGAAAATACGCTCCTAAAAAATAATAGACCCGTGGCAATTGGAGCTCCTGGATATGTCGTTCCATTAGATAATCCTGTCAAGTTGTTTATCAAACATAACAAGGCCATTAAAAACATTTCTGTCTATCCAGAGGGTTCTTTAAGTATTATTAAGCAAAAAGATACACCACAAAAATGGCATCAATATGAGGTCAAAGGTCAACAATGGGGTCGTGCACGATTGACTATTACCTACCAGGATGGTATCGAACAAACCATCCAATATAAAGTGATTAAGTCAGAAAAAGATGTGGTGAATGATCTTGGAAATTTCTTAACGACCACACAGTGGTATGAAAATGATAAAGACCTTTTTGGAAGATCTCCATCTGTTATCAGCTACGATTATGAAGATAAGAAATTAGTCACCCAAGAACAGCGCGCTTGGTATGCCGGCTTAAGTGATGAAGCCGGAGCAGCTAGTTGGCTAGCCGCAATCATGAAACAGGTCTTACAGCCTAATACCACAGAGATCGCAAAGTTAAAACGCTTTGTCAATGAAACCATGTATGGTCGAATCCAACATAAGGACGGTGATCAAAAATATGGTGTCGTCAAAAGTTTATTTTATTACGAACCTGATTCAATGCCAGCAGGCACTTACCAAACAGATATTAATTGGAAGACTTGGTCGGCATGGCCTAAAAAAGAAGCTGATAATATTGGGCGTTCTTACAATTACCCCCATGTTGCTGCTGCACATTGGGTCATGTACAGATTAGCCCGCGATTATCGTAATCTCGTACAGGAAGAGAGCTGGGATATCTATCTAGATCGAGCTTTTCAAACCAGCATGGCGATGATTGAAAAAGCACCTTATTATGCGCAGTTCGGCCAGATGGAAGGCAGTATATTTCTACTTATCCTCCATGATTTACGTCGCGAGGGATTAACAGATGCGGCCAATAAATTGGAAGCTGTGATGCGTAAAAGAGCCGAACATTGGAAAACCCTTGATTATCCATTTGGAAGTGAGATGCCTTGGGACTCTACAGGACAAGAAGAAGTATATTTATGGTCTCGATACTTTGGTTTTGACGATAAAACTCAAGTTACCTTAAATGCCATTCTCGCGTATATGCCTACAGTACCACATTGGGGATACAATGGTAGTGCCCGTCGTTATTGGGATTTTGTATATGGGGGAAAACTATCCCGGATCGAGCGTCAACTTCATCATTATGGTTCCGCTTTAAATGCTATCCCTGTATTAACAGAATACCGAGATCACCCTGATGATTTCTACCTGCTTCGTGTAGGCCATGCAGGTATGATGGGGGCATTAGCCAATGTAACTGCAGATGGTTTTGGTCCTGCAGCATTCCATTCTTACCCCTCTACCTTAGCTAACGATGGTATATCGGGCGATTACGGTACTGGGTTTTATGGCTATGCCGTAAATTCAGGCACCTACATCATAGAACATCCAGAATTTGGTTGGCTGGCATTTAGTGGTAATCTGAAAGCCGATAAAAATAACATCGAAGTAGCAATAAAAACAGCTTCCAAAGGTCGTGTTTTTCTAGCCAAAGAAAATTTATGGTTAACATCCGATGCCGGAGAAATTGAAACCTTCACCTACAATCAAAAAGATAAAACTGTATTGTTAAACTTTAATACAAGTCAATCCGCGATAGTACCAAATATTTTGCTTAATATCAATCCGGAAAGTGGCTATGAAATTGAAGGGTTTAACAAGGATAAATACAACCGTTACGAAATACCCGCAAATACGAATACCGTGAAACTTGTGAAAACAAAGTAACATCAGGTCATTTATATTCTTGCAGAAAAGCCCTGTTTAATATTAAACAGGGCTTTTTAGTGTTTCAAATTTTTCCCTGAGTCTTTCTACAGACTCATCTTTATTATTTTCACATCGAATAAAGCATTCTCCCTATGAAGAAGAGTTTCACAAAAACCTACCTATTTCCGTCCGAATATCATTGCTTTATCGATCAAAACTACCCACCTGTATCTTCATTTTAAATGATCTGTTAGCTTGATAAATGTAAAGCAAACAGTTATTATTTATTAAACATTCTATATCTTTAAAAAATCACCGGTTTTAAAGATAAAATATGTGTCCAAACGAGGTACCGTTTAGCGTATAATGTCTATCTATAAATTTATGATATTTAAAAATATTTGATATTTAAAAATCTGACAACAAGGGAAATAGCAGCATTTTTTTGGTAAATAAAAAGCCATTTTTAAACAAGGTAAATGCTGTTGAATGGAAAAATCACAACAATGAACAGTCATAAATTTCATCAACTAATAATTTCAATACTGATTCTATTGTATTATACACGACCGTGGAGTGCAGTAAGCCAAATTACGAATTCGAACATCAATCAACAAATATCGAACAGTTCGGTTAAATCAATCTTTCAAGATAGCCAAGGCTACATGTGGTTTGGCACATTTGATGGATTAAACCGTTACGATGGTTACGAAATCAAAGCATATCGCAATCAGCTGAATCAGACCAATAGTCTTCCCCACAATTATATTTATTGCATTGTAGAAGATCAATTAAAAAAATTATGGATCGGAACAGGACAAGGCGTTGCTATTTATGACCGAAATTTTGATACCTTTTCCCTTCTGTCTTTCTTAGACTTTGACAATCCTGAAAAAAAATATATCATGAATGTCGACACAAAGACGATTCAAGTCGACAAAAAAAACAATGTTTATATTGGGACAAACGGATTAGGACTATTACTCAAAGAAAATAACCGGGATAATGCCATCCGTATTCCATTAAAATTTGACAAAGAAAGATCAGTAGTGGATTACTCAGTTCCTGTTATTCATATTGATAAAAAAAATCAAATCTGGGTATTTATTAGTGACAGAGGTTTATATCGATTCGATATTCAAAATCAAGAATTACAACTTATCAATCATGATATTCTAGAAGCAACAAGTATGACCAGTAATCAAACTGGTGATATTTTTATTGCAAACTATCACGGTGTATACATTTTTCATAACGCATCTCGAAAAATATCAAAAGTATTTCAAAAAAATTTAAGTTCGGATCAGGTCAATCAACTAACCCTAGTCAATGACGATCAGCTATGGGTTTCTACGCAAGACAATGGCATATCCATCATCGATTTAAAAAACGATAATGTGCGCTACCTGAATCAGTCTTCCTTAGCTCCCAATGCTTTAACGAGCAATGCGATCTATACAACCTATGTAGGAAAAGACAACAAAAAATGGATTGGAACTGCTAAGGGAGGTATCCATTTGATTGATGATCAGCAACTGAATTTCCAATCACAGCAGGATAAATCATTACAAAACAATACTAACTATCCAAAATTTGTACGCTCCTTTGCTCAAGTTGATCCATCCACACTTTGGATAGGCACAGAAGGAAATGGATTGTATATATGGAACCGTTCCACAAACCTATTTCGATCTATAAAAAAAGGGGATCAGAACTTAACGGACAATGTCATTAATAATATTTTAGCAGATCGTAACGGTAACATCTGGTCTGCAACCGACAATGGGATTGTCCTATATGAGCAACATGGTAAGTCTAAAACCTACACGTGTATTGCCGATAATGGACTGATCAATAGTAGCGTACAGATTCTATTAGAAGATGCTGCAGGAAATATTTGGGCAACTACTTTTTCAAATGGATACCTCTACAAATATAACCCGATCACAGATCGATTCGAGCAATTCAATGATTCCTTAATCGATCTGAACTGCTTAACCGAAGATAAATCAGGAAGTCTTTGGGCTGGAAATTATAACACATTAATAAAGATTAATAAACAATCGCAAGCTTTTGAAACTTATCACATTGGAAAACCCGTCCGTTCAATCTATATCGACAGCAAAGGTCGTATGTGGATCGGAACCGAGGGTCGTGGACTAATTGAATTTGATCCAAACAGCAAAAAAATAAAAGTTAATTATTCCCAGAGCAATGGACTCTCGAACAATTCTGTTTTAAATATCTTAGAAGATCGGAAAGGAAATTTATGGTTGAGTACTTTTAATGGTCTGTCTAGATTTAATACAACTACAAAATCATTCACAAATTACGATCAAACAGATGGTCTGCTGAATAATGAATTTTCGTATAGTGCCGCTCATAAACTAAGTGACGGACAACTCATCTTTGGCGGTATCAATGGATTTGACTTATTCGATCCAGACAAGATCCAAGCCAGAAAACATATACCATCACTGGCATTGACTACCATCAAAATTAATAATATTAAACTGAATGACTCCACTCATCAGGTTCAACTCAATGATAAACATCAAATTTCCCAAATAACCTTACCCTATGGATCATCAATATCCATTGACTATGTTGCCCTAGAGTTCGCCTCCCCCAACAAGATCAAGTACAGGTATATGCTCGAAGGTTGGGATAAAAATTGGAATGATGCAGGAGTCTCCCGTTCCATTAATTATAATAATCTATACGAAGGAAAGTATACATTACTGATCAATTCAACAGATACTGAAGGCAAGTGGACAAAAAATATTGTACCGCTAACGATCCGTATATTACCACCCTGGTACCGTACCTGGTGGTCTTACCTGATTTATTTATCAGGGATAGCATGTGCCTTTTATTACTACAATCGCTATCGAAACAAACAAACGGCACTCCAATACCAGGTTGAAGTTTCGCAATTGCATGTCATCAAGGAACGTGAAATTTATGAAAAAAGGCAAGCCTTTTTCACGAACATATCACATGAATTCAGGACTCCACTTACTTTAATTATTAATCCTATAACAGACCTGTTGCAAAGCGATGAAAATAACCGGAATTCAACCACATTACAAGTGGTACACCGTAATGCCAAACGCCTTTTAAGTCTTGTCGATCAATTATTGATTTTTAGAAAAGCGGAGGAACAGGGTGAGAAACTTCACATTAGCCAATTTAACTTACACCACTTTGCAGAAGAGATCTATTTCTATTTCTCTGCACAAGCAAAATTACAGCATATTGATTATCAATTTTCTGCAGATCGTGATGACATTATCATCCAAGCAGATAAAGAAAAAATAGAGATTGTACTTTGTAATTTAATCTCCAATGCCTTTAAGTTTACTCCAGAACACGGTCAAATTACTTTTACTATAAACTGCCATCCAAAATATATACAAATATTGATCAAAGACTCCGGCATTGGAATTCCGGATCATATCGGCGATAAGATTTTTGAAAAATTTTATTCGGACAACCGCAATGGAACAAAAAAACAGACCGGATTTGGAATTGGCATGTATTTGACCCGAACTTTTATAGCGATGCACAAAGGACATATTTCCTATCAAAGCTCGCAGGACCAAGGAACTGTTTTCGAGCTCAAGCTTCCCTTACTAAACGAAAACTATCAACGGGACCATTCATCCAATCCAAATAGTAATTATACCTCAACGTTAATGGAAACATGGATCTCTTCACCAACAGAAACAACAAACTCGTCTAATAAGCTTCATTCTGTTAGTCCAAAAGTAGGTTTATTAGTCGTTGATGATGATGATCAACTACGAGATTATTTGGTTAAGCTTTTTGAAAATGATTATATGGTCTATCATGAAGCAAACGGCATCGATGCATTATCTACCATTAAAAGTAAGCAACCCGAGGTTGTTATCAGCGATGTAATGATGGATGGTATGAACGGTATAGAGCTCTGTCAAGCCATAAAATCCAATCCATTATCCAGTCATATTCAAGTTATCTTACTCACCAATAGTGCTTCTTCAAGCACTAAGCTAGAGGGGATCCGGTTTGGTGCAGATGATTATATGAGCAAACCATTTGATGCGGCTGTATTGCGTGCCAGAGTCAATACGCTAGTCAAAAATCGTCAGCATCTACAAGAGTTTTTCTTCAATGCAATTACCCTTCAGTCCAACACATTAAAAATAACCGACAAAGACAAAGATTTCATTGAAAAGTGTATTCGCATCATCGAGGAGAATTTATTAGAAGATTTGAACGTCACCTCCCTATCTGCAAAAATTGGTATGAGCCATTCCAATTTATATAAAAAGATAAAAGCCATATCCGGACAAACAATAAATGAATTTATCCGATCGGTCAGGCTCAAAAAAGCTGCAGAAATATTAATCAATACGGACGCAAAAATTAATGAAGCTGCTGATATGGCTGGATTTTACGACATCAAATATTTTCGTGAACAGTTCAAAAAGCTATTTGGATCAAATCCTTCAGATTATGTAAAAAAATATCGAAAAGCATTTCAAAACAGATATCGAATGCCCGATTAGACGATTAAATTACAGTACCCATTAAGGTAGAAAAATCTGTTTCAAATTGTTTATAGCACATTTAAAACAGATTTTTGATGCACCTTAAAGGTAGATTGATTTATACCAATGTTAAAAACCTTAAAGCAATGAGATTAACGAATGTCCAAATTTCATTTAAATACATCAAGCTTCCATTGATCTTTCCATGAGACGGTTACCGTACCATTCTTAAGGTCAATCGGGAGCCAGATGTAGCGACTATCCAACAAATTTTTAGGCTTCCAACGGTCCGCCATAAAAATAAAGGCGTCCTTCTTTCCCGCAACAGGTAAAACAAAAGTAGATTGCGCGTCAAAGGTAATTTGCGCGTCGGGGCCACGCATCGGATCTCCTAAAGAAGTCCAGGGTCCAAAAAGATCATCTGCAACATGCAATTCCGCCTTATTGGGTGCCCAACCTGTACAACCGCTTGTAAACAAATAATATTTTTTATTGTATTTAAACAATGCAGGAGCTTCGCGATGATTTCTAAACAATAATTTATCCGATGCTGTAGGAGCCAAATAATCAAGAGTCAACTTTGATAATCTCAATTCGTAATTCTCATCTGAAGAATAGATGTGATATGCAACATCATCATCATCCACAAAAAGTCCCATATCCCTCGACATATGACCATTAGGTCTAAAGCTGTCTACCAGCTTAAAAGGACCTGTGGGAGAATCACTAATTGCAACCGCAGCCCGCGCCGCGGCATAACCTTGACCTTTCAACTCGAGATGAAACCACATCACAAATTTCTTAGTCCTTTTATTGTATATGACCTTTGGTCGCTCTATGATACAACCCCAAGCAATATCACTCTCCTTATCATCTGACGGAGAAAAGGCCAATTTCTCAAAAGTCCAGTTATAGAGATCCTTAGAAGAATAAACATTGACACCCTGTGATTCAGTTCCCCCTCTTTTCTCACCATACCAATAATAAGTGCCACTATGATGAACAATTCCACCACCATGTGCATTTATGTGATTGCCTTTATTATCCTGCCAAAGCTCGCCAGGTACAAATTTTACTTTTTTTTGCTGTTTATCACTCTTTTGATATACCCTGACATAATCAATCTCATATTTGGCCGGCAACAGATTTTCATCAACTTCTCCTCCGTTGATACCGCCTAAAGCTAAATTAAGTAAGATATAATGTGGCTGTTTAAAAGGATTAAATCCTGTACCATCACGGTTTGTCAATTTATCCAGCTTCACTTTATTCATCAGTATATCATCCACATACAAAGCAATCTCATGTTCATCCCAGTACATGCTCCAAACATGAAATTGTTTGGCCCATTCTATTCCCCCTAAATTTGAAACCGCTTTTTTCTGACTATGCCAGTTCGCCTGCCATCTTTTATCCGTCCCAGAAGCAATATTTGCTAAGATATTACCCTTATAGTATTCCATAATATCTATTTCCCCGTTCGAAGGCCATTCTTTTTCGATTCCTAGCGTCCAAAATGCAGGCCACAATCCGTTACCCACCGGAATACGGGCCCGCATTTCAAAGATGCCGTACTTCCAGCTATGCTTGTCAGATGTATTAATCGATGCAGACGTATAGCGGATATCTGATCGCGAAAGCGCCCAATGTGGAGTGTCCGGTTTATAAGTAGGATTAGGTTTAATCTCTCGTCTAGCTTCAATAGTCAATATACCGTCTTTACAGGATACATTTTCTTTCTGATACCATTGGTCTTCCTGGTTACGCATGAACCCCTCCTCAAATCTCCAATTTTGATCATTTACAGAACCCTTTTGATCAAAATCATCAGACCAGACCAATGTATATCCTTCCTTAGAAACATGTTGTGCACTTACCTGTATAGCAAGATGCAATAGAAAAATCAAGTAGTATAGTTTTTTCATGAATAAAATACGTTATTTATTAAAATCCTTTTAAGTCTCTTTCTCCTTAGATCGCGCTTTGCATAAAAGATCCCCCATCTCATATTATCATGGAGGGGGATACTAGGCAAAAAAAACAATTCTTTAATTGATGTCGACAAGTAGGTTAACCTATCAATAGCCTGTTGCCCCATTTCCGGCAACCAAAGGCCATCCCGGATTCTGGTAAATAACAGCATTTTCAATACTTCCGTCTACCGAAGTAAGTTGAAAATGCTCTATGGCTACAGGAGATAGGTAATGCGCCATTGCAAATTTAATTCCAGCATATGACAACGCATTACTGCGGACTTCCAAAGGACGCAGATAAATACTTAAAGCCGGATCGGAGACAACAGATTGATCACTCGAAGCACCATATTTCAACTGCGCCGCCGTATACCATTCCTTCATTGGCCCCCAGAGTTTAAACCCTTCATAATGATCGGGAGTCGTAATTAACTGATCCATTGCTCTCCAGCGTTTTAGATCCATCAATCGCAAACCCTCGGCCATCAGTTCGTTTCTTCGCTCCCTGCGGATATTATATAAGGTCGGTGAAACAAAATTTCCAGCAGAATAAACGCCCCAGTCTTTCTTTTCCAAACTCATATTTGTTGCCGCAATAGTTGCATTAAAATCAGGATCCACCTTTGCCCGCGTTCTGATTGCTCGCCAATAAGCCTCCGCTTTTCCATCCAGATTACCATTTTTTTCATAAGAAGCCTCAATATAATTTAAATAAGCTTCCGAAGCTCTAAACGTAATACTTCCGGTATATCCGCCATTATTATTTGTCTGTAGACCATCATAGGAGATACCTTTACGGATGGTGTATCCTGTTGTATAACGACGTTCCCAATCTGTTTCCCATATACTGGGATACGGTTCCACCAAAGTATAGTGTGTACCTGCGCCAACATTGATCAGCACGTTTTTCTGTCCCGGTTCTTTCAAAAACAACTGCAATCGACCATCACGGTCTTTGCGCACATTTGCAATGTAATCATCCCCATGATATCCGCTGCCGGAAGCATATACCGGAAGTCCATTTTTCATTAAGAAACTCTCGACCATACTACGCGTTAAGCCAACCGCATAATTACTTCGCTGTTGATACACAGGAACATTATGGGTAACCAGACTTTGATTATACTGGCGCCATAACAACACTTCACTATAGTTGGACATATCAACCGCTCCAAACATGCTGAAATAAGGATTTTCATTATTGGCCGATTCGATGATCCCCGTATTATTGACCAGAGCAACCGCATCTGCAACCGCGGCGGCAGCAGTCATGGATGCTGACAAGAAAAAGTCAATTTCCCCATCAATACTTCCAGAAGGAAACGTATAACTTTTCAAATAATCTTTCGATTCCCCTGGCCAACCCGCACCCTTAGGTACAAAAGCAGTTCCTTTAAAATATTTCAACCAGGTACCTTCATATAAACCAACGCGCGATTTTAAAAGCTGTGCAACATGTTGTGATATCCTCTGTTTCTTTCCATCGGGAGAATTTGTCTTCAATAAAGTTATTGCCGAATCCAGATCAGACAGAATAAAACGTGCTACTTCATTTCGAGGCGCTCGTTTACTCGCTTCTATTAATATATTTTTATCCTTATCGGACATGACATTTTTAATGATCGGAAAATCACCCAATGCCTGCAGTTTTGTAAAATAAACATAAGCTCTCAAAAAATAGGCCTCTCCTATATAATGCTCCACATTAGATGCATTACCCAGTAATTTCTTTTCCTTCCATTTTGGCACCACGGTGTTGATAAAATAATTCATCTGGTAAATATTTGAAAAGTTCCAGTCACCGCCTTCAGCTCCAACACGCCATTGACCTGGAATAAAGCGGTTATCTAAATTTGGCATGGCCATGTTGTCCGTATTACCATCAATTCCAAATGTTCCAAATGACCACGTCCCGTGCGAAGGAAACACCTCCGTATAACGTGCAATGGTATAAGCCGCTAATTGCGATTCTTCCGTCAGGTAAACTTCTGGGATGATTTGGGAAGGTGGATTAATATCCAAATATTTATTACAAGAAGAAAGACCGACCGCAGTTATCAATCCCAATTGAAATATATTAAAAATTTTATGCTTGAATTTCATGATGAATTATTTTTAAAAGGTTACACTTAAGCCCGCTGACCATACTTTTGTTAAAGGATACACAGTACCGTTACTGCCTCCGTCAATGGTTTCAGGATCGAACATCCCCGCCACCTTCGATCCCGTCCAGACGTTTTCTCCTGCGATATACACACGTAAACGTTCGACACCAATACGATTGGTCGTCGCTTTAGGAATCGTATATCCCAATTGCACATTTTTTATTCGGATATAGGAAGCATTTTGTAGGTAGCGACTTTGTATTTCTTGATTTTTAGAGGTACCAAAAGTCGGACGAGCATAGTATCCATCCAAGTTTTCACCAAGTACATTATCTGCTGTACGGAAATAATCTAAATGATCCACCAAACCTGTAGACCACCATTTACTATTTGTCGCTCCCCAGAAATAATAGCCTCCTTGCCATACATCACGTTTCATGACACCTTGAAAGAAAATACTGAAATCAAAATTCTTATACTCCGCATTTAGATTTAAACCAAAAGTATACCTTGGTGTGTTATTTCCGATGACGCTCAAATCCCCTGAATTTCCTTCCGTACTAGCTCCTTTATCAATTTTACCATCACCATTTATATCTTTGTACATCACATCACCTGCGGCCCATTGTGTACCGATAGCGCTCTGACCTCCATTGGGAAGCGATGCCAAATGACGATCCATTTCCTCTTGTGATTTTGCTATCCCCAGCGTCTGCAAACCCCAGATATCACCCCATCTTTGGTTTGTACGGTATTTATTTAATACACCAATCTCATTTGGATATCGTGTTATTGTTGTTACGTTATCCGAAATCAAAAACTTAGCACCATAACTTAATCCGCCTTTTGTCCGATCATTCCAACCAATAGTTGCTTCAAAACCCTGTGTTTTCAAGTCCGTATTATTGGTCTCTGGTACTTGAGTACCCAATGTAACAGGTAACTGCGGAGCTGGGCCTACCATATCGTAGGTTCTACGATCAAATACTTCAAATGAACCTGAAAGTTTGTTATTTAGTGCGGCAAAGTCAACACCAATATTGGTGGTGTTAATAGACTCCCATGTCAATAGCGCACTGACTAATCCCGGAGCCGAAGCTGTGTTAGGACGTGCATTATTGATTAACCAACCGCCATTGTTTGTTCCCGTAGGTTGCACCACATAAGTTGGATACCATATTTCTGTATTCTGATTACCCAATTCTCCATACGAAGCTCTGAACTTAAACATATTGATATAGGGTAACGCCTCTTCAAAAAAGGTCTCTTTTGCCACATTCCAACCAGCAGAAACAGAAGGAAACCATCCCCATCTACTATCACTTCTGAATCGAGAAGATCCATCATAGCGCAAATTTGCTTCGAAAAGATATTTATCCCTAAAATCATAATTTAATCGACCAAAAAAACCTGCCGAAGCCCATTTTTGGTATTCCCCAGAAACCGATGGTACTACAGGATTGCCACTGATATCTGTTCCTGAAGCAATATTAATAACCGGTTGATCCGGTAGGATAATTCCATCCCTTTGCACGCCTAAATTACGGAAAGCAGTTTGTTCCGCTTGAAATCCGACCATCCCTTTAAAATGATGATCGCCCATGCGCTTATCATACTCTGAGTAAATATTAATATTGTAGTAATTCTCCTTCAATCCAAATTCGTAGACATTCGACGTATTTTTATATAAATAAGGATTACCATTTACATCATGATTATACAGTTTTTGAGAATCCCAATGACGAAATTGTGTTGTCGTACGATAATTGAGATTAGCAATCGTTTTCCAACCTTTTAAAGGCTCCAATGTTAATTGCAATTGCTGATAAATGTAATCTTTGGTTGAATTATCCACCCCGCCCTCTTTCATAACCAAAGCAGGGGAAGGCGAACTATAGAGAAATCCATTCGGGTCGTATAACGGGAGCGTGGGCCATCCTTGACGACCTAAATCATCATAAAAACTATTGGTCAGTGCGGCAGGTCGTTCATAATCCTCTCTTACCAATCGCGCATTATAGCCAATTTGAAAAATGTCGGATACTTTTGAGTTTATTTTTGCCGAAATCGCATACCGATCATAATGATCTGTATTGAAGGCCATCAAACCCTGCTGTTTCATAAAATTTCCTGACAGATAATACGTAGTTTTATCCGATCCTCCATTCAGGCTTAAGTTATGCTCATGTGAAAAGGCTTGATCCCGATACATCGCTTTAAACCAATCTACATTATCATTACCGTATGCATACCCATCTGCCCAATATTGCGAATTGTCCGGAGATACAATAATTGAATTTTTATTTGATCCGTTTTGATAATCTAAAATGCGCTTCAGGTATTCCTCAGAAAAATGAGGCGTACCATTTCCATTTACTTCCGCCTGATTGAAATATTGGGCAAACGTATAAGAATCCATCATCTTAGGCATTAATGTCGGTTTATTCATTCTCAGACTATTGTTATAATTAACAGAAGTCTTTCCAACTTTTCCCGATTTTGTTGTAACTAGGATAACACCAAATGCGGCTCTAGAACCATAGATAGAAGCAGCTCCAGCATCTTTAAGTACAGATACACTTTCGATATCCTGAGGGTTGAGAGCTGCTAATGAGCCTTCTGATCCATCGATCAAAACTAAAGGTGAAGAAGAAGAAGTTCCTATCGTCCCTACACCACGAATATTTATCGCTGGATTAGATTCCAGACTTCCACCATTTTGCGAAATATTTAATCCAGGAGCAAGACCTTGCAAAGCTTGAATCGCATTTCTCACTGGTCTATTTTCCAATTGCTTCGCATCAACAACAGCAACCGACCCTGTTAGATTTGTTTTTTTCTGTGTTCCAAATCCAACAACAACAACTTCATCCAAAAGGTCTCCCTCAGACTCCTTTAATGTCACATTTAAAGTATAAATACCATTCTTTGAATCGGTGATATCCTGAAGAACAACACGTTGTTTTTCATAACCAATAAAGGTAAATATAACAGCATTGGCACCCGTTGTATTTAAACTGTATTGACCATTAGCATCCGTTTGTGTTTTTAATGAAGATCCTTCGGCAGAAACCGTCACTCCGGGTAAAATACCCGCTGCATTAGTAACTATACCCTGGATCTTGGTGATTTGTCCGGAGGCATAATTAAAGCCTAACAAAAGAAAAAAAAAGATAAAAAACCCTTTTCCTTTCCAAAAAAGTACATTTCCTTTCATAATTATAATTGGTTCGTTTTAAACAATCCAATATTAGGAAACAGAGCTAATTAAAGAGAGGGGCTAATTCGTAATTTTTGAGGGTGTAATTAGTTTAAACAAAAATACATGTCTTAAGTTCCTTAAAACCAATAAATTAAAAAACAACAGATAATGAAGGAAAATTACTTTTCCCTATCTATTTTCATGCTGATGAAACCAACATGAAAACAAAATTTTTAAAATAAATTCCTCTTAAGGGCACAAAAATAGAAAAATTACTTAGGGATATAGACGCTAACAGATGTCCCCTTATTTTCAATCGAGGAAACCGAAAGTATGGCATGATGCAATTCAAAAATATGCTTGGCCAGTACTAATCCTAATCCGTTTCCATAGATTGCACCCACATTGGAGGCCCTATAAAAAGAATCAAAAATATGCGGCTGATCGTGTAATGGGATACCGATACCATGATCCGCAATTTTGACTACCACAAGATTTTCATGACAGACCAGTGAAATCGTGACCATTTTTTTATCCCCGTACTTACAGGCATTAGAAACAATATTACTGAAAGCAATATAAAAGAGATCTGGATTTACAAAGATATTCATCTCACTGCTATCCTCAGGAATATGCGAGAAATCCAGAAAGATCTCACAGTCCGGGTTCATGCTTTTTTCACTCTTCTGCACATCATATAAGAGTTCATCGATCCGGATCCACTGTTTGCTTTCGATCTTACCCTCAAATCCGGTGCGTGACAAGAGCAAAAGATTATTGATGATGAGATTCATCTTTGAAGCATGTTTAACAATTGCCTCGACCGAGTAATACGCTTCATGATTTTTATCCAGATGATGCAAGGCCAGTTCTGCTTCCCCACCAATAATCGTTAAAGGCGTACGTAACGAGTGGGATGCATTGCCGATAAAGCTCTGCTGTGATTTGACCGAAATATCCAGTCGTTTCATCATCGCGTTGAAATTGGAAATCAATATTCCGATTTCATCATCATCATTCGAATAGTTATTTTTAACCCGTTTGTTCAGATTTGATATATCCACCTGAGTCAATTCCTTATTGATAGCTTTGATAGGTGCAAGCAGTCTATTCGCGAAATAAAAAGACAGCAGAACAACCAAGATAATGGCTAATGCCCCACCTGAAATTAAAGTATGATCCAGTATTTGTTGTTCATCATGTCCATACTCATCAACTCCAGCAGAAATAACCAATAGGTTTTCCTTGTGTAAAGAATCGACAAAAAATAGGGCTACATAGGAGGTTTTATTATGCAGAAACTGCGCTTTTCCGTTCACAATAGCTTCTTCATAGAAGGCATCGGGTAAAGGGAGATCGGGTTTATAGCGGAGATCGGTATGCCCTTTAACAATCCGCAACAGATAATCTTTACCTTCAGAAAGCTGACGTAGATATTTTCGGGTTACTTCGTAATACACCTTATTATTATACGCATCATTCTGTATGATATGATTACCAACAATAGTGGCATTTTCTTCCAGCCGGTGATAGAATTTGGTCTGCAGACTGTCCTTCGTAAAATAAGAAACATATAGGGCGAAGGATACAATATAGGCGATCGAGATCGCTGAAAAAAGGACAATGACCTTAGTTCTAATTTTCATTTCTCAGTATATAGCCCATACCGATAACAGTATGGATAAGTTTCTTTTCTGTAGGATAATCTATTTTTTTTCGCAGGTAGTTGACATAAACATCCACCACATTGGTACTCATATTAAAATCCATACCCCATACTTCTTCCAAAATATCAACCCGGGATAAAATCTTATTTTTATTGACCATTAGATATTCCAGTAATCGGTATTCAGTAGCCGTCAGAATTACGGATTTACCTCCACGTTGCACATTCTTACTGTCTCTATCCATGACGAGATTATCAATAGTAATGGTGTTACTGGTCGTGGTCTGCTGTCTGGCCTTTCGAGACTGCCGATTGATTCGCGCACGAAGTTCGTCCAGTTTAAAAGGTTTGGTCAGATAATCATCAGCATCACGATTAAATGCTTCAACAATATCTTCCGTCTGATTTAGTGCACTTAATATCAAGATCGGCACATCTTTATTCGTCTTCCGGATATTTCTACAGATCTCCAACCCGTTCATCCCCGGAAGCATCACATCCAAAATAATCAAGTCATATTGGTTAAGACCCGCCATTTTTAATCCCGTAAATCCGTCCATAGCGACACTGATCGAATGGTTTTCTCCTTTCAATCCCCTTTCAATCAACGAAATTACAGATGGCTCATCTTCAACAAGTAGTATTTCCAATTCTTTTTTATTTTAATGTAAAACAGTCACAAGTGACATACTTTCTTAACCCATTAACTTTTTAACCATCTCACAACTTACAAAAATAGGCAATTTCTTCGAAGCAATCGGCTCTAATCTAGTTACTACCTACTATCGTCTAAACACTATTATCTCAATACTTAATAAAGTGTATTATTATTTTCCCTTGCACGGCTAATCCATGCGAGCAGTTGACAAAGAACGACAAAGAATATTGTTAAACCGCATACGTAGGTCATAACCCCCGCTGTACCTCCGGCAGTTGCAGGATCTAAAAACGGATAAGGGTACCAACCCTTTATCGAAGCTCGGATAAACGTGTAGATGACCCACAAAAACGGGAATATCAATAAATAAAAAGCTTTGCCGGATGTAATCGGTTTTCGTGAAGGCCATAACAACCACCAGACAGTAATAAAAAATGGACCAAATTCATGCAGAATAAAATTGCTCCAGCTAAAATGGTCTGGGTCAAGTTGCGTGTTACGAAGCAGAACGGCAAATACAATCCCGGTTACCATCATATAAAGAACTGCTCCCGCGCGAAGATACCTGAACCATTCACCAAGTTGCCTATTTCTAAAAATTGCCACCGCGGCAATCAGGTAAGTAACCATCGCAATAAAATTACTCTGGATTGTAAAATAACTGAATCTGTTCCAGCCATAACCAGGAGATGTCGGATCCACATTCCAGGCGGTCCAAGGTTCAATAGAATCCAAGGTAAAGATAGCCATTATGATTAATACTACCGCATTAAGTCCTTTCACATTCTGAGGTAAAGCCGTTTGTTTCATAGTTTCTCAAATGTCAATTCTCTCAAAAATAATTAAAAAACTTTTAATATAGTGACCGAGTAATCTTATATCGTCTAAATACTATTAAATAACCCGGCAACAAAAGTTCTAATCGACTAACTTTCTAACCTTCTACCATCTAACTACTAATTACTACCATCTAACTACTAATTACTAGCATCTAAATACTAAAATCTAACTGCTTTTAAGTAACTAACTTTTATTTTACAAATAAAATTGCTTTATTTGCACCAGTTCATTCAGGCACAGGGAAGCAAACCCGTTTCTATGACCTACCGGAACAACAATGGAGGCTTAGCTCAGCTGGTTTAGAGCACTACCTCGACAAGGTAGGGGTCACTGGTTCGAACCCAGTAGTCTCCACAAAAAAGAGCATCTGAATTCAGATGCTCTTTTTTATGATGTATTTTTATAATAATGCTACTTTTTCTTTTTTAACTGCAATCCGTACCCCATAGTCCATTCGATAAAGTCCGCTTTTCCGGCATGGGCTTTAATAGAAACACCTGTAAAAATATCGCGATAAACTTTGTACCGAACCCCGGCTCTCAGATAGATCGGGCTACTCTCACCATTAAATTTATTACGGTGTAAATAAGCTCCAACATTACCATTAAGATATAATCTTGAATTCAGAACGTGATCAATGTAAAATGCCGGTCCGTAAGAAAATAACGCAGAAAATGACCCCGCTTTATCGCCTGCAACTTGTTTATCGTTACCGCTAGCTGAATAGAAAGCATCCATTCCGGCACCGATACGCCATTTATAACCCAAATGTTTACTATAATAAGCGCCAAGTGTTGATTTAAAGTATTGCTTATCATTTTCACGATCGATCTGCTTAAATCCAAAAGCATAATTAAAGTGGAGTTCCTGCTTATTTTCCATTGGCGGAACTGTCGATTTTCTAAAGTCAAAAGGTTTGCTTGAAGGGTTATATGCCACAGAAAGACTGAGCGGTAATAAGTTTATTCCTGTATTGGGCAATGCCAGGGCACCATTGCTGAAATGATGAAAAGCAATTCCTGCTCCAAGTTGGAATTTTTGACTCAACCGGTAATTTGCCTGTACCCCAAGATCGATGTAAACATTATTCTTACTGCCAATAATCAGATTTAAAGGATTATCCTCTTCGTTATAAGGATTGAACCGCCCAGAAAGTCCCAGACCAATTCGGTAATTAAAATTCCATTTGCTATCTACTTTTGGTGAAATAGGAATGGCAACAAAGCCATAGACTGCAAAAGGTTTACCAAGATGCTCCTGTCCAAAAGTACTGCTATACACTCCAATACCATAGATCGGGTAATTGTATAGTTCATTGTACACACTCGTGACAGAGTCACGGTACTGACTCTGAAAGCCAACGCGGAAATTAATACCACTGTAATACGAATCTGCAAGCGTTTCCTTTGTACGTTCATTCATCTTCAATTCACCGCCACTTTCATGTTCAAGCTGAAAGATCAATCGAGGTTTTCCAGAGCCAACTGATTTACTGGAATCCAAGGAGCTGGAAATGCGGGGACTGACCTGCGCCGTTAAGGCAAAGGAACTAAATGTGAGCGTGATAAAAATCAGAATTCGTACGATCATTAAAGGGATGTTAATTTAAATAAAGATTAATTTGTTTGCAAAAGTAGCAACTCCTAAACCAATTGCAAACACTATACACAAAATTACAGCTTATCGCTTGCATGGGAACAGGTGTATCAATCACTTTCTCACCTTCCGAATAGTCATATAGTGAATGAGTAATCTAAAAGTCTAAAGCTGAATTTCTAATCTTCTCACAATCTAACCTTCCATCCATCACAAAAAATGAGCCGATTACGTGATGTAATCGGCTCATAAAATAAAACGATATGATATCGCTCTAAAAAACTATTTTTCCCACCATACTTTCGTGTGGTAAGTATCTCCCCCCATTTGCGCAACAGCCTTTGCATAATGATCTGGGTTAAACCTTCTGACCTCATTTTTATACATAAAACGCGATGGCATTACCCCATCATGAAACATATAAGGTGTTTTAGGCAGTTTTGGAAAACCCGTGCGACGATATTCAAACCATTGCTGATAATCCACCATAAATAAACTCAGGTATTTCTGCATCATAATGCGTTCCTGAGTACCATCAAATTTTGCGGATTCATTCTCAAAATAAGTTGCCGGCATAACACCACCATATTGTTCTATCGAAGCTTTTACACCTTTCTCGTACGCCGTTTTAGCTTCATTTGTCAATCCTAATGCTAAGTAAGTTTCTGCTTTGATAAATTCAACCTCAGCATAAGGCATGATCAGTTCTTTAACAGGAGTACCCACCGCTTCTGGATATACTAAATCTCCATTCGGTGTGCTCGGATTGAAGTTATAGGCAGAAAGATCGCCGGAATGCCCTGCCGGGATTCCACGATAGCCTATGCTCTCCACTTTACCATCTACTAAACGTGTCGCTTCTTTCATGATAAAGGGACGGCGAGGATCATTCAAAGCATTCAGATTGTCTACAAAAAATTCAGCCATTGCCGTAAAATTCACGTAATCCTGTCTTCTTCCCCAAGCATAATCATAAGGTGCTAAGCCCGTCACCTGTACCACCGCTGCTTCTGCATTCGATTGAAAAATCGGATAATCCGTCGGGTTATCTAAAATTGTCTTTATTTTTGAATAAGCATCCATACGTTTCGACTGACGTAAATAATAGCGTAGTAGTAACGAATTATTAAATTTACGCCATAGCTTTTTATCATTCTTATACAGGATATCTTCCCCATTCATGACAGATTCACCCTGATAAAGCTTGTTCGCCTCTTCCAATCCCTTTACCATATCCGCATAAATCTGTTCCTGCGTATCAAACTTAGGTTTCGTTACGCCACTTTCAGCCTGCAGACCTTCAGACAAAGGAACGTCTCCAAAGCTATCGGTTAAAATACCTACGATATAGGCTTTCAAAGTCTTAGCAACAGCCTGATAAGCTTCATTATTACTTTTCAACGCAGCCGCTTCCATTTCGCGGATATTACGCAGATAAGCATAGCTTGTATTCCAAGTGCCATCGCCCGACTGTTCTGTAAAATAGTAGCGGTGGATGCCATTCGCAGCGCTGGGATTGGCCAAACCTGTTTGCATAATTTCCCAGGTAAAGTCATTACTTCGTACTGTAAAATAGGTACTCATCCCATATACTGTGGGTGTAATTAAAGAACCGGGTGTCACCTGTTCAATTTTATTGGGATCTGTATTTAATTCATCAAAATTTTTGGTACAGCTTACAAGACTAGTAAGTCCAGCTAAAAATGCGATACCGATATATTTTTTATTCATCTCTAAATTCCTCCTTAAAAGCTCACTCTCAAATTAACACCATATGTTTTTGTGCTCGGCATTTGTCCCATTTCCACTCCCGGCATAATCGTAGCACCGTTTAATGCGGCAGTCTCCGGATCGAACATCGGGAAATTGCTGATCATAAATAAATCTCTCCCGAAAAAGGCGATAGAAGCACTATTCACTTTCCAGCGGGATATTAAATTTTTAGGTAAAGCGACTTCAAAACGTACTTCACGAAGTTTTAAATAAGAAGCATTAAAACTATTCGTCTCGACATTCGCACGACGGTAATAATCACCATACCAGGTATTGATAGGCACTTCTTTTGTATTTGGGCTGAAAGTTCCGTCAGCATTGGCAATCACACCTTCACCAGCGATCATTCCTGTCTCTCGTCCCTTCAACGTGTTGGTCAGTTTACCCTGTTCAGACATTTTATGGTGCGTTTGGGAATATACTATACCCCCATATTGTCCATCAATCAAAGCACTTAGGCTGATGTTTTTATATCGGAATTCATTGCTGAATCCACCCCTCCAATCGGCATAGGCATTTCCTATCTTCACCTTATCCGATGGTCGAACAGGAAGTCCTGATTTTCCATCAATCAGAACCTGTCCAGCATCATTTCTTACCAGGCCATATCCCCACAGATCACCCGTAGATCCACCAACCGTTGCAATAATCTGTGCAGCGCCAGACCCACTAGAAGCAATAATCTGCTGCGGTGTATCTACTCCCTCACTTAATTCTAAGATTTTGTTATCATTCTTAGACCAGGTCAAGGTCGTATTCCATTGGAAGTTTTGATTTTTAACCGGTGTACCCGTTAAACTGATTTCAAGACCTTGATTTCGGATTAAACCACCATTAATGATGGCAGAACTGTATCCCGTTGTCAGATCTAAAGGCACCGTTAAGATCTGGTTCTTAGAGCGGTTGTAATAAAAATTGATATCAGCCGTCAATCTATTGTTCAGGAATGCAACATTCAATCCAGCCTCCGTAGAAGTCGAAATTTCGGGCTTCAGTTCCGCATTATGTAATTTTGAAGGAGCTTCTGCTGACCCTGGGAAAATAGAACTTGAGTAATATTTACTCGTTTGATAAGGATCTGCATCATTACCAACCTGTGCCCAAGATAGACGCAATTTGGCAAAAGAAATCGCCTTTGGTAAAGTCATCAGATCACTTAAGACAAAACTACTGCTAACCGAAGGATAGAAGTAAGAGCGGTTTTCCGCAGGTAATGTTGAAGACCAGTCATTGCGAGCGGTAACATCCACATAAATTTTATCCTGCCATGATAAATTCACCAAACCAAACATACTTTGAATCTCTCTGCGTGTTAAATTGTTTCCATCGGCCAAACCATTGGTCAGGGCATTACTCAATTTATATATTCCTGGTATATTTAGACCCCGAGCTATCCCTGCAGCTTCTTTGATATTCCGCTTCATCAAGTTACCACCCATTGTAGCACGGATCTTAAAGTCTGGTGTAAGTTGATCGTTATACGTCAATAAGGCGTCAGTATTCGACTCTAAATAGAAGATATCCTGCTGTTTATAGTAGCCCTTAGGGAAATTTGCTGTATCCCAAGGACGGCGTTGCTCGCGCAGGTTAGAGTTCATATTCATACCAGAACGTACCATCAATTCCCATTTCGGATTGAACGTATATACACCTTGTACCATTCCATCAAAACCATTGCTATTTAGGCTATTGGTCATTTCATTGGCGATAACAAATGGATTTTCAATATAGGAACTGAAAGGATGGATCTGTTTAATATTCTCCTGACCTTTTTGCCACATCGGGCGGTACCAATCCAAATCAATACTTGGATTTTGAAAGATCATAAAGTAGGAAATCGACTGATTATTATACCCCGTTGCAGGCAGATTATCACTCGTCTTATTCGTGTAATTAGCTTTTAAATTTAATTTCAATTTATCACTAATTTGAGCACTTGTATTGAACGATGCTACCAGACGTTCAAAGCCTGTGTTCGGCATGATCCAATTATTTTTGGTATGTGTGATGGAACCGCGGGCCGAATATTTATCATTTCCGCCATCCAATGCCACACTGTTCATATAAGTCGCACCGGTTTTAAAAAAACCTTTTACACCATCTTTATAAGGTCCCCAAGGAGTACGTGTAGCACCCTGACCTTCAACAGCCGGATCATATTGGTAAAACAGCTGTCCATCAAATTTCGGTCCCCAGGCACTGGAAGTCCCCCCCGTACTCGCACCATCTTCGCTAAGACCATAAGAGTAATACAATTCACCCGCTGCATTCCGATTCAAGTTTCCCTGACCATATTCATACTGCAAGTCGGGCATCTTTAAGATATCTTGAAAACTCGTATTGGAGTTGACCGTAACGCCCATCCCCTTCCCATTGCGCTTGCCCGATTTTGTCGTAATGATCAATGCACCATTACCTGCTCTGCTTCCATATAATGCAGTCGCAGCTGCACCCTTTAGCACGGAGATCGACTCAATATCATCCGGGTTGATATCACCAAGCCCATTCCCAAAATCGACCGGTACATCCTTATCTGCACCACTCGATCCAGCTCCGTAAGCATCCGTTACGCCAGAACTAAAGCGACCATTTACCATAGGCACACCATCAACAACAATCAAGGCCTCATTTTTCGTCGGATCTAAGGATTGATCACCGCGAAGTGTAATTCTAGCTGTATTCAAAGGACCTGAACTCGCTTGTGTAATATTAAGACCCGCAACTTTGCCTTTCATCGCATCCACCCAATTGCTGGATGCCGCATCGGTCATCTGCTTACTGCTGATGGTACTAACTGCATAACCTAGTGATTTTGCTTCTCTTTTAATTCCCAGAGCCGTCACGACAACTTCAGAAATTGCAACGTCTGAAGATTCTAAAGCAATGACAACTTGCTGTGCATTGGACGTAAAAGTGCGCTTTACCGGCTGGTATCCCACACTTTTAAAAGTTACCTGTTGATTCGGTAGGGCCTTAATTTCAAATTTACCTTGTGCATCTGTTGTTCCTAGAGCTTTACCTTCCACCAAAACCGTAACTCCCACAATAGGAACATTTGTTTTTGTATCGACAACACGTCCTGAAACGATTATACCTTGTTGTTTGATCGCTAAGGTTTCCTGCTTAGAAAAAAAATTGTTGTTCGCTTCAGCAGTCGTCATTCCTAATCCTGCGATCAATAGCAAAGAGGTAGCTTTAGATACAGGATACCGATAAAATTTAATTCTTCTATTTTTCATTCTTCATAAGTCTTCAAAACACAGCAAGCAATTGCAGGGTTGTTTAAAACTGTTGCAATACTACGCATGTAAGATCAATTATGGGTTAAGGCTGTGTTAACATAACATTATGTTTAAGCTTCCATAAAAATGAAGCAAGCTAATGACGGATATATTAGGAGATATCACCTCGTTATACAATAGCACAAAAAACTTCTTAAGTAGTTAAGTAGCTGAATTTAGTCGCAATTTCTTTTTGTTAATACAAGATCACAAAGAGCAAATAGAATAAATTTATTTACGTTAGATGTCTTTTATAATCTGTAATTGTAAATACTTAACGAAGCATTTTACGCAATCGATTGTCTTTTTTCAACTCTTTTGTTTTAATTTTTTTTGGTGTATTTTGGACACCTATGATGACAAATCATAATATAAACCACACTCACTAATTAAAACATTATGATAAAAAAGATTACTAAACCTTTTTTTGTAACTAACTTTTATCCCATTACATCTGCCCTCATGTTGGCTTTGACTATGCCAAATCATGTACATGCAAGTAATACAGATAAAATTATTGTACAACTTCAACTCAACCAGCAACAAGCTGTCTCTGGCTCAGTATCCTCCAGTTCCGGCCCCCTTAATGGTGTCACAATTACTGTCAAGGAAAATCCCACAATCGCAACTTCAACTGATAAAAAAGGACAATTTTCAATAAAAGCCAATTCAGGACAAACCTTAATTTTTTCTTTAGTTGGATTTGAAAAATTAGAACGTGTTATCACATCTGGAAACATGTCTATACAGCTTACCGAATCCAATGAAACGTTGAATGAAGTTGTAGTGGTTGGTTTTGGAACACAGAAAAAAGTCAACCTAACTGGAGCAGTACAAGCAATCAGCAGTAAAGATCTACAAGATCGTCCGGTAACCAATGTATCAACGGCCTTACAAGGTAAATTTGCAGGAGTAACCATCATTCAAAATTCAGGTCAACCCGGGAAAGACGGTGGAACGATTCGTATCCGTGGACTGGGTACCACCAACAATGCCAACCCTTTAGTTTTGGTAGATGGTGTGGAGAGCTCCATGAACAACATCAATCCCAATGATATTGAAAACATCTCTGTCCTTAAAGATGGCCCTAGTGCTGCCATTTATGGATCTAAAGCCGCCAATGGGGTTGTTTTGATCACGACAAAAAAAGGGAAAATGGGCGATCCGCAATTAACCTATACCGGTTATGCTGGCTGGCAAGATCCGACACGCTTACCTAAATACATGCGATCATACGATCATGCTGTTATCTTGAATGAAGCCTTGGCGAATCAAAAGTTAGCACTACGATTTTCAGAAGCAGACTTAGAAGGATTCAAAAATAAATCTAATCCCGATAAATACCCCGATACCGATTGGTTAGATTTATTATATTCTGGAAGCGGTCTACAGCAGTCACACAATCTGCAGTATTCTGGTGCTACCGAAAAGGTAAATTACATGGCTTCTTTGGGTTTCATGGATCAGAAAGGTGTTATTGATGTCGCTAAATCAGACCGTTATAACTTTAGAACAAATCTAGGAGCTAAAATTACATCAAAGCTTTCGATGAATTTAGGTTTATCCTACAACTATCAACGGATCAATGAACCTGTAAATCCATATACAGGAGATATGGCTCAAATTTTTAGGCAGGCCAATCGGATACCTTCTTTCATTCCCTATAAATACTCCAATGGATATTATGGCTATTACGGTGATGGAAATCCCATTGCCTGGTTAGATATGAAATCAACTGATGCCATGATCTATAAACATGCCAACATCAATGTATCCGCTGAGTATCAAATCGTAGAAGGACTGAAATTTAAGCAGGTCGTGAGTTTCCAGCCTAGAGATAATATGTCCTCAAAATTTGTAAAGGAAATTCAATTCTATGATAACACCACAGGTTTACCAAGTCAAAAACAAGGTGTAAATAACTTAACGGTTTATAACAATCAAGAAGAATTATTAACGCTTCAATCCTTACTAACCTATGACAAGACTTTTGGTAAGCATCAACTTAATGTCTTAGGTGGTTTTATGGACGAAACAAGACGTGCCGATTTTTCGAGTGCATATCGTCAGAATTTTTTAGGAACTGAATTACAAGAATTAGTTCTAGGAGACCCTTCTGGACAAGTGGCAAATGGTGGAGCTAAAAAATTGATTTTAAGATCCTATTTTGGTCGTGTAAATTATGTATTTGCTGATAAGTATTTATTTGAAGCCAATGTGAGACGAGATGGCTCATCCAGATTTGTCAGTAGCAATCAGTGGAACACATTCCCATCATTCTCTGCAGGATGGCGAATAGCACAGGAAAATTTCTTTCAGAATTCAGGTTTAGCAAATTCCATATCTGAATTAAAACTTAGAGGTGGATGGGGTATCTTAGGTAATCAAACTTTAACTGGCGTAGGTGAAAACGCTTATCCTACCAATGACGAGTGGTATCCAGGTATTTACACCATAAACTCTGGCTTTAACTATGCATTTGGCAATGCCTTATCGTCTGGAGGTGCCGTTTCTGTTGCCGCAAATCCAGCTTTGCTTTGGGAAAGATCAGTAAGTTCTAACATCGGTTTAGATTTAAACTTTAAAAACAACTGGAGTTTTGTAATCGATTATTTCAATCGCACGACCGATCGTTTGTATACAACTTTACCTATACCAATTCAATTTGGACTTCCTTCTCCGACTCAAAATGCAGGAAAAGTTAGAAATAGAGGTTTAGAAGTTCAAGCAAATTATGCTAATAGAGCTGGAGAGTTTAAATTTGACATTGGTGCAAATGCATCTTACATTAAGAATGAGATCCTAGAGTGGAAATCAGATGCCGCAGAGCCACATTCTACATTTTATGTCCGCGATCGTGGTTTACCACTTCGTTCATTTTATGGTTATGAGACATTGGGCATTTACCGTTCCGATGAAGAGTATATTAATTCCAAAGTTACAGGTGTCACAGGAGATGTTGGCGCTGGAGATTTAATCTATAAAGATCAAAACGGTGATGGTAAAATCGATGGTAATGACCGTGTTTATCTAGGCTCCCCTGATCCAAAATTCATTTTCGGCCTTACAACTAATTTCTCATACAAAAATTTTGATCTTAATATGTTTTGGCAAGGCGCTGCTGATGTAAAAGGATACCTCTGGGGTGAAGCCTTAGGTAGCATTACCGGTTCGGATAAACCAACAGAAATTTATGCCGACCGTTTCCATATTGTCAATAATCCAAATGGTTCTATGCCTCGAGCGTTAACCTCTTGGAGTCAAAATTCAGCATCTACTAATCCTTCCGATTTTTGGGTTCAAAATGCAAGCTATGTCCGCTTAAAAAATATCACATTAGGATACAATATACCACAAAGTGTATTGAACAAAATTGGTATCAAAGGAGCGAAAGTATACTACAGTGGTCAAAACTTATTGACAATTACAGGATTTGCCAACGGATTTGATCCAGAAGCACCAGCAGATTCAAGAGGAAATTATTACCCACAGGTAAAGACCAATATTTTTGGTTTGAATGTTAACTTTTAAAAGAAAAAAAATGTTACGTAAATATAAATACATCATATTGGCATGTGCCTTAGGGTTAGCTTCTTGCGAGTCATTAGACCAACAGCCATTAGACCGATTAAGTGAAAAAACGTTTTGGACGTCAGAAAAAGAAACACTTTTTGCAGTAACGGGATTATATAATGGATGGGAGTCCGGCAGCCAGATCTTTTACATGGATTGTGCCTCAGACAATTCACATAATGATTTTTCACACGAAGGCTTTCAACAAATCGGTAATGGATCATTCAACCCGACAAACCCAGGTAATGCGAGTTCAAGATTCACCTACACACATATTAGGAGAGCAAACTGGATTTTAGAGAATATTGATAAAGCTCCAATTGCTGCTGATTTGAAGAAAAGATTAACAGCAGAAGTAAAAACACTGCGCGCTTATCGATACTTAGATTTAGCCATTCTTTTCGGAGATGTGCCCTTAATAACCAAAACCTTAGCCATAGAAGATTCTGCCGTTCCAGCTAACCCGAGGGCAGAAGTATTTAAATTTATCGAAGATGAATTAATAGCTGCAGCAGCAGATCTACCTGTCGTTCAAGCAGAAAAAGGAAGAATGACAAAAGGGGCAGCCTTAGGTTTTTTAGCTAGAACATATGCTTTTCAGAATAAACATGCTGATGTTTTGAAGGCAACTCAACAAATCATAGATTTCAACCATTATCAATTATTTAATGACTATGCTAATCTGTTTGAGGCCGCTAACGAAAATAACTTAGAAGTCATTTCAGATATCCAATATATAGAAAATACATTTGGTTATACTGAGCTAGGTATTATGATGCCGAATACCATCGGGGGTTGGAGTTCAATTATTCCTGTCCAAAATCTTGTGGACGCATATGAAACGAAAGACGGAAAAACCATTGCTTCCTCTACGACTTACAACCCTGCCAAACCATATGATAATAGAGATCCAAGACTAGCTGCTACTATTGTATACCCTGGAGCATTGTATGCTGGAAAATACTTCGACCCATTAGGCGATACCAAAGATCACCCAGCAAGTGCAGATAACGCATCTAATTCAGGATATAATTACCGTAAATATCTTCAAAACCCTTCATCTTATAGTAATGTGTGGAATGTAGGCGTGAATATTATTGTACAAAGATATGCGGAGATTTTACTGCTAAATGCTGAAGCTAAAATTGAACTAAATCAAATAAATGCTACAGTTTATGATCAACTGAACAAGGTAAGAATAAGAGCAGGTTTACCAAAAGTAAATGAATCCGAATATGCCTCTCAAGCTAAGCTAAGAGAGCTGGTTAGGCGTGAATTTAGAGTTGAATTAGCAGGTGAAGGCAGACGCAGATTTGACATTATACGTTGGGGTGTTGCCCAAGATGTAATGAATACAACTGTTTATGGAAGTTTATCTAAAGGATCAGTTAATTCGACTACAGGTGAAGTTACTTTTACAAATTTAACCGATAGATTCCTAGTGGAAAAAAGAACGTTTACTGCTGGTAAAAATGAACTTTGGCCGATACCACAAAGTGCCATTGATGCAGGAAAAGGAAGTTTAGTTCAAAATAAAAATTATTAAATAAGCATTTATCAAATACAAAAAGACTGCCTCTACTTATGTGGGGGCAGTCTTTTTTTTGCATTTTCGAACCGAAAGATTTATATCTAATCGTATCATTATTGTAAAAGACTATTACTACAAATAAATTTAAACTCATAAATCCGATCCGCAAAACAGCGTTAACACTCGCCACATGCATACCTATAAAAAACTAATTTCCAAAGCAATAACAAGATTGAAAACCATATATTATGTACTACATAATTTGTGATTTATAAAAATACTACATATATTGGGTATCTAGAAAACCGCTTTATGAAAAACACTCAATTTGGGGATGACGAGCTATTGATAAAGTTGAGGGATAATGACCATTCAGCACTTACCGCTATATACAATAAGTACTGGAAAAACTTATACCAATCCAGTTACCGTATACTACAGGACCATGACAAATGTGAAGATGCCATTCAGGAAGTATTTGTAAACCTCTGGGAAATCCGTTCAAAACTGTTCATTAAAATATCTTTAAAATCATATTTATACGCATCTGTACGTTATGAGGTACTGAGACAATTGAGACGTAAGACTATTACAGAAGATATTGTAAACTTTATGGATACGCTGAGCACCGATAGCAATCAAGAACTATTGGAATATAAGGAACTCGATCAACAGATCAATCAGATCATCGATGCACTTCCCTCCCGTTGCCAAGAAGTTTTCAAGTTAAGCCGTCTGGAGCATCTTTCACATAAAGAAATTGCTGAAAAATTGGCCATTAGCACGAAAACAGTTGAATATCATATATCAAATGCGCTACTATTCTTAAGGAGTAATCTGGGAAAAACCCTCAGCGTGGAGTTATTTATGGTTCTTCTACTCCATCCTTAAAAAAAATCAATTTTTGCCTAGGGATAGATCATCCCTTTTACTCATATATACATATAACCATAAATTTTGACACAAAAAGAAATTCTAGCATTACTGGATAGGTATCTCGCAGGTGAAACATCTTTCGAAGAAGAACAGCTATTGTCCAGATTTCATGAGACCTATGGTAAGGGAAAAGAATTGGACGAAGCATTCTTTACAGATGAGCGCCGATTGGCGATTTTATCCAAGATTGAAAATCAAATCCATTTTCAAAAGAGCAGATTTATAAATTGGAAACGATGGTTTCCGGTAGCTGCGGCAGTAATAATCATGCTGAGCATTACTGGAATGCTTTATTTCAATCAAAAGCTTGAAAATACTTCCAAAGTAGACCTGTCTCAACAAGCTGAACAGATCATGCCAGGAACGAATAAAGCCATCTTAAGACTTGCGGATGGAACCACTATTTCACTTGATGATAGCAATAGCAGTAATCTGACATTGTTAAAAGAAAAAGGTTTGACGGTGAAAAGCAATCATGATGGCCAGCTCCTGTATATCATTGCGGATACAAAAGCAAAAGGATTGAAAGGTACCAATAGCATAGAAACACCTCGTGGGGGCAAATATGAAGTTTTACTTCCAGACGGAACACATGTCTGGTTAAATTCAGCATCTTCTCTCTCGTACAATTTAGATTTTAGCCACCAAAGAAAAGTACAGCTGCAGGGAGAGGCATACTTTGAAGTGGCAAAGAAAAAAGTTCCATTTACTGTGCAGCACGGCATGCAGGAAATCCAGGTTTTAGGGACCCATTTTAATGTAAATGCTTATGAAGATGAAAGCTATTCAGAAACAACCCTGCTAGAGGGGCAAATTGCACTTCGATCATTACATGGAAAAGATGAAAAAACCATTCTCATGAGGCCCAATTTTAAAGTAACGACCGATCATCATTCTGGCCTATCAAAACAGAGCATAGCTGATATAGAATCTGTTATGGCTTGGAAAAATGGTGATTTTCTATTTGAAGATCAAGAATTGGCGTCCATATTACGTGTCATTGCAAGATGGTATGATGTAAAAGTGGATTATAATTCACTTCCAAGAACACGATATACACTACAATTATCCAAGCAAGTACGACTTTCAGATGTATTGAAAATGCTGGAAAAGACAGGACCGGTCAAATTCCAATTCAAGCAAAATACGATAAAAGTTGAAAAATAATTATCCATTCAAAACCTACTAAAAAATATGCCTATGATAAAAAACAACTAAACAAACACCTAAAAACAAAAAAATCCAGTTGCACCGCCATGCAACTGAACCAATTAAAAGGTAACCAAATAAACTTAAAGTATTACTAATCAATCACCTAATGAACAAATGTATAAATAAAATGATGCATTGTAGGGAATTATTTTTCATTTTTTTGAAGGAAATCCCTGCAATCTTATGTAATGGTTTTTTCCTAAAAATGAAAATAACAACTTTCCTTATTATTGTGAGCTTACAGGTTTCCGCCAATGTACTGTCGCAAGAAATAAGCTTAAGCGTAAAAGAAGCCCGCTTAAAAGAAGTACTCGTCAGTATTCGCAAACAGACAGGAATCAGGATGGTTTATAATACTGAATTAATCGGCAAAGCAAAACCTGTTTCTGTAGATATAAAAAGACTGCCGCTACAACGTACCCTGGAACTGGTATTAGCAGAACAACCCTTTGATTACGAATGGAATGGCAACACAATTTTGATTAAGCCCAAATTGGAAACCGCTAAAACTGTGATAACAGAACCTGTACAAACACAGTTGGTTGTTTCCGGTAAAGTGTATAAATCCGGCAATAGTCCTCTATCAGGAGTAAGCATCAGAGAAAAAGGGACAAATAATGGTACGACTACAAATGAAAATGGCACATTCACACTAACAGTAAAAGATGCCAGATCAACCTTAGTTTTTAGTTATGTAGGCTTTAAAACAATCGAAAATATCGCTTCAGCGCAGATGAGTATCACCTTGGAGGAGGACGCTTCTGCCATGGACGAAGTTGTCGTCGTTGGCTATGGCACACAGAAAAAAATAAATTTGACGGGTTCCGTCTCTACGGTCAGCGCAAAGCAACTTGAGTCCAGACCTGTGCAAAACTTAGGACAGGCCCTACAAGGAATGGTACCGGGACTAAATCTGCAAACTGCTGGTCTAGGTGGCGAACTTAACCAAACCATGAGTGTCAATATACGCGGAGCAGGTACAATCGGTGTTGGTTCCTCTTCATCTGTATTGGTATTGATCGATGGAATGGAGGGCGATATGAATGCGCTAAATCCTCAGGATATCGAAAATATATCCGTTTTAAAAGATGCTGCTTCAGCCGCTATATATGGCTCTAGAGCTCCTTTCGGTGTTATTTTAATTACAACAAAGGCAGGGAAAATCGGAAAACCGGTGGTCAATTACAACAACAATATCAGGTTAAGTGCACCACGAGGTTTACCAACCATGCTGGATTCTAAAACATTTGCTTACTATTACAATGAGGTCGCAGCGAATGATGGCGAAGCGGCCAAATTTTCACAAACTGTCCTTGATAAAATCATTGCCTATCAAAATGGAGAAATCAGTACCGTCTCCACAGCGGGTGCAGATGGAAAATGGCAGTACTATACCGGATCGAACGCCAATACCAACTGGTTTGAAGAATTTTATAAAAACTTCTCCACTTCACATGAACATACCATGAGTGTGAACGGTGGATCAGACCGTGTTAAATATTATTCTTCACTGAATTATATGGATCAGGATGGTTTAAATAAATATGCAAACGATAATTTCAAACGTTTTTCATTTGCTACAAAATTAGATGTCAAAATTTCCGATAAACTAGATCTATTAACAAATACCCGGTTTGTAAGAGAAGATTTTGATAAAGCAACGCATATGAATGACCTTTATTATCATAATATAGCCCGACGCTGGCCAACCGTTCCTGTACGCGATGATAATGGATTCTTTTCAGAACCTTCAGAAATAAATCAATTACTGGACGGAGGACGTACCAACTACCAAAAAGACTTTTTATATCAGCAGATCCAGTTAAAATATCAACCGGTCAAAGGTTGGAACATCACCGGTAATGTCAATTACAGAATCACCAATAGGAATGATCACGGGGAAATCTTAAAAGCTTATGCTTATGCTGTAAACAAAGAACCTTTCCTTGTTCCGGTCGGTTACAACAGTGCTGGCGGAACCAGTGTCGCGGAAACTGCTCGAAAAGATGAATACTTCAGTACCAATTTATTTTCAGACTATAGTTTCAATATTGCCGAAGACCACCAGTTTACAGTTCTGGCAGGATTCAATTCAGAATTGAATAAGTACAGAACACTAAGCGGAACTATGAGCGGTTTGATCACAGACGATATCCCTACTTTAAATACCGCAACATTAGACCCTAAAACCAATGGTGGTTATCAGCACTGGGCTATTGCAGGATTTTTTAGCCGGGTCAATTATAGCTATAAAGACCGTTACCTATTGGAATTAAATGCCCGTTACGATGGTTCATCTCGATTTCCGACAGACTTACGATGGAATCTCTTCCCCTCATTTTCTGCAGGCTGGAATATTTCCAACGAAGCCTTCTGGCCTCTAAAATCTGAAATATCACTATTCAAAATTAGAGGATCTTATGGAGAACTCGGTAATCAGGGAACAGACAACTGGTATCCTTTCTATTCCATCATGCCTGTTACAGCCGGACAAGGTAGCTGGTTACTCAATGGTGTGAAACCAAATTCGGCAAGTGCTCCAAATTTAATTTCCTCTTCTTTAACCTGGGAACGTGTTTCCAGCTGGAATCTGGGATTGGATGTCGCGGCTCTCAACAATCGTTTAGGACTCGCATTTGATCTCTATAAAAGAAATACCTATGATATGATTGGCCCCGCACCCGATCTACCTGCGATTTTAGGAACAGCGGTACCTCGCATCAATAATTCAGAAATGTACTCTAAAGGGTTTGAAGTTGAACTTTCATGGAAAGACGATATCGGAGATTTCAACTATGGCGTACGTGCTGTATTATCAGACGATCAACAGACCATCACAAAATACCCTAATTCAACCGGAAATTTTACCCAATGGTATAACGGTAAAAAGAACGGAGAGATCTGGGGTTATACAACGCTAGGTATCGCACAGACTCAGGAGCAGATGGATGCACATATTGCCAATACCAAACAATCCTTCGCTACCAAATGGCAAGCAGGAGATGTTATGTATTTGGATAAAAATGGAGATGGACAAGTAAATAATGGAGCAAATACCTTGGCCAATCCTGGTGATATGAGCATTATCGGCAATAGCCTACCCCGCTTTAGATACAGTTTAGATCTTACTGCCAATTATAAAGGATTTGACGTTAGGGTATTTCTTCAGGGAATTGGAAAACGGGATCACGTGCCCAACGGACCTTATTTCTGGGGTGCCAATGGCGGTATGTGGCAATCCGCAGGTTTCCAGGAAAACATGGATTTCTTTAGGGACGAGAATTCAGTGATGGTACAGAACGATGTGCTGGGGATCAACACCGATGCCTACCTACCAAGACCTTATTTCAACACCCAAAAGAACCAGCAGACCCAGACACGATATATACAGAATGCCGCTTATCTACGGTTAAAAAATGCGCAGCTCGGCTATACCTTCAACCCAACTTTATTATCAAAGATCGGACTGTCAAAAATCCGTGTATATGCTTCCGGAGAGAATCTATTGACATTTACAAAAATGGCAAAAGTATTTGACCCGGAGACGGTTGGTTTAGGTGGCTGGAACGATGGTAAATCATACCCGTTCTCAACCATCTATTCTTTTGGATTAAGTGTGAATTTTTAATGATTTGAATAATGAAAAAGAGCTATATAAATAAGATACAACAACTCTGCGCAGCGGTACTTGCCTTTAGTACATTATTATCCTGTAATAAATATTTGGATAGAGCACCTTTGTCCGATGTAACACCCTCAGAGTACTTAAATACAGAAGCTGATCTCGCTGCATATACCATTACCCGTTACAATTTTCCAACACATGGAGGTTGGGGATTGGGTACATTTGCTAATGATAACGGGACAGACAATCAAGTAACTTCGGGCTATGCGACACGTTGGGTACCCGGCGAATGGCGGGTAGGCGCTACAGGTGGAGACTGGGATTTTACGAATATCCGTCAGGTCAATTATTTCATCGAATCGGTAGTTCCCAAATGGAAAAGTAACAGCATAACGGGCAATAAGCTCAATATTGAGCATTATATCGGTGAAGCCTATTTCTTACGGGCTTACGAATACTTCAACAAAGTACAGGCATTGGGAGATTTCCCCATCTTAAAAAATACCGTAAAAGATAACCTGGAGGAATTAACCGTTATTTCCACTCGTAAACCCCGAAATGAAGTTGCCCGTTTTATCATCGCAGATCTGGATTCTGCGGCTACTTTACTCAGTGCAACAACTGCTTCCGGGAAAACTCGGATCACCAAAAATGCTGCACTATTGTTAAAATCCCGTGTGGCACTACATGAAGCCACCTGGTTGAAATACCATAAAGGAACAGCTTTAGTACCCGGCGGACCAGGATGGCCAGGAGCAAAATCAAATCCTAATTTCGCCATGAACATCGATCAGGAAATCGATTACTTCCTGACACAGGCCATAGCGTCTGCGCAGTTGGTAGCAGATGGAGTAGCTTTAGTTAACAATACAAAAGATAATGGCTTTAACTCATCCAATAATCCTTATTTCAAAATGTTTGGAGATTTTGACCTAAATGCCTATAGTGAAGTGCTTCTTTGGAGACAGTATAGCCTACCTTTGAATGTTACACATGCTGTCAATCATTACATGAACAGAAATGCAGGGAATTCGGGTTATGCAAAAGGATTAGTCGAAAACTTTACCATGGCAAACGGATTACCGATTTATGCAGCAAATTCAGGATATAAAGGCGATAATTTAATCAGCGATGTAAAAATTGACCGCGATAACCGTTTACAGATCTTTATGAAAGCTCCGGGAGAGCTAAGCTATACCGATCGAAAGAATACCAATGGGCAAGATATCGCAGAGGGAAAACCGGATATTTTGGGTATTGCTGAAACTCGATATGTAACAGGTTATGCCCTTAAGAAAGGATTCAATTACCTGATTGCACAATCCGAAGGTGCAACAAGCACCACCGGTTCTATTGTATTCAGAGCCGTTGAAGCTTACTTAAATTATATCGAAGCCAGTTACCTTAAAAATGGTTCGGTCAATGCTAAGGCGCGGGCATACTGGACGCAAATCAGGGAGCGTGCTGGAGTCAACACCGACTATATGAATACGGTCAATAATACCGATATGAATATGGAAGCAAAAGGTGATTTCGGGGCCTATTCTGCCGGACAATTATTATCGGATAAAGTTTTATATAATATCCGGAGAGAAAGACGCCTGGAATTAGTTGCTGAGGGCATGCGCTTTGCAGATCTAAAACGCTGGAGAGCATTAGACCAACTTGCGGCAAAACCTTATATTGTTGAAGGCATGAAAATATGGGGACCTATGCAAGAATGGTATAAAGATGAAAAAGGAGTTTCATCGTTGATACAGCCAAATACTGCAGGAAAAACAGCCAATGTTTCCCTGCAGTCTGAAAGCAATTATCTTAGACCTTACCGCATCAACTTAGCGGCAACCAATTTAGTCCTCGACGGGTATAAATGGATCAGTGCACATTATTTAAATCCAATTGCCATGAGCCACTTTACCATAACTTCACCAGACGGTTCACCCGAATCTTCAAGCATATACCAAAATCCAGGCTGGCCATTAATGGCTAATCAAGGAGCAACAAATTAAGCATACTGAAGTACCGTACTGCATACCAGCAGTATGGTACTTTTTTTATACAGAAACATTCTGAAAGAAAAAAGAACAATAGATCACTCCATCTTGCCGGACCAAGAACTCTATTATGTATATACAGAATATTTTAGAAAACAACTTAGGCAAACACCTGTCGGCACTCGAATTGTCTCTTATTGGAGCGGATGGGAAGAGGTCTCCAATAAGTTTTGATCTCGAACATACTGCATGTAGAGGTTTACTCAACTTTTGAAAAAAAATCATTTAGGCTGCATTTGTTTATTTAATCATGGCTTCCCAGCTTTTTTCTTCTGAACCGGTAATATCCCAAAAGGATGCGGTCAAAATAAAGTGCAATCAATAATATGAGTATAGGTAAAAGCAACGTTTTTCGGTCAAACCATACATATAAAAATGCTCCTATAATTCCACCAAGGAAAAATCCACCAATAATGATTACCTTGAGTCCAATAGCCCCCCTCAGAAGTTTCCGCTCATTACTTTTTTTGTAAAAAATCATTTGCGATAATTCTATACCTAGATCAGTAAACAGTCCCGTCAGATGAGTCGTACGTACCACAGAACCTGATATCTTTGTGACAAGCGCATTCTGCAAACCCATCGCGACCAATAATAAACAAGATAGCCAAACTGAGTAATCATGTAAACAGAAAGTAACAACTGCAAGAAGAGAAATTTCAATAACAAGAGGTAATGTGTAAGAAAAATGAACAGTATCTTTAGAAGTCATTTCTAAGGTTGTATTTGCCAGGAAAGCACCAAGGAAAAATGAAATCACATAGAGTATGCTCAAGAAAGCTAACCCATAGTTATTCCGAAAAAGCTCTTCAGAAAAAAAGGCAAAGTGCCCTGTTACATTTGTCGTCAATGTCCTAAAAGAAAGAACTCCTACAATATTCACTACACCAGAAACTACGGACAATAATGCTGCCAGCTGCACATTGTGTACAAAATTCCGTCCCTTATCTCGATGTCTAAACATGATGATCAATCCACATTGTAAAGATACAAAAAATCAATCTCAGCAAAAGAAATGTGATTTATCTTTAAATAGTTACTTAACAGACTTACTTCATAACCTACTTAGCTGAATACATAAACTTTTGATGGCCCTTATATTTCCACAATCAATCTTTCTCATCGGCACAGATCTTAATGAGTCAGTAGTCCATCTAGCGCATAGGATTTCTTTAAATGAGGATAGCGTTTTCGATATTCTGATGGGGTACAACCAAAAAGCTTCGTAAACTGTTGCCTAAAATGCTTAACATCTCGAAAACCAACTTGATAAGCAGATTCATTTACATTCGCTTTAGTCGTAATTAAAATTTGTGCAGCTCTACGAAGTCGGATGTACCGAATAAATTCGTTAGCAGATTTTCCTGATATCGCTTTAATTTGTCTATAGAGATTCGAATGGCTCATCCCCATGGTTTCGGCGAGCACTTTTACCGTAAAATCTTCTTCCAACAAGTGTGCTTCAACCGCTTGGATCACTTTCTCCAAAAACTCTTTATATTCAACCGGAATTTTGTGGTCATTCGATTGCAACGTTATATGGCTATGGAAGTATTCATGCAGACGATTCCTATTTTGAATCAGATTATCCACACGTGCCATCAGCATGTCTTTATCAAACGGTTTAGTAATATAATCATCAGCCCCCCCTTCAATCCCCTTCAACTTTATTTCGGATGAGGAACTTGCCGTCAAAAGAATTAAAGGGATATGACTCCACTGATTACTTTTCTTAATTTTATGACAGAGATCAATCCCCGAACCTCCCTCCATCATAATATCACTGATGATGATATGCGGTTCTATTTTTTGTAAAATTGCAACAGCCTGCTCCCCATTTTCAGCCTGCACGACATAAAACCTATCTTGAAACAGTTTATAGATATAATTTCGAATATCAGCATGATCATCCACCAATAGTATGATTTCTCGTTCTATCGAAATTGATGTATCTGATCCCTCGAGATAATGACTATTTTTACGGTCGGCCTTTTCTGCCATAACCGGATCGTTTAGCCCCATCGTTTCCCGAGAAGAAAAAGCACTATTGGAAACTTCTAAAATATGATCCTCATCATTAAGAATAGCATGCTGTGGCAGGTCAACACAAAAAGTCATGCCTCGATCAGCATTGGGGTAATAGCTGATTTCACCCTGATGTATTTCCACAAATTTTTTGACTAAAAATAAGCCTATTCCAAAACCTTCCTTTACCGTATTGGAAGAAGAGAAGTCACGCTGAAACGGTTTAAAGATATCTTCCTTCAGCAGAGTCGGAGTACCGTTACCCGAATCCGATATTTCAATGCGAATACCTGTGACCGTACTATTCATATGCACGGTCACCATACCCCCACCTTGTGTATATTTTAGGGCATTCTGCAATAGATTAAAAAAACAGATTTCCAATTTTTCAAAATCTCCATAACATGGATAAGCCTCGATATCAGTTTTCAACGTATAGCTTATATTTTGCGAATGTGCGATTTGCCGAAAACACAGAAAAACTTCCTGAACCAAATGCACGATATCCAGAGGAACAAGAGATAGTTCATCAAAGTTTCCTTCGGATTTTCTGAAGAGCAATAATTTATCGACCAGATTCAGCAATCTCTTGGAATGACGATATACGTCCTGAAGTTCTTCGTAATCTGTTACACGATCTTCACTATCCTTCAGCAATTCTTTAATTGGATTTATAATAAGAGTAAGCGGCGTACGTATTTCGTGCACGATATGCGTAAAAAATGTGACCTTCTTCTCTGTAAGTTCATTTTCTTTATCACGTTCAAACTCAGCGGCCTTCAATTTCGTTAATAATAAAGCTCGATGTCGTACATACAGAAAATAAAGATACAGTGCAGCGACAACACACATTCCATAACCTGTATAAGCCCAGCCTGTACGCCACCATGGAGGCAAGATTTGAATCACAATAGTACGCTCACTAGGATTCCACTCACCATTTGCATTCGTCGATTTAATTCTTAGCGTATAAATTCCTTCTTTAAGGTGCGAATAATATGCTGATCGCTGTTTATCCACATAATTCCAATCCTTATCCCATCCTTCAAGAAAGTATGCATATTTAATCCGATCTGAAAAACTATAATCTAATGCGGCAAATGAAAAGGACAATACCGCCTGATTGTAAGGGATGGTCAATTTGCTAATGGCATTGAGAGGACCTGTGCCATAACGTTTATCAGTACCATACGGATTATTATTAATCTGGAGTTGTGTCAATTTAAGTGCAGGAAAAACAGTATGGACTAAAAGGTCACGCGACTGAAACAAATTGAATCCCCGAATGCCTCCAAACACCAAATGTCCATCAGACAATTTCAGCGCGGCATTGTAATTAAATTGATTGCTTTGCAATCCATCAGATGTATAGAAATTTTGGAATGAGCGCACTTTGGTATCAAATTTTGATAGCCCATGATAAGTCGATATCCACAAATTGCCAAAATCATCATTAAGTGCGTTTAATAAAGTATTACTTGGCAATCCCTCTTTCTCTGTATACGTTTTAGATTGACCCGTCGCTATATTAAAGTAACGTAGTCCTCCCCCTTCCGTACCTATCCATAAATGATGACGATCAGCCTTCTTGATAAACCGGACAGGTGTGCCCACTGCATATGTTTTAAAGCGCCTTGTTTTCAGATCCAAGCGGATCAATTCAGACCAAGATCCCATCCAGAGGATATCTTCCTTTTCTTCAAAAAACGTCAGCACATCATATATCGGTAAGTTTAAAGGTTTAAACTGATCTTCCGCTACATCAAAAAGATAGACCACTCCTCCGCCCAAAGTCGATGCCCAGATTCGTTTTCGGCTATCTTTAAACAAGCGCCAAGCTGCTGCATTTACATATTCGGTTTGGGGATAATAGCAGGTATAGGATTTGATCTGACCGCTAGTCATATCTAATTTAAAAATACCAGAATCATAAGTCCCGATCCATAATTGATGATGATCATCCTGAATAAGTCCCGTGACAAATGCGCGCTCTGATAATAGTCGGGAAGTATTGGGATATGGTACAAAGACTTTCTGTTTTAAATTCCACTTCAATAAGCCAGAACCATCCGTACCGACCCAAATATGATCATTATCCGCTTGCTCTAGCACAGAAATAAAATCTCGGGAACTTACCTTCTTATCCGGTGAATGATGTTTTACCAATTGAAATTTACCCTTCTGCGGATCGATCACATTCACTCCACCGCGTATCGTACCTAGCCATTTCCGACGCTCATTATCTTCATAAATAGCAACAACAGCATTACCGGTTAGTTGTTTTTCATCAAAACCCGTATTCTTTTCGATTTTTTTGGTATCCACATTAATCTTCTGAATGCCATCACCATCGGTACATACCCAAATTTTACGATCCTGACCAAAATATAGATTAACAATCCGCTTATTACTTAAGCCATTTACAAAACTGTAGTACTGAAAGGCATTAGTCTGCCAATCATAGTAAGTGACCGACCAACCATTTGAAAACCAGACCCCCCCATCACTAGAAGCAGTCATCAATGTTGCGTTAAAATCTCCCTGTACAAGAACTTGAATGCAGTTGTTTTTACGGTCATATATCGCTAATCCCACCCCATGTATCATCAACATTAATCTTCCATCGAAAGTTTTACAGATCGAACTTACACTGTACGCTTGATCAATTACTTTTCCTGAAATATATAAAGGGACAGTATGTGCTTTAAGACCTTTTGCGGTGTTCTTGATCGTCAATAAACCCGCTTTTCCGGAGGTAGCAAAGAGTTGACCATCGTTATCTTTCTCGAGCTGATGGATGGAAAAATCAATAGGTTGCATTTCCAAATCGCCTTTAACCAGATCTGCCCGAGTAAAATGATTGCGATCCATGTCAAAAACCCCCAATCCGCCTTTGGTTGCAATATAGAGATTACCAGTTTGATCTTCAAGAATATCGGTGATGCGATTGTCGGGAAGCGATTTATTCTCTAATGGATTATTTTTAAAGATTTTAAATTCATAGCCATCAAAACGATTGAGGCCATTGAAAGTTCCAAACCACATAAATCCATCTTTATCTTGATAAATATCGGTCACAAAATCATTGGACAAGCCATGATCGATCCCCAGATATTCGATGGATGACTGCGCTCGTATATCAAAACATAGCAATAAAAAAATAAGAAGGCATAATAGATTGTACCTCATAATTATTGGCGTAAATGATTGGTTTGTATAGCTATAAATCTATGTAAAAAGCAGACTTTTTACAAGTGTTAAATTAACATTTAATAGTTGTAAAACCAATTTTGCCTGTGTTTTACAGAAATAGGTCTCCCTTGTCTTCTAAACAGCTAAAAAAACCATTTAGCACGAAATATTGAGGTAGAGAAAATCTTCACATTAAAATCTCAACACTCCAATTATGCTGATTTTCCCCCTTATTTTTGACCAAATCCCCCCCAATTTAATCAAAAGATAGTTGCGATAATTGTACATCGAGTAAAAATACTCACCAATTTATAACCAAACTAATTATTAATGAAAAGAGGTAAAGTGCTTAAAAAGCGTCTTGGAATTTGGATATTTCTAATGACGTTAAGCTGCTATGTTGCCACAGCTCAACAAGTCCGTGTGACGGGAAAGGTCTCGGGTAGTGGCACCCCAATACAAGGGGTTACTGTAGGAGTTCTAGGTAGCGAATCAAAAATACTGACAGATGCACAGGGGATGTATGCTATAAGTGCCAGTAAAACCGCAACCTTGGTTTTTACAAGTGTAGGCTATACACGTCAAGAAATAGCATTAGCAGAAAAAAAAGTTGAATCCAATAATACCATCTTACTGGATGTCATACTTCAGATGAATGAGAATGTGATAGAAGATGTAGTTGTCACCGGTTTTGGGCAACGCGAAAAAAGAACATCCGTTGTGGGTTCAGTAACGACGATTAACCCAAAAGAATTAAAAGGGCCAACGAGTAATCTGACGACCATGCTAGCAGGACGTGTAGCTGGTATGATTGCATTTCAGCGCAGTGGAGAACCCGGATCTGATAATGCCAATTTTTTTATCAGAGGGCTGGGTACATTTGGTACCGGTAAACAAGATCCGCTGATCTTGATAGATAATGTCGAATCATCCCCAACCGATATGGCACGTTTACAACCGGACGACATTGCCAGCTTTTCAGTCCTACGTGATGCCAATGCCGCCGCGATGTATGGCGCGCGCGGTGCGAATGGTGTCGTACTGATCACCACAAAACTAGGCTCCGAAGGAAAAACAAAATTTGAATTTCGTTCAGAAAACAACATTTCCACCAACACCAGAAATTTTCAGTTTGCCGATAACATTCGGTATATGGAAATGGCCAATGAAGCTTATCTGACACGACCTGCAGATGCTTCGAGCGGCCAGGGATTGCCCTATTGGCAAAGTAAAATCGATCATACCCGCGCTGGAGATAACCCGCTATTTTATCCTAATAATAATTGGATTGATCAGCTGATCAAAGATTATACCCTCAATCAGCGAAACAATTTAAATATTTCAGGAGGCGGTGCCAAAGCAAGGTATTACTTAGCAGGAACTTACAATATCGACAACGGAATTCTGAAGGTTGATGGCATCAACAATTTCAATAACAACATTAAATTGAAAAATTATTCAGTCCGTTCCAATGTCGACATCAACTTTACTCCGAGTACTACAGGAATTGTACGGGTCTACGCCCAATTTGATGATTATAATGGCCCTATAGGTGGTTTGGACGAGAATAACAACCGTATCAATGGTGGTGCCGTCACCTTTAGACGTGCAATATGGTCAAACCCCGTAATGTTTCCAGCGCTATATCCATCTTCGTATATGCCTTACATGAACCATCCCCTATTTGGCAATGCACTAAATCGAAACGGAGGTCTGTTTGTGAATCCTTATGCCGAAATGGTACGTGGCTATCAGGAATTCAACACCTCGACCATTATGCCACAGATTGAATTACGTCAAGACTTAAGTGCTATCGTACCGGGTCTGAACTTAACGGCTATGACCTACTTAAAACGATACGCTTATTTTGAAGTGAGCAGAAGGTACAATCCATTTTATTACTCGGCATCATCAAATGCTGATGGCGACCTGACACTGCGTGTCATGAACGACGGCTCTCAAGGTTCAATAGGCCCTGTTGGAACAGAATATCTCGATTACTCGGAATCTGACAAAGAGGTCAATTCCATGTTTTATGCGCATGCTATTGCCAATTACAACCGCGGATTTGGCAAGCATAATGTCGGAGCCACCCTAATTGGATTGCTTCAAAATTCATTAAGTGGCAATGCCGGATCGCTACAACTGTCTTTACCAGCGCGTAATATCGGTCTTTCTGGTAGATTTACCTACAATTTTGATGATCGTTATATTGCCGAATTTAATTTCGGTTATAATGGATCCGAGCGATTTGCAAAAGCAAGACGCATGGGTTTCTTCCCTTCCTTTGGTCTATCTTATAATATTTCAAACGAGTCGTTCTTTGAGCCACTCCGTGACGTGGTCAATAAATTCAAACTACGTGCTACGCATGGATACTCCGGAAATGATCAGATCGGTAGAGCACAGGATCGTTTCTTCTATCTTTCAGAAGTTAACATGAATGCCGGTGAAATTTCTTTCGGAGAACTGGGGGGCTATAACAGACCTACTATTGCGATCAACCGATATGCCAATGAAGCCATCACATGGGAAAGATCTCGCCAGACCAACTTCGGGATGGATCTGAGTCTATTTAATGCAATTGAATTAAATATTGACATTTATAAACAAATCCGCAGCAATATACTCACAAATCGGTCTTATATCCCTAGCACAATGGGCCTAAGAGCCCCTATCGTGGCAAATACTAATAAAGCAGAAAGCAAAGGTATGGATCTGACATTGAGCTATAATAAAAACTTTATGAACGGTTGGTATCTTCAGGGAAGAAGCACATTAACCTATGCCGTCAGTAAACGCTTGATCGTTGATGAACCGGCTTATCAAGAGCCTGGACGCTATACCGTCGGAACCTCCGCCTCACAAGAATTCGGATATATAGCTGAAAGACTCTTTGTTGACGATCAGGAAGTATTAAATTCTCCCGTTCAATTTGGCAAACCTGGTATTGATTATTTAGGGGGTGATATCAAATACAGAGACATCAATGGCGATGGCCAAATTACCGATTTAGATCGTGTAGCCATTGGCTACCCAACCACACCCGAACTGATTTATGGGTTTGGAGGTACAGTGGGCGGTAAAGGACTCGATTTCAGTTTCTATTTTCAAGGTTCAGCAAGATCTTCATTCTTTATCAATCCTGAAAACATCTCTCCCTTCTATCTCAACGGAGGTTCTCAAAATGGACTTCTAAGCGTAATCGCTGATAGCTACTGGAGTGAAGAAAACCGAGATCTATATGCTTTCTGGCCAAGATTAAGTGAAAATATTGTTGCCAACAACAACCAAAGATCCACATGGTGGATGCGTAATGGATCATTCTTAAGATTAAAAACTGTTGAAATCGGCTATACTTTCAAAGAAAGTTTAATGAATAGACTTAAAGCAAAAAATCTGCGGATTTATGCCAATGGAATGAATCTATTTTCGATCAGTTCCTTTAAAATGTGGGACGTAGAAATGGGTGGACGAGGTATCGGCTATCCGATTCAAGCCACCTATAATATTGGCTTACAGCTTGGTTTTTAAACATTACAAAATGATAAAACGCTCATGAACTGCAGCACAGGATTCCATCATTTGAACCCTGCGCAATCATATCGATTGCAGACAAGCAACTCATGATTATTTATAAAAAATTATCCAAATGAAAAATTTAAAGATAAAAAAGATAAAACGCTACCTCATTTATCTATCCGTTAGTACCATCGGTTTTTCCGCATGTGCAGATTATATTGATGTCGTTCCCGACAATGTCGCGACTATAGACAATGCATTTTCATTGCGTAACGAAGCTGAAAAATTCTTATTTACCTGCTATGCATGGCTACCCAACAATGCCGATGCGCAGAGCAATACCGGTTTTTTAGCAGGCGATGAAGTATGGATTCCTGTCGCGCAACGCGAGATCTATCCAGCCAATAATTGGCGGATTGCACGCGGAGGACAAAATGTAAATGCCCCATTAGTAGATACCTGGCGCAGCGGCATGTGGACCGCTATCCGTGATTGCAATATCTTTTTAGAAAATGTTTCTAACACATCGAAAGTACCCGATTTATCCAGTGAAGATCGTTCGAGATGGATTGGAGAAGTCATGTTTTTAAAAGCCTACTACCACTATATCTTGATGCGCCAATATGGCCCAATACCCTTGGCACGTACCAATACTCCTTTGGATGCAAACCAGCAAGAAGTTCGGGTAACACAACGACCTGTCGACGAAGTCGTGAACTACATCGTATCGTTATTAGATTCGGCTTCAAACAGTGCTGTTCCCTTGATCATTCCAGATCAGGCATCTGAATTAGGCCGGGTCACTAAGCCCATTATTCAAGCGGTAAAAGCAGAAGTTTTGTTAACCGCTGCCAGTCCCTTATTCAATGGTAATTCAGATTTTCAGGCGGTCCGCAACAAGGATGGAGAACCTCTTTTTAATCCCGTATATGATGCCTCCAAATGGACACGTGCCGCTGAAGCGGCCAAAGCCGCAATTACAGCAGCAGAATCAGCCGGCACCACATTTTTCCCATTTCGCAAAACGGAATATGGACAATTTAAGATGAGTGATGAAACCGCACAAATATTAGGTATAAACTTAGGTTTCAATGAGCGCTGGTCCTCTGAGCACATCTGGGCAAATCCTAATTATCAAGCTTGGAATATCCAGCGTGATGCCATGCCATTACTCACCATTGATGCTGTAGTAGGTACTGCAAGACAGCATTTAAGTGCCCCGATCAAAATTGCCGAAATGTTTTACACCAAAAATGGCGTACCCATCAATGAAGATAAAACCTTAGACTTTACCAACAGGTTTACCTTAAGAACAGCTAAGAATGAAGAACGCTTTCATATTAAAGAAGGTTATACGACAGCTCGGTTAAATTATGACCGTGAATCACGATTTTATGCATCATTAGGTTTTGATGGCGGTATCTGGTTTAAATTTGACACCAAGAGCTTATCCGATGAAGACACCTATTATGTACAGGCAAAACTCAATCAACCTGCAGGCGCAAATAATCATGGATGGATCAATGAAACAGGGTATTTCTTAAAAAAACTGGTCAATTGGGAACAGGCTTTTGCCAGCAGTGGCGTGAGTTACAAATCATACCCTTGGCCAACGATCCGTTTGAGTGATATCTACCTGATGTATGCCGAGGCCTTAAATGAAGCCAATGGACCATCTACAGAAGTCTACACATATCTGGACCGCATCCGTGAACGTGCAGGATTGGCCGGTATCGTCGAATCCTGGAGTTCATTTTCAACCAATCCCAGCAAACCAAATACGAAAGATGGTCTACGCGAAATCATTCAGCGTGAACGCATGATCGAATTGGTATTTGAAGGAAAGCGCTATTGGGATCTCCGCCGTTGGAAATTGGCGGTTAATTATTTCAACCAAAATATCACGGGATGGAGTGTTAACCAAGAAGTGACCAGTGATTACTACCGCTTACGCACGCTGTATGCACAAACATTCGTTGCACCACGTGATTACTTTTGGCCGATCGCACAAGGAGAATTAACCGTAAACCCTTCACTGATGCAAAATTTGGGTTGGTAGCCCTTATTTCATTATAGATGATACAAGATAATTATGAACATGAATCAAACAAAACTGTATATATTCACATTACTCATGCTGATAGCAGCATTGAGTAGTTGCAAGGAGGAGTTTAAGACTGCTCAGGTAACCAATGCTACTGCTCCACAACCTGTAAGCAATGTCCAGGTCGAAAATTTACCGGGAGCAGCCCGTCTCCATTACACACTTCCCAAAGATCAGGATCTGCTTTATGTACGCGCGACATACACTTTGGCATCTGGTCAAGAAATGGAGGTAAAATCATCCTATTACAACAACTCGTTGCTTGTAGAAGGATTTGCGGATATGAAACCTCATGATATTAAACTCTCTACCGTAAACCGCAGCGAAATTAGCTCAACACCGGTAACCATCCCGGTCACTCCATTGGAAAATCCGATCTGGGATACTTTTCGAAGTTTAGAAGCAATTGGAGCCTTCGGCGGAATACGGATCACTGCAGATAATGAAGAGGAAAAAAATCTGACCATTATGGTCATGGTGGATTCCTTAGGCGAGTGGGTTCCATCTGTAGACAATATTTATACATCGACAAAACAGATCAATAGAACCATTCGCGGATTTGCCCCTAATCCGAAACAATTTGCGATCACCATACGCGATAAGTACATGAATTTTACGGATACCATGGTGACCACCATTACACCCCTATTCGAAACTGCATTGCCAAAATCCCGTTATAATGCCATTAGTTTACCTACTGATGCTAAACAACAATATGCGTCGACAGGATTATCAAAAATGTGGGATAACGACATCATCAATTGGCCCAATATCTCACTCACTGACGTCACGATCAATGGTCCGCAATGGATCACTTTTGATACAGGAACTTTAGCCAAAATGAGTCGGATCGTCATCTGGAATTATCCGGAATACACCAATAATGGCCGGATGTATTACTATGGTGGAAATGTAAAAACTTTCGAAATCTGGGGTTCAGACAATCCTCCTTCAGATGGCAGTTGGAATAATTGGAAACTACTCGGAAACTTTGAAAGCAAAAAGCCTTCTGGATTACCGATGGGCCAGCAGACCGATGAAGACTACCAACTCGCCAATTCGGGACTTAGTTTCGATTTTGATGTCAGTGCTCCAAAGGTGCGCTATCTCCGCATAAAAACTTCAAAAAACTGGCAAGGTTCTTCATTTATGGCAATCGCAGAAGTTCAGGTATATGGAGACCCACGCTAACGGGGACCACCATTTATTTTTAAGACAAAAATTATGAAAACACAACTCATTAAAATAATAGGTAAGAGCATGTTGCTTGGCGTCGCGCTACTTCATCTTTTCAGCTGCTCAAAAAGTGATGATTATAAAAAATATCTACAAGATGGAGAAAAAAGCTATACTGGAAAAATAGATTCGATAAAAGTTTATTCTGGAAAAGAAAGAGTATATATCACCGGTCTATTTATGGCTGATCCGAAAATCGAACGATTAAAAGTCTATTGGGACAATCGACAGGACTCCGCCGAGCTTAATATCAATAGAACGCCAGGAGTGGATACGTTAAAGTTATCTCTACCCATCCGAGAAGGGGTACATAATTTTGAATTTATCACTTTTGATGGACAAGGAAACAAATCACTCAGCGTTTTTAAAACAGGAATTTCCTATGGCGAAAGGTATGGATCTGGCTTACTCAATCGCCCTTACTACACGACAGGATATTTTGCTGGCGATCAAAACACCACCATTACTTGGGGCGGTATCGATTTGACCAGTGGAGCAACATTTACAGAAGTCGAGTACACCAATACTGCAGGAAAGCTGGTCATACAACGTGATTCGATCCATATCAGTGAAAGCATATTAAAAAACTATCTTCCTGGAAAACCATACCGTTATCGTACCCTGTTTATCCCCGATACCTTAAGTGTCGATACATTTTACACGAACTATGTCACAGAGATATTGCCCAAAGAGATTTACTTCAAAAATATGAATTTCCCGTTCCAAACTTCTGCCATGGCAGGCAGCAGATGGGGAACTCCAGCAGATTGGCAATTGAATGATGCCGCAAAAAACTTTAAACATACCGACAATAACTTCTATGGTGGAATAGAGATCCGCTCCAACCAGGCCTGTTTATCGTTCGAAGCAGGATGGTGGCAGTGGGCTACACCATCGCCAAACTTAGCTCCGATTGTCAATGGAAAAATGTATCAAACAACCAACCTTCAACCTGGAAAATATCGGTTTACCATTACTAAACTGGACAAAGGAGCTGCCGGAACAGTCCATTTAGTTGCTGCTAAGGGAACCCAATTACCTGACCAGGCTAATTTAGCAGCTGCAAGTTTAGCTTATAAAGTTATTTCAGGAACCGAGGCCATACTGGAATTTAATTTATCTGAAGCAAGTGCCGTCACCATCGGACTGTTGGGTAACATGCCTGGAACAGCGAGTGATGGATCATATATCAAGATCACAGGTAATATGACTTTTGAAGTTTTACCATAAAAAAAGAAAACATGAAAAAAAGATATTTCTATCTGCTTATGCTCGGCTTAACTGTGCAGGCATGCGCCAAATCAACATCAGATCTGGTACCCGTAAAGCCAATCGAAAATCCAGAAGGAATTGCGCTTCCTGGTTTAGGACAATTAGCATTTTCCAATATCACCACTTCGGGAGCAATGGTTAAAGGAATGGTGACCAATAAAGGCGGTGCACTAGTCACCAATCGAGGTATTTGTTGGAGCACAAGTCCCAATCCCACGATTGAAAACAATCCGCACGAAGCTACGGTAAGTAAAGGATCAGGAGAATTTAGCGTTCAGCTCAATTCCCTCGTGCAGTCTACAACCTATTACATCAGACCTTATGCCAAAAACAAAGGTGGGGTAGCATACGGAGATCAGGTTACTTTAAAAACGGCAGATATACAATCCGTCAATTTTGCCCAAACACCGATGTTTATTATCGGTTCATCACGAGCGTATTACGATGTAGAAATCTTGAATAGCGGTGGTGGAGCAGTCACGGAGCGCGGCGTTTGTTGGGGCACAGAAGAAAATCCAACAATCACGCAAAACAAGGTTGCACATGGAGCAAACGGTATTGGCAAATTTCGAATCGGATTAACAAATTTAACTCCACTGATGAACTACCATCTTCGCGCATATGCTATCAATGAAACCGGGGTGAGCTACGGAACCAATATTGCCTTTCGAACAATTAAGAAAGGTAACGTCACGTATACATTCAACAAAGCAAGTAGCCCTACAGCGGAAGAGCTTGCCGCTTACTCACGCCTGCAAGTAGCAATTGACAGTGCCGTATGGTATGCGAATCAATATACATCAGCGACTAAGCATGTATACCTTAATTATGTACCTGGAGTTGCTACCGCTGATGCGAATAATGAAGGATGGATGCGATTTGGAACAAATACTTCTTACCAAAATATCCGGACGATGCTACATGAAATGAACCATACATTTGGAACAGGCACAACAAGCTGGTGGTCACAGCAAGCAATAAGTGCTGGAAAATATCAATTTACCAATGGAAACAACATGTTAAAATTGATCAATTCAGATCAAAATGCGGTGATAAGTGGCGATAGCCAGCATTGGTGGCCATATGGTCTGAATCAAAATTCAGAAGTCAGTTCAAGTTGGGACTATGTGTACAACTGTCTGCTTATTGAAGCGATGCGTAAAGATGGGATGACGAGCCATAGCGGAAGTTATACACCATAATTATTGTTTAAAGTTTTAAATCAACAATAAAATTAATTAAAGATCTTAAAGCCTCAATCTTCGGATTGGGGCTTTAATTATAATTTAAGTTCGAGTCTAAAAGTCTTTTCTCAAAAATAAGTTCCTGTTCATCTCCCATATATGCTGCCTTAGCTAAAAAATAATCGTCCCTGGAATAACTCTGTCATTTTTTTCTTACCTACAAACCATTTTGTCATCAAAAAATCTAAAAATAACATCTTTCTTACCATATATTTAATTCCCTTCCTATTTTTGAATCTATTTTCCTACTAAAATTAAAATAATAAACATCTATACCATAAATAGAAATACTTGTCAAAACAACAGAGGCGCAAACTATTGTAGCAACACTACCAACATACATACAATCTAAAAACAGCATTTTCTATTCAAATTAACTATCAATATGCTGACCTATATCACTGTCTGTCTTAGCTAAAGATATCGTATTTAATATAAAAATCCTGCTACAATACCAGAACCAACTCCTGTCACTGCCAAGCCTGACATTGTTAAATACAAAAAATTGGAAGTGGTATTACCATTTTGATACATAACTCCTATTGAGAGTGCCCCCCTTATCCACACCTATTTGCCGTAAGTCCGACAAAAAACATGAAACTCTTACGCGATAACAATCCGCGGTTCCTTATCCTCATAGATCTATACACCCGTAAGTCCTAAAATCTCTATAGCATCCTTTAACCCCTCGGAACCATACATTTGGCATTGAAAAAGAAGAAATGTAGACCAGTTCTCTGATGAATTTATGTTTGAATTATTAGAAAAGGAATTTGAACATTTGAGATCACAAATTGTGACCTCAAAATAAGATAATAGAGGTGGAAATCTCTATTATTTTCAATATGTTCAAAGAACAAAAATTCTCAATGAGGATTGAAATCCTTACTATAAAAGACTTTCTGATGACCGCACACATACAATGTAAGCGACTTAGGCCCTATAAAAGCTGATCTAGATCTATCCTGATCTCCAGGGGTAACATCAGATATACCGAGTTTTTTAAATTCTCTCTTTTAGGAACTCTCTCTCTAAAAATATTGCTAAATCCTTCATGGAGCCATTTTCCGTCATCTTCCAAATATGTGCTATATTTATTATCTAAAATTTCAATTATGTCTTTGCTATTTTTCATTTGTTCAGTTATTTATTTTTATTGATTCTCCTCTATATTTCCTGAGTCGTTTGTAGCCCTAGTTTGTGTCTTAGAATTGTTCAATTGTAACATCCCCTCCTTTTCATCTCGGATATTTTTTAGACATTTAATAATAGTGGAGGCTGCAACTTCATATTTCTCTACAGCCTCATTTAACAATAAGTAACCATTTATTATATCTGAAATTGCAGATTGTAGCCGAGCTTTATTCGACACTCTCTTTAAATCATTATTATTCCTTTCCATTGTAGTTTATTTTGGTTTACAATTTATTGTAAACTCCTAAATCATGAAATATCCATAACAAAGATGATTCCTTTTACAAAAAAAATGCGCTTTCTTAACATCTCATTGTCGTCCTGTAGAGGCCTCATTACAACATGTAGTTTTCTTTCTACAACATATTGATAAATAAAGCTTAATTATTCATAAAAAATCTGCCTCATTAAATACAAGGGGAAACACACATGTGTAAACATGTAATTTTATTAACCATTTAATATAAAACATATTTAAATACTAAAATATACACAAACAAGTTAACACGTAGCTATTTCACTACATGATGTCAACCCGCCTCTACAAATAAAACATAAACAATTATAATACAGTTCGTTTTACTATTTATGGTTGTAGTATTGCTGTCACAATAGCTACTGTACCAAATAAATTAAGAACATCAAAATTAAAATTTTTAAGTATGAAAAAACAAGAAAAACGCAAACCATATGTCGTGCCACGGGTCGATGCTACGGTTGTTGTATTAGAACAGGGCATTGCCGCAGGATCTGCGTCGGTCAACCCTGGAGACTCGTCCAATCCTTCCAATCCTAAAACTGAAGATTGGTTTGATGGTGGTGGTCAGAACTCGGACTTTGATATTTAATATTCCAGCAAATTAAAAGACAAGATGAAAAGTATAATATCAAATAACATAAGAAGAAACATATCCGGATTGGCTGTATTTTGCTTATTACTCACCAGTTTCACATCCTGCTCTTCGAAAGATGAACAGATGGCTCCAGCTGGAGACGGCGCAGTATTAAAAGTTGGTGTGAAAGGAATAGAAGAAGCAATAGTCGGCGGAATACCTAGTAACTTAAAAATGTCCAATAAAGGAAATAGCGGCATTAATAAGCAATCGTTGGTATCTTTGGGGGGTGTAGACGCATTTGTGGATTTTGGAGAAGGTACGGTCGGTCAGGAAGCTCCATTGGAAGCAAAGACTAGCTCATCCGATACTTTAAGCAAGAAAGCTGCCTCAAGTACAACGAAGGCAGCATCTTCTTCAATGGAAAATAACACTAGATTCCGACTTCTGATCTATGATGCGACTCATACTTTAGTGGTGAATCAAGTTGCTACTTCAGGAGTCGATCCACAAATCAAGGTAGACGCCAATAAGAAATATACTTGGTACGCATTTTCTGTAAATGAAAAGAATGCAAGTGTTCCAGATATTAATGGCGCCGGAGTAATCTCCCGTAGTGGACTAGAAAACAAAGATGTCTTGTATGCTTCAGGCAATGTCAATACTGTAAACGGTGAAAATTATTTGGATATTACATTTAAGCGCATGACTGCTAGAATTCAAGTCAAATTGAATGTTAGAGGGCTTTTTGCCAGAATAGAAAATAGTACAAGCATTTCATTAGTTAAAAGCAGCTCAAATACGACTGTTTTGCAAATGGGTGATTTGAATATGTTAACAGGGCAGTTTAATAATGTGGTGAATGTAGATAAAGCAGTGTTAGCATCGTCAATGGTGGGGGAAAATGGAAATCCTGCCAATACAGTTAAAGTCGCAAGCTTCTTTACATTAAATACGGCAACAATTCCTGCCAATAGCTTCAAGATGAAATTAAACACTTTAAAAGTAACATTAGACGATACACGTGTAAGAACATTTACTCCAGTAACATATACTTATCCAGGAGCTTATAGCCCTACAATAGGCAGCACCTACGGATTGAATATCCGCCTTATTGAATCTCCTGTTAAAGTTAACGGTGTTTTATGGGCACGATCCAATCTGGTGTATAACGCAAATGAGATGGACCGTTATAGATTAAAATCTAATCCAGGGGGGTCAACTCCAGCGACAAAAGATACTGAATTTTGGAATTGGAAGTCCGCTACACCTACTGGGACAGCTAACAGTGTTGACCCTTGTACATCCGTCTATCCAGCAGGCACTTGGCGTATGTCGACAAAGAAAGAGTGGGAGGCCGCAGGACAACCTGATAATAAACAAGAGGTGTTGGGACTATTCTGGGGTGCGCAATATGCTTATAAGTGGAATAGAGATAGTGACTACCCCGCTAATCCTGCTTATGATGACAATGATCTTACGTTATCATTTGGAGGCTACCGTACTAAACCAAACGTAACTGGTGGAGGAACATCAGTAGTGGGAAGTCCAGGTGGTATCGCTTTAGGTGCTTTTGCTTCTGGTGAATGTCATTATTGGACTTCAGACAATAGAGACTCCAATACATCGTATGCTGTGAAGTCTGCCTTCACAAGAGTTGCATGGTTATTTTCTTGGGGAAATGTAACCTACCCTAATAACAATAATGCCGAGGGCAGGAACATCCGCTGTGTAAGACAAATTGTTAATAATTAAATCCATAAAAGCTTTGAATCTATAAGCTTTTGTGGATTGGCAGAAGTCAATATTTTAATTTTGCCCTGAGTTTATTATTTCTCAGGGTAAAATTAGATTGCAAAATCTTCCTGTCTTGTGCTTACGTTAATTTCTAGATCTGTTTGCAAAGGAAACTCGGATTTTTCATTGATTTAACCCTTATTCCATAATCCATTTAGCTTCGACCAAAACGGAGCTGTTCTTCTGACGGCGAGAATAATAAAAAATAACCATGAATCCTCCTCTGGAACATTTTTCCATCTGTATCCCAAATAGTCATTCACAGTTCCATGTTCATCTCCCACAACAACATAATTAATCTGTTTAAATCATATTTAATCCTTTCGTCGAGATTCGACAATAGGGGCTTCCTTCTGCTAAAGGGGCACCAAGAATAGTTGCTGTATCATAATATCCAACGCCCTATAAGAACAAAAGATCCCGCTTCGCAACAAGCATCCTTAGCGAATAAGGCTGTCGCTATATTTCAACTGGATAACTTCTTAAAACTGTAGCAAACAGAACTCCGGTCCAAATCGTCCCCTTGAATCTTTATAGCTAAAATTCAAAAGAAGCTAAATTTAAAAATACGTTTTTTTGCATGCAAAATTTAAAATTACCTTATTCTATATTTAGATTGATTAAAAATAATTTTAAAAACACGTTTTTTTAAGCTAATTTTGGCACCATCTTAATTCAGCTATTATAGCACAAGCTGAATTATGCATTTTTATGCATGCTTATGAAAAAAGAATTAATGGTATCTGTTTTTTGCAGCATGGCTGTTATGGTCAATGCTCAAGAGCGGTTTTATGGAACGGTAAAAGATGAGCAAGGACTACCTTTACCCTTTGCATCGGTCACTTCCCTAACTACTAATATCAGCTACATGACCGATCGTTCGGGAAATTTTGATTTTGACGTTCAAACCCATGATTCCATTCGTATTAAAGTAGCCTATCTTGGAAAACAGACCCTCAATCGCTCCTATACTACAAAACAATCAAAAGAGCGTCAGACTATTGTTCTCCGCGAACTATCTCTGACCTTGGACGAAGTCAATATTTTACCCGATGTAAATAATAATGGTCATTCCAATTCGTCCATTCATATTGACAAGCAGGCGATCGATCAGCTGCAGGCTTTCAGTCTGGTAGACGTCATGAATGCCTTACCCGGAAAAAAAACATTACCTCTAGACCTCAATAGTCTATCGACACTCACCTTACGTGGCGGAGGACTTTCCAATCCTGTGTTTGACTTAAATAATTCACAGGGGATCGCCATTGTCATTGATGATATGCGAATTTCCAATGATGCCAATCTACAGACCAGAGGACTTGCGCGCGGCGGCCTTAATGGGAGTACCCTTACCTCAAATGGGTATCGCGACAGCTATTTTGGCAACCAGAACGCAAAGAGCTACGATACTCCTTTTCAGGGTATAGACTTGCGTGATATACCCGTTAACAATATTGAAAAAATAGAGGTCATTCAAGGTATTGCTCCTGCTCGGTATGGCGAAGTAACCAATGGTGCTGTCATTATAGATCGACAGGCCGGAAAGAGTCCTTATGTTGCCAGTTTTAATATCAATGGAGGCTCTACCAACAGTTCGCTCAGTAAGGGGTTTTTATTATCACCCAAATGGGGAGCACTAAATTCCAGCACCAACTGGACCTACAGTAACGCCGATCCGAAAGATAAAGTCAAGTCTTTTCATCGCTACACACAAAGTTTAATGTGGACCAATGTTTTTGGAAAGATTAAAAATACGCTTTCACTGGATTATTCGGGCCGTAACGACAACAGCCGCCAGGACCCCGATGATGCAACACTCAGAACCTCCAAATTTACCAACAATACATTTTCACTGAACAACCGTATGGGGATCCAAATCGGTAAACAATGGATGAAAAATTTGCAGGTCAACAGCAGTATTTCTTTGGGTAAACAAAAATCTTATGCCAGCTACGCGGTTAACCGAGGTCTTACACCCATTGCCTATTTAGATACCACAGGTATTTATGAAGGTAAGTATGTGTACCTATCAACAATGACGGAAGAATTGATCATCGGAAAGCCCGTTAATGCATCAGTCAACCTTTCTGCAAATGGCTATGTACAGTTAGGGTCTGTTAGTCACAACTTGAGCTATGGTACGCGTTTTAATTATTCGAATAATGGTGGACAAGGTGTAGTTTCTGACCCCGAGCGCCCTAGATTGGTCGGTTACAATCAACAGAATTTGCGCCCCTATTCCTTTGAGCATATTCCATCGGCCAAAAACTGGAGTCTCTACCTCGAAGATCAGTTTGACCTGACATTGGGTCGCCGCATCGTTTCCAACAATCTTGGTGTACGTTATGATGTACAAAATGGCTACGGTACCGTTCAGCCCCGTTTCAATTCGCGACTGCAATGGAACCAGCGATGGACATTTACAGGAGCGCTGGGCATTGCGACCAAAGCACCTTCTCTCGCCCAGTTATATCCCGGACCTACTTTTATTGATTATGACCTGATCACCGCAAGTGCCGGTGGTATTGATCCTTCGTTGTATCTTTTATACACGGATAAAATACAGATCGACAATAGCAGAATCAAACCATCCAAATCATTTCAGGTGGAATTTGGTGTAGAGCGCAAAAGTCTCTGGGTCAATTCATCCATGTATGCGTATTACAAGAAAAACAGTGACGGTTTCTATGCGATGAACAACTTGCGCCGATATGAGCTGCCCCAATATACGGTCTGGTTAAATCAAACAACAAATAAATTCGAATATGCTTCAACAGGAGAAACGCTTGTTACCGGAGGTTTCATTGACCATCAATTGACCAATGGGTTAGCCTCGGAAAGCTACGGTTTTGAATGGTATCTATCTACCCCTAAAATTCCCGTTATAGCAACCTCATTTTCCCTCAATACTTCATACAATTATACAAAAGCGAAAAGTGCGCTTAACGATGCTTTTACTCCCGAAACAAAAACTTATCTGAATGATAACCGCTATATCAAAACGCTCTACTATGAACCATTGCTGCTATCGACAAAATCGTTGATGTCAAAATTGAACACCGTAACACATTTTTCGCGCATTGGATTTGTCATCAACCTTTCTTTGGATATCAATATTATGGGTGAAAACCAGACCCTGAGCAGCCAGGATCCGATAGCCTATCTTGATGACAACATCAGATACTATACCCTCACCGCAGATGAGGCAAAGGGAGCTCCATTCAATACACTTGTCAAACAGACCAAAGACAGTAAAACAGAAAATACACCGTTTGTTTATACGACGATGAATATGGGTTTTGAGAAGGAGATCCGAAAAAACTTCAGGATCAATATGCGCGTCTACAATCTTTTGGACCTGCGGCCATATAGGCTTATCACACTTGATAATGGTGTCGAGCGGATATTCAATCCCAATACTAAACCCAGCTTAACCATAGGAACAACAATAAAATTTTAACAGATAACACAGCTAATAAAATGAACAAAAACCTACTCATCATCGTCATGCTCATCATGAGCATCGTCCTGGGATGTAAAAAGTCTGATGACGACCGCGTACGTCCAGTATCACTCAACCTTACGTTAAAAGCTGCAGAAGGCGACATATCCTTTGATGTCTCAAAAACAGTCGTCAAAATCACTAACCGTACCACAGATGCAGCCTACTCTGCAACGGAATCTTCTACAGGAAAAGTGGTCTTTGCCAGCATAACTCCTGGCTCTTACGATGTATCTGCTGTGCTTGTGGTCAGCGCACAGGAATACACGCAAAAAACAGGAATTTATACGGAAGAAGAGGTGACATTCAACGGCGCTTTAGACCGACTGGACGTCAGTTCAGATACCGAGCAGCAGCTTGACCTCGCCATTGGTAAAGTCGGCAATTGGGTCTTTAAGCAAATCTATTATGCAGGATCAGATGTCGTAAAAGGCGCAACTTTCAGGGATCAATTTTTGGAAATTTACAACAATTCCAATGCCGTAATGTATGCCGACAGCCTTTATATTGGCCAGGTAGAAGGAAAAAACAACAACAATAGCGGACCATATTTTCTCTCGGGCAGCAATCAGTACGACTGGACCCAATCACTTGGCATTACTGTTGGTGCCGGACTGGATGCCAATAAAGACTATGTGTATGCAAATAGCGTATTTATGGTACCAAGTGATGGTACAGGCAAGAAATATCCCGTTCAGCCCGGTCAAAGTATCATTATTGCGGCGACAGCAGTAGATCATACCGCATCTTATGCTGACAACAGCAATACAAATGTAAATATTACCGATCCAAACCTGACCGTCAATCTATCCAAAGCAGACTTCGAGACCAATCTGGTCGCTTATCTGGGTGGCACTCCATACAAATATGATATTGATAACCCCAATGTTCCAAATATGGATGTCACTTACTTTATTTCGGGCAATGAGATGATATTAAAGGCCAACGGACGCGATGCCTTCATCCTATTTAAAGCCAATCAAAATTTACCAGCGGTAAAATCGCTACCTACCGTAGCCACACCTGATCAACGCGAGATTACCGCCGCAACAAAGAAACTACTTCAGATTCCGGTCAGCTATATCGATGATGCTGTAGAGGTCATGCATCCAACAGAAAGTCAGCGTATACCGAAACGTCTACCTGCCGCGCTGGATGCGGTGCGTACTTTTGTACCAGCCGGACAATATTCCAGCCAGTCACTCGTACGTAAAACTTTAAAAACTGTCAATGGTCGCCGTATCTTAAAAGATACCAATAACTCCAGTGAAGACTTTGGTTACCTGAACAAAGCCGACGCATCCAAATCGGGGAGTTCATTTATTGATTAATATTTTAACGCATTGAGACAGCTCCGTCTGTCTCAATAATTTTTACTATGCGATATTTTAGCCTTTTCATCTTGCTCTGTTTTTGTTCTTTGGCACATGCCCAACAGAATTATCATTCAGATTCATTGCTTTGGAGCAAATCCGGCGAACAAAAGATGCAGTATCTTTTTGGTCACAGCGTTTTATTACAGGATACCGCGCGGCAAAATTTTGGAGACGTGACAGTCTATTATGACAGTAGAAATCAGAACTATCGCACCAGTCAGATGGCCCAAAAAACCACTGTAGCGGCGTTTGAGGCCCGAGGAATCAGCTATCTATCGGATAAGATTGTAGTTTCTGGCGCATTTCGTTATGCAAAAACCTGGGAAGATAGCCTTGCTTATTTTTTAGGCGGTCTGGATGACAGCAGCATTCCGGGTTATTTTTATACACCTAAAGCCGGAAAATTTGAACGTCAGACTTACGATGCACAGGCACATCTGGGATACAAAATAGATCAACAATGGCAGGCTGATCTACAGGTCAATTATACCCATCATTGGTCCACGCGCTCGGTTGATCCAAGAATGGAACACTATAGCATGAAATTTTTGCTAAAACCCAGTATTTCGTATGTCACCCGAAGTCAGCAGCATTTTTCTGTTTCCGGTATTTGGGGATACGGCAAGGCGCAGACCGATATCACTTATAAAAACAGTAGGCTGAATAATGGAGCTTTCCTGCCGGAGTATCATCATTTTACAAGTTTTGGCTACGGCTATACCAAACAACTTGATTCTACCTCACTTCGGCAATACGATCAATATCGCGGATTAGAATTAGCTGGTACATGGATCCAACCGAGCTGGACATTGTATTGGTCAGCAGGCTATATAAAGCGTAACAATGAAAACACCAATGATGTCCGTCACATGCAGAATTACCATGTTAAACAAACATTCGACCTGGACCAAATTGACTTAGACTTGCTCTTCACGGACAAGCGGATCAACGGCAACCTGGTACGCTTCAACCTAAAAAGCACAAGCGGTCATGATGGTGTTTATCATAAAGGCAAAAATTACTTCTTAAACCGATGGAACATGGGGTTATTGTACAGTAAAGCATTTGCTTCAGCGTCAACATCGCCCAAAGAGGCTGGAATCTCGGTACAAAGTGCGTACGACAAACGTGACGATGCGCTAACCGAACATCTCGCTGAACACAGCTGGATTGATCTGGCAGTACCCCTATCGTGGTCCAAAATAGGAAAGTCTGCAGACCGCTTTCGACTGCAGTTAACGCCCTCCTACCGATTTGTCTTAACAAATAGCCTCCAAGTTCCAGAGAGCCAGATCAATTCGTACACACGAGGTATTGCTTATCCTGAATTTTATTATTATGATGCCGATATCTTTGCGTTACAGACAAAACTATCCTATCTGACAAGCAAGATATTCAACACAACAAAAACGGCGTTTTTTATCGATCTTCGATTTGAATCTGCCTCCAAATTAAAAACAGTCCTTGAGGAGAGTCAGGCTTTCAGAGGTCAAAATACAAATTGGCGCATGGGTGTCAACTTCTATTTGTAAAAGAGAGAGAAATGAAAAAAAGTATTATAATAAGTCTATTGACATTGGGCGTTGTATTATCCTCCTTTGTATATTCACACCAGGAGGAGCTACGTCAGTCTTACGCACGTCCAGTGCATGAATGGCCTAGTCCGACAATTGATCCAGGCGTAAAGTGGGCTGAATTCAAGTCACTCCCAAAAATTGATTCGAATTATTTTTCATTAATGGAGCGCCCTGATGTCAAACTGGGCAAGTTATTATTTTTTGATCCCATCCTATCAGGGAGCAACCAAATATCATGCAGCAGTTGTCATAATCCGCAAACTTCTTGGGCAGATAAATTGACAGTCTCGATCGGCAATGATCATCTTGAAGGAAAGCGGAACACAATTTCATTATTAAATGTCTATGCCCGTAAGGCGCTATTTTGGGATGGCAGGGCCGGCTCTCTGGAAGAGCAGGCTTTAGGTCCTATTGAGGCTATTCATGAGATGAACATGGATCTCACCCAACTTATCCCCAAACTGAAAGCTATTCCGGCCTACAACAAACTTTTTAAAGCCGCATTTGACGAAGAGGATTATTCGATGCCTGAAGTTTTGAAGGCTCTGGCTGCATTTCAACGTACACTAACCAGCAGAAGAAGCCGTTTTGACGAATTTTTAGATGGGAACTATAAGGTATTGACCGATCAGGAGATTCGTGGGTTGCACCTCTTTCGAACAAAAGCTCGCTGCATGAACTGTCACAGTGGACAGTTTTTTACGGACAACCTATACCACAATATCGGTCTTACTTATTACAAACGGAAATTTGAGGATCTGGGTCGTTATGAAGTCACCAAAGACCCCAACGATATCGGCCGTTTTCAAACCCCTTCGCTTCGTGATATTATGAATACAGATCCGTGGATGCATAATGGATTATTTTGGAACATGACAGGGTTGTTGAATTTGTACAACAGCGGTATGCAGATGAATTCAGCCACTGCTGAGCAAAAAGCGAAAGATCCGCTTTACCCGGTTACTGATCTACTGATGCAACCACTCCAGCTGAGTAAATCAGAAATCAAAGATATTGAAGCTTTTTTACATGCTATTACAGCCACCAGTTATCGTATGCGTCGTCCAGAAAGCCTACCGAGATAAGTGATAGCATCATATTACAGTCGTTTTTTTGATCATTAATAATAAGCTCAGCTTAACAATATGGTATACATTTAAAGAATAGAATTGCAACTGATAGCATCGTAAAATAGCTAAAAAGGACTTCAAAAATTTGAAGTCCTTTTTACTAAAAAAAAACCTTGGCAGGTTAATTTTATCTCACCTCATCACACAAATCTTACTTGATATCCTTTAGAATTTCATCGCTTATTTTTCTATTCATAAGAACCTATTCAAGTCAAACACATCAGCATCTAAAATAAGCGTACTCAAATTAGTTTCTTCCTAATGGAGAAACCGGAAGCTCATTTGTCCAGCAATTTTTCCTTGTATCTTGTATATGTCGAACTTCACCAAAAACAACATTAATGCTTTATTATCTCAAATAAAATTTGTCCAGCTTTTATATTGATAGATGTTTTTTGCCCTTGTTTTGTTTTATTCTTACAGTAGATATACGAGCTATTCTCCGCATCATGTAAATTGATACTGATCATGAAGAATTTTAATAATTAATGATACAAATTGAAAATGTACTGAAACAAATACGTTATAATGATTTTTATAGTTTAATATATCTTTCAAAAAATACGATAAGCCTGTAAAAGGCATATCCCATCGTAGTTAAGAAAACCCTCATATAGACTCAGATGTGCTTTGATCATTGGAGTGGGTATGCTTCTGCTTGTATTGCTAGCTCATTTCGTTTTGCGATGTGTGGATAAACCGATCAGGAAGCGGTTGAGTCAGGGTAAAAATAATCGCATAAGAATTATTGGTTAGTTAATTAAAAATAAACCAAATATGAAAAGAGACTTTTAGATGTACATCTTACCAATATCGAAGGTCTTGGTTTTACAAACTGGAGAAAACTGATGCCCGAATTGAAGAAATTGGGTGTGCAGACATCGACTCACGCATGGGGATCTTTAGTCAAGACATACTAATTAAAATATTTTAAAGTTTTTTAAAGACCTCCAAGCTTTATGGAAATAATTCTAGCAAACGATATCCCATAATGAAAATCCTTGTTTTCGTGGATTGACCAGTAATCACACAGACATTAAATTTGTTAGAGTAAAAGATAAAAACGCACGTATGAAGAAACTGGTGGTTATTTTATATCGAGGATGCCTATTGATGTTAGGACTATGTTTACATCTAAGCTGTGGCAAAGACACAGGTAATGACAGGGATGCGGCTCAAAATGATTTCATCAGCGCCATGCAAGACGAAGCTTACTTGGGCGATGCCAAATCCACCCTGCAGGTTGGGGGAAGCGATGCTTTACCCTCGCTCTCCGGTACTTCTTCCCTAAATGTTGATAAAATATATGGAGATAGTGTTACGGTAGCAGTGATCGTTAATTTACCTAAGGGCGATGGCTTTACACTCGGCATACCCGGAAAACAGCAAGGAAAGAATTGGAATGCCACCTTTAAAGGTGGCACATTTTCCATCAAAGAAAACGGTAAAATGGAAGGTAAAGTTTCCGATGGTAACAAGGAATTTACCTGGGATGGGTATCTTTCTAACGACAGTGCTATTCTAACCATTCGCATGAAATATCTGATTGCAGACGGCAATATACCAGCTTCTTCGATTCTGACGACAAAAATGACTTTAAACAGGGCTCAAAGCGACACACAGGATAATATGACTAACTGCAATAATGTGTTATGGGAGACACGACCGGTATTCAACTTATATAATGGAGGAGTTGATTTAATCCGGGTGCCTATATGCCACTCCTAAATAAATAAGTAAAGCTGAAACCATCATGATTTATTCAAATCAAGTAAAACGAGTTCATGAATATCACTAAAAAAAGAATTGTGCATGAATAATCACATATGGAAATGAGTAAATCTTGGTAGCTATATCACAACTGAAGCCACTGAAGGCAGCATGAATGCCTTGAAGAGAAAATCGACTAATGAATAAAAAAAATAAAAGGATGAAAAAGACAAATTTATTACTGATAGTGGTATATCTGGTGCTGCTAACTGCCTGTTCAAAGGATAATAACGGGCCAGATGGTGGTGACAATGGCTACCCGTCCGCGTTAAAAGGAACAATATATTACGACTGGGCAACCGAGGGAATCCTCAAAGTGAGTTTACCCGATGCGGTGGGATCCACCTTTATTCCCGATAACTCCAAACTCAACAACTTCGACATTTCAAGAGATGGCAGATACAAACTTACGGTCGTGAGTGAGCAAACGTTGGGCAAATACCCCATACGCTTTACCCTAAGTGACATAACGAACGGCAGCATAGTTGAGGAATTTGTATACCAGAGCCCGGGACTGAATGCGTACTGTAAGGGATATCTTTCGCCCGACAATAGTCATATTGTTGTGCTTTCGAACGATAAGGCAGACGGTATCACGATTCTAAAACGAAATGGCGACTTCGTGGTCCGTATTTACAACATCAACGGGGAGGAGCTGGGTTTTAATGACCAGCGTTTATGGCTGCCTGGCAACGCGCTTTTGATAACGCATAACAACTATATCATACGCTTGGCCCCACCCTATACATCCGGAACTTTGCTGAAAGAGATGAAATATGACGACTGGGGCGACGTGGCAGTCAATCCCGCAGGCAACCAACTCGCTGTGCGCATTGCAAACCATGTGTATACCATGGATATGGATGGGACAAACCTGAAAAAGGTGACCACCAGCAATTTTAAAGAATCCGTACCCGAGTTTTCGCCCGATGGAAAACACCTACTCGTAGGCACTGAATACAGGCAGACCGGACCCTTTGGCTGGATGTGGTCGCTAAAGATTATCCCCAATGATGGCAAAGAGTATAATGTGGATCCAATTGCGCCAAACACAACCGGTGTCATACCCGTGGTCCTAAAAGGCAAAGACAGGATTGAAACGGCAGGTGGACAGATGATCTGGCGCTAATGTATAACGTAATGAGAAAACGATGAAAACGATACATTCAACATTGCTTCTGGCATTTATGTTATTGCTAACAGGCTGTGCAAAAGAGAATAATGAACAGGAGGCAAACCAAAATTTCAACGAGATCTTTGGAGGCACCCCGTTTAAAGGCACGGCCACAGGCATACGTTCCCAAAATGGGGCTAATGATTATACCTGGAAAGGTGAAGGTCGGATTGCATTGATTGAAGCCACGGCAGACTCCGTATCGATGGTATTTATGGCCGATTTTGGTGATCTGGGAGAAATGAATTTTAAAGTGCGTGGCAAATACGATCGCTCTACATACCGTATGGACACAACAGATCCAAGCATTTTCTTTCGCATCATCGACGAAAACATCACGGGTGCGATCAAGAATACGCAGCAAGAGATGTCATTCGAAGGATCCCTAAAAAAGGAAACGGCTAGCATGACCATGCGCGTGAATTTTAAAGCAGAAAATGGTCCCTTCCCTAGCGGATCGTCGCTCAAACTCACTTTTGATACGCGCCGGACGATCGCTGATGACGACAACGGTGACGGGTGCGAGATGCGCCTGGTACCGATATGGAGCCCATCAGGAGTAACAATGGGTATGGTTCCAGATTGTTAATATGATGATTAATCTGTAATTTCAAAAAACGATCAATTAAATAATGTACAAAATCCTGTTACTTTTTGCGTATTTCTTACTTTCCATTGGTAATACATCTGCACAGTCACCAGAGCAATTGACGCAATATAGCGATAGTTTGTACAGGCAGTTGCAGCAGATCGAAGACACCGAAGAAAAAGCATTGGCATTGTTGGATCTGAGCTTCTTTTGGTCCGATTACAATACAGAAAAAGCATTACACTACGTTTCCGCTAGCAGAAAATTGCTGGGTGATAAAGCCAATACGGACTATTACCAAGGACTGCTGAGTTTCTATCTCGGAGCTATCCAGTTTGACGTCGATCTTGCGCAAGCAAAGAAACTCTACATGCAGGCCGAAAACTTCCTCAAGGGTGATATACCCACGAAAAGCAAAATTTCTGCGACACATTACCGAGCCCGTTTGTGGGGAAGCTATGGTGCACTTTTACAACGTGAAGGAAAAGCTCACGAGTATGTGCAGGTGCTGATCGACAAAGTTATTCCCATGGCCAAGAGCATTAAAGACTCTACCCTTTGGGGCAATAATCTTCAGAATGTCGCGATGGCTTTGATGAATCTACAGGAATACAGTAAAGCCGAGCAATATTACAACAATGCCTTGACCTTACTGCACGACAGGAATGCTGCGGCCGAGCAACGCTTTACCCTCTTTGTTAATGCAGCACGCAACGCGTTGCTCAATAATAAATATACACATTCCCGAATCTTTTTAGACAGTGCTTCCCATACCTCAAAATCAGTATCAGCTTCTTCCTACCTCCCAACCTATTACAGCGTAGAAGGAAGCTATTGGGAAAAACAACGAGATTTCGACCTTGCCCATATTTATTTCGAAAAAGCACTGGTGGGCGCAAAAGAGCAGCATAACAGCGATATGGTTGCCTCTATACTATTCAGCCAATCCGCGGCATTTCAAACAGCAAACAAGCCCGCATCAGCGATGAAGAAACTGCGTGAAGTGCTTCCCTACATCGAAAAAAATCCTTCGTTGAAGAATAAAGAAATGGTTTATTATAATCTAGCAACTACTGCGGTACAGCTAGGAGCCTATCAGGAGGCTGTAAAATGGTTTGAAAAACATAAAATTGTACTCGATACCCTTCTTGCAGATAAAGGCACGGCGCTCACGCTGGAACTGGAAAAGAAATATCAGACCAGTGAGAAAGAAAATGAACTCCTCCGCGTAAAAGCAGCCCATCAGCAGCAACAGCTTAAAATGCAGCGCACACGCCTGTTTGCCGGCATTTTCCTGCTCACGTCAATTATACTGGGTATGCTCAGTCTCATTTGGTACATATCGTCCAGAAACAGAAAAAAGCTAGCGTCACAACGGGAAAAACTTAACCTCTTCAATGCCATGGTTCAAGGACAAGAGCGAGAACGCAGCCGTATAGCACGCGATCTACATGACGGTCTAGGTGGTATGCTAGCCAGCGTAAAGCTCAAATTGTCAGCTGTTGCAAATAGAGAGGCGAAAGTACAGCCACAAACAGATTCAGCAATGGATTTATATACAATTATCAATCAAATGGACGATTCGGTGAATGAACTTCGACGAATAGCCCGAAATATGATGCCCGAGTCTTTATTGTACATGGGACTGGAGTTATCCCTACGCGATCTATGCAATGCGATGAATCAACCGCAGCTAAAGATAGATTTTCAAGCCACTAACTTGCAGTCAGATTACCCCCAGTCTTTTCTGATTGCTGTATATCGTATCGTGCAGGAACTGCTCACCAATGCGTTAAAACACAGCGGTGCAACCCAGATCTGGGTGCAATGTTCGGAGGCAGATCATTATTTTTATATCACCGTTGAAGATAACGGCAAGGGATTTGATCCGTCTATGCAGGACTCCAAACAGGGAGGAATAGGATTATCTAATATCCGTAACCGAGTAGATATTTTAAATGGCCGCTTAGAAATTGATGCTGCCATAGGTAAAGGCGCATCTTTTCACATTCAATTTGAACTAATCAAATAATATGATTTCAGTAATTATCATCGATGATCATCCACTCGTACTCAATGGCTTCGAGTTTATCTTGAAAAACACTTCGACAATCAAACTACGCGGTTCATTTAACAGCGCGGAAGACGCTTTCGAATTTTTAGCAGCCGAAGCCGTAGATGTGGTTCTTATGGACATCAATATGCCCGAGATGAATGGTATTGATGCAACAGAAATCATCAAAAAAAAATATCCAGAGACCCAGATCATTGCGATCAGCAACCACAACGAAGAAAGCATCGCATTACGTATGTTAAAAGCCGGAGCAATGGGATATCTGCTAAAAAATGTATCTACCGACGAATTGATCGAAGGAATAAAGGCTGTGGTAAGGGGCGAGCAGGTGCTAAGCAAGGAGATGAGCTTTATCTTAAGCAATAAGAAAGACCACATACCATCCGTTAGCCAACGCGAGCGCGAGGTACTCAAGCTGATGGCCCAGGGGCATACTACAGCAAAAATCGGCGAACACATGTTCATCAGTCCATTAACAGTCGAGAGCCATCGCCGAAATTTGCTACAGAAATTTGGGGTAGTCAATACAGCCTCCTTAATTCATAAAGCCACAGAGATGAAGTTCATCTAGATAACAGCAGTTTTAGATGATTGGGATGCACAGATGATGTTTTCCTGTAAAAAGATATAGAGTAATTTCTCATGACCGAAGGGGTCATGGAAGATCCCACCAAACCTGTAAGGGAAATGATATGGACACTTACACAGCAGTAAAAAAGCTAGCTTCTTTAGGTTTAATATATTAAGACCATTAACAAATTTGAATTATTTCTGACTTTATCAATACTCCTCCCAGAATACATTAATGAAAAATCATATATGTCTTTTATATAATAATGATACGATTTGGAAATCGATTGAAACAAATGTGCTATAATGATTTTTATATTTTGATGTAACTTTCAAAAAATACGATGATACTTTAATTCAATCGTTTATCGTATTAAAAAGAACTGATAAACTTAAATGGTTCTGGTCATTGCTTGAGGTATGGTACTGCCTTTATTGCTAGCCCATTTCGTTTTGCGATGTCTCGATGAAGCAATCAGGAAGCGGTTGAGTGAGGGTAAAAATAATCGTATAAGAATTATTGGTTAGTTAATTAAAATCAAAAATAAACCAAATATGAAAAGAAGAACATTTTTACAGGCTTTAAACGTAGGCATGGCTTCTGCAATACTGTATAATGGAACAGGACATGCCATGACGCTGACCTCTCTCCTAGACAATAAATCGCAGGATAAAGAATTGTCCTATCATCGGATCCAGGAAATCAAATATTCCACTGTTCAGATGAAATATCCCCGACTTGTCGGAAAAAATGCACGCCTTGACCTCCATGGATATGGCCCCAATGTCGAGATCTGCTGTATTACAACAGACAAAGGCGCGATGGGATGGGCCTCACTCCGCGGATCAAGAAGAGATGCAGAGCAGATCGCAAAAGAACTACTGGGTAAAAAAGTATCCGAGATTTTTGCATCTGATATCGGAACTTTAGAAGCTAGACATATCCCTTTTGACATGGCTCTCCATGATCTCGCGGGTATTATATTGCAGAAACCGGTTTATCAAATACTTGGTCGAAAAACACCGTATCTAACCGATTACTATAGTGGTATGATCTACTTTGATGATCTCGAGCCCTCGGAAAAGCCTGCAGGTATCGACCGTATACTCGAAGAATGTCGGTATGATTACGAAGTAGGATATCGACAGTTCAAACTCAAAATCGGTAGAGGTTATAAATGGATGCCCTATAAAGAAGGCCTACAGCGTGATATCGATGTTACCAATGCCGTCGCAAAAGCCTTTCCAGATTGCGGTATTTTAGTGGATGGCAACAACGGTTTCTCCGTTGACCAATTCATCCAGTATCTCGAAGGAATTCCTTCAGTAAAGCTATTCTGGATCGAAGAACCCTTCCATGAAACCGTTGCTGATTATCAAAAATTGAGAAGTTATATAAAAAAAACAGGCAGAATTACCTTATTGGCAGATGGTGAAGCCGATCCGGATCCAAAGCTTTTACAAGAGCTTTTTGAAAAGAAACTTTTAGATGTACATCTTACCGATATCGAAGGTCTCGGTTTTACAAACTGGAGAAAGCTGATGTCCGAATTGAAGAAATTGAGTGTGCAGGCATCGCCTCACGCATGGGGATCTTTACTTAAGACATACTATACGGCACATCTCACAGGCGGACTAGGTAACACGGTCACTATTGAAGGAGTAACGAGCACGTCAGATGATGTTGATCTTTCGGGATATAAGATAAAAAATGGTCAATTGGTTCCTCCCTCTAATGCGGGTTTTGGCATGCCTCTCCTGAAAAAGATTTAAGAAAAATGGTGATGACTTTTAAATAAATAAGTGATCTTTCCCTGTAACGATCCCCCTCATCACCGTAATGTGGGGGATAATAGTTTTATCTCTAATGTAAGATAATAGTACAGCCGATTTGCACATGAGATCAATATGGACAGATCTGTATATATGCCTATACTTCTAAAACAGAATAGGATGATATAGGAACAGATTGAAAACATCACGATTCGTTGACAATTTAAAAGAATATAACAATAACATAAGATGTGAACTAGCTTTAATTCCCTTAGAATATACAAATAAAAAAGCCGATAGGATTTCTCCTAATCGGCTCTCATATTAAATAAGTATATTTTTCGTTTTTTTGCTTCTCAATCCTAATCTGGCAAAGTAACCTTTCCTATAAAAGGGTATTCCTCTACGGTATCAATTGCTTCCGAAATCTGGTAGCACAGCTGATAGGTATCCTGAAGGTTTTCCGAAAATTGAAAAAACTGATCTTTTTTTACTTTTTCAAAGATCCAGATCGGATCCAAAGGATTTGAATTGTACTTCGTAATAATTGCAGTATATCCATTTTTTTGAGCTTCTACAAGTCTCTCTTTTGTAATATTTGCTAATTCCATATTAAACTAATGTACAAAAAATAATTTTAAGCATTTTACCAAAAGTGGACAAAAAACACTTAAAAATCACCAAAATCATTGGTTTACATCCAAAAAAGCATCTTTTTAGGCTAAAAAAAATAAAATTCCCAATGTAACAAAAGGTCTAACCTACTAACCAACTCACCTTCTAGCTTTCTAACCTTGCAATTACTAAATACTACAATCAAATACTATGAAGTAACAAGTGACCAGTAACGGAGTCACACAAAGTTTAACCAGCTCACCATCTAACTTTCTAACCTAAACACTTATGCGACTAAAAATTTATCTTTATATGATTTTTCAAAATATTGCCCTAAAGACCGAGTTCTTTCGGTGTCAATTGTAGAAATATACCTATGAAACATCTGTTCAGTCGTATGTCCGGTAGCTTCCATCAACAAAGAAGTCGGGATCTTACCGTAAAAATTTGAAGCGAAGCTTCTACGTCCGATATGGCTGGCAATAGCCTCCCATTTTTGCACGAGCATTTCAATTGATCTAAATCCCAATCTTTTCCGGACCTTAACAAGATTGTTTATCCCCACCAGTTTAACCACCTCTTTAATCTGGCAATTGTATTTATGGGCGGAAAGTTTTTCAGGAAAAATATTAGCATTTTGAGCCAAAATATTCAATGCGGCGGGGTGTAAAGGCAATAAAATCTCCTTTTGCGTCTTTTGTTGCACAAAGGACATACAAGGTTTTCCATGTATAATTTCCATATTCTCCATATTGAAATTCATAAAATCAGAAACACGCTGACCGGTATAACAACTGATAATAAGCCAATCTTTTGCTGCCTTCAGATCTTCCGGGACCTCAGTTCTTTTGATCCTGATTAATTCATCCTCATTCAGCGTGACAAATAAGTTTGATTTCTTCTCCCTCGGAAGTTCAAGTTCATAAACATACGTACGAACACCTCTCTTTTCCAGAAAATTAAGAATAGTCCTAACAAAATAGATGGTGCGATGAATGGTACTTTTATTATATGCTTCAAAATCTCCAAATTCTAGAAATTCTTTTACAAAAGAAGCATTAACCTCGGGCAAAAGAAGATGCCTCTTTCGATTACCTTCAAAACGTTCAAGCAAATGTAGAAAAACCATATAACGTTTTGATGTAGAGGAAGAAATTAAATGCAATCGGCTATTTATATAGGACTCTATATGCTCTAACAAACTATCTTTTGGATAGCCAATTTTTGAGCTTGAGCTATATTTCTTTATAATCTGCTGCAACCTATTTGGAGAAAGTTGCATCGTATTTTTAATATTTTCTAAATATTCAGCTATAGCAATTTTCAGATTGTCCAGCTTATTATTCAATTTTTTAAATTTCTTTAAATAGATGTTTTTAGGTCTTTGCTTCTCCTCATCCCACATGGACGGACATATTTTTAGTGGAGTCTTCAGTAGATGTTCTTTCTGAAACTCATCAAAAATTCTAATAAAAATCGTGGCTGTTGGGTTGGGCGTCTGCAGGGTAAAATCAAAATTAATCATTGAACTATATCGTTATTTATCTGTGAATAAAGATAATACCATATTCGCAGAAGTCCAATTCAGACTACATTCACCTTATTCAAAGGTACTAATTTTTTCCTAGTAAAATAATAAATACTGTATTTTTTTCTTAGGTAATGGAAAATTATACAATCCCCGCTAAATACTCAAATTTTAGAAATTAAACTTCCTCTAATACATAGCTCCAAAATATGATAAAAAATATTTCCAACTGAAAACCAAGTGATTACACATAAATAGCAGTCTGAATTGGACTATTAATTTGCTCCATTTTAGATATTGTTAATAACCTAAAGCGCACCAACGATGAACGAGAAAAGATTACAAAAAGAACTATATGTAGCTCCAAAAATAGAATGGATATTAATTGAAATGGAAAGTTGCTTCAGCTTTTGTCTAGAAAAATTATCCTATGAGGATAAAGCCGAAATAAAGAGTTCGTTAGTAACGAATAAAACAAGAAAGATTGACCAAAAACACAAAAATTAAATAAAATATTGAAATTCAAAACCATAAAACACGACAAACTAAATCCAAGTTTCCATATTGATAAAAATTATGGTTAAAAAAATTAAGATTGCATTTGCGGACGACAGTATCCTGCAGCGCACTATTATAAGAGCCATCGTCGACCAGAACAATATTTTTGATCTGTTATATAATTGCAGCAATGGCCAAGAGCTAGTTGATCAACTGGAAGCTTGTACCGAATTACCTCAAGTATGCATTATTGATCTACATATGCCTTTGATGGATGGGATAGAAACAGCTAACAGGATTAGAGAAAAATTTCCTTCCATTAAGCTATTTGGCTACACGAGCTCAATTAAGGATTCTGAAATAGAGATATTCCATAAAAGCGGAGTACAATTGATATTCAATAAGACCAATTTTAATATTGTGTTACAGGAAATACATCGTTTCTTCACGACAAACAGTTAGTAAGTGATAGAAATAGAACCTTTAAAGAGATAATTTTCTAATCTGAATAAATAATGAATAAAACCTTCCGGATATCTTTAGGGATATTTTTCTACCTGATTACACTAGGCATACCAGAAACTAGGGCTCAATCTGTCTCTGCGACTATAAAAATCGATCTCAAGTCTTTTTTATCCATAGCTCTATCCGAAAAGAAGGAGGGAAACCTTAGTGTACAACAGCAAAACTATACTCCATTAGAAATAACTTCTATAGGTCCTTATCAATTGGAGATTAGAAGCAGTAACGATCAGGAGCTGAGCAGTATATCTATTCCAGAAATATCAGATAATTCACTCACAATGATTACAGTTCGACGATGTTCATCCGCAATAGATCAAAATGCTTACTCAACTAACACGATATCCAAAATCGGAGGAACGTTTAACATAGGTATTGTTGAACATAGAGCGGCAGAAAAACCTTTAATTATTTCGGTTACTCCGCTGTGATTTTTTAAAGAATGAGACAGACAAAATTGTAAGCGGGTCTTCATTCACTGCAACATTTAATGCAAATTTTAAAACACCATAGATTTAATTATTACATTCAAATGGAAAAAAATCAAGAAGAATTATGCAATTTAACTGATTTCTATGTCTTTATAAATAAGCTTCTAAATGCGCTATTTTATGATCAATCGATCATCAACCGAAAGATGCAGGATGTTGAAGCTATCATACAAAATGAAAATATACAGTTAACCGGTAAAGCCTTTTTCAAGATAATACATACACTCGGATTAGATCTATCCCTTATATGTCAACATTTTTTTAAAGATATGCCTATCATCCGATTGAAATATCCGGAATATGAAATTAAAAAACTATCTGATTTATTTTTTAACACTCATATAGCTATAAGTCCATCAACAAATGTAGAAGAATCACCATTGAGCGAAATATTTAATAAAAATTACGACCATCTTCTAGCATATGAAGTATATGCGTTAGCTATTGTCGTTGGAATAGAAACACATATTCTTTTTGATTATCTATATGGCAATAAAAAGAAGAGGTTAATATTAAGATTTGAAATTATCGATGATGGAATGAATTGTAAAGAGAAGGTCAATTCACTTCCTGAACACGAAATAATTCCAGTAGAATTACCTGTCCAGAAGTTTATTCGTAAGAAAAATATATCCAGAGAACAAAAAGGACAGCTGTACAGTATCCTTGACTATATGATCAACTATACAGATTTTTTTCTCACAGATCGTACTGCCGTAGAAATTACAAAGGAAATTGAAAATAATTATCAGCATTTTAAATCTCCCTTACATATCAATAACTTAATGAATAAATTTGTGGGAAAAGAACTGACTAGGTTCAAAATAAATACGATTAAAACAGACGGAGAGATCTCTAAAAAAGAAAAATTCATCTATACCAAAACCTCTAAAAAACATGAGGCAATAAACGAAGTCGTTCGTTATATTAAACCTGAAGATCGGTCACGAGTAGTTAAGTTTACTAATTATAAGAACACCAGATTAAAAAACGATAAAGAAAAAGAAAAGGCAGAAATGGAAGCAATAGATAAATTGTATGACCTTATTGCGAATAACCCTGGTCAACCACTGTCTTTTTATTTAACAATATCGAATATCAAAGTACGTACCCTTGAATTCCAGCTCCAAAAACTGATAGAAGCAGGTAGATTGGAGTATCGCGACAAAACTAAACCCGTTTCCTACTGGCCCGTTAGCAGGAATGACTGAAACCAAATAAACATTATAAACATGCCACCCTATAGCTTTCTAACCTTTTAACTTTCTAACCTTCTCACCCTCTCCTAACAATCCTCTACACTTTGCGGAAAAAATAATCGAACAACCGTTCCTTTTCCTATAGCACTTGAAAGGTTGATAGTGCCTCCCATAAATTCCATTAGATCTTTTACCAATGATAATCCAATTCCTGACCCTACTATATGTGAAGAATTGGTACCCCGAACTTCCATGAGTAATACTTTGGTTAATTCATCTTCAGGAATACCAATTCCATTATCCTCAAAAATGTAGACAATACCTTGATCTGTCTCTTCACTATCAATATGCAGATATGCCCCTTTACTATTGGCAAATTTCACAGCATTACCAATCAGGTTAACAAAAATCTGATATACCGCACCACTGTCTGCATTTAAAGAATAGAGATGTCCCAACTGAAATTCGATCTGTCGTTCTGGAAAATTCAGCTTCACTTCATTAATCCATTCTCCGATCCTTTTATCGATCTCGACACAATCAGCCATATTTTTTGAACCACGTACTTTATTGAGCTGCAAAGTCTGGTTGATGATGGATTCAATATTCTGTATGGATTCAGAGAAATTTTTATACCATCGTTTAGCCACGTCAACAGAAAGATCTTCATTTTTAAGCAGAAAATCATTTCCCATCTTTAAAACAGATAATGGATTTTTCAGATCGTGCGATAAGGTACTGGCCAAACGGTCCAATTTATAACTTAAAGAAAGCTCCTCGCGCTGTCTTTCCATTTTATTATTAGCCAATTTTCTTTCGGTCACATCACTTGCCGTGTGCAATATAGCGTAAGTCTGTCCCTTCTCATCAAGTATCGCTTTATACTCAAAGTCGAAATAACGTTTGATTTTTCTGTCTCCCACCACAATATTGGCGGCGACTTCCGTGGCATTATAAGTAATGCCGGTCTTCCAGACATTTTTAAGAATAGAACAAAACCCTTCCTGTACAAAATTTGGAAAACAGGCGCATAAGGTCTTTCCAATGATGGACTCATCAGCACACCAGATATCCAGCATACCCTGATTAGCATAAGCGATATTCAGATCACCGTTATTATAAATAGCGGTTGCTTGGGGCGAATGGTGTAGCACCGACAAAATATAGGAATCAAAAGCGATCATTGATTGAGGTGAAAAAAGTGAACAAAAAATGCATATATGGTATTCAAAAGAAACTTTTATCGCAACAGCTAGATTTTGTGACATCGCTCAGCCCAGGTTATTTTTTAGTAGCCGAAGCAGCATAAAACCGAATCACATTCACCAATATAGAACGATGGGACAAAATTATATAAATATAATATTAAAAAAACAATAAATAAGCCGCTTTTCTACCTAAATTTCATCACAGCAAGAGATGTGGTTTGATTTTTGTATTTAACAGACGCAATCTTTTCCTACCCATGCATGCACATGTAGCGCTATCTGAATAAGATCGCAAATAATATGCTGTGTGGCTCGAAAAGCAAATAATTTCTTTTGTTATATCATTTTATATTAAAAAAAGTGAAAAATACGTTTTACATAAAAAGATATCAAGAACCAAAATAGTAATCAATTTAAATACATTTATAACAACAAAAACTATGAGTAAGAAAAAAGACAATTCGAAATGGTTAAATGTCGCCATCTCTTGGGGAGCGAGTATTGTCATCATCGGTGTACTGTTCAAGATTCTCCACATCGGCGGTTCCTATGCCAATTACATGATCGGAATCGGATTAGGAGTTGAAGCCTTCTTATTTTTTCTAATGGGTCTCAACCCTCCTGCACCAGAACCAGATTGGAGCCGCGTATATCCAGAATTGGATGAAAACTATACCGGTGAACTACCTACCAGAAGTGCAACTGTCGTGAACACACCTACGGGACCTTCTGCTACTGTAGCTTTGGACAAAATGTTTGCAGATGCTAATATTGACGAAACAAGTATCGGCAATTTAGGAAGAGGATTACGTGATTTCAGCGAGAAAATGTCGGCGATCAATAAAATCTCAGATGTTTCTTTGGCAACAGAAGATTTTACGCAAAAGCTGAAATTGGCAACATCCAAATTCGACAGCATGAGTGTTGCTTTTGAGCAGGCTTCTGCTAATTTGGTACAGATGTCCAATTCATCCGCAGATACTGCCAGCTACCACGAACAGGTGAATAAGCTGACAACAAACCTGCAACAATTGAATGGTATGTACGAGCGTGAACTACAGGATTCGGCTACGCACTTAAAATCGATGAACCAATTTTATGAAAATTTAAGTTATACGATGCAAAACTTCAATGAGTCATTAGATGATTCTAAGGCATTCAAAGAAGAAGTTGGCAAGTTGGCAAAAAACCTAAACGCTTTAAATGCGATCTATGGCAATATGTTGAGTGCAATGAACCAACCGCGTGTTTAATTCATCCATGTATAATCTAAATCAATAAAAATGGCATTAGGAAGAGAGACACCAAGACAGAGAATGATCAGCATTCTTTATCTGGTACTACTTGCATTACTTGCATTGAATGTGCCCGATACGATCTTGGATGCATTTAAAAACATCAACAATAGCCTCGAATCATCTCGCTCAAATGTCAACACTGCCGTACAGCAATTGTTCTCGGCATTTGAAAGCACCAAATTAAAGGAAGAGCCTGCGCGTGCGAAACCGATCTACGATAAAGCTAAAAAAGCACAGGCGATCATCGGAGAACTGAACACCTATATCAGCTCACTAAAAGAAGATTTCACCAAGCAAGGTGGCGGTATTGATCCTGAAAAAGGAGATCTTGTTAAAAGAGAAAACGAAGATATTTCGCCGAATCTGATGATCAATGAGAAAAAAGGAACCGTATTAAAGGATAAGATCAATGAAACAAGAGCTAAGCTCCTCGCTTTATTGACACCTGAAGAACAAAAAAGTGTTTCCTTTTCATTGGAAGCAAAGGATCCTGAAAAATCTGTCAACGGCAAGAAAAGCTGGGAAGAAATCAATTTCGGAAGTGGCACTCCCCTAACAGCAGCGATGACTATTTTGACCAAAATCCAGACCGATGCTCAAAATGCGGAATCGGATATGGTGAAATTAATCTTAGGCAAAATGGATCAGGCAGTTGTTAATCTGGACAAATTTGCCGCAGTGGCTGTTGCTCCAACATCGTACTTAGTACAGGGACAACCCTATAAAGCAGAAGTATTTTTAACCGCTTCAGATTCTAAATCACAACCCGCCATCAGTGTCAATGGTTCACCATTACAGATTGTTGATGGAAAAGGAGTGTACAATGTATCGACAAGCAAGGAAGGTATCTTCTCTTGGACCGGAGTTGTGCAGGTGAAACAAACGGATGGTTCGATGAAAGAATATCGTACAGCGACACAGACCTATCAGGTGGCACGCCCTTCGGCAGTTGTATCACCGGACAAGATGAATGTGCTTTACATTGGTGTTGATAACCCATTATCCGTTTCTGCTGCAGGAACACCAACAGATAAGGTAAAAGTTAGCATGACAGGCGGTAGCCTTTCAGGATCAGGCGGTAAGTACAATGCCCGTGTTTCCTCACCAGGTACTGCACGCATTTCTATTAGTGCTGAAGTAGCACCGGGTAAAATGCAGACCTTGAGTACCACGGAATTCCGTGTTAAACGTATTCCAGATCCAATTGCAAAATTTGCAGGAAAAACAGGTGGCAGTATGGCTACCGTGGCGTTGAAAGCACAGAATGCAATCTTTGCGAAACTGGACAACTTTGACTTTGATGCGAACTTTAAGGTGACTAAATTTACAATGATCATTGCCAAGCCACGTGCTGATGCCATTGTATTATCAACTTCTGGCAATCAATTGAGTTCAAGTATGGCATCTGCCTTAAACGGTATCACGCCGGGCACCCGTGTTATCTTTGATAACATTGTCGCTGTAGGTCCGGATGGAACTTCGAGACAATTAAACGCAGTAGCATTGACTGCAAACTAAAGATACTAATACCTACCTATTTACACATGGCCTTCTCCTTGATCGGGGAAGGCCTTTTTTATGATAATCATTTACCGCTTGATAGTATCAAATGATATTATCAGAACACGAACTATTTCAAAAAAAGGCTGTAACTTTTTACAGTTGCAGCCTTTTCTATTTTATTCAAAGTTTAATTAATATTGATTTTTACGAATTTACTTTTTATTCGTCATTAGAATATATTTATAACAAAGCTTTAGCAAGCTCATTTTATAAAATATGAAGACAGCTAAAGCTGTTCAACTTCTTCTATAGAAAGCCCCGTGGCTTTAGAAATTTTTTCAATCGAAATGTCCATTTTTTTCAAATTAATGGCCGTCTCAATAGCTTTTTTTCGCTCACCTTCAATCTTTCCTTCAATCTTTCCTTCGATCTTTCCTTCAATCACTCCTTGAGCATGACCAGATATTCGACCTGCCTTCAATGCTGAATTATATACACTCTCAGCATCACGCTTATGTTTCAAACTTGCTTCGTATGACATGAGATCCTCCTCTGTTAATTTACCTATCTCTCCTATTTCAAAGATAAGGCCAAATATCCTCTTATCCAAAAAATACGGCAATTTATCCATGGTGCTCAAGTGTTTAAGTAGATACAACCACTGATCCATGACACTATTCAGTTCATTTGGCTTCTTTGTAAAAGACGGAAGGGAAACCATTTTATATCCCAGCTTGTCATAAAAAACTTCATGCGTATACTTATCGCATAATGCGACATCATAAAAGTAGCGACTTTCCGTCTCATGAACAGGTAGAGCAGATTTAATTCTATCCATTCTAAATTCTAATATACCGATGAAATAAACTTCAGGAAGAAAATAATCGTTGCCTTTTTTACCTCGTGCCAGTTGTTTATTGATCAATCGAGAAGTATAATACACTGCTCTATCTTTAAAGAATTCTTGAAATAGTTGTTGCATCTCTACAATAAAGTACTCGCCATTACTCCCCTTACAAAGCAGATCAAAGACAACACGACGCATATCCTGATGATCTCCATCGTGTTCAACCAATTTATAACTCAAATCAGAAATTACTTTTTGCCCCTCAAATAAACTGTTAAGAAATTCAATCAATAAAATTTTGTTTTCTTCTCGACCAAAATAAAATTTCCACCCAAAGTCTGTATTAGGGTCAACGTATTTACCAAGATGTCGATTTGACTTCGCCATAATTATTAAGTATTGGTTATAAGACAAATATAATTATAAAAAATCTAAAATACTAATTTATTTAGCATTTTAGATTTTTTACAACAGAGCCGTACCTAACCGTACGGCTCTATTATTATCATCCTATTTGCGTTTCCTGAGCTTGCCCAGGAGTCTACTTGTCACAAAACTCACCACTGTCCCAACCGCAGCGAGGAGTGCTGTCTGAAAAAGATCGCCAAAAGAAAAACTTGCCCATATCGAGCAGATGGTTCCCCCTAGTGCCGAAATCCGGATATCATTCAGTTTCATCCAAGATCTCCTTTCCAGTTTCCAGGTCATATTTTACGATGCGATCTGGAGGTTTTATAGCGCCGGCAACATCATCTTCTGTACCACCCAAAAGGCCATTTGAAGAGCGTGCCTGTGAATTATTTTTCGCCGCAGATGCGACTTCTTCATCTTCTACCATTACAGACTCAATAATACCCATTCCAAGTCCGATGTATTTAAGGACATTCAACACTTTAGCAGGTAACTTCACCGGCGCCAGCAAGATGATCTGTATAGCACCGCTTATTTTTTTTATGATTTTTTTCATTGTTTTTTTTAAAAAAGGTTAGAAAGCTAAAGGTTAGTTAGTTAGTTAGTTAAACCTTTCTCACTTACTAACCTTCTCACTCTCTAACATCGTTACTAGCTTACTCCGTTACTGTCTAGCATTTGGTTATCAACTTGCACACAAACTGCATCATATGCCATTTTGTCGATCAGCATTTTGTATAAAGAGATATATGCTTTCTTCGATTTTCGTAATTCATAGTCACCATCGATCAATTCATAGCTGTTACCGACCAGGATGCAACCAGAAGTATCACCAATATTATTTCCGATATGGATATAGACATAGTTATAATTAGGAATTCCTTCGATTTCGACCATGCCCTTGTGAAACTCTGGAAACAGGCGTTTATACCGGGCATTCATGGCACCATAGGCATTCAAAATCAGAGAGTATTGACCAGCTGGAATTGCCGTTTCCCCTTTGATTTTCACATCGCGAATGGCATCTTCTAGTGCATAACAGATGAATTCTCCATCGACAAAAATGTAAGACAGGGTACTTTGCTTCCCCTGTCTCGCTCGTACTACTTTTATCACCTATCGAACCAGTATACTTGCCGCATCGCTCCAGTCACCAGTACCCTGCGTGTTGACCGCGCGAACCTGCACCTCATAAAATTTTCCAACTTCCAGAGGAGCAATGATATTCCCGCGCGATGATGTCGTCGTAAAACGATCACCCCATAATTGTTCAAAGTCATCACGGATCCGGTAGCGGTATTCATAGATGGTTGCCATTTTCTGCGGAGCAAATTCCAGTTTTACCTGTCCCGATTGGCGGCCATCCGAAAGCCTCACATTATCGATTTTAAGCGGTACCTGATTACCGAACGATGCACTGTTCGTTGGAAATCCGGAACTAAGCAAGGTTGAAAGATGCCCTTGTGCCACACCGTTTATATAATAACCCAACTGTTGCAGCGCAACGATTAAGGGTTCCCGGCTTTCATTTTTAAGTGCAGTATCTTCGGGCGATCCTCTTTTTCTAGATACCGCAAGCTTGGTGATAAAATCTTCCAAAATTGATTCCAGATCCAGCAGATCAGGCGTCGGATTTGGGTATTTGGGATTTCCGGTCATTGCACCGATTATTGTTCTGCAAGACATCACCAATTCATCGTCTCTCATTTTCGCAAACCCGATCAGGGCCTTCATTTTTGTTGCCATAATGTTTCATTTAATTACTTGAATAAACTATTCCAATCCATTAGTCCATCCATTTAAAAACCTGTTAATTAATACATTAAATATTCCTCGCGAGCTTATTTAATAAGACAAACATATCGTGATAGCGAGCGAAAATGAAGTTTTGAGCTAGATTGAGTCATATTGATTTCTTTTGACCTCATTTGATCGGCACAATTCAAAAAAAGGCAGGTTTCGCACTATGGCGCAGCATATCTGGCAACTATAACAGCGGCGTCGCCCAAGCGAAAAAATGTAAAGTTATCCGTCCATCTCCTAATTTTACAAGAGCGTCTGATTTCCCTACCCGTCATTTTCATTTTTTCCATCCGCACCATCGGCACCTCATGGATAAATTGATTATTACCAGGATCAACATGACACTGGCGGGCAATTAAATGAAATTGTCTGATAAAAATGTAGATTCCCCGACTGTATAGAGCATTTCCCTCTGTTGCGAAATAGGTAAAGCCACCGTCATTGACCTTGTGCCATAGCGCGAAACGGCAGCCTTAAACCTTACCCTTCATACGACTACGTTCCATAGCCTCGGTCAGGTCCTCTTCAAAGTAGCGGTCGTCCCCGGTCAGTGTCATGGGTTTAAGCAGACCTTCCTTCACTCGTCTCTTATATGTGGAAAGGCTTATACTCAAATATTCCATTACTTCACGCTGTGTCCAAAGCTTACGTTCAGACAGCGAACTAGTTTCGGCTTTTTTGCCTCGTGAAGCAGCGGTGAGTAGAGAGAGCAGTTTACAGATCAGTAGTAAAGCTTCTGTTAGTTTTTCAATTTTATCAATAAGTGTATGTAATAAGATACTTAAATTCATGGTCTATTGAGTTAAGACCATCAGCGCACAGGTAGGGCAATTTCCTAGACCTAGAAAGCAACAAATAACAGTTCAAAGGTCCGCCAAGCCCCTAAAAACAATGGAAATATCCCAACGGGATGGTAAAAGTTTATAATTACCTTTAAGATAACGATTAACGATAAGAAATACAGTCTGTAACAAGTATAATTATCACTAACATTTTGTATATTTGTACTACAATAATATTAGTTAATACCACAAAACTAAATTTACTACCACTATGATATCACTTATATCTCCATCTAAAGCACAATTAAAAATTGCAAAGTATATGCAGAAAAAAAGATTATCTGTGGGTTTAACTCAAGAGGGTCTTGCTGATCGGTCAGGTGTGCCTTTGGCTACTTTACGCAAGTTTGAACAAAAGGGCACGATTTCTTTAGAATCATTGCTGAAGCTGTTAATTATTGTTGGTGGACTGGAAGAGATGATTAATACATTAAAACCCACTAAACCGCACTTTAGCTCAATAGATGAAGTATTAAAAGACACTAATCTCCCAACCCGCAAAAGAGGACATATAAAATGAGAGAAGCTATCAAAGAAATTAAAGTCGGCTTGGATTTTGATTCCCATATTCAACCCGTAGGGCGTTTAGCCATTCATGAAGAAACCATTTATTTCGAGTATTATGCTGAATTTTTACAAACTGGTATCGCTATTTCTCCTTTTCGTCTTCCTTCACAAAGCGGACTAATAGAACTTCCTAGACGTCCTTTTGAGGGATTAGCAGGAGTTTTCAATGATAGTCTTCCTGATGGCTGGGGCCGATTACTTTTTGATCGCATGGCAAGATCTCAAGGTATAGAACCAGCAACGATTTCCCCTTTAGATCGTCTTGCTCACGTTGGTTTCCATGGCATGGGAGCTTTGGTTTACGAACCCGATAATAGTACCTCTGATGCACATCAATTCATTAACTTGGATCATTTAGCTACTCAAACAGAAGAAGTATTACAAGGAACTTCCGAAGATATTTTATTAGAGCTTTTGGCTTTAAACGGCTCATCTGCAGGCGCTCGCCCCAAAGCACTGATTGCAGTCGATAAGCTTCGTGAAAATATTTCATATGGTACCGAGCACCTCGATAATGATTTTGAACCCTGGCTTGTTAAATTTCCTAATTCACAAGATGGTTCCGATTCCGGAGCAATTGAATATGTTTACGCATTATTAGCCAAAGAAGCGGGAGTTCTAATGCCTGACATCCATTTATTTTCTTCACAAAAAGGATCTGGCTATTTTGCTGTTCAACGATTTGATAGAGATAAAAATAATAAATTTCACATGCACACTGCGAGCGGTTTATTACATAGCGATTTTAGAGCACCATCACTAGATTATGAAGATTTATTAAATCTAACACACGTACTAACTAAAGATATTCGCGAAGTTGAAACCATGTATAGACTTGCTGTTTTTAATGTACTCGCTCATAATAGAGATGATCACGCTAAAAATTTCAGTTTTTTGATGGATAAAACTGGGATATGGAAACTATCACCCGCTTATGATCTCACTTTTTCTAGCGGTCCCAATGGAGAGCAAAGTACAATGGTAAAAGGTGAAGGTAGAAATCCATCAATCAGTCATTTACATAGCCTGGGTACAGAAGCAAAGTTATCAAAATCTCTTATTGCAGAAATTATTGAGCAAACGAGAGATGCTTTATCGCAGTGGAAAGACCTAGCTAAAAAATTTAATGTACATCAGAAAAATATATCCCACATATCTTCTTTCATTAACAAATAAAATAGCTAATGGAACCTTTTAACTTTAAAAACAACAAGCAACGCTCAGGCACAGTAGTAAGAAATTAAAAACAGAACAACTAATACCATGATAGTAGTTATGTGTAAAAAATTTCACTTACTACTAACATGGTAGTAATAATTTCTAATGAACAATTTAAAAATTCATAAAACAAAATACCTCTCCAATGAAAACCATTACTTTATTCGGACAGTACAAGAACTATAAGCTCACCTTAAAAAATACCCATTTTTAAGGTGAGCTCAATAACTGACCTTAAAACAAGTACAAGAACTACAAGCTCACCTTAAAAAACACCTCTTTGTAAGGTCAGCTCAATAATTGACCTTAAAACAAGTACAAGAACTATAAGCTCACCTTAAAAAGCACTTCTTTTTAAGGTCACCTTCGAACAAGCGCTAAAAAACTATGAAACGAGTAACGCAGTAATGATGAGCAAGGAAATGATAGCCATGTCGCTGCTCACGGCTTCCTTAACTCGACTAAGTGATAAATTGAGATGGCTTTTATTTGGCAAACAGTCACACAGTGACAAATTAAATAATGAGTAAAGATCTGTTCTACTTTACAGAAAGCTCTTGATTACATTCAATTTATGCAACAGGTGGATGGTAAGAAACTAAAACAAGTAAGCATAAAAAATGGCAATGTATTTCTAAAAGTGAAAATACATCGCCATTTTTTATGCCGTCTTTCAACAACACATAAATCATATACTGCTAGCAGTATAAAAGCACAATAGACTCAAAAAGATAGCCACTATACTTTTATTCATTAATAACCCGGGTTTTGTTTTAGATTCGGGTTCATCGTTATCTGTTGTTGAGGGATCGGAAATATTATCTTGGTCTCAGCTGTCGGTTTATGATCCCACCAATTTGCTGAATGAAATTTGCCAAAACGAACTAAATCTCTCCTTCTGAAGCCTTCGAAAATAAACTCACGTCCACGTTCAGCTAGGAGCTCTTCCAGTGTCAATGTTGCTGTCGTATATTGTTCCTTTGTCCAATCTGGATCAGAAAATGCCCGTTTTTTGCAAGCATTGATCAAATCGACCGCATCTTGAGAAGCAACACCGCCATTTTTACGCATCAACGCTTCTGCTTTCGCGAAATAAATCCAGCTCAAACGATAAACGTTCCAGTCCGTATTGTTGTACTGATCATTGACAGGGATTTTAACGCCGTCGACAGTTCCATCAATCGAATTACCGAGTTTATATTTATTGAATCGGATTCCACTGTTTTCCTCACCATCGCTCATGGTTGATGACGTCCCTCCAGACTTTGCTCTTCGAATAGCGTCAACAAAGACAAGCTGTTCTCCCTTATATTCTTCCGATCCTTCAACAATTTTACCGTCGGCAAACTTAACCATCGGACCACTGAAAAACCACTCCTTTTTCCGCAGATCCTTTTCGTTGTACTGACTAAAAACCCCTGGAATGACGACAATACCATTATTACCATTTCTTCCGCCACCGTAAATCTCGCTCTGCAAAAAGTGATAAAATTCACTTGGGAAACCAGGCTCAAAATCGGCCTTTTGATAATCGTATGCAATAGAAAACAGGGTTTCTTTGGACATATCATTTGTCGGCACATACGAATCTTGTATGTTCGGATCCAGCGCCATGGCACCATTCAATCCGCCTGCTGCACCTGCTATCAGTTTATCAGCTGCAGCGATACAATCATCCCATCGTGGTTGTCCATACCACTTTTCAGCATTTAGATACAGCTCGACCAACATGGCGTAACCAGCAGCTTGAGAAACACGTCCAAGCATACTTTTCGACAATTTTGGTGCAGCACCAATATTCTCTAAAATTTCCTTTTCAATAAATTCAAATACTTCCTTAGTAGAAGAAGGGGCCGGTAAAGGCTCCTCTGCCGAACTCGGTGCTTTGGTTGTAATGGGTATATTTCCAAATAAATCCATTAACTTTAAATAGTGCAGTGCCCGTAAAAGCTTAAGCTCGGCAATATATTGCTTCTTCTCCTCTTCGGCAATTCCCATGGTGGAAACATCGGATTTTTCAAGAATATCGATCGGACTGTTGCATAATCCTACCCCCCAATACATTAATACCCATGCATTATTTAATCCACCTTCGTCGACTGTCCAGGTATGATAATGCAGTCGCTTCCATTTTCCACCGTCCTCTCCGTGACGCCCTTTGGTTGGCCAGGCCAATTGATCGGCAGATAATTCGGCAGGACGCCACCATCCATCCTGTCCAGATGGCGATATCCACGCATTGGCATGGGTATAAGGCCGCAGTACAGCAGATATAACTTCATTTTTATTTTTATAAAAATCATCCGCGACAATTACATCATAAGCATTTTCATCCAATTTTGTACAGCTTGACGAATTCACCAAACATGCCAGCATTAAAATCTTAACAATATTTTTCATAGCACTTAAAAACTAAAATTTAAACCAAACAAAAACGACCTTGTATTCGGGTAAGGACCTCTACTATCAATACCTAAACTTTGTCCATTAACTTCATTCCCTAATCCCGCATCCAAAACAAAATCAGGATCATTGCCCGAATATCCGGTTATGGTCGCCAGATTCTGAACGGTCAAGTAAGCGCGTAAGTTATTTATCCAGCTTTCATTCTTTAATTTAAACCGGTACCCCACTGTTACTTCATCGATTTTCAGATGACTTCCACTTTCCAGATAATAATCAGAATACATGTACGTGTCGTCTATATCTTTATATTTAGTGAAGGCATCACGCAACAGGTTTCCTGACCATACCTTATTCCCATACGAGAGTGCTGTCGTATTCAATATGTCATAATCAAATTTTCCCCGCATAAAAATGCGCAGATCAAAATTTTTGTACGAGAAGTTATTTGTCCAGGAAACATAATATTTGGGTACAGCATTTCCTAATACCGCCAAGTCAGAAGAATTTAAATCATCTCTTGAATTATTGATCTCATCGTTTCTTACAGCCTCACCATCTCGATTATAGAACAACCATTTTCCGTCGTCGTCAAAGCCTGCAAATCGTTTTCCAAAAAATTGGCCAACACGCTGCCCCTCGTAAGTCGTAAAAGCATCACCCAAAGCTCCAGCACCACCAATAGATCCGAATGTTTTATATTTCACGGTAAACACATCATTGGAATAAGAATCCAATACATTTTTCAATGTACTTGCCGTAAAATCCATGTTCCATTTAAAATTATCGTGATCAATGGCGCGATAGCTCAATGCCAATTCAATCCCTTTTGAGGAAAGCGTACCTACATTTGAATATATATTATTTCTAATATATGGCGGCTGCGGGGTGGTATAAGTATCTAAAAGATCGACTGTTTTTCGTTGAAATACATCAATAGACCCTGAAAGTTTATTGTTAAACATCGTAAAGTCAACTCCGATATTCGTCTCTTTTTTTGTTTCCCATCTTAGATTCGGGTTTGGGTTGCGATCGGGTCCATAAGTTTCCCGATAGGTTTCATCCGGGAACAAATATTTTCCGCCACCGCCCAAAGTCAGCCGAGATGCGTTATTGGCAAAACCCGTATTTCCGGTTTCACCATATCCGGCGCGCAATTTCAAGTTATTGATAAAATCGACATCCTTCATAAAATCTTCATTGCTGATGTTCCACCCAACAGAGACTGCAGGAAAGCTTCCCCATTTGTTATTCGCCCCGAATTTGGATGATCCTTCACGTCTGAGAATAAACTGAGCCATGTATTTATCTGAGAAAGTATAGTTTATCCTTCCAAAAAAAGCGATCAGCGTATTGTCATTCTTATAGCTGTCCATATTGGCACGACCATCCCTGAGTGCCTGTCCCTCCGACAGATTATCCTCATGAAAATTATCGTTTATAAAACCCCTATTATCAGCACTTTGCCCCTCCTCCTTTTCATAGCGATAACTATACCCCGCCAAAGCAGTCAATCCATGCTTATCTGCAATTTTTGTATTATACTGTAATGTGGGTTCAAAAGCATACCGCTCATTCAGCAAATTGGATTTGGAAGCATATCCACCACCGGGATAATCTTGATCTTCTAATGACGCCTCACTGTCTAAAGCACGATAGGCGCCGTCGATATAAGAATTACGTTGCACCGAACCAAAAACACTGGCCTTTAGTCCCTCCATAATATCAAGATCTGCTTTTCCATCCAACGACGACGTTTGTTGTTTCCGATAGCTCGTTTCGGTAAACAATCGTGCAAATTCGTTTGTACTTGTCCGGTCATAACGATAAGATCCATCGTCATTAAAATTTGAAAGTGTCGGGTTTTTGGTAACTTCACTCTCCCATCCTCCACCGCCCAGCAAGTTCGCATTATTGGTATTGGTAGCCATATTGAGCAAAACGTTCAATCGATCGTTAAATCCCTTTTGATTTATACTGGTCCTAACTGTATATTCCTTTCTTGAATTTTCTTTTGCAATACCTTCCAGATTTCGAAAATTGACACTACCACGATAGGTCGTTGACTCATTTCCACCGGACATGGACAGATTATGATTTTGTGAAAAGTTATCCTTGTTGATTAAATCATCAAAAAAATCTGTTGAATGTCCGAAATCCGGTTGTTTTATCTCTCCCGATGCGATCTTGTCCCTAAACTCTTGGGGAGTTAAAAAATCAGGCCTATTATAGACATACTCTTTTCGGAGATAATTGGAATAATTAAATTTAGCCTTGCCAGGCTTTCCTCTTTTTGTCGTAATAAGTATGACGCCTGCATTTGCACTTGTTCCATAAATTGCGGCACCAGAACCGTCTTTTAAGACATCGACAGATTCAATATCATCCTGTTGCAGCAGATCGGGATTACCCCCCGGTATTCCATCAATAACAAATAAAGGACTCGCACTACCCGTAACAGAAATCGCACCCCGCAGCTGGGTCGCTACTCCAGAATTTGGATTGGATCCACTCCTGGAAACTTGTAGACCAGCTACCTTACCCTGTATCAAATCCAGAGGATTTCTTGCCCCGCTTTGGCGAAATTGATCAGCGCTGACGTGTGCGACGGATGATGTTACTTCTTTCAATTTTTGCGTACCATAACCGACAACAACCACTTCATCCAATTGACTTTGATCTGCTTCCATTCGGATGGAAACATTGGAACCTGTAACAGTAACTTCTTTCGTTTTAAAGCCGATGGAAGTCGCAACCAGCACCTCTCCAGACTTAGCCTCCAAGGAGAAATTACCCGATGCGTCTGACTGGGTACTTTTTGAAGTCCCCTTTACAGCAATTGTAACTCCTACAACTGGCTTACCGGCACTATCAATTACTTTACCTTGAAGCTGCTGTTGGTTTGTAATTGATTCCTTAAATAAACTGTTCTCAAAAACAGTTTTAGAATTAGCCTGGGCTTGCTTGATGGTAGAAGCCAGGACAATAAGCGAGAAAAACAGCTTGGATTTTCCTTTCAAATGCGCCATTGTTTTTAAATCTACTTTGGTCATATATCTAGTTATTGAGTTAATAAAACGATTTAGCAAATTGACACAATCGTTCTGTTTATAATTAATATTTTAAAAGTATTACATTGGTATGGAGGTGCGTTTTGAATGAATATAATCTCAGATTAACCGCCCCAATTTACAGATTCACGAAAATAAAAAAGACGAAAAAAATGACATTTTAATTTAGCAAAATCGTTTTTATGTTTAAAACATAAATTACTCGAAATCAAATTGGTTTGCTATGCTACTTTAGTGTATTTTTAGTTTAGTGTGTAATTCTTACTTGAAAGTACGTAATAAAATGCAAGAGTCAAAAAAAAATCATATCACTAGGATAATATCAGAAAAGCATAATTAAAAGAAAAGACCCATTATTACAGTTATCATAATCAATAGTGCTTAACTGTAGGATCTGTTTTCCATGTATGTTTTGATATTTTATCAATAAGTGTATGTAACAAGATACCTAATTCATGGTCTATTGAGTAAAGACCATCAGCGCACAGGTAGGGCAATTTCTTAGACCTAGAAAGCAAAAAAAGTTCAAAGGTCCTCCAAGCCCCTAAAAACAATGGAAATATCCCAACGGGATGGTAAAGGTTTATAATTACCTTTAAGATAATAATTAAAAACCAACTAAATTTTGAAGAAGTGATGAGTAACACAGTGAGGAGTAAAGAAGTAATGGACAAGTCTATCTTCTCTAATTACTAAATACGAACAATTTTAATACTATCGTCTAACCAACTACTATTATGGTAGTAGTTAATGATTACTGGCTACATCCATATCAAACGCTATACGCACCCTGTAGATCTTGGCAGATATCTCTATTCCCATAAAACCCAACTCTGGGTCCAATAGCTTTAGAAGATCTTTAGTACGCTGCTGAGAGGTACCTGTACCCGTTGAAACCCTGCGCATTTGAGAAAGGCTGTTCGCTACTTCCAGCATAACAAAAGATTCGTCTTTCAATCCGATCGTAATGCAAACAGGAAAATCCTGATTATCTAAATCACCATATTGAAAAGCATTTTCAACCAGATTGATCAAGAGCATGGGCGGTACCAAAATGGAAGAAGCAAAAGCCACATCGCCCCTTATCTGCAGAGATATAGGTTTCCCTTTTCGCAGTTCATAAATCTGACGGATCACTTCCACCTGATCCAGTTCATCTTGACAAGCGATCAGTTTTTTACCATGATGCATCATATAAAACCTAAAAATCCGATTACACCTTTCCATTGCATTTATGGCAGCCTGAGGATCACGGCGGACCAATGGCTGGATGATGGTCAACGTATTATTGAGAAAATGTGGCGAAAGCTCTTGCTGTAGCAACTGCACTTTCAATAATGAATACGCTTTCAGTAGCAGATCATACAGCATCGTCGATTCTTGCAGCAACTTCCAGTCACCGTATCCAACCTTCCAGATATACATACATAGCCCAACGATGGAGGGCAAGAGGAAAATCACAAATACATGCCAAAAATTTTGGATATCCCATTCACCTTCAGACCATTCTAACCCACCCCATAACCAGCTCCCGCCTAATACAAGAATAAGAATCAACGCATAGAGCACTACAAAACCGATAGCCAATAAGACGATATGAGGTCGGCAAAGTTTATATACGAATGGTAAAAGAATATAGCGTGAACTAAAATATAGCGAAAAATACGTGAGGCATAAAAAAACAAAATCCAACGTACCATTGAAATAATCGGGCACTACCAAAAAATAGTAGATCGCTAAAAATATAATGGAAAAACCCGCAAGTAAGACTTCCGCAATAAGATATGTTCGTCGCTGTCTATGCATGCCCTAATTAACAGCTTAATAATTAGGGTCATGCTTTGCAAAAAAGGCATCTATGTCCTTCCTTCCCAGATTATAGACAACGAGGATCTCATTACCAACAGTCAGTTTCTCGTTTTCATAATGCTTCACATAGTCCATATTGACAATCTCAGATTGATTGATACAGATCAGATTTTCTAAAAACCAATATTTTTCTTTAAAATCCTTAACGGTACTCGCCGTTCTTGCTATTTTAACCAGTAGACCCTTTTCATTTTGACCATAGGCATACAGATAATTACCCGATTTCTGTAAGTACCTCACATCATCGATCATGATCTTGATGAAGCTACGCACCCGCTTTCCCATTTCCTGCTGATTATTTTCCGGCAATTGATCCATCATGAGATAGTCCAATTTAGGTTTACCCGCATTTCGCATCATACGACGATATTTATCCACCAATGCCAGGAGCAGATCATCTGCGATCGGTTTTACCAAAAAGGCATCCACCAAATGCTTCCATGCATCCGATGTATATTTTTGATGTCCGGTGCAGCAGACAAAATAAAAGCAGTACGACTTTAATAGCGTTGCTGCCTCTAAACCCGTGACATCAGGCATTTCGATATCGCAGAAAATGAAATCTAACAAGCGGTTTTGTGTTCTTAAAAACTTATGCGCCTGTGATACACTATCAAACGAACCAGTGATTTCAAATAATCCTGTTTCAATCAATTTATCTTCAATAGCGCAACGTGCCAAATACTCATCATCAATAATAATAACGCGGTGTAGACTCATAAAACAAGTAATATAACTGGAAAAATAATTATTAATTCGTAATGTAATAAAAAATATTTAAACAACGAAAAATAGTATAACATAGTATATAAATAGTTACTATTTAATTGATAGATGAAATTAGGGATATTGGTCTCCGACAAATCAATATTCTTGAAGATGAAATACAACAAAAACCTGAGGATCATGGCAGCCACTGCTTTAGTGATCAGTATAGTTCAATTGACAATAAAAGAAAAGACACCTGCGAAAGCCGAGCCTATCGTAACTGTAGCACTATCGACATTGGACGAGCCGATAAAAGACGGACTCAAAACCAAAATTTTCACCATCGCTGATAAACCTAAAGACATTAAGTAAATCAATAAGATTTTCATCAAAACCCTATGAAACAACGTTGGACCCGAAGGTTACTGTATGGTTTATGTGCTATCCATTTCAGTATCGTTATTGACACCAATTTTGGGCATCTGTATAAGCACCTTCCAAAGTCAGAAAGATTCGCACATCTGCATCCCCTATTTGGTAAATTGATAAATACGGACTTTTTAGGCCTTTACGCATCCTATACAGGTATTCACGGCGGATATACTTTTTACAGCCCATCTGTAGGCAATAGCTACCAGATACATTTCCATTGCCAGTCCAATAAGGTCAATAGTTATTATAATTCGCCCGGTATCCGTACTGAAGCCGGGCGGATTCGGTATCAAAGTTTTCTCGATATGAGTACCATATTTTTAGAAAAAGACCAAGAAGAAGCGAAAGAAAGTGTCCGCCTTGCCGTACAGCTAGTTACGGAAGAACTTATAAGACAATACCCCTCAGATAGCATTGTGAGTACGCTAATAACCAATCTCACGCCAACTTTAGAAGCACTTCGATCAGATCATCATCAAAAAACCGTTTACGTTTCGCTTTATCAGTATGCAAGCACAAGCAGTACAACGCACCTCTAATGGTTCGGTTCTATGGGGCATGTACCTGTTGCCTAAAGGGATCGGACTACTATTGAGCCTCGAGATGATACAGCTATGGCCAGATTTGGAATTGCTCTATTCGCATCATCTCTTATCAGCCAGCCATATCCAGCAATATCAATTACCCTGGTCTATGTTCATCATCAACACCGATCTGATCTATGTATTTGCAGCATTATACATCCTAAGTGGATTATTCATGTGTTTTCATTCGTACACATTTCTTCCTACACTCAGCCTTTTCATCTTACATTACAGCTTTTTTGTCGGCAATAGTGAGTGGAGCTACGGGGTCGATTATCTAGCGCAGACAGGTTTATTTTTCAGCCTAATGTTTGGAAGCCGACCAAAATGTCTACAAAAAAGTCTAGGGTTGAAAAACCTCGGCACCACATTTTTCCGTCTACAGCTCACCTTTGTTTATTTCTTTGCAGGACTCGGTAAAGCCTTTGGGGAAACCTGGTGGAATGGCGAAGCGTTCTGGAAAGCGATCCAACAGCCTATTGGTGCCAGCTACTTTTCGGTCCCCTTATCTGCATATCGCTACGAATATCTTTGGGTGCTTTTAGGCATCATCACCATACTGCTGGAACTCTGCTATCCACTGGTATACATAAAAAAAACATTTCGACCACTCATTATCAATGGTATCATCCTGATGCATATCGCCATAGCCCTGAGTATGGGTTTGCTCCATTTTGCCTTATTGATGATCTGGTACAACCTCTGTGCCTGGGACCATCCCTTATTGAATATCGCCAAGCCAAATATAAAACCTCTTGAACGCTCCAAGCCAAAGCTGCAGGTGCCCATCGCGACAGAGACAATCAATACAACGAAAGGAGGTACGAAGTAATCTAACTCTCTAACCTACTAATCCTCTAACTTTTTAACTCTTTAACCATCTAACTTTTACCTATCTAACCTACTAACAACCAAATCAATGATCAAAACCTATCAATTTCTCATACCTCAAGGTGCACAGTTCAGTGGACCAATGCACAACTTCCTACCACAACGGCCCGATGCTACTACAGTTAAACACCAAACCGAAAGTCTCCAGCTTGTGGACATGTATTTGGACTATCATTCAGTACTCCTTTACCGCATTGAAGCATATGCTGAAGCAGACTGTATCTTGCCACTTAAAACAGAAAAATCAGATTTTCATCTGCTTTATGCTTTCAAATCCCCAAGTCAAATTATTATCGAAAACAACAAGAGCGAAGATCATATTCAGCTACCAGGTGGACATGGCACGTACGCCTATGTACCAAAAGGAAAATTTTCCGTCCACCTTCAGTACGGTCATTATCTTGTCTATGGTTTATTAATTGATGTAGGTTTTATTCGGGCTAACATCTTTCCCTCACATAGCTTTCTCTATGAATTTAGAACCGCACGATTACGGGATAAAAAGAAATTATTCCAGACCCCGATCTGGCCTATCAAAGAAAAAACGAGTTATCAGATCCAGCGATTAGAAGAGATTTTTTTTCATTACCATTCCGGTCATGAAGCCGAGATAATCAAAATGCTCTATATCCTATTTGACATTGCTAAGTTCAAACAATTTACGAGTTATGAATGGCTTGATCCAAATGAAGATCTTGCTAAACGTGTACGAGGCGCTATACAAGACCTCGTTAGTCAAGAATTTAGCAATCTATCACTAAGTGGATTATCTGAAAAATTCAGTATCGGGCACAAACGGCTCATTGCTGTACACAAACAGTATTTTGGCCTGACTTTGCAACAGTACCTGCACGAACTTATTATTATAAAAGCGAAAGAAAAGTTAGCCCTGTACACTGTAGGTGAAACAGCCACTTATTGTGGCTATAGCGAGGTGATCAGTTTTTCCGATTTTTTCTTTAAGAAGGTGGGTATGCGACCGAGCGCTTATCAGCAACAAATATTGGCACAAAAAAAATAATGTATTCAAAAGAGCCAATTACGGTCAATAATTGGCTCTCCTGCATCTTTTAAAAGTGAGCTACCACTAAACGGGTACACTTTTAAAGTTAAAAGGTATTCCTGCCAAACCTCTACCGCTCAGCCTTAAACTTAATAAGCTGATATCGGGTACTTTTTCTTTTATCTCATCAAATATAACAATGAAACCATAATTGATATCCTTAACAGCATGCGCAACATACAACGTTCCTGTCGGTTCATTTAGTGGACCAGCGTTATAGCTTTTGTATAGATTACCCTTTGGATCGACAAGGTCCTGATCTGAAAACTGGATCACCTGATCGCCATCTCCCAAATATTTTACTACGGAAAGTCCAACCCTGTCTAACTACTCAATACTAACAATCTAACTACTATGAACTAACCGCTAACCTTCTAACAACTTATCAGTAACGAAGTGACAAGTAAACAAGTGACGGTCATTTCTAACCAAATAACCTTTTCACCTCCTAGCTCCTCTAACTTTGTAACCCTCTAATCAACTAACCTTCACTGAAAAAACTCCGAAATCAGAATATGTCAATCGCCGAAATGGAATTTTTCAGTACGCACTACCTTTGAATAAAGATGCAAACAAAAACAAAGTAGTAATGAAAATTCTAATCAAACGATATAACCCATACATAATTGTAGCCATTGCACTGATATATTTGGTTACTTCAACGGTTAGTATCAAACGATTCTCACAAGAGGTATTAAAAAATCAAGCTCACGATATGCGGGAAGCAGTTGTGGATTTACTGAAACCGCCACAGTGGTATTATATAGAAAATAATACCGCGCCAAATCACAAACAAGGAATCTGTTAAGCGAAAATAAGATTAAGGAAACATGAACAACAAGGTAAAAAATATCATCAGTACGAGCATCAGTATTTTACTGATCATCTTCTGGTTGTTTGTCGGTTTGGAGAAAGCATGGAGCTGGCAGAACTTCCGGATTTCCCTGCAACAGCAACCACTGCCCGACTGGTCTATTGATATCTTGTTCTGGCTGGTACCACTGATAGAAATCTTCACCGGTATCCTACTGGCTTTTCGAGGCAATAAACTGCAACGGTTAGGTTATTGCGGTTCTATCCTACTCCTCTCTGCCTTTACTGTCTTTATAGGTCTTGGTGTAGCTGGAGTTTATGAAAAGCGACCATGTACCTGTTCGTCAATATTTAATGAAATGTCCTGGGAGTGGCATCTGGTTGTGAATATATTATTATTGAGCATATCTATATTGGGACTATGGCTACTTCGTCCTGCTTTATTATCCCCAGGTGATAGCGAGGGGTACAGCAAAAGCGTGCGGTTGTTTCTCATGTATCTAGTCCTGATCTCAATTGGTACAGTACAAAGCAAACCATTAGGGGTTAAAACAAATGCATTTGTGATGGCTCAGAAAATGAACACCTTCCCCAGTAGTCCGGTGTATCAATTTAAAGTATTTTGACACCAATTAAAACCGCCAAAATCATATAACGACAGAGGCAACAATTATGAATTACAATTTTTAAACATAACTTTTTTTTACAGTGTTTTTTTTCCACCACGTGAAATAAAAACCTGACCCATGAACTTAAAAAACATATTCAAAAAATATGCGCTGGCTATGGTAGCTGTCGCAACGATAACAACATTTTCTGCTTTTAAAGTAAGCGGTGTAAATACAGGAAAACTATTTAGTCCCACTTTATACTTTCATGGAGATCCTACGATTGCATCAGAAGTGGAAGATGAATCTCTTTGGACCACAACTCCAAATGGAGAGAATTGTAATAACACACAAGAAGCAGCTTGTTCGCTAGAAGTAGATGCCTCAGACTTAAATGGCAATACTTTAGATGCTATGAAAGTTCAAATTAAAGCTAATAAAGTTGGAAGCGGTTTCATTCCAAGTGAAGAGCCTAGTTCAAATGCTACGCAATTTAATCCTATTAATAGAACATTATAGGGAATAAAGGTCTCCCCTGTTTATCAATAATTGATTGCCACAGTAAAATGGTAGATTACAAATTGATAAACGATAGACGGCTCGTCAAATTGAGCCGTCTATTATTACTTCTTATCTTGGGTTTTGCTCAACACCAGCCAACCGAATAATATCCTCTGGCAAAGGTATAGCGAAACGATTATCATTTGGTTTTAGTTCCACCTTACCATCCGCACCTTCTCTGATCAAACTGATCATCCTTCCCTCTAGGTTGAGTCTTTTAATATCCATCCATCTCAACCCTCTAAATAATAGTTCCTTTCTCCTTTCGAGCAAAATTAAATCCAGTAAATTCGAGATATTAGTTTCAGAAAGGGGCATAAAACTAGTTGATTTATAACGTTTGCTCAAAAGTAAATTAATGTCCGCTAACGCTTCAGCTATCTTCCCTTCTCTAGCCAAACACTCAGCCCTGACCAAATACATTTCATCAGTCGCGATACCGCCAAACAAATTATTAGAACCCGTATATTGCCCTTTAAAATTTATGATCGAATTCGTCATTTTAAAAAATACAACTTTCCTTAAATCGTTAACATCGTATGTACGATACAAAAGCGTATCCACACTTGAATAAGCAGCTGTTAACGTTGATGATCCGAGTTGCATATAAAAGGTCGTCTCCTTATTGAATATGGTGAAAGGATAATTAGCTGAAGGTTTTACTAAAGTCGCGTCGTTATAATCCATTAATTCATTCTTACTTTCCAAATAAGCATTGGCATAGACTAAAGCCTCCTTATATTCCCTCATGGAGAGATAAGTTCGTGCAAGTAAACCATAAGCTGCTACTTTACTTGGACGCATCATGTGACTTGCTTCGGATGGAAGTAAATCTACTGCAGACTTTAAGTCAGTGAGAATACGTGCATAGCATTGGTCAACTGACGAACGGGTAGATTTAACATTAAAATCGGAGGATTCGCGCAATACAATTCCGAGATCCGACTTTGCTGTTTGCGCATCAAAACTTTTTGAGTAATTCCACAATAAACTAAGATAAGCCGCAGATCGGAATAATAAAGCCGAACCTTTTACCCTATCCCAGTTTATTGCATTCTCTTTAATTCGCTGAATTTTATCTAACTTTTCTAAAACCAAATTGGCATTATAAACAGCAGTGTACATCGTTGACCAATCATTCGGGAAACCATATTTTGACTCCTGCCATAGATACTGCTCTTTTTGTTCTGTGGGTAGCGTTTTTAAATTTTCAATCGGGATAAACGCATTATCAGATGAACTTTCACCACTGCCACAATAATTTAAATTCATATTCTTGGAATAATCCAACAGTCCTTGTAAATCTTCCAAACTATTTGGCACCACCAATCTATTATTTGACTGTACATCTAAATACTTATTGCAGGATTGCAATATAAATTGGCATAATAATAGCATTAAAACAACCTTTTTCATATTTTAATAATTTAATTGTACTCCCAAAGAAAACACTTTAGGAGGGGTCAAACGATAGGCAAACTCCGGGTCAATCTTTTGCTTGTTACTTCTCCACAAAATTCCGAGGTTAGACAGATTTCCGTAAAATTTAATACTTGAACTGGTTCCTTTTAAGCTTAAAGGTCTTTGCCAAGAGATATTAATATACTCCAGCCGGACATGATCACCCTTCAATACATGAATTTCAGATTGCGTATAAAATGAATCTCCCGAGGACACTAATGGATAATGCATTTTTGGTGTATTCGTATTACTTTCATCCCCTTCTTTTTGCCATCTACTTTCAAAATCAGGATATGCATTTCCACTTTGAAACAAGGTAAAATAGGATGTAGCAGGTTTTAAGAAATAATAGTCGCCTTTGAAACTCATATTAAATCCAAAAGAAAACGCTCTCCAGGAGAAGTTATTAATCAAGTTGCCAAAAAACTGTGGTTTTGCAGACCCATAAAAATTAATGCTTCCATCACTTGTTGATTCTTCAATAGAGGCAGCCCTTATCTTAGAATAATCAGTACTTTTTTCTCCATTTATATATCCCTGTGCCAAACCTTGCTCATTCAATCCCGCCCATCGATATGCAGCAACGGCATTAAGCGGTTTTCCAACTAAGGGCGTTATTTTATTTCCATTTCCTACATAGCCAGCACCACTCTGATTTTGAGGCTGATAATATGCAGTAGTCTTATTTGAATTTGTACTAAGATTCAATCGCGTATCCCATTTTACAACTGCGAGCGTGTTTTTTGAACTGATACTAAAGTCCACCCCTCGTCCCTCCATCGCTCCGACGTTCTTGATAATAGAACTATTTACACCCCATGCAGTATAGTCATATTCCATAGAACCATATAGATCTTTACCTTTTTTAAGGTAATAGTCTATCGAACCCATGATACGTCCTTTGAAGAGATTGTAATCCAAACCAACGTTAAATGTACCCACCTTCTCCCATCGTAGCGATGGATCGTTGAGTTTCGAAATATTCAAAACTTTAAATTTAGTGAAAGAATCCGTTAATATATTGGCAACAGGTTCTGGTGTCTTTGAAACATCGACATTGCCACTATACCCATATGTCGCTCTTAGTTTTAATTGATCTATCCATTTACTATTTAAGAATTTTTCCTTACCTAAATCCCAAAATGTGCCAATGGACCATAAAGGAGACCATTTGTCATTTGTTGTTGTTCCAAAGATATTCGCTCCATCTTGCCTGAAAGAGGCTGAAAGCGCATATTTATCTTTCCAAATATTTGACAAATTCACAAATGTAGAAACATAACGATTAATGGTTTTAGAAAAATCGGGAACTCCTACAATACTCTGATTCAGATCATCAGGACTTGTTCTGAAAAGCGTTACATAATCTATGGCTGCATAAGCCAACGGAATTTCATTATATCCATAAGCTGTAAAAGAATTACCTTTTACCATATTTTCTCTTATTTCAACTCCCGCAATTCCGACCAGATGATGCAAACCAAAACGTTTATCGAGATTTGCTTGTCCACGAACAGTATAAGATTGACCATCATTTTGTGAATTTTTCAATATTCCAGACTGAGGAACTGGATTAGTCACCCTACCATTAGCATCGATTTGCGTATATTTATTGATTATAGATCTTGCTTCATAACTATTTAGGGTACTAAGTACCTCCTGTCTCACAGACTGAATTTGATATTGACCAGATAAACTTAGTTTCAAAAATGGCTTCAATTGGTAAGCAAGTCCAAAAGTAGCAAACAGCTCAGTCAACTTTGAAACAGTGTTGCTATACTTATATTCCGATAATGGATAGTAAGACCAATCTAAATAGCCCGTATTATATTTTTGATCGAGATATAATTTTCTATAATTCTTCTCAAATGGAAGTTCCGCTCCCACTTCATCCAAAAATTGAAGATAAGGAACAGTTTTACCTGCATATGTCAAAGATGTATAATCAGGCTTACCATTTTTGTTATTTGTACTGGTATAATTTACCCCAAAATCAATCTGCAACTTATCCGCTGGCTTAAAGCTATTTGAAAACATTAAGTTCAATTTCCTGTTGCGCTCATCCAAGTGCGATTGATCTGTGGTATATCCAGTCGCAAATCCATAGGCATGCTTTTGTCCTCCTCCCGAAATATTCATACTGTATTGTTGGGCAAAAGGATTTTCGTAAAAAGCGTCCGCATAATTCTTAAGTCCATTTTGTTGTAAAAGCTTATTCGTGAGGTTACTCGAATCAAGAGATGTGATTAAAGCTTTTTTACGCTTATCTAGGATATCAATAACTGGAGTCATGGCTACATAACCAATACTGTTCAGATAGACATTATAATATCCCTTATCATACAACATCTTTTCAATATCAATAAAGTCTTTGTTTGACAGTTTATAAATCTGTGTCAGATCAGGTTTTTGCTTAAACAAAAAAGTACTATTAAAAGAAATTCTAGCACGTTGATGGTCTTGAAGACTTCCTTTTTTAGTAGTCAATACAATCACTCCATTACCAGCTCTCGCCCCCCATATAGCCGCAGCTGCTGCATCTTTCAATATCGATACCGATTCAATAGCATTTGGATCAATATTTGAAATATTTCCCTCATAAATAAAACCATCCAAAACAATCAAAGGATCCAGTTGACCATTAATGGTACTTAATCCCCTAATGGATACATTTAATTTTTGCAAAACAGGATTTTGTATAGGTTGATTATCAAATCGAATGGCTGGCACCATATTATTCAGTCTTCCCATAATATTTGTTCCGGTCTGTTGATTCAACATTTCTTGTGAAACCACATCAATAGCACCAGTTACTTCATTCGCTTTCAATGTTTGGTAGCCCGTATTAACATCGACCATATCTAGATAATTTTCAGATTGTATCATATTCAATACAGTATTACCCTCAAAGTATTGGACTGAAACTGTCATACTCGAATAACCAATACCAGATATCAATAGAGAGTCATTATTAACTAAACCCGTAAGTGTGAATCTCCCATTCTGATCCGTTTTACCAACCGATTTCCGTAATTTAGAACGAATGGTTATATCCGGAATCGACACTTTTGTGACCGCATCCTGTATTACGCCACGCACAACTATATTCTTTTCCACCTGAGCCTGGCCCAGATAGAAGCCTACACTAAAAAGCAGTGTGAAAAACAATACTTTCATAACTATTTGAACTCAAATAGATGTAAGGATATTCCTTATACGCTCTGACCTTAGTGAGAATAATACCCCTTTCTTTGAAAAAATCTAATTTTTCCTTTTCACTACGAAATACAAATCCAGCCGGAATTGTCATGTCGACCCGTGTCATTTCGGACCTATCGATGACAATAGGAACTTCAAAAGCATAAGATAGTCCTGATATGATATTGTATATGGGTATATTTTGAGAATAAGATTCATTATTCACAGAACTTGCTTTGGATATCATGATGTTACTTTTGGTTTTAATTTTATCGAATTCGGGTTTAAAGCTCACCGTGTAGAATTCAACAGTATCCTTTCTTCTCTCAACAGCAATCTTAAAATACTGCGTAAAATCCTTTGTGTATAATTTTCGGAAAGCCATCTTTGAAACCGAATCTCTAGAGAAAAACTCGTACCAATACCTACTCTCATCCTTATTATTGTTTATCAAATCCAGCTTAAATTCAATTCCCAATCCCGCTTCGTAAAAAGCACTTTGAGCATCGTACCCCTGCATCTCAAATGGAAACGCATAGTTGAGCAGAAAACTTAACGTCTGATTACCTATCCTCAGGTAAGTAGTTCCATTTCTATAAATAAAGTTTGGATAACTATCTAAAAAATGATCTCTCTGTTTAGCAAAAACAGAATATTGATAAGTATTTATCGTATCAAATAATGGACCTCCTCCTCCTCTTCCTTCATCTCCAACATTGATATAATAACCTGTATTCTTTATATTTCCGTTGGCACCTTGTATCCAACTCTCAATATTACGATCTGTTAAATTGTTTGCACCTGTGGTCGCCACAAATTCACCTTTAGAATTTATAACAGCTACGGTCGGCAATACATTATGCTTAAACAAGATTGTAAAAACAGTATCATCAGTTATCGTAGCTAATGAAGGCGTATAATTAAAATCCTTCTTATACTTTTGAAATCGCTTTGCGATACGTTCTGCTGTATCTCTATTTCGTTTACTATTGACCATAATGACTACCAGATTGTTCTTGAACCGCTCCTGGATCAATTCCAATTTTGGAATTCCTTCAATGCAACTTTTGCATCCAGTCGACCAGAAATCAAACACTATCACTTTGCCTTTATAGTCCGAGAGGTGAACCTTTTCCTTTTTTCCATTGAAATATTCTAATTCCATGGGCATTTCCCAAACGAAATCTGGAATAGATTCACCGCTCTTTAAAGCTTTAATCTCCTGCCCTATACCCACTTTTACCGACCCCATCACCAACAAAACAGCAACAAAAAATTTACCTACCAACAAATACCCTTCGCCCCCAGACCGCATCAACTTTTGGAGATAGCTCCAGAGCTTGCTTATATATTTTATATGTATTTTAATCATATTTTTAGACATAATGTGTCCATACTCCATTTCATACCGAGGGAGACTTGATTCTAAAGTCTTTTCTTAGCCCTCGGTAGAAAGGGGATTGATAAACACTGAAACTTTACTTTTAATTGTTCTCCACTAACATTGGATAAGTCTTCCCTACTTTAGCCCCCATTTTCGTTTTCATGATCATAGTTGGCTGTTTTTCCCAAATCAGCTCGATTGATTCACCTTTATCTGTCATAAAAGACATACTGTCTTTCACGACCGAAAGATTCTCGATATGTACTTCCAGTTGAAAGTGCTCGTTCAGGTCGTTCATTATCCGCTGACTATATTGCTCTCTTTCCGTATCGGCAGGTACAGTGAGCTCATAGTCGTAAAAATCATTACTGGCAGACACCTGGCGATAGTTATTGGTTCTTGGCGGTACCAACTTGGATTTATCTTCACCGTGCACGATAATGTGTTCCGTCGGAAAACTCAACGGCAATCCCAGTGCAAATAAGTAGCATTCATAAATAGCCATATTCACCAGTGATATCCGGAGCACATCCTTACGTTCATCACGAACCACCGCGCTGTAAGAGTCGTTCTCCTTATTAGAAGCAATCACATACGAATAGTAGCGATCTTTCGGGCGCTCGTCAGCTCTATCTTTAAGTCGGTTGCAGACTGGCTCTTTCTTCAATACCACGACTCGCTTTTTAAAAGCTCCTTCCGGTAAAAGGCTTATCATAACAGGTTTTTTGAGGATTGGAACACGTTTTTTAGACTGGTACGAAAACATTTCTTCCTCTGGGGATAGCGCATAGCTTTCCCATTTGCTATTTTTTAGCATTCGATTAAGTGTTACGTTAAGCATAGTTTAGCGGGCTGGACTCTAGAAATCCGCAACCCGTTTTAACAGCTTAACAGTTAAAAAATAAGATGGAAAAAATGCAATAATATGTCTTCAGTACGTATTATAATTTTTCTTCGTGATTGCATTTTATATAATTCGAATAAAAACCGACCCATACAAATATAGAATATCTATACTTTTAATAGCAGTATCATTGTTTAGCAATAAAATATTCGTTACTTTTAAAGTGGAAAATTTAAAGAAACAGAATATCGAAAGCTTATAGCATTAACCTGCTAATATAAATCGGTAAAACCAACAAGGGTATTTTGGTATTTAACAATGGCTATTCACCATTATTAGTACACCATTCATTGGTAGATACGCCCTTTTGGTTTTAAAGATTGACAAGCTATTCCGGTTGTCGGAGCTTGTTTTTTATCAACGCATTGATAGCGCTATGCCCTGCCCGATCCTGGATCGGCAGACGTAAAATTGGATTTCTGGACTCTTTTCTTTTCATCATTTATTCGGTTAATAAAACATTGGTTAATGAAAATAAGTCTCGTGTGGAAGAAATTGGAGGTTTACTTATAAAAAGGGAATAGCTCCTACTTTCCATCGCTAACTGGCACCAGCAAGGGCCTAACACGACTTCCAGTAGGAGCTACTCCCAAATAATGTACGAATATACAAAATTGGGACAATATGCTCCTAAAGGTCTCGCGTTAATAAAATTTGCTGGTTTCGTTAACGAGACTTTAATCAGACTAGCTGATTACAAATCAAATATAAGAACAATAAAATAAATATGCAACAAAATTCTCAGATTATTAAATCAAGGGAGATTCCGGAGTATAAAAAACAATATATTCGTATATTCAAGAATGAACTCCTTGATTTCCTCCGTAACAAGAAAGATAGTAAAGAAGAAATCTACAAAAATATAGATAACATAGAAAAGTTGTTAGCTGACAAAGTGTTCTTAATGGGAAAATGGTTTTATGACCTTTCTGTTGAACATAATTTTGACTTTAACAAATTCTGTAAAAAAGTTTTTGTTTCATCAAAAGCCAGTAAATTGAATCTTACAATTGAGTCTGATAATTTATTAAAAGCTCTCCTACATCCGTTCATTCATTCCCAATCTGATTTTTACACCTCAGCAGATATAGAGAAAACTAGGTTTAGTCGTTTATTAAAAGCAAATAAGTTAAATGAATTATATGCTGATGAAGTTTACGGAATTGCCATAGCGCTAGATGTAGATGCATTAACCATGTTTAAGTACTTCTTCAATCAAGAAAATCAATCAGTAAATGGATTAATCGCAGAAATATTAGAAAGCAGTTTTGCAAAAAAATAATATAGAGCTAAATAATGGATAATTTATTCTTATAAAGCTCTTGTTCTCTTAGTTTCAGAAGTTAATAAACCAAGCCAACTCTTCGAATAGTTCATGATGTTTTGATTTGTTTTCAATATACATCATGGATTGTCTTATGGACAATTCTACGGTGATGGCGAATGTCCAGTAATTGGGTTGTTACCGAAACCAACTGAGGGAAATATTTAAAACTAAGTTTAATGTATTTATGTGAGGTTTGCGCATTAGCAATAGCTTTCGGCATAGAGTCACATATACTCTTCGAATTGTTCATGATGAGTTGATTTACTTTCAATAAGCATCATGGATTGTCTTATGAATTCTACGGAAATGGTGAGCGTCCAGAACAATATATCTTTTCAAAGGGAAAAAGCGAAAATTTGCAGAAAGTCTAAAGGAACTCGATCCGGTTCATTTCAAAGAGTTCGTTCCTTTATTTGATAAACTGCAATATCTAATATCAGATAAGAGCAATTTAATTGTCTAAGTGTAACAATATTATATATTTTAAAAAAAGAAATAAAAAAAAATATGCAGTTATTTTGAGCTTTTTCTTCACCTAAGCGAGAATTATTCTATAAATGAACCGTGCCATTAATATGATGTTATTCGTTTCACATAGAGCTTTAATCCTATGAATTTTAAGCCTATAATCTACAACACCACCTACAACAACATTTCTACTACAAACTGTACCATCAGTAACACCATCAATTTGGAAATTAAACTTTTCGTGATTATGTTTGTTCTATACGTACAAATAAAACGTTCAAGTACCGCCAATAGTACACATTTGAAATACTGTATTAGAGTCCAATCCTTGAAATTTCTGAGGAACACTTTACATGTAGTATTGGTATGAAAATTGAAGAAATAATAATATTATGAAAGAGATGTTAGATAGTCTAAAAAATTTTCTCGCTACTAAAAGTAGAGAGGAAGTGATGGAAATTTGGTCTTCCGGCAACTATTTAGATAAAGGAGGGCTCAAAGTTACTGAGTTCTTATCAAGTAAAAGATGCAGTATAACTTTCACAAATGAAAAAAATAATTTTGAAAGCTTCAAGATTAACAATAACTTAGGTTCGAATTCATATTCGAACCTTTTTTATTTAAATCAATCCAATGCAATCAGCATCTTTCAAAATTTCGAACTACAAGTTCACTAAAACATTATTAGATTTTTCTTTTTATAAAGAAGGTGAAATCGATGTTTCTTTTGCTGTATCAGGCACTTTTATAAAATCAAGATCTATTTTTGAATTAAGGTTTGCAATAATCGCAAAAAGTGAAGGTATTACTGAAGCTTTTGTTTCAGTTGATTGCGAAAGTATTTTCGAGTTTACTAATGTTTCAAGCCTAGCGGAAGTCCCAGATTATTTCTACACAAATTGTATAGCAATTCTTTTTCCATACTTAAGGGCTTATGTAAGTACAATTACTGTGCAATCAAATATCCGTCCCATAATTCTTCCAACTTTGAATTTGTCAGATTTAAATGAGCCTTTAAAGCAACATACTAACGAGATAGATTAGAAATTTAGGTAATGGTAAAGGATATTTTCCACACATTAACTTTCAGAGGCAATAATGATGAAGTGTTAGCTCATGGTCCTTATATATGCGATCGTGATGACGCATGGCTATCTCCTGGATATTACTTTTGGGAAGAATCAATAAAGGCTGCACATTATTGGGGAACAAATAGATTAAAATCTGATTACATCATTTGCAAAGCAGAATGTTTAATTAACGATGATAATTGTTTGGATTTAGTTGGTAATGTTAAACATCGAGATGGTTTTAGTGATTTATTTAACGAGCTTAAAAATAATGGCTACGTTACCGAGGATACAACTGTAGGTCATGTAATAGATTTCCTACGTAAATCTGGTAATTTTTCATTTGCATCAAGTAGGATAGATAGTACAGATGCATTTAAATATTTTATTGAAGATCCTGATCAAACAAAAGTGCTAAAGTTCGATCAAAAGCTTACACACGTCAAATTAAATCTAAATCTAGTTGTCCAGATATGTATTTTTGATTTAGAAGGAGTACTTTTCAGCAGTTTCCAATTGGTGCACGATTCCACGGATGTCGATGTAGCGTAAGAAATGAAAGAAGAATTATATTTAAAGAACAGGATTGAAAGCGTTAAATAATAATGGCCTTAAAAATTATGTTTGATGATGAACAAGTAGTTTCGTATAGAAACGAACATTGATAGCAGAGTCAACAATTTATTGCAATATACATCATGGATTGTCTTATCGACAATTCTACTGTGATGGCGAGCGTCCAGTAATCGGCTGTTATTAAAATTGCTAACTTTGCGATACAAAAACATTATATCTATTATCAATGAGTGAGTTTTCAAAAATTTATCTTGCATGGCGTAAGGGGTCGGGATCCCGTAGGCATATTGTTGGTCTTTTGGAAAAAGACAACGATAATAATGTTACATTTCAATATTTACCTGAAGCCAAAACATTAAGAAAGACAGAAGGATTTATACCCTATTTCAAGTTTCAAGACTTAGACAAGGTATATGACGTCAATGTACTTTCTATTTTCTCCCATAGATTAATAAAAACGGATCGTCCTGATGTTCAAAATTTTTTAGACTTTTGGGAAGTTCCTGCTGATAAGGCAGATGACAAATTTTATTTACTTGGCAAAACTCAGGGCTTAACGGCAACTGACAACTTTGAATTTCTTGCAGAATACCATAATACAACAGATCTTCATTTTTTAACCGATATTTCAGGACTTTCTTATGCTCAGATTCCTCGAAACTTTGTAAAGAACGGAGACTTACTCCAATATGCGTTGGATAAAGATAATGAGCATGATAAAGAAGCTGTAATTGTAACATTCAACGGTACCAAGCTTGGATATATAAAAAGAATACATTGTCGAGTATTTCAAGAAGCTCCAAATTTATTATTGAGTGTAAAGGCTATTGAGCAAAATGGCGTAATCAGAAAAATATTCGTTAAAGTAACTAATTAGCATAACCACACGACTTCCAATAATTTTTTAATTCCATCGGCATTGATGGAATTAAAAATTAAATAAAAAGACAAACTACACTCATATTCCATACAGGAAGAAATAGCCCATAGGATACATCCCAACTAGCTCTTCCAATAATTAATAACGTGTAAGGTCTGTTTTATATCCACATCATATATTATCTGTGAACTTTAAGTTTTAACTCGCTAACCTAATAACCTCATAACATAAAAAATGTCGAGCGTCCAATTATTGGCTTGTTACCGAAACCAGCAGATGGAGATAAGAAATAATGGTGGGCATTGATAACTGAATTAATAAGACAATAAAAAAAGGGATCCTTACAGAATCCCTTTATATCTTATACTTGGTTACATTTCAGAAATGAAAGAGGCTTGACCAAGTCTTACAGTGCAAATATAGTAATTTTTAAACCAATTACCAAAATGAAAATAAATCTTAGACATAAATATCTTTCCCGATCAAGGTACAATAGGTATTTGTATGCCACCCATAATCATAAAGAAAAAGCAAAAAGACTGTATAATGCAAATATTAGATTGGCACAAGCATTTCATCCATTACTGACCCAATTTGAAGTAATCCTTCGTAATTCCTTAAGTAACATACTAGCGGCACATTTCATTGATCCAGATTGGATTATTAATCAAAAAAATGGATTCATGAGCAATCCCTCTCTTGGACAATCACGTTATTATCTAAAAGAATGCATTATAAAATCCGAACGTAAGTTCAACCGAAGAAATACAACCATTACTAATGGTAAGCTATTAGCAGACCAAACATTTGGTTTTTGGATAGCACTATTTCTACCACATCATTATTCCTTGTTGAACGGAAAACCAATACAAATTTTCCCTCATAAACCTACGAATGAAAACCGCGCTAGTATACATGCCAAATTAGAAAAAATCAAAGATTTTAGAAATAGAGTCAATCATTGTGAGCCAATATGTTTCAATGGACAACATATTGACTGTACAGAGGCTACAGATATCAAACAAATTCTTTATCATTTAATCAAATGGATAGATCCTGAATTAGTACCATTTTTTACAGCAATTGACAATATCAATAATAAGACAAATCAAATACACAATATTTAAAATAAAATTTTTAATTCAAAAAGAAATTCTTTAGAACAATATCGAACCCAAGCCAACCTTCGAATAGTTCATGATTTGTAGAATTTGTTTTTATCGGAATCATGGATTGCCGAAACGACAATTCTAGGGAGATGGTGATCGTCCAGTTATTAGCCTTTCACCGAAACCAACCGAAGGAAATGAAAGTGCGGAAGAAGGTCTATCATAAAAATCCATTCCTTTGAAAACTAAAACTTTTTAGTATATTTAGTTTATATTCGTATAACGGTTTACGTTAGATCTGTATATAAAATAGCATTAAGCTGTGTTTTTGTCAGAAAGCACCTTTCGAATAAAAAATCTATCGATAAAGATTTATCTACCAATAATAATTAGGGAAGGGACTTCGAAATTTTTGAAGTCCTTTTTTATTAAAACAGGTTTACTTAAATAACGACAACTCAAATTTCACAATCTTACTTTTGCACTCGGTCTAGAACAATATAAATTTCGAATAGTTCATGATAAGTTGATTTACTTTCAATAGGCATCATGGATTGTCTTATGGACAATTCTACGGTGATGGTGAGCGTCCAGTTATTGGCCTATTACCGAAACCAGCTGAGGGAAAGGAAAGTGAGGGATAAGTAAACCTATTCCTAAAAATCTTGAATTTGTACATAAAGAACAAATGAATCGCGATTAGCTATAGATAAAAAGTACTAAATAAAAAGAAATATGATCCGAATGATCTCTACTTGTTTTTTCGTCACTTTGCTATGTACCACATTTATAAAAGCACAAGAAAAAACACTTGCGGAAGCAAAAAGAGTGGTTTTTGAAGCTGTAGAAAGTCCCCTTCATCCCCCAAAAGGAATAAACAATTTCAAATCGCAATGGTCTACATAGGTTTGATAAGGCTCCGCAAAAATTGGTGTTAGGTAACGTTCAATTGTGACCTTAGTTCCTTCAACAGTATACAGACCCCAGATGTAAGCAATCTCTCTATCACTAACATCACTTTTCGCATAGCTTTCATCGATATGGTGAAACCCACTGTTAACTCTTGGGTCCCCCCCTAGAGCTATTTTATTTCTATTTTTTGAAAATTTAAATTATAAATCAAGGTTTTACTTCTTTGACTGATCTTTGGGATCAGGAGATTTAGCAATTAAAAAGAAGTGTCGGAATGGGATAAACCCCTGAAAACAACAGTTAATCATGGTGGTTGATTAACTGTTGTTGTAATGTTTAGTTTGAATGAGACTTAGTGTCTTTTTCTTTTTTTATGTATAAAATATAAAAGAAAATTCCTCCCGATATTATATAGGGAATAAAAATAAATAAGTCTTTAACCAAAAAATTGTGATTTTTTCTGTAATCTTCAATAATATCATTTATGCCTAGTCCGATGCAAAATAGGCAGATCACGAAAGCGATGAAGATTATTTTTTTACTTATTTTAAACATATCTTATAAAATTATCGACAAGAAGCTCCCCATTGAGCACTTGCATATATAAAACCCGCTGCTCCAATCCCTGCTCCAATCACGCTTGCTCCACTTGCGGCTAAGCCAACAAATGCTAAAGCTAAACCAATTGATGCCCCTGCGCAAGATGTTAAAAATCTTGCTTGTTATTACTTGAATGGAGCTTAATATATTGATCTTTTTTTTGCAAAGAAATAATTTGTGGATATTCTTTTGCTGTATAAGTCATTGCAAGAATTACACCTTCAAATTTGTTATATATTCCATTTTGTTTAAAATTTCACTGTATCTTTTCACTACCTCATCTGGATTTTTTGAATAAGAAATTTCATTAGATAAATTTATAAAAATTTCTTTCTCTCCCAAAGTTATGATGTTTTCCTGAGCAAGTGAATTAATAATATCAATACTATTGGTTTTTGTCGAGAGTTTTTCTAAAAGCTCGATTTTATTAGAGCCTGTTGTATATTTTTCATTGTTATTAGAATGCAAAGCTAAGCTTACAGTTGATATATTATTATTCTTCTCTCGTAAAGATATAATATTTTGAATATTCGTATCGAAAGAAGAGGTTAATTCACCGGTAAGCTCAATATTATTCTCGTTTTCTAATTCAGGAGCTTGTTTACTACACGATGTAGTTGAATACATGAGAACGGCACATAGCAATGTGAGTGTCCAGTTATTGGCTTGTTACCGAAACCAGCTGAAGGAAAAGGAAATTGAGGAAGAAGGTCTATCATAAAAACCCATTCCTTTGAAAACTAAAACTTTTCAGTATATTTAATTTATGATCGTATAACGGTTTACTTTAGATCTGTATATAAAATAGCATTTAAGCTGTGTTTTTGTCAGAAAGCACCTTTCGAATAAAAAATCTATCGATAAAGATTTATCTACCAATAATAATTAGGGAAGGGACTTCGAAATTTTTGAAGTCCTTTTTTTACACACAGGTCTACTTAAATGATGACAGCTCAAATTTCATAGGTATGTTTTTGAATACTGCTTGGAGCCACATAAATGTTAAATGATTATAATTTTTACTTGACCCAAACAAAACTACAACAAAATTGTTGTAGTTTTACCTAACATGAATTATTAGCCTAGAAATGAATATTGTTTTTGATGAAGATACAGGTCTTCTTGTGGTCGGGGAACACAGATTAGCCTTGGATAAATTTGAAGAAATATTTGCACACAATGAACACAGACGTTATATATTTGAAAGATTTGGAAAATTACTGGAAATTTTCAAGCAAATATCATGCAGTCACATTTATGTGGATGGCAGTTTTGTAACGAAAAAGCCACGTCCCAATGATATAGACGTATGCTGGCACAAGGATGAAGATAGAGAGAAAAGAAACATACAACTGGAAACTCTTTTTAAAATATGTCCGGAACTGATTTTATTAAATGATGCTGGAAATAGAAAGCTTATCCAAGATCAATTTTGTGCAGATGTATTTCCAGCGAACACGACAGAAGGAGCTAGCGGCCTAATGTTTAAAGACTTTTTTCAAAGAGATAAAAATACAAATCAAGCAAAAGGTATTATAATTATTGACCTGCCATGATTAAGAACACACAACAGGAAAACCTGACTAAAGAGAAGATAGCTGAATTGACGGTGCACAGAAACACTGTTCTTGCTAATCAAGAGATGAGTGAAATAGAAAAATTATATTCATCACATTCTTTTGATGCCATGATATCTTCATTGAACGAAGAACTGGAAGAATATGAATCTCTCAAAACAGGAAATTTGAAATTACTGGAAGCCAAATCATTAGAGGAACTCCCAAAATTGATTATAAAGGCTCGAATAGCTCAACATTTGTCACAAACAGATTTAGCTAAAAAGATCGGTATTCAAGCTCAACAAATACAGCGATATGAAGCAAATGATTATCAAAATATCTCTTTTGATAGATTGATTGAAATTGCGAAAGCTGTAGGTGTTTGCGTAGAATTTGAGAAAACAGTAATAATAGGATCGGGACCAAAATTCTCAATTCCTAGTAATATTATTGAAGGGGACATCGCTAAGGCAGAACAAATCACAAAAGAAAGATCTTCTCTTGTATTTTAAGTATATGAAAACGATTACATTTTATTCTTATAAGGGTGGTGTTGGAAGATCCCTGGCCTTAAGTAATATGGCCATCAAGCTTTCTCAATTAAACAAGAAAGTCTTTGTCATCGACTTTGACTTAGAAGCTCCTGGCCTTCAATTTAAATTTGAAGAAGATTACGAGCACTTAAAAAATAAGTGCCAGCTTGGGCTCGTAGATTATATCCATGGTTTTGCTAATGAAAATATATTGCCAGAATCTCTCCAAGATTATACATGCGAATTAAGGGCAAAGAACATAAACGATACTAATATTCAATTCTTATCCGCAGGCAATTTTGAACAGAATGATTATTGGAGAAAACTGGCTACGACAAAGTGGTCTCAACTATTTTATTCTAAAAACTCGTACGGTATACGTTTCTTTTTAGACCTTAAAGCAAAAATTGAGAAAGAATATAATCCTGACTACCTTTTAATAGATTCTAGAACCGGAATTACAGATATATCGGGTATTACTTTAAAAATATTTGCCGATGAGATCGTAATCCTTGCGGTCAATAATACAGAGAACTTATTTGGCACAAATAAAATTATTACAAGCTTAACATCATCGGAAAATGAACTGTTAAATCACAGTCCCAAAATACATTTTGTTTTAACTCGACTGCCATTTCCGAAGGAGCCTGAGGAAAAAGCACAGGAATTTACCATATTGAAGCGCTGGGAAAAAGAAATATTCAAAAGTAGTAGCGGAAAAATACATGACGTTTCTATTATACATACAGATAAACAGGTAAATCATAAAGAAATTGTAAAAATTGGAGACAAGGCCAAAGTCAATACAATTACGTATGATTATCTGAATTTATTTGAAAAATTAATTGATGGAAATCTCTCTTCTGAGAATGAAACAAAATTTGAGGCCGAGCATCTGTTTAATAAAGCTTTAGTAGAAAAAGACTCTTTGCTAAAATTAGAACTATTAAATAAAGCAATACTGCTAGATCCATCACGATACGAATACTTTAAGGAAAGAGGTTTTACTTATTTCTTATCAAGACAAATAGATCAAGCTATTAGCGATTTTAGCAGAGCGCTAGAAATAAAACCCGGAGACACCATTTGTTTGCTGTATTTGGGAAATCTATTTTATAACAAACAGGATCATCAAAAAGCAATTGAATACCTAACACAAATCGATTATCAACTAGCATGGAAATCACTTCTACTCGGTATGGCCTATAATAACCAGGGAAATCCACAAAAAGCTGAAGAATGCTTTACCGAAGGAATTCAACATTCTCCTGAAGATCCTGAACTGCGGAATGCCCGTGCAGATATCCTTAGACGAAGGGGTAATTATAAAGAAGCATTAATAGATATTTACAAAGCCATCGAACTAGCACCCGACAAAGGCATTTGGTTTGCCACACTTGCTGAAATATTATTAAATATGGACAAAAAGGAGGAGTTCTATCTCAACTTTAACCTTGCATTATCTAAAAACATAAATGAATCCCAGCTCCGCTCAGCAAAAGATCTGTATGCCAAACTAAAAGATGATGAACGTTTCCTTGAACTATTAGAAAAATATCAATTAGATATAAATGAAATTTTAAAAGACTAAACCACATCTGTACGAACTGTATGTTCGTACAGATGTGATTTATATAGAATCTTAATGGTTAAATATTGTTACTTATTCAACCATTCCTTAGTCAATCTTTTGTCTCTGGATTTTCATAATCCAATGTTTTACTTAAGGATATGATTTGTAGACAGCTAACTTTCGGGCTCCATTTTCCCAAGAGCTTTTCTTTCTCAGTAAGATGAGCAATTGTTTTTTGATGATCCGCTGCAACAAAAGCCTCTCCAGTATCTCCGTATTCTATGCGGACTTTGAGACTGTTTTTTGAAAAAGCGACAAATGACAACAACGTAAATATTAATGTAAATAACTTTGTCTTTATTTTTAATCTAAATTAAGTTCTTTGGGAGAGACTTCTACTTTCATACCCTTTACGTCGTAAGTCATATTTCCCGAATTATTTAAGCCGAATTGTATTACTTCTTCTAAATTGTGCTTCAATAAAGTTATATATGTATCAGTAATATAATATTTGTTATCGCTAGAATCTTTTGCTGATATTAAGGTAAGCATCAAAACTTTTCCTTTAAAATTCCAATACCAGTTCTCCGTTAGTTCTTCCCTTTTATAATAATCTGTCCCAGTATGACTATACTGATCATCTGGAGGTCTGTTCATCATTTTTTTAATAAAATCAAATCTTTGACCAGAGTTTTTATTTGTCTTGAGATCTAAAGCTACACAGCGTAACTCCCCCGCTGGATTAAAACCAAAGCTGCGATAAACAAGATCAATCTCCTCTTTATCCAATCCCTCAATAGACAATTTCATCGCTGAATAATTATCTAGGAACTTTTTGTATCCTTTTATTTTAAATAAGAATCCTTTGTATTTGTATGTTGGGTTAGAGTTATTGTCTGCCTTAAGCCATATATACGAGTATGAATGGCTTTGATCCTCTTTATAATAGTTCACTAGATCGACTTTTTCTAACATCGTACTTCTCTTTTTATCCCTATTTTTCCAGTCTGAAAAAAGCAGTTTTTTTTGATTTTTTTTAAAGATTTCCTTCGTTAAGACCATATTTTTCCAACTCTCGAAATTGAAATCGATATCATTCATTAATTTATCAAAAGGTGCGGAATCATACTTTTTAAATTTCTCCTCATATTTTACCATCCTATCTTTCAATTCATTAACAAAAACACCTCGATCCACTATATTATTTTGTCTCTTAAGGATACTAGCTTTAATATCATATATATCGCGATATTTTTGCTGATCAGCGATATCATTCAGTAAATATTTGGAAGCCAAATTGTCCGTCTCACTCAATACCCGAAGTGCATCCTGAAATTTTTTATCTTTTTCATTTTGAATAGCTAAATTATTTAAGATTTGAATGTACAGGTATTGGGTCTTTGGATTGCTTTTTTTCAACAATTGTTCCGTCCTTTTTATTTTTTCCAATGCCAGAGCATAGTTTTTATTAGAAAAAGCTTCTTCGGCATTTTCATATTCTATCTTTGCCGCATTATCATTTTGCGCAAACCCAAATGCGGAAAATAGAATAAATAGTAGTGTTAATAATGTTGTTTTCATTTTTAATTTAGATATGAATATAATTTTTCCATGTCCTAATCCCCATAACTAACTATAATTAATCCTACATAAAGCTTTTAACATATTTAACACTATCTTTCAGGCCTTTGGTCAAATTGTAGGTAATCGCGAAGAAAGGCCCCCCACGATATGTTTTTGTCGTGTAAGTAATAGCAGGGTCTGTGATGACGGTTTCATTGATTACGTAACCGGATTTTAGCTTATCTAGTCGATGTACCGCTAGACCGGCTGTGATTGCAAAACGATGAGATTTACCAAACATAGCTGTACCACCGAAATAAAAATTGTTCAGTTCAATTCCAGAATCTTCATGCATACCAACCCCTATACCCACACTTGCTCCCAAAGCTACTTGCTTAGCACTTCGTCTTGTTGCAGTAAACATGGCGACCAAAGATGGAATAAATTGATTTTTTTCGTCAACAACAATTTTATCCTTTAAAAGGTCATATTTTGGACTGTTCTTAAGATAACTCATAGCAACTCCTAATCCAGCGTCCATCCTCACTCCCCCAGAAACATAACCCCGATAACGAAATGACCTAGAATTGTGAGGCTTATCATAATCGTTTACTAAAGAAGTTTTTATATCAAATTCTACCATGTCATATTGTGGTTGAACTGGAGCTGAGGTGACCTCATAATTATCGACTTCGCCAAGTGCAACTAAGGTTTGCTTTATAGCATGTATTGCTTGCGGAAAATTTGCTTTTACACATTCGGCATAAATTACATCGACAATTTCTCTCTGTTTTACCGCCGAGGCATATAATTTTATTATCCCGCCGTCATGAAAATACATATCAAGCCCACGGATATTTTGTAAAGAAATATAGGCCAAATCAAATTCAAATTTCAGTTTATCAAATTCTTTTGAGTTCTTTTGCAATAAGACAAGATTGGTCAACATTTTGTCAGTATCATGTGTTTTCCTAAAGTCATTAAACATCTCATAGGTGAAGAACGGATTTTCACTCGCTAAACGAACTGTATTATAATATTCCTTAATTTCAAGTAGGTCTATGTACATTAAGTGATATTTTCTATATAATCTGGCAACCTCATTTTGAGCAGTATTAAAAGATCCCAATACAGCGTCATACTGTCGTATTTCAATCGCTTGACTATTAATGATATCAGTAAGATCTTTAATAACTTTTTCAAAATCTTTTTTATCCTCATCCAGATTAATAAAATCATTTTGCAATTGGCTTATTTTACTAATATCGGTAGAGTTCGATATATCAATTTTAATTTGGTTTATGTTTGATTCTACAATTTTTTTATCATTTATTGCCTTCTCAGCTTCAAAAATCAGTTTATCCTGATTGAAAATCATGTCGACCATGTCAATAAACCTTTTTCCTTTTTCCTGAGTTTTAGATTGTTTATTCGCAACAGCTTCTGACTTCATATCACCAGCATTGATAGCTCCATTTGCAAGGCTTGAATTTTTATTACCCGCAACTTGGATAGTAGCATCCGAAAGTTCTTTGATTACATTCTTGTCTTTTTCGGATAGCTCCTGATCTATCCAAGAGTTGGCTAATAAGGAGTCATGATTTGTAATATCAATCTTATAGGCTAGACGATTAATATTGGTAATTTTAAATGCTACTGGCGTATTTATTCTGATTGGGAAATTATTTCGCTCGTATACACCATCTTTAAAATTATATTCCACAACATAAGTATTGGTTTGATTGATCTTAACCTTATTGTTTACTCGACCGTCAATTTTATTAATGGTATCTATTTTCTCCAGAGGAACCTCAAGATCTATCTTTTTTCTTAAATAGGACTTTTCTATCTTCGTATAAATGTCCTTCTCCACTATTTCTTTCCCACTTTGTCCCCAACATAACAGAATTGAGACTAGCGCAGTTGTTGTTAATATTATTCTTTTCATAACATGATATACTTGAGGCCTATTTATTTTCTCATTATTTGACGGCTATTCACTCAATTTACGGCGATGGTATTTCACTTATAGCTATCCAAGCTTTTCTTCTTCTCCGCACGTCCTATTTATTCCAAAAATCATCTTCTTTCACTTTTATCGGTGTAGTATTCGCTTTAGAACTAGAACTCGCTTTTGGATCTTTACTTGTTCCTGTTTCCCAGAAATCCTCGGAAGAAGCTATTGATCCGGACGGAGCTTCTGCACGCATATAGGCGATGTCATGATTTTTCAATTGAGCTTTCCCAGACAGATTGATCAAGCTGCTCCTCATTTTTTCCGCCATTCGTTTATCTGTGTAATAACCTATTAGAACAATTTCTTGAACCTTTGTTTTCTTTTTGATATCAGTGATCAACGAATTCTTAAACGGCCATGTACCGTCATTGTATTGTGCGACGGAAAAGACGTTACTCACATATAGATTGGGTGATGTTTCATTTATACTTCCTGAAGCAAAAGAATAAACAAAGCAATACACTTCTGATGACTGAATCTGATGTTTGGATAAAGGCGTACCGCCATCAACAAATTGTTGAAATAATTTAGTCCGTAACTCCAAAATCGCATTCATTTTCTTACGGTTCAAATCTGCCAGATGAGCTTTACGCTCCTTTTCCAATTTCTCTTTTCGTTCCTTGGCTTCTTTTGCTGCTTTATTATTATTTACCCAACTACCTAGCATACCGACAAGTTCTCCAGCAGCCTGCCCAGATGCAGTTCCATCGTTCAGTAACAAATCTGCACCGGATTGAATAGATTGATTACTGGCTTCATTCCACTCTTGAACATCTTGATTAATGGAATAATATTTTTGATTGAACTCTTCTTCTAATTCCTCTACCGAATTGTAATTACCAGAAAGCTTAGCGTTTTCATTCAACCGATTACGGGCTTCAGTAGCCACTTGTGCAGCGTAGTAGGTATTATACATATTATTTCCCCAAGCATCTATCTTGTGGGCATTTTCATGCCGTACACGCTCATTTTCGGCTAATTGGCGATCGAGACTGTTAACATAAGCCTGATCTTGCCTTGCCTTTTTTTCCTCCGCTTCTTTACGTTTTTCATAAACTTTGTAGGCTTCCCTGTTATCTCCACCTCTTTCCAAATTAGTTTGGCCACTGCTATCATTCCAGAAATCCTCATGCTCTTTTTTGCGTATTGTTCCCTTTTGATCGTCTGTACTCAGCTGGCCTTTACCAGTATTTGCATCTGACCTATTATTGTTTACTAGATCAATTTTATCATCTTTTTTATTGTTGATAGAATTATTCCTTAAAATCGAACCTGAATAGGTTATTCCAACGATAGTACTGTAAGTACCATCCACACCGATATTAATACATGATTTGTCTTGTGTCTCTTTGAGCCAAGTCGCACTTCTTTTTGACTCACGGGTTTTTAGATGCATGGAGTTGCCACCAGTAAGAGCAATAAATCCACGCTCTACCCGTCCACAAGTATAGGTAATGGCAGCCTCAATTTTTACATCAACTTCTTCTCCTAATTCATTGGAAACTAAAAAATAGGTTCGCTGATATTGAGAAGTACGATTATATTCAGTAAATATTTCTACTGTTATACCTTCTGGAACTGTGCCTGAAGAGCCTCCGGTATAACGCGATTGTGCTACGACCGCTTGTTTAAAAAACAGTAGTAGAATGAGCATTGCTAACTTATTCATAATTACCTCCATGGTAGGTATATATTCATTTCCTTTCTAATTTGGTATCGATATATACGGATGTCTCCTAAATATTTTCGTAAAGACTTGGTGTAAAAGATCCTGAAACTAACATATAACTATCTATGATTTGTTCTCCTATAACATATCTTTCAGATTTATTTACTAAAAACAAATAACGCTACATTTAGGTTAAGAAAAAATACCCCAAAAGGGTGAATTTTATATTATCCAATCAATCTGACTTCGATTGCCTTTTCTTTGCTATATCCACAGGAAGGACACAAAACACGAGCTTTATCCCTGATCATCATCTACTATGATCCAGCGTTTGGCTTTTGCATCTGGCACATACTATCCATAGCTTGACTTGAAATTGTATTAGCAGTTTCTCATCATTAAATCTTTTTAGTGGTATTGGATAGATATCCCGGATTGCACGCTAAAATCATGGAAAGAATTAAATTTCCATATACCGCAATTCTGCTACCTTAAAGCTGCATTAATTAGACAATATGAAAGCGAGAAAAAATTGTTAAAAATAAAGGATTATTGTATATTCAACTACATTTAAGCCGAACCTTGCCGTATTTATTGATCGAAATTCAAGTTTAGCATATACATTGCATGCATATCTATGGAGAAACAGAGACATCTTCTTTCGGATCTTTGGGAAAGTTATCCTGAAGCCATTTCAAATGAATTTATTTCACAAAAGAAATATTCTATTATGGAACATTTAACAGATATTCTGGCAATAGGACCATTTTATCATTATGTGATCAACGTTGGAGATTATTCGCTTACACAGGTTTCCGAGAATGCAATACATATTCATGGATTTGAGACTCGACCAACTAACTTAAAGGAGATAATTGATCAGATACATCCTGATGATCTGGATTTTGTATTAGAAGCCGAAGAATTCACATTAAGAAAAATGGCAGAAATCGGTTTCGAACATCAGTTAAATCTTAAATCATCTTACTGCTTTCGCATGCGGATTGCCGACAGTACATATCGGTTATTTCATCATCAAGCGATACATTTAAATAAGGATAATCAAGGACGTTTGTTAACAGCTTTGAATATCCATACAGATATACAACACCTTACTAAAGTCAATAATAAAATCGTCCTTGTTTCAGGTATTGGCACTAGGAAAGATTACGTCCAAATTGACCTTTCCAACAAAAATCAAAATGTTGAGATACCGTCATTTTCAAAGCGTGAAATGGATATAATTACATTAATAGTAAAAGGTAACTCAAGCTTACAAATTGCAGAGCAGCTTTTTATTTCACCTAATACGGTGCGGACCCATAGAAAAAACTTATTCAAAAAGACCAAAGTGAAAAGTGTTGGTGAATTTGTTAGAAAATGTATAGAATGGGGTCTTTTACAACTTATATTTCTTTGTTGAATTTCAGATCAAAGATGCATTATATATGTTTATAAAAAATTAGGTGCATTAACAATCTAAGATTTGGACAGCACACCTGTCTGATTTAGGTATTTTTGGAGGGAAAGAGAGAATAAGTAGGTGAGGATATAAATATTGTTGGTTAAATAAATAATGTATTATAATTTGATTTGTTTTCAGCGGCATATTTGATTGCCTCATGACAATTCTACGGTGATTTGATCATCCAGTAATTGGCCTATCACCGAAACCAACTGAAGGAAATGAAAGTAAGGAAGAAGGTCTATCATAAAAATCCATTCCTTTGAAAACTAAAACTTTTTAGTATATTTAATTTATGATCTTATTGCATTTTATATATGGAGTGGTAATAGTAATAAATATTATTCAAGTTGTTCTTTTTGTCAGAAAGAGACTTGCTAATAAGAAGGCTATTTCCAAAGATTTATCAGCTACTAAGTAAGATTGAATAAATTGTAGATCTTAGTTGCTTTTTACTTGATTTTTCATCTACCTATAATAACAGAAAGGACTTCGATATTTTTGAAGTCCTTTCTAATTAAATCAAGTGTAAACCAAAACTCACTTATTTAAGCAAAATAAAGATGCGGAATTGGTAATCGGCAACCATTATATTTTATCCGTATTACAGGTGATAACGAATCCCTACAGAAAGATAATTGATATCCATAGCATCTTCAAATGGATAATATTTCACTTTGTAACCTGCAAATACCGTACTTTTAACGGGGTTAAAACGATACGAAACTCCAATTGTTGGATTTATAGCTACATAATTTTTCTTCGCATATCCTGATATTCTCTTATCTTCAAACTCAACAACAATCTTTTGTTTGTAAAAGTCTCCTGATAAACCTATTCCACCATAGATATTAAAATTACTTTTCGTTTGGTCCTTTATATTGTAGATATAATCTGCCCCAACTGTTGTCATATGGACATTACTATAGCCACCAAAAACCTGTATTCCACTGTGATTATTAAGGTCATATTTACCATTTATACCATAAAAAGTATCATAGGTTGGAGCTTCCAACATCATGTCACTAAAGACACCTATCGAATATTTTGAAATTTGTGCTTTTGTTGTTAAAAAACAAATAAAAACCATAAAAAAGGATAGAAGTATATTTCTATTCATAAGCTATATTTATTAAAAAAAATTAGTATTCACCATATCGCATTTATATACTAGGAATATTAGAATCTCAATATTATTATTAAAGTTTTTATACTTTATTACATAAGGTGAATCCCAATAAAAAAGAAATTGTTAAAAATGAAAATTTCATCTATAGGATAAACTAAAATTAGTTTTGTAAAATTTTACCAAACATAGGAAAATTAAAGTCGGCAACAAAAAAATCCCACAACTCAAATGCGCAAAACGAACATTATGATTGACAAAAATTAAGGAAAGATAGTTATCTTAGAGAAGCACAAGAATATATCAACAGATTACAGATAATTTTTTTAAATTTAATCTTATTGTAAACTGCTAAAATTAACGACCGTCCTACAATTTTGAAAAGAGAATCACTGTGCAACAGGTTTGCCATACGTGGCTATTTGCTACTTTTACTTTTGATGCAATTTGGATTACCAGCTTTACCACAGGCTAGACAATCCAGCAGTCCGGTTGTGCCCTCCGCCATTAAGATGGATAAATCCATATTGCGGGCATTACCACAGGCTATGCAACCCAAGAGTATGGTTTTCTCCACTCGCCCTGAGGCGGAAAGTAAGAGCCAAAGAAGACCTTTGATTATTGATTCGATTTCTCCCTGTTATGTTTTAGATATTGATCCTGAAGAGGAGGAGGGTGTTTTTACAATCACAACGATACCACCCGCACCGAATAAGGGAATAAAAGTTTACCTCCAGCAATTAGCTACAACAATGGGCCTGCCTGAAGTTAAACCCAATATAGGTCTAAAATCTGACTCAATCAGTGTTCAGTTTCTTATATTCAAGAATGGTTGGATCGCTGCTTTAACAAGCATAGAACCAAATACCCCTAACCCTGGCCACGGAGTCATACTACATGCTATCAAAAAAAACGCCTGCGTTTGGAGGCCCGCCCTGCAGGCAGGAAGCCCGAGGGTATACCTACTAAAAATGGTGATCTACTACAGCAGGGATGAAAATGGAAATATCCTGTCGTTAGATAATCTTTACTATCGCCCTAGCGCCAACATCGAAAAAAAATCAAAACCAAAAAATAGTATTTAAAAAAATGCAGTTTGATAACATTCTGCCTGTTCAAAACTTGCGAACGCCAGTAATAGGATTACCTGTAGCAGATGAACGAAAGGAAAGTGAGGGATAAGGTCAATGGTAGAAAGCTTCAATTTATCTATGAAAAATAGATGAAGATCAAGGCTGTAAAAAACAAAATCCGCTAGTTTGAATATTAATTCAGGGACCAACGGGAATAAGATAATACAAACATAAGTTAATTAACTGAAATATAAACAAGGGTAATTATTACCTCCATTAGATAAACGAGAGTAAATTTTTGTTATTTTTACTCTTATAAAGAGTACACCAGTAAAATTTACCCTTAAGTTATGAGCACATTCGATGTCAAAAAACCTTATAATGCATTACCTCTATTACCACCAAATGTTGATATAGAAACTAAAATAGTTCTACGTAAAACAATTACTGCTGGTAGAGCTCTAGCACAATTAAATGGAACACTATTAAATTTGCCAAATCCCACAATTTTTTTAGACACAATTTATCTGCAAGAAGCTAAAGCAAGTTCAGAAGTCGAAAATATTATAACAACAAATGATCAATTATACAAATCATTTGTCTCTGACAAAAAGAACGAAGATCTTGCAACTAAGGAGGTTTTAAGCTATAAGGAGGCATTATGGCTTGGATTAGAAGAACTCAAAAAAAAACCATTTATCACAACAAATCTTTGTATTAAGATCGTACAATGTATTAAACAGAATAATGCTTCAATAAGAAAAATTCCTGGTACAGCTTTAACAAATAATCAAAATGATACTATTTATACTCCTCCCACTGGTGAAGAAGTAATTAGAGAAAAGCTAGCAAACTTAGAAAAATTCATTAATAACAAGAGCCGCTTCAATTTGAAACGGCTCTTATTGTTTAAATGATCTTTAATTTGTTGCTAATAACATAATTATCATTCACGCTTTTCATTTTTCAACTGTTTAAGCTAGAATACCTAGTTTATATTCCTTAACACTAAGAGTAATGAAATATAACAAAGAAAAGTACAGCGGTCTTAATATTTAACCACACCATAAGCAGAAGTAATTCCACCTTTGATTTGAATACCTCTTTTAAATTCGTTTTTATCGGTATCATAGCAAGCTATGTACCACTGAGAATCTACAGTTTTCACAAATACATAAGCTTTACCACCATCGACTAATACGCCATTTGAAGGCACGATCTGAACTTTCCCTAATCCAGAATCATTTAGATTTTTGACCATCACTTTATTATTGATGTCAAAAACATACGCGCCCAATAATGCTTTCCCATCTTTTAAATAGGTGTGCTGATCCGATTGCTGTCCCATATAACCTTCAGAGAATAAGCTATAATTTGATAAATCAAATGCATAATCTGGATCTATTTCTGTAGTACCAGCCTTCATACGCAATAAAGTGTAATACTTTCCTTCACGGATAGTCGTGAAATAATAATTTCCGCTTTCGTCGAAAAAGCTCGATTTTGTTTGATACCAGGTACCTGTTGTATGGCCATATTTATCATTAGAAGCAATCTTTTGATTTTGTAAACTTGGATAGTCCGCAGTCAGCACATAAGCGACTTGCTTTGCTGGAGAGGCCCACTCAGGTGTTAGATATAAGAATCCGACATAGATTTTACCATTTCTAATTCCTAAACTTGTTGGAGATAATTGAATCGTTGACTTGTCATAAAATTCATTTGGTTTACCAGCTTTAGCGATTGCAGGAACTTTAAAATTTAATGCCGATTCACCTTTCACAATCATGGTCGCTGTATCGATAATAAATAAACGTTTATCGATAGCTTCTGTAGCAGCATTATATGATGCCGACCAATTGATAAAATTTACACGTCCATCAACAAATGCCGACTTCATCATCCCCAAATAGTTTCCTGGATTAGACACGACAGCATTCCCTTTTTCGACAATATCACCAGTTGCTACTGAGTATTTAAATACAGCATTACCCTCTGTTATAAAAATATTAGACCCTTCTCTTACCCCGTAAGTTTGATCTATCTTTCCAGTCACGTCAATCCCGAATCCTACAGGAGATACCGATCCTTCTTTCATCAGGTCTTCAACCGGCAAAATATAATCATGTTTTTCTCCTGCAGCTTCCACCTGAATAGTAATACCATATTTTGAAGCTTTAGCTATTTCATCAGGTATTGTATTTGTATTATCAGAAGAGCTTTTACAGGCCGCAAAACTCAAAGCCACACCGGCCATCAGGCATGATTTTTTAAAATAAGTATTCATAAAACGCATATTTGTATAGTATATATTGTTAAAATTTAAATTAAAAGATGGACATTCTTAATTTGGTATAGAATGCACGACCTGCTTTTTGCAGTCCAAAATTATCGTAAAGTCTTTCATCGGTAAAGTTTCTAGCTTCCATAGAAATTCCGTATTTATTATGCTTCCAAGAGTAGGAAAGGATTGCAGAATGAACGTCTTGACTGGGAATATATAGTTTTGTCTCTTGAGAAGCCAAATTGTCCCAGCTCATATAAAATTTATGGGTATATTGATTCATATAGGTCAATTCAATACGGGTTCCTTTTCCTAACCAATCATTTTTCCCAATTGAAACATCCACATTTCCATATAAATAAGGCCTATTTGGCAGTTGTTTGTGCAAGATCGATCCTTCCTTATCAACAGATTCTCCTGTTTGTAATTTCGTTACTATTGCTTTATCATAGCTACCATTCACATTGACCCGAAACAGATCTTTATAGCCGTATTTCGCATCAAACTCGATCCCATATAATCTTGCTCCATCGAGGTTGGAGTATCGATAATAGTTCCCGGCACTGACCATCTGTATATAATTATTGGTATTACGTAAGAAAGTGGTGACATCTACATTGATAAAATGCTGATCATTAAAATATCCGTTATAAAACATCCCTAGATTAACATTATTGGACTCTTCAGGCTTTAGATCAACATTTGGTAATACATACACGACATTTCCGTATAACTGTTCTACGGAAGGTAATTTATATGACTTCTCAAGCGAGGTTTTGATACCTACATCTTTCTTTAAAAGGTATCTTAAGGTCAAGCCACCACTTTTGTAGTCTTTATAGTTATTATACTGGACCACATCTCCTGATATAAGTTTTCCGTCGCTATCGTATTTTCGTTCATCTGCAGTATAGCTATTATCCATCCCATAATATTTAAAGAATACCACAGAACTTAGTTTTTCATCTAACCATTGCCCTTGCCAAGCCAAATTTATCAGGTGTTTGTTTAGACGCTTTGGCCTGCTATTGATTTCTCGATACTCCTCAGTTTTCATCATATCAAAATTCTTTTGCTGATTGGTACTGAGGTTATAGCTCAAATTAATTACTTGCGATTTTTTCTTATTGAGATTGTAAGAAAAATCTGTTTTTGCAATATAACTTTTATTAATAATCTGATCGTAAGCCTCTTCTTTGAATGTGCCATTGCTTTGCGGTATTCCGGACCAGTAATAGAGATACTTTGCAGTATCACGTACCTCTGTACGACTGTCACCATAGCTCGCAAAAACATCAACATAAAGATCCGGAAGAAATAGGCCATTTTTCCGGTACTGTATACTAGGTGTGAGGAATTTATTTTCGGACCATCGACCGCCGTATACCGATTTTATATTTGAGCCCATTTGTATTTCCTTATTATTTTCAGAATAGCTTAGGCCAAAAAGTAATCGATCTGCCCATTTCACGTTTTCAAATCCAGCCTCCAATTTTCCCATTCCCGAAGTATAGGCATCATGAAAACGGCGGGCTTTATCTACTTTTACCAATTGATTCTGCACAATTCCAGTTTCTTCATCGACAAATGATTTAAAATATCCGTCCAGATTAATACCATATTTGGGATTACTGTACATCATATAATTATTGTCCGAATGGTTAAAAAAAGCATCCGCTTTGACCATCAAGCCCGTTTTGGCATCTCTCATATTTGCGATCAACGATGCTTGGTGTGTATTGAAAGAACCATATCCATAACTGAAATCAAAAAACTGTTTATTTCTACGTTTTGTGATAATGTTTACAGCACCTCCCAGCACGTCTGTCGGTAAATAGGCCGGCACAACACCTTTATAAACTTCAATACGGTCAACTAAGTTGACCGGAATATTATTCAAGGTCATGGAGCTTCCATAATTTTCCATGGGCACCTCATCAATAAATATTTTCGCATCCAGGCCATTAATTTTAAACGAGAAATCCGATCCCATTCCACCATTTTCACGAATAGTTACTCCAGGAGATCGTCTTAATAATTGGTTCAGATCTGCAACCTTATCTACTTGTGTAGTCAGGTCAATGACATTGACAGCATAGCCCGATTGTTTTATTTCCTGTACCTTTCGCTGGTTTAAGCTTTGTCCAACCACAGAAACCTCCGCGAGTGATTTCTCATCACGGCGCAACTGGAAATCCAAAAAAGAATTTTCATTAGTGGAAAGATTTAAGGTTTTCGTTTCCGAATGGTAACCGACACTTGATACGCGTACATTTAAATTAGAGTTTTTTAATTTTAAGAATTGATAGGATCCATCCACATCACTTGTCGTTCCCTTATCCAATTCCCTTATATAGATAGTTGCACCAGAGATAGGTTTTCCAAAAGTATCTTTTACGTAACCAGAAAGATTAAACGTTTCTATTTTTTGTGCACATAGCAAAAGAGAGATGTGTAAAAAAAAACCTGTTAAAAATAATTGTTTAGATTGCATTTACTGTTTTATTATCACTTTAAAAGGTTCTTAATTTTGCAAACCTCCATATTAAAAACACCTCACTCAGTTATCTCATTACTATAATATCAGCATCTAAACTATCTTTTTAGCTGAATTCTTGAATAGCACATTGCATATTCTTGTTCATTATCATAAGAAGAAAAAGGATGTCTGTTGAGGATTACATATGAACATCCATAGTACTAAGTGTAGTTTTAATAAAAAATGTCCCGATTTATTTATACTAAATATAAATAAGGAGATTAAAGTGGTTAAAAACCAACTTTTTTAAGGTTTACTCTTACTGATTTTAAACTGATAGAGAGCTTATTACGAATTGTTTTCTCGGAAAGATCCAGAGCAGATGCAATCGCATTATTGTCCAGCCCATCTTTAAATTTAAGTACAAACAGATCTTTACTTTTGGAAGGAAGTTTTGTAATGATTTCATCTAGTCGCTGATGTAAATCTTTATACAGGATGTCTTGATCGGATTCCTGATCACCGATAATATCAACATCACTAAGATTCATATTATCGTCTATATTAAGTCTTTTTTTGATTTCATGGAAAGCAGTATATTTTACTGCCCTTTTGAGATAATTTTCGATATTTTCAATATGTCGTTCACTTCTTTTATCCCACAGGGAGACAAACACATGTTGTACAATATCTTCAGCTAACGATTGATCATGGACAATACAGGTCGCATATGCTAGCACCTGATCCCAATAGCGTTTATAAATCAATTCGAAACATTTCTCATCAATTGATTGACAATCTATTAAATTCTTTTGAACGTCCATATCGTATGATTACTGGACAAATTTACTCTTATTTAGATACAATCCAAATAATAATTTAAAATTTACTTAAACAAATAATGAGCTTAATATCGACCATTTCGAATTGTAAATTAAGAAGATATCAATACCATAATACGCTTTTTTTAAAACTTCATTCTTTTTTTCAAGCTATAAAGATTAGAGAAATCTTCGCTGTTGAAAAAATGCAACAAACAAATGTTGAAACTGCCTATCCATACCGAAATGAAAAAAAGCGATACTTTAGCCTCGAGTTATTAAGCTCGTTTATAATTCCTGCAAAAGCCATAACATCAAAGTAAAAAGTACTTACTATCACCAAGTAAAAACACTGGATTTGATTTTTTCTAATTAGATCTGAAAGATTAATTTTATCTTCATATTAGATTTAATTTAATTTTATCATGTTTATCTGGTTTTGAAGGCTTTTTCATTTTTTTGAGAGAGCCTTTTTTTTTGAAAATCTACTAGAAATATTTATTTTTTAGTGTTGCTCTTATGAGCATGCTATCACAAATATATATTGGTTAATAGCGCTAAGATTCCCCTTAGAGCTATTTTTCTTATTATTTTTTGAAATTTTAAAGTCAACTTTTAATTTTAAGAGTCGAATTGTCGAGTTAGTAGCCAAGATAAAACTGCGAAGCACTCTCCGAAGGAAATAGAGGACCCATCCCAAAAGAAAGGAAAAAGATAGGATTTAATGTTGGTGATAAAGAGGAGTCGTTCATGATAAGTTGATTTGTTATTATTACCGCAATAAGCTGTTGGAGATGAAAGTGAAGGATAAGGTGATTGATAAACGAGAGTAAATTTTCGCTATTTTTACTCTTATTAATTACGGAAGTAAGATTTACCGTTAAGTTATGAGCACATTCGATATCTAAAAACCTTATAACGCATTACCTCTATTACCACCAAATGTTGATATATAAACTAAAATAGTTCTACGTAAAACAATTACTGCTGGTAGAGCTCTAGCACAATTAAATGGAACATTATTAAATTTGCCAATATGCCTTTTCGCATGAAAGAAATACAACAATAAAAATATTCTCATAGCTCATTATATACAACTTGAAGTAAATTGAGTTGAGCGACATAGTCAAAATAGATACAAAGTATAGTTTTTGTATCAATATCGGCTGTAAATCGTCCCAGTCTTTAAGTATTTATATGGTTAAATTAGATTTAATTCCATAATAATATCAACGCGAGAATAATGTGGAGCATGTTCTGCCAAAGAAATTTTTTTAAATCCAAACTTTTCATATAAATGAATGGAAGATCCTAATTTAGTATTACCCTCCAAAAACAATGTAGGAATATTTCTAATTTTTGCCTCAGAAATACAATGTTCAAGAATTAATTTTCCAATACCCATACCTTGATACTGTTCATCAACAGCAAATTTACATAGTTCATAACGGATATCAGTGATCTTTTTTACGGCACAGACTCCAACAGGAATATGATCATATAAACAAACTATGATAAATCCTCCGTGATCGATAATCTCCTGAGGGCTATTTAAAGTTTCTATATCCTGCAGTTCAATGGTGAAATATTTTTTTATCCACCTTTCATTCAACTCTTTAAATACAGGAGCGTAATTAGACTTATAATCAACAATTTTAAGCAAATTCATTTTTTATATTTAAGAAAAGGAAGTTATTCAAATTTACAATAAAGGCCTACTTTATTCAAAAAATTGAAAAAAAACTTTTCCTATTTTTTTTATTCGTGCATTAGGTTCTAGCTGTACATACCGTCCAGAAAAAAGTAAAGCACGCTATTAAGGTCAACTACATTTAATCTAAGCTTACTTTGATTAAACCTAAAAAGGTTCTACACATGGTGCACTACAGTCCAAAATTTCATAAAATGGCGCAAAGCGGACAATAAAATGATCGCACCTGGTCACCATCTATTTGACTAAGAATACATCTTTTTTATTCACAAATTTCTTGAAATCTATCGAAGCGGGATGGCCCTTAAACGGAATATAATAGTGTTCAGGTTTGTCCGCTTCATAGGCATTTCTCCAAAATAATATCCATGCTAACTCTTTTCCCTTTACCAGAGGATAAACCACTTCTGTAAAATAAGTGGGATCTTTCACTGACTCCAGACCAGTTTCGCCGATCGTTGGGATCTTACCTGATTTCTTTGCATAGCCCGTTATTATTTCAATATTTTTAGCCATTGCTATCTTATAATTTGCAATATCATCAGACGTTCCTTTGCCAGGCACATAACAGTCGAAGGCAACAAGATCAACATAATCATCTCCAGGATACCTTTCTAGAAAATGTGCTTCATTTTCGGTTTCCGAAGGAGAATAACAGTACAGTACATGATGGATATCATGGTGCTTTTGAAAATAATCCACAGTCATTCTCCATAAATTCTTGTATTCATCGGGAGAGCATTGTTTTGCTCCCCACCAAAACCATGCGCCGGTATGTTCGTGATAGGGCCTAAGTACAACCGGAATTAACTTTTGATCATGATCTTTAAGATTCAACAGAAAATCGGCCACCTTATCCAGCCATCCTAAATATTCACGGTGGTGCACACCATTAGGTAAAATCGATCTTACTACAGTGTCCTGGCCACAATCCCACGCATTATTACCCGTAGCAATATTGTTTCCGTGCCAGCTCAGCGTTGTAATACCTCCACGTTGATATGTATTTCTAATATAGTTGCTCATATCATCGAAATATACTGAATCCAAATTATAAGCTTTCCCGAGTTCCACATCCCCAATTTCCCAGCCGACAACTTTTGGATATTTTCCTGTTACTGTCTTCACATCACTGTTTCCTTTTACTTTATACCAGCCATGTCCGTAGGCTAGGGCATCTTGATGCCCTACAGCAATACCTTTAATGCGTTGTTGGTTGATCATATCGTAAAGGTCCTGAGTTTCTTTGGTTGCCTTTGGGTCTGCTGGTTTTTGGCCCCATGCATCCATGCTTACAGCCATAAAAGCAAAGCAGACCACTATTTCAGTGAAATGGAATAACTTCTTTTTTATTTTCATCTTTTTGTGGGTTTATAGATTAAAGGAAGATCATTCAAAAGTATCATATCTTTGGATTTGCAAAATACGCCAAAATCATGAGCTGCCGGATGCTCTGTCGTCGGCACATAATAGTGCGTAGGTATATCATGAGCATTGCGCCACAACATACAATACGCTAGAGGCCACTTTTTCAAAATGGGATGCAATACATTTGTAAACCACGTTAGATCTGTAATTTGTTCCAAACCTACCTCAGTAAGTGCGGCCAGTTTATTTTTTTCAAGAGCAATAGTGGAAACAATACCTAACTTTTTCATTGCCGCAATAGGATCATTCGCACCATCAGGACGAAAATCCCAATAATTATCCATACCCAAGATATCTACATAATCATCACCTGGGTACTGCTCAAGATAAGCCTCCTCACTTTGAAAACGACAATCTGGGGAAAATGCATACAGCAGTTGATGGACATCAAGATCATTCTTTAAATAATCAACCGTATATCGCCACAGTTGAATAAATTCAGATGCAGAAGCATGCCCCCTACCCCACCAGAACCAATCGCCATCAAATTCATGGAAAGGTCTAAAAATAATGGGAATTGCCTCTCCCTTGCTACCTGTACAACGTCTTAGAAAATCGCGCATGAGTTGAAGGTAATGTTGATACTTCCGATTGGCACTTCCGCCAGGCAACATCTCCAGTACTGCGATTTGTGGATTTTCTTTCCATTCATATGATCCATCGTTTATCGGATTGGACATATGCCAAGAGAAGGTAATAATACCACCTCTTTGATACATATCTTTTACTGCGTTCACTAATTTGTCCGTTTCAGTCTTTCTATAATTGCTATCCAAATGCGTTAACACCTGAAAATCAAGACCTAGTAAAGCCGGGTGGCTTCCAGCAACATCCTTTATATCACTACGGTCTTTTTCTCCTTGCCACGACCTGCCATAACGAAGGGCATCCTGCTGGCCTAAGATCACAGCGCGTTGAGATTGTATCTTTATTAGATTGTTGTATAGCGCAACAGTTTCGATTGTTGCCATGGAATCAATCGGTAATATAGTCTTTGCTGCAACCAGATTAACCGTTTGCATGATTAATAATGCGAACCATGTTACAATTTGTTTTATCATATGTTATCAAAGTTTTCAAGCATTTCAAGGCACATACGCCCATTATGATAAGGACATTTCCAAAAACCAGCTTTATCTTCCTTTCTGTTTATATCACCATTCTCCAGCCTACTCCAATACCATTCACCTTCATGTTTATCAACTAAATTATGCTGAATATAATTCCAGACAGCAGCAGCCTTATTCTGATAAGACGTGTTGTTCAACAGTCTTCCTACATATGACAGACCTACTACCGCTTCTGCCTGTACCCACCAATGCCTTTCGCGGTCCCAATGGTTATCTTTTTTTTCATAAGCCATACTACCATCGGATAACAGTCCTTCCATGGCAGCATTTGCAATACTGGGCACAACCGATCTAATCTGATCCTCCAACATAGCATCGCCCAGGACCTGTGCTGCCTCCAACAGCAACCAGGCCGCCTCGATATCATGCCCGAAAGATTGAATATCTCCTTGAACATGCCAATCTGCATCAAAGAACAATTGTAGATGCCCTGTCTCAGCATTATATATACGATCAATAAATAAGGAGATCAATTCTTTTTGTGCTTTTTTAAGAGAGACATCATCCCATATCCTGAGCAGGTTCGTGTAAGGTTCCAAAATATGGAGGTGGGTATTCATAGTCTTGGCTTCATTCTGATCCTTATCGCTCAATCTCATATCTGCAATTGGTTGCCAGTCTTCCGTAAAAGCCTCCCAATAACCACCTAAAATAGTATCCTTACATGCTTCGATTTGATAAAAAAATTCTTTTGCATATGCCAGCGCCATTGGTGTTCCTGTAGCTCGATAATATTCGGCAAATGCATACAGAGCAAATCCCTGTGCATAGGTCTGCTTTTTTGGATTAACAGGATTACCAAGGTAATCGAGTTCCCAAAACACACCCCCGTACACGCGATCGATAAAATAATCTCTAAAGTATAAATAAGCCCTATCAGCCATTTTACGGTAACAATCTTTTCCAAATAGTCGGTAAGCTGCCGAATATGTCCACAATATGCGCGCATGCATTACTGCTCCTTTATTAGCTTTTTTATGCGCTTTATTGTTCCCGCCAATCTGCCCATAAAAACCACCATGCTCTTCATCTACCATATTTTTCATCCAGTATGGGAGAATATTATTTTCCAGTTCTTCTTTAAACCCTTTCATCATTTTCGTCAGACCAATTTAATTTCTACGTTTATCCAATTCGACAGATATAGCCTGCATTTTTTGTTCGTTCAATGGATAAAAACTAATGAATATGATTGATAATACTGTGCCCACTGCGGGAAAAAAACTTAAAAACATCTTAATTCCACTTATTGTCTCTTGCGACTGTAGCTGATTTGCCTGAAAACCGTAGTATCCGAGCAACCATCCTGTTATCGCGGTACCAAAAGCCCAGCCCAACTTTTGACTCATAGAAGAGGAACTAAAAATTAAACCGGTAGCTCTGTTGCCGGTTTTAAATTCCGAATAATCGACGCAATCTGCATACATAGACCAGAGTAATGGAAACACAGCCCCCGCACATATACTGATCAATACTTGCAACGAAAAAATTCCCCATAAATAATCTTTATCCATCCAATAGAAAAGTATACTTCCTAAAGTTGCGATCAGCATCGTCAGCATAAAAGTATTTTTCTTGCCGATAAAATTGCTCAAAGGTGCGGCAATGATTACACCAACGATATTGGCGAGCTGTCCCAATGCTAGATACAATCCACTCAGTACAAAAGGTACATTGACTAGCATAATTTTACCATAATGCTCTTCATCTATATAGTATTTGAAATAGTAAAGTGCCGCTCCGTCTCGTACCGAATTGAATATCAGAGTAGAAAGTCCTGCGCCCAACAGGACCCACCATGGGCCGTTATTAAAAAGTTCTTTTACATCCTTTTTTAAGCTGGAATTTGATTCCGTTGCAGGCTGCACACGCTCCTTTGTCCAAGCAAAGCATAGTAAAAAAAGAACAATACAACATATGGCTATAACAGCCGCAGCCATAACCCATCCGTGCCTCTGTGCCTCGATATCATTACTATGGCCGCTAAAGTAATTGACCATAGGATTGAAAAGCAATAGGGTCACAAAACTACCGATGTAGGCAAAACTCATTCTAAAAGTAGCCAATATGCTTCTCGTTTTTGGTGAAGCACTCATTACACCCAAAAGAGCAGCATATGGCACATTGATAGCCGAATAGACCATCATCATTAGTGAGTATGTTAAATAAGCATAAATTAACTTTCCCTCTTCACCAAATGAAGGGGTGTAAAACGTAAAAACACCGAGTACTCCGAATGGAACCGCTACATATAAAATATAAGGTCTAAACTTACCCCATTTAGAATTTGTACGGTCAGCAATTATACCGATAATCGGATCGAATAACGAATCCCAGACACGCGTTATCAAAAACATCGTACCGACCAATTTAGCCTCCATACCAAATATATCGGTGTAAAAAAACATCAGGTATATACCAAACAGTTTCCAGAACATAGAAGAGGCGGCATCACCCAGTCCATAACCGATTTTTTCTTTGAGGCTGATATTCTCAGTAGTGATCTTCATTTTCGTCTTACATTAAGTTTTGAGTAATTTAAATTTTTAAATTTTTAGAAATGATATCTTTCAATGTTTCGACAGATTTTTTTGAACGCATACCATCTGGGGCTGTGCTTAGACAGTAGTCCAATAAACGTTCGACAGATGATACTGCAACATGCATGCGTGTATCACTGGATGCATAATAGATAAAAACTTTACCGTCTTCATCTGCAATCCAACCATTCGTGAAAAGAACATTCGAGACATCGCCTATGCGCTCATCACCTCGTGGTGCCATCAGATGACCAGCAGGTTCAGCAATCAACTTTTCTGGCTTTTCTAAATCAGTCAAATATACATACAGAACATAGCGAAGTCCTGCTGCGCAGGCACGAACGCCATGAGCAAGATGCAACCATCCCTTTTCGGTCCTGATGGGTGCTGGCCCCTCCCCATTTTTCAGTTCCTTTATCGTATGATAATAACGATGATTAATAATCGTTTCTTCATCCAAAATAGCATTTTCCATTGAATCGACAAGTCCCCAACCAATTCCACCTCCGCTTCCGGTATCGATAAATCCATCTTGAGGCCTTGTATAGAGGGCATATTTACCATTCACAAATTCCGGATGGAGAACGACGTTACGTTGTTGGCTTTTTGATATTAAATCTGGCAACCTCTCCCATTGTTTCAGATTTTTTGTTCGTACTATCCCAGCGGCGGCAACTGCCGAAGACAGATCTCCAGGAACAGCATTTGGATCTTTACGTTCTGAACAAAAAATACCATAGATCCATCCATCCTCATGTGCTATCAGGCGCATATCATAGACATTGGTATCCGGGTCTGCAGTCTCAGGCAGGTCAATCGGAAAATCCCAAAATTTGAAGTTATCGATTCCATTTGGACTTTCCGCTATGGCAAAAAAAGATTTACGATCATTGCCTTCAACCCGAACCACAAGCAAGTACTTTCCGTTCCATTTGATTGCTCCAGCATTAAAAGTACCGTTTATACCAAAGCGCTCCAGCAAAAATGGATTTGTCACTTCATCCAGATCATAACGCCAGAATAGCGGTGTATGTGCGGCTGTGACCACTGGGTACTCATAACGCTCATAGATTCCATTTCCAGCACTTATTGCTGTATTTTCCCGTTGTAATAAGGCATAGTGAGCTGCTTCAACCTCTTCTAGACGTTGCTTAAATAATGTACTCATCATTTTAATAAAATATAATGTTAACTTTTGCTTTAATCTGGTTTTTCCACGGAAAGAATTCGTCTGAATAAATCAAGGCCGGCAACATGAAATTCATTACCAGTACTGTGTCCATATTTTGGAAATGCTATCCAGGATTTTTCTGATTGCACTTGATTGTAAGCTGCAAAGTTGATATGTGGTGGGCATACATGATCCTGCATGCCGATACCCATGATCAATGGTACGCGAATACGTGATGCTAAATTTTTAATATCAAAATAAGACAACGTTTTATACACTTGATCCAAACTGATATCAGTATGTTGTTTCAGATAATTATCTACATCAGATTTTGGCCAAGGAGCAATCTTAAAATAATCTTTATAATCCGACAAAAAAGGAATTCCTATCGCCAGAGCCTTTACTCTCGTATCCAGTGAAGCCGCTACTACCGATAAAGCTCCGCCCTGACTCGATCCACGTACGGCAATACGGTTTGCATCCAACTCAGTTCTGGAACTTACAAAATCAAGTGCTCGCACTACATCCATAAAAGCTCCTTTGTAATAGTATTCATCTTGGCTAAAAATACCATGTGTAAACCAGGTCCCAAAACGGTTTGTCTTTTCATTAAGTGCCTGTCCACGGATAGACAGTACAAAATAAGCGAAGCCATCCCAGCTTTGGTTTGGAAAATAGGGTTTCGAACCATAGCCCATATACTCGACAATAACAGGGTGTTTTCCAGATTTTTTCGGCTTGGCATAGTATCCCATAATCAGCTCATTGTCCAATGAACGCATAGAAACCTGATACATATCATAATCCAATCTTGACTGTTCAGGGAGTAATATCAACTGATAATCTGGCTCTATTGCTGCCAGCGCTTGTTTGTTCGCTTTCCAAAATTCATCAAAATCAGCTCGGGCATCATTCGGAGAACTGATCTTTTCGGGCTCATAGCCAACGTTACATTGTTGTTCCAATTTTTGTCCATTATCCAGCTGCAGGCTCACCTTATATTGATAGAACCCTGGCTTCGGATTTTTTAACCCAAATACACCGGCATTCAACGATCCATTTCCAGGAATAGCGACATTTACCTGCTGTGTATTGACAAGCTGCCCATCATCGGTCGTCAAAGTAATATTTAGATATGCTTTGACAGCCTCCTTTCCTTTATTGACGATAGCCGGCGCTATTGCAATACTGTCAGTTCCGAGAAAGACATAATCATCATCGCGAACATTTACATTCAAGATCAACTTATCAGCAGTGGACGCAGGTTGAACTTTCATGATAGCACCATTTAAAAAGCCTCCTGCGCTGCTCCATCCGTCGAAAAACTTGATTGCTATACTATTTTCTTTATCGAGGTCAAGATATTTGATAGGTACGAAATAGGTACGTTCATGATCAAAATATCCCGCAAAATTGTTAGGAAACTCACCTGTTTTACCGATCAGTGTTCCATTCACATAAACTTCTTCACAAGCGGCAAATTTACCCAGATCAAGCACAACTCCCTCTGCTTTCCTGATGTTACGTTGTGCTTGATTCGAGAACTTCAATGTCTTGCGATACCATCCAAATCCCTGCTGCAGCGATTGGCCCTGCTCTACCAGTGTTTTATTGGATATGACATCCTTCCAGTACTTATCCTGATAGTCCTTCTTACTCCAGTTGCTGTCCAGACCTTCGCCTGCGTGAAATTTCCAATCGGCACCAAAATCAAAAACAGCACTTGTATGCCTCTTTACGTGGCAGCTTTGCAACAGAGAAGTCCCTGCCAATAAGATACCTACTGCAATCCTACTATATATATTCATTATTTCATATTTCTTAAATCCTGCCTTACGAGTTTCCCCCATGTCTTAAGTTGTTCTAAGGACCATCCGGCACTTGGAACATGACTGTTAGCAATCATCGAGCAACTTTCATTTTTATCTGCTATTGACCAGGCAACCCAGCTAATCTTATTTTTTTGTGTCCATTCTTTCCAAAGTTGCCATTCTTCCAAATCAATATCGCCGTCACCATCGGCATTCATACCCGCACATTCGGAGATAAAAATTGGTATGCTCTTGCTAAGTGCATAGTCGGCACGATCGCGCAAAAACTGTTTATGTGTCCCTGCATAAAAATGTACGGTATACATTAAATTATCAAATCCTATTAGAGGGTCATCTGCTACCAGATGAATATCCTGATCCCAATTGGGACAACCTACTAATATGATATTATCAGGATCAATGGCACGAATGGCAGGTATGATCTCTTCGGCATATTTCTTTATCTCTTCCCAGCTTGTATCCATTGGTTCATTATAAATCTCATAGATTATATTTGGATGAGCATGGTACTTTCTGGCCACCGTTTGGAAGAATAATTTAGCTTCACTGGTATGTATATGATGCGCATGCCAATCCACGATTACGTATACCCCATTTGCAATAGCGGCATCAATCACTTCATAAAGTTTTTGCATCGCTACTTCTGGATTTTGCAGATAAGCACCATCGGGTTCAACACCAATAGCAGCACGAACCACCTTAATTTTCCAGTCATCTTTCAACCATGTCACTGTCGCGCTGTCGTAAAAACGTGGCCACCAATTATGCCACCCTAAACTCACTCCATGTAAGGAGATCGTATCGGATTTCGCATCTACAAGTGTCGTTCCTGAAACCCGAAGTTTACCGTGAAGAGATACCATATCATCGCCTTCCTTATTTGATATAACCTGAGCGACATTGCACGAGATACCGCACAGCAATAAGCAAATCCCAATAAAACTACTGATTATATATTTTCGCATAAGACTTATCTATTTTTTGACTATCCGAAAATTACATATACTGAAATCGTCCTCAACATCCACTGTTGGTTGATATGAAAACACAAATCCATTCCAGCCTGTATTGAGGTAAGTACCATTACTCTGGGAAACATCTTTATAAAAATCAGTTAGATCTACACGCATGGTCTTCCACTTACCATAGGTATTCAAGGCACCATTTTCAGCTGGGTTCCAGCGGGTTTCCTGCCTATCACCTCCAAGAATGAAATTACCCTGACTAATGGAAGCCGTACTTTTGGTATTAATTTCAAATTTAACATAGTAATCTTTGGGATTTGCCAATACCGCAGCATCGTTCAAATCAAATCCAGACCAAAAAACACCATTCCAAGACCAGGCAGCAAAAGATTGTTGTATTCGTAAAAACCGGTCAAATCCAGGCAATAATTGTGGGTCACCATTAGCTTTCCCATCCGTTACATAGGCAGAAAGCGACTTTATATCTAACATAGAGAGCCCCTTTTCTCGGAAGCGAACTTGCTTTGGAACCGCCACTAAGGGACTGGACAATGCGAGCGTAGCGCCCTCGGCTGTTGCCGTAGGTATGACAAAATAGACCGAGTCGGCAACGCTACGTATCGGTTTCAAAGGTATATTATTGATCGAAAACACGCCCTCCAAGGTGTCCAATTTGTACAGGTCCAGATATTTACCGACGAGTATTGCCGTATCTCCTGCCGCCACAAACTCATTGAATAAACCCTCCACTACCAGATCGGGTATTTTAACTTCAAACGGAAACTCCGCACTCCCTTTGGTAGTCACTACAGTCACCTTATTGTTGATCTCAGTAGGAACTACACGAGGGATCGGTAATGTAATCCGCGATCTTACGGCATATACGGTACTGAGATCCACATCGACATCATTCAATTTGATGGACTTTACCTCTGCGAGGTTTTCCCCCTGAAGCACAATCATATCCGTCAACGCTCCGCTACTGATTCCTGTTGTCAGATCGCCTGCAGTAGAGACTTTTTGAATGAGAGGGGCACCATTGGAGGTTAACTCTCCATCATAGCTTTCTTTAAAGTTGACGATATCCTTTTGACAAGAAATTACTGTTGCAGACATGCTGCTCAACAGTATAAAATATATAATAGAACGATTCAATTTTTTCATAAAAACAATTATTTCAAGAAACGCTATACGCGATAAATAGATTAGTTCCAGCCTGGATTATTTGACAGAATTGCTGTATTGACACCTACTTCAGAAATTGGTATTGGGTAGAGCAGGTGTTTCTCCGAACGGACTTTAACAACGCCAACTTCATCAGTACCTCCGATTCTGTTCATCACATCAAGGTATATACCCCAACGGATCAGATCCCAGCGACGGTCACCTTCAAGTGCTAGCTCCATTGCTCTTTCTTCCAAAACGGCTGAACGGAATGCGCTTTGGTTATCGATATTGCCATCTCCGGCAAGACGACGGGGCGTCGCATTGCTGCGCTCACGTATTTGATTAAGTTTTGCCAACGCAAGTGTACGTGCTGCAGTACTGTTGTCTGCTTCATTAGCTGCTTCGGCATAGATGAGTAAAACATCTGCAAAGCGCAAAAAATACCAAGGAGCATCTGTACGCTCGAGTTTGTTGTTACTGACATCACTATATTTGGTCAGGTATGCTAAATAATTAGCATTTTTTTGGTTTTGATATTGACGTCCATCATTAAATGGAGCAACAGGAGCTACATTTTGTCCGTTAGCATCTACATATCCCTGTGCTTTTTGACTCCATTCGGTATTATCAGGATAATAAGAACCTCCGACCCAGCCATTGGTATCTCCACCCTGGCGAACCCAACGATGCATCACCCCCTTCACAATACGGTAATCTTTACTTTCGAAAAGTTTATACCAATGGTCACGCATACCCCACCATAACCCGGTCTGCACAAATCCCTGATCATTGAAATTTCCGCCGTAAGCCTGAGAAAAAGTTACCCCATATTTTTGGTCACCGGTGACAGACTGTAGCGTCCAGATATGTTCAGTTTTATTTTTATTGGCCCTAGACCAAAGATTATCATAGCTTAACAAGCCATAATTGCCATACTCACCATTAATCACTTGCAGAGCCTTATCACGAGCTTTTGAAAAATACTCTTGCGCATTGAATGTTTCATATCCAGCAACCTGTTTTTTAGCTACAGTAAAAGATACTGGATTAGTGTATACTTTTTCACTTCCATTCATCGTATAGGGCTGGCCACCTCTTACCGAAACATTACCAGACTGCAATGCAGACGAACCGATTGTTACATACACTTTGGCCAGTAAACTTGCTGCCGCACCTGCTGAAACACGACCTTCATGAAAACCATTGTCTGTATTCTTATAAAGAAGTTCTTCTGCCTTTGTGAGCAGCTCAATAATATGCGCATATACTTTACTTACTGGCTGTCGGGGTTCATTAAGATCTGCGCCTGAATTGACCGATGCAGAACGAATAGGTACTTCACCAAAGGCACGTACCAAAAGAAAATAAGAATAAGCTTTTAAAAAATAAAGCTCGCCCATTCCATTATTCTTTACGGCCTGTGAGGCTTTTGTCATCGGTTCGATATTTTCCAGAGCCAGATTAGCACGATGGATGATCGCATATGGCTTTTCCCACATAGCCGATGTGTATTCATTGTTCTGAAAGTTTCCTGCCCCCAGCGTACCGAATGACCAGTCTGGCCCGCTCATATAATCGCAGTCAAACTCTAGGCTTGGTGGAAAAAGATTCCATCGAAACATATCGTCCAGCAATTTACTGTAGGTTCCCATTGTCCATTGATTGACACCCTCATCCGAATCAGGAATATCATTAGGTTCTACAAAATCAAATTTCTTTTCTTCTACCATCTTTTCACAGGAACTCAGTCCAGAAGTGCAGATTGTTGCCATCAAGGCAAATTTTATATAATGTGTATAATTTTTACGAGTCATGATCATCTTATTTTAGGTCAACTTAAAAATCAGCTTTCAATCCGATCGAAAATGTTCTGCTACTTGGGTAAGAATAAATGTCGACACCTTTTCGCGAGGCATCTCCTCCAAAAGCATTAACATCAGGGTCAAACCAACTGTAATCAGTTATTGTTAGCAAATTGTTTGCACTAGCATAGACATATAATGCATTGAGCCCCTTGAATGGACTTTTAAAAGTATATCCTAAGTTTACATTTTTAAGGCGGACATACGATCCGTTCTCGACATAACGATCGGAGGTGAGCATGGTACGGTTGTAAGTTGCAACAGCTTTTGGCCATAAAGCATTTCCCCTATTTTCTTCCGTCCATCTACTATTGTAAATGTCTTCTGTGATATTCCCGATATTGGCCATTTTCATGTCGATAAGATTTCCGTTAAAAATATCGTTCCCAATAGATCCCTGCCAAAAGAAACCAAGTGTAAAATTTTTGTATTTAAAATTGTTGGTAATACCAAAAACAAAATCTGGATTCGTATTACCGATAATAGTACGATCGCTGGCAGTCAACTCACCGTCACCGTTCAGATCACGGTATTTGATTTCTCCAATTTTTGATTGAACAACTGCGGCACTTGCATTGGCATATGTCGGATCGGTACGCACTTCAGCCTCATTGTCATAAAATCCATCTTCCACATAGCCAAACATTGTACCGATTGGCATGCCATTACGTTGGATAAAGATATTATCGGCATTGTACCAGAGTCTTTCTGAAAAACGGTCGGCTGTCAACCCTCCTATGGCATTGCGGTTGAATGAGATATTTGCATCAATATTCCATTTAAAGTTTTCTTTATCCATTGCAGCAAACTTTCCCGTCAGCTCGATCCCCTTATTGGTGACATATCCCGAATTGACCCATTGTGTTTTCATACCATTGCTCGAAGCAATATTCACATTTTGCAGCAGATCATTTGTTTTTTTATAATAGGCATCGATTGTAAATTGGATTCTGTTATTGAGCACAGCCAAATCCAACCCTAGATTGTACTGGTCTGTAGTTTCCCATTTGAGATCCTTATTTAGCGCTCCACGCCAGTCGACCTCAGCAAAACCACTGCTCAAAGCCCCTCCTAATGGATAATTGGCCACACCTAAGTATGCTTTGGTCTGATAGGCATTGACCCCCTGATTACCAGTTCGCCCATAGCTGGCGCGTAATTTTAGGTCACTAAAGATCCCAAGATCTTTGATAACCTGTTCATCAGAAAGTCGCCAAGCTAAGGCTCCCGACAGGAAGTTGGCAAACTGCTGTCCCATTGTCAATCGGCTAGAGCCATCCCGACGAAAAGAGGCCGTAGCAATATATTTTCCTTTATAGGAATAGTTTGCTCTTGCCAAAACCGAGGCCAGTTGTGTTCTGCCCCGGCTACTGACTAAAGGTCCTGGGTTTAATCCTGCTGCCATATCAAACTCACCTGTGATATCATTGGGGAAATTTGTAGCTGTTATGGCTTTTGCCGCATAATTCGCCTGCTCATAGGTAAAACCTGTGACTACATTTATAGTATGATGCTGTGAAATAGTTTTATCAAAAGTCAATAAAGACTCTGTGGTAAGACTTTGATACCAGTTATCACTTTGGCCTCCGCTGCCATTGATTGGTGAACGCCCCTCCTGCGTATTCCGGTTATAATAGGTATTACGGTTATTATTGGAGTAAGAGAATCCAAAGTTTTGTCTAAAAGTCAAAAAAGGCAACAGCTTAACACTTGCATATGACGAACTAAATATATTGTTTGCTTTAAGCTGATCTTTTGCGGTATTGACATAGACACCTGGATTTGAAGCCAGCCAATTTAGCTGATCCGATTCAATAGTATTCATATCAGGTCCGTAGGTTACGGGAAAAATCAATGCCGAGCGGATGATTCCATAATCGTAGGCATTTGATTTAGCAAAATTGGTAAGACCATTGGTATAGTTGATATTTGCACCCAACTCCAACCAGGATCTTACTTTCCTTCCGATATTTGTTCGCAGAGCCACACGCTGGTAATCCGATTTTTTAATAATACCGCTCTGATTCAAAAAGTTTCCGGAAAACATATGCCAACCTTTCTCACTTCCGCCAGATACACTGAGATTATATTCTTGTGTAAAACCGTTTTGATAAATCTCATCCTGCCAATCCGCACCTTGAACCAAGGTCTGATTGCCATATTGGTCCGTGCGCACACCTTGATTGAGAAAATCTTCGGGAGCAGGTTGATATTTACCAGATGAAGTAATAGGCTCACCATTTACTGTCTGATAAGACCAACTGCCTGGATAAGGTAATATCTGATACCCTAATCCATCATAATACTTACTGTTAATTGCTTGCTCATTGATATAATTAGCATATTCATATGGGCCGAGCATCTTTACTTTTCTTCCCCGCGTTGCAAGTCCAAAATTTGCATTCAGTTCAACTTTTTCATTACCATTTTCGCCACGTTTTGTGGTAATAATTACAACACCATTTGCTCCCCTCGATCCGTATATTGCAGTTGCCGATGCATCTTTGAGCACTTCTATCGATTCGATATCATTTGGATTGATTGAAGCCAAAGCATTGGCTGTCTGGTTGTTATTTTCATTGGCAGTACTACTGGGCATGGATGCCATATCGTAGGGTATACCATCCACAATATAGAGTGGTTGAGAATTGGTCGAGAAAGAGTTTGTTCCGCGTATATTGATGGAGATCCCGGCTCCTGGTGCCCCATCATTTTGATTGACAGTTACTCCGGCCATTCGGCCCTGTAGTGCTTGATTGATACTCGGCGCAGGATTGCCAGCTAATATTTCCGAGGCCTTTACTTGGCTTACAGCACCTGAAAGATCCCTTTTTTTGACTTTACCATAGCCTACAACCACGACTTCGTCCAGCACATCCTGCTTTGGTTTTAATACAACACGAAGTACTTGCTGATCATTAACTTTCAGCACACGAGTTTCCATACCCAAGAATGAAACATAGAGATTGTCGCCTATCGTTGTATTCAGCTTGAAACTACCCTTTTCATCGGTCAGCGTCGTTTGGCCAGCGCCATTGCGCACCGTAGCTCCGACTATGGCTAAATTGGTTTGCTGGTTTGTGACAGTCCCCGACACCTGAAACTTTTGTGCAAAAGTAATCATAGGTGTAAACCCCGCAACCAGACATGCATAAAAGATTTTATTCATCATTTTTTGGTTCCCTTAAAATTGGTTATTTAATCCCTTTCAATTACTACCAAAACTAAGAAGAAACCACTTATACGAATAATACTTTTTTATCTTTTCCTTATATAAAATAAGCCAAAACAATCCTGTACAGACAATTACAACAAATAACCATCTATATTATTTTAGCTCATAAATTTTTATATTCTTATAAATAGAATTTTGAGTTTTTATACTTATCTCTGAAAACTGTTGGTGTTGAAGATCTCTTTTTCATAAAAATCCGATTAAAATTAGAGAGGTTGTTAAAACCCGAAAGAAGCGCTATCTCTGCTATACTATGCGTGGTATCGATCAGCATCCGGCAGGCATGCCCAAGCCTTATATCATTTAGTGTATCTATAAAAGTCCTTCCTGTACGCTGCTTTAAAAATCTGCTTAAGGATACTTCGGTCATACCGATCAGGTCTGCGGCCTCATTCAGGGATACATCTTTCTGGTAGTTTTTAGAAAGATATATCAATATCTTTTCTACACGTCTACTGTCTTGCCTCCCTATGCTGCTATGAAATGAACGACTACTCAATTCTCGCATATGCTCATCTTGCGACAAGATATGCAGAATATCATAAAGGCCAACTACCGAATAGAAACCGTCTTTCTCGGTAATCAGCTTTTTAATTTCATCCCGTACAGCAATGATGGTCGTTTTACTAAAGGTAACCCCATAAGCCGCTTTTTCAAACAGTTGCCTAATGGAGCGAAACTGATTTTTATTGAGCAAAGTTTCGCTCAATAGATCGGGCTGAAATTGAATGGTAATTTCTGAAATTTTTTCTGATTTGCAGTTGTGGTCAAACCAACCATGTTCAAGATTAGAATTGGCAATTAAAGTCAGCTCCAGATGATCTATCTCTTCAATACTGTCTCCAACAATACGCTGTGCTCCAGCGGCATTCTCTATAAAATTGAGTTCGTATTCGGAATGCACATGTATTGGAAAATCAAAATTACACTTTTCTCTGGCGAATACCATAAAACAATCTTCTTCGGATAAAGGAGTCACTTCACGCAATATCATGGTACATTAAATATAGGTAATGGAATATAATTAAAGAATATGTTAAATATCGCTTATTTATTCAATAAGTACAAAATAATTTAAGTCAAAATCAATTTCCTTGTCTCGCATGACCTTTTATTGAAAGTATCGAAAAATTCCAGCAATCCTTATCTTGTAGGTATGGATGTACCGTAACGTGATTTCAAAACGATGTGTCAATTGAAATAGGGGAAAATAAAACTAATCGTTACGAACTAAATGTTTCTATCTCGTAATTCCATCGAGCAGTTAAAATTTAAAAATAGATTATTGTAATTTAGTAAAAAAATTCATGTTGGAAAATAAATCTATTAAAATATCAGAAGAGATCGATGATGAGCTTTTAAAATCATATTCGGCGAAAGATCCAGATCATCCCAATTGGTACATTTACGAATATGGAAATCACCGCAAGGTTCTTGTCGAAATAAATGTTGAATCAGGCAAGATCCACTTTCTAAGAGAACTTTAACCGTGCTGGAGTATATAATTAAATAGCTCGTTTTTATTTGCTAAACATTAGCCTATCCATTTAATGATAACCACATAAAAGAAAAAATGATTTTTAAAGCATTAAGGTCTAACATACGTGTTGACGACAGTACATTTGACGATTTGTATCCTTCAAATATAAAAATATTGGGACACCGTCACTGGACTCCTGTCGATGTCGCAAAGATGGCTGCCACCTATTTAGTTCAACATCCCAATGATAAGATACTGGACATTGGTGCTGGTGCTGGTAAATTTTGTCTTGTGGGTGCTACATGTACGGAAGGTATTTTTTATGGCGTTGAACAGCGGGAATCACTTGTTGAAATTTCTACTGAGATAGCCCAAAAACATCAAATAAATAACGTAGAATTTATTCATGCCAATATTGATCAAATCACTTTTTCTGATTATGATGCATTTTATTTTTACAATTCTTTCTATGAAAATATAGATACAAGTTGTCCGATAGATAATTCGATAGTACCAAACCAAGAACTCTATTATTCATATACCGAATACCTTAGACAACAACTTAGACAATTACCAATAGGAACCCGAATTGTCTCCTATTGGAGTGGATGGGATGAGATACCAACTAGTTTTGATCTTGAACATACAGCATGTAGAGGTCTGCTCAACTTTTGGAAAAAAATCATATAATTTTTAATCCGGTATCCAATCTCAGCTACCACGATGTTTTCTTCTAATCCTATAATATACCAACCGAACTATTACCGCTGTTCTTTTTACGGTCTTTTAAAAGGTGATTTTCTTTCAATAGCCGGTCGATGGTGTCATTCAGGTGTCCAATAGTGGTATTTAGATTTTGGATCGTCTGTTCAACCACCGCTGGCCACGGAGCCATAATGCATGCAATCAAAAAAAAGCCTGCGTTTGATCTTCTAACTACCTCACCTTTTAATCATCTCAACTTTGCCGTAAAGAAAAAGTCAACCTTGTCTAATTACTAAATACTATAATCTAATTACTATAGAGTAACCAACTAACCTTCTAACTTTCTAACCTTCTCATCATTCCACAGCAACATTTCATTTTAATAAAGAAAAATATTATCTTTAATATTCGCATTTATGAACTTATTCTATCAACTAATATTTTCAGTACGATTTGAATCCAACACAAGAAGAAATCATCGCAGAAGCTTTTTCGATCGTGAACGAATTTTACACTAAAAACGGAAGAACTCCCGTACGTCGTGAAATGGAAAACCTCAATACGATGAGCCGCCGTTATTTTGGCACCTGGAACAATTTTATTGCAGCCGCAGGGCTACAGCCTAACGTAAAAAAAACAGAAGCTATCGTCAAAGCTGAACTATTGGCCCAATTACATGATTTCTATCAAACGAATAAGCGCATTCCCATGCGCAGAGAATTTTCTTCAAAATCGGGAAGCATCCATAAATATTTTGGATCCTGGAATAAATTTATCATTGCAGCAGGATATGATGCAAATGATAGACGTATCCCTTCGAAAGGGAAACTAAAAAACTCCTTAGTCCGGTATTACATCAAACACCAGCGGTCGCCTGCGATCTCAGAATGTCTAAAAAGTAATGGACTTTATAATGATCGGTCTTATTTGACCCATTTCAATGTCAGCACCTGGGCTGATGTATTGGAATACGTTGGATTACCACCATACTTCAGGATCACTACGCTGACCGAATCAGAAGCAAAAGAAAAGGTTATTAAACTGATCAAAAAGCATCGGATTAAATATATAAAAGATTATCAACGTTTAAAACCAGAAAACTATCCTTCGGCATGGTACGTGAAGGAAAAATTTGGGTGGAATAACTTATGCTATATGGCTGGGACGAAAATCCCATTAACGAAATTCAGTATAAAAGATCATTACCTTCTATTGGCCAAGAAATTAGGAAGAACGCCCACAGTAAAAGAACTAGAAGCTAAAATGGGTGCAACTTCAGGTGCTATGACCTGGAAGCTTAATCAACGTTTAAATGATTTTATTCATTCCATCGGTCAGACACCAGCCCATAAAACCCCTCAGCGCTGTAAGCTCAGTAAAAAACAATTGGCAGAGCTTTACAAGACAGCAAGTATTCTGCATGGTTTTGAAAATGGTATCCCGCGTAGTAAGCTGCTAGAACTGACAGGATACTCCAGGGAAGTTTATGAAAAGCGGTTTCATTGCATGGGCGGCCTCCGTCTGGTTTGCGGTTTTGAATTAAATGCCAAAGGTCAACGGCACTATACCGAAGAGGAATTACGCAACATCTTGAAAAAACCAAAATATGTCAGACAACGTTAAATACAAGACATAAAAAAAGCATTCTCAAAAATTGAGAATGCTTTTTTTATGTTTTTAGTATTAAGCTAAGCCTATTTTTTCTTTACTTTTTTCTGTTTCTGAGCATTGGGAATAAACTCTTCCAAGTTTTCTTCTTTCACCCCCTTAGGGCTTGTCCACAGTTTCTTTTTATATGCATCGATCTTTTGTTCGATCTGTTGCGCATCTTGCGCCTGCTGTGCTTCATCACCTAATTTTAAAGCTCCGGCAGATGATTCACGGATGATGGTACTTGCATATTTCTTTTGAACGAATAAATCATCCATCGTCATATCGTATAGACCCTTATCCGGATCTGTAATATCAACTTTAACCAGACTGTAACGTAACTGCGGGAAATACAACCAAAATGCAGGAGTAGAACCGACCGATTCCGCAAGTTCAGCCGAAGTTGTGATATTCATTAGCGGAGCTACGCCGATAATACGGCTTTCCAAACGGCTACGCTGTTTATCAAAAAAGATATCTTCTTTAATGCGGAATTTCGTTACGCGGGTCGGATCAAATTCATTTAAAGTCATCTTTGAATCGATCTGGTTTCCTTCATCATCAAAAATTGGAACCAATACACTATCCGTAAAACGGGCCATACCTTCGTTGGCACTCATTCTTCCTTTAAAAGAATCATCATCAGGACTATATAGGGATAACTTGCCCGTTTCGATAGATTTCATAATGATCTCCATTAATGAATTACCAGGAGTAGCAAGTAATGCATTTTTTTCATCTTTCAGATCAATATCACGCCACACTCGCTTATAAAAGCGAATATTTTTCATGTTAATTTCCGGATAAGCGAAAGGAACCGCATCTTCCAGGTTATTGGCCTGATAAAAACCATCCGTTGTCGGTATGGTATCCATTAAAACTTCTCCTTGTACGGCAGTTGTAACCTGTTGCGATTTCAAACTATCCGGTATTTCTTGTTGCGCAAAGACCGGTATAAATCCTAAAGCCATTGCCATTGTTATAAATATCTTCATCTGAATTTATATTTTAAAATTTTCTAGTCTTACTTTGGATCGTTGGCATCTCAAATGCCGACATCACGCAACGGAAACCGATGTATGAATGCGGTTCATAGTCCACTGAATAGTTACGGGTATCGGTATTCAATTGCTCACCATTATCTTTCCATGAACCACCACGTACGACCTTTCTTTTCAGTGCATCAGCATCTTTCTCATCTGCATCATATAAAAGAGCAGGATTTAAATCGTTTACAAAAACCATTGCAGAAGGACTGAAAGCATCTAATGTCCATTCCGAAACATTACCGGCCATATTATAGATTCCAAAAGCATTTGGCGTATAAGACTTTACCGGAAGGGTGAAAGTTGCTCCATCACGAGAATAGGTACCATCCCCCTGCTTAAAGTTTACTGCAAGCTTTTCTTTACCTTCAGATCCATCGATTGTCATGCGTTTCGTTGACGAAGTATCACGGGGGTCCAATTTACCTTCAGCGGCATATTGCCATTGCGCTTCCGTAGGAAGACTTAAAGTCAATTGGTAACCGCTCAAATACGAGTTTTTCATTAAAGTTGCCATAATTTCTTTACCTCTCCAGTCAGTAAATGCACGTGCCTGTCTCCAAGTGACACCCACTACCGGGTAATAATCAAAAGATTGATGTGTAAAATAATTGACATCAAGGGAAGCGAGTTGTGCATTTGGAAAATCAGAAGACCAGATTTCTTCAACCGGCATCACTGGAACCGTATCGGTCACATAGACCTTTTTAATGTTCCCTTTTGTCTTTTGATAAGAAAAACGGTAGCGTAATACCTCTGGATTTAAAGTGCGCTGAGAACCTCTCATTTCGATCATTGGCGCTAAGCGCTCACGGATAGTGGGATCATTGCTTTTCCAAATTGGAGAAGCTTTCTTTACCTTTTTCCAATTAATTCTTCTCTCAGTTCCTTGTTCACCAGTCTCTAAAAAGTACTGATCATCCTGTAAGTAATCCGTTACGGCAATCGAATCTGCTACCCAATTGATAAATTCACGGTATTGTTTATTGGTCACTTCTGTTTCGTCGATAAAAAAAGCACTTAAGCTTACGTTTTTACCTGTATCAGCAGTGTCAAGGGAGCTTTTAAAAAGTATCGTTCCAGAAGGTACATAAACCATTCCCGGAGGCGCTGGCATTTCGCCTGCACGGAATGCGGAAACTTTCGGTGCTTTATATATGGATGAGCTTGATTTACAAGCCTGCATAGACACTAAAACTGCTAAAATAAACAGCCCGAATGTAAATGTCGGATAGTGTTTTCTCATTTTAATCATAATTGCGGTTGTTATTATTTATAGAAGAGTATGTTTTATTATCAAATTAGTTACGGTTGAAAAAGGCATATTTCACACCAACAGTCATAACGCCATATTGATCATTATTTTTATTCATGACGCCATCCAGATTATCATTAAAACTAAGACCGTGTTGGTAGTTTACATTTACTGCCCATTTTGGACCATATAAGGTACGTCCAAAAGGAATATCTACACCAATATTTAATGGAACGACGAAATGAATGCCAGAACGATCATCTGCAATTTCTCCTCCAATATTCACGACAGCATCTCTGTAGGTCGTTGTAAAATCAGTTGAAATCCGATTTTTCATTAATCCAGCGCCAGCTCCGATATAAACATTAGATAAAATACGTTGAAACGTACTCGCTCCTAAAGTATAATAGCTATAATTATCGGGCAGATCCATAAATTGACCTAATCTTAACTTTGCGTTCACGTTACCTGCATAATAGCTATTCTTAAACGAATTATCGCCACTGTTACCCGTCAATTCACCTTTCTGAGCCTGCAATCCGACAGATACAAATGGGGTTAATAAATAATCCCCTTCTCCGTACCATGCAAAATTTACTTTTGAATTCTTCAGATCTGTCAAGCCAAAAGAAACTCCTGCACCAGCACCTATACTGATAGGACGGGAAAACTGGGCTGAAGCAGTCGCAAGACAGCCAGACATAATAAGGGTAAAAAATAGTTTTTTCATTGTATAAGTTGATTTGTTATTAGAAACGAAATTTTAGGTCACATTGTTGTTGCAATTGCAAAAATTGGATGCAGACCAAACTCTGTTTTTCATGGAGGTTCATAGCAATTTTTGAGCCATATACATGATTACCGCTTATTAAATTTCAATATTGAACCAATATATCCAACCTTGTAAAGCATAATAATCCCTAAAAAAAGCTATTTTTGATCTATAAATATAAAAAAGAAAATATGGACATTCGACATAAGGATATTTTTTTTCAGTTATTACGTATCGGACTATGGGGTAAAGAAACACTTTTGTTATCGCAGCCATTAGCTGAGGCGGATTGGATAAAAATCCGAGCGTATGCCATTAATCATACCTTAGAAGGTCTTATATATGATAGCTTTTCTTATTTAGAAGAGGATCAGCTACCTCCGCAGTCATTAAGAATAAAATGGACAGTTAGGGTCGATCAAATAGAACGTCACAATAGCAAAATGAATGAAGTGATTGCCGCGCAATATACGTCATTTACCAAACAAGGCCTTAAACCTATTCTGCAAAAAGGGCAAGGCGTTGCAGCGTGCTATAAAGTCCCTCAGCATCGTATTTCAGGAGATATCGACTGGTATTTCGAAGATCAAGGTTATGCACAAGCACGGGAAATACTGAAAGACAAAAAAGTAGAATTTCAAGATACAGCAGGATTTAGTTTAGATTATGATTGGAAAGGTATCCATATTGAGCATCATAAAAAGCTTTTTGATATCCGCAGTCCTCTCAAAAGCAATTTGTTGAAAAAGCTTGAAAATAGTTATAAAAACCAGCAACAAGAGCTGACCATCAATGCTACTTCGATTAAATTACTCGCTCCAGAATTACAATTGCTACAGGTGAATGCACATATTTTAAAACACTTGATCACATTTGGTATTGGACTAAGGCAATTATGTGACTCTGCGCGCTTATATGCACATGTATCAACACAGATCGATCCGCAAGCATTAAAAAACATTTATCGAGCTGCCGGAATATTGGACTGGACACATCTACTACACCAGATTTTGGTAAACTATTTAGGTCTACCTAAAGAATCACTACCCTTTCCATATCCCGATAACTGCGATGCAGGCTGGATGATGGACGAAATTTGGTATTCCGGAAATTTTGGACAGCATGATGAGCGCTTTGAAGGTGGAAAAATATCCGTAATATCCGTCCATCCGGAAGGAGCATATCGAATGTGGTTAAATTTTAAACGCTATTTAAGATATGCTCCGCAGGAAGTACTCTTTTTTCCTATCGTTCATACCTATTCCAAATTTCTGGGAATAGATAACGATTAATATTGAAGTTAGAAAGTGAGAATGGTCTAACTAACTAACTAACTAACTAACTAACTAACTAACTAACTAACTAACTAACTAACTAACTAACTAACTAACTAACAGTCTAACCTTCCTACAAAATATTCCAAGGGCCAAGTGTGGTCATCTAATGGCGCATGCTCAATTCCATGATCGGCAAATACCAGTAACTCACTGTCGGGCTGTAGGGCACGAAAAGCAGTACCATATCCTTTAGGCACGTGCAAAACTTGCATGGCAGTAGCTGCTAATTTTATTCTCTCAACAGGAAGATCATGTGCAGGCTTGTCCCAGCTATCGATTTGAATCAGATCAACTTCAAAAGCACCAGCGACGACATAGAACCAGCGCTGTTCGATGCGATGGGCACGCCAACCTCGAACCAGTTCAACATCGGCATTTTTGATCATATAAAACCGCTTTACCAGAGACATATCAAAGTCATTAACAAAACGAATCTGTCCACGTTGATCCTGGGCTATTCCTCCTTGTATAGTTTGTATCATATTAATGAACATATTTTTTGATGATGTAAGTTTTTAATATCAGATAAATGGCGCTCAACCCCACTAATAAACTCACTGCAAATATAATTTGAACCATTGCTTCCTGATCCGAAAATTGGATTACTAATAATCCGATTAGTAACTGGATCAATCCATAACAGAAAGAAATCACCAATTTATTCACCTTAGCTTCATTCCCTAAAAATTGATACAGATGCGATCGATGGGCTTCAAAGATATTTTCTTTACGCAATAAGCGACGTACGATTGTCCAGACGGCATCAATACCATATACTGACAAAAATAAGATATAGATCAAATTTCCGGTTTGGATAATTAAAGCACCAAGTGCAAATAACAGAACAAAAGCAATCGCAACCGCCCCCACATCTCCTGCAAAACATTTTGCTTTGTTTCGGAAATTAAAAAATGCAAAGACCAATACACCAAGTAACGTATACGAAAGTAAATCTTGTTGGATAAAATTGAGCTGATGATTGACAATCATTAATAGCGCCCCGACAGCCAAGCTATAGCAAGCGGTAATGCCATTTATGCCGTCCATAAAATTATAGGCATTGATAACACCGACGACAATAATAAAAGTAATCAGCAGATAGTACCAGGGCATACTGAAGAGGTCCAATTGATAGGTCATCAATAGGACAGAACTAAAATGAATAACCAAACGAATTTTGTTGGACAATGTAAATACATCGTCCAAAAAAGAGACTGCAGTCATTAACGTTAGACCCAAGAAAAAGTAAGGATATTGAAAACCTGACAGGATAAAGTAGATGAATGCACCAAAATAAAAAATGATGCCACCACCACGCAAAGTCACTGTACTATGCGATGAGCGCTCATTTGGTTTATCAATAATATTAAAACGGTCGGCGACTTTAAAATAAAGAAGCTCCAGAACAAATAATATGATAAGGACAATTAAATAATTCATTGTTATAAGCAGTAGGTTAATATCGGCAGTCCGTGTTATGCTGAACGATATATCAATGTAAAAATAGCGTTAATATCCATTGATGGATCTAAAAAAATTGGCGCAATTCTACAAAGAAATGCGCCAATTGATATTGAATTATAATTTATTTCTTTTTAAACTTGCTCTGTAAATCATACCACAATTTACTTAAGCCTGTTTTCTTTTCACCTTTGTCGCCATAACCATAACCGTAACCATAGCCATAACCGTAACCACGAGCAAAGTCAACATCATTGACAACAGCCGCTAAGTTTTTCAATTTACCATCGACATACAATTCACGTGGCACTTGAAGCAAGCGTTTATCCAAGAAATTGACACGCGATACATATAAAGTAAGATCTGCATTATGTGCAATCAATAGCGTATCGGTTACCAAACTCACAGGAGCTGTATCGACCAATATATAATCATAATGTTCACGAGCGTATTTGATCACATCATCAAAATGACCATTCATCAATAACTCTGCTGGATTAGGAGCAATATACCCTGAATACACCACATCAAAATCATAATTACCAGGTTTTTTGATAATGATATTATCCACATCCATCTCAGGATTGATCAAAAACTGGGTAATACCGACATTGGTATGCTGTAAATGGGATAGTCCTAGGTAATCCAATACTTTTGGACTCCGGATATCTGCACCAATTAGTAAGACACGTTGGTCAGACATGGATAAGATCTGCGCCAGATTGGTCGTTACGAAAGACTTTCCTTCACCCGATATGGTTGAGGTCACAAATACCACTTTCGACTTATCCTTTTTATCAGCACCGAACATAAAGTTCATGTTGGTACGCAAAATCCGAAAAGCTTCTGCCAGCGATGAGCGATCGTTCTGATGGATAATGGTATCCTCAGCAGATGGGATCTCACCCAGTACAGGCGCTTTGACGATATCTTCAATATCCTTGCGCGAATGGATCTTATTATCCAATAAAAATTTCAGATAAAGAATAATGAAAGGAATTAGAAAACCGAACATTAATGCTCCTAATAAAATAATCATTTTTCGAGGAGCAACAGGTATTCCATTGCCATAAGCTGCATCAATAATTTTTAAGTTATCCGGTGTAGCTGCCGCTCTGACCTCAGATTCTTCCCTTTTTTGCAATAAAAGCAAATACAGGGATTCGACAATCTGTTGCTGACGCGAAATCTTCTTAAAGCCCTGCTCCTGATTCGGGATTGAACTGATACGTCCTTTTATTTCATTCGATTTACGTTCAATACTATTCAAGGCCAATTTCGTCACCTGTTGATAGTTCTCCAGCGAGCGACGGATATTGTTTTTATTATCGGCGATATTCTCATTTAAGGCAATTACAGCAGGGTTCATATCCGATGCCGATTTCAATAAATCGTCGCGTTCCATTACTAATTTATTGTAAGCTGCTATCGCAGTTCCTATTGAAGCATCTTGCAAGCCAATATTGGAGGGTAATAATTTTCCTTCGGTTTCCCCTTTGAGGTAATCATTCATATGATCCACCAACTGCAGTTGTGTCCGGTACTCCAGTACTTTCTTGTCATTATCAGAAGCATTATTTAAAAACACACCTGCTTCAGCTTGCATATCGACCATGGCATTGTTCGATTTAAAATCGGCCACTTGCTCATCTGCTCCTGAAAGATCTTTAGAAATTAACACCAATCGATTGTTGATAAAATCGGAGGTTGCTTTGGTCATCCGCATTTTATCATACGTCAAATCTTGATTATAAATCTCAATTAATGAATTCAATATTAATGCTGCTTTCTTACTTGAACTAGATACCATTCCGAAATTAACAATATACGATTGCATTTCTTTATTTGGCATAATAGTAATCGCTCCCAAAATCATGTCAATTGCCCAATCTTTAGGAATAACAGAAATTTCATAATCTGTACTCAATTCAATTTTGTGCGCTGGGTTTCTTTTAAAAAGAACACTATAATTACCAATTTTTATTTGTTGATCGAAAACACCCACCTTTTTCTCTCCAGAACTCAAATCAGTCAGCTGTAATTGACTATCATTCACGACAGTAACTCTTATCTTCAATAATATTGAATCTTGGGTACCCAAAGTTTGTACCACAAAAGGCATATCTCTTTCTAACTGCTCCGATGATCTAATATTACCCTTCGAAGAATAAATAACATTTAGATTATGTTGATCAACAACCTTACGCATTAATCTACGTGAGGTCAGCACTTCAATTTGATCCGTTACAAATGCAGAGCGGCCTCCACCACCTAAACCCATACTACTGGTCAATTCTGCTATACCAGCCAATTCTCCTGCAGAAGCACTACGTTCATCTCTTAATAAAATCTTAGCTGTAGTATTGTAGGTCTTTTGCGCATATCGTAAATATACCACAGCAATACCAACGCTTAATATCACAGCTAGCACAAACCACTTCCAATAGAAAGCATATTGCTCAAATATCTGTCTAAGATTGAATTCTTCTTCTTTGTTTTCTTTATTTTGTATCGGTTGTTCCATGGATGATTCTATCGTGTCAATACTGAAATTACGGTAATAATAAGACCTGCAATTGAAATAATAATATTTGTATTTGCGCCTAATTTAGAGTTATTGATCTGAGCCTTATTTGGTTCTACATAGATCACATCATTCTGTGCTAAGTAATAATAAGGAGAGTTTAAGGTATTTTGCTTAGTGAGATCTAAACGATGCATCGTTTTTTGTCCATCCACTTCACGTATTAATAATACATTTTCTCGTACACCTCTAATAGTCAGATCTCCAGCCATACTCAATGCTTCCAAAACTGTTATCCGCTCTGTAGGTAAAGTAAATGACCCTGGTTTACTAACTTCCCCTAGTACAGATACTCTAAAGTTGTTATAATTGATATTGACTCCAGGATCCTTAATGTACTGGCTCAATTCGGTCCTAATTTTTTCAATTGCCTCAATACGCGTTAAGCCTGTTACCTTTACCTTTCCCAACATTGGCAAGGTAATATCGCCATTTTCATCTACTGTATAAGTAGGACGTAAAGCCATATCAACAGCCTGTGTCATATTACTGGTAGTCATTGTACTAACAGGATTAAATGGCGCCGTTACTTTAGGATCGGCTGCGGTCACCACAATCGTCAGGATATCATTCTTTTGGATACGGGGTACATGTTGATTATATAGGGTATTGATCTGGGTGGAATCCTGTTGCAGATACACCATATTCTTACGGGATCCGCAAGAACTAAATATTACTAACATTAATGCAAACATTGCTAATGCAAGACTGTGCTTTAAACTAAATCGCATACTCTATTTTATTATTAAGATTGGTTCCATAACTTTAATCACAAAAATATATTTTTTTTCCATACTATTAACAGTAATACTGAATTAATCCTGATTTTTAAATGACATCACGTCACTAACAACAATTATGCCTCAAACTTAGGCTATGTAAAATCTAACTTTTCAAAAACCGAATTTTGAGATTTAAACTCCGGTACAATTTCCTTAATCAAGGAAACCATTTTCATATGATTAATGGAATTATCACCCGATTGAACGATAAAACATAACTCATCGATTTTCTTCTTCTTTTCATCAATATCGACATTATTGACTTGAGCAATCATAATCTTTTCATGATGTGTCTTCATTGTATTTTCATCATTTGCCAGCAATTCTTCGTAAATCTTTTCTCCAGGACGTAATCCTACGATTTTAATATCGATGTCATCGGGGTAGGATAAACCTTTGAGACTAATCATCTTCTTTGCCAGATCCATAATCTTAACCGATACTCCCATATCAAAAACAAATATCTCACCACCATTCCCCATCACTCCAGCCTCTTGAACAAGTTGACAAGCTTCTGGTATGGTCATAAAATAACGTGTTATATCTGGATGTGTAATGGTAATTGGACCTCCTTGATCAATCTGCTTTTCAAATAAGGGTATTACTGAGCCATTCGACCCCAGTACATTTCCAAAACGAGTCACGATAAAATTAGTCTTAGAATGCTTGTTAATGGCTGATATAGCAATTTCAGCCACCCTTTTAGTAGCTCCCATCACATTCGTTGGGTTGACAGCCTTGTCTGTAGAAACCATCACAAATTTCTCAACCTGGTAAGTATCTGCCAATTTCGCAACTTGATAAGAACCACACACATTCGTTAGAATCGCTTCATAAGGATTAGCTTCCATCAAAGGTACATGCTTATAAGCCGCTGCATGAAAAACAAAATGAGGATGAATGCGTTCAAAGATATTTTTTATAAATCCATGATCCCGCACATTTCCAACGACAAATTCAAAACGATCGAAATTATCCAAGCTCTTAAGCTCCTGCTGTAGATCGTAAAGTGCCGATTCGGCTTGATCCAGTATAAGCAAGGACTTACAGTCTGTTCTAGCAATTTGTCTAACCAGTTCCGAACCTATAGAACCTGCCCCACCTGTAATCAAGACTACTTTATTAGCTAGAGCATTAGCAATAACTGGATTGTTGAGCTCAATGGGATTACGTCCCAATAGATCGCCTATTTTTAGGGTACGAATCTGCCGGGTTGCTACCGCCCCTTCCATCATTTTAACAGAGTTAGGCATCACCTTTAGTTTTAAAGGAAGCTGTTCGGCCACTTCAGAAATCTTTGCCAATCGCTCGGGAGAAGAGTTATCGATAGCAATAACCAATTCTTGTGCTCCGCCGATCCGCTCCAAAAGATCCATATTTAAGTCACTCAAAGATCTGACACGTATTCCTTGGATATAACGACCTATACGGGTTACATTATCATCTATAATAGCCACTACTTTGTAACGATTGCGCGATCCCAGTTGTAGTAAATTAAAAGCGTTATGCCCCATGTTACCTGCACCAAAGAGGATAATAGGTATCATATTCTGCCGGTTATTCCAAAAAAAGGAATGATATACCGTTTTATATAATAACCGCACGGAAATCAGTGCGCATCCAGTAAGCAGGGCATGAAAGAGCAATTGGGTTTGCGAGAAATGAATTTCCCATTTATTACCAAAATTATTTACAAATGCTTTTCCGAGGAATAACTCCCAGAAGTAAGAAAATAAGATCGAAATCAAAAAAGCGGTACCGATACAGTTACCCATTAGTTTTAAATCTCTTAGACCAGTTCGTCTAACAATACTTTGATAGGGTTTAAAAAGAATAAAAATCAAAAGATAGACCAGGGATATGATTAAAGACTCTAACAATAAACTAGAGAATGATATCGGCCCACGATACTTGAATATAACAATATAGGTAAATATAAAACTACACCACATCAATAAAAAGTCGATTAGCAACACTAACCAACGGGGGCCATGCTTTCTTAACATATTTGTCCAGTGGTATTCTTCTTGACTTTCCATCACAAATTTATATTGTCGAATTTAAGAAATTTTGATTTATTGTTCGTACACTCCATTTCGCAGACCACTTGGACAATGAAGACAATTTTATAATTCCTTCCTTTTCATGAAAATCTTGATTATGTTTTTCATCATCTGGAAGACCAGCCCACGGCTCTAGACATATAAAGAGTGCTTCTGGAGCAGACCATAGACCTAAATAAGGAAATCCCTCAAAAGAAAAAAGTATACCATTTCCTGAAGATCTTTCTTTTAAATAGATTTCTTTTGACTGTACTTCTTTTAGTACCCAAGCATCTTGATCGAACATTTTATTGTCCAAAAATAACCTCTTAGCGTCTAATTCAATTTGATCAGATTCTATTGATAATAAACCACCATTCAAATAAAAACGATTTAAGGAATGATCCAATGGAAATTCAATATAATTTTCATTTAAGCATTGAGAATATTCAGGCAAATTAAAAGCAGGATGCCCACCTACCGAGAATAACAGATCTATATTGCTATCATTGATAACACAATAAGTTACCATACATTCATTTTCGTACAATTCATAAGTGACTGCTAGTGTAAAGTCAAAAGGATAGATTTTCTTTGTCGCGTCATTAGATTTTAATTCAAAAGTTAAACTATTATCTGACTTTTCTACTAGGCCAAATAGAAGATCTCTAGCAAAACCATGACGATTAAGATAATAAGATTGTTTATCATAATGATAACAATTCTCTTTTAATTGTCCAATAATGGGAAACAATATTGGACTCGATTTTGCCCAAAATCTATTATCACCTTGCCAAATACATTCGAAATCAACCCTCTTATCAATGAGAGATTTTAGCTCTGCTCCCATTTCAGATACTTCTATCTTTAAAAAACTATTTTCGATTTTATGCATCTTATATAAAGACATTAATACTCTTATAATTTCATAAGTTTGTAAAACTAAATTTTTCCCCTTTACACCATCAATCTACTCTATCAGCAATTATTGAAAAGATCGAATTGTTTTAATTAATCCCTCCTTGGCCGAGGTAGGTAATTTCTCAATTCCCAAAGCTTTTTTAATTTTCGAATTAGAGACTACGTACGATTCGGTTAATTTCTTCAAACGTTCTGAGTTTAAAGGCAATGGAAGTATATCTCCGATTTTAACTACCGTTTTAATAAATGAAGACGATATAGACCACAATCTTGGTTTCTGTCCAAGTGTCATCGAGATTAATTGAACCACATCATTGGTCGACAGTGCATCATCATCTGCAAAGTTATATACACCAGACGATAGATCCTTTTTTGCAATCATGGTTTCAATCAAATAACTCAAATTATCAATACTCAAGAAGGAACGTTCATTATGAAATGCTGCTAAAGGCCAAGGGATACCCTTTTCTACGACTTTATAAAGAAGATTGAGATTTCCTTTATTACCAGGTCCATGTATCATACAAGGTCTAATAATAAAAAGACGCTTTCCTTCAGGAAGAGTTTGCTTGAGCAAATACTCCTCGGCTTCAAATTTAGACTTGCCGTATGGAGTCAATGGCTTAGCATCAATATCTTCAAATAAAACACCATCAACCGTATCAGCGACTGCTTTTACAGAAGAGAAATAGAAAAAGTCTTTAATATTAGATTTTAAAAAAACATCAAATAACTGAATAGTTAAATCACGATTTACTTTAAAATATACAGAATCATTTGATGCATTTGCAGTATCATGCGCTTTTCCTGCAAGATGAATGATAACGTCAATATCAATATTAAAATTATCTGTCCAATTTTGATTACGTAGTGAAACTGGTGTTAAGCAATGACTATTTTTTAAATATTTAGTAAGATTTTGCCCTACAAATCCCGTTGCTCCTGTAATAGTTATCTTCATTTTTTTAAAATATTCGATATTTTATTTATCCTAATTGTAATTAAATTAAAAATCATTTCGAGCAACGGATAAACTCCTTGTTGATTTCAAATTGTCTTTAATTAATAAGTTGGTTTTTTTTATTATACCACCTTTAAACTGCAAATTCTTCACATCAACATTAATTACTTTACCTCCTGACTCAACAAAAAAACCGCACTTAACTCCCTTTGTTTCACTAATAACTTCACAATTTATAAATTGCGAATTTCCTAGATATTTTTCTTTACGATTTCTAACATTGTAAATAGAAAACCCAGAGTTATTAACTTCATTAGAATTAATACTATTTTTTGAACTATTTTTTGAGATGCAACTATCATATATTTTTTTTGCACCTAAACCAGAGCTTGAGAGCTCTGTAAAACCAGAATTAGCAGAATTTTCAGCAATACATTTAATAAAGCGAACTTCTCCAGAAGAAGTGGGTGAAAAATACATAGAGGTGAAACCATTATAGTTATTAAGGGCTCTACAATTTTCAAAAGTAATATCAACACTTTGGCTTTTATTGTTTAGACGACTTAAAGTAACTAAAAATCCTCTTCGCTCATTTCCTTGAGCCAAACAGTTTTTAAAATGAATATTTTTTAAAACAGAATTACTACTATTAGGCTCTATATCAACGCCTGAGCACGGAGCACTTCCCCTACTATATGAAAATTCAGAGTTTTCTGCTTTAAAACTCGATACACTTGTAATACTAAGCCCTTGTCGTCTGTTATACTTTGATTTACAATTTATGATATTAATATTTTGTGAATAATTGCTTCTAGTTTTGTACGCACCTACATAGATACCATCACCTCCAGAATTTTCAGCTAAAATATTTTTTAGAGTTATATTTGATGCACCATTTATCATAAACAAATGATTAAATTCACTTTTATAAAATTTTCTTTCCATAAAGAATTTAGCCCCATTTCCATTAAAAACTACATTTTTTGAATTTTCAAACCGAAATAATACTTCAAAATTCTCTATATCTTGCTTCAAATTATTTTTAGCTTTAAAAACAACTTCTTTGTGACATATAATTTCTAAATTGCTTGGTACTATCAATTGGCCACTAAGGTAAAAGCTACCCTTTTGTTTTGGGATATACAATGTTTTCCCCACAGACTTATTTAATGCCTCTTGTATCTTTTTTGTTTCGTCCCCACCGTTTCCTAAAACACCAAATGTACGAATGTCAATTGTATCAATAGATTTCTTTTGTTTACCGATATATTTTTGTAAATCAGGACCATTCTCTCTTCTATTTTCTAATGCATTATTTTTCAGTGAAGCACCAAAAATTATCAATAATATCAAACTGAATTTTAACATGCTATATAATAATTAATAAATAATGTGTTCGTAAATGATTTTACTTTAATCTTACCTTTTATTATAGATAAGATTACTTATACTATAACAAAAAACAAATTATACTGTTTGTATATCCTTGCTTGATCTACTTCTTTAAATAGGTCTCCAACAATTTATTATACACTACGTTTTCAGAAAACTCGTTTTCATATATTTTTCGACTTACTGAACCTAAATTATTCAGATCTCTTTTAGATAATATTTCTATCGCAGCTGTTAATGCACTTTGGTCCATAGGTTGAACTAAAATACCGTTTTCATTATCTTTAACAAGATGATTACAACCTGGCATATCTGTTGTTAATATCGGTTTTCCTATGGCCATTGCTTCAAGAAGAAAGCGCGGCGTACCCTCCCTATAATATGTAGGCAGGACAGCTATATCAGATATATTGATCAATTGATCAATATCATTTCTCTTTCCTAAAAATATAACGCCATCTACATCACTAAATTTCTCAATATCTTCTTTAGTGAAGGAATCAGGATTATTAAAATCTAACCACCCTGCTATTAGTAAATTAACTTTATTATTTATATGATTCAAATTGTGAACCCTTACAGCTTCGACTAAATAAGAAAGTCCTTTTTGCTTTAATAAACGAGAAACAAATATTAAAGTTATGCCCTCCGTCATACCATAGGTATTCTTCAATTCATCTATAAGCTCAATATTTTTAGGTAATCCAAGTCTAAACCTATCTTCATTTACAGCACTCCCTTTAACAACCAAAAATTCTTGAAGATTTCCAAGTTCTATCTTATCCTCATTATTCTGCAAAATTAATTGTGCATTAAAAATTCGACTGTTTAAATTATAAGCACTTTTTATTATAAATCTAATAACATTGTACTTAAAGGATGATTTTGTGAAAGCAACACCTAGTCCAGTAATATGATTTATAATCTTACTTTTTCTTGAAGCAAAATAAGCTATCGGGCTTCCTATTATATTCGGTTGCATACGATAAAAATGGATAATATCAAATTTTTCTTTTTTAAATATTTCTCCTAATTTACTGCCATAAGCAAACATTGTCTTCACATCTCTGCTTCGAATGTTAACTTTAATACTTATCGTTTCAATACCAGCTCCTACTATTTTATCAGCATAACCGTCATCAGGAACAACTGCAACTACATGATGCCCGTTATCTTTAAGAAATTGAGCATATCTTAATCTTGCACCAAAAAAATCTGATCCAAAATTTTCTACTAAAGCGATTTTCATCTATTACTAATTTCAGATTCTTTAATTAATTTGACCTGATCAACTATTCGTTGAAAGAAATCTTTCCTTATACTTTCTAATCTAGACTGAACATAATCTTTAGATTTCTTAAAATTACTATTGGACATAGAAACTCTGACTTCTAAATCTGTAAGGACGTAAATTAAGTCTTGCAATAATTTACGATAGTCACCTGGATGATGTAAATATTTATCCGCAATTAATTCTGGAATTCCTGCTACACTAGATGCCAAAACAGGACAGGCTCTACTCATTGCTTCAATTACCGATCTAGGTAACCCTTCTTGTTTTGAAGGATGAATATAAAGGTCTAAACCATCGAGAAATTGAAAAATTTCGGAGCCAGCTTTTAATCGACCGACAATCTTACATTCCTCATTCAAATTAAATTTCTCAATTAACGAAAGGATATAATCCTGAACTCCTCCGCCAACTAAATAAAATTCAAATTTCAATTCAGGCATTTTTACTTTCAATTCATGAAGCGCACGCATAGCAACATCAAAGCCCTTATACTTTACATTTAAATTCCCTATAATGCCAATTTTTATTATGCGTTCATCCTCACTTCTTTTCAAAAAATTAATATGGCTTAATTTAGTTTCTTCTAATATTTCCGGAATTTGCACATTGGAAGCCGATATTACTATATTAGATTGAGTAGGATATCTATTTTGAAGAAAAAATTCAGTTACGTACGTAACAGCAAAACTCTCCTTAACAACTTTCCTCATTTGAAAGTATCTGATGGGGGCTTGTAATTTAATTAAAAACGTTCCGTAGTTCCATGTACTATCCCAAGCACAGCCAACTACCTCACTTACAAATGGGACTTTTAACTCCTTGCATAAAAGATACGCAAAATAACCTATTGTTGATGGTAATCTAATAATTACAAAATCGACTTTTTGAATATAAAATCGAAGTTTAGCTTCAATTTCTTTCCGAAATCTATAATAATCTAATCCACCTTTTACTTTATAAAGCAAATCAAACTCAACATTAGGTCTAGAAGACTTTACAAGACCTTCTTTGTGATCATCTACATTCCCCCTTGAAACAACAAATAATTGATCGACACTGGCAAGATAACGATCCCATGCCACTACTGGCAATCCACCGGGACTATAAAAGTCATTACTCTTTTTATAGAAAATATGATCATGTACAAATAATGCTTTCATCTATATTTTTTTAATTAACTTGGCAGGTACTCCGCCAACAAGTGAATTACTTTCCACAATTCTATTTACTACAGCGCCTGCAGCAATAATCGAGCGACTATGTATTCTAACACCATCTAGAATCCTAACTCCACAACCAATCCATACGTCATCGTAAATAATAATACCGATTACCGTAAGTGGATTATATTTTATAGGAACACTATAATCACTCCATGTATGATTTGCTGCTACAAGTGACGAAGCATGAGCGATGGAAACATTATTTCCTATCTTCACTTCACCATCACAATCTACAACACAGTTTTCGTGAATACTAACATTATTTCCACAAGAAAAATTCTGCCAATTTTTAATAATAGTATTAGCACCAACCGATAGATTATCTCCAACTTCCTTAGCATTTGCTTTCAGTATAGAATATCTTATTCCCTTCGCTAAAAGGCCATTGAAAGGCATAATTATAGACCAAAAAATTTCACAAATAACTTTTGGTAAAATTTTAAAGAATAAAATTAATATCGTAAAAATGGGTTTCAGCGCTTTAAATTTGTCTCTTCCTTTCATTTCTAAATATTTTACAGTACTATCATCAATTGCAATAGCAGATAAATTGTTATGAGTATAAAATTTAATGAACTTTTCTTAAATGAAAAAACTAATAGCATATATATAAATGGCAATAATATAATTTTATGTCTAAATTGAAGACTAATAGTGGAAAGCACTAAAATTGATACACTGACAAAAGTTAATAATTTTTGAAATGATAAATTTGAAACATTAGATTTGAGATTTTTAAAAAAAACAGGCATTAAAATAATCATCATTACTGCTTCTAAAATTGAAAAAACATTTCTTATAATAAATGTATCCTCATAAAAAAATCTAAACTTTAAAAAAGGACTCGTTAAAAAGAAGATATAACTAACCAAAATATTTAAAGGAAAGGGAAGCTTCATGATTTTATAGAAGATAGACTCATCCTCAAATTTCCCTAAGAAACTATCTACATATCCATCTCTAGTTACACCTTCACTTAAATCTACTCCTTCAATTTGTTTTAAAAAAATAGCTGCGATTGGTAACAGAATTAATAACAAAGCTATACTCCTTGACCAAAAGAACTTCTTATGAAAGTTTAGCTCAATAAAAGCAAACAAAAAAGGAAATACGATAAATGAAGGACGTAAAAAAATTAGCAAACCAGCAGACAAAAACATTAAAAAGTTATATCTTTTTGTTAATAACAAGTAACAAAAAATCATAAAAAATTGAGTTGTCCACCCATCTCTAATTAAGATAAGTCCATTCATTAATAAAGTAGGACAAAGAAGCAATAAAATAAATAAGATCTTTGTCCTATAAAATTCATCAGTAAAATATATATCAAAAATTCTTTTCCCTAGTATTGGAATTAAAGTAATTCCCAAACAGTTAAAAGTTATTATTTGCAGTGGACTATAGATTGGAAAAGGATATAATATTTTTAAAAATATACTAAATTGATGAGTATGACTCAACACTCCATATGAAAGAGTATTCTTAAGTAATACAGATTCATCCTTTATTTGGGTAAAATATTTCAAATCATCAGTCCCAACTTTAAAACCACCGGTAAATCCATAAAAATCTGGAACTACCAATAAGTTAAGAAAATAATAAACGATCGATAATAAAACATAAAATAAAAATGTTTTATTAACAGATCTATAAATATTCTTAAATAATAAATATTGAATCCCACTGAGTATAATTAGTCCGTAAACAATGGAAAAACAAGTTGTTATGATATTAATTTCATCCATTTATTATTGATTTCTTGTTCAATTTGAAAATATTTACTTTCTAAGCTTTGTGATTTCAAATGATCTAAATTATCGATCATATAAAGAATACGGGACTTTATCTCATCTATATTAAATGGATTAACAAAAACAACACTCCCGTTGTAGACTATATTTGTCGCTGATATAGCCGTACAAAGCACAGGGGTATTATATTTCAGACAATCAACAGGCGGATACCCAAACCCCTCATTTAGAGAAGGGTACGCAAGAAAAAGCGCATTTTTCATTAACCATTCTAAATTACCCCTATTCAAATAATCAAAATAAACTACTTCATCTGAAAAGTCTTCATGGAAAATAGGTTTTCCTACCATTACTAACTTAATATTCTTAATTTTACCTTGTTTAATTAATTCATCATAAGCTCTTAAAAATCGATAAGAATTCTTCACCCATCTATCAGCATTTAAAAAAAGAATAAAAGGCTCATTAAAATCTAATCTCAATTCTTCAGGATGTATAGGTTTATTAAGAAATGGAGGAAGTACGGAAATTTCTCTATTAAAATTCTTTTGACTGAGAAAGATATATTTAGAATGCTCACTTGGCGTTAATAATTTAACATTCCCGACTAGTTTCTCAGTACTATTTAATAAATCTGTCGCCTTCGATTTATAATATTTATTTAAAAAAGCATTTTTAATAAAATTAACAAAATTATTAGGGAATGTATAATATTTATATGAATACTTATCATATGGCATTTCCAACATCCTCACTCCATGGACATAAAGAAATTTACATGAATAGATGAAATCATTATTATCCCCTCCGTGATACAAAGGGTTGAAATACTGAAAATCAGAGTAAGTTTCACTAATTTTTACTTGCTCTTTAAGATTCTTTATTGAATATTCTTGATAATATTCTGTTGTATTATTTAGAATAAAAAAAGAAACATTATTCATCAAGAAATAGTCAATAATCCTCAATGCAAAATCACCTCCACCATGAGCCTTAAATTTCGAAAATGAAACCGACTTAAAATCAACTATGAAACATTTCATAAATATTATACTTTTTAAAAGTTACTTTATATACAATTATTAGTAAAGATATCAACACACCAATATAAATAGAAAACCAATAAAGGCCATACGGAAGTTGAATAATATATTTAGCAAGTAATAGATTTAATATTAGAATAAAACAAATACTAACTGTGCGAACTAAATAATATTTAGTGTAATCGAGTATAACACTGTAAGACATACTCATCGAACGGACAAATCCAAGTGGTAGGAGCAGAACAAATAAATATACTACAATGTTATACTTTGGATATAAATACATAACAGCCAAAGTAATAATAAAACACAAACAAGATGATCCCAACCAAAGCTTTAGAGTTTTTCCTTGAATTTCTTTCATTATCACCTCTCCTTTAAAGAATTTACCAATAACACTACTAGTATATGAATTTGGAAGCATCAAAGTAACTTCCATTATGCGTTGCGCAAGAACAAAATTACTAATTTCATAATCTGTACCAAACTGATTTATTATAACAATATTAATCTGAGAAAATGCCATTACCGCTAATGTATTTATCAAAAAAGGTAAACCATTATATAGTAACGTTGGAGAAAATATAAATTTTACATTTCCTTTATTAATAGTAAAACATATAACAATAATAGCTATATTTCCAATAATTAGAATTTCGAATGCATACAATAAGTCTAGACCCAATATAATTAATATTGATATTAACACGGAACAGGTTAAATTTATAAAGACCTGAAACTTGTATAGAACTTTATTCTTATTTATATATTCATAATACTTAACAAATGTATTTATCCATCCTAGCGTTACACCATATACTATACAGTGTATTAAAAATGATAAATTATATATTTTTATAAATTGAAATTTATAGATTATAAGAAAAGATACTGCAGATAAAACAACAGATAAAAAATTCAAAGGTAGAACTCCCTTATCAATCATTTGCCTAACATTATATCGAGCTCCACCCCAATCAAATATTGCCCCCATTATACCACCTAAAGATAAAAAATAAGTGTATTGAACTAAATCTTCATTTCCACGAAATGTCATAAAAAAAAGAAGAATTCCAAATTTTAGGACAAGATCCGACGCTTTTGCTAGAGCCGTAAAACCAAAATTACCAGATAGTAATGATTTAAATTTCGATATCTTCAACATTTTGAATAATTTGAGCTCTTTGGTCATCATCTAGGACAAAACCATTTTTTACAAGTTCTGATACATTAGTACTTTTAATCAAATCCAAATCCAGTGCAAACATTTCACCATCCAATTGACGAAAAAGCGATCTTACTTTGTCATTATAATTCAATGCTATACACGGAACTTTAAAGGCTAGTGCCGGAATAATGCTATGCATTCTCATGCCAATAAAATAGTGAATGTTTTCATACTCTTCTTCATGGCTTAGGTCCTCATATAAAGCAAGATGAATGCTTTTCTTACTAAGATCTTGTCCCTCACTTAAAAGATTATTTTTTACAAACTCCTCATCCATTTTTGTGGTATGAAACCATACAACTTTATTGAAATCCTTACTTGCAGTCTCTAAAAAAATTTTAAGATCTAAAATATTGACTTCTTTTCCAACTTGCTTTCCTAAATACTCACAAATATTTAAACCAATAACGGATGAATCTTCATGATTAGATATGCTAATCAAATCATTATTCAACTTATTCTTATTTCTTTTCAGGAGATCATAAAATGCAATATCGTAAGAACGTGATATTTTTACATCAGGATAGCTATTTTTAACATTTATAAAAGATTCATAATCTCTACTTATAATGTGGCTGAATGAATTAAAGAAAATTTTCGCGACTGTAGCTCTAAATCCTTTATATTCAAGTATTGGTTCATTAATTCCAACAAATAAACCCACTAATTTGATCTTATAATTTCTTAAAAACAATAACAATAAAAATACAGAAAAGACAAAATTCTTTCTAGGATTGAACAAATCACGAAAGAAAATAGTTCCAGCTGTAAAAGCTAAATAGTCAATATTTTTCAGTGATTTGATAACCTTAGTATTAAAAAACCTGTAACCGTAGGTTCTTCTCATATTAATATCAATATAGTTCACTTTCAAAATTCCTGAATAATTAGTCAGTAACTTTTCAGTATTTACAGGACTAGCAGAAGGAATATATACTTCAGTAAAAGATTTTTCTTCTAGGTAGGATAACAATGATGTTAAGACAATAGAATCTCCATAATTACCTCCAGAAAAAGATCCCATTAACATGATCGATTTTTTCATCAATACTTATTAACTAAAATTAATTTTTATAATTTATAAACCAGTTTACAAATCGCTGAACTCCCACATCAACTGTTGTAGAACTTTCATATCCTAGACTTTCTAAATATTTAGTATCTGCCCAAGTACGTGGTACATCGCCTGGCTGCATAGGTAGCATATCTTTCTCTGCTACCTGACCTAAGTGCTTCTCCAAAGTTCCGATAAATTCCATTAAAGAAACCGGAGATCCATTGCCAATATTCAACACCTGATAATTTGGTTGTTCTTTTTCTAATTTTGGTGGATTATTTAATGTGATAATAATCCCACTTACAATATCATCGACATAGGTAAAGTCACGACTCATCTCTCCATTATTGAACACTTTAATGGAACGCCCTTCAGTAATAGCCGACGCAAATAAGATGGGCGCCATATCTGGTCGTCCCCAAGGTCCATAAACCGTAAAGAAACGAAGACCTGAAGTCGGGATCTGATATAAATGGCTATACGTATGTGCCATCAACTCATTTGCTTTCTTAGTCGCCGCATATAGACTTACGGGATAATCTACACGATCATCTTCGGAAAATGGCACTTTTGCATTTTCACCATAAACAGAAGAGCTGGAAGCATAGACCAAATGCTGGATCTTATGATGACGGCAGCATTCCAAAATATTTACAAAACCGACGACATTGCTATCTACATAAGCCATTGGATTCTCCAAACTGTAACGCACTCCTGCCTGTGCAGCTAAATTGACTACGGCATCAAACCCTTCATTGGCAAAAAGCGCCGGCAGTGATGTACGATCTTCTAAATTCATGCGAATAAAATGAAAATTCGAATATGTGCTGGAAATTACCTTTTCACCAAATTTCTCGGCTGATGAGCGCACTATACCGAGCTCATTTAAACGGGCATATTTTAAGTTGATATCGTAATAGTCATTGATATTATCAATACCAACAACTTCGACTCCCTGATCAAGTAAGGCTTTACATAAGTAAAAGCCGATAAATCCTGCGGCTCCGGTTACAAGTACTTTTTTATACTGCATATAGTTAGTCTAATAATTTAGATTGATGCTTTTCAAGCATATTATAGATTTTTTTTACGTCTTGCGATTTCTCTTTTTGAACAATTAAAAATGCATCTTTTGTAGAAATAAAAATTGCTCTTTTCAAACCAACAAAGCCGGTAAAAACATCTGTACCAATAACAATGTTTCCATACTCATCTTTGGGATAACCATTTGAAATAAAATAATCATATAAAGACTCAAAAGAGCCTAAGTCAGACCATTCAAAAGTAGTAGGAACCACACGGATCTTTTTTGACCGTTCCATAACGGCATAATCAACAGAAATCGACGGAATATTTAAGGATAAAGATTCATCTAAAAATCCTTCATTTGCAGATGTCCAAGCCAATAATGCTTTTTCATAGACAAGTGGTTCATAATTTTTTAATTCTTCTAAAAAAACTGAAGCTTGGAAACAAAACATTCCCGAATTCCACAAGAAATTTCCCCTTTCAATAAAATCTTCTGCTGTATCTTGATTTGGCTTTTCACGAAAAGATTTTACTGCATCTTCTACGTATTCAATATATCCGTAACCTGTCTCTGGACGAGTGGGCCTAATCCCAAAAGTCACAATATAACCATCTTTTGCCTTTTGAATGCCATTTTCCATAGCATCCTTATATCCTTCTTCACCTGAAATCATGTGATCGGAAGGCGTTACAATAAGTATATCACTTGGATCAACACTAAATGCTGCAAAAGCTATAGCAGCTGCTGTGTTACGAGGAGTTGCCTCAACGATATTTTTATAAGGTAAACCACAAGCTACCATGGCTTTATGGCTTAAATGTGTATTATCTTTATTTCCAACCACAATAATCTGATCAGCAATTTGCTGATTTCTTTGAACTGTCATTTCAAACAAAGATTGTCCGTCAAATAAACCTAAGTACTGCTTTGGACTATGCTTTCGAGATAATGGCCACAACCTACTTCCAATACCCCCAGATAAAACAACATGAATTATATTTTCCTTATTCTTGTCCATTAAACTATTACTGCTAAATAAATCTTAATTTTACTATCTACTCGCCAATCGCGTAATAATCAAACCCTAACCCCTCTAATTCTTTTCTGTCCAATAGCTTGCGACCGTCGAACACAAATGCAGGTTTTTTCATTGTTGCCTTAATTTTAGACCAGTCGTATTGCTTAAATTCATCCCATTCGGTCAGTACTGCTGCCGCATGTGCTTCATCTAACGCTAAATAAGGATCGCTCACCACAGTTACCAAACGACGGTTATCTTCTGGCGAACGTGTTCCTAAGTAATCTAAATCTCTATAAATTTGCTCTGCTGGTACTTTCGGATCGTAAACAACAATCTCCGCCTCTTCTTCTAACAGATGATCTGCAACATAAATAGCGGCAGACTCACGCGTGTCATTGGTATCTTTCTTAAAAGCCCAACCTAAAAATGCAATCTTCTTACCATTGACGGTATTGTACATGGTCTTAATGATATTCTGCGCAAATCTTGATTTTTGGTGATCATTTAAAATAATAACCTGCTCCCAATAATCTGCTACAGCAGTAAGGCCATATGAACGTGCTATATAAACCAGATTTAAAATATCTTTTTGAAAACATGATCCACCAAAACCAACGGATGCTTTTAAGAATTTGGATCCAATTCTTGAATCGTAACCTATAGCTCGTGAAACTTCATCGACATTGGCTCCTGTTACTTCACACAGCTCTGAAATGGCATTGATAGAAGAAACACGTTGCGCAAGAAATGCATTGGCTACTAATTTGGACAGTTCGGATGACCATAAATTGGTTGTCAAAATACGCTCGCGTGGTACCCAAGCTTCGTATATCTGCACCAAGGCTTCGATTGCTTCTGCATCTTCACCACCGATCAAAACACGATCTGGGTTATGTAAATCGGTAACAGCTGTTCCCTCAGCTAAAAACTCGGGATTGGAAAGAATGTGAAAATTGACGTTATTACCGGTATTCCCCAAAATACTTTTTAAGGCATCGGCCGTACGTACGGGCAAGGTAGACTTCTCTACGACAATTTTATCATCTTTGGCCACACGGGCTATCTGACGGGCACATAGCTCGATATATTTCAGATCTGCTGCCTGTCCTTTACCTTTTCCGTAAGTCTTGGTTGGGGTATTGACCGAAATAAAGATCATGTCTGCTTCATCAATCGCTTTGTCTACATCGGTAGAAAAAAACAGATTGCGTCCTCTTGCTTCACCAACCACGGCATCTAAACCCGGCTCATATATCGGGAGCTTGCTTAGATCGGCATCATTCCAGGCATCAATACGCACCTGATTTAAATCGACTACAGTGATCGTAACATTCGGATTTTTTTGAGCAATAACCGACATGGTAGGCCCGCCTACATAACCTGCTCCAATACAGGTTATTTTCTTAATTTCTCTCATTTTTATAACCTCAAATTAATTTTAAAATTTGTTAATTATGTTTTTCTTATAGTAAAGCTTCTAAGCTTTTTGATAGAGTATAATCTTACCATTGACTTGATCTAAAGACTCGGTATAAATCGAGACCTCCTTACCAAGGATTGTGCCAGCTTTTAAAGCTGCCTGCTCTAAATAGTCCATATTGAGCTCCACTCCTAGGACCAAAACCTCAATATGCCCAGAATCCAAACCTTGAGCATAATCGCCCAGCAGAGCCACTTCATGTACATCGCCAGCACGTGCTAATACTTGATCTACAAAAACTTCGATACCCAAAAAATTGTGGATTAAACCTTGAAGTGAGGAAAACAGGGAATGAGCAATATTGGCACGATAATAAACTTTGTGTTCGCTATCTTCCCGAAGCAGATAACCGGCTTCGGTCAATTGATTGAGCTCTTTACGAATGGAATTGGTTGACTCTTTAAATTCATCTGCCATACCTCGCAAATAGCCACGATTGCTGGCTGATACAAAAAATTTGATCAGTAATTTGAGTCTTGTTTTTGAAGTGATCAGCGAATCTAGCATTAAGTTGATTAGATATTGAGTAACAAAAGTACTCAATCTAATTTAAATGTACAAATTAAAATTTTGTTAAGAAAAAATAACTTTATAGAGTAGGTTTATTAGATATGACACATTTTATTAAATAAGTGTCATCCATTTTCATGTTGAATTGAAAATAATTGATTGGATATGCTTTTATTTTTGTAAAAGAATATCCATTATAGTACTATAGTACTGCAATTATAGGTCATGTTTGACCTATAATCTACCATCTACTATTGAACGGTCTAAACATGCTTTGGTATCGAAAATAATTCCATTTTTCTGTTTTATGGTTTCATAATCAAGTTCGATAAATTGATCATGTGCAACAGCAATTATGACTGCTGCATAGGTCTTAGCTCCTTCTAGGTCATGAAGTAAATCCAAATCATACTCTTTCTTGACTTCGGCAACATTAGCCCAAGGATCGTAAATATCGACCTCAACACCAAACGATCGCAATTCGTGATAAATATCGACCACTTTGGTATTGCGCACATCGGTACAGTTTTCCTTAAAAGTGATGCCCAAGATCAGTGTACGGGAGCCCTTGATCTTTAGATCTTTTTGAATCATCAATTTAATAACTTTATCGGCAACGAATGCTCCCATATTGTCATTGACTCTTCGTCCTGAAAGGATAACCTGTGGATCATAACCGAGTTCCTGAGCTTTATGTGCAAGATAATAGGGATCTACACCGATACAATGCCCTCCTACTAATCCGGGTTTGTATTTTAAAAAATTCCATTTGGTGCTCGCGGCTTCTATTACATCATGGGTATCGATACCGATCCGATCAAAAATAAGTGATAGCTCATTGACAAACGAAATATTTACATCGCGCTGTGCATTTTCAATAGCCTTGGATGCCTCTGCAACTTTTATATTAGGTGCCATATGTGTGCCTGCAACGATAATAGATCCATACAATTGATCGACCCGCGCAGCAATAGCAGGTGTGGAACCAGAAGTTACTTTTTTGATTTTGGTCAATGTATTGACTTTATCTCCAGGATTGATACGTTCTGGAGAATAACCTACATAAAAATCTTGATTAAAAACCAATCCAGAGGTTTTTTCTAAAACAGGGACACAGTCCTCTTCGGTACAGCCCGGATAAACGGTAGACTCATAAATGACAATATCGCCTACCTTTAATACACTACCGATCATGTCAGAAGCACGAAGCAATAACCGCAGATCGGGTGTTTTAAATTTATCTATTGGTGTAGGCACCGTAATAATAAAGGTATTGTAGCGACGGAGATCTTCTACTGCACTGGAAAAAGATAATCCGATGGTAGCACTTTTCTGCAATTCCATGACTGCGGCTAGATCTGCTAAATCAGCTTCTTTTGTACTATCTTTTCCTTGGCGAAGCTCGCTGATGCGCCCCTCATTGATATCGAAACCCAAAACATCGTACTTTTTTGAAAGCTCTATAGCCAATGGCAATCCAACATAGCCTAAGCCAATGACAGCGATATGAGTATTTGCAACTATGGATTGTAAGGCACTTGTATTTTTATCATTCATCATTTTTCAAATTATTATGTTGTTATTGCTTTAAAATTAGCTTCATTGTGATGCTAATTTTAAATTGATGATCCCGTTACTTGTTAACTTAGCTGAAACGGTTTCATATTGAAATGTAACAATTTCATTGATATAAAGTAAAAGGCTGATTCGCTAATCGCAATAAATATGCCTACTTTTATCGTTTAACATACATTAACACTTCTGAAAACGTGAAAAAAGATGTATAGTCCAGTACAATAGGAGCTCAAATCACGGAGAATAAAAAGAAATACTGAAAGCTTCGTGTAAATGTTTTATCAAATTTGGTTTTTCAAGGCTAGCTCTTTACCGGTTGAGGGCAATTACCTGGCAATGCTAAATCGCCTATTTGTTTCCTTAATATGCCGAATAGAACTGCAGCTATACACGTCGTTTCCTAGTTTATTGTTTGGTTATTATTACGATAATAAGTGTAGTGATATTCAGCAGGCTTCGAAACAGCATACACATAAATATCAAGAGAAATTTCTGTGAACATTTGCATAATAGTGCATGGGCCAAAAGCTGTTATTTGTACCGGCAATAATAGATGAACAATTGTCTAAAAAACAAATCAATGTAAAATGAAAAGGGTTATTGATTTAAATTTTGAAATGATCGAATAGTTTCTCTCAACCCTTCTTTGGCTGTAAGAGGTAGACGTTGGATAGACAAGGCTATCTTTATCTTTTTATTAGATACAACCAAAGTACTGGTTAGTTTCTTAAGACGCCATGTATTCAATGGTAATGAGGTCCGGTCACCGACCTTAGATATCCAACGTATTAAGCTTTTAGGCAAGGGCAGGCAAGGCGTATTAAAACCTGTCTCTTCTTTAATAATTTTAATAATTTCATTGGATGATAACGTTTCATCATCAGCAAGATGATAAATACCTGTCTCCATCTTGTCTTTTTTAAATAAGATCTGTTCAATAAAGAAACAAAAATTTTCGATAGAAAGAAAAGACCGCTTATTTTTAAATTTAGTAAGTGGATAAGGAATTCCTTTATTTACTAATTTAAACAATTGATTGAGATTTCCTTTATCTCCTTCACCATGCACCATTGGTGGACGCAAAATGATCAGCTTTTTACCTAAGGGAAGTGTCTGTGCAAGTAACCACTCTTCCGCTGCACGCTTGGATTTGCCATAAGGTGTTACAGAGTTGTAAGTAGCAAATTCAGATAACGGATTTGGGGCCTCTATTTCCTCTATTGCAGCCAAAGAACTAATATGAATAAAGACACTAGCAGGTGATGATAAAAATATTTGAAAAGCTTTTTTTGCAAGTTCAAAATTGGCATAGTAAAAATCTTCTTCCTTGGCAGTGCCAGTAAAGTCATGTGCTTTTCCAACAAGATTGATAACACAATTTGCAGCGAAATTATCGTTAACCCAATCTAAATTACGCATTGATACAAACTTGCAATCAAATAAACCACCCAATTTATCACTCAGATGACTTCCTATAAAACCGCTATTTCCACCTAAAACTAATACCTTCATTATTATATACTCTTATAACCACATAATTACTCAACGTAACACTTATTATTAATACTTTATCTCTCCACAACTGCACGTCTCAAACGGTTGGTTGTTTATTTAAGTATATATTATTAAAAAACGAATAGAACTATCATAAACGGCAATGATTCATTTGAATATCGTAAAGCCCTTAATTGAATCTTAAAATTGCTAAATGAAATTCTTCCCAGACTTCTTTTTTTATTTCAATAACCAGTATAATTAAATTTTAACGATGACATGACGCTCTAATCTGGTAATAATAGCAGTTAAAATTCTCAGCCATATAATTATATAACAGAAAAGATACACACCGTAAACATAGTTAATATTTAATGATACAAATATAGTGATAATTGTCCTATTTATTTACTTAACGTTAAATCATTGTAAAACGCTACAGCTGAGAATGATAATTTCTCAATTATGCGAATTTAAGACAAATTAGAGCGTATTTAAGATCGAAAAAGATCAAGATTGATCTTAGAAAACTTGAATTTTAGAGATTCTATTAAAATTTTTATTTAAAAAAAATAATAAAGACTCCTAAAAAACTAATAAAGAGTGAGAAATGCAAAGTATTATAAAGAAATTTGGCCCGTCATTGATTCACCGTCATATCCATATTTACGCCTATTGTCTGCTAGTCAAACGCAAAATTTTTATACCATTTATCGTGCTAAAAGTTTTTTTTCAACTTCTGTATATATATAGTCTTCAGAAAAATTATCGCGAACAAATTGAATTCCATTTTCTCCATGTTCTCTTGCTATTTCAGAATGATCGATATAGAATTTTACCATTTCGTAAAGACTTTTCGCCGTGTTTTCAGCAAAGAGGCCTGTAACATTTTCGATAATTGAATCGATGCATCCTGTCACTTTAGTGGTCACAATAGGCAATCCCGACGCAGAAGCTTCTAAGGTAACCGTAGGAAATCCTTCCCGATAAGAAGGCAACACAAAAACATCCATCTCATTGTAATACAAAGCAGTATCACTGACTCCTCCAACATACTTAATAGATGGATTTTTTTTAATCTGTTCTAACGTAGCGGTGGGCAAAGGGTCTCTTTCATCAACAGGACCAACTAATAACAACCGAATGGATCCATATTCATGGCTTAACATTTTCCACGCTTCGATAAGCTCAACGATACCTTTGTCCCTGGATAATCTTCCGACAAAACCTACAGTCGTTATTTCAGGGTTTTTATAACCTGCTCGAGGTACGAATCGTACCGTATCGATACCATTGCACGTTCCCTTACCTAAGAGTACATTTTTAGAAGATATATTTAAGTGTAACTGATCTGAAATTTTACTGATGGAGGGACTTACATTTACAATAGAGTTGGCACAAAAGCCAATGAGACGCTCAATATTAATTAATAAGTACTTTTTGAATCCTGTAACTGTCTCAAAAACTAATCCGTGACGAAAAAAAACACGAGTCGGAACTTGAGCAAAATATGCTGCCAACATACCAATTAAACCTCCCTTGGGAGAATGCGCAATAACAATATCAAATTTTTCCCTCCGGATATACTGATATAATTTGTAAATAGACTTGATATCTTGCAAGGGATTGATACTGCGCAAAATCGGAACTGGGAATAGCTTAAAACCAAATTCTTGAGCTAAATTGTCGAATTCTTCAGATCCAGAGCATGCGACATGAAATTCGTATCCTTTTCCATTAAAATAATGAAACTGGTTACCCACAAAATAACGCAGGGAGAATGATACAGAAACAACATGTAATATTTTTTTTCCTTTCATCGTCATTGTTTTTATCGATATAACTTCAAATATCCTTCTACCATCGCTTTCATCGTAAACTTTTCTGATTGCTCCATCTGAAGATTCAACAGAGATGTATCCGACAAAGAGCATAGTGCAACAATCTTATTTGCAATCTCAGTGGCCTGATTATTTTTAAATAGATTCAAAGGACTGGCAACAATATCATTGATACCAGGTACATCGGAACCTAAAAATGGCTGGCCTGATGCCATAGCTTCTATCGTGACTCCTGACATACCTTCATATTCGCTGTACAAAATATTAAGGTCTACCGATTTCATTAAAGAAGCAATATCATTACGATGCCCAAGGAAAACGATCCGATGTGAAATCCCCATCTCCTCAGCTAAGCTACGGCAACTGTTTAGCTGCGGTCCTTCCCCTGCAAAGACTATAGTATAATTTTCAGGAAGAGATTGGGAAACTTCCAATAAAAGATCCTGACGTTTTGGATGATCAAATCGAGCAGTCATTAAAATATACTTTCGGTCCTTATGTCCTAACGCACCATCTATTGTGGACAGATCCTTTAGCTCTGCTGATTGTAGCTTCGATAAATTCAGTCCATTTCGAACTAATACCGTCTTCTCTGAATTGCCAATCCATTGATCCAATTTGTCCTTAATGGGACTGGAAATGACTATAAGATTATCAAAAGCATTATAAACCCATTTCTCCAAAGATCTAAATCGACTATCATCGATACGCTTATTATGAATGCTATGTTCTGTAAAATAATAGCGCTCTTTTCGGCGGAACATGCGCTTCACTAACGCGACATAATAAAACGCCGGAAATAAATGCGCATGAACAATGTCAAAATGTTTTTGATTTAAAAATTTTTGTATGGCAAATGGTAGTTTTAAATCATAAAGACTGCCACTGTGTTTTAAAAAATAAACATGAATGCCTGAATCGCGTAATTCCTGGATATATTCGGGTAAGCTCGTGGATTCAACGATAACCAATAAGCTTATATCACATTGATCTGATTTTAACTGCGGTAAAAAATCAACAAGCAGCCGTTCTGCACCGCCATTGGCCATATTGTTGATGATATGGAGAATATTCATTAATTTGATTTATTTAATACACGTTGCTCTTTAGCAGAAATCTTACCCATATTCTTATTATTAAGGATGAGTTCACCATTCAGCCGGTTATTAGAAAATCTAAAATTTGTTGATTTTGGACCTATAACGACCGCTGTTCTTGAAGATGATATATCACAGTTCATCACGTGGACTTCTGAACTTGCACCTCCAAATTTAGCTAAAATGGCGCCTTCACTGTTACCCGAAAGGATGCAGTTACTGATCGTTACCTTTTTAACAGTCTTATTTTTCACTGTTGCATCTGCTTCAGGTTCTATATCGATACCTGTTGCCGTAGAGATATAAAGAAATCGTCCTGTATTAGAGATCGTACATTTATTGATGGTGATATCCTGACCGCCACCCACAGCAATACCAGTACGCGAGTTGTAATCAAAAGTAGAGTTGCGAACACGGACATGATTATCACTGCCACTGATATTAGCGATCATCAATCCATCCGTGCCAAATCGATTGGACCGAACATGATCAACAAGTACATTGGTAGAGTGGGATATCACAATACCATAGTGCTCAATCTGAATCCCGCAGTCACCATAACCTCCTCCTATGTTAATTTTATCAGCCTGAAATTCTGAATTTTGAGAAATCCCACGCAAGGGAAAACTGTTCATGTTATTGACTGTCCCGGCATAAAAATTTCCATCCAGACTGAGATTCTGAATGCTGATCTGATTACTGTTTCTAACATGTATCACCCGCCCTAACATGGCACGTTCTGTGGCAACGTTATTCTTGGCAACACATTCGAATGTCTTATTGGTACTTTTACCCGTAGCTGGATGAAAGGACCCAAAACGCATGCCTACATTGAATAACAACTTTGTCCCCGCCGAACCCTTGATCGTTACATTCTCGCAGTTTTGAAGACTAATAACATCTTTTCCTGTTAAATAATAACTACCACCTGCGATTTTCTCTTGCCGTCCTACTAGAAATATTCCTGCAGGTATTTTAATGATCACATGCCCACCTCGCGAATTGACGTAGGCGCTCATTTTTTCAAACGCCTCCTGATCACTGACATTATCATTTGGCTTAGCACCAAAATCAAGCACAGAAATAGTTTTAACAGACTGAGCACTAGTATCTTTACATACTAGTGTCAATATTATGGCAATTAGATAAATTTTTATATTCATAATCCATAAGCTTTTAAATAGTTCAAACCTGTTGTCTCGATAGCATAGCGATCATGATAACTTTTTTTTGCATTTTCCTTGATCATATCTTTATCATCATAATTTAAATAGCGTATCACCGAATTGGTAATATCTTCTACTGAGGTACCCGCACTTAAGAAACCGTTTATCCCATCATCAATCATATCGATGATTCCACCAACCGGACTACATATAGGAAAAGATCCATGAGATAAGGCCTCTATTAAAGAAATGGGCATACCTTCATAAATGCTAGGTAAAATAAAAGCATCGCTGGCTGCCAGATAATCTTCTACATTGGAAACGCCACCTAATAAATGAATATTGCTTTCACCTTCTATCGCTGTGAGAATAGCCTTATAAAGCGATTCATTCCTCTTGTCTCCTATAAGCAACAGCACTGCATTGATTTTTTTTAGCCTTTCATCTTTAAATGCGAGCACAAGATTTAACTGATTTTTCTGTGTATCTATTCTTGCCACATTAACAAATAACGGCTGACCTGTACTACCATACTTCTTTTTGATTGCATCACAAACCGATATATTAAAAGGCCTATACGGCCTGCCGTTATCTACCTGTGTATCAAAGCCTAACAACTTATAAACTTCTTCAAAAGATCTCCTCATTGTTTTAGAAATAGTAATCGGGATTATAAGCTTTAACTTAAATAATACTTTTCTTAAATTGAAGATAGCCGGATTAACTGTTTCCTTATCAGCTTCATTATGAACGGTATGAAAAAACTTGACACTTTTCTTTTTGAAGCTGAATAACAAATGGGGTATTAAATATTCTAAAGCACTGATATGTGTATTGACAACTTGTGGTCTTATTTTACTGATAATTCTGGATAATTTTAACGTTACTTTGAGATCAAAACCTGGCTTTTTCCCAAGAGAGATTAATTGAACATGTTCCGATATTTCACTCATAAAAGAATCTTCAGTATTATCATACAAGGAAATCAGATATACGTCATTCGTTTTTGAAAGTTCATTGCAAAGATCAACAACAAACCGTTCAGCTCCACCCCTGTCTAAAGATGGTATAATATGTATTAATTTAGGCTGTTTCATTTTTAAATTTTCTTCTAATAAATCAGAATGACCTCTCATTATTTGCTAACAGAAATCTCGATCCACCTGATTATAATGGTTTTTGGTCAATACTGTCTAATTCTTTCAGGCAATCCTTTTCGTCCGAACCAACGTAAAGCCGTAATCCGACATAGAGCAATAAAAAATAATTTATGGCATGTAAAGTAGGTCGCTGAAAAAAAACTGCCATCAAAAAGACAATGGAAATCAAATTAAAGAGCTTAAATTTAGACTGATGCATAAGGGAAAAACATAATAATAAATAAAACACGATGAGTGTGCCTTTTTCAATTAAAACAGTCCGATAGGATAATGTAGAACCATCAAAAACTTCCATCATATAGTCTTTTCCATAGCCGAAATAATATGTAAAACTACGATAATTATTCCACTTATCAAACAATTCATCAAAACCCTGAATGCCAACATCTCTATTGTTTACGATGCCAACAATCCAATTTCCTGCCCATTCAAAACGATGGTAAACTGCTAGGGCTAAGACTGGATTTGATTTACTCCATAAGGCCACAAAATTCAATACCAAATAAAAGCCGATTAAACAAAGTATAAAAAAGATCACGCGTTGAACCGATTTTTTTGTTGAAATACGACGTAAATCTGAGAAAAAAAGCACCGGTACTATTGTAATAAAATAGAACATGGATAGACTGAGAAAACCTGCGATATTCAAGGTAATCTTTTGCCAAAGCTTTAATTGCTGATGGTAATAAAAATAGATAATGGGCACTAGCGTACCTATGACTCCAGGCTCGTCAAAAATAGAACTGAAACGATAGAGAAGGCCCTCTCGCCCCCAATAGACCAAAAAATAGTTAAAATAGACCTTTTCACCCTTCGCATAAGTGAAGATACTTGGCAATATGCCCAAGTTAATCAATATGTATATGGGTATACCAATCAGACAGAGTATACAAATAATACGAACATAATTAAAGGCGACTTCGCGCTTATATTCTACTGGTAATAAGATAAAACAACATACGGGTAAAAAAGCAGAGTAAAAGAGCTGAATGCTTAAAACTACGTCCTTTGAAAGATAGAGGTATACTAGAGGAAAGATAAATAACAACCACTTATAGTTGGCTTTACTATTATACCGCAAAAGATATAGGATGCTGACAACATTCACCAACTTGAGTGCATAGATTCCTAACTTTAGAAAAATAAATTCACTATACACCGTATAAGAGTCAAACAAGGCTATTATAAGGAGATTTAATGAAATTATTTTAAAAAGATTAAGCTCTTTCATATTCAAGTGTAAAAGTTATACAGTGCTAAAAAGTTATCTATTTGATAATATTAATTTGCGCATCTCTTCAGGACTTTTCACCCGATCAAGACCAAAATACTGATTCAACACAGACCGGTTGTCTCTGTGAACAGAATCTATGATAATCTGACGATCAGAATCGGCAGTGCGAATATTATCCTCCTTTTCTAAAATTTCACGGTTAACCTGAAAATCCTGTACTTGTTTGTAAACAACCTGCTGTTCATAAATAGTTATAGGTATGCGCAGATCAAGACTATATGCAATATGCGTACCGATGCTATTGGTATAAACTTCCGATGCTAACAAAAATAAGCTTTTAAGCCTAGGTAGAAAATTTAAATCATCACGATGACCTGCAGTACTCACTTGGAAGCCTTCATTTAAATAAATTTTATCTGAACCATTATCAATATCTTTCCAATATAAACAAACAATAACGGTATCAAATCCAATCCGTTTCTTTCGTATAGCTGCGACAAAACTCTCTTCATCAAATTCTGCAGTTACGGATCCAATGGAATGTGATGGTATAACCAAAAGTACCTTACCAAGGTCTAATTTTTTGGCAGCGATTTCAGCAATTGTCAATAAACTTTCGCAATAATGAATATAAGGTCCGATGACATGGCTATGAACACCTTCAATCGTACTGTCAATGATCTTTTGTCTTACCGGACTGATGGTTGTTACTAATTTGGCCTTTCCAATATTATAGCAATTGACATAAGAACCTAAGACTAAACCATGCTCAATGTAAAAATAATGTTTCTGAAAAACAGTCAAATGTTCTGGTTGTAAGCCCGAATAGACTAATAAATTGTGGTAAAGACCATAGTAATTACAGTCTGGAATAAAAAAACATGGATATTCTTCAAGCTCTTTGCCCAGTTCTTTATAATCAAAAATCGATAGTCTTGCCCGACGATTGATTTCCTTCAGAAATTCACGGCTTTGGGAACATTTATAATAAGTAAAAAGTGTCCGTAGAAGACTGCTTCTATCGACAACTTTCATTAATAATTCTTTTACATTAAGCATCTTTTTTTTCAATTTTAATGCGTACTGTTTTTATAACCGCTTTACCGGTTGAACGATGATGGTCATAATAACTCATATAGATAGTATCGCCTTGAACGATATGTCCTGCATAACCAGTATCGGAAAAAGAGGGTAAAAATAGAAGCTTAGAAAGTGTATTGTTTTTTATATTATACATATATAATGCTGTCTTTACAAAATCTCCATAATTATTATTATCGATAAGCTCTCTTCCTGAAAGTAGCAAATTTCCTGTATTGTAGACGGTTATGTTAGGCCCGCCAAATTGATACACGGGTAACTGCCATAATGTTGGTGAACATATGTTAGATAAATCTGAAATCGCTAATATACCTTTATGCTGGGTGCGTATGAGGCTAAAAAAGCTATTTTTTGAACGTACAAATCGTGCTTCTGAGGGTTCGTTAGGAACTTCCAGTAAACATCTGGACGTTATACGACCAGCATGGTTTCTAAAAAAGCCGATTTCACTTTTACTATAGCCAAATGTCAATAAGCTTCCATCAAACTCCCCTGTATACCAATACCAATAATTGCTGTTATCGTATGCAGTACGTAAATCAAATGATGTACGACTATCATTTATCTTGTACATTTGGAGCTGATGCCTATTCGATGCGGTAGCTGGACTGACTTTAGAAAAATTAAGATAACATGCACCTTGATATAACATAAACTTAGGATCCCGTAAATCGAATTCTGGAATTTTTATTTCCGTGAATTTGGTCCAACGTAAAAAATCCTTACTTTTCATAACAAGAATGGATCCAGTGGTATCAAATCCATGTTCAATAGCGCTCCTGAAGGTTAAATAAAAATTTCCTTCATAAAACGCAAGGTCTGAAAAAGCGCTATAAGGTACAGTATGATAAACAATAGCACTATCTATAATAACTGCCTTATATTCACTTTCTACAAGCTGTATTTCGGGTAATTCTACCCACTTCTTTTCTTTTTTACATGAAGAGAAAAGAAAAAAAACAAGTAATAATAAAATAAAACTTAAGAAATTTTTATTTATAGTAAACATACCTTACAATTCATTAATGAATAACTTTGCGCCAATTTATTAAAGTAGAAATCCATGGCATAGGATATACCTTGTTACTATAAAACATAACGACGAGAAAATTGATGATCGAAACCGTTACGGAAGAATATGCAGCACCAATAGGTCCAAAATATTTTACTAAAATATAAGATAAAACGACTTGAACTAAGGCGCACGATATGGTAATGATAGCCAATTTGCGTGTTTGCTTTGAAAAAAATATATAATTTACAAAAAGAATATAAAATGACTGAAATACCTGCGTTAAAATGGCCCAATTAACAAATGTAATAGAAGCATAATATTCTTCCGCAAAAAATGTCTTTAAAATATATTCTGATAATATGATAAAAATAACTCCACTTATCATAAGTCCTATCATGATAAAATAAGTAAGCTTAACCATCTTTATTTTGTCTATCTCCAACTGCTTTTCATCCGTACTTGATAAAACCTTATAAAGATAGGGCGAAAATGCATTATTAAAGGCTAACACAATGAATGAAACCAATATCCCGAACTGGAACCCTGTAGCGTAAAGACCAACAGCAGAAGTACCCCAAAATGAGCTTATAAATATTCTATCAACTCCAGATCTCAACCAAAAACTTAAAGCATGGGGAATTAATGGAATCCCAAAAATTAAGATCGCTTTGATGATTCTAGGATTGTAGATAAAACTTAGATAGCCGCGCTTATATAAAAAAAATAAACTGAATACGCCGTATCCAATCGATGCGATAGCAATGGCATTAACCCTTCCGATCCATCCCTGTTTTAGTACAATAACCAATATAATTGATAAGGAAATGTTAATTATGGTATTGGTTATATCATATAAGCCGAATGCTAATGGTTTTTCTTCTAAACGCCAAAGCACGAGATTAATGGCTGTAAATAAATTAAAAAAGCACATCACAACACAGAGTAATTGGTACGATGTAGGTATCGAAATCAATTGATATATGTAGGTATTAGTCAACCCTATAACGAATAGTATAAGCAAAAATATGCTACAGGATACGAGTATACAATTGAATATATAAATTTTTAGATCTTTAGGTGCAGTTCTATAAAAATTAACGGAAATAGCACCATCTACACCACAGGTTATTAATATACCTATTATTCCTGTCAAAACACCAAAATTTGCCACAATTCCATAATCTGCTGGCAGTAAATAATGGCTTAAAACTGGGAGAATAAAGAATGGGATCGATTTATTGATCCCATCGCTAATGGTATAAATCAAACTTGATTTAAGTAATGGATGCTTTAAAAGTTTACTAATCACAATAGTTACTATTTATGGGGAATATCAGCGATTAGTGCTAAGGATACTCGGGCTCCTTTTTCTATATTTTGTGTGACTTGCTTTCCTAAAATTTCATGAAGATGTTTGGGGTGAAGACCAAAGCCGGGTCGTATAGACCGAATATTTTGATCAGTTAGGATATCACCTGCTTTTAAATCTTCAACGAAATAGAGAGATCTGGAAAAATCTCTTCCTTTTACTTGTTTTTCCGTCAGTTGATAATCTACGATTCCTATTGCCATCTCTGCTTCGCGAACTGCTTTTACCATTGCTGAAAATTCATCCTCGTCCATCGAAAAGGAAGCATCAGGTCCGCCGATAGAACGGTCTAAGATAAAATGTTTTTCTATGATTTTAGCACCAAAACATGTAGCAACTACAGGTACGGTACTCCCCATAGTATGATCTGAAAGACCAGTTAATACCCCATATCTTTCTGCAAGGTCCTTAACCATTGCCATATTCGCCTCTTCAATAGGAGCTGGATAGGAAGAGGTACATTTTAACAATGCAATATCTTTGTTACCCATTCGATAGCAGGCATCTAATGCTAAATCAATATCTTCGGCTGTTGCAATACCTGTTGAAATAATAACTGGCTTCCCCTTGGAAGCAACAAGTTCAATCAACGGAATATCAGTAATCTCAAAGGATGCGATCTTATATGCGGGTACTTCTAATGATTCTAATAAAGCAACTGAGGTAGAATCAAAGGGAGATGAAAAGCAGATCAATCCCTCTTCTTTGGCTACTTTCATAATTTCGGCATGCCATTCCCATGGCGTATAAGCTGTTTGATATAGATCATGTAAATTTTGACCTTCCCAAATAGTGCCCTGGATTTTAAAATCATCTTTAGAACAAGCAATGGTCATTGTATCGGCTGTATAGGTCTGCAATTTGATACAGTCTGCTCCAGCACGCTTAGCAGCTCTAACGGTTTCCAATGCTGTAGCTAAACTGCCATTATGATTAGCCGAAAGTTCTGCTATAATAAAAACTTTTGAGGTCTGGTTTATTTCGAAATTCTCTATCTTCATATATTAAATTAACTTATAGTCCGTACAATATGGAATGCTTCAGCATATTTGCAGCCAACAGCAACTCCCCATCTTTGTGATTGAATCATTAATGCCTCAGGTGATCTGGGGTGTGGATATGGTCTACTTTCAAACACGTAAGCTTGCATACCATTGATTTTTGCATTTAAATTTTCTATTTCAATGGATACGAAAAAATTAGGTAAAAAATGACGAGGGTCAGAATTTGCACGCCATTCGGTACCTGAAGCAGTTTCAAAACTAATAATTGTTTTCACCGTTTCATCTTCCATAGGCCTGCAGCATGTAACAACAGCCTCAAAGGTCCGTTGATGATCAATATTGACATCTCCTCCATGGTGTGTAAAAATAACATCGGGCTGGAATGTGTGCTTTTCTTTCTCAATAACCTTAATAATATCTAATAAAGCGACCGTGTCAAATCTGTTATCAGGAAAATCATAGATACCTACTGAATGATAACCAATTGCTTTTTGTGCAATGTTGATATTTTCTCTATGCATAGCAAGTTCTTTTTCCCACAGAACTGGATCCCGCTGGTCCGAACGAGAAGTAATACCTTCACCCAGTATAATTACGCGGGTGCATACATTGTATTCCTGTATTAACTTATTCATAGTGGCACCTAAACCCAACAACTCATCATCAGGGTGAGCGACTACAATAAGTATTCTTTTATTTTTCAATGATTCTAACATCTGCTAAAATTATGTTATCTGATTTCATTTTTGCTCCCGAAAACTCTAATCTAAAATTTCCAAATTCTAAGAAAGCATTTGGATAACCGTCGGCATCTAACATACGAATATAATCATAGATGGAGTGAAGGTCTTCAATCCTACTTAGATCACTATCTTCAGCTTTCCTTCTTTTAAAATTTACAATATGACCCGTTTGATCTTCTGGCACTAACTGTTCGTTAATGATTCTGATTATCATATCTTCCATTACAACGCTTGCTCTTAAAAAAATTTCTTGGGCAGAACCATTTAAACAAAGAGGTGATTTTAGATATATGGGGCCCGTATCAATTCCTTTTTCAACCTGAATGGCAGATATTTTTGTTTCTTTAATACCTCTCACAATCAAATTCTGAAGTGGACTTCCTCCTCGCCCAAATGGGAGATCCGTCATATGAAACAAAACACAATCAAAACGACTATAAATAGCAGCCGATATGATGTAGGACCAATGGGGTATAAATATTTTTTTAGGATTTATCTGCACTAAAGCGTCTAATGTAAAATCGTCTTGTTTTGAAATCAAAATCCATTGATATGATGGAAACTGAATGCTCAAATTATGATACAACTCTTGATGCCACGGCTTTTCAGATAGTATTATGTATGTTTCCATTGATTTCTTTACTAAATATACACATTGAATTTTCTAAAATTTCATCAAAGCCAAGCCCCCTAAATACAGATAAGGATGGATAATTACTTGATTTTACAGTAGCTCTCAAATGGCTACCATTGGACAACTTTCTTAAAAGTAATGCAATAATGAGATGACCATACCCCTTCCCTCTATGGTTATGATCAATTGAATAATCAATTTCCCAACTCTCCTTCACTAAATCCACTCTTACTTGACCTAAAGGAATTTCATAACCATTTTTTAAAATGAAAATATGCGAATTTTTTGATTTTAACTTACGATTGTACCAAATAACATGATCATCCCATTGAATAGCTGAAACATTAATTGCACTTTGTCTAACTGCCACATCGTTAGCCCAGTCAAAAAGTATCCTCACATCTTCCTTTGTTGATTCCCGCAGAGAAAATGTACAAGTTTTCGAATGCATGATAACATCAATAAACTTATCCTTGAAATAACAATGTTCTTTTAGCACAGCTTCTTTTATAAATCCCGTCTGCTCTAAAGCATTGTATAACAAAGGTCGTAAATCAAATGCATAGGTGTATATCTTATGTAGTGAGAGATCAAAAAATGCAACTTGTTCAATTAATGATAAAAATGTGCACCAATGATATTGAAATTCTTTCTCTTCAAGGGCAGTCTCCATAACAAAAGAGATTTCCGCATTCTGATCTAACCAATTTATATGCACCAGGCCACCATAACCAATACAAATACCATTCTTCAAATATGAAAACAAGATTTGGTCTGGGGTATTTTGTTCAAATAAATCTGCGATAATCTGACTGAAATAGCGCTCTTGATCTTCAGCAGTTAATAACCTATTTTGGCGCAAATGATAGATTTGCTCATTACGCCATTCCATAATAGCAAAACGATCTTCGTTCCGGATAGGTACAATGCTATAATCTCCGGCTTTATATACTTGTTTATTTAAAACTTTGTAAGAGTTCATATTTTAATTCGGCTAACTTCCAATCTACTTCATTATCGATATCCTGTCCCTCTAATTCTTTTATTAAGTATGGGCCAGTTTTATCGCTCATAATAGTTTCTCCTGCATGTATTAAATCAGGCTTTAACCAATAGAACTGACCTGCATCATGATAAGAATCTGTTAAATCCTGACTTCTGGTATTAATATGTTCCGGATACTTAAATTTTGAAATACCATTTTCAATGTACAATGAACGTTGAATTGGAAATCCATATTTCATAACTGGAAATAAGGAATCGAAATCTCCATCCTTAAACATACTAAAACTATTCTGTAAGTGAATATCTGTAACAAACGGTGCAGTAGCATATATGCAACAAACCTGGTCAAAATATAAATTGCAATTTTCGTATGCTGTTAAGACCTCCTTGATAACATCCAATGTCGTTGCATAATCATTCGAGTTTTCCTTACTCCTTAAGAAAGGCACATTTGCTCCATATTTTAAAGCAACTGCAGCAATTTCTTCGTCATCCGTGGATACCATAACTTCAGAAAACAACCCTGAACTCAAAGCCGCTTCGATAGAATAAGCAATAATAGGTTTTCCTAAAAAATCTTTAATATTTTTTCTTGGAATGCGTTTACTACCTCCTCTTGCGGGAATGATACATATATTATTTTGAATAATAGCCATCAATTTCTGATATAATATATTGCTGTTCTTCTGGTGTTAGAGTTGGATACATAGGCAAACTGATACAGTGTTTATAATAGTTTTCAGATTGCGGTCTGTCTTCTTCTTTCCAACCTAATTGTCTATAATATGGCATCAGGTGACAGGGAATGTAATGAATCTGTGCGAAAATATTTTTTGTCCTCAGATAATTATAAAGTCCCAAACGGTCCTCTACTTCCATAACATAAAGATGGTAGGCATGACCTTCGACTGAACCTGATTGACCTTTGATATACTCCTTTCCTTCAAATGCATCTTGGTAGACATCTGCAATTTGTATTCTACGAGTGATACCTTTATCGGCTCTTTTCAATTGGCTATTACCTAATGCTGCCTGAAAATCGGTCATACGATAGTTATATCCAAGTGTCTGCATTTCCATATACCACAAAGGATAAGTTTCTGCTCCACCTGCAAATTCAATGGTATTTTCATAAAGATCATTATCTTTAACAATACCATGGGTGCGCAATGTCAATAGTTTATTATATAACATTTCGTCATTAGTGGTAATCATTCCACCTTCACCCGACGCAATATGTTTTACAGGGTGAAAAGAAAAAATTGCTAAATCGGCAAATTTTCCATTTCCACAGAGTTGGTTTTCACCCTTAGAGTCGACGAAATATCCACCTGGAGCATGACATGCATCTTCAATAATCCAGAGACCATATTCTTGGGCTAAATGCTTATATTCTTCCAAATTTACCGCTCTACCAGCAAAATCTACTGGGATAATACCTTTGTAAGTGCCTTTTGGTGATGCCGCTAATAATTTTCTAACCGAATTAATATCCAACAGATAGGTGTCCGGATCAATATCACCGAAAACAACTTCTCCGCCACAATAGCGTACACAATTGGCAGAAGCGGCAAAGGTAATTGGTGTTGTTATGACCTTTTCGCCCTCTTTAACGTCTAATGCCATCGCGCATAAATGTAATGCTGCGGTACCATTCGCTACTGCTACGGCATATTTTGAACCGACATAAGTTGCAAAGTTATCTTCAAACTCCTTTATTTTAGGCCCTTGAGTCAAATAATCTGACTTAAGGGTCTCAATTACGACTTGGATATCTTCCTCAGTAATGTGTTGTCTTCCGTATGGAATTCCTTGAATTAGCATAACTATAGTTCAAACGTTGAATCAACGTGTTCTTTAATTAAATTACGTAAACTTTCAATCGTTTCCCACTCCGTATTCGCACCAGATGTATAGGAAAAACCTTCATCAACTTTTTTTCCGCTGAAGGCTTTCAGGAAATCTTGTAGATTCCAACTCGGAACTGTTGGCAAAATGGTATAATATTTACCAAGGTCATAAGTATAAAAGGAATCAGATGGGGTAATCATTTCTTCATGAATCTTTTCTCCCGGTCTAATGCCAATAACCCGGTGCTCACATTCTGGAGCAACCGCAACAGCTACGTCCATTATCCTGTAGGATGGAATTTTGGGTATAAAAATTTCTCCTCCCCAAGCATTAAACAGAGCATGCATTACCATATCCACACCTCCTTGTAATGAAATATTGAAACGGGTCATGTTTGGATCGGTAATCGGAAGTACACCTTCTTTCTTCTTATTCATAAAAAATGGAATAACGGATCCGTTGGATCCCATCACATTCCCATAACGTACAACTGAAAAACGAATTGGATTATTGCCACGTATATTATTTGCAGCAACAAAAAGTTTATCTGAAGCTAATTTAGTGGCTCCATATAAATTAATAGGAGCGCAGGCCTTATCTGTAGACAATGCAACCACACACTCTACTTCAGTTTCGAGGCATGCATCAATGACATTCTGCGCACCGTGTATATTTGTCTTGACACACTCATCGGGATTGTACTCGGCAATATGAACATGCTTCATTGCAGCAGCGTGAATAACATAATCAATCCCTTTCATCGCGCGCACAAGCCTGTCCTTATCACGAACATCACCAATAAAAAATCGGATCTGAGGATAGTTAACCTCAGGATATTCCTGCGCCATCTGAAATTGCTTTTGCTCATCTCTTGAAAAGATAACCAAACGCTTTACTTCGGGGTGATTAATGGTAATATGTTTTACTAAAGCCTTACCTAGTGAACCTGTACCACCAGTGATTAATATCGATTTATTTTCCAAATTCATTATATTCTTTAACCTTAATTTTTGATAATTTCATTATACCACTTTTTAATAACAAGAAAAATAAATGTTAAAAAAGCAAATACAAATGCGCATATAACGCTAGTTAATATAGCGCTCGAACGGTCCATCTTAAGCGGAAAGACGGGCTCATCAACCTTTTGTATTAAAGGTGATTCTTTCATTAGTGCCATTTTAGACATCTCCAGGTTTTGCATTAATTGACTCAAAATGACCTTATTTGTTTCTGCTGAAAATTGCGACCGTTGCGTAGGTACGAGACGTTGTGCTTGTCTTGTGGGATTCAGATTGGGCGTAGCATCTATTGCACCAGCACTTGCAGATATATTACCATTCATAACTGCTCTAACCGAATCGGTCTTATGCTGTAAAATCGCAATATTATCCAGAGATTTCTTAGTCTTGGTTTTTACGTAAAAATCATTTACTTCTGCAACTAGTGCTTCATTAAATTCTTTAGAAAAAACCTCATCTGTGGATGTTACATCAACTTTAAATAATGCCGATTTTTTATCCAATTTTCCAACTATTAAATTTTCTTTATTGATATCTTGAACCGCTCGCTGTATAATACTATCCCGAGTCCGAACCAATGCTATAGGAATGGTCTTCTTAAAGTCGATCTCTAATAATACAGGATTATTTTCTTTCCAACGTTTGCGAGCATTGGTCATGTTTAAATAGCGATCTAAAATAAGTAGTGAACTATCGTTCACTGATGGGAGCAATAAAGCCGCTTCAATCATTTTTCGAGATTTATATAACTCAAAAAGATTGTCTCCTTGAAAAATATCACCCCCCGTATTTCCTAAACTAACACCCGCAAGGGCCGCTAATCCAGCCATTTGACCTGCACCACTATTCGCACCATCTCCTGATTCTAATACGAAAGTTGTGCTTGCTGTATAAGTTGTTTTCTGCGACTTCGCATAGTAATAGCCAATACCTCCTCCACATAAGATAGCAATAAGGAAGAAATACCATTTAGATAATAAATACTTAGTCCAGTCCTGAAGCTTAAAAACTAAATCTTTTAAGGTAATCATTTCGACACCGCTTGTACTACCCATATTTTATCTAAATAAACTTAAAATAATCGCTAAAGTCGATGCCACACCAGCGCCGATACTTACCCAAGCCTGTGAACTTAACCTTTCACGTGGTGCACGTTTTGGTACAACAATTTCTGCTCCAGGTTTTACTTCTGGATAACCGCCATCTTTTCCTTTAACCGAGCCATTTGCATATTGTACAAAAACTCGTTTTTTTAAAGCATTATCTGTAAATCCTCCAGCTTGATTAACATAATATTTTAGGTTTTTACCTTTTACATAAACCACATTATTCGGATTCAATACTTCGCCCATTACTTTAACCGTTTCCAGTTCCTTTGGTACAGTGATAATATCACCATCAAGCACTAGTAAATCTCCTCGTTGCTTAGGATTGGTAAGAATTTTACTCAGTTCGATACCCACTAAGTCACTTGGCTCAATATCTGGTGCTGAAACACCTTGCTGTTGTGACAATTTCGCCAATGCTTTATTTTTAGCATTTGGATTAGCTAACGTAATTTCTTGTTCAAAATTATTCTCTTCAATTCGTTTTTCACCTGAGATAATCGCAATTTCTTGTTGAGAATTTTCCTTTTCTTTTTTCTCCTCAGCCTGTAGTTTGGAAAGACCTGTGCGTTTCAAAGAAGCACCATCCGTATAAGCATATGAAGTTAATCCTCCGGCCCGCTTAATAATATCAGAGATACGTTCGTCCTCACGTGAAATGGTATATATACCAGGGAATAAAACTTCACCTTCAATCTTCACTTGTCTTTGTGTACGGAAACCAGCATCGCCCAAAACCGTAATCACATCATAAGGCTGTAATTCAATATTCGGATTAGAAATGATACCTTGATCGATTTTCAAAAGAACGGTTTGCGATGAATTCGAATCTGAAACATTTCTATTTTCTAATCTTCTAGCAATTTCTATTCGTGCATTTTTTGCAGATTCGTTCAAACCACCTGCTTTTTGAATTAGGTCGCCTAAAGTAGCATTACTTGCAAAGGGGAAATCTCCAGGAAAACGAACTTCTCCCTGTACCGTAAATTTATATTCGTCTCTTAGATCAAAAATAGAAGCAATTTCAATCTTGTCTTCTCTTTTTAATGGAATATCAGCTGTTGTTCCTGCTAATACTTCCTGAACATTGAAATTAATCAGCTCTGCCGTATTATCGGCTCTCAACCTATTAATGATACCTCTTTCTAAAAAGGCATCTTCACGTACACCATCCGCCTGTTCTAATAATTGCTTAAGAGTCATCCCTGGTTCCATGCCATATAATCCTGGACGGAATACAGCTCCTAAAATACTAACTCGGTTAGCGAAGCGCTCCAAGATTGGCTCTACGATAAATTGATCACCTGCTTTGGGACTATAATCAGCAAATTGATCCGAATAAATATCTTTGACACTACGTTCTCTATCTGTCTTTTGCAATACCTTGACCTTGGCGGTGTACGCATTTTCACTAAAACCCCCAGCATATTTGACTAAATCCAAAAGGGACTCCCCTGCTACTGTTTCAAAAATAGCTGGACGTTTAACTTCGCCTTCAAATTGCACACGACTACCATACACAGGGATATGAATGATATCCTGATCTTGGAGGCGGATATTACCTCGCTGGATCCCATTCGCTAAAAAGTCATATAAATCAATAGTCGTAACAACCTGATTGTTGCGGACTACCTGTATCTGACGATAAGTTCCCTTTTCACTAGGACCACCTGATGCATATAAAGCATTGAATACAGTTGCTAAAGAAGGTAAAGTATATGTTCCCGGTTTTGTCACGGCGCCGGTTAATGTAATCCGAATACTACGGATATTACCAATGTTTACATCCACCTGCGTCTGTCCTGAACGGATAGCTGGGTAAGTACCGCTCAAACGTTGTTGGATCTTACTTTTTGCTGCTGCAATAGATAATCCTGACACAGCTACTTTGCCGACATATTCAACCGTAATCGTTCCATCTGGGCTAACTGGCAACTGGTAAGATGCTTCATTATCTCCAGTAATATCCAATAAAATTTCATCATCAGGTCCAATAATATACGAACTTGGGGTGGCCATCCTTAAATTTGGCTCGAAAGTAATTTCTCCATTTTTAAATAAGTCGGAGCCAAAAATTTTCAATTTATCCTCATCAATTTTTAAAGAGTCTTGATCCTTCTTTTTATTTTTTAAAGAATCTGACTGTATAGTGCCATTGATCTGACGACCTGAGGCTGAACTTGTATTGTTTTGTTTATCTTTCAGTTGATTAGGCTGTTGTTTATTTCTCTTAATCTTTTGCAAGCGATCTTTTAACTTTTGAGCTTCAACTGCAGAGACGCCTTGCGCACGAGCAAATCCATCCAATTGTGATTCACTATAACCCATAAGTTCTGCACGTTTGACATACTGCTCAATTTGAGCATCCGTTAAATCATCAACTCTTATATTTGCTGGATTGGTCTGTGCATGAATGGATCCAAAAAAACTCACTACACACAACAACAATATCACTCTTTTCATTCTAATTTGAAATTTTCACAAAAATAGGTAAATTTATTTAATTGAGAGGCACAGGTATTCTCCATAACCTGATTTACGCAACGGTTCAGCAATTTTTAATAATTGCTCTTTATCAATATAGCCCATACGATAAGCTACTTCTTCGATCGCTCCGATCTTCATCCCTTGGCGTTCTTCAATTACCTGAACAAACTGAGCCGCCTGCATAAGCGATTGTACTGTACCTGTATCCAACCAAGCTGTACCCCTATCAAAAACAGCAACATTCAACTTTTCACGTTCTAAATAGATTTTGTTGATATCGGTAATCTCCAGCTCTCCTCTCGAGGATGGTTTTATTTGCTTTGCAATTGCTACCACATCATTATCGTAGAAATATAAACCTGGGATAGCAAAATTTGATTTTGGTACTACAGGTTTTTCCTCTATTGAAATCGCTTTTTTATCTTCATCAAATTCCACGACGCCATATCGCTGAGGATCTGTAACTTGGTAAGCAAACACCATTCCGCCTTCGATGTCAACACATGACTGTAATAATTTGGACATCCCTGAACCATAAAAAATATTATCGCCCAAGATTAACGCTACTTTATCATCACCTATAAATTCTTCCCCCAAGATAAACGCTTGTGCCAAACCGTCTGGGCTGGGTTGTTCGATATACTCAAATCTACATCCAAGTTGCGAACCATCGCCCAATAGCCTTTGAAATTGCGGTAGATCTTGTGGAGTCGAAATAATTAAGATCTCATTGATCCCCGCCAACATTAAAGTGGATAGCGGATAATAAATCATCGGTTTATCATATACTGGCATCAATTGCTTGCTCACTGCCAAAGTCATGGGATGTAGACGTGTTCCTGATCCTCCTGCTAGTACGATTCCTTTCATTTTTTTTAATTTTAGTTACGTAGTAATTAGTGACGTAGTGACTAGTAAAGCAGTCTTTTTTAGTGACGTAATTTTTCTTAGTAACATAGTGACTAGTAAAGTAGTGACACAGTACTTTTATATTTTATTTTTAATATTCTCTATTAATTTCAACAGCATTCTTCTTAGCTGAACATTTTCTTCTAAAGCTGAATCAATGACAATTGTATACCCTAATAATTTAGCTATTTCAATTTGGGTTTCAATTTCACTCAATGAACCCAAAGCGATATATAAAAATTGGAGAAATTCTTTAGCAGATCTTCTCGCAGCTCCTTCTGCAATATTACTTGGAACTGAAACGGCAGCTCTTCTAATTTGACTGGTCAAACCAAATTTTTCCATCTCAGGAAAATCACGAGATAAATCATATATACTTTTAACATATAAAAGTGAACGTTGATATACAATTAAATCTTTATGACTTCTCATCTTTTATATTTTAGTGATTATATCTTTCGATTACTTCTTCACCTTCACTTCGTTACTTTCGTGACTTGATAATTCCGTTACTCGGTCACTAGTTCACTTTGTTACTTTAATCCTTAATTATCCAAACATCTCACTAGGCTATCTTTCCAAAATGGTACTTCGACTCCGAATGTTACTTTGATTTTCGTTTTATCTAATAACGAATACTTTGGTCTTTTTGCAGGTGTTGGATATGCCGTTGTCGGTATCGCCTGTATCTCACAGTTCAAACCTTTAATATCTCGAATAGCAACCGCAAAATCATACCAGCTAATTTCGCCTTCGTTGCTGTAGTGATAAACACCACCTTTCCATTTTCCTGAATTAACAATATCTACAATTGCCTGCGCTAAATCTTGCGCTGAGGTCGGAGAACCGATCTGATCGTTAATAACGGAAATGGAATCCCGTTCAGATAGCAGACGCAACATGGTTTTTACAAAGTTTTTTCCAAAAATAGAATATACCCATGAAGTTCGAATGATAATCGCCTCGGGGTACCATTTCAGTATTGCTTGCTCACCTTTTAACTTTGTTGCTCCGTAAATATTAATTGGACTGACTGGAGCATCTTCGGTCAATGCGACACTGCTACTTCCATCAAAGACATAATCGGTCGAAATCGCAATCAATTTTGCGTTATGCAATCGACAATACAGCGCAATCTCTTCACTAGCCAAATGATTAACCTGTTCTGCCAGGTCAGCATCTGATTCGGCTTGATCGACCGCAGTATATGCTCCGGCATGAATAATCAAATCGGGTTGATACATACTAAGAATATCCTGAATAATCGTAATCTGATCCAAAGGAAGCTGTTTCCGATCCAAGAAAAAACATTCTTTAGACACATCCTGATCCAGCAGAACTTTCAATTCTTGACCTAACTGCCCGGATGTTCCCGTAATAACAATACGCTGTTTTTGACTAACCGATTCCATTTTTTTCGTTAAATGCCATAAAAGACTGCGCTTCTTCATCTTTCACAGAAAGAATCATATCTTCCCGAGGGACCTGCCAATCAATACCTAACGCTATATCTAACGGATGAACACCGTCTTCTGCTACTTTGTGATAATGATTATCGCATTTGTAGAAAAAGACAGCATTTTCTGATAAGACCGAAAATCCATGTAAAAATCCACGTGGAACATATAATTGTCTCTTATTTTCGGCAGATAACTCCACTGCTACATACTGACCATATGTTGCAGAACCTAGACGTACATCGACAGCAACGTCCAACACTTTACCTTCCAAAACACGCACTAATTTTGCCTGCGCATATTCTCCGGCTTGCATATGCAAGCCACGTACAACACCATACTGCGATTGGGATTGGTTATCTTGGACAAATGCTGGTTTCGACCCTACAATCTGTTCAAACTTCTGATCATTAAAGGCTTCAAAAAAGTAACCTCTTTCGTCTTCAAAGACTGTCGGTTCTAAAATAAAACAGCCTTTTAATTTTGTTTCGGTAAAATTCATGGTTTATTTTTTTAGTGACATAGTAACGATAGTGAACTAGTAACATCGCTATTTTTAGTGACCTAGTACTCGTCACTTCTTTACTTGTTACTCTGTTACTTGTTACTTGTTACTCGGTCACTTCTTAATCCTTGTACTGCTTATCGTAATATTTTTGGTAATCTCCGGAAGTGACACTTGCTAGCCACTCCTCGTTGTTCAAGAACCAATCGATTGTTTTGGAAAGACCTTCTTCAAACGTTACAGAAGGATACCAACCGAGTTCCTTATTTATCTTGGAGGCATCAATAGCATAACGCAAATCATGCCCTGGACGGTCTTTAACGAAAGTAATCAAGTGTTCTGCTGTACCAGCTGGACGACCTAATTTTTCATCTACCTGTTTACATAATTCTTTAACCAAATCAATATTCTGCCACTCGTTAAAGCCACCAACATTATAAGAATCACCATTCTTACCTTCATGAAAGACAAGATCTATCGCTGTGGCATGATCAATTACAAATAACCAATCGCGGGTGTATTTTCCATCTCCGTAGATGGGTAGTGGCTGACCGTTCAAGATATTATGAATACATAATGGAATCAATTTCTCCGGGAAATGGTTAGGACCATAATTATTAGAACAATTGGTCAGTACGATAGGCAAACCATAAGTATCATGGTAAGCTCGAACAAAATGATCGGAACTCGCCTTCGATGCTGAATATGGAGAATGTGGATCATAAGCAGTCTCTTCAGTGAATAAACCTTCTGCTCCTAACGCACCAAATACCTCATCGGTAGAAACATGATGAAAACGCTTACCTGTAAAATCGTCTTTCCAGATCTGGCGTGCGGCATTCAATAAATTAACCGTTCCGATCACATTCGTCATCACAAATGCGGTAGGATCGGCAATGGAACGGTCGACATGAGACTCTGCTGCTAAATGTATGACACCGTCGGGTTTATATTCTTCAAAAACACGGAACATATCCAAGGCATCGGTAATATCGGCCTTAACAAAGGTGTAATTCGGCTCCTCTTCGAGGTCTCGTAAATTTTCGAGATTACCAGCATACGTCAAAGCATCTAGATTGACAATATGGTAGTCAGGATATTTAGTAACAAAATTTCGTACTACATGAGAACCTATAAAACCTGCTCCACCTGTAATTAGGATTGTTTTATTCATAATATGAGCAAAATATTTCTTAACAGCTTAAAGCCCCTTAACGATAATTAAGGGATTAGCATCAAAAGTAATAAGATTTTATGAACAATCAATCACTACAAGCGAGCAAAACAAGCTAAAATGAGGTTTTCAGCTTATTCTTTGCCAAAAATCTATTTTTCTACTTGCTCTTGGTATAGTCCAGATATCGGTACAGCAACTCGAAAAAGTTTCGTCTTGCCACCTTCAAAATGCAATTTCCCGGAAATAGTGGTAAGTACTCCAGTTAAATCTAATGTTGTCAAGTCTCTATTCAATACCTTATAACGGATAGATACCTCAGGATGTGTTAAACTATTGTATTGAAAAGGAAGTGATAAAGACTGATCAAGCTGTATATTGACATCAGGGTGTTTTAAATTTACACTTTTTAGTGTAGCATGCTTTAATTTTTGATCACTGCTGCTGCCATGGATCACAATTACACCGCTCTTCACACTACGATCGCCACTATACTGTCCCGCACGCTCTTGAAAAAGGTAACTGACCGATAATGTGCCATGAGCCGCTAATCGTTGCTTCGAATGCTGTGCTGTCCAAAAATAATAACTGCCAAATAAAAATAATACAATTAAAATAATTACAATAATCATTGTGGGTAAAGGTTAAGGGTTGTAAAATAAAAGAGCATTTATAATGATGAGTAACGTTGTGACCGGCAACTAGTGACTGTAGTAAAAAGTAACGTAGTGGCAATCTAACTTTCTAACCATCTCAACTGATAAACAGTAACATTGTAATGCTCAAAATGGTTTTGCATATAGTAAACATGATTTGCATATATTAACGTAATGAAAAGCCACATCGTATGAATGTAAGCAGATTAATTAGATCTGTTTTGGATACACTCATAAAATTACGCATGCGCCATTTCGATAGCACAAATTTAGACCTAAAAAGTGAACTGTACTTTCTTTTAAAATTAAGTTTCGATGAAACTAGCAAGACCAAAATGCTTATAAACAAAAAAACGAGATAAATGCGGCCTTAATACTGTGATTACATTGGTTACTACAACGATTACTCGCCTCCCGATAATCGGCCACATAAATGGCTGCAGACTCCCGAGTATCACCGGTATCTTTTTTAAAGGCCCAGCCTAAAAATACGATTTTCTTACCATTGACCGTATTGTACATGGTCTTAATAATATGCTGTGCAAATCGTTCTTTCTGATGATCATTTAACAAAATGACCTGCTCCCAATAATCGGCCACAACAGTTAAGTTGTAGGAACGGGCGATATAAACGAGATTTAAAATATATCTCTGAAAACAGAAACCACCAAAACCCCACAGATGCTTTCAGGAACTTAGATCCAACCCTGGAGTCATAACCAATGGCACGCGACACTTCAGCAACATTGGAATCTGCCACTTCACATAATTCGAAAATTGCATTGATTGAATATAGCATACAACGACATATAAGTCTTAACCAACAAAATATAAGGAAGTTAAAGCAGCTATATGGATGCCGAAATTATTTATTTATTTGCTACAATTCAATACGAAGAGGAATAAATTTGTCAGACAACTGTGAGATCTATATCTTCGTAATGTTCAACTTTTGATAAAAAAGAGATCCATGAAAAAAAAAATATTGATAACGGGTGGGGCAGGTTTTATCGGCTCGCACTTATGCAGAAGATTGCTCGACGCTGGAAACGAGGTGATTTCTTTGGATAATTATTTTACAGGATCGAAAGAAAATATAGCTCCACTATTATCAAACCCATATTTTGAAGCGATCAGGCATGATGTGACCATGCCTTATTTTATTGAAGTGGATGAAATTTATAATCTCGCTTGCCCTGCGTCGCCGATACATTACCAGTTTAATGCGATCAAAACAGTCAAAACTTCGGTGATGGGTGCGATCAATATGCTGGGATTGGCAAAACGGCTTAACGTAAAAATTTTGCAGGCTTCTACAAGTGAGGTATATGGTGACCCGATCATCCATCCGCAAACGGAATCATACTGGGGTAATGTCAACCCCATCGGTATCCGATCTTGTTATGATGAAGGAAAAAGATGTGCAGAAACATTGTTTATGGACTATCACCGCATGAATGATGTTAAAATAAAGATCATTAGAATATTTAATACCTATGGACCAAATATGCATCCGAATGACGGAAGGGTGGTATCGAACTTTATCACTCAGGCGCTAAATAATAAAGATATTACAATTGATGGTGACGGTTCGCAGACCCGAAGCTTCCAGTATGTAGATGATCTTATCGATGGTATGATTAAAATGATGGAAAGCCCTGTTGAAACGATAGGTCCCATTAATATGGGAAACCCCAATGAATTCAGCATTCGTGAACTGGCAGAAAAGGTGATCACGCTGACAGGTTCCAAGTCTAAAATTATCTTTCAGCCTTTGCCTTCTGATGATCCTAAACAAAGGAAACCGGATATTGATCTGGCAAAAGCAAAATTAAACTGGGAACCTAAAATCCAACTGGAAGAAGGACTTATAAAGACCATTGCTTATTTTAAAAATCTGTCTTAAATATGATTGCACCATTTTTCTTTTGAAATACCGGGCACCTTTTACATAAAAATTGATAACCTCTAAAACAGACCAATTCCCATCTTGATGTAAAGTCAGTTTAACAACAGAATGTTCATGGCTGCATTTAACCGCATTGATCAACAGATTTCGGAGTATTCGTTTCATAATATCCACGTCAAAAAAGATATCCGGTCCCTGTTGTAGTTACAGATCGAAATTGATATTTTTGATTTTTGCAGACAACTGATAATCAGCGATCCACAAAATCACCACAAGCATATATAGGTACTTTATCGCTAAAAAAAATGGGAATCCACATACAAGTAGAATTCCCATTAATGCATAAAATATAAAAAGCCGTATGTTTTTTAATAAAACGTAATCTTACAAAAAAACACGTAACGCTTTTCAGTTTGTTGTATATTTTTAATCGATCAGTTTGGACTGGTGTCGTTCTAGTGTATTGTATATTTTCTTAACATCCTGAGAACTTTCTTTTTGTAAGATCAGGAAGGCATCTTTTGTATAAACCAGGATCGTATTTCTTAAACCAACGAATGCACTGTAAACATCCGTTCCGATCACCATGTTTCCATTTTCATCCGTAGGATGACCGGTATGCTTCAGATAATCATACATCGACTCAAATGAACCCAGATCGGACCAGTTAAAATGTGTTGCAACAACGCGAATTTTTTTGGATCGCTCCATCACAGCATAATCAATACTGATCGAGGGAATCTCTTTGGATAATGCCTCATCCAAAATACCATCTTTCTTATGTTGCCAAGCGGCCAAAGCGGTGGCATAAACACGTGGCTCAAACTGCTGTAGTTCCTGCAATAAGGTGTCTGCCCGAAAACAGAACATACCCGAGTTCCACAGGAAATTGCCTCTTTCTATAAAATCTTCCGCTGTTTCTTTATTCGGCTTCTCGCGAAATGAGAGTACCTGATCACCTTTATACTCAATATAACCATACCCGGTCTCCGGTTTGGTTGCCTGGATCCCAAAAGTAACAATATAGCCTTGATTTGCCTTTTCTATTCCTTCTTGAATGGCCTTATTATAACTTTCATCACCCACGATAACATGATCTGAGGGCGTAACAACCAAAATATCATCAGCGTTCGCCGCAAATGCCGCAAATGCAATCGCCGCAGCTGTATTACGTGGAGTAGACTCCACGATGTCTATATACTCCACCCCGCTGCTCTCCATGACCTCGCGACTCAGTTGATTGTTATCTTTATTCCCCACAACAATAACCTGGTTGCATAAATCCCGATTACGATTGACAGTCATCTCAAACAAAGATCCTTCTTTAAATAGAGAAAGATACTGCTTAGGAAAACTTTTACGAGACAGCGGCCATAAGCGGCTCCCCACTCCACCCGATAAAATCACATGTACTATATTGCTCATTCTATTTTTTATATATCTTTTTTGTTATTGGCGTAGTGACTAGTAAAGTAGTACTTTCTTAGTAACGTAGTGACGATAGTGAACCCGTGACGAGTTATCTGCTACCTTCGTTACTCGATTACCTGACTTTCTCCGCTTCCTTTGCCGCAACCTCTTTACGTAGGCCTGTACTTGAAAAACGATGGCTGCGTTTGTTGTAATAGATATCGATAGCTTCTTCAACACAATATTTCTTTCCTGTAAAATCCATATCGCGGTATTCTTCTCCAATGATCCTAACCTGAATAGGCAAGGCTTTAATCATATCGATCAAGTCCTGCTCTGTTTCGTAAGGAATAATCTCGTCCACATAACGGCAACCTTCTAACTGAATATAACGCTCCACAACAGTTTGTGTCGGCGCTGATTTTTCAGGAGAAACTTCCGAAGGATCCGTATTGAGTCCAACAATGAGGTAATCGCAATTGCGACGTGCTTCTTCCAACATCATGATATGCCCGGCGTGTAATAAATCAAATACGCCAAATGTAATTCCTATCTTCATGTAATGTGTTCTTTCTTTTTTTAGTGACGTAGTAACTATAGTGAACTAGTGACGTGTTATGAGCTATCTGTTAATTCATTACCTTTGTTACTTCGTTACTCTGTTACTGCTTTACTCTTATACTTTCTAACCTTTTTCCACCTCATGTTCGGCAACGATACGGCGCAGACCTGAACTTGAAAAACGATGATCGCGGCTGTTGAAATACAACTCGATACCAGACTCTTCACAATACTGGCGTCCCGTAAAATCACGCTCGCGATATTCATCACCAACAATACGCACATCGATCTTGAACGAACGCAACACGTCCTGCAGATCCTGTTCTGTCGCATAAGGTACAATCTGATCCACATATTTACAGCCTTTGAGCTGAATATAACGCTCCACAACAGTTTGTGTAGGTTTATTTTTCTCAGGTCGGTCCAAGGTTGGGTCAGTTTGTAGGCCACAAATTAAATAGTCACACTGACGTTTGGCATCTTCCAGCATCTTGATATGACCTGCATGCAACAGATCAAACGCACTGAAAGTAATGCCGATACGCATTTCTTTAGCAGGTATTGTAATCATATTTAAAATTATAATAACATGAATTAAGTACAGTTTTATTACTATCTCAAAGATAGAGATTATTTGTAATACAAAAGCCATTCCGAAAAGTTCATAAAAATTTAATATTGAATTATGCTACCACAAAACATCGGATTATCCATATTCCAGCCTATACAATTAACAAGTTCTTTATTAATTCATTAAGAAAACATCAAACATTAAGCCTTTACGGTCATACCCTAAACCTGTGTTAAAATTTAATTCTAAAGATGAAAAAAATCAAGCAATTGTTTTTAACTTCACCTCAATTATATTGTATATCAATCACAATATCGCTAAGTTTGTTATCATTAAGCTAATTATAATGAAATGTGTACCCTTTAATGTGCTGTGTCTAGGCATAGCAATCACTTTGTTGTCCATAGCATGCAACCACAATCCAAAGTCTGATCAACAGGACAAGGCAACTACGGTCAACAAAGATATAGCCTATAACGGGGCGGACAGTGCTGTATTAAGCTACTGGGATAAAATTGATATGCAAGATACCTCAAAAATAAAAGATCCGAATATTGGGGAGCAGAAATTAGCGGACTTTATCTCGGCACTCAACTCGGTTTCGGATACTGTAGCGGATCATGCTGTAGCACGCATGTTGGATAAAGCAAAAGTAAACAAAGTAACTTTCGATCATTTTATTAAATTATACGAACACTATCTTTACGAAGGTAATTCGCCTATGCGTAATGATAACCGCTACGAATCTGTACTGCGCTACCTTATAAAAACCGATCAGCTCACAGACCTTGAAAAAGAGGCCTACCGCCCGGTTTATAAATTGGTACAGCGGAATAAAGTAGGTCAAGTAGCCGAAGATTTTAGTTTCGAAACCAGCGATGGCAAAACCCAAAAGTTGTCGGATGTGAAGTCAAAATATACACTACTGTTCTTGTACGATACAGAATGTCCGCACTGCAAGGAAATGATTGCTGCCCTTAAAGATACACCGCAAGTTGTCGATCTTTTTGAAAAGAAACAGATCCAGATGGTAACCATCGAACCTTGGGGCGACCGTACTAAATGGAAAAACTTTCAAACGCATCTGGCAGAAAATTGGATCAATGGTTTTGATACCGAATCTGTCATTCAGAAAAAACGACTTTACGATACCAAAGCTTCGCCGACAATCTATCTATTAGATGCGGACAAAAAGGTGATATTAAAAGATACCGAACTGCAACAGGCTCTCCAATATTTCGTCCAGCTCACCTAAGTTAGGAAAGATGGATAAAACAGAACCACGTATCATCACGAATGAGCTGTATTTTGAAGAAGTACAACGTTTACTCCACGAAGGAAAAGAAGTTTGCATCCGCATAAAGGGCAATAGCATGTTACCTTTTATCAAGAATGGAGACCGAGTATTGCTTGAAGCTTATCATGGAACTCCTTTACCCTCAGGAGCAAACATCCTGGCTAAGCATGAAGGAAAGTTTGTTTTTCATCGCTATGTGGGTAAAAAGAATGGAAACATTGTTCTTGCCGGGGATGGAAATATCGCATTGCACGAGTATGTAACATCATCCGATATTATAGCGATTGCTACAAAACATTATTCACAAGACAGTGATCTAGCAAAAGATATCAACAGCACCTGGCCACGGTTTAGGGGTATGAGCTGGTACCGACTAAGGATCGTTAGGAGGGTAATCAGTGCACTAAAAAGAAGGTATCTGACCTAATTTCTTAGAATGCGAAGGATTGATTAACTTTGACTTTACTAATTTTTTAACTTTAACATAAATGAAATTAAGAACAGATTTAGTTTTAAGAACAATAGGTTCGGATCACATGATTGTGGATCCTAGTCAAGATATGGTCGATCTTTCTACAGTATATACATTAAATGATTCTGCAGCATGGCTTTGGGAGCAGTTGAAAGGAATAGAATTCTCAAGTGCTACTGTAGTTGAGCTACTCTGCGAACACTATGATGTAACGGAAACACAGGCACAAGCTGATGCTGAAATTTTAATTCAGGATTTCGAAAAACAAGGTTTGCTGCAAAAATAAATGCCCAAAAGAACCACTAGCTGTGACCAATAATAATAACTTGAAACAGCATATCCGCTGGGCCTGGTCGATAAGCCAGGGATACCGATCGAAACTGCTCCTGTATTTTATATTGGAGCTTATTGCTATTGTGCTCTCCCTACTTTTTGTGTATCTCTCCAAAAAAGCGGTAGACATGGCCATTTCTCCGGAAGACCTTCCGTTGAAGTGGACACTGATCGGAATTGTGACAAGTGTTGCTATTGGCATCGGAATACGGGCATATACCAGCTGGCTTAATGAAAGGATCAAAATGATGATGACCTTTCAGCTGCAACGGAATATGCTCGATGCACAGATGCTCTCGGTCTGGAAACTGATCAAAAACTGGCATACAGGTGATATCCAGATCCGAATCCAAACGGATTGCGAAGAAGTGGCCACTATGATCGCAAAATCGGCACTTTCATTTCTGCTTACCGTAATACAATTACTTGCTTCACTGGCGTTTTTATGGTATATGGATCCGATGCTGGCACTCATGATATTGGCCATATCGCCCCTATTCCTATTTTCGAAAATATACTTCCAAAAAATGCGCAAGCTGAGCAGGGAAGTAAAAAGTGAAGAGAGTAATTTCTCTAACATTCTGCAAGAAAATCTTCGCTTTCGACTCTTGATCCGGGCTATGGGTATCTTTCCAAAAAGAAGGCAAAAACTCACCGCCAGCCAGCAGGAGCTTTTCATTTTGAAAATGAAACAGCTCAATTTTTCGACCTATACCCAGAGTGCCATGAAAATCTGTATCAATGCGGGCTATCTGCTCACCTTTATCTGGGGAATCTATAGACTGCATAGTGGACAGATCTCATTTGGTACCATGACAGCGTTTTTGCAATTGGTGGCAAGGATACAAACACCGATTCTCGCACTGATCACCTATATACCGGGTTTTGTACGGTTCAGAGTTTCTGCCGACCGCCTCTTAGAACTTAAAGAAGGTGAGATAGAACCGCAGATCGAACAGCAAAGGTTACTGCAAACAACAGCGCTACAGATCCAGGATCTATCTTTTAGATATGAAGATAAATGGGTGTTAAATAACCTGAATTTAAACCTGATGGCGGGTCAGCCTACCGCGATCGTAGGTCCCAGCGGTAAAGGAAAAACAACCCTGATACGCTTATTGCTATCGCTGATCAAAGCAGAAAAAGGCCAGATATTACTCACGGACCACGAGGGTACCAGACCCTTAACTGCTGCACACCGCATCAATTTTGCCTATATTCCACAGGGAAATTCACTCTTCAGTGGAACTATTCGGGAAAACCTGATGCTCCATGTTAAAGAAGGCGAGCATATTGCTTTAGAAAAAGCCCTATGGATTGCCTGTGCAGAATTTGTACTGGAACTGCCTGATGGTGTCGATACCGTGGTCGGTGAATCGGGAATGGGCCTATCCGAAGGACAGGCGCAACGCATTGCGATTGCCCGAGCGCTGATGCATAATGGTGATATCTGGTTATTTGATGAAGTGACTTCGGCACTGGACAGAAATACGGCCGACACACTGATCAAAAGACTTTTAGAATTTGGGCAAGATAAATTATGCCTTTTTGTAACACATGACTTAAACTTGGCCGATACATGCGTACAGCGTATCTATCTCGACTAATGAACGCGCTATGACTTTAACAAACCCTACTGAAATATCGAAAAAATGCTATAAAATAGCAGATCTAATACTGGAGATCAACTATCCGGCTAGCCTAGATCTGGAAAAATTATTACCCTCTTTCCGTGATTTTAAATACAATACAACAAAAGAAAACAGGACCATCCAGGTGAACCTGAGTATGGAGCAAGCTGCGCAAGGTGAAGACCTCGGGCAACTCTTAAGTGATCAGTCCATATCATGGGGAGACCGCTTCTGTTTTTATGAAAAAGAAAACACATTTATCACGACAATAGCCAATGATCGGGGTAACGACTTTTGGTATCTGTACAGTGAAAGAGATTTTGCTCAGTCGACCATTTATATCCCAGAAAGTACCGAAACAGAACAGAGTGCAGTTATTTGCTGGATGCTGATGATGCTTTTTGGTCAGGCCGCCCTGCTACACGATGTCATTATGATCCACGGATCGGTCATCAACCGAAATGGTCAGGGCATAGCATTCCTGGGTAAAAGCGGTACAGGAAAAAGTACGCATAGCCGCCTTTGGTTAAAACATATCCCAGATACATCATTGCTCAATGATGATAATCCGGCGATCCGGATTACAGATAACGGCGTGATTATATATGGTACTCCTTGGAGCGGTAAAACGCCTTGTTATAAAAATGAAGCGATACCATTAAAAGCATTTGTACGTCTTCAACAGGGACCAGAAAATATATTTGAACAATTATCTGGAGTGAAAGGTTTCATTGCGGTATTGCCTAGTTGCACCGCTATCCGATGGAATAAAGATCTTTTTGCAATGATGAACAGTACATTGGAAAAAGTAATCAGCCAGGTTCCTGTTGGTTTTCTAAAATGCTTACCGGATGAAGCGGCTGCAGAACTCTGTCATCAACGTATTTTTGAGACGCCGTCATAAGTCATAATGCCTCACACTAGTACCAGCTTGCTGTATCATGATTGAACATTGAATGAGGTGATCTGCTTCACCCCTATAAATGAAAAGCGGGATCGATATCGATCCCGCTTTTCATTTATAAAATCGGAATGATCAATCGATCACTCCCTATATGTTACAGCACGACTAGTTTTTCAAAAGACCTCTTTCAGGTAGAGCATTGACAGCACCACCAAGTGACATACGGGCATGTTGGCTTGCACGAACACGGGCCGACGTTTTCTTTGTACTTCCCGGTACTGCATCTTCCAGAGCCGTCTCTAACATCGTCTCTTGCGTATCACCTGTCGGCAAAAAGATATAATCATTTACATTAGGTTTATCTGCCACTAATCCATCCCAGTAATCTGCGAAATCATCAGCGTTTTTCAACTGGAAAGATGCTGGCCAGAAGGAAACACGGTCTTCAATAATCTGTTCAAAAAAACCAACAGGTTTACCGTAAGTATGTGTTCCTGTCGCGATAATCTGCACGTTCATATAAGGTTTTAAGACATTAATCAGCATCTCTGCCGCTGAAGCCGTTTTTTCACTTACCAGAAAATATACTTTACGCAGATTCAACGTACTTGTCTGACTGAAGTAAGTATCTCTGAACATACCATTGGTACCTTTCTGAGTGCGCTCCATATAAGCGTTACAGATATAGGTCACCATAAGGTTCCGCTCAGGAACTTTTTTTCCTGCTATTTTGTTCGCAATATATACCGCAGCATCGACATAACCTCCTGTGTTATAGCGCAAATCAACGACAAGGTCTTCAATTCGCTTATCTTCAAACGTTTTAAAAGAAGCATCTACGCGTTGCTGATTATAATTATTGCGTTCTATCTCTTCAAAAGAAGAAAGTGCAAAATAACCGACATTCTTAGTGGCATATTCGTATACGGAATCTTGATAAATAGGATCGATGGTATATGAACCATAAGAAAGACTTACATTATAAGTCGTTCCATCCTGACGCAAGAGCGCGAGCTGAAGACCGCCACCTTCAAGTGCATTGGCTACACGGTTTCTCATATTATTAAGCGCATTGGGATCTACAGGCTTACAGCCTGAAGCATCACAATTGATCGCAACAGTAAAGTCGGTCTCGCCATTGATAGCCGTTACCATATCCGATCGCTTTAACCCAGCTTTATCAGCAGGTGAACCTCCTTCAATAAAATAGATAACAGGTCTTGCGACTTTAGAATCAACCGTACCCATGGAAATATATAAACCATAACCATCATTTCGATCCATTTTTAACTTCGCTGTAGCATTGATATTATAACCGTTAAGTCCATCGATAAAAGAAAAGCGATCATACACACCACCATACTGTGCATAGTTCGCATAGGCAGGAGTCATACCTTTCAGAGCATTGAGAACACTACTAGCAGAATTATACTTATCTGTAAATTCGGATGGAAGCTCATATTTTGGAATGGATTTCTCTTCCCATATGGAGTACAGTTTATAATAATAATAGATACTATCCCGGATCTTTTGATCCGTGGTTCGTACAATTGGTTCAGGCTCCGGTTCTGGATCTGGTGTATTTTTTTTACAGCTAACGAAAAAAAATGCAACCAGAATAAAAACAACCCACTTTCCGAAAGGTTGCTGTAGCGCTATCTTCATATTTTTTAATATAATATTAAACAAACTTAGATAAATAGTATCTCATAAACAATAACATGATGCTGATTATAATACAATTATTTAATTGGCTAATGAAGTGATTGAGTAACGGAGTGAAGAAGTGACGGAGTAACCAGTAACGAAGTGACAAGTGAGGGAAGTAACAGAGTTACAAGGGTGATATGAACAATCTAACTCACTAACATGCTCACCCAATAACTATTTCTAACTTTCCAATCCATAAATAATAAGAGTGGGGAGCACGTGCATTACCGTGTGTCTCCCCTTCTTAAGTATGAATGTAACAAAAAAAACGAACCTATAAAGTAGTGACGGAGTGACATAGTAACAAGTGACGAAAGAGTAACAAAGTAAAAATTTCTAAACTTCTAACTCTATAACCAACTAACCTTCATCTAACTTTCTAACCCACTCACTTTCTAAAATCTAACTACTAAAATCAAACTTGACTAACCTGCTCCGCCTCAAGCATTCCAACTTTAATGCGGAAAGGCACACGTCCTGATTTTTCGGAAGTAATATAACCGATGACGGTCGCATGATGGTGGCTTAGGAAATCAGGTTTACGCACCGCACCCCGTATTCTAAAACGTACGGAAGCCTCATAGGCCTGGTTCGAATCAGCAGGAAAAGTGATCATAATGATCTGATCTAAACTTACACTGAGACAAGCATGATCCATGATCACATCTTTCACAACAATATTACGTGTATCCGCATCCAACCTTTCTACTTTAAGCAGGAGTGCCCCATTTTTTGATTTACCGTATTCCCGATCATCATTTTCTAAATGGTGAAAGCGATAGTGTACCTGTAAAGTAGCACGATTCACAAACTCATTTGACAAGCGCGACCTGCGCCAGTAATAAAAACCAGATACTAAAATTAAAGCAGTAAGTAGAAGATAGACGTAAAACATATTATTAAAAAATAAGATCCATTTGCGACAAATCTTTTCAAAAGGCAATTTTTAAGCATTTTTGAAATGACAAAGGCAAAGATAATTCTGAACTGCTCCTAGAACGATTTTAAAGGGGGGACAAAGAGGGGACAAATAGGGAGACATCGCACGACAAAACACACAACAAGCTTATTATCAATAAAATAAATAATAACAAATTAAAATCGATGTGATACTAATATAAAGTAACGAAGTGATCAGTAACGGAGTGAAACAGTGATTAAGTAAAGTAGTGACGGAGTAACGAAGTAATTTTCTCAAATCTAATTATTAACTTCTAAGTACTAATTACTACCCCTCCACCAATGTCGCTACAAAAGGATGGCGCAAATATAATTCGGCACAGGCCTTCGCGTCGGATAAAGCCTCATGGTGATTGAGATTGATTCCCAACACTTCACAGCAGGCATTTAAGCGGGCTGGTTTAAAACCTTTGTTACGATAGATCTTATAAGTACACTCCCACATTTCGGCAAGCTGCAGTTCCTCGTAAGACAAACCATAATGTAACATCGTCTTGCGTAAAACATTGCGATCGAACAACTCGTTGTGTGCGATCATCAATTTATTCGTCAGAAGCGATTGAATGGAAGGAAATAACTCCTTAAAAGTTGGGGAATGTTGCGTATCACGGGGTTTGATGCCATGCACACGGGTCGTCTGCCACATATACTCATTGCGGGGTGGCTGAATCAAGGAGTAAAATTCATTTGTAATGATACCCGATTCCACTGTCACGATACCAACTGCACAGGCACTATTTTGATGCCCTGTTGCTGTTTCAAAATCTATCGCTGTAAATGTTAAATCTGATGTCATGCTATATTCCTATCCGAGCAAAGGTAAACAATATCCACTGAGATTTAAAATGTGGACAGAAATACTACAAAAGACTCCTTAAGGAAAACAAACAGTTTCAACTTACTCCGATAACGCCCTAATTAATACCGATATTTTTCCTTCCACTTATCGCGTAATCCCTGTCTTAACTTTTCTTCCTGTGGATTTTTACCTGGATCGTATAAAGTCATACCGCTCAGTTGATCGGGCAAAAACTCCTGCAACACAAAATTTCCAGGATAGGCGTGCGCATATTTATATTCGGCTCCATAGTTAAGCTCTTTCATCAATTTAGTCGGCGCATTTCGCAAATGAAGGGGTACGGAAAGGTCTCCCGTTTGCTTCACGATAGCTTGTGCCTTATTGATTGCTTCGTAAGAGGCATTGCTTTTAGGAGAGCTGGCCAAGTAAGTCACGGCCTGCGCCAAAATAATCCTCGATTCGGGCCATCCGATTACATTAACAGCTTGGAAACACGTATTCGCTAACAGTAGAGCATTGGGATTGGCATTGCCGATATCTTCAGAAGCCAATATCAGGAGACGACGAGCAATGAAAGAAGGATCTTCCCCCCCTTCGATCATACGTGCCAGCCAATAAATGGCTGCATTGGGATCTGATCCACGGATCGATTTGATAAAAGCAGATATGATATCGTAATGTTGCTCACCTGTCTTATCATAAATAGCCATATTCTGCTGTACCTGCTTCAGCACAAATGCATTCGTAATCGGTTCATGATGAAGTACTGCAGCATTACTGACCAGTTCAAGCACATTTAAAAGCTTACGGGCATCACCACCTGACAGACGTAAAATAGCTTCATATTCTTCAATCTCAATGTTCAATGCTTTGAGGTATTCGTCTTCATGTAAGGATTTCTCCACTAGGCCGATCAGGTCCTCGGAACTTAAGTGTTCAAGAACATAAACTTGGCAGCGCGATAGTAGTGCAGATATGACTTCGAAAGATGGATTTTCTGTCGTTGCCCCGATAAGCGTCACTAAGCCCCGTTCAACAGCCCCTAATAAAGAATCCTGTTGTGATTTAGAAAAACGGTGGATCTCATCAATAAACAGAATGGGTTGCTCCTGATTAAAATTCATAGCCGCTTGTTCCTGATTTAAATTCATCAGTCGCTCTGCTTTATCAATAACTTCGCGAATATCTTTCACACCGGCCTGAATAGCACTTAAGGAAAAGAATGGACGCCCCAATTCTTTGGCCATCAAGAGTGCAAGGCTGGTCTTACCAACTCCCGGAGGTCCCCAAAGTAACATGGAAGGAATATTTTTTTGCTGGATGGCATGATATAATACCGCATCGTGACCGATAATATGTTGCTGTCCAACATAATCTTCCAATTTCTTGGGACGCATGCGCTCTGCCAGTGGAATTCGTGTAGCCATAGATCAAAAGTAAGAAGATATTGCCAAATGTCCATTTACTTCACAATCAATTTATGGAATTCAAAAATTTGGTTATTTTTGGATGAGCATTGAATCGATACAACCCACATGAGCTGAAACAGCTCTTTAATACTTGGCTTAGGATAGCTTCATTGCCCGAAAAATAAACCGAGTGAAACGAGCTCATTTAATGATTAATTTTAATGAAAAAAAACCGCATTTATATACAGGATTGGCTAGGACAGCACCCTTATCAAGGAAGATCGGATGCCGATCGTTTTTATTTAGAAGTAGCCAATGATATACAGGATGCCTTAAATACACTTTGGTTTGATGAAGAAGAAACCGATGCCCTGATCAGACCTGAAATGATTAAAACACTTAGTGTTTATTTGACGTGCTATCTGGAGGATGTGGTTTCCGGAACAAAACTTTTCGATGCTTTCCGAAAAGAGCACCAGGCAATTTATGGAAAGGTGCTCCCTTTTTTCGAAGATGCGGCATTAACAGACTATTACCCGGAAGATATCAATCCGCAAGATGTATTAGTCCTTGCATGGTTATTTTTCAGCGAGCGTAATCCACACCTTTTCTTGGATAAAGAAGGCCGTTTACTGGCTTTGGTGACCGATCTAGCTTATGCTGTTTTGGAAGAGTATTATGAGACTGCACCTGAAAATACGCTGTTACAAAAAGAATATACGCTAGCTACAGATGCCAATTATCTTGAAGTACGCAACTATGCTGAGAAGGTAATTGCGACCAATTACATCACCGGTGGTTATTATTATAACAGTTTGATGCAGCATATGGATATCGCTGACTTAGGACGCTATCAGCACGACCCGGCCTACTTAAATCAAATGACTTTCCGTGTTCGAGACAATCATTTCACTTTTTTCCGCCTGCACTTATTAGCGCTGAGATCCTGTGAATTTGTTGCTTCGACTGTAGATACTAACCATCCGCAACATGAGAATCTAAGAACCATCGGCAACAGAATTGATAGCTTTTTTGAATTTAAAAAAGTGGAAGAGGGCCGTTTAGAATTGAAACACCTGACAACTGGAGAAATTTTCTTGGTCAATCAAAATTCGATTCAGAACTTTCAGGAACCTACTGCTGATCAACTCTTCTATATGGAGATCGTGCCATGGGAAGGGACCTGGAACCTATCGGGTATGATGTCTGCTGTCGAAAGGGATCAGATTGACTTAAATTCAGACCAAGAAATGGATCAAGCATATGTTGTCGAAGCTTTGTATCAAAAAACAACACTTATCGAAAAGGCATCACAACAAGTCGCAGACCTCAAGGAACTGTTTGTTAAAAAACATCAAGGCCAGCTGGCATTTATGGAAGAATCTGAAATCAGCAGCTATATCCACAACCTGACCAATACGTACCGCGAGCAGGTGGGGCTTCCGCTAATCGAAGAGGTTGAAAATCCGAATGAGGCAAGAGCTACTCCAGTTACGGCATTCTATAATGCTAAAATTGGCCTGGAATTTTTTGGTGGAATCGAAACGCTATTCCCGCTTCAGAATAATCCGTATTTTGTCGAAAATGAAAACGAACCAGTCAATTATGCGCAAAATCTATTGCAGCTCCTGGTTCAGAAATTTTACTCCGTTGGACTTGTACAACACTATTACGAATTATATGAAAAGGAAATCAATGAGCAGTTTTTCTATCCACTAAACAGTGAAACGATTGATTTTCTGATCCGTTTCTATAAAAGCGAAACCTATCATCAACAGCCACATGTGATGATTAAGTAATATAAAAAAAGTTAGAAAGTTAGAAAGTTAGACATTCTAACTTTCTAACCTCCTTATCTAACCATCTAACACCCTATCTAACTAAAGGAAAATCACTCGTTTCCACATGTGCTTTCGCGATGATCTTACGTAATTCTTCTACTTTTTTCGCGTTACTCGTCGCCAAATTATTTTGCTCTTTAGGATCTTGTTTTAAATTATACAGTTCAGCAACAGGATTTCCACTTCTCACTTTTTGCAAAATCAATTTCCAGTCACCTTGACGCACTGCTTGACGGCCGCCATCTTCATGAAACTCCCAATATAGGTAATCATGCTGCTTTTGCTTTTTAGGTTTTCCCAATAATGTCGGAACAAAAGAAAGACCATCTGTATATTGCGGTTTACCTGCTTTTGCCACTTCAGCTAAAGTCGGCAGGACATCCCAGAATGCTCCTAAATAATTGGAGGTAGTGCCAGGAGCAACTTTTCCTTGCCAATAAACAATGAAAGGAGTTTTTACACCACCCTCATATAGATCACGTTTATAACCTCGTAAACCTGCCGAACTGTTGAAAAAGTCGGGATCTGCACCACCTTCACGATGTGCACCATTATCACTTGTAAAAACGATAATCGTATTATCTAACAAACTTAGGTCCTTTAACTTAGCAATGATCTGTCCAACCTGTGCATCCATACGGCTCACCATACTGGCGTAAGTAGCCCTTGGCTTAGCAACAGAAGCATATCCTGGAATCGTAGCTTTTAGTCCGTAATCATTTCCTTTATGTGCTTTTTCTTCAAACTTGTTGGCATATTGCTCATAATATTGATCGTTAGGCCCGGATAACTCGGCATGAGGCAAGACCGTGGGTACATATAAGAAAAATGGTTTATCCTTATTATTATCAATAAATTCCAATGCTTTTTCTTGGATCAATTCAGGAGCATACTGCCCTTTTGCCAATAAACCATTACCCTCAAGCTCAATACGTTCTTGATTATGCCACAGGTGTGTCGGATAATAACGGTGCGATTGACGTTGGCAGTTGTAGCCATAAAACTCATCAAAACCTTTATTACGAGGCGATCCATAGGTGTCCACCATACCGAGGCCCCATTTTCCGAATGCACCAGTCGCGTAACCTGCTTTTTGTAGCAACATGGCGATCGTTTGCACCGAATCAGCTAAAGGTAGCTGCCCTTCTGGCTCCAATTCTTTATTGCCTCGGACAGGCGTATGACCGGTATGTTGGCCTGTCATCAATGCAGATCGGGATGGAGCACAAACTGAAGTTCCTGCATAAAAATTATCAAAACGCATCCCCTCCTTTGCTAAAGCATCCAGATGTTTCGTTTCAATAATCTGCTGTCCATAAGCTCCTAAATCACCATAACCCAGGTCATCTGCCATTATAAATACAATATTGGGGCGATCGGTTTTCTTTTGTGCTATTGCGATACTACTCAGTGCAAAAAATAACGCAAATAGTGCTGGTTTTTTCATTTTAGTGGTTTTTTATAATTCATGTCCTTAGTTTAATACAGAAAAAAAGAGGACATCTTAGACATAGATAAATGGTGGAGCAAAAGCCATACTGCTCGCCTAGATTGCAAATCATCAATACAGATTAATAGTTCATATGGGTGATCCGGATCCGAAATTAAAGAACACATTTGAAAGCTTAAAATTTGATCGTTACAAATTGCGCTTATCCATCAAAAAGTTACAATTTAATATGATTTTTTCTCAAATCATATTAAATTGTACTTAAGGACTTTTTCATTATTATAACTAAAACAAGCTAAAGATCGTTTGGAGTATCTTTAAAAAGAAACTGAAACCTATTCTGAACAACACTTTAACAATATTTCACATATTTTTTCGTCATATTTGCAATATCCTCACCAACAGCAGGTATTATACATGATTAAAAAGAAATTTTGGAAAATAGCCTTTCTCAGTAGTGCTTATATAGTGGCATTATGCTTCGTGTCTTATGCGCAGGAATTAACCAAAGATTATACTGGTTCAATAACAAAGTATAACAGTAATTTCAAAGGAATAGGTCCAAAGGTATATTTTGTCCCGCCACCTAAGTCAAGAACGGAGCAATTGATTGACATATTTGATAGCAATATGAGAAAAGATTATGCTAAAAAGATTGCTCAAGAACTTCGCTATAAAACGTTACTCACCCAAGTTAATAGTCTACCGAATATAGGACGGTTTCAATATTTAATGAAACCAGAACCTACGGACTTAGCAACATGGAATGAACTCTTGAACCGCATCAGACAAAATTACGATGATCAAGTAAACCTCGCGCTAGTAAATGAAGCAGGGCTATTTGCAATCAATAATAATTTACCCGATCAAGCAATTTCCTATTTTGAAAATGCAATCCTGATTGCGGCAAAAGAAAGCAATAAACTGGATCGTATTGTCTTACATCAAAACTTAGCGGCAGTGCTACTTTATTCCGGTAATTTTGAAAAAGCTAGTGTTGTAGCTCAGGAAAATTTAAATCTGGCAGTTCAATCTAAAGACTATCATGACCAAGCAAATGCCTGGATGCAAATAGCATTAGCCAAAAGTGGCAAGAGAAATTATCATGAAGCCGAACAAAATATCATCAGAAAAGCGATACCGCTCTATAATAAAGCGAAAGCTTATGAAGATAAAATAATTGCCTGGGAGCAATTAGCACAGGTTTATTTTGAGCAAAATAAATACACGGAGGCACAATGGTTTCTACTTCAGGCACAGCAACTAGCAGAAAATAAAAAGATCACAAATGAGTTACCGGCAATTGAATATCTGCTGGCTTCATCAAAATTGTTAGATAAAAACTTTAAAATAGCCAAAAAAGAATTTTTATCTACGCTTCTACTAGCCCGCGAAAGGAAAAATGTACCCCTTGAGCTCGCTGTATTAGATAAACTTGGTGAAGTGTACATACATCTAAAAGACTTTGAAGAGGCTGATAAAACTTATCAAAACTTCACAACCTTAAAAGCGACATTCAAGCAGGTTAAAGATTTATAAATGAAGCTGTAACCTGCTTGAATGATCTGAATAGATTTCAAGCTTTTATTTCAATATTTCCTGTAAGAATATGAGTAGATGTTTCCACGAACGCTGCGCTGCTAAAGGTTCGAAATCACTACTGGCAGGATTGGTAAAGGCATGTTTTGCGGCCGCATAATAGATCATTTGCCAATCTGCTCCTGCATGCTCCACCTCTTTTCTGAAATTAGCGATCTCTTCCGGAGATACATGAGGATCTGCAGCGCCATGTAGAACCAGTATTTTGGTTTTGATGGGGCCATCTGGACGGTTACCTTTACCAAGGTTGCCATGTATGGAAACAACACCTTGCACTTCCATACCGGCCCTAGCCGCCTCAAGCGCTCCCGTACCACCGAAACAATAGCCGATCACAGCCAAACGACGTGGACTTGCTCCAGCTTTTACAAGTTGTTCTAGTGCTAAACGGATCCTTCTCTGATATGCTTCAGGATCGTTCTTATACTTTCCAGCCTGTTGCCCCGCTTCAGCAGCAGTAGTGGGTTTATTTCCTTCTCCGTAGATGTCTGCAACAAATGTAATATAACCTTCCTTGCTGAGCTGTACTGCCGCCTGTGTCGCTTCATCGTCAATACCCATCCAAGCAGGGAGAATCAAAACTCCAGGAGCACCCTCGCCTGCATCTGTATTTACTAAACCAGCTAATGCCTGGTCTCCGTCGGAGTAACGCACAGGCTTAAGCTGACCGAAACTCGTTTCTGTGACACAAAAACATATGATTGTCATTATTAAGGCTTTCATAAGAAAAAATTATTTATTAGTGTTAGTTTTCAATGGTATAAATGAGCTCGTTGTACTCGGTTATTTATTAGTGTTAGTTTTCAATGGTATAAATGAGCTCGTTGTACTCGGTTATTTATTAGTGTTAGTTTTCAATGGTATAAATGAGCTCGTTGTACTCGGTTATTTATTAGTGTTAGTTTTCAATGGTATAAATGAGCTCGTTGCACTCGGTTATTTATTAGTGTTAGTTTTCAGTTTTATAAATGGGCCTTCCTAAACAGTTTTATGTATAGACTGAATCGATCATTCGCAAGATATAATGATGCTATCTTAGGAATGATTGATTAGATAACATTATTATTACAGGAACGGTTGGTTTTTCAGAAAACATACTTAACTTCATTAAAATGAGTTATTATTAAAAGAAATATAAAATAGTACATATTTTTCAATTAAAATATCAAATAAATTTGTTGATTTGTTGAAATTTATGAACTGAAATTATTTAAATTTAGCTCTTTGGATTTAAAGCGCTATCTCAATATATAAAAATGACTATTAAAATTATAGAAAATATGTTTAAAAAGCTAATATTCACCCTTTTTGTTATTTCAATTGTCTCCTGTGGCTCGAAGCCCCGTGTTAATTTAAGCGAAGTAGAGGGAGGTCTAAAGCCTAGCGCGCAACACGAAGTCATAGCAAAAGAAGTTGCTGGACTTTTAGAATCGACCAGTTATAAAAAAGTACAGCTGAATGATTCCATATCTAAAATCGTATTTGATAACTTAATTAAATCTTTAGATCAGGGGAAAAACTACTTGTTGCAATCTGATATCGACGAGTTTCAGCAATACCGAAATTCAATCGCACAGGATTTCCGTAATGGTGACCTATCTGCTCCTTTTCATATTTTCAATGTATACTCTAAACGCTACTTAGAACGCATGCAATATGCGTTGAAGCAAGTAGATGTAAAACAAGACTTCACGATCGATGAAAGCTATTTACCAAGCCGTGAGAAGTTAGGCTGGTTCAAAAACACAGCAGAAGCTGATACGCAATGGAAACACCGTGTGAAATATGATTTGCTGAATCTGGAAATGACAACTGTTAAAAAAACAGATAGTACAGAAACTAAACAGAAGGAAACCCTTCGCAAAAGATATAACAATTTAATTTCTCAGGGAAAGAAAATAAATTCAAATGATGCATTCCAAGTAATCATGACTTCATTAACTGATGCGGTTGATCCACATACATCGTATTTCAACCCATCATTTGCACAGGCTTTCAATGAAGGTATGGCTAATACATTTGAAGGTATCGGTGCACGATTGACAATAGACAATGAAATGGTGACTATTAGTGAAATCATTCCTGGCGGACCGATATTTAAAGATAAAAGCTTAGCCATTGATGACAAAATCGTTGGTGTGGCACAAGGGAAAGATGGCGAATTTGAGGATATCATTGGCTGGAGATTAGATGCAGCAGTAGCTAAAATCAAAGGTCCTGCAGGAACAATTGTTCGTTTAAAAATTCTACCTGCTGGTCAGCCGGTTGGATCTCACCCGAAAATAGTCTCATTAACAAGAGAGCGAATTGTAGTAGCAGAAGAATCTGCGAAAAAAGAAATCTTAACTGTTAAAGGTGCTGATGGCAAGAATTATCGTGTTGGTGTCATCAACATACCAAAATTTTACATGGATTTTGAAGCATACCGTAAGCGTGATCCAAACTATAAAAGTACGACCCGCGATGTGCGCTTATTGCTGGATACCTTAAAACAGGAAAAAGTTGATGCAGTTTTGATTGATTTACGTTTCAATGGTGGTGGGTCACTTCCGGAAGCTATCGACCTGACAGGTTTATTTATTGACAAAGGACCAGTAGTACAGGTACGTGATGTCCGAAATACCATCGATGTGGAAGAAGATAGAAACGCAGGCGTTTCATGGGATGGTCCACTGGGTGTTATGATCAACCGTTTCTCCGCTTCAGCGTCTGAAATCTTTGCTGGAGCAATACAAGATTATGGCCGCGGTGTTATCTTAGGTTCTCAATCATACGGTAAAGGTACAGTACAATCTGCTGTTGATATGGCACGTGTGATCAGTCCTACAAGTAAATTATTATTAAAAGCACAAAACGAAAAAGATCCTGATACACCAAATGGTGCACCAGAATATGGTCAGATCAATATTACATTAGGAAAATTCTACCGTGTAAATGGTAGCAGCACACAACATAAAGGTGTAAGTCCCGATGTGACATTCCCAACGCAGTATTCTGCAGAAAAATTCGGTGAGAGTTCCGAGCCTTCTGCTTTACCTTGGGATCAGATCAAATCAAGTACATATAAAAAAGTAGCGGACTTAACAGCATTGAACAAAAAACTAGAACAAGAACACGAAGCGAGAATGAAAAACTCGACTGAATACAAGTTTTTACTGGAAGATATTGCAACCTTCGAAAAACGCGACGAGGGAACTAAAATTCCATTACAACTCGATAAGTTTAAAAAAGAGCGTGATGATTTTCAGAAGAAAAATAGAGATCGTGTGAATGCTTTACTGAAACAAAGAGGGCTACCTTTATGGGAAGAGGGCAAGCCACAACCTAAAATGGAATTTGACTTTGTACAGGATGAAAGTGCTAAAGTGATGACAGATATGATCATCCAAGAAAAAAAATAAATATATTTCTATCCATAACAAAGAAGGGGCTTATCAATAATAAGCCCCTTCTTTGTTTATAAGAATTGCTGCCAGTTATTTACCCGCCGCGTACTTGAAATATTTATTGATGGTAACAGGTAATTTCCCTGTAGCAATATTTTGTCCTAAAATTGTTTTTGCTACAGCACGTTGCATAAAATCATCATTTTGATAAGCAACTAAAATGGTTTTACTTTTATGGACGCCTTTAAAACCATCCAATGCATAAGGATTGGTAAAGAAAGTAACAATTGATTTCTTAGCCAATTTTTTAATCAAATGCTTTACACCATCATTTGCTGGCACTTCAGGTCTTGGACGTGAACGTGTATCATGGATCGCAAGTATAATCTGTTTGTTTCTCTTTGCTTCTTTGATGATATTTTTTAAATCAGCCTCACTGGTTTCATCCGTAACAAAATATTGCGTTTCATTGGCGAGGGCATCGTCCATTATCCGCTGGAAAGTACCTGGGGATTTTAATCCGATATTGACAATTGCCGTTTTTTCTGAATTTTTAAATGATTTTATTTTATCCGTAGATTTCAAAACCGTGACCGATGATGCGGCTAATTGGTCTATCAGCTGCTTTGAAGAAGTTCTATTCAGATCCGCATATAGATTTCCGGTATTCACATCACGATATTGATCTAAGCCCAACCATAGCTTTGACGCGAGTACTTTTTTAACACGTGCATCCAAATCCGCTTGATTGATTCGGCCTTCCCCGATTGCTTTCAATACAAGGTCAATAGCGCGTTTACTATTTTCAGATACTTCCAACAAATCATGACCTGCAATAATAGCCATCACGTCAGCTTCACCATTTGGGAAAAATTTTTTCACACCATTCATATCCATTGCATCGGTTACTGTTAAACCACGAAAACCTAATTCTTCACGTAGTATCCCTGTCACAATAGGTTTTGAAATGGAAGAGGGAATATTGGGAGTAGGGTCTAAACTTGGAATATTCATATGAGCGACCATAATAGCAGGAGCACCAGCACGAATTAATTCTTTAAATGGAAACATTTCCAAAGCCTCTAGACGATCCTTAGTAAAGGTCAATTGCGGCAAGTCATGATGTGAATCAACATCTGTATCGCCATGTCCAGGAAAATGTTTTAATGATGATATAATACCACCGTTCATCATACCATCCATATATGCTTTAGCTTTTTTTGCAACATTTTCTTTATTGTCGCCGAAAGACCGGAACCCGATAACTGGATTTTTCGGATTATTGTTAATATCAACAACAGGAGCAAAATTAAAATGCATACCGATACGATGAAAATCTTTTGCAACTTCTTGGCCCATTTGATAAATCAATTGATCATTCTGTATAGCTCCCAAGGTCATCTGATATGGATAAGATAAAGTTGAATCGGGAAGACGCATGCCTAACCCCCATTCTCCATCAAAAGTGATCAATAAAGGCACTTTTGAAAGATGCTGATAACGATTGAACATATCCACATGACGAACCGGCCCGCCCTGAAATACAACAAGACCACCCAATTGCTCATCTTGAACAACCTGTGCTACAGAATCAATATAACGCTGTCCCAGATTGGTATGGGCACGCACCAAAAAAAGTTGGGCGATACGTTCTTTAGGTGTCAAGCTGTTAAATACAGAATCAACCCAAGCATGGGGAGAATTAATATATTTCACAAAATCCTTCTTATCTTGAGCTTGTGAAAAAGAGATGGAAGATGCCAGTGCGGCAACACCCAAAGCTAGTTTTTTTAACATAATTTTTTGTTTAAAATAGAATACGAATTACGGGTATTTTTCACACAATAAAAAACAGTTTGTGCAACAATTTTATGAAACATGCATAAACTTGCATTGTCGAACAAAAAAATATAACTTATATCAAGTTATATTTCTCTTCCAATAATATGGCTAGTTCCATCGCATGATCAAGTTCACCATTAGCTTCCTTTTTCCATAAAGTATCAATAACAATTAACAAAAATTCCGTTTCCAGATCCGGATTTTTATATCCCAGTTCCTTAAAAGCCCGCACAATAATTGCCTGCACCGGTTTCATAAATTGTTCATGCTGCTGTCTTGAAAAAGGATGATGGGAAAGACGTTCTTGTAATTTCCAGAAGATAGGCTCATCAGCGACCAGCTTACTAGGTAAATTGATCATCTTACGTAAAAAGTCCTTCGAATCACGATAAGTCATCATACCTTTATGATGTGTCAGCACTTTCCGATAGCCCGCTTTAATAAGGTGCACCAACAAAGCATCCTTATTTCCGAAATGTTTAAAAATTAAAGCCTCAGACACACCTGCATTTTGAGCAATAGCTTTGGTAGAGGTATCTGCATAACCTTGTTCTGAGAACAAATTCAATGCCTCACGAACAATTTTCTCTTTTCTACTCAATACACTATCTTTCATTTTTTTATTCCCTTTTACAGCGTACAAACTTAGATAAATTTGCGTTTATACCCAATTATAATCTTCCTAAATATAAAAGCAAATTATTTATTTCGTTCTTCATAATTGACACGCATCAATAGGGCGCAATTTTCATATCACTCCTTTAAATATACTTATTCTTTTCTTTTCGAAAGACCATCATTTGTAACTTGAAAATAATATTATCAAGAGGTGACAAAAGTCCAGAAAACATAGCACTTCATAGCTTTCAAATCAATTACTCAACAGAAAGCATATAACCTATACCCCGTATATTGGTAATTTTGATACGTGGATCCTGATTTAAATATTTTCGGATACGGCTTATAAATACATCTAAGCTTCTTCCAGAAAAATATTTATCATAACTCCAGTAGGCTTTCATGATATCTTCACGAGGAATTACCTGATTCCTATTTTCATACAGGCTGCGTAACAATTCACTTTCCCGGTAAGATAACTTAATACTGTCGCCTTTATAGCTAAGTGTCTGTCTCAAGCTGTCTAAGACATAATCTCCGATCATGAGATTTTGACTAAGCTGCATTTTAGGACTGCCCTTAACCAGTGATTCGATACGAACGACCAACTCTTCAATACGAAAAGGTTTTTTTACATAATCATTCGCCCCCAAGTGAAAGCCTTTAACAACATCTTCTGTCTGCACACGAGCAGTAAGGAAAATAATCGGCACCTGACTGTCTAAGGCTCTTATATGTGTAGCCAACGTAAAGCCATCCATCACTGGCATCATCACATCAATAAGCAAGATATCTGGCTTTTGCTTTTCAAATAAACGAAGAGCCTCCTGCCCATCATGACAATGTCTTACCGAAAAACCGTTCATCTCCAGACTATCAGCAACAATAAGTGCCAGGCTCGCTTCATCTTCAACATATAAGATATCAATCATAAATCTGCTTATTTAGGTATTTTAATAGTAAAGGTACTACCTTTACCTGGACTACTTTTCACTGTAATTTTACCTCCGTGCTGCAGTATTACCTGACGAACATACGCCAAGCCGATTCCAAAGCCTTTGACTGGATGTAGATTGCCTTCAGGAACCCGAAAAAACATACCAAAAATCTCCTTCTGGTACTCCAAAGCGATGCCCTTTCCTTTGTCGGAAACACTAAACTCTATATAATCGGAATGGTCACAGACATCAATAGTGATAGTAACCACATCTCCAGAATACTTGACAGCATTTTCTAATAAATTATTAACAACATTGCGCAGATGTGATTCGTCGGCATGTAACCTTAATGTAGGAACGGAACTGTTCACTGAAATCTTCACTTCCTTACTAACATTGATTCGAAAGGTGTCTGCCGCATTGTTTAAAACGAGCATCAGATCAATCTCGCTTTTGTCAAGTTTAAGACCTTTTCGTTCATCAACATCCAATTGAAGAACTCGATCAATCATATCCGAAAGGTGATCAAGCTCACGTCGGGAAATGGCCAAATAACGATCCATCTTCACCTGATCATTTTTTACCCCGTAGAGTTGAATCGCTTCGATAGCAGTCATGACAGTAGAGACAGGGGTCTTCAGCTCATGCGTCATATTATTCACAAATGCCTTTTGCATCTCAGCTAATCGATTCTGTCGAAAGATCGTTTTAAAGAGATAAAGAAATGAACCGATAAAAATACTGATCAAAAGTATAGCAATGCCCAGCTGCCATCCTAAATCAAACAAGAGATTTTTCCATACCTGCCTAAATTTGACGATTAAAAAGCGACTGTCCGAAGCGTCTATCAATATCGGTCTTGTCCACGATAACTTTTTTGCTCTATACTCCTTACGGATAGCAAACAAACTATCCCTTGGAAAAATATCGGTCGTAACATCATATTCTGCGCGGACTCCTTTAGCTTCTAAAGCAGAGGCAAACTTTTCATTTATTTCGTCGATCATCGCTGGAGTGACATCAATCTGTGAAAATAAATAAGGTGCCATCATTTCTCCTCCCGACTTTCCGTGCGGATAGGGTGATCCCATCGTCATTCCTCCTCGAGATGGTCCGGCTTTTGACTGTTTATAATAGGATCCAAAATCTTTAAATAGCGTATCAATTTCAGCATCTGTATACTTTGCTTTTAATTCTTTCCGTAATTTCCCCAATGCCCCGCCCTGATCACTTTTTAGATCATTGCTATGGGCTTGATACACATCTTGCACAACATTAAACATACTCCGCTCTGCTGAAGAAAGGAACAGATCAAGCCGGTTATTGTAACTTCCGTAGAGCCATATACCCAAGATACTAATCATCCCGATACCTGTTAATACCGAAAGTGTTATCAATAATTTAAACTTATTTGCCATAATTAAAAACAAATTTAAATTACTAGATTTGCATTCGCCTTGGTAATTAACCATATTTAACAAAATATAACACTGATTAACAATGCGCATTGATTACATTTGCAATATTCAATTTTTAAGCATGATAAGAAATTTTAAGAGACGTAGTATTCAATTTTTATTCTCAGCGTTATTACTGATAGGCATTTCAGCTTGTAATAAAGATATTTCGCTCTCTTTAGACAATTCAAGAGATGAATCCATAGGATTAGTTCCTATCGATACCTTTCAGGTGAATGCATCTACTTATCTGTTAGATGATGTACCAACGTCTGGAACAGGAATGATTCTAGCCGGAAAAATTTCGAATACTACAACAGGATCTGTTCTTTCGACGTCTTATATGCGCATGGCTATCGATAACATTATAGCCGGTTCAATCCCAACAGCAGCAAAATACGACTCCATTACGTTTGTATTAAAGCCGAACAAATATTTCTACGGAGATACAACGAAAACACAAACATTATCTGTTCACCAATTAACGCAGCAGATTACATTAAAAGAAGTCAGTACGGGATCCGGTACAAATGAATTACCGTATTATGTCAATGGGGCAGCTGTTTATAATAATCAAAAATTCACTTACGAACCAACAGCTTTAGGGTCCTTGTCATTCAAACCTTTTGTCAAAAAATTAGATTCAATCGCAATCAGACTAAATGACAACTTAGGAAACACGCTATTTTCTTATATCAAAGATGGTCATGGAAATATTGCATCCAATGACAATTTCAATGAATACTTCAAAGGAATAGCACTTGTTGCTGGAAATAATAACACGGCAATGATCGGTTTTAAAGATACCGTGAGTATGCAGGTGCATTATAACTATATAAACGACGAAGGATTTAAAGTGAGTAAATCCACTTCATTTAATTTGGGTAACAAAGCCTATCAGTTTAATAATGTAGAAGCTGACCGTTCAGGTACAGCATTCAACACTTTAAGTGTTACAAATCCAGAATTGAAAAGCACCACGACGAACGGTGATGTATTTGTGGAAGGTAGCACAGGAGCAGTCGTTAAATTAACTTTTCCAACATTATTGGATTTAGTTAACGATCCAACTGTAGCGATCAATAAGGTCGAACTCGTTATAGAAACAGAAAACAAATATCGTAATTCATTTTTTATCCCGCCTGCTCGCGTCGTGCTGATGATCGCAAACGCTGGTGGAAATCCGGTAAGTATTATTACTACGCCTCCCTTCTTACAGCAACAAGGACAGCAGGATCCTACGCAATATGGGATTTTAGCAGGAGGTGATGAGTTCGGTGGAAATGCAAAATATACGTTTAATATGATCGAATATGTTAATAATATAAAAAAAGATAGCTACTTTAACACATCTTTATTCTTGAGTGTGCCGCAAAGTAGTTTATTCGCAACTACAGATCGACTTATTATTGCAAAGGATGCAAATAACAAACCAAGAATAAAATTAAACATCTTATATACTAAATTTTAACAGTTTATGAACAAGAAAAATTGGCTACTAATATTATTAGCGTGCGTCGTTACTTTCTCTACTTACTCTTGTAAATCAAAGGATGATGATACTACAGATGAGGTAACAGAATGGACTAAAGGTTCTGCTTTCGATGGTGGCGCAAGAAGTGGGGCAGTATCTTTCTTAATTAACAATATCGCTTATGTAGCAACTGGTCTTGCTACAGAAGGTCAAGTATCTGTGCCTAAAAAAGATATTTGGGCATATAATGCAACCTCAGGAACTTGGTCTCAAAAGGCTGAATTCCCTGGCTCAGCTCGTTACTCAGCTGTTGCTTTTTCAATTGGAAACAATGGATATGTAGGGTCTGGTTATGATGGAGCAAATGCATTGTCAGATTTCTATAAATATGATGTTTCAGCTAACACTTGGACTAAAATTGCTGACCTACCTGCTGACGCAGCTCGTTATGGTGCAGTTGCTTTTTCAATTGGTGGTTTCGGTTATGTAGGTACTGGTTCTAAAGGGAACGATAATAATACTAACGTTAAATCATTCTACAAATACGATCCTACAAATAATTCATGGACTCCTGTAGAAAGCCCATTAAAATCGAACAGAAGATATGGATTTGCTTTTGTGATCAATAACGTCGCTTACGTAGGTGGTGGTATCGACAATAGCTCATACCCTGAAGATTTCTTTAAATTTGATGGTACCAAATGGACTCCATTAAATGATTTAGATCGTAGTGATAACTCTTACACATACAACTTAACACGTTCAAGCGCATCTACTTTTGTATTGAACAATCTAGCATATGTAGTAGGTGGTAGAAAAAACACGACAATCAACACGATCTGGGAATATAACCCAACAACTGATGTTTGGAATGCTGACAACCAAGGTTTCCAAGGTCAAGTTAGACAAGATGCTGTTGGATTTGGAATCGACAATGTAGGGTATATCACTACTGGTCAAAACGGATCAAACAAATACTACGATACTTGGAAATTTGTTCCAGTAAAATAGTTAAAGAAAAATACTAAATAATAAAGCGGCTGTATTCTAATACAGCCGCTTTATTATTAAAAAAAGCTTTCCTAAGCAAGGTAACATCGAGAAGTGAGGCGAACCATTAATCGCACTTCGTTGATTCGGCTTTATTTTACAACTTAAGACTACTTTCGTTACAAGGTTACGAGGCATCTACGCCACAATAACTCCATCTCCCGCGAAATAATTACTGTTGGTTAGATTATTCATCCTGAAGCCAAATCGATATTTCTCACGCTCCAGAGATACGGAGGCATTCGCCAAAGAATAAGCATGAAAAGTAAACCAACCTATGAATTTAATTCAAGTATTGGAGTGTCTAACATATTATACTAATATTTTCTATTACCACATTTTAAAAGATTGATTCGGAAGCGCATCTCAGATACGTCACAACCTATTCATTGACGAGAGACTCTAAGAGCAGTACCGTAAATTAAAGAATAAGAAGACAAATACAGTAGCTAGAATTAGCGCAAGTTTAACGGTAATAAAACCGAACAGCGAGGGAGCAGGTTATGACCAAATTTGTACCATGTTATAAGTTTAACCACGGTAAGTCCATATTACATCGTGCTTTCTCTTTGGGAACACAGTTTTCACACCCTACTCACATCTATAAGTTGGGCCCTATTTGGTTCTTAGCAGGTCCCTAGCGTAGACCTACAAGAAATCAATCCACAAAATAGCATTTGAAACACAAGCGCTAAGTGAAGAAATATTGCTTTTGATGTGGACTCCAATCACTTTTTATGTACATAAAGCAGTAATATCGTACAAGAAAGGTTGAAAATAAGAAGGGGCTTTAGTTGTAATGAGTAAAAGAGAGAAGATTATTTTAAAGTGGTTGATGTGCAATTAAGAGGAAATACAATGGTGGAGCAGGTCCCAAAACAAAAAAGAGCTATATCAATGTGTTGATATAGCTCTTTACGTATATGAAGATCAGATTAAATTAATCCCTTTTCTCTTAATGTTTCTGCAATTTGAATGGTATTAGTTGCGGCACCTTTACGCAAATTATCTGCAACTACCCACATATTTAACGTATTTGCTTGTGAATCATCACGACGAATACGGCCGACAAATACTTCATCTCTACCGTGTGCATCTTTTGGCATCGGATACTGCAAATTAGCTGGATCATCAACGACAATAACACCGCTTTGAGCGGCTAATGCTTCACGAACATCTGCTAAATCAAAATCACGCTCAAACTCAATATTTAATGATTCAGAGTGTCCACCCATTACTGGAATACGAACGGTAGTTGCAGTCACTTTAATGGAATCATCACCCATAATCTTATTTGTTTCCAAAATCATTTTCATTTCCTCTTTTGTATAACCATTTTCTTGGAATACATCAATTTGAGGAATAACATTTAAATCGATCTCGTAAGCATAAGCTTTCTCGCCATCCTTAATACCCGCACGCTCATTCATCAATTGCTCGACAGCTTTAACCCCTGTACCAGTCACAGACTGATAAGTAGAAACGACAACTCGCTTAATTTTATACTTGTCATGCAACGGCTTTAAAGCAACGACCATCTGTATGGTTGAACAGTTTGGATTGGCTATAATTTTATCTTCAGCAGTTAATACATCTCCATTAACTTCCGGAACAACCAATTTCTTGGTCGGGTCCATACGCCAAGCAGAAGAATTGTCAATAACTGTAATTCCAGCAGCGGCAAATAATGGCGCATACTCTAAAGAAGTACCTCCACCAGCAGAGAACAAAGCAACATCAGGTTTTAAAGCAATAGCTTCAGATGGAGTAACCACCTTATACTTCTTTCCCTTAAAATCAATTTCCTTACCCTTACTACGCTCTGAAGCTACTGGAATTAATTCTGAAACTGGGAAATTGCGCGCTGCTAACACTGTTAACATCTCAGTACCTACAAGGCCTGTTGCGCCGACTACTGCGACTTTCATCTTGCTACTTTTTCTTTAATTTGTTATAAAATGTATTACGAATGTACAAATGAGAACATTCTTATTTCTCAAACTTACGAAATTAAGGGCTAATATTTAATGATTATTGCAAAAAAATAGATTAATCAATAGTAATATCAATAGCCTAATGCTATTTTTAATAAAATATCTTAAAATAATATCCCGCTGAACTATTCTAAAATTACAACTTTTCATAATAAAATAAATCAACACATGTCACGTTACACAATGCAAAAATAAGCAATCGATTGCTCTCCTAGAAAAGCGTCATAAATGAAAAATAAACACTAAAAAAAAGAGCTAAAAAAAGCTCAAAAAAAAGCTAAAACGAAACAGCAAATGATCCGAATATCGTGACAGTAAAGACTTTATGAGACTAAAAAAAGAATATTCGACAGTCATTTCAATGGTTTCAAAGCATTGGTTAGGATAATAAAAATACTATATTTGCATCGATGAAAGAAAGCATTATTATAATCGGTGCAAATGGTCAAATCGGAACTGAATTGGCTACAGCTTTAAGAGAAAAATTTGGTATTGAAAATGTCGTTACTTCCGACATTAGAGAACCTCAAAATTTAAAGGACGGGGAAATCTTTGAAACCCTTAATGTACTTGACAAAAGTGCAATAGAATCCCTTTTCCAAAAATATAAACCAACACAAGTATATTTATTAGCGGCCATGTTATCGGCGACTGGTGAAATATATCCACAAAAAGCTTGGGACCTTAACATGAACGGTCTGCTCAATGTGCTTGATCTTGCAGTTGAATATAAGGTGTCAAAAATATTTTGGCCGAGCTCAATCGCAGTATTTGGACCTCATTCGCCTAAAACGAATACAGACCAATACTGTGTGATGGATCCAAATACCATTTATGGAATCAGCAAACTTGCCGGCGAACGACTAGTTGAATGGTATCAAGAACACCGTGGATTAGATATCCGTAGCATTCGCTACCCGGGTATTATATCATGGAAAGCTGAACCAGGAGGAGGTACAACAGATTATGCTGTTCATATTTTCTATGACGCACTGAAGAAAGGAACGTATGAGTGTTTCTTATCTGAAGATACAGCACTACCGATGTTATATATGGACGATGCTATCCGCGGTACTTTACAGTTGATGGATGCACCAAAAGAAAGTTTAACGATTCGCTCAAGCTATAATTTAACAGGTGTAAGTTTTACGCCAAAAGAACTAGCTGAAGAAATTAAAAAAATTCTTCCTAATTTTACAATCACTTACTCGGAGAATGATCCTAGACAAGCCATTGCAGATTCTTGGCCAGCTAGTATTGAGGACTCTCCAGCAAGAGCAGATTGGAACTGGAAGCCTGCTTTTGATTTAGCAAAGCTTACTGTCGAAATGATAGAGAATCTTAAAACAAACAAAATATAACATGGGAAGAGCTTTCGAATTTAGAAAGGAACGTAAGTTTAAACGCTGGGCCAAAATGGCAATCCAATTTACGCGTTTAGGAAAAGAAATTGCAATTGCGGTGAAGGAAGGCGGTCCTCATCCAGAATCAAATTCTAGATTACGTACAGCGATAAACAATGCGAAAGCTGTAAATATGCCTAAAGATCGTGTAGAAGCAGCTATCAAAAGAGCTTCTGAAAAAGATTCCAAAGGCTATGAAGAATATGTATATGAAGGATACGGCCCTCACGGAGTGCCTATCTTAATTGAAACAGCAACTGACAACACGAATAGAACTGTAGCCAATATACGCAGCTATTTCACCAAAGCTGGTGGAACATTGGGTAAAACAGGATCTCTAGACTTTATTTTCAACCGTAAATCTCTTTTTAGATTTCCTGCAACAGAAGATCTGGATGTAGAGGAATTAGAATTAGAACTCATTGACGGCGGTCTCGAAGAATTGTACGTCGAATCTGATGAAGAGGGAAATGATGTAGTTGTTGTCCAAACTTCATTTGAAGATTTTGGAAATATGCAACGTCTACTTGAGGAAAAAGGTATAGCAGTTTCTTCTGCAAAACTAGAACGTATTGCATTATCACATTCTGATATCTCGGAAGAGGATGCTGCAGATGTACTAAAACTAATCGACAAAATTGAAGAAGATGATGATGTTCAAGCTGTATACCACAACATGGCTTAATATTTTTCTAACAACATAAAAAAAGAGCGCTTGTCGCTCTTTTTTTATACCCAAAATTATTTCAAAATAGCACTCAAGCTATTAAAGCTTAATAAAATAGTATACATTTGTAATAGACTAAATACTTTCAGGATGACTTTTGAAGAATTTTTCGCTAAAAAAAAGATTGATTTAACTGCTTTAAAAAAAGCGGACAACTCACTTTATGAAGAATTTAAAAAGCACTATGTGGCCATGGGTGCAAAAAGTTTTGACCATACCAAGAAATTTTGGTTCAATAGACTCCGAAAAAGTTATCGATTAGAGGAGGTAATAGTTGACAAGAAAGAAATACAACAACCTGCTCCAATTGTAAAAGAACAACAAGTTGTTGCGGCTGAAACGGCTACTCCATCTACAGGTTTTAAACCACGCTTTAAAACAATGGTAAAACCTGCCATAGTTCCTGCTACTGAAACAGAATTGAAAAATGATGATGTCGAAAAAACGCAGAATGCTGCCATATCACAAGAAGTAACAGCAAAACCGGCCGGATTCAAACCTAGATTTAAAGCAGGAGTAACATCGTCACCTGTACCCGAGCCCGCTGCCGGCACAGAAAACACCGACGATAAAAAAGAACAAGTTGATCTTCCAGCAGATATTACGACTAAACCTGCTGGATTTAAACCCAGATTTAAGGCCGGTGTAACAAAACCGGTGACTGTAGTAGAACCGACAGATACGGAACAAAAAGTAGATGCACAGCTTGATCAAACGGATCAACAGAACACGCCTGCTGAAACGGCAAACAAACCTGCCGGATTTAAACCCAGATTTAAGGCCGGAGTAACAAAACCGGCGACTACAGTGAAACCGGCAGATGCGGAACAAAAAGTAGATGCACAGCTTGATCAAACGGATCAACAGAACACGCCTGCTGAAACAGCAAACAAACCTGCCGGATTTAAACCCAGATTTAAGGCTGGAGTAATAAAACCGGCGACTACAGTAGAACCGGCAGATGCGGAACAAAAAGTAGATGCACAGCTTGATCAAACGGATCAACAGAACACGCCTGCTGAAACAGCAAAAAAGCCTGCTGGATTTAAACCTAGATTTAAGGCTGGAGTAACAAAACCGGCGACTGCAGCAGAACCTACAGATGCGGAACAAAAAGTAGATGCACAGCTTGATAAAACGGACCAACAGAAAACGCCTTCTGAAGCAGCAAACAAACCTGCTGGATTTAAACCTAGATTTAAAGCAGGACTAACAAAACAAGCTACTACAGCAGAACCGATAAATACGGAACATAAAACAGAAGAGCAAAAGGATCAAACTGTTAAAGAGGATCCCATTGAACCTGCTAGCAAACCGACTGGTTTTAAACCGCGATTAACGCAGATAAAAAATAAAGATAACGGTTAAAATACTTTTATTTTTTATACCTTCATTTAATTACATTTGTATATAAATTATTTCGACTATATAAACTATCTGTCATGTTAAAAGAGGAAAGACAAGCTTTTATTATACACCAAATAAATCTGCACAATAAAGTATTATCTTCAGATTTAAGCATTCAGCTCAATGTTTCTGAAGACACGATACGTCGTGATTTAAATGAATTAGCGGAAAATGGCAAAGTACTAAAGGTTTACGGTGGAGCCTTATCCAAATCTTTTCAATTTCCTTTTCAAGATGGAAATGTTTATGCGAAAGAAGCTAAAAAGGAAATCGCTAAAAAAGCAATTACTTTACTTCAAAATGGCATGACCATTCTTGCTGGCGGAGGTACAACGATGATTGAACTTGCTCGACTAGTACCTGACAGTCTACAATGTACCATATTTACGATCAGCCCCCTTGTTGCATTAGAATTAGCTGAAAAACCAAATTTAGAAGTTATTTTAATTGGTGGAAAACTTTCCAGGAATACAAATATCGTATCGGGATCTCAAGTAACTAATGAGCTCTCTGATATCAAAGTAGATCTTTGTTTATTAGGGACAAACAGTCTTTCCACTCAAGATGGCGTTACAGATTCTGATTGGGAAGTTGTCCAAATTAAAAAGGCCATGATTAAATGTTCAAGCAAACTAGTTATCTTAAGCATTGCCGAAAAATTAAACTCAGTGCAGAAGATGAAAGTTGTTCCAATTCATGATGTCAATTACCTTGTAACAGACCTTAATCCAACACACCCGAGCTTAATCGAATTCTCCAAGACGATTAATGTATTGTAATAATACGGTGGGATTCTCATGCAAACCTCTAAAAAATCAGTAGGTTTGCATCATAATGAAAATACCGGCATTACCAGGATTTAATCCAGAGGCATTCGAAAAATATTTCAAAAACACGGGTTGGCTTTTAATGGCCCGTGTAGGATCCCTGTTTATCAAGATGTTGGTCACAACTGTTGCATTACCTTCCTACTTAGGGAGTGCAAATTTCGGTACTTACAGTTATCCATTAGTTTTGCTTGCTTTCTTTACAGGCATTTCCACAATGGGTACCGATGGCCTCATCACCCGACAAATCATTCAGCATCCTGAAAAGGAAAATGAGCTTTTAGGTTCGGCATTACGCATTCGTATCATAACGGGTTTACTCGTCTTGCCGCTTATTTACATCACTTACTTTTTCATCGCTCAGTACGCACCAGAAGCCCCAGCTGCTACTTTTAAACAGATTGTACTTGTCTCCTTTATATGCATCATACAGGCCGTTCAGATCATCGATAGCTTCTTTCAAGCGAAGGTGAAGGGTAAGATGATTATGATCGTACAGGTAGGAGGAAACATTCTTTCTGCTGCTATAAAACTGATATTAATTCTGTTAAAAGCCCCATTAGATGCTTTCATCTGGACTTTAGTTATTGATGTTCTTATTTTACAAATCGGATATTTAGCACTCTACCGTAAACTGGGGCATCATATTTCCAAATGGAAATATGATGCCACTACCGCTAAAGAATTGATCAAACAAGGCTGGCCATTAGCCTTCTCTTCTTTGTTTATTACCTTTTACATGAAGATCGACCAATTGATGATCGACGCGATATTGGGTAAATCAGCATTAGGAGTTTATACGGTTGTGGTAAATTTTAGCGAAAGTTGGTATTTTATACCTGTTGCTATTTCCACATCATTATTTCCCGCCATAATGAATGCCCGAAAAGGGAGTCCTGAGTTATATCAAAAAAGACTAGGAAACTTATATGAGCTTATGGTTTTTGTTAGCGTATCTGTTGCTTTGGTTGTTACATTTCTCGCCCCTTTTATTTTTAAATATTATAAGCCAGAATATGCACCAGGACTGCATACGCTTCAAGTGCATATTTGGGCAGGTGTATTTACTTTCTTAGGAACAGCGAGTGCACAATATCTCATTGCTGAGGGACTTACAAAGATCACCTTATACCGAACAGCTTTTGGTGCAATTGTTAATGTCGTGCTGAATTATTTCTTCATACCAAAATTTGGAATTATTGGAGCTGCTTATGCAACCCTGATCGCCTATTTTGCTTCGACTTTTTTCCTTCTTTTCATTAAAAGGACTCGTCCGAATGCTATTTTAATGATAAAATCCCTCTTCCTGTTGGGGCTTTTATCTACGATAAAAGAAAGATTTTCGAAAATAAATCGTTAAGTTTATTTCCACTAATAAAATCTAAAAAATGGAAAAAACAGGTAGCTACCAATCATTATTCAATAGCAAATTAATTAAGGGGTTATTATCCTTGGCCTTTAAGGGATATTTCGTTCAGACAGGCTGGATCAACTCCTATTTAAACAAAGAATCATTAGATCCGAATGGAAATCCAATCCCTTGGCTCACTTACTCCTTTTTAGATTTTATTGATGGTCGCTTAAATAAAGATTTATTACTTTTTGAATACGGAGCAGGCAATTCAACCTTATTCTATGCAAAACATGTCAAAAAAGTAACTGCTGTAGAACATGATAAAAATTGGTTTGAACGTATCAAAAATCAAATGCCTGCCAATGTCGATATTAAGAACATTTCTTTAGAAAATGACGACTATATCAACGCAATAAATCAGGAAGACCAGCTTTTTGATATTGTTATTGTTGATGGCAGAAAGCGCGTTGCCTGCTGTAAAAGTGCCATTGAAAAATTGAGCACTGGCGGTGTATTGATATTGGACGATTCAGAAAGGGCACACTACCAACCTGCTATTGACTTTCTTTTACAACAAGGATTTAAACATATCCCTTTTTCAGGAATAGCAATCGGTGCAATACATAGAAAAGCGACATCTCTATTTTACAAAGAAAATAACTGCTTAGGAATATAACCATAATGTCAAAAGCTCCCATTATCTTATTCGTTTACAATCGACCAGATCACACTTTACGTACGTTAAAGGCACTGGAAAATAATAATCTGGCTTCCGAGTCTGAATTATTTATTTACGCGGATGCTGCTAAAAATGAGCAATCAAAGGCTGCAGTAGAACAAGTACGGGAAATTATCAGTAGAAATTGGAGATTTAAAGCTGTAACTCTTACTTTAAGGGAGTCAAATTGCGGATTAGCAGCAAATGTCATCGACGGTGTAACTAAAATTGTAAAACAATATGGTCAAGTGATCGTTCTAGAAGATGATTTAGTAACTTCCCCATTTGCTTTGCAATACTTTAATGATGCTCTAGAACTTTACCGACATCAAGATCAGGTCATGCAGATATCTGGCTATGGTTATCCCGTAAAAGATATTGAAACTCTACCTGAAACGTTTTTCTTTAGAGTAGCAAATAGTTGGGGCTGGGCAACATGGGATCGCGCTTGGAATCGTTTCAATAGCGATATTAATACCTTAACAGATGATTTTACTGCTGAGCAAATTCACCAATTTAGTATAGAGGGCAAAGAGAATTTTTGGAAGCAGGTGAAAGAATTTAAAGCTGGAAAAATCAACTCTTGGGCTATCCGCTGGTATGCATCTGTTTTTAAAAACAACGGATTAGTGCTCTATCCGCGAAATTCATTGACACAGAATATCGGTAATGATGGAT